>MGCS01000001.1 GCA_001790515.1 Candidatus Saccharibacteria bacterium RIFCSPHIGHO2_12_FULL_44_22
TGTCCGCCTGCAAAAGGAGGAGTCCTTGCATGATTCTGTGATACGTTTCGCCGTCATCGTCTGCGTGTGATTCGATCGCTGGTTCGATCGTATGCCAAAATGCGTCCAAATGATCATCATAGTCGGCGGGTTGATTGGCGATTCGCATAATGCATGCATTCTTTTCATTAAGTATGAATGGATCGTCACATCCCAATGTCCGTGCGATATATTCAAATGAATACGAAGGAAACACTATTTCAGGCAAAGGTTCCTCATCATACGAGGCAGAGAAACACTGCATATCAAGCATTTCACTCATGGTTAAGATGAGTATACGCTCATGGAGTAGAAAAGCAAATACCCGCCTGACACCCGGAGGTATCGGGCGGATACCTGCAACGAGCTCAAGCGGGTTCGATCACCTCACAAATGAACGGAGGGGTGTGTCGCGTAGAACTTTTTCTCCCATTCGTCGTAGTAAACGGCAGCACTTGTGTTCATCTCGGCGAGTCGTTGATTGACGAGTACGGTAGACGTGTGAACGTCTAATACTGTCACGCCGACGTAGCTTGGGATGGTCTGTAAGCTATCGAGGATTGCGCTACCTCTGAGCGTGAACCCTACGAGAACTGTCGGCTTGTTGTCCCTGGGTCTAGGAACCTGCATCATCCTTTCGTAAAGATGAGTGGCGATAACTTCTTGAATGGGCGACGGTTTCCACATGGTCATTCATCCAATCCATCAGAGTGAGCATGTCCTACTTCCATCACAACAATGTGAAGGTTATTGGTATCATATTCTATTATTCCTATTTTGTCAAAACTCTTCTTAAAACTTGAAATGGTTCAAGGCTTGAGAAGAGGACAGAAAAGCATGGTTGTCCTCGACACTATCGTAGTTGACAGATGGTTGCTCAGCTGACCGGCTGAATGAAAACATTCCTCTGTCCTAGGATGAAGAGGATGGCGAAGCCTACTTCCGAAGGCCAGTACGCCAGATCAATGTTGAAGATCACGGATCCGACGTCGTCAAGGTGTGCGGAACCCCTAGAAGATTGCGAGATCACACTCTCCAGAGCATAGGTGATACCACTTGCGAGGCGTGTTGACGCGAGATCCTTTACGGGCGACTCGCGCACCTCTCGTTGTAGGGAATCGTCTCCAATTCCATCCAAGTGCTCGTTCATCCAGAATGTGCTTATCACTTCACGTGACTGCACGTGAAGCGCGGGTCCTTCCACCAGTAGATCGGGAGCATCGACGATAAGTGTCAGTCTCATGATACTTCTCCTTTGTTTTTAGTCGGACTGACAAAACTCGAATAAATACTGTCAGTCCGACTAAAATGCTTTTCTGTCAAATAACGTTTAGGACTTTCAGTCAACTAAACTACTTGCAATATACTCTTATATATTATATAAGTCAATATTAAATGTGCTGAAATATTGCATTACCCCTATAAATACGCTATAGTAACTGAGTACTAATTAATCGCAGACGAGAACTTGTCAGGTACCCACTCCTGTTCAAGGTTACGCTGCACCTATAAGGAGCCATTATGGCAGACAAAGCAGAAGGATTGCGCATCCGCATCCGCCTAAAAGCATACGATCACAAGGTTATCGATCAATCAGCAAAGCAAATCATCGACACGGCTATTCGTACTGGTGCTAGTATTGCAGGTCCAGTGCCACTTCCGACACGTCGTAGTACGTTTACGGTCGTCAAATCACCACACGTCTACAAGACAGGTGGAGAACACTTCGAAATGCGCGTACACAAACGCCTTATCGACATCACAAACGCGACGCCAAAGACTATCGACAGTCTGCAAAACCTCAGCTTGCCAGCTGGTGTCGACGCAGAAATTCGAATGTAATCGACTGTTTATATAAAAAGATCCCCGCATTGCGGGGGTTTTATATTTAGGCAGATTTACTTTAGACTGGTATGTGTATACACGTTCAACGAGTGACTATCATACTCAGACTTGGTATACTGCCGCCACTCATACTCTGATGTTATTGTGTCATTCTCTGACTTGATCAGAGAATCCAGGTATACTGATAATTAACTATGAAACAGTTCTATGTTTATATACTTAGTTCAGGTAGAAACGGTACACTCTACATCGGTGTTACGAACGATTTATTTAGACGAATCGATCAGCACAAATCCCATGTTTCAAAGGGCTTTACTGACAAATATAATGTTACGAAGTTGGTACTTATCGAGCAGACTACTTCTATCGAGTCTGCTATTAAGCGGGAGAAGCAACTTAAACGGTGGAATAGAGCTTGGAAGATTGAACTGATAGAAAAGACAAATCCGATGTGGTCGGATTTAAGTGATGACTTTTGACCTGGATTCTCTGATCAAGTCAGAGAATGACAATTCTAGGATGACGGCATGTATATGATCGTCAGTGTCCAGTATCTAAATGTGATCCAAGATAACTACGTACACTTTTTATTGTGCTTACGTCTCTAAATTGCTATGATTGAACAAATGGCTCAAAAACAAACATCAAACAAAGCACGTCGCGCTCGTACCTATGCCCGCAACAGGGCAGCAGCAGCGGTCGTCGCAAAACCACGTTCTGTCGAAAGCGATAGTACGTACTTTCTCAAACTTGTCGTTGTGGTAATCCTAGGTACACTGTGGCTAAAATTTAGCGCACCGCTATCGTTCAACGGGTTTATGTTAGGTGCGTTTCCGCTAGGGACTGTTGTCGGTCTGGCTGGAATTGCATTAATAGAAAAGAACCAGTTCGATCGCAAAATCTGGTATGCCGTACTGGTTGTTGTGTCGATTATCTGCTATTTCGTACCTGCGGGTATAGTACTTTAATTGGCGTATACTTTGCCACCGCTAATATCAAAGAATGTTTCCAGCGATGTAATATTTTGGCTTTTCATTTCGGCGGCTAATTCACGACCGATATAACGGATGTGCCAACCCTCTGGATCATAGCCGGTTATATCGGTGTTTTCGGCTGTATACCGTACGATAAATCCGTACTCTTGCGCATGCGTGGCTAGCCAAACACCTTCTGCTGTCGTAGCAAAACATGCTTTCAGCGAGCACCCTGGATTGCTTGGCGTTCCTAGATCGACAGCAAGGCCGAGTTGATGCTCGCTATGGCCAGGACGAGCACTGATCGTGTCGGTGACCGCTTGACCGTACTGTGCGACATAATTGTTGTACAGCGTCGTCTGATTGGCATATGACCTGTAGCCACTGATGATCGGCAACGTCACACCTTTCGCACCTGCAGCTGCAATGAGCGCATTCAAATCTGGCAGTATTTGCCCGCTGACGAGTACGCCGTTTGTCGTATACGACAAATCTCCAGGTGTATATTCTGCTGGAGTGATTTTGTGCGATTTGTTGACGACAACCCATAGACTCGATGGATCGGTTGTCGATAGGCGTTTTTTGTCGAAGCTTGGCACGACTGGTTTTTCTGGCTCTTGTTTGGTCTGCCCTGTGGTTTTAATCGTTGAAACGGCTGTTGTAGCGCTAGGCGTGGCTGCCTTTGGAGTGAAGAAGAGAAGCCCTAGTACGATGCCCACTATAGTTAATACTGTCAAGATGATGAATATGTAATGTAATTTGCGCGAGGGTTTTGCGATGTTCATTGGTATTTATTATAACGCATATGAATAAGCTAGCTTATGTATACATGCTGCAATCGATAGAAATAAAATAACCACCCTGTGAGGGTGGATCGTGCCGGAGGTCACTGCGTATGCAGGCCTCCGGCACAAGTGTGAGTGATCAGGAGGTGAGGTGATATTCGACGTCACCGATTCGTACTCGAGAGAGGGTTGATACGGCGCCATCCTCTGCATTGAATGCTCCGATGACGACAGGCCTCTCAACTCGAGAGTCCTGAGTAGCTCTGTCGAGCAGCTCTTCCGGTACGTTATGCACCTTCACGAGTACGGACCGACTGCCCCCAAGTTCGACATTCATCAATGCCGACGTCGAACTCGTTCGCGAAATCACACAGGTATGCATGTTCACTACGATTTCGAAAGGGATTTCTGCGGGTTTCCATGTACCTGAAATGCTCATGGCTTCCTTTCGGGTTCTGACTGCTGGATTTTCCATGCAGTGCCATATCTTATTTATAACATATTGTTTATAAATAACCAACACCCTTGCGTACGATTGAAACTATGTCGAGAATAGTTGACTTACCCCTGTAACTATGCTATATTCAAATGGTAACTTATTACGTAATAACAACTGTCTCTTGGTGAATTGGTAGGTCTCTACAGATGAGAAACCGCTTTCCACCAAGAGTTTTAAGTGGGAGCAAGAGGGCAATGAAAGCACTTCTCGGTACCAAAATTGGTATGACCCAAATCATTAGTGAGGATGGACGCGCAATTCCTGTGACGTTGATTCAAGCTGGCCCAGTGACTGTGACTCAAGTCAAGTCTATCGACATCGATGGATACAACGCAGTCCAGGTGGCATATGGTGAGGGTAAGAACTTGAGCAAGGCCGTTGCTGGACACACCAGTCCAGCCAAAGTGACCCCGAAACACATTCGGGAATTTCGTGTTGCAGAACTACCAGAAGGTCTCAAGGTAGGTGACGCGATCGATGTATCTCAGTTCACGTTAGGCGATATCGTCGACGCAACTGGTACATCAAAGGGTAAAGGTTTTGCGGGAACCGTAAAACGACACAACTTTAATACAAGCAAGAGCACCCACGGTGGTAACGGAAATGTCCGTAAGCCGGGTTCTATTGGATCAATGTATCCTCAAAAAGTTTTCAAGGGTAAAAAGATGGCTGGCCGTATGGGCCACGATCGTGTTACCGTCAAAAACCTTGAGGTTGCGTACGTTGATACAGTGAATCACTTGATTGGTCTAAAGGGCGCAGTCCCTGGTCCACGCAAGGGTCTGATTGTTATCGGAGGGAAGGCATAATGGCGGACGCTACTAAACCAGCAACTACTAAGACTGCATTACCAGCGGAAGTATTCAATGTCGAGGTGACAAACCACGAACTATTGAAGCTTGCATACGATAGCTACCTCGCAAATAGCCGCCAGGCAAGCGCAACAACACTACAACGCGGTGAAGTTCGCGGTGGTGGTAAAAAGCCATGGAAGCAAAAAGGTACGGGTCGTGCACGATTTGGTTCATCACGAAACCCTATTTGGCGCGGTGGTGGTATTGTTTTCGGGCCACGCGGCAACGAAAACTATACAAAACGACTAAGTACGACTAGCAAGCGCGTTGCTGTAAAGCAAGCGTTGACACTTGCTCACCAGTCAAACCTTGTCGTAATCAAAGACATCACTACAACAGGCAAAACTGCTGAAGTTGTAAAGTTTCTTGATGACAACAAATTGACTCGTAAGACACTTGTCGTTGTCGATGAAAAGACTCCAGAGTTGATTCGTGCGACCAACAACATCCAAAATGTTCTGTTGATCCGTGCTAATTACCTGAGTGTTTACCACATCCTCAATGCTGATCATATTGTTCTTTCGACTAAATCAGTCCCTGCTATCAAAGCATGGTTGGTAAAGGAGGAGGCGTAATATGAAACTTATTAGCGTAACCCCACGTGCAACTGAGAAAGCCTATGCCCTAGGCGCAAACAATGTTTACGTATTTAATGTTCCACTAACGGCGAACAAGCAAGAAATTGTTCACGCTGTGGAAACCCAATTTGAAGTTAAAGTAGTTCGAATCAAGACATTGGTTCAATCAGGAAAAGCTGTTCGATTCAGTCGTGGAAAGAACAAGTATCCTGGTACAACGACACGCAAAGACAGTAAAAAGGCCTATGTAACACTTGCCGCTGGTAACAGCATTCAAGTATTCGCAGAGCCTGTAGCTGCAGAAGAGGAGAAGAAGTGATGCCAATTAAAGCTTACAACCCTACTACTCCTGCTCGTCGCGGAATGACATCAGAAGATTACAGTGAGATTACAACTCGTAAGCCACTGAAAAGTCTGATCAAAAGCAAGAAGCAGAACGCTGGTCGTAACAACACTGGTCGCATTACTGTTCGTCACCGTGGTGGTGGTGTCAAACGACATCATCGTCTGATGAATCACAAACTTGCACCAGGAACAGTCGCGACTATCGAAGAAATCGAATACGATCCTAACCGATCTGCACGTATCGCACGTATCAAAGATCAATATGGTCTTTACCACTACGTACTAGCTGACACTAGCATGCACAAAGGCAAGTCAATCGCGAGCGGTCCTGATGCACCAATCGAACCATCAAACCGTATGCCACTTTCAAAGATTCCTGTCGGTTCACAGATCTATGCGATCGAAATCCAGGTAGGTAAAGGTGCGCAAATGGTTCGTTCAGCTGGAACAAAAGCTCAGTTGATGGCCAAAGAAGGCGACTACGCACAAGTGCGTTTGCCATCTGGTGAAGTTCGCCGTTTCCGACTAGAAGCGACGGCTGCACTTGGTGTTGTCGGTAACGTTCAGCACCAAAACGTCAAGATCGGTTCTGCCGGTCGTAATCGCCGCAAAGGTATTCGTCCGTCTGTTCGTGGTATTGCCATGAACGCGGTTGATCACCCACACGGTGGTGGTGACGGTGGAGCGCACGGTGTTGGCCGTACGCCAAAGACTCCATGGGGTCAATTGACACTTGGATACCGAACTCGCCGACGTAAAGATGTAAGTAAATTGATTGTTAAAAGTCGCCATGATGCGAAGAGGAAGAGGTAGTCTATGAGTCGTTCACTCAAAAAAGGCCCATTCGTCGACGTAAAGCTCGCTAAAAAAGTGGCGGCTTTGACGCCAGACGATCGTACTATCATCAAGACCTGGGCACGTGCTAGCACGGTGACTCCGGACATGGTAGGACGAACGATCGCTGTTCACAACGGTCGTGTACACGTACCAGTGTTGATTTCGGAAAATATGGTTGGCCACAAACTCGGTGAGTTTAGTCCAACACGTAAATTCCGACGTCACGGTGGAAAGGATAAGAAGTAATCGTTATGGCAGATCAATTAACTGTTCGTGCCTATGCGAAAGGTGTCGACCAAGCACCACGTAAAGTAAGCTTGGTTGCTGCACTTGTACGTAACCGTACTGTCGCCGATGCACTTGTTATCCTAGAGCACGTTCCAAAGCGTGCATCACTCCCTGTCAAAAAAGCTATTGAGAGTGCAAAGGCAAATGCAACAAACACTCACGGGCTTGATGGCAAAACATTAGTTATTTCAACTATCTCAGTGACTGTTGGTACACGTTTGAAACGATTCAAACCTGCCAGCCGTGGACGTGCGCTTCCATTCCAGAAAAAGACGTCAAACATTTTGATTGAAGTAACTGGTGATGCGAAAGCAAAGAAACCAGCTGCGAAACCAGCTGCAGACACTGCAACTAAGGAGGATAAATAAATGGGCCAAAAAGTAAACCCAATTAGTTTCCGCCTGCAGGTTCACAAGAACTGGGACTCACGCTGGTTCGCTGGCAAACGAGACTTTGCAAAGTGGCTTGCAGAAGACATCAAGATTCGCGAACTGATTGAAAAGAAGTTCGCAAGTCGTCCAACGATCAGCCGTATCGAGATCGAGCGTTCAGCTAATCTTATTACGGTAACAATCCATACGGCAAAAGCTGGTGTGGTGATCGGTCGTGGTGGTGTTGGTGTAACAGAGCTAAAAGCTCAAATCGAAAAGGTAGCAAGTCTTCCTGTTCGAATCAATATCGAAGAAGTGAAGCGTCCAGAACTTGATGCAAAACTAGTTGCAGAGAACATCGCTCGTCAGCTAGAACGTCGTATCAACTTCCGTCGCGCAATGAAGATGACAGCACAAAATACAATGGCTGCAGGCGCTAAAGGTGTCCGTATCCAAGTTGCTGGTCGTTTGAACAACGCTGAGATGGCTCGTCGTGAAAAGGTAATCGAAGGGTCAGTTCCACTGCACACACTTCGTGCCGATATCGCATTCCATTCAGCTCGTGCAAATGCTCCAGGTGTTGGTATCATCGGCGTGAAGGTCTGGATCTACAAAGGTGAAAGGGCGGATCGATAATGTTACTTCCTAAGAAAACTAAGTATCGTAAAGTTCGTAAAGGCACTAACGAGGGCATCGCCACTCGTGGTCATTACATTGCCTTTGGTGATTTTGCACTGCAATCTCAGTCAAACGAACGTATCACAAGTCGTCAGATCGAGTCAGCTCGTCAGGCGATGACCCGCTACATCAAACGTGGTGGTAAAATCTGGATCCGTATTTTCCCTCATACACCTGTAACGCGCAAGCCTCAGGATGTAAAAATGGGTAGCGGTAAAGGTAACCCTGAATTCTTCGTCGCAAAGGTGAAGGCTGGAACAGTTATGTTCGAGATGAAGGGTGTGAGCGAAGAAGTTGCACGTGAGGCTATGCGCCTTGCGTCACACAAGCTTCCAGTAAAGACTAAATTTATCAAGCGAGAGGAAGCATAATCATGGCTGATGCAAAAACAACCAAGAAAGCTGCTCCTAAAAAGACAACTGTCAAAGCCGCTGAAGTAAAGACTGTCGATCAACTACGTACGGAACTTGCTGAAAAGCAAGCTGACCAAATTGCCGCTAAGCGTTCACACGCTGCAGGTGAATTGGTGAACCCGCGCGTGTTGACAGTGACACGTAAAGAAATCGCTCGCTTGCACGGTGCTATCCGAGCACTTGAGCTTGCAGAGCGAACTACACCTAAGGAGAGTAAATAATATGGCCAAGACATTGACCGGTATCGTGACATCGGATGTTCGCGACAAGACTATTACCGTCACTGTTACTAGTCGTGAGACTCACCCTATTTACAAGAAGCAGTATACTGTCACTCGTAAATACACCGCTCACGATGAAGACAATGACGCGCACATTGGCGACAAGGTGCAAATCGTCGAAACTCGTCCAGTTTCAAAGACTAAGTACTTCAAACTGACGAACATCGAACAAAAGTCCCGCGGTTCTGTTGAACTAAAGGAAGACGAGGCGAAAGCGTAATGATTCAGCAAGAAACCCGTCTAAAAGTCACTGACAACAGTGGTGCAAAGGAAATTCTTTGTATTCGCGTTCTCGGTGGTACAAAGCGCCGTTATGCTCGCGTTGGTGACATTATCGTCGCTACCGTCAAGCAGGCAAACCCAACTGGTACTGTCAAACGTAAATCAGTCGTCAAGGCAGTGATTGTTCGCACACGTGACCAGATCCACCGCAAAGACGGCAGCACGATTTGTTTTGATGACAACGCCGCAGTTATCATTAACGATGACAAAAACCCACGAGCGACTCGCGTCTTTGGTCCAGTACCACGCGAACTTCGTGAAATGGGCTATAGCAAGATCATTAGCCTTGCACCGGAGGTACTCTAATATGGCACAACGAATTCAAAAAGACGATATCGTCAAAGTAATCAGTGGTGTTAGTAAAGGTACGACTGGTAAAGTTGTCAAAGTGCTATCAAAAAAGAACGCTGTTCTGATTGAAGGTATGGGCGTTAAACACCGCAAAGTAAAACCGTCTCAGACGAATCCAACTGGCGGTCACAAGGACATTCACGTTGCAACGCCACTTCACAAAGTAGCGCTTGTTATCGATGAAAAGACTAGCAAGACAAGCCGAATCGGCTATGCAAAGAATGCAGACGGCGCGAAAGTCCGCCTTGCACGACAGGCAAAAAATAAGGAGATCAAGTAATGGCAAAAGCTACTACATCGGCTCCTCGCTTGAAAGCTTTGTACAATGATACGATTGTCAAAGAACTTCAGGCCGAATTGAACCTCGGTAACGTACATCAAGTACCAAAACTCGAGAAAATTGTGGTCAGCGTAGGAACTGGTAAAAGCAAAGATGATAAGCGTCATCTTGAAACAGTAAGAAACACAGTAACAAAGATCACTGGCCAGGCTCCTGTTGAGCGACTTGCAAAGAAATCTGTTGCTGGATTCAAAATCCGTGCAAATATGGGTGCTCCAGTGGGTGTCAACGTGACGCTTCGTGGTGCTCGTATGTACGAATTCCTCGATCGCCTGGTAAACGTTTCGCTACCTCGCGTACGTGACTTTCACGGTGTCGGCACAAAGTTTGACAAGGGTGGTAATTATAACCTAGGTCTGACTGATCAATCGATCTTCCCAGAATTGACATTCGAGGAAACGCAAGTGATCCATGGTTTGCAGATTACCTTCGCTATTCGTAACGAAGATGCTGCGCACAGCCGTGCATTACTTGAAAAGTTTGGTGTACCATTTGAAAAAGAAGGAGGCCGACGCTAATGGCTAAAAAATCTATGATCGCACGTGACGAAAAGCGTAAGAAAATGATTGTAAAGTTTGCAGCTAAGCGCGCTGAACTAAAGGAACTTGGAGATCTAGACGGTCTACAGAAACTTCCTTTGAACAGTAGCCCTTCTCGCTGGAAGAACCGTGACGTCCTATCAGGACGACCACGAGGATACATGCGTAAATTTGGTTTGAACCGAATTAATTTCCGCGAAAAAGCATCAAAGGGCGAAATCCCTGGTGTTACTAAGAGTAGTTGGTAAGAAGGAAAGGAATAGATATATGTCATTACAATCAACTGACCCAATCGCTGACCTTCTAACCCGCATACGAAACGCGGCTATGGTCGGCAAACACGAAGTTCGTGTCCCAGCGTCAAAGCTAAAAATCACTGTTGCAAAACAGCTAAAGAAAAACAACTACCTGACCGACGTTAAAGTCGAAGCAGGTAAGCCACGTGATACATTGGTCATTACGATCAACAAACCTGGCGAAAACAGTGTTATCAACGAAATTACTCGTCTCAGCAAGCCTGGACGACGTATGTACGTTGGTGCGGACGATATCCCTCGCGTAAAAAGCGGTCGTGGTATCGTACTGATTAGTACAAGTAAAGGTGTCATCACTGGCGGCGAAGCGTACAAGCAGCGTCTTGGTGGTGAGCTACTACTGAAAGTTTATTAATTCATGAAATTGAAACTAATTATTGCAAGTGTCGTAGGTCTACTGGCTACTGTTATCACTGCGTTAGGTTTCAATGTAATGAATTCAACGAACGAAAATAAGAATAATAAGAAAGAGAAGTAAGATGAGTCGAATCGGAAAACTACCAATTGCAATCCCTTCGGGCGTGACAATCACGGTTGACTCAGATGTTATTACTGTCAAGGGCGCCAAAGGCGAACTGACTGTTCCACATCTGAGCGACGTGACGGTTTCTATCGAAGACGGAAACGCTATCGTGACGCGTAAAGATGACGAACGAATCGCGAAAGCTCAGCACGGTCTGCAGCGCGCACTACTAAACAACGCAGTCAACGGCGTAACAACAGGGTTCGAAAAGAAGCTCGAAGTCAACGGTGTTGGGTTCCGCGTTGGCGGTGGTGGCCAGGCTATCGAAATGAGCCTAGGATTTAGTCACCCAGTGAAGTACGCAGCTCCTGCGGGCGTAAACTTGGTTGTAGAAAAGATGACGATCACCGTATCGGGTATCGACAAACAGCAAGTGGGCCAGGTCGCAGCAGAAATTCGTTCACTAAAGAAACCTGAACCATACAAGGGCAAGGGAATTAAATATGCTGACGAAGTCATTGTTCGTAAAGCAGGAAAGACAGGTAAGTAATCATGAGCGATCTCGCTAAAAAACTACTGAACAAGAGTTTGCGTAAAAACCGCGTTCGCGCCAAGATTACTGGTACTGCACAGCGACCACGTTTGACTGTTACGATTAGCAACAAACATGTAAGTGCTCAGCTTATCGACGATGTTGCTCAACACACGCTTGCTGCTAGCACGACTGTTGGTGCGAAGCAAACTGGCACAACATCAGAGCAAGCCGCATTCGTAGGTACTGACATTGCTAAAAAGGCTAAAAAGGCAAAGATAACAACTGTAGTATTTGATCGCAACGGTCGCCAGTACGCTGGTCGCCTGAGTGCACTTGCCGATGCTGCACGTAAAGAAGGATTGGAGTTTTAATCATGGCTGAGCAAACAGCAGCTACTACAAACACTCGTCCGGCTCAACAACAACGTGGAAATGGATCTCGCCGAGATAACCGACGCGACCAAACACCACAAGAGCCAAAAGAGTTCGAAGAATTGGTTATCAACATCGACCGCGTCTCACGTGTTGTAAAAGGTGGACGACGATTCCGCTTCAAAGCCCTCGTTGTTGTCGGTAACCGCAAAGGCAAAGTTGGTGTTGGCGTTGCAAAAGGTCAAGACGTTCAAACTGCCGTCGCAAAAGCAACTGATGTTGCGAAAAAGCACCTGATTAGTATTCCAATTTTGAACGAGACAATTCCTCACGATGCAGAAATCCGATTCTCTGGTGCGCAAGTGCTTATCAAGCCAGCTGCTCCAGGTACCGGTATTATCGCTGGTGGTGTCGTCCGACAAATCATTGGTGTCACAGGTATTCGAAACATGCTTTCAAAATCACTTGGTTCTACAAACAAAGTGAATATTGCATATGCAACGATCGAAGCGTTAAAGAGCCTTGTTCCTAAAGACCAATGGCTTAATGCGAAACCTGCAAAGAAAACTGCTAAAAAAGCAGCTGATGATGCAGAGGAGACAAAGTAATGAAATACAACGAACTGCAAGTAGCGGCAAATAAAGATCGCAAACGTGTTGGTCGCGGTATCGCTGCCGGTCAGGGTAAAACTGCTGGTCGTGGTACTAAAGGGCAGGGCGCTCGTACAGGTAAGAAGCTTGGTGCAATGTTCCAGGGTGGACAGCGTTCACTTGTAACAGCTGTTCCAAAAGCACGTGGGTTCAAAAGCCTCCGCACTCCTGCGCAGGTAGTCTACCTAGATCACCTTAACGCATTTGAAGGCAAAACGGCTGACAACTTTACATTGTTTGAAGAAGGCTACATTGGTACACCTTTCCATTCAGTGAAAGTGATCGCTCGTGGCGAACTGACTGCAAAGGTTACATTGAAGGTACAGGCTGCATCTGCATCTGTAAAAGCGGCAATCACAAAAGCTGGTGGCGCATTCGAAAAGACGGCAACTCCACTCAAAAAGAGTACAAAAGAAGCTGAAAAAGCAGACAAATAAGAGTAATTAGCTTATTGTTGCGCTTGCCGTAGTATAATACTAATAAAGTATTCTGCTACGGAGAGTAGCAATAATCATTCAAGATAGGGAACGACTGATGAACTGGAAAACCATCTTAAAATCATTTAAGAACCGAGACATGCAAAAGCGCCTTGGGATTGTTCTTGGGCTGGTGGTAGTATATCGCTTGCTTGCGCACATTCCTGTGCCGCTCACAGAACCAACGCAACTAAAGGACGCAATTGATAGCGTAGTAAACGCTAGCCAGTTTGGTGGGTTCCTGAACCTTCTGTCGGGTGGCGCACTTGCGCAGCTATCAATCGTATTAGTTGGACTCAGTCCGTTTATTACGGCAAGCATCATTACCCAGCTGCTGACAAAAGCTATTCCGAAGTTGGAAGAGCTTCATAAAGACGGCGAATCTGGCCGCCGTAAGATCAATCAGTGGACGCGTATGTTGTCAGTGCCACTTGCTATCGTTCAATCTATTGCATTCATTTACATCCTCCGTCAGACAGTACTTGCTGGTAATACATCTGTACTCGATGATGCGACGCCAATCGAATGGGTTGTCGCTGTCGGTGCGATGACTGCCGGTGCAATCCTCCTCATGTGGCTAGGTGAGTTGATTACCGAGCAGGGTATCGGTAATGGTATCAGTATGCTTATCTTCGCAGGTATTATTAGTCAGTTACCATCGACACTCGCAAGTCTAGGCACATCACTTGTCGATACGTCAGAGGGTGCGCTCAATGTATTTAGCTGGTTCACGATTCCAGTCAACCCAACGGCATTTTATGTGACCCTGGCCGTAAGTCTAGCGTCATTACTGGTATTGTACCTGTTAGTCAAGATTAACGAAGCGCAGCGTGTCGTAACGATAAACTATGCAAAGCGTGTACAGGGCAACAGTAGCTATGGAGGCATCAAGAGTATTCTTCCGATTAAACTAATTGCTGCTGGTGTTATTCCCGTCATCTTTGCAGTTGCATTCCTCTCACTTCCTGCATTCATCGGTCAGGTTCTGAAGGCGACTGGCGATGCTCAGTATCTTGCCATTGCTAATAATTTGATCAACTGGTTCCAGGCGCCTCAGCCAGGTGCATTCACAGGTGATACGCTCGCCGCGTTGGTGTATCCTGCAAGCTACTTTGTACTCGTTATCTTGTTTACGTATTTTTATACTGGAATCGTCTTTAACGCAAATGAGATATCAGAAAACTTACAAAAGCAAGGTGGATTTATCGAAGGCATTCGACCTGGTATTCAGACCGAAAAATACCTTTCACGTACCGTTAACCGCTTGATACTCTTTGGATCGCTTGTTCTTGGTCTGATTGCAGTTTTACCGTTTATCGCAGAGTATCTATTTGCGCAGGCTGGAGTAACTGGTATACAAAACCTCGCTATCGGTGGTACGGGACTCTTGATCGTTGTGTCAGTAGGACTTGAAAGCTTACGTCAGATCAACTCGCGTGCATTGATGGTCACCTACGACGATTATAAATAGTACAGTTTACTAGTTTGTTGAAAATTATACAGCCTTTACGTATATCGTAGAGGCTGTTTTCGTTAAGCATAAATGGTATAGTAGAATTATATGACGCCGGGGCTCAATATCGATAAAACATCAGACCATCACGTTTTACGCTGGGTAGCGGCATTCGTTATTGTTGCTATTATGGCGATAAGTGCATGGTATGCATATCTATGGTACACAAAGGGCGAGACCCCTCCGCTACCTGTTGTGCCGGCCAGTGCAATGGCGGATCCTACAATCGATGAAACACCTATTACGCCGGCACAAGTCGATTCACATACGGTGCCAGCGTCTCATCCACGGTATATCAGCATGCCGTCTCTCGGTATCGATAAAGCAAGAGTAGTGTCCGTTGGTCTAACAAAGCAGAATCTATTGGACACGCCAAAGAACATTGGCGATACTGCATGGTTTGATAAAAGTGCAACCCCGGGTATGGGTGCAGGCGCTGTTGTTATTGACGGACATAACGGGGGTATCACTCGTGACGGTGTATTCGCGAAACTTGCTAGTTTGAATAACGGTGATATTATTACGATCGAACGTGGCGACGGCAAGAAGTTCAGCTATGCGGTTGCCGAAAACAGGACGATGAGTTTGCAAGATGCGAATACAAAAGGCATGAAAGATATGATGAACTCGGTTGACCTGGATAAAGAAGGCTTGAGTCTTATTAGCTGTGCGGGTAATTGGGTGCCACGGGATAAAGTGTTTGATAAGCGAGTGATGGTGCGAGCTGTAGCTGTGGATTCGCCAGCCGCTAATTAATCTATTACAGTTATCGTTCTTTAGTGGTTACTCGGGCTGGTTTTCCGGTGGTTGCAGACGTCACGTTAGTTGATTGCAAGTTTACGTAGTAGAATCGCGATTTATTTTGCTCACGCTTTTGCCATCTACTCGTTCATGTTATAACTAATCTATCTGGACACTCCGTCCAATTCGATTAATGCACTCGTATTCACTCGATGAGCGGCGTCGAGTGAATCAGTGTACCTGACAGAGGAGAGTAGAATGTCATCCAATGACCCCACCTATCAATCGTTTGGTCGTGAAGGAGGAACCGCAACTCAATCAGAAATGATCCAGCTTGTCGGTGCTGCTGAACTTGCACTGGATATAGCTTGCGCCGCAGTCTCATCTCATACGTACATACGTATAAAAAAATCAGTTTCTTCACGCAGAGCAGGCTTTGAAACGATGTCGATGATCGTTGACCATAGCCTGGTAGACATCATAGGCCTGGAGGCATATGAAATACAGACATGTGTGTTGCGATTGAGCCGTGGCGATGTAAGCTGGTTTAGTCGTGGTTTAGCTGATTGGATCGGTACATGCCCGTCAGAAGTGCGGATTGCTGTGAGGTGCTGGGTTAGCGATAATGGTGAGTACCTCGATGTACGATTCGTCCAGGCCTGAGGCGGCTAATTAGTGGTTTGACTGATGGGGTTCACTGGAGCCGCTCTCCTCTGTCCTCATCTCTGTGTTTCTGATATATATCAGAGGTGAAGAGATGAGTTATGAAGCAAAATCAGCCGCTATCTTGACGATCGTGACTGATTTGCTACAATGGATTTATCATTATAACTTCACGCGGGGAAATTCCGTGAAGATTCTACTATTAGACGCTTTACGCGAACGAAGTTTTCGTGTATAATCAACCACTGTTAACTATGGCGAGTCAAAAAGAAGTTATTAAATTGCAAGGTAAGGTAGTGGAAGCACTACCTAATACTCAATTTATGGTGGAATTGGAGAATGGCCATAGGGTTCTGTGTCACATTTCAGGTAAAATGCGCAAGCACTATATCCGTCTTGTACCAGGAGATAAGGTAGAAGTTGAGTTGACCCCTTACGATCTTACTAAGGGCAGAATCAGCTTCCGTCTGCGAGATTAAATTTAACGGAAAACTGGAGTTTGTGTCGCTCATGAAAGTTCGTGCGAGTGTCAAAAAAATCAGTCCTGATGACCAGTTCGTACGCCGTAAGGGTGTGCTGCGAATCATCAATAAACTAAAGAAACGTAATAAGCAAAGGCAGGGTTAAGCATGGCTCGAATCTCTGGGATCGTTATCCCATCAGAAAAGCAAGTGCAGATCGCGTTGACATATGTCTACGGTATCGGTCCACACTTCGCATCGACCATCCTTGCGGCGGCTAAAGTAGAGCCGACCACTCGGGTGAAAGATCTCACCGAGGCTGAAGAACAACGTATTCGAGAGTTAGTCGATGCCGACTATACAACCGAAGGCGACCTACAGCGCTTGGTAACAAATAATATTAAGCGACTAAAGGATGTGAATGCGTATCGGGGACTCCGACACAAAGCAGGACTTCCAGTTCGCGGACAACGTACTCGCACGAATGCACGAACTCGTAAGGGTAAAGCAGTAGCCGTGGGTGGTACACAAAAGAAAGCGGCGTCTAAGACGTAGAAAGGAATATAGATTATGGCTGAAGCTAAAACATCGTCAACTCGAAAGAAGCAGCGCCGATCAGTTCCTTCTGGTCAGCTGCATATTCAGGCAACGTTTAACAATACTATTGTAACGTTCACTGACAAAAAAGGTAATGTGCTTACCGCTGCAAGCGCTGGCGCTTGTGGGTTCCGTGGTAGCAAAAAGGGTACAGCATATGCATCGCAGGTTGCTGCCGAAAAAGCAGCAGAGGCTGTCAAATCATTGCATGGTCTATCAAGTGTCGATGTCTTTGTAAAAGGCGTTGGACTTGGACGTGATGCAGCTATTCGTGCCGTTGGTGCGTTTGATATCGCTGTTGAAAGTATTAAAGATGTGACAGGCGTACCTCACGGTGGCGTTCGTCCACGTAAGGCAAGGAGAGCGTAGATATGGCACGAGATACTTCACCTATCGTTAAACAATCTCGTCGCGAAGGGTATGCACTGCATCCTAAGGCAAACAAGATCATGGCACGAAAGAGCGGGATTCCTGGTCAGCATGCACATGGTCGTGCCAGCAAGCCTAGCTTGTACGCGACACAGCTTCGCGAGAAGCAAAAAGTACGCCGTACGTACGGTTTACTTGAAAAACAATTTGCTCGTTTGATGAACGAAGCGAGTCGACGTAAAGAAGGCCTTGCTGGTGAAAACTTGCTACAGCTTCTTGAACTTCGACTTGATAACGCCGTGTACCGTGCTGGTTTTGCTACGAGCCGCCGTGCTGCTCGTCAGCTGGTTGGTCATGGTCACTTCCTTTTGAATGGCAAGCGTGTTGATATTCCATCTATCCGCCTAAAAGCTGGTGATGAAATTACTATCCGTCCGAAAAGTGCTACATCTGGCTACTTCTCACAACTTGATGATGTCGTAAAAAACTCGGTTCAAGGTCCACTTAGCTGGCTAAAAAGCGATGCTAAAAAGATCAAGATCGACGTTACTGGACTTCCGAAGCGTGAAGAGGCAGAAGCAGACATCAATGAACAATTAATCGTTGAGTATTACTCACGCTAAGAAGGAGCTATAAGCAATGTCAAAAGTTATTCACAACCCTGCGCTCGCTGCTATCAATGAAAACAGCGACACTAGTGCCGATTTTGTGATCGAACCACTTCATGCTGGGTATGGTAATACGCTTGGTAACAGCCTTCGCCGCGTGCTTCTTTCTTCGATCCGTGGTGGCGCAATTGTTGCCTTCCGTATCGAAGGAGCAACTCACGAGTTCACGACTGTTGCCGGAATCAAAGAAGATGTCGTTGACATCATGCTTAATCTCAAAAACGTTAACCTAAAAGTTCATAGTGATGAACCAATTGAATTACGTCTGGAGAAAAAGGGCGCCGGTGTGATTACTGCTGGAGATATCAAAACATCTGCTGATGTTGAGGTTGTCAATCCAGATCAGATCATCGCAACTATCGACGATCCTAAAAAATCTGTCGTCTTTGACCTTGTTGTCGAGGCAGGCCGTGGCTACCGAACAATCGAAGATAGTAGCGTAGAGCGTTTGCACAGCGACATGATTGCACTTGATGCGGTCTTTAGTCCTGTACTTCGCGTACGCTACAAAGTTGATAGCACACGTGTTGGTCAAGAAACAAATCTTGATAAACTAATCCTTACTGTTGAAACAAACGGCGCGATTAGCCCACGAGAAGCTTTCGAAGAGGCTGCTGCGATTTTGGTCAACCAGTACACAGCACTTGCTGGTAGTACTGCAGTTGAATCAGCTCCAGCACTTGGGCAAAGCGATAACGAAGAAACAAGTGAATTGAACACACCTATCGAAGAACTAAATCTTACCGCTCGTACAGCTAACGCACTTGTGAACAACGAAATTCGTACTGTTCATGATCTTGTGACACTCACTGAGCAAGATTTACGCGAATTGAAAGGCTTTGGTTCAAAAGCACTTGATGAAGTAAAAGATAAACTGGCGGAATTGGAACTTTAGTATGCACAGACATGGTTACAAAGGGCGCAAATTTGGTCGCGAACGCGATCAGCGCCGCGCGCTGCTAAAAGGTCTCGCTACGAGTCTCGTCATGCATGGCAAAATCGAGACTACCTTGCAAAAGGCCAAAGAAACATCGCGTTATATAGAGAAAGTTATTACAAAAGCAAAGAAGGGTGACCTAGCCGGTCGTCGTCAAGTCATCGCCGCGTTATCAACGCAGGCAGCAGCATTCAAGCTGTTTGATGAAATCGCTCCACAACTGACTGCTCGCAACAGTGGTCACGTACGTGTTGTTCGTACTCGACTTCGTGTTGGTGACGGCGCTCAACTAGCAGTGATTGAATTCGTAGACGAACTCAAAGCTGCTCCTAAAGAGGAGGTGAAGGCGTAATGGTTATCAATACTCATACACGTACCTATTCACAAAAACCAAGTGAAGTATCTCGCCGCTGGATCTTGATTGATGCAAGCGAAGCACCACTAGGTCGTGTTGCAACGCAAATTGCGACGTATCTCACCGGTAAATACAAACCGAGCTACACTCCACACATCGATGGCGGCGACTACGTTGTTGTTATCAACGCTGAAAAGGCTGTAGTGACCGGTGATAAAGAACGACAAAAAATCTACTATCGTCACTCAGGATTCCCTGGTGGTATCAAAGATGCACGTCTAGAAGAAGTTCGTGAGAAATTCCCTACACGCATCATCGAAGCTGCCGTAAAGGGAATGCTTCCTAAAAACAAGCTATCACCTGAGCGAATGAAACGTCTGAAGCTATTTGTTGGTACAGAGCATGCTCATACCGCACAAACTCCAGAGAAAGTTGAGGTTAAGTAATCATGGCTGAAGGAAAATATTTCTATGGACTTGGTCGCCGAAAAGCCGCTACTGCTCGCGCACGTTTGTACGCCGGTAAAGGCAATTTAACGATCAATGACAAACCAGCTACAGAGTACCTAGATGGTAATAAAACATTCCTAGCAGAAGTAACCGATCCATTGGCGTTGGTTGGTAAGCAAAAGGAATTCGATATTACTATCAAAGTTTCTGGCGGTGGTACTGCGGGTCAGGTTGACGCGATCAAATTAGCGATTGCAAAAGCAATCACTGTTGGTTACGCTGATCTTCGTACGACACTGAAAAAAGCTGAATTCTTACGTCGCGATCCCCGCGAAAAAGAAAGCAAGAAGTACGGTCTTCGAAAAGCTCGCAAGCGCGAACAATACTCGAAGCGTTAATAAACCAGGAGGGGTTCGCCCCTCCGTTTATTTTCGAAATAAATTCAAAAATGCATCCCATTCCCCGAAGACTATACAATGCATCGCTAAACATAATACAAATACACTCCGCATGTCGGGGTGTATTTGTACTCTGATGTCGCTTATACTAGAGTTATGATAGAAACGGTCATTCATAAGTGGCTTCGTGTGCCACATATCCTTCATGTAGGAGATGATATTCACCCGCGTCAAACAAAAGTAACGGTAGTATTTGTGCATGGCCTGGCAAATTCGCATCACATGTGGAAACCCCTACTGAAACGAGTCTCAGATGCTCATACTAGGGTGATAACAGTTGACCTATTAGGGTTCGGTAATTCACCAAAGCCAGAATGGCAAACGTATAGTGCAACCGTTCATGCTCAGTCGCTCAAGATGACGCTTCGCTCTCTCCATATCAATGGACCACTTATTATCGTGGGCCATTCGCTCGGAAGCCTTGTCGCCGTCCAGTATGCTGGATTGTATCCACGACATGTCCATTCACTGATCTTGTGCAGCCCGCCGTTTTACAGGCCGCCTAAAGAACGTTCCGGCCGTGCAATCATACCGCAGCCAGAAGATGTGTATCGAAGACTATATAGCTATAGTCGTAGCAAAGCAGATTTAGCAAAAAAGATGGCAGCCGTTATTAAGAAAGCAAAACTACTCGATGCAAACTTCACGATCAGCGACGATACGCTTCCGGCCATTGTTAGTTCTCTCGAAATGAGTATCGAAAATCAGACATCCCTGCAGGATGCCGAAAAGCTAACACTACCCATCCATGTCATATACGGAAAACTAGACCCATTTATCATTAATCGTAATATTCGTCAGTTAGAATCAAAGCTACCTAATGCGACGCTAGAGACAGTTGTCGCTGGCCACGAAATAGGTTTGAGCAAGCAGTTTACGGCAGCGGTTATCGATAGTGTGCACCGCGCGGTTAACGACACAGTCAATTAAGAATTTGTAAAATCTATTCTACTATGGTTAAATTCATCTAATGAATGGTATAAAATTTACCGGAACATCTTATTGGTTTACCGACAGTTTATCTGGCGGTTTGTTTCGTGTTTTGAATTAAAACATACTTGAGAATACTAAATAGACCGTCACTACGACGGTCTATTAAATGAAAGGAGAAAGTAATGGAATATCAATTAACAGCAGAGCAGCAACGGCGTCGAACCAATTTTGAAGGACTGATGGCGGCAATTAGACGACTCGAGGCGATAGATTTAGATACTATAAATCCAAACGATATATCAATCGAAGGTCTTCATACAGCGCGTATAGTAAAAGCAATGGTCGAACAGGGGAGATCGGCTGACGGAATAGCTGAATTTAAGGTATAATGGAGAGACTATGACCAAATCTGTAATCTTGACTGGACTTCGTGCAAACAACGACCTAACACTTGGCAATTATTTCGGTGGAATGTTGCCTATTATCGAGATGGCGAAAAGCAAATCAGATGAATATCAGATCAACATGTTTATTCCCGATCTCCATAGTTTTACGACACCAATCGATCATAGTCTCCTTCAAGAGCAGATTATGAATAATGCACGTTTGTTTGCCGCAGCTGGACTACCGCTGGATAATGAAAATATCCATTTATATCGTCAAAGTTATGTACCTGCGCACAGTGAGCTGACGTGGATCCTTGATTGTTTTACTGGCATGGGTGAAATGCAGCGTATGACGCAATTTAAGGACAAGACTAAAACACAGGAAGTAGCAAGTGTAGTCGCTGACTTTTTAGAACTCACCTCCGTGTCCTCGACAAGCTTGCCGTCACAGGCGGAATTGAATCAATTTGTACTTTCTGTTTCGGATTCACTATTCAAATCATCCGCAGCAAGCGTCGGCCTCTTCAATTATCCGGTGCTTATGGCCGCGGACATCCTTCTTTATAACGCCAAATATGTTCCAGTAGGTGATGATCAGACTCAGCATCTTGAATATACGCGTGATATCGCCATGCGTGTAAACAAAAAATTTGGTGATATATTAACTATTCCAGAGGCAGTACAAAAGCAGCATGAATTTTTCGGCAAAGGCCAAGGGCTTCGTATCAAAGACCTCATGATTCCCGAAAAGAAAATGAGTAAATCTGACGAATCGGGAAAAGGTGTCATCTTCCTTACTGACAACCCTAAGGTTGCTGCAAAAAAGGTGATGAGTGCAACAACAGACGACAAGGCGAGTGTCAATTTCGACCCAGAAAACCAGCCTGGTATTAGTAATCTGCTCCAAATTCTTTCACTCCTTCGCGCTCAACCACTCGATGATACTGAGCTTGAGTTCAAGGGAATGGAAAAGTATGGTGACTTCAAACAAGTTGTTGCTGATGAACTAGTCGAATTCCTTAAAGATTTTCAGTCGCGCCTAGCAAACGTTGAAGATATAGCAATACTTTCAAAACTACAAATGTCAGAAGAGGTCATGAATATACAAGCAAACGAAACACTTTATAAAGTTCAACAGGCCGTCGGCTTGAGAGCTAAGGCGTAATTATGGTAAAGATTGCCAGCTCTGACGTCATAACTATTCTTCGTAAGTTCGAACTTGCAGGTGATGACAACGTCCCCCGACATGTCGAGCAACTAAAGACTACTCATCCAAACGACATCAATATGCTCGTTTCATTTCGCTTTTCAAAAACGCAGTTCTATATTCTAGCCGATGATACCGCAGAAGACGATGCTGACTATATAATCGAGCAGATCCATTCTGATAGTGCAGCAGCGGCGGGTAAACTGATCAAAAACCCACGAGAATCAACAATGACCTATGGCATGCCATTCAAAGGAAAGGATATCTACTTATTCGAACTAACTTCAGACAAAAAACGTCTTGATATTGAGCTAGCTGAGCGCTTCCCGGAAACATCGCGCAGTACTTGGCAAAAACACGTCAAAGCAGGCCACGTTACAGTTAATGGAACTGTCGTCGAATCTCCCAAAATGGATATTACCGCCAAAGATGCGATAGTCGTCAATGTTCCGGAGCTGTCAGATTTTTCAAAAGACGAACTGCCAGTTATGTACATCGACGACAATGTCATCGTCATCGACAAGCCAGTTGGCGTCCTTTCTCACAGCAAAGGTGCGCTAAATGACGAATTTACCGTTGCTGAATTCTTTCGACGATACACAACCTACAATCTCGATACGAACCGTCCTGGTATTATTCATCGGCTTGACCGTGACACAAGTGGTGTTATGATCGGCGCTCGCAACCCCGAAACGGCAACATTATTGCAAAAGCAATTCGCCGATCGCAAAACCAAAAAGACATACTTCGCAGTCATTGACGGTACTTTGGATCAGGACGAAGCATTGATCGATCTGCCGATTGCACGCAACCCGTCTGCGCCTAGCACATTCCGTGTCGATCCGAAAGGCAAAACTGCACAAACCAGCTACACAGTGCTCCGTACCGACGGCAAGCTAACGTTGGTAGAGCTTCGTCCAAAAACCGGCCGTACCCATCAGCTTCGAGTACACATGAAATACATGAATACGCCAATCCATGGTGATCGTGTCTATGGCAAACAATCCGATAGACTTTACCTGCATGCGCATAGCCTTGAGATAACGATTCCATCCGGCAATCGCCAAGTATTCACCTCACCGATGCCAGCAGAATTTAACACAAAAGTGCAATAGTCACTCTATGGATCAGCTGGTTATTCACCCAATTTCTGCCGATATCATGAAAAAGGTAGCAGCGAATATGCCTGGAGCTCTGTTAATAGCGGGCGAAAAAGGTGTCGGCGTTGCATCGATTGCTCGCGGACTAGCAGCCGACCTTCATATTCAACCACGAATCATTACGCCGAAAAAACGCTTGCAAGCCGGTGCAAAACTGATCGAAGATTACGAAACTGGTTCGATTGTTATTGAAGATATCCGAGCGCTATACGATCAGACCCGTGTAAAATTCGATCAACCGCAATTATTTATAGTTGACTTTGGTAATCGATCAATGACGCACCAGGCACAAAATGCGTTCTTAAAACTCCTAGAAGAACCTCAAGATAACATCTATTTCATTCTTGCCACACATACTGCCGATGATTTATTGCCTACTATCCGTTCGCGCTGTCAACGTGTCGATATTCGTCGCTGCACATCAGAACAATCAAAGGCGCTATTGGCTAGCTGGAAGTTACCGGATGCGACCCGTATGGCGCGCATTGCGTTCATTGCAGATGGGAAACCTGCGGAAATGTATCGACTTGCACACGATGATACCTATTACGCAGCTCGCGTTCAGACAGTGCAGGATGCAAAAGCAATCCTCGGGGGTACAGCAATACAAAAAATGCATACTATTCATAAATATAAAGACCAGCGCCCAGGTGCGTTGCAGTTGATAGATGATTTAACGATGCAACTAGAGCGAGCACTCCAGGCCTCGTTTCAGCCAAACATACTACAGCAAATTGATTTACTTATCGAAGCACACCGGCGAATCACCGCGAATGGCAACATACAGCTTCAGCTTGCCCGAGTGCTGATTTAACGTTGCTTGTGGTATAATACATAGGAAATGTTAGGACTTATTATCGTAGCTCTTATCGGTGGAATCGCTATTTTCTACCGCCGCTCACTCGAAGACGCGTCACTTGATCTCCCTATTAAACTATCAGAAAAGTTGGATAGGTTGTGGGAGGTTGCTCAAGAATCACTTCGTGAAAAGAAGTACTTGCGTGCAGAAAAGGCACTATTGACGATTCTTCGCGTCGATGAACGTAATGCAACTGCGTATAACCGCCTTGGTATTTTGTACGCCAAACAACAGGCATTTAAAGACGCTATTGAATGTTTTGAGATTGCACAATCGCTTGAACCAAGTGCTAGCAGTCTGCATAACGTTGGCCTGATCTATTACGAAACGGGCAATTACGACAAAGCTGCGCTCGCATTCGAACAAGCGCTCGAAATGGAAAATGACCTATCGGCGCGACATATCGCATATGCAAAGGTTCAGGAAAAGCTAGGTCATAATAAAAAAATGATCGAATCACTCGAGCATGCTGTTGAGCTTGACCCAATCCCGCAAACACTCAATATTTTGGCCGATGCATACGAACGAGTAGGTCAGTCTGATCTGTCAGTCGAACTTCGCGAAAAAGCCTCAAAGATGATCATTCCCCAAGGACAGCCAAAGCGAGTTGTACAGCCTCGTAAGGTAATGTAGGTATATTTACAACTCGTCTATGAGCACTTTTAACTTTTCTCGTATCTTACGAGTATCTATTATGTCCATATTCGCCGGGTCGTCGACATTCCAAAAAGTCACTGCGCTCTCATCATTCATATACTCGGGTACGGTTTCACTCTCAGCCATCATGATGACTTTATCGTAATTTTTTATGTCAGATTTTTGTAGCTGGCGACGACGATTCTGTGATATATCTATCCCAATTTCATTCATCACTATAATTACATTTTTTGCTCGTTTGCGGTCCACTACATGTTGACCAGGTTCATCAACTTTTGTACCCGCAGATTCAGCATGTCCCGGATACAATCTATTGTAAAGCGCGCAAGCCATCTGACTTCGTCCAACATTCGCTCGGCACACAAACAATATTTTCATATTTTGATTATAGCAGAGTAGCTATCTCACTATGGAAGTAGGTCATCGCAATCGGAGATTGCTCCGCCACTCACTCGCAAAAGAAAATGCTAACGCGCTTTACTTTTGCTTTGCAAAAGCTTCGTAGGTTCGAACGCAACTACACAACCAAAGCAATAAGCCACACCCTCTCGGGAATGGCTTATTACTTTGGTGCTGGAAGTAGGACTCGAACCTACGAAGCCGAAAGGCAGGAGATTTACAGTCTCCCGTGATTGCCACTACACGATTCCAGCATATATACTTTTGGTTCTAGACAAAACAATCAATGACTATCAGTTATTGCCTTGTCATGGAGCCGCTTTACGGATTCGAACCGTAGACCTGCTGTTTACAAAACAGCTGCTCTAACCAACTGAGCTAAAGCGGCACAAAGTACAGATATAAGTGTACATAAATCTTGACGGGTTTTCAAGTATAATTGTAGGGAAAGCAGAAATATTGACTATAAAATGCTTATGTGCTATAATATAATTATGTATCAATCATTCAAATCATCACTCAGCTCATGGAGCGAAGAAACAACTGATCGTCAAAAACTACAGCATACGTATGTTGCTGTTGCTGTTCTGTTACTAGTGGCGGCTGGTGTAATAGGACTTCTTAACCAATCGCTTGGCCAGCAAATCCTGGCGCTTGCCATCGCTGCGGCTGCAATCTTTTTAATTAATGCTGTTGCATGGGCATTACTACAGTCATCTGTACTACTTCGTCTAAATGATCGATCGATGGCTCGACCAACTGCTACAACTCGCAAGACTACCAAAACAACCAAGAAATAGATGTCTCTATCATGGTATACTGAAAATACTATGATAAAGACTGCTCAGATTATTGGTGAAAAGACGAAATTTCTAACACGTAAGCGTGCAATTATAGCGGGAGTAGTAGTATTCTTGCTGCTTGTGACATATATAACCAGCGTCAAGACAATCGGTACGGGACAAGTTGGCGTCGTAACTCAGTACGGCCGTGTTACAGGTCGTGAGCTGGACGAAGGTCTATCGCTCGTTCTTCCCTGGGGTCTGAACAACGTAACAGTCTATGATATCAAGGTGCAAAAAGAAGCGGTGACAAGTACTGCCGCTAGCAAGGATTTGCAAGACGTGAGTAGTCAGATTGTATTGAACTATAGTCTCGAGCGCGGTAGTGTCAGTCGAGTCCACCAAACGATCGGTGCACTGTACGTCGACAAGATCGTCAGCCCAGCTATTAACGAAGTGTTCAAAGCAGCGTCAGCAGAGTATACTGCGGCAGAGTTGATTACTGAACGAAGTAAACTAAAGACTATTGCGCAAAAGACGCTCACCGACCGATTAGCGCCTTTTGGTATAAAGGTGAGTGAACTAAGTATCGTTGACTTCAAGTTTAGCGATAGTTTTGGTAAAGCTATCGAAGAAAAGCAAGTTGCTCAGCAAAATGCAGAACGTGCGAAGTTTAATCTCGAGGCCGCTATCACGGATGCAGAAGCACAACGAGCACAGAGTGAAACATTGACACAGCAATACCTACAGAAACAAGCCATCGAAAAGTGGGACGGCAAAATGCCACAATATGTCGGTGGTGGTACTGGCACTGTATTTAACATCCCATTGCAGTAGATTTCATGAACGAAGTACTCGTTAACGCACAGAAGATTGGCGGTATCAACCATCTATCATGGCGTGGCGAACTGCTAAAGCAGACGAATCAATGGATTATTGTGCATGGCAAGCCTGACAACGAAGCGCACCATCACACGCGAGATTTGAAATTTAAGTTTACTCACGAGATTATAGGTATAATCAGTCGTAACGAATACTATAACTTGTTTGCTGCGTATGATAGCTCTGGCATATTTCATCATTCGTATTGCAATGTTGCAACACCAGGCGTGTACGACCAGCAGACGTCAGAAGTTTCATGGATTGACCTGGAACTAGATGTCGTTTTTGATAAAGACGGCAACGCAACATTACTTGATGAGGATGAGTTCAGAGAAGCAGTGAATAAGGGCGGTTACACTCCGGACATGATACGGCAAACAACGAACGCTGCCGATTATCTCATGAACCGAGCGCACTCGGTAGGATTTCCATTTATCCAATCAAATCGTGATGATATGCTGGCTGCTATAGACGAGCTCGTATAGATATTGTTGGAAAAGTCGCCGCTATTTGCTACAATTGTCCGAGGTACGTCGCGATAGCTCCTGCGTGAAACGTAAGTCATTCGTAGAGCGCATGCATGTACTAAAAGATAAGGTACGTCGCGATAGCTCCTGCGTGAAACGTAAGTCATTCGTAGAGCGCATGCGTGTACTAAAAGATAAGGTGTGCCGCGATAGCTCAGTTGGTAGAGCGCATCCATGGTAAGGATGAGGTCCTGGGTTCAAATCCCAGTCGTGGCTCCATTTTTACGTCAGAACACTAGTCATAGTGACAAAATTATGCTAGAATTAATAAGATTGCAATAATAACCGTAAGTGAGTGAGTCATGGCAAAGAAGAACACAAAGCGCAAGTTAGTCGGTCTCGTCAGTGATCTATCAGGTCACCGTACGTATTACACGACTAAAAATACGCAGAATACGACAGAAAAAATTAGTCTAAAGAAGTACGACCCAGTGGCGCGTCAGCATGCAACGTACACTGAGACAAAAAAGAGTCTTGGACGTAACGAAGTAAAAGCTCGAAAAGGCTAATACTCGTTTAGTTGAGTCTATAACAAATATCCCGTTCTTGACGGGATATTTTTATGACTGAATGTTTCTGTCGATATGTTTGGCTAGCCATAGGCCGTAGTGGAGCATTTGTGTTAAAGATTGCACAGATGTCTGCGACACTTCGGTAATAATAAACAAACAATCACCCTGTATTTCAATAGCAAAAGGATGTTGATGTTTTGCCATCGTATCTGTTATTGTGTCGGTCAATAACTGCGTCAAAAGTGTCTGTTCGGCAGGAGACGCGACGACCGCATAGTGACGGCCAAAACGAACAGGGTTTTTAGTGTAGTATGCTGGATCGATGTGTCGAGCTTCGCGATGTGTACTGAACAGCTTTGCATAGAATGTCCGCGATTGCTGCTTTGTTCCAATAAATACGAACGGCAGGTCGCTGTGTGAATGCAAATCAAACTCCATGATATGCCAACGATGTGCCGATGACGGATATTCAGGGTTGTCGCCAAAAGTAAGCGTTGCTGTACGTTCAACGAATGCTATATCGTACCCGTCATGTGTTCCGATGCATATGTTTCTATCGCGCTGATCGATACTACTTGTCATACCTCGAATAACGGTCAACTGTGAAGTATTTGAAGACGATCCAAAATGCACAAAGTGAAATTGCTTTGCAAATTTAGCGATTGTTTTTTGCCTATTTGCTGAATTAGATAAACCCGCACGGTCATATGCCGATTGAAGCTGATAGTTGATACGGTGCAGGCGACTATTCATAATGCGTTTTTTCGGTAATTGTGTCTAGTAGCGTAGAAATATATTCTGCTTGGCTCCACACAAGTGGGTTAGGCGAAATGAGTGAATTGTCATGGATATTAACCTGCTCGGACAAGCCACCCGCCGCCGTCGCTAATTGACGCGTCCACTGTAAGATCTCGGCGGCGCGCTCGGTCTGGCTTGTTTCTAGATAGTATTGAGCATACCAAAGCGTGGTAATGAACCACCAGTTGCCGTTACTGCTTTCGTCGACACGATGATAATTATCATTTTCATAGCGTGGATAGCCGATTTTGCCGTTTTCATTTGCAAATACTGTTTCAAACGTTTCTACCGCAGACGTTAACTCGTTACTTCCGGTAGGAAACAGTCCAAACATGAATGCGCCAAAAATGCTTGACGAGTCTATCGTGTCGTTCTTGATGATTTGGCCATCTTTAACGATGATTCCTTTATAAAATGACCGACGTGCTTCATTGTATAAATGTTTGTGTGCTGCTGTAAACATATCGTCGGCTGTTGCACGCCAACGCACTGAACTATCTGAATCACCAGCTGCGTCAGCCAAATCGGCAGCGGCAAGAAGTGCTGCATAGACAACGGATGTCGTGTACGTCGTCGTCAGGAATACTTCTTCCCATAAGTCATAGCTCGGTTTTGGTAGTCCGGTCGTTTCCTCTATATGTTCATTCAAAAATGTTGCCATTGGTTTGACCATGCTGCCATAAAAATCACGAAGTAACGTTGGATCATGATGTGTCTCGTAAAACTGCGAAAAGACAAACAGGACGAGCGCTGTTTCATCTTGTTGGATTGGAGGTGCCGTTACGCCATCGTGTACATACGAATGCCAGCTAGCGCCTAATCCGCCATCTGCCATATATTTTTGCATTAAATAACCTGATGGATGTAATCCACGTCTGCAAAATTCAAAGAACCGATGAGGTTCTTCGGTGTAACCCATCCGGATAAGCGGCCATAGAACGTAGGCGCCATCACGTGGCCAACAGTAGCCATAGGCATCTCTAGAGTACTTCAGCATCGAGCTATCCGTGCTGGCGATAACAGCACCACGCTTGTCTGTATGTGCTTTGATGATCATCGTACTATGTAAAAACGTATCTCGATAAGCTGCATCTAATTTGTCGGCAATGGTCAAAGCTGGCTGTAGCCACTGCTTCCACCACTCGGCTGTTTGATGGAGGCGAGTGCCGACTCCTTGTGATCGTATCTGCTTGTCAGTGTACAATGCCTCACGTGTTGATATGCCAGCAGCTATCCAATAGTGGACACGTTGCGAGCTGTGGCCATCGATTTCAAGAGAAAAGCGCAGTGTTGAGTCTACGCGGCCATGCTCGACGCTTCCATTGCTCAGTTCGCCGTCATCGGCATCGCGGTAGGTACCTTCGTGACCCTCGATACCGAATAGGCCAATACTATGCTGGTCAAATGGCTGATTGTTATGGACTCCGGAAACAATAAACGCACGTCGTCCACGGTAGTGTAGGATCGAATCGCTGTCAGGAAGATACTGCGCAGTATCAGTGTTGCTTCGCGAATCACCGATGGCAAATGCTTGATGAGTAAATAAACGAACTGTTCGAGAAGTATCGCGGAGGTTGATAACATGGATATTTCGGATAAATGCATTCAGCTGTGCATCAACAAAATCATCGATTTCTAAAAGAATACCGAGTGATTCATTGCGTGCCATTGTATGACCGATCAATGCCTTGTGTGGATAGCGGAACGTAAATTTCCAAGCACCTTCGTCATCCAGCCAGCTAAGCTGATTGTCGACATACACACCGACACGGTGACGAGTAGATCCACCAAACGAATGGTTTTCCATGCCAACGTATGGGTAATAAAAATCATGTACGAGTCCGTAATTATTTAGTCCGACATGAAGTTCGCCGTTACTGAGTACAAGTGGTCTAGCCATGGAGTCTCCCGATGTTATGGTGCTTCATTAATCTCCATCGCAGATCACGAATAACGTTAATATAATACAAAAATGCATCATATGGTGAATCATATGGACTAAAATATGCGTGAACATCGCCATCAGATAGCCATTTGGTACTCATGTAATACACATGATCCGATGCCTGTAGTTTTCGCCAATCTGCGATTAGCTGCGGGTCATCGGTGCGAATAACGTCATGCTCTAGCGCGTACAAGTGTCGTAGCGCTTCTCGCTGCATATCATTGCCAGTCCATGCACTTAGATCACGTTCGCTATCTGCCCATGTAACCGTGTGTGGTACATCAAGCTCTCCGACTGATTGATGGCGTGTTATAGCATCTGACACTGTCAAGAACGGCGTGTCTGTCAGATCGCACCATGTCGAGATGAAATTACCAAAGAAATCAAAGATTCCCGTGTCACTCCATTGATGCTCGCCAAATGTTTCGTAATCCATAAATAGATTAACTAGCGGCGCGTCGATGTCGGTAGAATGCAGCCAGTGGGTAAATTTGTCAGCTGTTAGTGGCCACTCGCTCCACGCTCGGTTACTGAAACGAAATGCAATATCGTCGCTTAAATGGTAATTCTTCAAGAGAAGTCCAATAGATTCTGTTCCGACAGGTCGATACACGTATCCCGGACTTCGCCAGTCTAGTATGCCGTCCCAACCTTCCGCGAGGATACCTGAATATCCAGCAGCTTCAGCCCATTGAGCAACGGAATTATCGTATGCAAGTTCTGTGCCACGAAACACAGACGGGGTAACACCGAACAACTCATTAATTTTTTTAGAATGAAGCTCGACTTGACGTATGAATTCTGTTTGCGAGTAATAAAACGCCAGACTGTGATAGTAGGTTTCGGCCAATATCTCGACGCGGCCCGTGGCTACAAGCTGTTTGAATCCATCGAGCACATCTGGCGCCCACTGCTCCGCTTGCTCGAGGAATGTACCTGTGATGCTGAGCGATAGTTTAAAGTCTGGATGAGTATGGAGCAGCTCGAGAAGCTTTGCATTCATTGGACGATATGATTTGTCGGCCACTTTTTGGAATAACCGTTCATTGTCGATGCTAGACAGGTCACTGGGCGCGTTGAAGTAATCATGCGACTGGCTTGTTTCAAAAACAGTATAAGGACGCACTCGGTACGGCTGGTGAACATGCAAATAGAGTACGACGCTTTTTTGACTCATACCGCCACTCCGATCCGGCTTGCTTGATAGACGGCTATACATTTTTGAGCAACATCGTCCCACGATAGTCGTGTATATTCTCGGGCGACATTACGACGTAAGGTTGTTGATAGGCTTGGTGATGTGGCAATTGCAATCATTTGGTCGGCCAATCGGTCGGTATCCCAAAAATCATACCTAAATATACTATCGAGTACCTCACCAACGCCAGACTGTTTACTGATAATCAGCGCGCTATCGTGATGTGCAGCTTCGAGTGCTGTCAGTCCGAATGGCTCGCTGACAGAACTCATGACAAATATATCTGCAACAGAATACGCATCACGCCATTGTTTGCCACGAACAAATCCCGTAAAGAACACTTTGTCTGCTATGCCATACTCTGCCGCAAGTTGGATAAGTTCATCGCGCTGTTCACCGTCGCCAGCAAGTAGAAAAACAAGCTTATCGTATTTCTCGCAGGCACGAGCCGCGGCTCGCATAAAGTGAGTCAAGCCTTTTTGAATAGTAAACCGAGTGATGGTCGCAGCGACCGTATAGCCTTCGCTCCGGAGTAGCTCGAGATATTGGTACGTGCGGAGGTCGTATGTGTGATTACTTAATTGTTCCGCATCAATAGCGTTATGAACAACCTCGACTTTGTCTGCGGGAATATTGTACTGCTGCACTATGATTGCTTTTGTAATAGCGCTGACGGCAATAATGCGATCAGCGATCAGAAGCGCCTGCTGCTCAATCTCGTGAACGATAGGATTGCCCGAACGCTCGCCGGATCGGTCAAATTCTGTTGCATGAACATGAACGACGAGTGGAGCGTTCGTCAGCCTTTTCGCATGGATGCCAGCTTCCATTGTCAGCCAATCATGAGCGTGAATAACATCAGGTGTTACTTTTTGCAGAAGTTGTTCGACGTACTGGACGTATCTTTTCTGTACGCCGCGCATAGATTGCAGATCGTTAACGTCGGCCTTGTCTAGAGATGTATGTTCAGCTGCGTCGCTGTCGTATGCGTTCAGGCCGTTTCGCTGCAATGGGTCAAGACGAGTTGCGCTATGAATCGTCATAAACTCACTATCAGGATGATGAGCAGAATAGGGGACGACAAAGTCGATAGATGATCCTTGCCTCGCAAGTGATCTTGCAAGGTAATAACATGCTACGCCTAGTCCGCCGCTATTGTGCGGAGGAAGTTCCCACCCGAGCATTAATATGTTCATAACCCCATTATACGATTGACCTCTGTCAGCCGAATGCTCCTTATATTTGTTTCAACTCTTGCCACTATTATAGTAATACGCTCATGCTTTTACAAGCAGATTTATTATCTGTTTATTCCCTCGCTGTGGATATCACGCGCCTTCCATGCGGCCAATGCCAGCGTACGTGACAATAGTGCGCGATAACTGCGATATTCTATGAACCTCCGGAACGCATAGCCGGTTTTTCCATCTGCATAAATACCTCGCCATTCGCTATACGCCCAATTGCCACCGACTGGGTATGATTGCGGGAAATATTTAGGCGTGTAGGGTTTGAGTGAACGCGCAGTAATGCGGCGAGCCAAGTGATCTGCAATAAATTCAGCGTTATGAAGCGCCGTCCATGCGATTCCACCATTTTTTGTTGCAGCGTTATCGCCCAAAACATAAATATCAGGCGCAGCTTGCAGATAGTCGTCTACAACGACTTGACCACCGGGGCGATTGAGCGTGAAGACATCAGGATGTTCGCCGAAGAATGGATGATTCGTCACGCCGGCCGTCCATACGACGGTGTGACTGATGAGTTTCGTGTTACCGAGCTCGATTGATCCCGCATCGACAGTCGTAACCTTGGCGTTCAAATGCACGACGACACCCAAACGCTCTAACTGCTTTTTCGTAACACGACTAGCCGTTTTACTAGCCTTTGGTAGTACTCTATCGCATGCTTCAACGACGTGGATCGTCGTACGTCGATGTTTGACGACATAGGCATCTTCTAGTTCGCGAATGTATTCACCAAGCGATCCAGCCAGCTCAACACCCGTAGGACCTGCGCCAACGATAACATAATTTTTATCAGTTTTACCTGTTGTTACTTGCTTTTTGATGTGTAGTTGTAGTTCATGAATCTGTTGCAGTGTCTTTATACCGTAGCTGTGCTGCTTCATGCCCTTGATGCCGAAATACGATGTCACCATGCCGACAGCAATAATCAAAGAATCGTACTGAATTTTACCTGTTGATGTTACGAGAGTCTTTTTTGTAACATCAATCGTTTTCATTGTCGCCTGAACAACGGATACATCGTGATGTTTCGCAAATATGTCGCTTAACGGAATAACCGACTCTGCGCTACTGCGACCAGTGGCTGTGGCATAGAGGGTCGCATGGTGAAGGAAATACTTTTCATCAGAAACAAGCGTTACTTTTCCAAGTCCGCGTTCACTAATCTCTAATGCGGCCTTTACCCCCGCAAATCCTCCACCGACTATAACTGTATGCATATAAACCTTATGGTAATGATATCAAAGTCAAAGAGAATCTACGAGTGGATACTCGATTATTTATAGCCAGTATCGTATACTTACAGAGATGGATGCAGTAAACTTATTTAAAAATGCAGGGCAAGAAGTCTTTGATCTTTTTGGGCAGGCAAACCCTTATCGCACTATCTTTATTCTCATTTTGTCGATCGCCGTCGCCTACTACCTAAGTAAACTAATGGCTAAACTAATCGTCTATATCGCGCAAAAAGTGGCCGTTCGTAGTGACACTGAGTCTCGAGAAGACCGTGTTGTGGTACTGCGTCAAGTTGAGACGTATTTAAGCGTGTCCATAGCGATTATGCGTGTCATCATTGTCGCCATTATCGCTTACGTACTGTGGCGACTGCTCGCACCGACGGGTAGTGCGGATCTAGGCGGATCTGGCGCTGCGGCTATCGGTGCTAGTGCGTTCTTTATTGTGATCGCAGGGCAGACGCTTGGCATCTTGCTGCGTGACATCACCGCTGGCGCAACGATGATCATAGAAAAGTGGTTCAAGATCGGTGACTATATCAAAGTCGAACCATTCTTGGATATGACTGGGGTTGTTGAACGCATGACATTACGATCTACGAAACTACGTAGTCTTAGCGGTGAGGTTATCTGGATTCATAACCAGCAGATCCAAGCAGTCCATGTCACACCACGTGCTCTACGCACGATGGCAGTTGATATATTCGTTCACGACCGAGTTGCAGCTGAAAAAGCGATCGACAAACTTATCAAAGCCGTTCCGACAGGTCCTACGATGCTTGCCCGTCCACTCCGCGTAAAGTATGCGGAACGCTGGGGCGATGATCTTTGGAGAATCACTGTCGTTGGGCAAACAGCACCAGGTAGGGAATGGTTGATCGAGAAGTACTTCGTCAATGCATTAATCGCACTGGATGAGGATAAAAAGAAAGCAGATAGATTGCTAACATATGAACCTATTGCGCGATTCGCTGATCCTATCGCTGACAGTAAATTCAAACGTGCGGTGCGTGTCAAAAAAGACAAATAGGACTATAATTATTGTTTAATATGTATTTATATGTTATAATATAAATATGAAGTTTAGTCAGCTAAATATGCCTCCTGCGGATAGTATAGGGGATGCTAAAAATATCGAGACTGATGCATTGGATGCAATTAAGATACTAGATCAAATCGGTCGACGTTCTTTAGATAGTACTACATTTGCCGATGCACAATACTATCTACCTGAGTTTGAAGACAAGCAGCACTCGTGCTTTGTTACGCGTGACGCTGACGGTGATATTTGCGCCGCAGCCGATTATATTCAATACAACGATCATGCGTATATACAACACTTTGCCGTGGACAGAGCATATAGAGGGTTAGGAGTCGGAGCGAGTTTTATGGATTATCTTGGACGTGTTACTCATGATCGAGGGCTTGGATTCATCGCATTGCAGTCTGTTTCGAGCGCAGTAGGGTTTTACCGCAAAGTTGGCTTTAAAGAGCATGGGGAGCAGCATCATCCGGCCATGCCGATAATGCGAAAATCTACTATATACGCCGACTCAAACTTTGTCGTTTCTTGATTATGTATCGCTCAAACACGAGCGCACCAAATGGAATATTCCCTAGTACTTCTGCTATAACAAAGTGGCGAAATCGCCATTTCATACTTCGATGAGCAAATAGTACAATCAGCACATAGAATATAAACACTAACCCATGAAAACTACCTGCAAGCGGTAGTATCCAGTCGTGGAGCGGCCATGTAAACTTTTTAAAGGCAATACCTGTGATCAACAGCGACCAACCGATCGTTTCGGCATACGCCGCTATCTTGAATAGCCCCCAAGCCTCACGTGGTGTGAAAATATTGTCAATCTGGTCATACGACCATAACAAACGTACACGAACAATCCGATATACGTTTTGTAGCTCATTCCGGACACTATCCTTACTTGTTTCTATGAGGCATCTCCTGTAGCGCCCAGCTATTTCCGTCCGGGTCGCTAAAGTATACGAATGAACCCCATTCAAGCACTTCGACGTCGCTGACGTCGACACCTTTTGTCTTCAGCTCGGTATATGCCTCAGTTGCGTTATCGATCACCATTTGCAGTCCTTGTTGACTGCCTGGTTTCATTTCAGTCATACCATCTCCTATCAAGATAGAACATGCTGATCCGGGAGGCGTCAACTGCACAAAACGCATTCCTGGCTGAACCTGAATATCATGATCTAGGATAAATCCGACTTTGTTGACATAAAAATCAATCGCAATATCTGTATCCGAAACCGGTACAGGTATCAATTCAAGTTTCATTTGCATGCACGTCCTCCGTTTATATAATTAATTATAACACCATCACATTGACGAGGTAGGAGTCAGCTCTAGCTGAGCAATGTATCGTTCCAGTTTCGATTTTAGCCGCGCGATACGATCCTCGTTTGTCATCGTCTCACGTAATTGCGACCTGGATACTAGCGCTGCTTTTGTCGTATTTCTAACGTGACTACTGCAGTCAAGGTCGCCGCAACACAAAAATCGAACAGTATTTTTTGACCGAGGTGGGCTGAATGTAACACTTGCTGCATTTGACCCAGGCTGCCATGTATAACAAAAATCGCAGATAATCGCCCGGGCTCGACCCGTCGTTGAATCAACGATGCTTCGCGATAGTGCGTACGGAACAATATATAAATCATCTGCAGGTTGCAGTAACAACAATCCCTTATCGCCAGTTCTGTCCGTAATTGCTAGTAGTTCAATATCTATCCAGCTGTCAGGCAACTGTTGTGTACTTGCAACAAATTTAAGCTCCAATTTGAAACGTGGCCTTAGCTCAGATGCCTTCAATAGATTACCAAATTGTTCTCCGTCGAGTGTTATCATGCTTACTCTAGTATATACTAGGCTACATCGCCTTAGAGCGTGAACGAGAACCCATTCAGATTAGTATGCAATACTACCAGCCGTCCTCAGCAAAAGTGACTCCACGCCGGTAATTTGCTACGGCATTTCGAATAAACGAAATGGTGTTATCAGGGAGGTCGTCGACATCAAACCACTTTACCTCGTCGCATTTATCAGTTTCTTTATTCGTTGGTTCACCCGACCAGGTTGTGCAAATGAAAAAGAAATCGACATAGACTTGATTATTCTGGCTGTTTCTTCGATGGAGCACGCTTGCGAAACTGATATCACTATCGTTAATAACAACCCCAACCTCTTCTTTTGCTTCGCGAATGGCTGCGGCAGTAGCTGATTCGCCTTCATCAATATGTCCCGAAGGCAGGGTATACATACCATCCGCCCAGCCGGTGCCCGCTCGACGCAGCAACAAAATCGAATTGTCTTTAATCAGCAATGCAAGTGCAGCAGCGTGTGGCTTGAATCGTTTTTCCATAATCACTAGTATATACCCGTTGGAATATTCGAGCCACTTCTATCCAAATAGGATGTTTAGTATTACACTACGAACAGAATGTCTAAAAGATACCTGATATCAGGCCTGCCTTCGACAGGCAAATCAACCGTTACTACAGAACTGCTGCGACGCGGGTACTATGCGATTGACGCTGATGCTGCTATCGCATCCAAAACAAGCGAAGGATGGATATGGAATGAAGATAGGTTGCAGCACGCTTTGTTGAATTCTAATGACCGCGACGTGTTTATATGTGGGAGCGCTACGAACCGTGATGAGTTTATTAATTTATTTGACAGCGTGTTTATTCTATACATCGACAATGTAACCATGCGCCATAGATTGACATCTCGGACGAATAATAACTTTGGCAAAGATCCAAATATACTTGCTAAGCAGCTTCGAAACAATTTGGGCGTAAAAGAATACTCACTGAAACGCGGCAGACTAGTCATCGATGCCACACAACCAATTACTACTGTCGTCGATATGATACTTGAGAAACTTTAGTCTAAATTGAATTATATTTAACTAGTCTTTGGACGATCATAGTATGTTGTTTTGCAATACGCTACTAGTTCCCGAAATACCTCTTTCGTGTATTGCGATGATTTTGGATACAGCTCATCAAATTTATCAGTGAAATCATCGTACGATATCGGTGCTTCTGCGTACGCTTTCCAGTTATCCATATCGCCCATGATAAGTGCCTGCATTTTATCAACTGACCACACAAACAACGATTCTTCATCTAGCTTGTCTTCGTAGTTTTTCATCACATGTATCATGTCATCAAACGATGAGAACTCTGTAGACAGCTTTTGTAGTGACTCTTGTTCGCGAATAACTTTCGCGGCTCGCTCCTCACTACTTGCAAACGTGGACGTGTCGCCTGCGTATCGTTCAACAAAATCATGCGTCAACGCATACTTGAGTATTTTAGCTATATCTAAATCTAGTGCAAGTTTGTCGTGAATATACCAGCATAGCATCGCAACCGCCACGCTATGTTCGATATCGTTTTCATGACGCTTCATTCCAGGAAAGTAGTGTTTGCGATCAATGAGCGAGAGGTCGATGATCATTTGCTGCAATGAAAAAAGAGTGGCGTCTGGTTTTGTCATAGTTTTAGTATAGCAAGTATAAATATTTCGATGGATGTCGACTATACTTAAACGAATGGATACGGAATCAATTATCAGACATTTTATCCTTGCGGCCATGATCCTATTAATCGTAGGACTCATATTTCTTGTCATCTGCTGGCCGCAAAATCATTCAAAGACATTTAGTCAGCATGCAGCTGCACACAATACTTCAACGGTCTACTATATACTTCTTTTTACTGCAGTCATTCCATTGTTGTCTGTATTCTTCTTTGGGTGGTTTATACAGAACCTACAGCTCCATGGTATATTCGCAGTTCTTATCGCTATCTCACTTGTAGGCCAGTACCTATGTACACTTGTTCCAGAAAAGGGCAGAGGGATACTAACACACAGAACACTAGCCGGCATCTCTGCAGTTGCATTATTGCCAGCCTTAGGTATGATTGCAGTAAATCCTACTATCGGTGCGGTTAGGAACATGGCAGCATACGCTGGACTGACGGTAATGGCTGCAGTGACAGTACTCACATTTTTTAAACGTACAAGAAGTCATGCTTATGCGCTTCAGTCGATTTATTTTTTAGGATTCTTTATACCTATAGTAATCGTAGCGTACACTATCTAGCTTGGCAGATCACCTTGACCAAGTAATACGAGCTTATTATAGATCTTTCCCATCATCCACCTCAGTCCATAGTCCAGCATACTTTTTCGTTTTCAGAAGTACAGCGATGTCTGATTTAATTTCTTGAATGTCTTCAGTGTTGAGTGGAGTAAAGTTATCATGAAATCCCGTATCACGATGAGGTAGAGAGACAGCATCTCCGTACTTCTGGATGGTTGCCGTAGTGGCTCTTCCATATATATGCAAATGAAGGGACGGCCCTTCAGGTTTAAAGACGCTCCAATTCCCCATATCCTGATAGTTGATAATTCCTATATCAACACCCCGCCGCTTCATAGCTGACATTAAAGCCTCGCCTGCGATCATTGATAGCTTCATGTATTCAATAGCTAATTCCGACGACAGTTTTGTTCTGTCACTCACTTCTTTTTTAGGAAATAGGTAGAGGTGACCACCCTCAGCACGATCAATAAATGGTCGGTTTGCAGCTTGGAGGTAAAAGTTACTTGTCTCATAGATAGGTATTTGCATTTTCATTGTGTACTTATCATACCAAATGTTTTAATCCTACAGTTATGTACAGCATCCAACTGTTCCGGCTGTCCGACCACCTAGCACTGACTGCTCTATCGGAGAGCAAGTCAGCTAATATGATGAATGAACATCCACTAGTTACTGATCATCGGATGAGTGACGCGCTTCGTACGCTAACGATGATGCAATCGAAGCAAGTTTTTCTTCGTATGGATCCAATGCGCGCCTTACGGAATCGCCTGTAACATTCTCGCTGCTATCACGAATAGATATACTAGCAATACTAGGTATGCATACATAACCATTAGACAGCCAGCGTTCATCAGGGTAGTTCTCGTCATCTGTCATGGTTATGCCAGCAACGCCTATGTGTTTCATCTATCTATCATAGCAAAAAACATTTCAAAGAGACTTTTTATCTTTATCTTTGGTGAATAGTCTTGCATGATGCGAATCTGTTTTTCGTACACTTTATGCTATTTTGGTGCGTCCGTTTTGAACATGATAAGATCTGAGAAGATTGCCAGTGCTTCGCTGCGACGACAACCGACTTTGATGCCAAGCGCCTTCGCTTCGTAGGATGCAGCTATCACGCAACACTCTTTCGAGAGTCGATTCGTCGCACCCATTGGTCTGTTACAGAGCGATGGGTGTGCCTGTTGTTCGGTGGTTGCGAATGCACTATTTAGGTCGATATGCATAATCATTGGTTTTTCTTTATTTATGTCTCTATGCATATGCCTATCCTATGACGAAGTATGTTAGATATCAGTGAACACGATTTCACTTGTTTAGATCTGATATATGGAGGGGATGCTTTTGACTTTACATTCGAAAGATGATATCTTATACCTCGTAGAACTACTACGCTAGGCTGACCAAAGGAATGTAGATGGCCACTCAAGCAGTCAGAACGCTGGGCTCCCCAGAAGAGATCTACAGGCTTTTTTACCCGTTCGTAAAGCAGTACGGAGGTGTGGCACCCCCGTTCAGCAATGCCACATGGCGACGCATGATTTCGAAGATCGGCAAAAGCGTATTGCATCGGGTTGACAGCGAGGCTCTTTACGCTTTGATTACGTTGCCGCCCGAATCCGAAGAGTGGCAAGCAGCGCGTGAAAGTGTTCGTTTCTACATCGAGCGGGCGCACGCTGCGTTTGAGATTCAGGTGCATATCTACGCCCTTCGTAAAGGCATTGCAATGATCACCGAGGATGTCCGCAAGGAGGCCATGGAAGCGCTTCATCAGTTCGGCTCTTAGTCGATTCACAACGAGTAGAGGTTGAGTTTTATCTCTGAGTATCATTGCATCAATACATGCAGGATACTCTGCGAGCAGAACTCCCTCTGCCCGCAACTCTACTAAATACTGCAATGCACCGATTCTGGTGTTATTTTCCGACATATCGACCCTTCACTATGCTGACAAGTGTCCATGTGAGGTCCTCTGCATCAAACTCAATTCTGTAATCATTAATGCCGTCGCTCATTTCAAAGACATGAATCATTCGTTTACCCTTTGCCGTTGGGCGTCGCATGCTAAAGACATTAAATATGATTTCGTTATGTTTGTAGCGCATCTTCCAGGGCACGCAGAGCGTTTTCTCGGGGGCGTTGGCTTAGAATAGCAGTACTAATATCCATAGAGTTAAAAGCAGGGGCACGTGTCTGGCGGTCGCTCTGCTTCCTATATCCGCTCGTTCATATAAATATGTAAACACATTTATATTTCTCGTCGCTACACGAACCACGACCTAACGTCAGCTAAAGCTGCCGTGATCGTGGTTCATTTCCAAGCATCTCCGAGTATAGAAAAATGACCACCAGATGGTGATCATTTTTCTATGGCAGGGGCACGTGGAATCGAACCACGATCCTAGGTTTTGGAGACCCATGTACTAGCCGTTGTACTATGCCCCTATAGTCTTAGCGTTATCTTGTAAGATAACAGAGACTATTGTATCAAAACCTCGGATAAAACAGAAGTATTATGTGTTTGATCGTTTACCGGTACCAAGTTTTTTGGACTTTTTAGGTAACACAAAACTAAATGTTGATCCGTGGTTCAGACGGCTTTTTACATCAACGTGCGTTTCGAGTTTGCTCGCGAGTTTACTAACAACATACAACCCCAGGCCAGTACCACCCGTTTCACGAGTGCGATAATCTTCTGATCGGAAGAATTTATCGAACACCTTTTCTTGATCACTTTTGCTAATACCAATACCGGTATCACTGACAGCACAGATAATTTCACCATCTTCCATTTTGCCGGACAGCGTCACAGATCCTTCTTTGGTGTATTTTATGGAATTGGTGATGAAATTCTGCAATATCTCTTCTAGATATAGCTTGCTTGTCGTAACATTTGGTAGTTTATCTAAGTCAAGGTTTAGTTTCAGTGATTTAGCCTCTGCTTCTGGCTGATAGCGTAAGTATAGCTCTTGTAGCAGTGCATTGACATCAATTTCTTCTGGCGTGTCACCCACGCCACGTTCGGCACGTGACAGGGTAGATAGGTCGTTGATCATGCGTGCCAAATACAATACTTGGTCGTGTGCCATCGTTGCCGATGCGGCAATCTTGTCTGGTGCTGCACCCTTTTCGAACATAAACATCAGGTTACCCAGGCTGCCCTCGGCAATAGCAATTGGCGTACGAAGTTCGTGGCTAGTGACACTAATGAACTCATCTTTTTCATCTTCGAGAGTCTTTTGGCGGGTGATATCGCGAACAATGACTACGCAGCCATTTTCGTCATCACCAAAGTTGCCATGAATAGGCGATATTTGAACACTTAGGCGCATTACTTCGCCGTTTTCATCTTTGAGTGATAGATCATCGCGGATAACTGTTGTTTTGATGTTTTCAGCTAATTTACGAATACTCATCGGATCCATTTTGCTATCGAGTGTCACCAGTACCGAATCAATACTTTTACCGACGAGTGATTGGTTGGTGTCAAAAAACGACAACGCGGCCGAGTTTTGTGATGTGATTCGTCCATAGCGGTTGAGCGTCAGCACTGTATCACTAATACTATTCAGCAACGTATTTAAACGGTTAAGCTGCAACTCTTGCGTCTTTTTTGACTCGAGCAACCTGTCGTTATGTTCTCGAACTGAAATGATTAAATGAGATAGCAAAAATCCAAGTCCAATCGTGGCTGCGCTCACCACCGCTGACAATAGACAAAAAATGAAGAAATCTTTGCCTAAAAGATCCTGGTAAAGATAGAGTATAGAGACCGTTTCGAATATCAGCAATGCAGAGCTGAATGCCGCAGCAATGCGCCCAATATAGACATAGCTAACGACGATCGGAATAATCCATAGCAATACAAATGCATTGTAGGCGCCGATGTACAAGATGAATGCACAAAACGCAGCAATATTGAGCAGTACGACATAAAAGAACGCCGCAGTACGCGATGTAATAGCAAAATACGACACGGCGGGAAGGATGAATGTAAATAATGCCGCGGTTATCATAGCTAGCGGCACAGAGAAGACGGCATTACGAAGATCAGTAAATGGCAAGACAACACAGCCAGCAGCAATGACGAATGAAATAATCAACATGACAAACATGAAATGCCGGGAGAATAGTGGATTGTTTTTAATCATATAGTAATGAGTATACAAACTGTTAACGCTTATTGCGAGAGTAACCTGCCAAAAATAGCTAATTTTGGTATACTAGCAGTATATGAAATCACTCCAGCTAACAAAACCACACCTGATTGTTGTTGTCGGGATTCCGGGAGCGGGTAAATCATTTTTTGCGAGTCAGTTTTCTGAAACGTTTAGTGCGCCATATATCGACCAGACATCACTACGGTCAATGCTACCTGATGACGACACGACTGCTATCATGTGTGATTACGTGATAGACCAGTTGTGCAAGACGAAACAAACGCTACTGATTGAAGGACCAGGCGCAACAAAAGCAAGCCGCCGTGAGATTGCCGACTTGGCAAAACGACACGGGTATCAACCACTATTTATTTGGGTACAGACCGAACCGATTACGGCTCAGGCACGCGCAACCAAAGGCGTTGGGCCAAACCGTCAACAACTGATGCTGATCAGCGAATCGGAATTTGACGCCGTATCACGACAGTTTGAACCTTTGCTGCCGTCCGAAAAGTATATGGTAATTAGCGGCAAACACACCTACGCGTCACAGGCAAAGATCGTCCTAAAAAAACTAGTAGAGCCGCGAGCAGACCATGTCACGGCCGCGACGATCGAATTACGCAGCAGCCGTCCGTCTGACACGACTAGCGGACCACAGCGGCGTCCTGGCCGTATTACGATTAACTAGATTATGCCAATACTGACAGACGAAGAATTTGGAGCAATCACTATCCGGCGTAGTGCACGTTCGACGCATGTAAAGATCAGTGTCGCACCAAACGGCAGCTTGCGTGCTACATTACCAATGTATGCACCGTTATTTATGCTGAAACGACTCATCAAAACTTCACGTGACCAATTGCGCGACATGTTGCATACGCAGCTGCCTGACTATGAATTCGTGAACGGCATGGCGATAGGCAAAAGTCATACATTGATCGTCCTGCCTGCAGCTACCGGCGAACTTGATGTTTCGCGGCACAAACAGCAGATTGTTGTCCGTCTTCCGGTAGCGAAGCAGCTGAACGATGCCGATGTAGCCGCCGCGATACGAAAAACTATGATTACCGCACTACGAATCGAAGCCAAAAGTTATCTGCCAAAACGGTTGGCGTATCTAGCAAGCGAAATGAATTGTACGTACGAACGTGTCAGGTTTTCACATGCAAGCGGACGATGGGGGAGCTGTAGTAGTAGTGGAACGATTAGCCTCAACATTGCATTGATGAAATTACCACACGAATTAATTGATTACGTATTGATCCACGAACTATGTCACACCAAACAAATGAATCATTCGTCAGTGTTTTGGGCATTAGTCGAATCAGAGGATCGTTTGTACAAATTGCACCGCAAATCACTAAAAGTTTTCAGCCCGAGTATTTAGCCTGGTTTATCGGTCTAGTCGCACGGGGCGACCTTTCCAGACAATAACGCCACGTTTATATACATAGACGCTTGCCGCTAATAAGTACATCTCTCGCACCAAAATGTATGGCAATATGACAGCCGCCATCCAGCTGGTATTCGTTCGCAAAACTCCCAAATACCAATTGTTCAGTAGTGATATTAATATGACGATAATGACCGACAGAAAAGCTGGAATGATAGCAAGCTGCGCGAGCGTCACTACAACTAAAACGTAAGGACTGAGCATACACAGTAGTCCAACAATTCGGAGCACAACACCACTCAGGCCAAAGTCTGGATAATAAATACGCTGTGCTGTTTCGAATTGTGACGAAAGCTTTTTCTCGTACCACACACCTAGTTGTGGGGTTGATATGACGAACCGATACCGACCGTCTTTGCCAACTTTTCGGGCAATTGCTTTTTCAGGGCGAACATCCATAGCGACGTTTCTAAACCCGTTAAACGTTTCGGTCATGATTGATCGTTTGATCATCCAGGCGTTACTGGCAACAGCCGGGCTAGAAACAGTGTGTCCGACGATATTCCAAAAATGACGAAGTGTTGCCAGCAGTGCGCTCGCGCGGTTTGCTTTGTGGCGTAGGGGTAATACTGACAGCATATCAACGTCGTTGGCCTGTACGTACTCGACCATTTGGCTAATACTATTCTGCGACAGCCGCGTGTCGACATCGGCAAATAGTATATATGTACCGCTTGCTTCGCGCAGCAAGCCTTCAAGCGCATGGTTTTTACCTAGCCATCCATGCGGCAACTTCGACCCCTCGACAAACCTGACACCAGAATGAGCGAATGATTTAATCAAATTCGATGTGTTGTCTCGCGATCCATCGTCGAGCACGATTATTTCTAGCTTTGGATAACGAGATAGCAACGCTTCTTCGAGACAATTTGTCATGGCATGCGTTTCGTCACGCGCCGGAATACACAGACTCACACTAGGAAGCGAGTCTTCTTTTGCAGACGTATCAGGTGGCATCTGAGGTAGATGGAACAATCGGAACGCCGTCCGTAACCGAGCCCATATAACAATCGTCAAAACTGTCGCCGCAGCCAAAAGGACGTATATAATCATTAGCTTTATAATACCATACCGATCCTATCGCTTGAATATACCACCTTGAGGTTACTTGACGGAACGCCCATTCTTGGGCTATAGTGTACTTGACAGTCTGCATTAGCCAGACTTTTAATTTTGGGAGTAATAATAGAGTGGCAGATAAAAAGAAGGCTAGTCAAAAAAACGACGCGACAGTGACTCGTATCAAGGCAACTGATGATACAAAACCTGCTCCATCGAAAAAGACTGCAAAAACCACTAAAACTGTTACGGCAGAGGTAGTTGCTAAGCCGACGCCTGGTACCGAACAAAAAGAGCGTAAAGTTCGCAAAAAACCGACTCCAAAAGGTCTCTTGCGACCATTCATTGCGATTGGTGGCTATTTCAAAGGCGCGTGGTACGAACTAAAGCAAGTTCGCTGGCCAACCCGAAAAGCAACCTGGAGCCTTACCCTCGCAGTATTAATATATACGGCATTCTTTATGGTGCTTGTATTACTACTGGATGCATTGTTTAAATATTTGTTTGATTTAATTTTAGGAAGTTAGAGATATATGTCAAAAAACCGTTACGATAGTACACGCCAATGGTATGCCATTCACACGTATAGTGGCTACGAAGAAAAAGTAGCCGACAGTATTCGTCAGCGAATCAACGCAGTCGACATGGCTGACAAAATCTTTGACGTCATGGTACCAAAAGAAAAGCAGATCCAGATCAAAAACGGTAAACGTAAAGTTATCGAAGCAAAAATCTTCCAAGGTTATGCACTCGTTGAAATGAAACTAACAGACGAAACATGGTACATCGTGCGTAACACTCCTGGCGTTACGGGATTTGTTGGTAGCGGCACAGAACCTACTCCTGTTTCAGACAGCGAAATCAGCAAGATCAAAAAACGCATGGGCGTCGAAGATCCAAAGCACCACATTGACTACAGTGAGGGTGAAGTTGTTTCAATCACCGATGGACCATTCAAGGGATTTGATGGCGCAATCAGCGAAATCGATACACAAAAAGGCAAAATCAAAGTTATGGTCAGCATGTTTGGCCGCGACACTCCAGTCGAACTTGATGCATTGCAGGTGAAAAAAGTTTAATTATCAACTGAAGTCCGGACATCCGGGCTTCTTTTTTAAATAAGGATAAACATGAAGAATCACGAACTACGAGTTATACCACTGTCGTCCAAAGACACAAGAGATGTTATTATGCCGCATCGCATGCGACTCCCAAGCGGTCTAATAATGGAGCGTGAAATGATTGAGGATGCAGCCCAAAGAATAGCTTCTGGGACACTAGGCCTTGATTCAATGACTTCCGTTGCACGATTATCTCCTATCGATGGAGTTCATGGTTATGTTATCGAGGCTTCTACTGGCGCAAGAACAGATATGCGCCGCACCTTTGCTGGTAGAGCGTTTGCACTTGATATGATGTTGAAAGAATCAGAAGAGTATCCTGAAAGGTACGATGAGATAGATATAGCCCTACTGCAGAGCTATTCCGACGAGACATTTAGAATATAGCGATGCCATACTCACCAGATTCACGCTACATCTACCCTCACTCGTATCATCCAAGATACTCATTAGAACTGTCTCTTGTAAGCGATAGTAGTTATCCTATGCCAGATGAAGTGCGCGAAAGGGGTCTGTACTATACGAACCCAAAAAATCTGTTGACAGCATACGCTGATTCTCACCTTGGGAAATGGCATAATGATCAGCCACCTCGATACCCGAATTTTCATCGCGATCTACCAGAATCGGTTACCCCCGAAGACTCTTCGGACAGTAGTAGTAAAGATTTCGACTATCAAATGACATTTGGGCGAGCATGGCTAAAGAATCTCGCTTTGCTTGGACATATAGGTGCTATCAACCAAGACAATCACATGACAGTCCAAGACAGATTCCCGTACATCGATGTCAGCGATGTAATTGGTGGGCACGACACTCAAGCTTCCGATCTTCACCCTGTCGGACACATGGTTCGCACCTCTGTTATGCTGCATGAAACACTCAATGTTGGCAAAAAATCCCAGTTTCAACTTTCTCCGTATGGCAACTATCTTACTCGCAGTGCAATGGCACTGCACGATATTGGTGAAAACGAGCATCCAGGCGTACTTGTCGAGACAGGGAGCATTGTCGGAGATATATCAGCTGCAGCCGGCAAGACTGCAGACGATCGTGCTCAGGAAAGAAAAATCCTCGAAAGTATACTATCAAATGAATTTGCAGACTACTTTGACGACGAGATGATTGAGATTATGTCGCATCTGATAGGTCATCGTACGTCCCAGCTTGATCCAGAGTTCGTAAATGCACACTCGATTCAAGAGATTGCGCATAACCTCAATTCACTGCGAACTGGATTGTTTGCTGCGAATGTTGCAATATGGTGCGCTGGCACGTTGGCGCGGCATGGCGACGATCATACTGATGGCCGATTTATCATCGGTCATTCAATGGCGATGGCCGAACAGCATGTAAAAATATTGTCGAAGAAATTCAACGAAGTGCAGGAAGAGACACCTGATGTATATGCTTTTTATGCAGAACACCAAATTGATGATGCTATGAGCGAATTACAATCGAAAACTCATGAACTCGATAGTAACGAATCGTATACTTCGTGGAGACGTAGCGATGCGATCGTAGAGCACTATGGATCACGTCAATAATTAGATCCCCAAGAATAAAGAATGTGATGCTTCATCATCTCAGCAATACTATAAACAAAACGTATAGATTGCATCAAATCCTCGGTAGCAGAGCAACACTACTTGATTGACATCGTCTAATCTGTTACAATATTTTAGTTACGCACTAAATATGCTTCAAAATTATTTAGTACAAAAGGAAATATTTATTATGGCAAAAAAGATTATCGGTAATCTAAAACTACGAATCCCAGCTGGTCGTGCGACTGCAGGTCCTCCAGTTGGATCAACACTTGGTCAATGGGGTCTGAACATGATGGATTTCATCAATCCATTCAACGATGCAACCAAAGCCGACATGGGCAAAGACGTTATCGTTCACATCCAGGTGTTCGAAGACCGCACATTCGCATGGAAGTCACTTGGTCAGCCGGTTGACGACGCTATTCGCGATGCTGTTGGTATCAAAAAAGGTAGCGGAAAACCTCATAGCGAAAAGGTCGGCAAGATCACTCGCGCACAGCTAGAAGTTATCGCCGAAGCAAAGAAAGATTTCTTGAACGGCAATGACATGGACGCACGCGTTAAAACAATCGCTGGAACAGCTCGCTCTATGGGCGTCGAAGTTATCGACTAATTCGATATTTCTATCATATCAATACCTCGTCACTATGACGGGGTATTTTTAGATGAACTTGCACTTTACATAACGCTCATGGTGTGCTATAATAAGAGTATACACATGGAAAACCAATCATTCGATTTTTCAACAACTACCGAGCTATCCGACGTAGACGACCCTGAACCCCCGAGTCCGGACATAGAAGCACTCAGTCATGATGCAATGAGAATCAACGAGATGTATACGCAATCTTTTGAAGCTCAGCGTGCGGGCGAGATGGATAAATATGCGCAGCTACATGAAGAAATCTACGAAAAGCAGTTACGAATTCTTGCGCATCAAGCATGCATACAACACAACATACAGCACATTGATCCTGTCGATGCAGACGTTCTCTTAGACGAGCTTTGGCAGTCAAAACAACTTATTAAAAAGCACAGATAGTTGACTAAAGACATATTTTAGTTTAAAGTAGTCTATAGTTCGTTATGATCACCGTACTGGAAAGGGTAGTAGAATGCTCAACACCGCAAATCATCAAGGACGAGACCCTCGGCATGGACGCACTGCGCGGCGGCAGAAGCGACGATCGGTCGAACCGGTCAAGATGCCGCAGCATGTAGACAATTTCAACCCCCAATTCTCCACTCCGAACGATCCCAATATGGTGATCCCGGAAAAGTAAGTTTCATAATGAACACGCGCCCGCTCCATCACAGAGTCGGGCGCATGTTCTTTGTAGATCATAATAATTTCATTGTAGGGCAGAGACGGTCGCAAGACCGCCCCTGCAGGATTCCTACATAAACATAAAACTCAGCACGCCGATCACCATGAACGTGAACCAGTGACCGTCGCCGCGATCAAGCACGCCACCGTGTTCACCCAGTAGTGGCTTGCGCGTGTAGATACCGAAATCTTTGGTACCGATTTTCCGTTTAGCGTAGCTAGCGATCAGATCGCCACCTACTGCACAAACAGGAATAGCAACAGTAAACCACCACGGCAACCCACCGCCAGCTACCAAGTTGACGATGATCACGGCCACACCACCCAATAGCACGCCGCCGATAAACCCGATGATGGTTTTTTTCGGACTGGTGATCTTGAACGGCCGGATCAGACCAAATGCCATACTGGTTCGCTGTCCGAAAACGCGGTACCAGAACACGCCGCTTAGTTGTGCCGCACCATCGGTTACTGTCACTCCGACAAAACACGCGTAGAAGACGAGCAGCATCTGCTGAGACTCACTTGCGTACAGTTTGCATGCCATAAGAGAGCCGCACACAGTAATGATTATCATCCCAAACCTGGCGACGATCTCTCGAGCCGAGGCATCATCCCACAAGAAATCAGTCACAACATTCGTAGTTGTGATCTCGACTAGGCATATGAGCCCCAGAATGCCAATCGTCGCCATGACAAACCACACTGGTGCGAACACCAATAGAGTGATGACGACGGCTAGCAGCGCGAGCCCTTGGATAACTTTGTTCCTGAATGCGCGAGATCGTACATGTGTCATTGACACCGGTGTTGCAGCGATCATGTGACCACCTCCGTGAATAGTAGGTACGAGGAATCCTTGTCATGTACTATATAACATAAATAGCACTAAGGCAAAGAATATCCACTACGGTACGTCGAGGAGCAGATCGTTGTAATAACCAGTAAAATGCGGTATAATAAATGCATACCAAATCAATGATGGGAGGTATCCAGGAAGCTGGAGCCGTTATTACCACAGAAAGGGTTTATAACCATTATGGCTAAAAAAGCCGATTTGCTTGACCAAGCAAAAGAACTAGGTCTAGAAGTAACAGAGAAAAATACGATTGCAGAGATCGAAGCTGCAATCGCTACGACAAACAGCGATGACGTAACTGCGACTACTGATACAGACACTGTTTCCGAAGAGAAAACAGCCGAAGAAAAAGTAACTGCAAAAGCTGGCAAACGAAGTGAAAAATCACTCCGCGAAGCAGAAGAAATCGCTGAAAAAGAAGCTCGTAAAGAAGCAGGTGACACAACTCCAACTGATGGGTCTGAAGCACGAACGGCAAAAGGACCAAAACCAGTTGTTCGCCCACGCATCGAACGTCGCGGTAAATCATACCGAAATCTAGCAAAGCAAGTTGAATCAGAGAAAGTCTACCCACTGGCAGAAGCACTTGACCTCGCAACGAAGACGAACCCTGTAAAGTTTGACGCCAGTGTCGAACTGCATATCCGCCTCGGTGTTGACCCTCGTCAAGCCGATCAAAACATCCGCGCGACCGTCAGCCTGCCTAACGGTACCGGTAAAAAGATTCGTGTTGCCGTATTTGCACCAGATGCAGAACATGCAGCTGCCAAAAAAGCTGGCGCTGACGTTGTCGGTGATGAAGAGTTCATCAAACAACTTGAAAAAGAAGAGCTAAACTTTGACATCTTGGTTGCAACACCACAGTACATGCCAAAGCTTGGTAAATTCGCCCGACTGCTTGGTCCACGCGGACTAATGCCAAACCCAAAGAGTGGTACTGTGGCTACTGATGTTGCTAAGGCGGTGACAGAAGCAAAAGCCGGCAAGGTTGAATACCGCGTCGACAAACAAGCAATTGTTCATCTAGCTATCGGTAAAGTATCATTTGGCGCAGCAAAACTAGAAGAAAATGCTCAGGCGTTCTTTGCTAGCTTGCAGTCACAAAAACCAGGCAGCATCAAAGGCAGCTACGTTATTTCGACAAGTGTCAGCACTAGCCAAGGCCCTGGCATCAAAGTTGAAAGCATCGTTCGCTAACAGCAATACATTTCATCAAAAACTCCTTGTTCATTCGGCAGGGAGTTTTTGCTATTATAGGGTGAATGGCAAAAGCGACAAAAAGACCGTTAAAAAAGCGACGTCCATCACTTCAATCTATCTATATTCACCACATCGCATGGGGAATAGTTTGCCTGGTAATGCTGGGACTACTTATCACTGTATGGTCGATGAATCAAACAGCGACTCAAAAAGCCGCAGCACTTGAACAGCGCCTGTCGCAGATGACAGAGCCAGCCTGCAACGCCAGGGAAACATGGGGCGCAAATACAACCAAAAACTTTACTATCAAGATAGATGAACAAGATCGATCCTACCGCGTTCATTTGCCAGATGGGTTTTCGACGACTGAATATTACCCAGTCGTGATGTACTTCACGGGTAAAGGGACTGGATCGATAGATGGCGAACGGTTAGCAGATCTGAACAAATTGCCAGCTATCGCAATATATCCACAAGCATCGACCGGAAAAGATGGTTATTTTGCCTGGCAAGGCGCGCCCTATTCGTCCGGCGCAGACGATGTGGCGTTTGTCGATGGTATGCTTGACAAAGTGCAGTCACAGCTTTGCGTGAAGCGGTCTAATATTTATGCAACTGGCTATTCAAACGGTGGTGGCATCGTGTCACTTCTGTCCTGCCAGCTACCCGATCGATTTGCTGCGTTTGGCATTGTCGCAGGTGCAATGTACTACCCAGCCGCCGATTGTACGCCAGAACGACCGACACCCCTGATTAACATCCATGGCGACAATGACCCGATTGTTCCCTATAAGGGTTCAATAGTGCGCAAACTACCTGCGATTGATAGTTGGGTGACCGAGCGCGCTCGCGATAACGGCTGCGCACTTCAACCATCAACCGCATACCAAGGCAATGGAACCTATGTAACGACGTGGCAGTTTTGCCGTAATGGCGCAACCGTTCAAAACATTCGCATTCAGGGTGGCGGTCATGCGTGGGTCACGGAAGCACCCGATACCCTATGGCGTTTCATGACGCAGTATTCACTCTAGGGTTGTGAACTCGCCCTTGACTATGTCATACTTTAAGTAATTTACGGAGGAGGTTTACTATGAGGCAATATCTAGATCTGTTGCAAGATATCAAAGACCATGGAACGACAAAAGGTGATCGAACAGGAACCGGCACAAAGAGCGTCTTTGGACGACAGGTTCGGTATGATCTTGCTGATGGTTTTCCTGCAGTTACGACTAAAAAACTCTATTTCAACAGCGTCGTGCATGAACTTTTATGGTTTCTACAGGGAACAGGCAATATTGAATATCTTGCGCAAAATAACGTCCATATTTGGGATGAATGGCCATACAAAGCATATCTACAAAAGAACAATATGGACGTTCCCGCCAGCGACAGCGATGAATGGAAAAGCGGAATTAAAGAATTTATTGCTCGCGTAGCATCAGATCACGAGTTTGCACTACAGTATGGTGATCTTGGGCCAGTTTATGGTGTGCAGTGGCGCCAGTGGCCAGATGGTAGCGGTGGCGTCATCGATCAAATTGCACGTGCAATCGATACGATCAAAAACAATCCCAACTCAAGGCGCAATATCGTCAGTGCATGGAACGTGGCTGAAATTGATGAAATCGTAGAAATCGGTGGATTGCCACCGTGCCATTCCTTGTTTCAGTTCAACGTTCGTGATGGCAAACTTGACCTGATGTTATACCAACGAAGCGCAGATACGTTCCTAGGAGTGCCATTCAACATTGCGTCGTATTCACTACTACTTGCAATGATCGCGCAAGTCACCGGACTTAAGCAAGGTGAATTCATTCATACGTTAGCAGACACGCACCTTTATCTCAATCATATGGATCAAGTCGAAGAACAGCTGTCACGACAGCCGCGAGCCTTGCCGACGCTATGGCTAAATCCAGAAGTTAAAAATATAGACGACTTTACGTTCGACGATATTCGACTAGAGGGATACGATCCGCATCCACCAATCAAAGCACCTATTGCCGTTTAGAGTTTTTGTACGTGACAAACGAATAGTCATATTTGTTGTCATTATCCGCCAAAAAATCCTGGCGGGTACTTTCAGTCCAACTGCTATCTAGCGCAGGGAAATAAGCGTCGCCATCGAATGATGCATGTATCTCGGTCGCAATGACCTCATCCATATCATCCAATGCCTGAGTATAGATTTGGCCGCCGCCAAGCACATAGATATCATCGTCAATCGCGTAGCCATATGCCTGTTCCAGGCTTGATGCAGCTAGCGCTCCTTCGAACTTTGAATCACCCCTAGTTACAACAATGTTCTGGCGATTAGGTAAAGGCTTCCCGATAGAATTATATGTTTTTCGCCCCATGATAACGGTATGTCCAGAGGTGAT
>MGCS01000002.1:0-1385 GCA_001790515.1 Candidatus Saccharibacteria bacterium RIFCSPHIGHO2_12_FULL_44_22
TAGTTACCATCAGGAACTGTATTACCCGCAGAGGTTAGTAGACGGGATTGGAAGTTTAGGTTGGAGGAGGTGGAGGCGGTGGCTACCTCTGGTGATTTGTAGCCGTTAAAGCTTGAAAAAATAGTAATCAAAATAAGAACCAAAACAACGACAAATACCCTAGCCTTTGCTAAGGCAATACATGCACCTAATGCTCGTATAAAAATGTTGTTCATTTTGTTTTTGTTTTGGTTTATTTTTTTAAAACCGTAACTACATTATCTGTTAGAGAGAAGGTAGATTGCAAGAGCCCAAAACAGAGGAAATAAGCGTGTACAAATATACATGTTTCATTGTAAATATAACTACGAATAATTAAATTATACTTACAAATTTACATTCTCTACTGTAAAACTTCTTTATATATAAATATTTATTGGTGCATATATTATAACGTTGTTAATAAAGTAACATTTATCCACAGCACTTTATCTGTTTTTTTGCAATTCGCTTATGATTTGATTCGATATTTTTTTCATAACAGATACTGCTTTAAATATTAATTTGATTTAAACATTGATAATTTGTCGTTTTACAGAGGTGGACGTGAACAACAAAATTATCGTGCAGATTCATGGTGGGCGACCCAGGATTTGAACCTGGGACCTCTTCATTATCAGTGAAGCGCTCTAACCACTGAGCTAGCCGCCCTTATTCGTAAACTGTGACTCTTAATAAATAAGATCTTACAACTTGTTAAATGGCTTGCCATTCGAAACAATTGGCATACCCCTGTTTGATGGAAACCTGCCCTTCGTCGCTAAAGCTATGAAGGGCATTCTCCGCTTGGTGCGAAGAATGGTGGAGCAACGGGGACTCGAACCCCGGACCCCCTGCTTGCAAAGCAGGTGCTCTAGCCAACTGAGCTATTGCCCCAAAATCACAAATTTCCTCTGTAATTTTAACAGAATTTGCAATTCATTCCAAACAAACTACTAGTAGACAAAGAGGGTGCCCCTGCAAGCAGAAACACCCTCTCTTAAAAAACTTTTCTAGCGCTAAACAACTATTTGATATTGTCTCGCTACATGTAGCCAAGGATAGAAGTAATATCAGACTGCTATCGAGAACGACCACCTATCAAAACTCTAAATAATTAGAATTTTAATGGTTAATACTCCCTAGAAAGGAGGTAATCCATCCGCACCTTCCGGTACGGATACCTTGTTACGACTTAACCCCAATCATCTCCCCTACCTTAGGCCGGAACGAATCCAGACGTCGGGTATTGGCGACTTTCATGGCTTGACGGGCGGTGTGTACAAGACCCGGGAACGTATTCACGGTAATATAGCTGACTCACCGTTACTAGCGATTCCAACTTCAAGCAGGCGAGTTTCAGCCTG
>MGCS01000002.1:1783-137230 GCA_001790515.1 Candidatus Saccharibacteria bacterium RIFCSPHIGHO2_12_FULL_44_22
GACCGTACTCCACAGGCGGGATACTTAACGCGTTAGCTTCGCTACTGAAGGGGTCGATACCTCCAACAGCTAGTATCCATAGTTTACGGCGTGGACTACCCGGGTATCTAATCCGGTTCGCTCCCCACGCTTTCGTGCCTCAGTGTCAGAAATGGTCCAGTAACCTGCCTACGCCATTGGTGTTCCTTCTTATATCTACGGATTTCACTCCTACACAAGAAATTCCAGTTACCTCTACCATTCTCGAGTTAGTGAGTTTGAATAATAGTCTGTATGGTTGAGCCACCAGATTTCACTATTCACTTTACTAACCACCTACGCAACTCTTTACGCCCAGTCACTCCGGATAATGCTTGCACCCTACGTATGACCGCGGCTGCTGGCACGTAGTTAGCCGGTGCTTATTCATAAGTTACCGTCATATTCTTCACTTATAAAAGCAGTTTACAACCCTAAGGCCTTCATCCTGCACGCGGCGTTGCTCCATCAGGCTTTCGCCCATTGTGGAAGATTCCTCACTGCTGCCTCCCGTAGGAGTCTGGACCGTGTCTCAGTTCCAGTCTGACTGATCATCCTCTCAGAACAGTTAACGATCGTCGACTTGGTGAGCCTTTACCTCACCAACTATCTAATCGTACGCAGGCCACTCCCAAAGCGGATAAATCCTTTAATCCGAAGATCATATGCGGTATTAGACACCGTTTCCGATGCTTATCCCTCACTTTGGGGTATGTTCCCACGCGTTACTCAGCCGTCCGCCGCTCGTCAGCGTCTAGTAAACTAGACCTGTTACCGCTCGACTTGCATGTGTTAGGCACGCCGCCAGCATTCATCCTGAGCCAGGATCAAACTCTCCATTAAAAGATGTATCAATAAATTGACCATCTAAACTCATATAAACTGACGTTGATATTACACAACTAAATTGTCAAAGTACCAAATCATCTGTTCAACTCGCATTTCCACTCAATCGTTGTGTATCGCTCTGCTGTACTTCATTTCTGTTGTACTGGCGACCAGACTGTTCATAATCATAGCGCACATTCAGGGGTTAGGTCAATACTATTTTTCTATTATGTTGTAGCTAAAAAGACAACTGTACCAATAAGCACTCCTAGAAGGGCGCCTACAAGTACTTCTAGTGGCTCGTGCCCCTTTGCGGCACGAGGTAATTTCACCTTACTACCCTGTTCCTTGATCAGCTGCTGGATAGCTCGCCCTTGTTCACCAGAGGATCGACGAACCATCATGGCATCATACATAACGATTGTCGCAAACAGAGTTGCAAGCGCAAACAATCCCGAGCCAACGCCATCTCGAAACCCGATAAGCGTCAGCAGCGCAATTACCGTTGCAGTATGCGCACTAGGCATATTTCCCGATAAATAAAGATGACGGAGCCCACTAGGGGTTCCGTCCTTTATTGAAGTAATAATATATTTTATACCTTGTGCAACAATCCATCCAAGGACTATTGCAATTATATAAGGAGATATATGATTCACGGTATTTACGCTTCAACCGAATCAGTTTCTTCCAACTCCCCGTCAGGTTGCTGCTCCGGCATAAGACCAAGCGACGAAACTTTATCACCTTCGCTCATACGCATAATACGAACACCCTGCGTCGTACGTCCTAGGGTTGGAATATCCTTCAACGCGACGCGGATCGCTTGACCTTTATTGGATATCATCAATACTTCACTCGCACTTTCTTCTAATGTCTGTACTGCGATAATCGGTCCAGTCTTTGCTGTCACGACAGCGGCTTTAATTCCGACGCCACCACGCTTATGACTCGGGAAGTTACTCACCTTTGTTGCTTTTCCGTAGCCATTTTGACTGATAACGAGAAGTTTTCTGTTGTCATCATCAACAATATCCATTCCAACCACCTGATCATTAGGTCGCAATCGGACACCACGAACACCGCGGGCGGTTCGTCCCATCGGACGTGCATCCTTCTCATTGAACCGGATTGCCTGCCCTGCAGAGGTCGAAATGATAACATCATGCTCACCGGTCGTCTTTTGAATCCATCGCAGCTCGTCGCCGTCATCGAGCTTAATCGCAATTAATCCATTCGTACGGATATTTGCGTAGTCTTTTAACGGGGTCTTTTTAATTGTTCCTTTTGTTGTCGCCATAAAGAGGAATCCGTCGTCTTTTGCGTCTTTTTCATGTCGAATAATCGATGTAATCTTCTCTTCCGGTTGCAATTGTAGTAAGTTAACTGCGGCAACACCCTTTGCTGCGAGACTGGCTGCAGGTACTTCATATGCTTTTAGGCGGAAAATCCTACCTTTATTCGTGAAGAATAGTAGATAATCATGAGTACTCGAAGGAACAAGCTGATCAATGATATCCTCCTCCTTCGTCGTCATACCACGCTTACCCTTGCCGCCACGATGCTGACGTCGATACTCGCTTAGTAGTGTTCTTTTAATATAGTTTTCAGTTGTTAATAAGATAACGCTATCTTCCTCTGGTATCAGTTCTTCATCGCTAAATTTACCGAGTTCATGATTAATAATTTGGCTACGACGAGGGTCATCGTATTTATCTTTCATCTCAATTAACTCACCTTTGATAATTCGAAGGATCTCTTTCTCGTCGGCAAGAATCGCCTCGAGTTTACCAATCAATGTCAACAACTCGGCAAGTTCACTTTCGATCTTATCGCGTTCAAGCCCCGTTAGGCGTCGAAGTTGCATTGCGAGAATCGCCTGCGCTTGGATCTCCGAAAGACCAAACTTCTCAATTAAGCTCGTTTGCGCCTCTTCGCTTGTTTTACTTGCACGAATGATACGGATAACTTCGTCGATATGATCAAGGGCGATTTTATAGCCCTCTAGAATGTGAGCTCGAGCCTTTGCGGCACGAAGTTCAAATTCAGTTCGTCGGCGTACAACAACTTGGCGATGTTTGATAAACTCCTTAAGAATTTCTTGTAAACCAAGGATTCGAGGCTGAATACCATCAATAAGTGCCAGCATATTGAAGTGAAAACTCGTCTGTAATGAAGTAAGTTTATATAGCTGATTCAGTACTTTCTTTGGATAGGCATCTTTTTTTAGTTCAATGACGACACGAATTTTACCCCGCGCACTTTCGTCGCGTAAGTCGCTAATAGTCGTCAACTTCTTGTCCTTGACAAGCTCTGCGATCTTTTCAATAAGCGTAGCCTTATTAACAGCAAAAGGCATTTCGGTTACGATAATCTGATGACGACCTTTTTTAGTCTCTTCGATATTAGCAACTGCGCGAATAGTAACACTACCACGCCCCGTTTGATATGCCTGCTTCATTGACGCACCACCGTAAACAACTGCCCCTGTCGGAAAATCTGGTCCTTTTACATATTGCAGTAAATCGTCAAGTGTCGTCGTATCCGGGTTGTCAATTTGATGAATCGTTGCATCGACTAATTCACCAAGATTATGAGGCGGGATATTCGTCGCCATACCGACGGCAATACCCACCTGTCCATTTAGTAACAAATTTGGAAGTTTTGCAGGAAGAACTGAAGGCTCTTGATACGAACCGTCATAGTTATCACGAAAGTCAACCGTATCTTTATCAAGATCAACAAGTAGCTCGTTACCAGCTCGCCCAAGACGAGCCTCTGTGTATCGGTTGGCTGCCGCAGGATCACCATCCATTGAACCAAAGTTACCTTGTCCATCAACTAACTTGTAGCGCATTACCCAATCCTGCGCTAGACGAACCATCGCTTCGTAAATAGAGCTATCTCCATGAGGATGATATTTACCCATCACATCACCGACAATACGTGCACTTTTATTTGTCTTTGTTCCGGGACGAAGGCCTTGTTCGCCCATTGTATAAAGAATGCGACGATGAACCGGCTTTAAACCATCACGAACATCTGGCAGCGCCCTATCAATGATCACGCTCATGGAGTAACGCAAGAAGCTCTCTTCCATATAATCTTCAACGGTTCGGTTTTCAAGTGTTTTTGAATGAGTTTGCACAATCGGTACTACGATCTCGCCTTCAAGTGGTGTTGTATTTTCGTCATCCATATTTAAATATCCAATTCCTCAAGGTTAACATCTTTAGCACGGCTCTGAATAAAGTTCTTACGCAGAAGTACTTCATCCCCCATCAACTTCGTAAAGATAGCGTCAGCTCGCTCCGCATCCTGTATCTTTACTTGTACCAATACACGATTCTCTGGGTTCATTGTCGTCTCCCAAAGCTGGTCAGCATCCATTTCGCCAAGACCTTTATAACGCTGAATATCAGCAAGTCCTGCCTGCTTCATTAACGAGTCTTCGACGTTGATCATCGTTCCACGCTGTTTACGCTCTTCGACCAGCTTTTCCATTATCTCGTCGCGCTCCTCGTCGCTATAGGCGTACCAGCGTCGTGCGCCCGAAGCCTTGAGTAGGTAAAGAGGCGGCTTGGCAATATAGATATGCCCGCCATCGACGACTTCACGCATATAACGGAAGAAGAAGGTCATCAGAAGCGTTGCGATATGGCTACCGTCAACATCAGCATCTGTCATAATAATGATTCGGTGATAGCGGAGTCCAGTAATATCAAACTGATCAGCAATTCCAACGCCCATCCCCTTAATAAGGCTCACGATTTCATTATTACCAAGCATACGATCTAGACGTGCGCGTTCAACATTCAGTACTTTACCGCGAAGTGGTAAAATCGCCTGCGTCTTGCTGTCGCGCCCTGATTTTGCAGATCCACCCGCAGAATCTCCCTCTACGATGTAGAGTTCTGAATCAGCAGGATTTTTACTGGAACAATCAGACAGTTTACCTGGAAGATTTAAGCCATCAAGTGCGCCTTTACGGATCACATTATCCCGGGCGGCACGGGCGGCTTTTCGAGCACGAGCTGCCAGAAGTGATTTACCGACAATTTTCTTAGCAACATTTGGATTTTCGTCTAAATAGTAGCTAAAGTATTCATTCATCACCTGTTCGACGTAGCGACGAACTTCAGGATTACCAAGCTTGTTCTTCGTCTGGCCTTCGAATTGCGGATCCGGCAACTTTACGAGAATAATGGCAGTCAGACCTTCACGAATATCTTCACCTGTTAAATTATCTTCTTTCTCCTTTAGTAATCCGCTCTTCCGTGCGTATTCATTGATGACACGAGTCATCGCAGATCGGAATCCGATCAAATGAGTACCACCATCGGGAGTTAAGACATTATTTGCGAACGGCTTTACTATCTCAACGTACGTCTCATTGTATTGAACGGCAATTTCCACACCAGAATCTTCAATTTGCTTATCTACATAAAAAACACTATCACTAACGACGTCTTTGCCGATATTTAAGTGCTTCACATAGCTCTGAATGCCCCCCTCGAAATAGAATGCGGCTCGATCCTTGGTTCGTTCGTCACGAACTGCTACATAGATGCCTTTCGTCAGATACGCCTGATGACGAAGATAATCGACAACCCATTTATAATCAAACGTCACCGTCTCCTTAAAGATAGTTGAGTCTGGATAAAAAGTAATCCGTGTACCGGTTGGTCGGTCGGTCTTCCCAAGTTTTTGCAGAGGAATAGTTGTTGCGCCCCGCTCAAACTCCATATGATACAGTTGCCCCTCACGAACAACTTCAGCGATAAGCTTCGTAGACAAGGCATTCACAACGCTCGATCCTACACCGTGAAGTCCAGATGACACCTTATATCCGCCATTACCAAACTTACCTCCGGCATGAAGTACAGTCAGAACAGTCTCTAGTGTACTAAGTCCAGTCTTCGCATTCTTATCAACAGGAATACCACGACCGTCATCTGTAATTGTTATGCCTCCATCCTCGAGTAATACTACATCAATTCTGCTTGCATACCCAGCAATCGCTTCGTCAATCGAGTTATCAGCAATCTCTTTAATTAAGTGGTGCACCCCGTCATAACCAGTGCTACCTATGTACATACCGGGTCGCTTACGAACCGGCTCTAAACCCTCTAATACTTGAATCTGAGACCCGTCATACGAGCCATCACTTATTTTCTTAGCCATCATTCCCTCACTATTCAGACTGCTCAGCTATTTACATTTCCCTCATTATACCGGAAAACTGGTATTCACTCAAGCCACTTGCACTGAACACAATTCTTATGCTAATCTATTACTTAAGAGGCATATAAAAATCAAAAAATGTTTAGAAAACTAGTATCGAACTTATCGTTCAGCCCTGCACTTATCACACAGGTTAGTTTTTATGCTCATCGTCTACGCCAAGAAGAAGTAACTCGACGCATGACTGTTGTTTTTGTCGTGCTGGCTCTTGTCATGCAGTCGTTAGCCGTTTTTTCTCCACCAGATTCAGCCAATGCTGCTAGCGAACAGGATCTCATTAGGGGTGGCGTCCAAGACCTAGATGACCTTCTTGTACGATATGACAATAATACTGACGACATTAAGGATATATACACAACCCTTGGAGTAGATCGCTCAGAGATAGCAGCAGCAAAATCTGGTTCGTTTAACTCAAAAAATAATATTTACAACATCAGTCGATATGGACAGTACAGTGCAGAGCAGGGCGAGACAAGCTTTAGCTATAAGAGAAGTACAGGAGGCGTCGGTGTTCGATTTATCAGCCCGCTTCATTTGTCAGATACGAGTTCATCAAAAAAACGCAACGGAACAACCTACGAAGCTTGGGTTGGCAACTCTTCTCAAATAGGCTGGTTCGCAATTATGAAATCATCCGCCAGTCTTGCGACAAAAGGCTATCCAACAACAATAACACCAGATAGCACTTCAGCTACTTCCGCAGTCGTCAGATCTCTCAAGTCAGTTAATACATCACAATCTGTAGATGCAACAAGTGCAGTGGCGAAACCTTTCGATAAGATAAGCAATACATTAACGCTCCATAATACTGGTACAAAAACTGCCCAGCTACCTCTTTCAATCAATCTATCAGATATGCTAGAATACTCCACTCTTATTGACGACGGAGGCGGAACGTTCAACACAACGACAAAGACGCTCGCCTGGGATCCAATCACAGTTGCAGCAGGTGTAAGTCAAGAGCGAACATTTGCCATACAACTCGCTTCAACGATTCCCGCAACGCCAGTGGGTCAGAGTAATGGTAATTCCTACGATTGCATTATGTCGACAACGTATGGCAGTAACATTCAAATCCCTGTCAACTGCCCTGTCGTTAAAGGTATTGAAAACATAATTGGAGATCTGCCAGGTACGGGGATTCTCATCAATGTCATCTTCTCTCTAGTTGTTACGACAGCTGCTGTATTCTTTTATGCACGTACGAGGCAGATGAAAAAAGAAATTAAGCTTATACGTCATAACCTTAATTCTGGTACAATCTAAGTAACGAACTAAAAGGTGGGAAATGAGCGCTCCAGAAAAAATACAATCATCAACCGAGCATACTTCGAACAACGAAGCTCTTGATAGACTCGCCTCAGAGCGCCACAATCAGCTCCGTGATGCCCTTGAGAAGAAGGCCGATGTGGCGCTTTCTAGTGAACAAACCTCACTAGAAAGCGCCACACGTCATGCCCTTGATACAGCACCAAGCATTGCCGACGCTAAAGGCAACGACACAATGCCAGCACAAAAGCGCCGACTCATTACACAACAACAAAGGACAATTGCGTTTAACAAGCAAATGGAAAGCGTTCAGCATGAAATGAGCAGCCATGAACGACAGTTCAGTAAATTTATTCATAATAAACCAGTCGAAAAAACTAGTGATACCCTCGCGGCAACAATTGCGCGCCCAAACGCACTCCTCGCTGGTAGTATATGCGCCTTCATCCTTGTTACAATACTGTATTTCATTGCAAAGCAGTACGGATATCGTCTATCGGGGTTTGAAACAATCGCTGCATTCGCATTTGGATGGGTGCTCGGCATTATTTACGACTATCTCCACACCCTGATTTCCGGTAAACGGCATCGTTAGTCAAGTATGTCCTCTCGCTATAATTAATAAGACACTCTAGATAGCGACATATATTGACTCTAAGCTCAAGACTATCTCAAACTGACAGATACCTCATGCGAATCAGTCGTTGTTATATCTACTTTTGATGAGACTGCCGGATCGGCAGGGGGCTGCATAGGCTGCTGCTCTAGCGATTGTGACTGCGATACCGCTAAGGGCGGTGACACATTGACAGCAGGGGATGGCGAGGCGGCCGGAGGTGAAGGTGGAATTTGTGTAAATGACGACGTAGTTAAAGGCTCATCTGCGTTATTTTGCATGCGTGGTGTGGGAGTAGCATTCTGTGAAGAATTTGTAGTCATGGGAACAGGCGGCGTCAATTGCTGGACGTTCCCTATTGGTGTTCCTTGAGAAAATGACGTAGCCGTACCTTGCTGCTGCGTAAGGACGGTATTGGTTGGCGTCGGGACTGGCGCATGGCTGAGAGGTTGCTGTGTAGGTCTTGCCGTATTTGCAGGCTGAACTCCGTTCGCCATCGATGGAGGTTGACTTTGTAACGTCGAGCTATCCGCCACTTTAGATCCACCCCCCATCTTTTGGCGTTTCGCTAGCCAATCATCAAGAAATGATCCGCCGCCAGCTCCAACCGGTTTTGGCGTGCCCAGCTGGGGTCCCGTTGGTCGTGGCGGCAAGGCACTTTGTGGCTTTGGTGGCTCTAACCGAGAGAATATCTCTTTCTCGACTACGGCTCGTGTGAATCCATACTTCGTAGACGATAATCTCTTCATTGCATCGGCAAGCTGCGCGTTTTTCTGACCCATTGGAGGGAGAAGAAGCATACTGAATGGAGCTGACGGTACATTATTAATCATGACCGAGGTAATCGCCTGATAGTTCGGGAGCTTCGTAAGATCTTCTGCATCAAATACAGGAGAAAACTTTTTCACCATCAATTCGGCATCGGTAACACCAATACGGCCGCTAATCACGGTACCAACGTTACCAATAATCGCCTCCCGAATCTTATCTGTTAACTGTGTCATAAACTGGTTTCCAAGAACAAGATTTAATCGGTATTTACGTGCCTCAGAGAGAATTGACTCAAAACTCTCAGTCGCAAAGTTTTGAAACTCATCTACGTACAAACAGAAGTCAATTCGATCCTGCTCTGGCATATCTGCACGCGCCATCGCAGCAGCTTGAAACTTCATCACAAATATCATACCGATCAATTTCGAGTTTAATTCCCCCATCTTACCCTTTGAGAGATTAACTAGTAGTATCTTTTTATTATCCATGATATCTCGAATATTAAATCCGCTTTTCGTCTGCCCCATAATATTACGCATCATAGTATTGCTTAAAAATGGACCAAACTTACTCACAACCCAACTCGTCACCTCACCGGACTCATTGGAACGTTGAGACGCTGGATATTCTTTTGTCCAAAAATCTAGTACGTTACGATCCGTTACATACTTCAGCTTCGACTTCATGAATTCGTTATCAACAAGCAACTTTGGTATATCAATAAATGTACCGCCAGCTGGATCAGACATTAATAATAGTGCGCAGTTTCTGAATATGTGTTCCATACGTGGTCCAACAATTCCTGTATGACCTGGATCATATAGGCTATACAGCATATTAATCGACTCCTGCACTAAAAAGTCTTTCTGATCTTCCGTCTCCCACTCAAACAAATTCAATCCGATCGGATTCTCTAAATCGCCTGGATTAAAGTAGATGACGTCTTCAACGCGTTCTTTTGGAATATTTGATAGTAGCGCCTCTGCGGAATCTCCATGTGGATCAATAAACGCAAAACCCTTTCCACTATGCATATCTTGGTACGCCAGGTTTTCCAGAAAGATAGACTTACCGACACCCGTCTGCCCGATGACATACGTATGTCGACGACGATCATTATCACTCAAGCGAATTTCTTTTTTAATTCCACGAAATTCATTAACCCCCAACAGCAGTCCGTTATCCATAATGTCAGTCGGACCATCAACTTGCTTACTCATCTGACGTTGCACTTTGGATGTCGGAATACTACTTTGATCAGGTAAGTGAAATATCGTTGCTAATTCAACACTATTTAAAATGTTGTAATTAACGGTTTGTGGAAAGAATCGAAATATAAACGATGTGACCAACTCCTCGATATCTCGCGATAAAGTAAATTTGAAACCATTCTTACCTGGTGAATCAAAGAGTGAGAATGCTGCGACGATGTTTTTCAACAAACCTTGAGAGTGTTCTGTCGTGTTTGACGAGACAACAACACGTACTAGCACTTCGTATCCAGGATAACGTGTCTTCTCCTCGATTGCCTTGATCAATTCTTCCTCGAGCGCCGTCAGCTGTTTATCTTCGGGCTTTTTATCGTCCTTTGCTTCCGGTGGTTTCCATAGCAGCTCAACTGCACCTTTTGCGTCTTTTACTCCAAGTCCCTTTGATCCACCTTTATTGTCACGAATCTTCTTCACTGCATCAACAGAGGTACGTACCCATCCTTCCTGGGCAGGACGCATAAGAAACTGAATCGCAACACCATCTTCACGCGATGCAGCAGACAAAGCATTCAAAAGGGCTCGCGCAGCATCGCGCTTTGACTCTTGGTACGTAGCGATCGGATAAGTAAATTTCTTTTTAAGCGTAAACTCTCCGCCGATTACACCGCTCATCTTACCTGCTTGATTAAAAATATTGTGCTCGCTCACCTCTTCAAGCCGTGCGGCAGGATATGCCGCAGCAATTGCCTGCTTAATAACATCAATAAGCACTATTGGAACTACTGCATAGTAATGCACCAACCCCCCCTTGGCGACAATCTCAAACGATATATGCCGCTGTCCGTATATTCGATTCTTGAATCCCTTTGTGGCTGTACTCGCTATAATGTTATACATTACTTGCGCTTCAGAAAGCACCTCTTCGGTGAAGTCTCGCTCATCACGACTACCCTTCTCAAGATCTTCGCTGGCCGGCGGAAGATGAATAAACATTGGCACCATCTTTAATCCACGTTCGTAGTTCTTTGCCTCTCGTAATGTCTTTTTGTACTGACTGAATACAAAAAAGAGCGCTGCCGCACCGACAAATACTAGGATGAATAAAGTTACAAAAAGTGTTGCCATGGTAGTTTGCGTATCATCCTAATCAGATGACCCCAGCTCCTTCCCATATCTTTTTTGTAGATAGTCAGCCTGTAACTTATTCACCTCACGTTCACGAGCATACGGATCGTCTCTCGTTTCGGTGATAATCTTCTTCGCCTTATCGACCCACTCCTTCTCTATCAGATCATCATCACCCGCCAACACTGGATTTCCATCATCAACAACAACAGTCTGAGCTGGCTGCTGTACGGGAGTTTGCGGAATCGGAATGGGAAATACAGGCGGCGGCAAGGGAGTAGAATTCCTATCAATCGAGCGCATGTTTTGCTCACGTTCAGGAGTTCTTTCGCCAGCACGTTCAGGATTGGCAAGATTCTGTCCAAGCTCGCCCCCCTGCTCGTAATTAGTAGCCGGCTGTTCAGGATTAAATTGTGGAGATGGCAGCTCTGGATTCATATCTGTAATTATACCATAAACATCTTAATTAAAACCGCCTAACGTACAGTTCTTTTCGACACATAGAGACACCCTATTACAACAAATAGACCTATGAGGGCAAGCTCGTACGGACCAGCGCCGCCAATCGATTGCATACTGATAGTAATGATGGGGGCTAGTGCAATAATGGTCGCATAATAGTATGCCTTTTGAAGACTCAGCCGTCCTGATGACTGCTTTATACCAATCATCTTTGATCCTGCTGCGATAGACATTGAAACACCATAGACAAGAAACGTCATTAACGAAAGCAGAATAAGATATGCAAGAATAAATACCGCTAAAATGCCAAAAGCGCCAACGCTGGCTGGTGTCGTTGTGTTTAGTATAACGGCTATTATTACCCCTGATACGATTGCGATAATAATAAGAAATCGAGCTAGCATATCCTCACTATACCTTTGAAAATTAAAAAGAGCTATACTTTCGTATAGCTTGGTGTCAGAGTGACAAGCCATAATGTTCTGGTTGCTACAACCGCCGCTAAAAAATAATTAATTGGCGCGTGCTCCAATGAACAGCTTGTCACTCGTGACGTTCTGACCGCTCCTTTACAGGAGCATAGTCGCTTTCGATATATTTCCACGACACATCTAGAATTGACACTACTAGAGATTAGCAAGGTTTGTTCTAGATGCATCGGTACTCATATCGAGCACTCAATACTACCCAAATGAATAGTAGAGCATCGATAGCGTCAACATACTAACAATAATAAAAGAGCGATTGCTACAGGATGTAACTATTTTTCTTATTGCCAACTGCCGCTATCGGTTTTCCACTAAAAATGAATAGTTCCGATTAGTCAGATTTTAAATTGTGAAAGGTACAGTTTTGCTTTTTTGTCTTTGTCTAAAAGCTTGTTTGAATAATAGCATAAGAACTACTCATGGTCAATAGTTCAATGATGTATTGTATGAATTTCATTTTTACAACTATTCCCTAACAGATGAATAATGCAGTTTTATAATTATTTACAACGTTGTAAATAAAATATTCTATTGCTGTTTATCGTTGCCGATCTCTAACAATGTCTCAATTAAATCCTGCTTCGATAAGTGTGCAGTATCTATCTTGTTATGCTGTGCAATAACATATCCTTGAATAACGCGTTTCATGTAAATAGCATCATTTCGCCAGAAGTGTCGGATTTGAAAATGATCAATCGTACTCATAACACGGCTAGCAATCGTCAGCGATCCGAACAATGGACCAACGGTCGCCGATACATTGAGCACATCTTCAATTCGAATACTCATCGTGTCCGATGACCAAAAAAAGTCCCGTCGAATAATCGTTACTTTAGTTCGGTCGACGAATACCGTGTCCGGAAAGAGCGTTATAGGGAACACAGTATTAGCAGAAGCCAGTGTCTCGTGCGACTGCTTAATTACCTTATGCAGATCGCCACTACTATCAACTTCCGTCTCACCCTCCTCCACTGCACGCTCTTTTTCAGCTAAACCCTGCAACGAACCTCCATCAATAGCCCTCTCTCCGTAATCAGAATGGTCAATTTTATGGCCATCAACATCATTATTTCTCTGTTTTTGTGATCGTATCTTAGACATCCCATTTAAGAACCGCTCCGAAGGACTAAACGTCACTTCGTGGTTTAAAAATTGTCGAACTTCAACGAATGATTTTGTAGCAACAGCACCTAGTCGCTTACTCATATTGACAAGAAAAGTATAAGAGCGTGGATTCGACTCAGTGACACGAGATGACGGTGGTACATTATCTACTACTTGTTCATCGTCATTCATAGTCTTCACGAATCCCCTATTTAGGTTATATTCATTATACTACTTTTCGCTTCTTGACACCAATATACATCACGCCGCATCAAAGATATGACACATAGAATAATCCTATGGTTAGTCTTGTAACAAAAGCCACCATATATAGTCTTATCCACACGTAGTATTTTTTACCAAAAGAAATAGTATGTTTTTGTTGACACAAGCGCTTTGTCGTCATATTATAGGGGTAGCTTCTGAATAAAAAACTTATACAGAAGCCAAAAATAAACAACGACTCCAAAAACTCCACATGTAAAACAACCACTACTCGCAGGTGGTTGTTTTCTTTTGTCGATAACTCGACGAAACAAAAAAATACCCCCTATAGTTTAGGTGGTATTTAATAATATTATTGGTGGAGCTGCGGGGAATCGCACCCCGGTCCGAGAAGTAACTGATCATTTATCTACAAGTTTATTTTATCTTTATTCTTTACGACATTTTGTTCTATAAGATAAACAGAAACGAATAGAATGTCACGCGGCAAAGTGTCCTCCAGAACCGCCGCTGCGCAACGCTGGAGTAAGCGACATAAATATAACATTCGAGATCAGTATGTCGCCTGTTGATATCGAATGGACGCAGCCTAGGCTGCTAATGCGTAACTTGATTGAGCAGGAGTTGTTACTCGTGCAATCGCGTTAGCGAGTCGTTCTTTAGTTGTTTTAGCAATTAAAAAAGTGTACGTAACGTGTACGATCGACTTGCAAAATGATCTGTTAAATTCCTCTCGTCGAAAGCTATAGTCAGCCCCAACCAGTACTTTCATTATAGCACGCATTGCATCAAAAATATAGTTATGCTTAAATATAAATTAAATTATGGTAGCACACATTATCTCAGTTGCCCCTATCGGTTTTGATGGATCAATCATTGAAGTTGAAAGTGATGCCAAAAAAGGATTGCCAACAATTCAGATCGTTGGCATGGGCAACAAAGCAATCGATGAGGCCAAAGAGCGCGTTCGAAGTGCAATAAGCAATTCGCTGCTCGAGTTTCCATCCAAGAAAATTACGATCAACCTCGCACCCGCGGAACTACCGAAAGATGGTGCTCATTTCGACCTTCCTATCGCATTATCCATTCTCGTCAGCAGTGGACAATTACACCAAGAAGAGGTCAATAAGGCCGTCTATGCCGGTGAGTTAGCGCTAGATGGTGCACTACGACCCATAAGAGGTTCAATAAATATAGCAGAGACAGCTAAGAATGCCGGATATGAGCGCGTTTACCTGCCAAAACAGAATGCCGAACAGGCGTGCTTAATCGAGGATATAGAAGTCATTGGTATTTCAACACTCAAAGAGTTATTTCTTCATCTTAAAAAAGAAACCATCGCTCACCCCCATTCAGTTTCTAATATCCGAGAAATTCATGCAGATCACGCAGGACCAAAACTCGACGATATCCACGGTCAAGACACAGCTAAACGTGCATTGACGATCGCAACAGCTGGACGACATAATATTCTTCTCAATGGTCCTCCTGGTGCTGGCAAAACAATGCTCGCAAAAACGCTTGTCGGGCTCCTGCCGGATCTTACTGCTTCTGAAAAAATAGCAACGACCAAGCTTCATAGTATCGCAGGTGAAGTAGACGGCGAGATCATCACCCGTCGCCCATTCAGATCCCCTCACCACACTTCAAGTCGTATTGCTTTAACGGGCGGAGGCACTAAACCGAAACCAGGAGAAATTAGTTTAGCTCATCTCGGAGTGCTCTTCCTTGATGAACTTCCGGAGTACGCACGCGGTACACTAGAGGCTTTAAGGCAACCTTTAGAAGACAAAGAGATATCAATCGCAAGAGCTGGCGGACGTATTACCTACCCAGCCGACTTTATGTTAGTAGCGACAATGAACCCTTGTCCTTGTGGTCATTACGGCGACCCTACGAAAGAATGTTCTTGCACTAGCACCCAGCTGTTATCCTATCAAAAAAGATTGTCTGGCCCACTCCTTGACCGCATTGATATGATACTCAATGTATCACGGATCTCTAACGATTCATTAATAAACACAAACATATTGAATTATTCACAACATCATGACGCTATTAGGGATATCAGTTCTGCGACTAAGTCTCAATTTAATAGATATAGTAGAAGTGACAAATACAACAGCTCACTATCAAGTAACGAAGTTTCAAGGCACCTGAGCCTATCCAATGAAGTCCGTACATTGCTACTGGCAGCCACAGAAAAACTTAATTTAAGCGCACGAAGTTACTTCAAGATAATCAAAGTTGCTCGTACCATTGCTGATCTAGACGGTGACGCGGACATACTACCGAGACACGTCAGTGAAGCACTGCAGTATCGAGCAAATATAAGTCAGTCGTAGAACACCATACTCACCCTTGTATTACCGGTGTATATTTGTTATGATAGTTATCGAGTAACGCTCAAAATAATTGCACTTCAAAAAGGAGACTTCGCAATCAATCAATCAATTCGCATCAACCAAGCAATTAAAGCACAGGAATTACGTGTCATTGGTGCCGACGGTGAACAACTAGGAGTAATGTCACGAAGTGATGCGCTCAAAGCAGCCGAAGAAGCTGGATTAGACCTAGTCGAAATATCACCAACTGCAAATCCACCTGTCGTTAAGATTGTCGACTGGGGTAAATTCCAGTATCAGAAGATGAAGGAACAGCAGAAAAATCGCAAAAGCAACAAGCAAGGAGAGCTGAAGCAGATGCGATTTGGTCTGAAGATTGGTTCGGGAGATCTTGACATAAAACTACGTAAGATTCGTGGCTTCCTGTCAGAAGGTAACAAAGTACGTATCCAAATATTTTATCGTGGCCGCGAAATGGCTCATAAAGAACTTGGCTACGAAATGATCGACAAGATCATAGCGCTCCTCGAAGAAGACGCAATATTAGAGCAAAAGCCTCAGATGGCTGGTCGCAATCTGAGCATAGTAGTAAGGAGTAAATAATGCCTAAAATGAAGACCCACAAAGGTACTGCAAAGCGCATCAAGATTACCAGTACAGGTAAATTGACTCGACGCCGAGCATTCGGTACGCACTTGCTTGCAAAAAAAAGCAAGAGCCGTAAGCGTGCCATCAATACAAGCGCTACTGTCACCGGCAGTATGGCTAAAAACGTTAAACGAGCGTTAGGAGTTTAATTATGCGAGTCAAACGAGGAGTTACTGCACGTGCCAAGCACAAAAAGATACTAAAAGCTGCAAAAGGCATGCAACATAACCGTACTAGGTCATTTCGTCTTGCTAAGCAAGCCGTTATCCGCGCGCTTCAATATGCATATCGTGATCGTCGCAATAAGAAACGTGATATTCGTGGACTCTGGATCACTCGTATCAATGCCGCCGCTCGCCAGAACGGTACGACATACGGAAAACTGATCGCTGGATTGAAAACTGCGAATATCGAGCTTGACCGCAAAGTCCTTGCAGAACTTGCCGTCAATGAACCTGCGGCATTTACAACTGTCATCAAAAGTGTGAAATAAGACTGTGTTTCACTGTCGCCAACTAAAACAACTCGCTAAATGCGAGTTGTTTTAGTTGGCAGCCTATCTATAAGCCGGGTTCTGTCGTGAACGATCATCTATCTAGCCCGTCAGTTGCCTGACGGATCAAGCGGGTGTCGGCCTGCGGACGAGCCGCCCTTTTATACAGACCTCCTTGCAGCTAACAGGGTTTACCTTCACGCCGTGTCACCACGGAATGCTGTGGGCTCTTACCCCACTCGTTTCACCTTTTCCTCATGCGAGGTAGTTTCGTTTCTGTGGCACTTTCCCTAGGGTCGCCCCCGGTTGTCGTTAACAACTGTCATGCCCTATGCTGCCCGGACTTTCCTCTCGTATATTACTATACCAGCGATCGCTCAACAGACTGCCTATGTGTATTATAGCAAACTAGTCTTCATTCGAGTGTGCATCAAGTGTTCGATTCACCATTCCATCAGCCAATTGATTAAATTCACGTCGAACATGCGAAAAAGACACCTTATCAAACTCCATCAGCAATGTTCTAATTCGCTCATGGATCGGCCATAGTTCTCTATTTTTTATTTTATATATCCCCTTCATCTGATTAACAACTAGCATGCTGTCTAATCGAAAATCAATGTTCTTATAGCCAAGCTCGATTGCTTTTTCGAGTCCTAATCGCAAACCATGATACTCAGCCTGATTATTAGTAGTAACTCCTAAATATTCACCACCCTGGCTCACAACTTCCTGAGAAGCATCAATGATTACATAACCTGCAGCTGATGGCCCTGGATTCCCTCTTGATCCACCGTCTGAATAGATGATAACAGATTTAGATGTATTTTTATCATCATTGTTGCTTACAATGTTAGCGCTTATATCTGTTACGTATTCTTGATGCACGATCCCCAAGAGAAGATTAGTCAAATCGGTTATGTTTTCATGTTGTATTTCCGACTCTATCTTCCAGAAATAGGCATCGTAGTTTTGACTTAACCTCAAATCATGATGGCCTGATGCTAAAACCACTTCGTAGACAATGACTGCATATTGTATATCCCGATCATCGCGATCAATATAAGTAACAGCATCGAATAGCTCAGCAGTCTGTATATGCAGTCCTGCGTCCTCGTGGAGATAACGACGGAGCGTATCCTCAGGTTGTTCACCATATGCAAGCTTTCCGCCCGGTAATTCATATTTTCCAAGAATACTATCTCGTCCATTGGCTCGACGAAGCAACAGTATCTTATTGTCGGATTTGATTAATGCTCGCACGGATATACGCTGCTTCATACTACTCTTTCTGTTTTTCTATAATCTCGTTCTCTTCACAGTGTAGCACACAAAAACACGTCTTATGACGTGTAAAAATAAGCATAAATATGCCCCAAAAACCGCTCCTGACACTTGATATTCCCCGCTTTAATGCAAGGTGGTTATCCTCAAATCGTTTCCACAGAAACGAATCATTCGGGTTCCCGATCATATGATATTAGGAAAATCATACGTATCAAGATGGCTTTGGGACTCTTTAATTATAGCAGCGTTCGCTAGGACACGCCAAATATTTGCCCAAAAATACCCAGGAAGAATTGAATAGCGCTCATCATCAACTGCCCGATAAATGTACTTGCAAGCAAGACTATAGCAAATACAAAGAAGATGCCGAATTGTTCTATTACCTCCATACCTCGACGAACAAATTCTGGAGCAAGTGCATATAGGACTCTCGACCCGTCAAGGGGCGGTATCGGTATCATATTAAAGATGAAAAAGCCAAGATTTACGGACACGGCCGTACCGAGTATACGCGCCGCAAGCCCCGTTGGATCTGGCTGAGCAACAGCATACACACCAAAGAATATAAAAGCGAGTAAAAGGTTGGTTAGCGGCCCTGCCACTGCAACAAGCGCAGCCCCCCATTCATCGTAACGAACCCTATCAGGGTTAAACGGAACAGGTTTAGCACCACCAAATATTGGGCCGCCCGCTATCGCTAAAACCGTTGGTAGCAGTATAGTTAAAAATGGATCAATATGCTTTATAGGATTAAGCGTTAGTCGTCCTTGGAGTTTTGCCGTATCATCACCCAAAAAATTAGCGACAAAGCCGTGCATAGCTTCGTGAAGCGTCATAGAGAACAAAATGACACCAAGTGCGATAACAACAGTAAGTATAATCGATTCGTCCATTACTGTTCATTATACAGCACTTGTCCGTAAGCCCACCTAATATTCAATCTCATCGTAATAGAATTCTCGCTCAGCAAACGGCACTCCGTCATCCATTAGTTGCTTAAATTCATCAACACTCGTAAAGCGCTTCGGCTGTAGCTGAAATTCTTCGTGCGTCATCCATCGATTAACCCCGCCTTCAAACGATTCAATCATTTTACCGGTGAACTTATTCGCATAAACACAAAGAAATATTTTGTCCTCCAAAAGTTTACCCGTGTTTTTATCGAAGTCACGTTTGTGATATAACAGCCTATACTCAAGCTCAGCCTCTAGCCCCGTCTCTTCCTTCAATTCCCTCCGAGCGGCCTCAATGACAGTCTCACCCCAGCGCATTTTTCCTCCAACTCGCCCCCAAAAATCATAGTATGGATTCTTCTTCCGCTGCTGAAACAAAAATTCTCTAGTGCCATCTACCCCATTGCGCTCAATAGTAATTGCCACCGAGACTTTTGGTTGCCGCTCGATTTCATTCTCGTCAGTATCCATTCGGTTAGCATACTCTTTACCTTTTCGCGTCAACTGATAACCGCTAGCCTTTTTTTCGACAAATCCCTCGTCAACCAGTTTCCTGATGTGAAAGCTGAAATGATCACTTGTTACCTCCGATCCTTTTTGCAGCTCTGAAAACGTTGCATTCTTTACAAACAATAACTTTCTAAGAATAACTGCCTGCAATGGATGAGTCTCTGGCTCATAACTCATAAAATCGCTCCTTTACTATCGCTCTTCGTACGAACAATATATCAAGCATATATTGCGCCCATCACTAAATCCAGTGAAGTCCACTTCACCTTGACGTTTTATACCAGAGAGGTTATACTGGTACAGATTGTAAAAAATAAGTGGATATAATAATTATGGCAGCACGATGTGAACTCACCGGTAAAGGCAAGCAATTCGGACATAATGTCAGCTTTTCTTTGCGTCGCACAAAGCGTGTCTTCAAACCTAATCTGCAAAAGAAAACTTTTGTAGTTGATGGTCAAAAAGTCACGATGACCCTGAGTACTCAGGCAATCCGCACGCTCAAGAAAAAAGGGATCCTAGTCCCAGCAAAATAGAATTGCAATGCTTATAAAAATAACCTCCCTAAACAGGGAGGTTATTTTTATAAGCAAATATGCTAACTACGAGAGATTTCGCAAACAGTGAGCACTTGAGGGATGGATGAAGATGCTTTCACTTTATACTTAGCACCTACTACCTCAACAGGGGCGGCCAGTTCTTTCGTAAATGTCTCTAACGTATCCTGAGGCACCTCGTATTTCAATGTACTGTCCGCATAATGAACAGGTATTACAACCTTTGGGTCAATCTGGCGAACAATAGCTGTTGCGGATGTTGCATCAAGAGTATAACCACTACCACCAACTGGTATGGCCAGAATATCAATAACTCCCAATTCCTCTAATTGATCTTCGAGTAGTTTTGGTGCAATATTACCGACAACGGCAATGCGGACATCACCCACTTCAATACGATACATCGTACTGATAGGCTCATCAGATTCCGTATCTAAATGACGAGTAGCGCGAACACCCTTGATAGAGAATTCCCCGAGTTCATACTCACCCGGTCCTTCGATAAGAATTTTTGCATCAGGATTTTTCGTCGCAAAGCGAGCCTCTGTTGCGATCTCAACGCTGTCTTTTGTCGAAATATCCTTTAAACCGACAACCGACAACTTCGGATCAATAACTACCGAGGCCTTTTTGGTTGAAATAACGATTCCATTTCCACCCTTATATTCAATATCAAACATATCATTTCTCCTATTTGTGACTATTCAGCATATTATCGGTATCCACCAGAATCGAGTATTTGCCATTTAATATCTCTGTTATAAATTTATCACGAACACTCAACCTATAGTAGAACTCGTCATAACTAAGCACGCTATAATTTAATTCGCGGCCTTCTGCCTTCTCGATATCTTTCATCATTTTATTTAATCTTGTTGGTGATACATCGCCTACAATAAGTATATCAACAGCACTGGCAGAACCCGTCACAAGTACACCTGCAGTTAATACTAGACGAACCCCCGGTATTTGCGTTAGTGCATCATGCCAACTAGTATTACCACTAACAACTTCTACAACCGCTTCAACGTGCTGATCCGCAAATATTGCACGAAGTGGTACGTAATGCTCATACCGCTGATTAACTTCATAATAGAGCTTATTGTCGGTTGTTTCGCTACTGACAATACCTACATTCATCATATTTGCTAATTCTCTTCGTACAGAATTTATTTGCTCATCGATCAATCTAGTAATCTCTCGTACGTAAAACGACTTACCTGGATTATTCAGGAATAGATGGAGTAATTTTATTCGTGTTTTTGAACCAAATAGTGCGTCAATCATTATGTCTCTAGTCAGTAACTTTCTTATTCTCATCATATCATGATTTATGTGTTGCTACGAGTATGTTTGACAAATAGTGTTCAGCTTCATCGAGAGGCATCCATTGGATGTACGGATTTCGTCTCATCCAAGTCAACTGTCGCTTCGCTAAACGCCAATCAAGCGTTGTGTTTTTCTCTTTTATTTCCGCCAACGTCTGCTCATCGTCCAAATACGATTTAACTAAACGATATATATTTCCTGTCATTGCCTCATTGTCCCAACCATACATTTCGCCCAACTTTATTGATTCTTCAACAACATTACATTCAAATAATTGTTCAGTCCGCTGCTGTATTCTTTCTCGCAGATTATCTTTCTCTGTTGCGATTCCTACTATAATACTCGAGTCTATCGGGACGCTGCTAACGGATAGAGGTTCGCTTTTTTGTTCAATGGCGCGTATCAAATAGCGTTTATTGTTTTTGTTTTCTGGAATATCTATGTTGTTTTTTATACAATAATTCTGCAACTCCTCGATGGAGTACGTATCAAACTCTTTGCGAAGTACATCGTTGGCGTTTGAGCCAAAAGTGTAATTGAACACCACTCCATCGATATACAACCCTGTTCCACCAACAAGAAACGGAACATGCTCTCGCGCTCTTATTTCCTGAATCTTTGTCACTGCATATTCCTTGAAGTCTGCAGCAGTAAAGCGAGTGCCCGGTTCGACTATGTCTAACCCCCAATGAGGCACTATCTTGCGCTCCAAAGGTGTTGGTTTTGCCGTGCCAATATCCATATACTTATAGACTGTCCTACTGTCGGCGCAAATGATCTCCCCGTTAAATCGTTTTGCTAATTCAATGGCTAATCTTGTCTTTCCACTTGCCGTTGGGCCCTGGATAACAATTAATGGCAACAGTCCACTCATAGATCCGACTTCCATCGTAACTTTTCCAAATCATCAACAATAAACTCCGTACAGTGCACCCCTTCTTGCTCAAGTAACTGCGCTTGCACTTCACGACCACCATGAAACCCTGACGCTAAACCGCCAAATCGATTCACTAACCTGTGCCATGGCAGATTTTGATTTCCATAGTGAGCAATACCACCCACAACTCTACTTGCCGTTGCATGGCCAGCTAATGCAGCCAGATCACCGTATGTCGTTACATGGCCATAAGGCACGCTAGCTATTAGCTCCTCCACCTTCATCCGAAAATGTGCGTCAGGCTCGCTTGGCATCAAAATACTCCTGGATAACCTGCCAATCAGATACACGAGTGATACCCCGAGGCAGCGCGTCATGCTTATTCCAGTTATAGTCGCCAAACAATAAGCACTCGATACCTACCTCGGCGGCCGAAATACAATGACGAAGCATATCGTCAATCAAATATGAGGCTCCGACCTCTTGACATATTGCCGCTTTCGTAACAGTGTTGTCTTTTTCCCATATAGGGACAAATCGAACATCCTGAAAAATATCTGGATAGTATTTTGACAGCCACTCTTTTGAGTCATTGATAATGCTCTCGCGTCGTGCGGTCACAACTACCAAATCATACTCCTTTTGCAGCTGCTTTAGTACTGGCAAAGCACTAGATTTGTTCACAAAATGACGATGATGGCGTTCTTTATGAAAAAGTATGGCGCGCTCTTCAGCCTGGTCATGACTTATAGACCATAGTTCTGGCCAATAATCCACATATGAATCAACTGTAAAATCTGTGCCATATTTGTCATTGCTCCACGCAACAAATGCTTCGACATGATCTGCTAATACATCATCGACATCAACCGCAATAGTCTGGCGTGCCATACTATAATGCTTTCAGGTACTCTACCAAGGTATCAATAGTTACTTTTTCTTCACCAGCCTGAGTCCGCACGCTTACTTCACGGGACTCTTTATCTTTCGGTCCAACTATCAGCTGAACGGGAATTTTCCAGCTTGTTGCCTCACGGATCTTTTTGCCAAGGCTTTCGTTTCGATCATCGCGAGTGAATCGCAGTTCGTTGTATTTTACTGGATTCATTAATACAACACTTCGAAGTGTCTCCTCGATTTCTTCAACATAGTCGATAACTGTATCGTTTATCGTAAGAATGCGCACCTGTTCAGGTGCAAGCCATAACGGGAACCAACCAGCCGTATGCTCGATATAGACCGACAGAAAACGTTCAAATGAGCCTAGCAGTGCTTTATGGATCATGACTGGACGCTGGCTTGTCCCGTCATCGGCAGTGTAGGTGAGATCAAAACGCTCTGGCTGTACAAAGTCAAGCTGCTGAGTTGCAAGCTGCCACTCTCGACCCAATGCATCCGTCGCCATAATATCTATCTTTGGCCCATAGAATGCAGCCTCGCCCTCTCCGATAAAATAGTCGAGATTCAGTTCTTTTGCTACCCGTTCGATCGTGTTTTGAGCATTCTCCCAAAGCTTCGGATCTCCAAGATACTTATCAGAGTCGTCCCGAAAGCTGAGCCGTGCACGCCATGTTAATCCGAACTCTTGGTAGAGCGTACGAATCATCTGCATAATTAATGTAAATTCTTGCTCTATCTGATCAGTGCGGCAAAACACGTGCGCGTCATCCTGCGTTGCACCTCTTACGCGACTCAAACCATGCAGCTCACCCGCCTTCTCATCTCTATAGACAACCGTGTTTTCCATGTATCTCACCGGTAAGTCACGATAGCTTCGAGGTCGTGACGCATATATCTGCGTATGGTGCGGGCAATTCATAGGCTTCATCATAAACAAATCGTCACTTTCCACGCTCGTCACATCGAAACGTTCGGGATATTTATCATAGTGACCCGAAGCCTTGTATAGATCCACTTTTGTAATATGCGGGATAGACACACGATCATACCCGGCCGATCCCTGAAGACGCTGAGAGAATGCCCCAATTAATTCGCGAAGAACCGTACCACGAGGTGTGAATAGTGGTAAGCCGCCGCCTACGAGCGGCGAGAATGTGAACAAATCAAGCTCTTTTCCTAATTTGCGATGGTCACGAAGCTTTGCTTGTTCTAGCATGTACAGATGCGCATCTAGTTCCTCTTGAGTAGCAAATGCGACGCCATAAAGACGTTGCATCTGAGGATTACCTTCTTTACCGCGCCAATACGCACCAGCGACTCGCAATAATTTAAAGACACCGACATTCTTCGTATTTGCAACATGAGGCCCTCTACAAAGGTCAGTAAAATTTCCATTCTTATAAAAAGACACGCTATCGACTACTGCATCACCGTTAGTAATCGTACCCAACTCATCACGATCAAGATCTTTAGCGACAGTCGTTCCGCTTCGCTTTAAATCATTAAGTAACTCTTCTTTATACGGCTGACCACTTTTCTTTGCCCATTCAATTGCCTCGTCTATCGGCATCTCAGACTTAACAAAGTCATCTCCATAATCAATAATCCCGCGCATTGTTTTCTCAATTTTAGCAAAATTCGCATCAGATATCTTTTTATCTCCAAGGTCTATATCGTAGTAAAATCCATTCTCGACGACCGGCCCCACGCCAAACTTAGCTTCTGGCCATAGTCGCTGCACGGCAGCGGCCGTAATATGCGCCAAACTGTGCCTCATTGCGTGTAGTTGTTCGTCGTTCATTGTGTTCTCCTTTTAAATAAAATAAAAACATGCAATGTATAGACTCATTTAGAAATAAATCCATTGATCGCATGTCTCGGACCCTTAGGCATTAGCTTCGGGCGGTTCCACCGGACTTCTCTTTAGGCATCAACTATAGCCGCAAGAGCACTTATTGAAATACCGTTATCGCACAGTATGACATCCCACGGAGCTCGACGGATAGTTACCCCGTGTCAATGCTCATTTTTATAATACCTGCTCACCCCAGTTATTGCAACATTTGTCTTGATTTGATACTATTAAACAGCTACTGAGTAGTTATTCAAAACGAGGGCGATTAGCTCATTTGGCTAGAGCGCGTCATTGACGTTGACGAGGTGGCAGGTTCGAATCCTGCATTGCCCACCACGATATTATAAATAGAGATCGCACCAGCGATCTCTATTTTTTGTCTATATTATATTGATAAATAACTTAAAATTAGGTATTTATCAATAGAGGGAGCATACTAGGAGATAACATATGCACAATCTCCGTGCAAGAAAGATCATGATGAGCTCAATAACCTCAACCTATATCAATCTCGATGAAGCACGAGAAAAGCTACTATTGATGCAGGATAATCCACATATGGTCACCAAATCAATGTATAGTCCGACTGCAACGGCGTACCCCGAAGGCCAGCTACCATTCGTAGAAGTCCATCTTGCATATCTCCGAAAAAACAAGCTTGTCGATCCGGCGAAATACATATCGAATCTTGCCATTATGATCACACAACGATAGATGACACGATAATCCATTACAGTAGCAGCCCTGGGGGCTGCTACTTTTTACCCACACATCATTACTATTTTTCCACATCGATTTACATGATTATTTTCATACAAAATACCTTCTATGATATGTCCCATTGATTTATACTACTTGACATATTATAACGCTTGTGCTATTATAATTTCATGGCTAATCAACACAAACAAACAGCTATTACAAAAAAACCATCAGCACTCGAAAAATTCACCATAGGATTCGAGTACGATCGTACGTGGAACGAAGCAAAAGCATCAGTCCAATTACGACCCGGCAAAAAGTAATATAAAGCAAACACCTTAAACAGCCTACATCTCATACCTCTATCAACGCATGATGGAGGTATATTTGTTTTACCCACACATTAACATACTTATCCACTAGCATTTTATATAGCTGTATGACAATATATAGTCATGATATGTATTAATTCACCGAACGAACCGACAAAAGTAATTAATTCGCGGTCAAGCAAAACCGCTCCTATCGTTTGGAGGCGTCGACAAGGTCTTAAAAGTGGAGTTGTCTTCACAACCTACGAACGTCCGGCGCTGGCTGAAAATAAGAAAATTCAACTAATCGATGGATCTACCTCGACCTTCAATCTAGGGAAACTACTGCTTAGTATCGCTCGTTCTTTCAGCCACAGTCCGAATGCGGCTCAATACGATAGCCTGTGGCTAGCCCAGACAGTCGAAGATGCATTATCAATGAATGACCAAAAACTTACCCCATCTATAATCACTGAAAAAACATATCAAACTCTAAAGCGTTTTGACGAATTAGCAGCAATCCAATACGCAGCCAAACACCACCTTATAACAACCGTTAGAAAACGCGGACGCCCTTCTTTCAATTGAAAAGGCAATCAATGCTTTTTGTGTGACTTTGGTGCGATTGCGCTAACAGTTGCCTTCTCGGTAACGTCAAATTTATCATAATAACGACCGAGTAGAAGTGCAGTCTGCGCCGTGTATGCAGATGCCGCGCTATATAAAATACCGGTCACCGGCATGAGAAACCATTGCAATACCATCCATATATTACGACGCTTCTTGTAGCGAGCCGGGCGAGGCGGAAGCATCTTAAATGTCAAAAATACCATAATGAAAATTCCGATCATTGCAACGCGCTGCACCCCACTAATAACCTCGGGCAACTGATGTGCAGCAATGCTACGTGCCGCCTCGCTATTGATCAGCAACGGAATCCAGCCCCCTACGGCTACAAGTATTGCAACACTCGCAAGAGTAACGTGGCTATCAATAAGACGAATCAGGCGCGCAAGACCCCCAAAAAGCGGAACAGTTCGACGGCTTGAGAGCACTCTCGTTGCCACGTACGGGACATCGGAGGCGCCATACGCCCATCTACGCAATTGAATAAATTGTGCCTTAAGCGTTCTCCTGTACGTATCTGAAAGTACCGCATCTTGATAAATTGGCACCATAATTGGAGTGACAGCATAGTCGCCTCTGAAATGAAAATAACTCCTCCAATACTGATGTCCGTCCTCAACGATCGTTCGGGTACTCCAAAAATCCATCTCAACGAGCGCATCCATCGGCTGGGAGTGAGACGCAAAGTTTCGTAACGTATGCGGGCGCATTGAACTGATAATATTCCAAAACGAATTGCCCGTTGCAAGTACTCGCATTGGCGCTGGAGCATCCCAAATGTTGTTAAGAAAAAGTGAAATAGGCTGATATGATAAACGCTTACGATCTAAATGGACAATATATTCATACGTAACATAGTCAAAATACTCCTTATGGGGTCTGTTGTCACTGTCAAGTGTTGTTATTATGACATCTTTATATGCAATACGTTGTTTTTCAAACCACGCTTGTAAAAATTTGCCCGCATACGTTATATTCCCACCTTTGCCGACGACCTCACCCGCTATATCCTTAGGGTGTTTGACAAGATGAAACGCCTTAAAGGATTTTTCATATCTACGTTTTAAAAGTTGAGCTGTGTCTTCCATCTGCTTTCCGCCACGCTCTTCGTAGGCAATTACTACTATCATTTGTTGATTATTATAGGCTGTAGTAGCTACAGACTGCAATGTCGGCTCGAGAACATCAATCGACTCATTATATGCGGCAATAATGACTGCATTATAGAGTGACGATGGTCGTGGATAGAGTTCCGGCTGCTTTAAAATAGACTTGATATTCTCTACATGCTCTACACGACCAAATGACCCTCCATGACTAAGTTGGGATGACTCCATGCCATCAATTGCATGTTCAAGATCTACAAGGCGTGCGTGCCAATCGACCTTCTGGGCAGCAACTAGGTTACGGTGTCCCTTGATTGTATGAAACGCTATGCCTATAGCCTTAATAAGAGTAGTGATGATAACCAACATCAGATACACGGCGGCGTAGAGTGGATCTATAAGTGACAACACCAATAACAAAATGATCGCACCGTAGCTCAGGAGCGCCGGAACCATTTCAAAAAATCTATACAAAAATGATCGTTTGCCGAGCGGTATATCAAGCGTTTGCATGATTATGTAAGTGATGCGACTTTCAGAACTTGGTACAAGACAGAAATAGCGACGAACATCACAACTACTCCCATCCACGCAAATGGAATTGCAAGCGCGCGACCTTTGTGCATAAATATTTTACATGCGAGTGCACCATACACAATTGCATTCACCAGACCAAATACAACAAATCCTACGAGATAAAACCACTTATCTCGATAGAAGTTAGTCGTACCGAAGGCGGAATAGTGTGTCACCACCTGAAGTTCACTTGGCCTTAGGCTGACTGTAATATAAATGCAGAATATGATGCTTATCGTAACGAGACAAGCTAGTACAACCATAAGATGGCGATCACTCGTTATGTCTTTGATGAGTTGGTTGAATGTTAATTTCATAATGAATGTACGGGATGCGTCCCTTCTATTTATTGCTAAATCACAGATACGATACTTCGTCGTGGAGCCGCTGACCGGATTTGAACCGGTGGCCTACGCTTTACGAAAGCGCCGCTCTACCAGCTGAGCTACAGCGGCACATGTGCTTGTGAATAATTATATCAGTATGGATTAGAAAAGGAAACGATTTCAACCTGTTGCACAGAGGATATAAAACTGCTATCATACATAAAGCTTTATTAGCATACGGGCTCGTAGTGAAGTTGGCCTATCACGCCTCCCTGTCACGGAGGAGATCGCCGGTTCGAATCCGGTCGGGCCCGCCAAGAAAGTGTTTATATAATAAAAAAGACCGTACGGTCTTTTTTATTTACTCTCAGTGGATATACGTGGTACAATATCGTTATCAGTACATCTGTAAACAAACAACAAAAATAGCATGACAAAACCAAAACAATTCTTATCGCTTATATTCACCTTTATGTTGGTGTTTTCTTTGGTGTCTACTCATCAGGTTTCAGCAGCCACTTCAAGCATTTCGCTCTCTCCCAGCTCACAACAGCTTACTAAAGGTGCTAGCTTTAGTATCCAAGTTAGAGCTAGCTCCGATTATATCGGATTCGTAACCTCTACCACGTCAGGCACACTTAATTTCCCCGCTACACTCCTAAGGGCAACAGCTACATCGGTTAGCGGCAGCGCATATCCAAATATGACCGCAACTGTCAACAATACAAATGGTACAATAACATTTAATGGCTCAAAAGCACCGTCTCCATCTGGCGAATTTCTACTGTTTACTATTACGTTTTTGACACTTAACGGCGGATCCGCAAAACCCTCCTTCTCATCAAACACAGTCGTGAACTATAGCAACTACAATCAAGTGGCGCCCACTAAGTCAGGAGGCACTTATACTATTACCGTTCCAACTTGCCCTGCAGGGCAAGTTGGAACGCCCCCTAACTGCACCACTCCGACCCCGACTCCTACGCCCACTCCAACGCCGACCCCGACTCCTACGCCCACTCCAACGCCGACACAGCCTCAGTCGAGCACTCCACAAGCGAGCGAGTCTACCTCAATACCCGAAGACATAACACCACCAATTATAGAGACAGATGATACAACGCCTACTCAAATAGATGCAGGAGACCTGTCAATTAAGGATGTCTCCGCGACGACAACTCGCAATGAGAACTCACTCACATGGAAGACATCCTTACCGAATGTAGTGTCGGAACTGTTCTATGGAACATCGCGTGCTAAAAAAGACACCTTTAGCACAGTAACGAAGAAAGATGACACGACTTCGGCAACTAATTTTGAAAATTTATCACCGGGAACTCGCTATTATTACACAATAACATCCTACGAGGCCGCAACACCGGATAAAAAAGCAAGCTACGAAGGCGCCTTTACCACTCGTGGATATCCGGTAATTGTTTACATTACAAGTAATAAAAAAGAAAGTGCAAATGCCCAGCTTGCAGTTGACGGCCAAACCTATAAAGCCAATAACAATGGCATGGTGAAATTAGAGTTGTCGGATAAAACATACGATGCAACTATCACACTATTAGATGCAACAATTAAAAAAGTGTCGATTCCGGTCATGAAAAAAACTATTCCTACAAACAATACCGAGCCAGAGAGTCAAGTTTTTCGCTTTGATGTCGCCAGTGCCCAAACAGGCTCGTCCACCACCAATCTTAGTTCATTGATCGGGCCACTAGTTATCGGTGCTGTCGCTGTTGCTTTAATAGGTGGAGGTGGCATATTTTTTCTTATATATCGAAGGAGAAAACTAGAACAAACGGTCAGTCCCTTGCCTGTCAGTACAGACTACTTGTGGCAAACAAAACCGAGTGTTCATGATTCCTATACCGAAACACCTGCTAGCCAATTTGAGCAACCTATACCAGCGAAAATGAACCCTGACGAACAAGAGTATACTGCAGTTACATCAGTTGAACAAAAACCTGTATCAGACGAAACAGGTCAAGAATATAACGATGATTTAAATACAACTGATGGAATAAAAGGTGTTAATAATACTACAAATATATCAGAACCAGAGATGCCTGATATGTGGGACGCCCCTCAGCAGCAGATTGAAGTTAATACAGTCACTCCTCAAATTTTACAGACGCCTAACGCCTTACCTCAATTAACAGAAAACAATACAACTTCGACCACCCTGTCAGCGGAGAGTGTGCCTAATGGGAATTACCAATATGATTCTGATCAGGCAGAGATTAGCATCGCGCATCCTCTTAAAACACAGTCAACAGAAGATGGAATTGAGGGCAAGCTCGCATGAAGTTCTTCTCGCTCATAAATAAACACCTCACTTCATTGCTATGCGTGTTTGTGTTAGTATGCTCGCTTATCACAATTCATACTACTTATGCCGCAGGCAATACCCTCTACATAACGCCAAACTCCTCACAGGTCACAACTGGAGGAACATTCAGCGTAAATGTACGAGGCTACGTCGAGGCAGCGTCCGGCAGCACAGGTAACGTATCAGGCGCGCTCACATATCCTCAAAATCTTTTAACAGTACTTGATACATCGACAAACGGAAGCAATTATAATAATCCGACTATATCTCGGAATGCAGGCGCAATTGGTTTTAGCGGCACACAGAACCCAGGGCCAACAGGTCAAGTTCAAATATTCTCTGTAACTTTTAGAGCAACCGCAGCCGGGACGGCAACACTTGGCTTTGGAAGCAACAGCACAATCAATCAGTCAGCCACTAATCGAAACACTGCCACATACACTATTACTAGTCCGACTCCTACGCCCACTCCAACACCGACCCCGACTCCTACGCCCACTCCAACACCGACCCCGACTCCTACGCCCACTCCAACACCGACCCCGACTCCTACGCCCACCGAACCTACCGAACCAACTACAGAGGATAGCGTAACAACGGTTGACCCAACTGGCCTCGTAAACTCCGTAACCATCGAACCATCCTATACTACAGCGATAATCACCTGGAAGCTAAAGGCGACTGGCGGATCTGCAGAGCTGTTATATGGTACATCGAGTGACGAAATAACGACAAAAACAGAAACTAAAAAGGGAGAAGATGGCGTCTACACGAGTACACTCAAAGATCTACTACCCGGGGCACGATACTATTTTGTCGTCAACGGAACCGGAGATGATGGAAAAACAAGCTCATATAGCGCAGTAATAGTAACCCGTGGATACCCTGTTAGACTGATCGTCACCGAAGGTGGAGTCCCGTCGTCAAGTGCAAAGATAAAGATCGGACAACAAAGTTATGCAACAAGTAAGGATGGTACTGTTAACCTCTCACTCGGTGAAGGAAAATATACAGGAACCGTCACAACAACAAGTTCATCACAATCAGTTACTTTTGAGGTAAAAAAGAAAGAGATCCCTGCCAATGGTGATGCTCCTGAACTGCAAACATATCCGTTTGAATTACCGGCTGCAGCCGCACTCGTACCAGGAACGTCATTCTCTTGGCTGGGATTCATCGGTGTTCTAGCTGGTGGTGTCGCTATTGTGGTCATAGGACTCCTCGTGTTTTTTGCGATCAGAAGGCGTCAATATGAATCAATTAATAGTTTTGGAAATAGCCAGACAGTCGTTATTGAAGATGGCTACAACTGGAGAGAGCACATAGCCGAACCGTCGATGCCTTCGGCAGACACAAACACGCAAACAGACAATCCCCCGACATACTTCCCGCCGGCTCCACCCGTACCCCCAATGCCCCTAAGTAGTCAACCCTACACATCGACGACGCCTCACTCATCTATGTATCTTGATGATGAAGAACCTAAGGATATGTTCGAAATAGCAAAAGAGCGGGAAACTAACCCCACTCCCAGTGATTCCTCGCAATCTCCGTACCCTCGCTAGATATCTCTACGCCCAGCTACGAAGTTCCAATCCACAACATTCCACCATGCTTGCACATAATCATCTCGCTTGTTTTTATAGTCGAGATAGTAAGCATGCTCCCATACATCCAAACCGAGTAACGGTGCATCACCGCCACTCATAAGTGGATTATCTTGATTAGCCGTCGTGATAATATCAAGATTAGGCTGTAGCCATACCCAGCCACTCCCAAAGACACTAAGTGACTTAGCGCTAAATGCGTCCACAAATTGCTGGAATGAACCGTATTTATCCTCAATGTCTTTTGCTAGCGCACCCGTTGGCTCGCCCCCGCCATCTGGAGACATCCACTGCCAAAACAGTGTATGATTCAAATGACCGCCTCCATTATTGCGAACCGCTTGCTGCACCGTATCAGGTAGGCTATCGAGCTCGGCAAGAAGACTCTCAAGAGGTCGTTCACGCAATGCCGGAGCATCATCAATGGCTTTATTTAACTTATCAACATATGTTTGATGATGCTTATCGTGGTGCAGTTTCATAATATCGGCACTGATATAGCTTCCAAGAGCATCATATCCATACTTTAACTCAGGTACTGTATACATGTAACCTCCTTTTAATTGACTACTGCGACGGAATTGACTGCGCTTGAATCTCGGGAATCGTTATATATTCTTTTATTTTGCCCTGAGCGTGTAATTGCTTTACCTTTGAATCAAATGCCGTAAGGGAAATTTTTATATACGCGTAGCTGACACGGGAGTCATTGTCGACATCTAGTAGCTTGACGATATAGTACCCATCGCCAGTCGTTGACTTAAATGGCTGCGACATCTCTCCTTTTTGTAATTTCGCGGCAGTAGCAGCACGCCCACCATCCCTATTTGTCCTAGGAACAAAGGGCTCCACTCCTGACAGTATCTTGCTCGCGCCATCACTCTCTATAGCAGCAGCTGCCTTGTCAAAATCTTTATCTTTGTCAGCGGCAAGCGCAGCTACAACTTTATCGCGCTGCGCTGTTGCAAGTGAATCAATCTTATATGCCACCTCCTGCTTCAAGAGCTGGCGTTCAGTTATACCCCTCACCTCTTGTGAGTTCAAGTTAAATAGATCGAGTGTAGTTGCATCGTACGTTTCTTTTGACGCAACTCCATCGCGTGATTGGCGCTGCTGATTTAATGCGTCGTCAACCTGTTTTGTCGTAATGGAAATATTTTGCTCTCGCGCGACCTTGGCCGCATATGCATCTGAGATAGCGTTGTCGATCGATCGCCTCTGCTGATACTCCAGTTGCTTCTTGCTGTCGGCATTGTCTGTATTCAAACCTTCCTTTACCTGCAAGTAATGTATCTGCGAGCGGTATGCAACAAGATAATTGCTATATGCAACAGACTCACCGTCCACTACCGCAACTGGAAGCGGTACAACCTTGGTAATTCTATAAAAAAATGTAGAACTGTTTTGCTGAGGATACAACTGCCACCAAACAAATAATACAATTAATACAAGCGCACCTATGCTAATCAAAATCGTATTAAACACAAGTCGATGACGCGCATATTGTACAGGATATTTAAAGCGTCGCCCACCAGCGAGAATCCGCTCACGGTGCTCTGCGACTGTTTCGTTCGTAATACGAGCCGGCTTTTGATCCGCTTGTTTCTTGCGTTTTAAGCGTGGAAGTTTTTTCATTCTACCTCTTGCTCGACCAATGCAGCGCTTACTGCATCTTGGAGTTTATTATATATTTTATCGGGATGCTCGACTTTATGGATCACCAGATCGCCAACAAATGTCTGAATAACAATCGTACCAAAGCCAAATATCTCTCCGCTGAATCCAGGTATATTATAGCTTATGTTTTGAATTTTTGACAGTCGCAATTCGACAACGTCTTTACCGAAAAACCCTTTCTGAGTGACCTGTCGTAACCGTTGATCAGTTACAATATAAATCGTAAAATACCACATAATAAAATGATAGAGGAACAATAACGAGCCGATAATCAGTCCCGCTATAGGCAAAAGAAAAAGTTCTAATATATTTGGCCATATGAGTGCAGGTAATGAACCAACAGCAAGCGGAATAAGAAGCATGTAATAACCTTTTCGCATCGCTATAGGATGGCGACGAAAGATAAACAGCAGCTGCTCTCCATCGCGCTGTCCTTCAAAATCAAGATTGTCTTCTATTTTTTCTGTCATGACATTTTTGGTACCCCGGGAAGGACTTGAACCTACAACCTTATCCTTAGGACGGATCTGCTCTATCCAGTTGAGCTACCGAGGCATATTGCATCATTATTGTAACATAAACGACAGAGGAATAACCCCTCTGTCGTTTATGTTACGGCAGCAATTAACGAGTAAATTTCTCGTGAGCGGTCTTGTATTCGTAAATTTCATTGTCGGCAAACCAATGTGCGATTTCTTTCTCCGCCTCATCTGGATCACCACTTGCATGGATAAGGTTTGGAATGCCCTTATCCTCAGAATCAGCGTGGCCAAAGCTCATGTGTGAGTAATCGCCTCGTATCGTACCAGGTAAGGCAGACTTTGGTTCGGTTGTCCCAACAAGTTTACGGACAAGCGATACAGCCTCTACGCCTTCAAATACCATAGCAATGACCGGTCCTTGCACCATTAGGTCAAGTGTGATGTCGAACGTATGTTCGCCTCGACGAGTAATCATTTGACCAATTTCTTCATAATGCTTATGGTAATGCGCTTTGTTTGGCGCAATCATCTTGGTAGCGACAATTTTTAGACCAACTCGCTCAAAACGTGTCAAAATCTCACCTACGATTCCACGCTGAACGGCATCCGGCTTGAATAAAATCAATGTTCTCTCGATATTATCTGAACTCATACTTTCTCCTTTATTACTTGATCGATTGTACCAGAAGTAAGCATCCTAGCACAGCAGCTAGCGCAAGACGATACCATCCAAATAAGCTCAGTCCATGCTTTGCGAGATATTTCATCAAGAAACCTACAGCAAGTAAGCCAGATATAAATGCGATGCCATTGCCAATAACAAGCGGCACGGCGTTATCAATAAAGTATTGCCTATCCGAACTACTCAGCACCAACTTTAGTGTCACACCCATCATTATCGGTAGTGACGCCAAAAAGCTGTATTCTGCTGCCATATCAGATTTTAGTCCAACCAACCGTCCTGCGATTATAGTCGAGCCCGAGCGTGACACTCCGGGAATTAGTGCCAACACTTGAACTAGCCCTACGATAAGTGCACGTGCAGGACTTAGATCACGCAAATGAAAAACAGGAGTTAACCTAGGAAGTCTATCAATATTAATCATGATGACACCAACAACAGCGAGCGTTACCATGACCGTCACAACACTGCCAAAAAAGGAAGCGGTACCAATAAAATCGGCCAACATGTATCCGATGCCACCAGCTGGCACTGCTGTAATAAAAATATTCCTCAGTAGTTTATATTCTTTATGGATAAAGACGTCTTTTACTATACAAGTAATCCGTATGCGAAAATATACTAGTAGGGCTAAAAGTGTTCCGATATTGATCCACTCAAGAAAAAGATGCTCTGATTGACCAAAAAATAACTCCTGCCCAATGACAAGGTGACCTGAGCTGCTTACAGGGATAAACTCTGTCAAACCTTGAATAAGGCCAAGAACGATCGTGTGAGCTATATCCATGTGACCCATTCTACCGATATTACCCATTTTACGCTATGATAAATACAGCATATGTATACATCAGAACTCATACTTGAATATATCGAACACCTTGAAGTTGAGGGGGGTAGATCAGCAAAGACTGCCGAAAACTACCGCCTCTATCTTGAACGTTTTGTTGAATTCACCAATGATATTATCGTTGATAAAATAACATCGGAGATTATTCGTAAGTATCGACTATGGCTTAATAGATATAAAAATTACAACAATAATGAACTTCTGACAATTACACAGAGCTATCACCTTATCGCTCTCCGTGGCTTTCTTGGCTATCTTTCAGGCCGTGACATACAAAGCCTCAGTCCAGATAAGATAATATTACCAAAAGTAAATCGAAAACAAGTGACATTTCTACATTATGACGAAGTCGAGCGACTACTTTTACAGATACCCCTTCAGACGGAAAGCGGCCTTCGTGATCGGGCAATCATAGAACTCTTGTTCTCGAGTGGGCTCCGTGTTTCAGAACTCGTTAACCTAAATAGAGACCATATCAACGTGCAGCGCCGCGAATTCATGGTGCGAGGCAAGGGTCAGAAAGACAGACCTATTTTCATAGGTGAAGCAGCTGCGCAACGAGTAACAGACTACCTCGATAGACGGTCTGATAGCCTACCCGCCCTGTTCATTAGTTATAGTCGTAATGCACAAGAGACAAACTCTGGAGATTACCGGCGACTTACCGCGCGCAGCATACAACGCATGCTTAGTCACTATGCTCGTCTGGCAGGTATCACAAAACATGTCAGTCCACATACAATGCGACATAGTTATGCCACAGATTTATTAATGAATGGAGCCGACATACGTAGTGTCCAAAGCATGCTAGGTCATAGTAATATCAGTACCACGCAAGTCTATACCCATATCACCGATCAGCATCTTCGTGAAGTTTACGAGAAGTTTCATAGCGATACAAGTTTGTAGCGAATGGATACTTATTTTATTCAGAACTACACTCACCGGCTTCATACTCTGTATCTGTTACACGAAATGTCTTACAGAGATTTGAACTAACGCTAAGTGCTGATTGTGGAAAAGGGAATGTACTATTATCAATCTCTATACGACTTTGTACTCTACGAAACAGATCATTTGCACGACCGGTCGAATCAACAATTGGCTGGACACTGCTAAAGGTCACTGGCGTTGAACCATTAGCCATTTGAATACGATAGCTCGTATTGTCATTATAGAGACTATCAACGTGCAAATATGCCGTCCTGCGAAGATCGCTTGAACCTATAGCAGGGGGGAGGAGAATCGTTGCTTTACATGCATACTGGCGATCAACTGTTGCACTCGTAAAGTTAGAGTCGCATGCAACTTGTTGCAACGAACCTGATGTGCGTGAACCTCGTACATCATCACTAAAATTCATTGAGTTTCGTCCTGCTATGCTTGGGTTCAAAAAAAGTGTTCGAGAGTTTGATGTACTGTCGTCTTTCTTGTCAAAGTCAGATAATTGAAATGTATCACCAAACTGTATAAGCTGCAGCCGTAACATCGCCGGACGATTCGCCTGCCAATCTGCTAGTTTCGGTAGTTCGGTATCACCAGAAAGCATAATCTGCTGAATAGTGTCGTCAGCATCGCCGCCTGAGTCTTTCAAATCTGCTTGCGAGTACCATTCAATATCAATACGATCAAAATCCGCTGTCCCTTTCAAGGGTATCATTTTCGAATCTGAAGTCGACAGCGAACCAACATAGTCAGTTGTGTCTAACTGAATCTTCACGCATGTATAGGCCTGTTCCAACAATTCATCGGCTGCATTACCTGTCTGCTGCAGTCTCACCTCGTCGCCCGATTCTTCACCAGCTATGCCCGATTTTTGAATCGTATTACATGACGCGTTTTCTGATAGTGCACGACTCAGCCGTACACACTCAGCAGTCGAGCTTGCTGCCGTTGAACCCTGACAGTAATCACCATACCGAACGAGTAGTCGTTTCGCATCTTCTACACCTGCATTTGCCGAGTCTAGTGCGCTTTGTGAGAGATCGGTATTTGTAGCCTGTTGTTGCTCCTGAATCATAATTCTTATAAAACCAACAGCAATCGTTGTAATAAGAAGCGCACTGAATATTACTACAAATATTGATACTGCTCCACGCATTCGTTCTTTTTTGGACTGATACACCTGTTCCATATCGCCTAATTCCCCCTATTTCCAGTTCGAGCACTAAACTCAAACTTACTTACCGCACAATAATCTCGCTGTGATGCATCATCACTTGGTGGCTTACAGTTGGTGTCAATTGTTGCGACAGTAGCGTCACGATTCAAAGCATTTTCGTCGCTCGTTCCTAGTTCAAGCGTCACTTTATAGAGTGCCTGCTGCATGATAGGGTCGGCTGCGGCCGTAATAATCTTAAAACTCTGCACGGCAAGTTGTCGATCTTCTGATCCTAGCAGCTCTGATGCGCCCTCACGCTGCACCTGAGGTGTCAAGACAACATTACAATATGCCTTACTATTGTCGCGAATCTTGACTAGTCTAATAACATCATCGCCAGTTGCAAATCGGTTAATCGGATTACTCAAGCCTTTACCAGTATTCCAGATATAACTATACGAACCAGTGCAAAGGCGGCCGCCGTCGGGGTTATTTATGACGCCACCAAGTTGAATTTGCGGAACAAAATCAACCCCGCCTTCGCCAGCTGCACCAACATCAAGGATTTGAGATGAGGCAAGAGTATACCGTATATCCTGGCTCACGCTACGGCCAGCTTGATCGACAGAGCGTAGTGTCATGCCTTTATTGTACGCATTCATTATCTGAATGACTGTCATCGCGATTGCCACCATAAGCACTGATATAAATGCCATCGCAAGCATCAACTCAACAATCGTAAAACCTTTACTATTACCCACGTGGCTCATACAGCCTCACTATCGTGCCTAGTGTTAATGGCATTACCTGCCCAGGCGATCGCCAACATGCTCGGATATGAAAATCATAAAATCCTGGCCTATCTTCGGAAGAAGGTGATTTGACCGCCTGAATCCATAGCCCCTCACCTACTGCAACACCTTCGTCTAGTGTCCGAACTTGGGCATATGTTGCAGCATCACCCGTCACAGCCGCCCCTGGCGAGGACGACAGCTTACTGATATCTAATACAAAGGGGCTTCCGTCAGATCCGACAATCGTCACCGCACCGCTCGTTGACGGGAGTTGACATTTTTCATCGTTAATCATTGCCGAGTAATCTTGCGCTTTATTGACAGCATGAGCAGCGATAGTCTGTTGCCACATTTCAGTCGGCGCACCTCTTTTACCATAGTCAGAGACGTATGCATGATTAAGATAACGGAGTGCGTCTGCCTGCATATCAATTTGCTGACGTACAAGCCCAATCTCGAGTGAACGCTGTGCCATACCAAGTCCTTGGTTCATAATCGACAAGCCACTCACAGCGACTAAGCTAAATATGGTTACAGCGAACAGTACCTCGACGATAGTATCACCGGACTCCCTTCGCCTTAACATGTAGTATCACCTCCATTAACCTGGATTCCACTAGGACTTGCAATCTTTGCATTCACCGTTACTGATTGAGTTGGCAATCCGATACTCGCAGCATTACGGACACAGGCCTTGATCGATGAACCTGCCGCACCTACTGTTATCATGTCTGACAAAACCGTAGGGAGCGGCTCATCTTGCCCAAACGCACGCACAAGGCCACTCACCGGTGAGCGTATAATCAAAAACGACGCACTCGATGTTGCTTGACTGGCGCTGTATAACGATGACTGCCATTCAACATCATATTCCTGTATGTTTATCGGTGATTTGCGGGGCGCATAGGCGGCAATCGCGTCTACATCACTAATACCATTACTAGCAGCGGCCGGCTCCACACCTATCACATCACCAGTTTCTATTTTCATACCATCATTCTTAATTTGGACATAACGGCCTAACAGGACACATCCTGAGGTACCTCGAGCCTGGCCTGAATCAGTAACACTTTCAACACCGCCCTCTGCAGTGCATGTTTCATTGCCTTGCCTACTATTTTGGGGATTATACACGCGAGAATATTGCTGTTCTAATAACCCTTGATAAGAAACGACGCTTTCTTTGTACCGCTGCTGATTAATATTCGTATTCACACCAACCAGTAATCCAGCAAAAAGCGCACCCGTAATGCCAAGAAAGAGCATGAGCTCTATAATTGTAAATCCCCACTGCTTTTGACTAGTCATCTGGCATAAATTATACCACAAGCGTTATACATCACTAATAGCTATGTCATAAATGACACGGACATATACCACGTAATAGCAGCACCGCCCCACATAGTAGCAATCCACCACGCACCGATCAGCATTGGACCAAACGGAACGCGTGAGTAGCGACCGATCTTCTTAACTAGCATTGCTGGAAGCACGATACTACATCCTATCACATTGGCAAGAAACAGTGTTAATAGCGCAAGTGGCCATTCACCCAAGAGTAGCGCCAAGGCTAGTCCCAACTTTATATCACCAAATCCAACCCATGCGCCCTTTGAGACAAAATACAGTACATAATATAAGCCACTGAGTACACCTATAGCAAAACAGAGTGACGTGAAAGCTGCTAGAGGAGACGGTGAACTGACCGTTACCAGCAAAGCATAAATGCTGGCGATTCCCATAACGGGAAACATGATTTTATCGGGAAGCAAATACCACCGTAAATCATAGCAGAATAGAATGATCAGACCGACAAGCGCACAAAGCCATACACAAAACTGCGCGATAGCCATTGGATCAGCAAGCTCATGGGGCCATGCCAGATAAGAAACAACGAATACAGTGGCTGTCGCCAACTCTATGGCTGGCTCAAACCATCCTATTCGCACGTGACAGTATCGACATTTTCCACCTAGCTGCAACCAACTAAAGAGCGGCAGCAAGTCATACCACTCCAAGTGATGCCCACAACGCAAGCATCGAGATCGATCGTCTTTTAGGCTGGTAGCCGTTAGTGGCTTTAGCATTTTTAGCTCTTTTTTGTCGACTACTTCGCCTTCTGCTACATCTTCAACTAATTGCCTAGCTCGAAGTCTCCAAACAGTTGCGCCAGCAAAACTCCCGAAAAGCAAACCAAACACGCCGACAGCAGCCACAATAAACCCTTGTTCCATTCCACTTATGATACCAGGTCATTATCAAAAGCAAAACCTCTCTTATATATAAGAGAGGTTTTGCAGAGCTGGCACCGTATTAAGATTTATTATCAATACAATAAGGAGCAGTCTGGTTTTCTAGTTTAATTAACAAGGCAAAATCACGGTTTGCGTCTGTCGAATCAACATCACCAGTACCATCAGTCTTACAGGCACTCTTGTTGTAGTAGCCAATGGTATTCTTGTCCTGCTCATTTAGCGGAGTGCCAAACTTGAATACGTAGTTATTTCCATTTGGATCTTTGTACTCATCTCCAGCAGTTAAATTCGACGAAGTTCCCTTTAGGTATCCTTCGACAAAGCCACCCAGGCTATCGCGATCATCAGGTACCGATCCACGAGTAGACGTCAGATAATTAGTCATCTGCACTTGAACTCGAGATATGTCATTCTTTCGCTGTGTGTCACGCTGACCTCGCTGGAGTGACGGTAGTGCAACAAATACCATCAAGAAGATAAGTCCTGCAATTGCAAGCACCAAAACAACCTCTATGATTGTAAATCCATTTTGTTTTTTGTTTGCTGTGTTCATGAAATTTCCACCCTTTCTATGAACTTGTTTAATTTGCGTTTTACGCTTACGCTTATAGTACAGTAAGCCTTCTTATTTGTCTATATACTCATAGTATCAACAAGACCATAGATTGGTAGCAATATAGCTGCGACCATACCACCAGCCATCAAGGCCAAAACTACCATCAAGACTGGCTCAATAGCTGTAGAGATACCTTGAATTTCTTGATCAAGTTCATCTTCGTAGATCTTAGCAGTCTTGCCAAGCATTTCATCAATACGGCCTGACTGCTCGCCGATACGCACCATTTGCGGAAGCAGTTCTGGAATATATGTCTGTGTCGCAAGTGAGACTGACAACGCCTTTCCACCCTTTACCTGCTCAGAGGCACGATCAATGTTGTCGCTAATGACCGTATTACTTACCGCTTCGCTACTTATACGCAGCGCATCGAGCATTGCTACACCCGTCACAAGCAACGTTTGCGTCGTACGTGCAAACCTCGCCATATAGAGCTTCCTAAACATTCCATTAAATCCAGGAACGTTGAGCTTTAACTGATCAGCCATACGGATGCCTGACTCAGTCTTAAGATATTGCGCACCGAAGTAACCAGCAAGACCAATCACAATAATAACAAGCCACCAAAAATTCAAAAGAAATTGTGATAATGTCACCATCGTAGAGGTTAGGAATGGCAGATCCTGATTCAGATCTTTATATAGCTTTTCAACTTGAGGAACAACCGTCAATAGCATGAATGCCATCACTCCAAATATCACCACAAGGACGATTAGTGGATATATCATTGCACCCCTAATTTTACCGACAATCGCTGCATCTTTTTCCTGTTGGTTGGCTACGCGCTGCAATGCATCATCGAGCGTGCCAGACGCCTCGCCCGACGCAACAAGCGCCAAGAATAGCTTGTCAAACACCGCCGGATGTTTAGAGAACGACTCGTGCAATGAACGCCCACCCTCAACCGAAACAATCACCTCTTGTGTCACAGCCTTAAGCCGTTTATTCGGCGTCTGATCTAGCACGGTACGTAAGCTCTGAGAAAATGGTAAACCTGCAGCAATCAGTGTCGACAGCTGGCGAGTAAAGACAACCCTATCCTTAGTCGTAATACGATTACTGAGACGATCGAAAAATCCCTCACCATCTTTTTGTTCTTTGATGGTTATCGGAGCAAACCCCTGATCAATCAACAGCTTTGCAGCAGATCGTTCGGAGTCAGCTTGAACAGTAGCCTTGACGACCTTATCCGTAGAGCTATCTTTTGCCTCGTAGGTGAATTTGCGCACACTTAGCCCCGCATTAGCCTTTCGAACTCAGACAAGTCAACCGCAAAACTGCGAGCATCATCATATGTGACCGTACCGTTCTGCACAAGACTAACAAGCGTCCTATCCATTGTCTGCATACCTGAATCTGCACCAGTCTGGATGACGGCATCCAGCTGGTGACTTTTACCCTCGCGAATAATATTGCGTACAGCTGGGTTAGCAATTAATACTTCAGCTGCTACTACTCGGCCACCGCCAATTGCAGGCACAAGTCGCTGAGAACAGATCGCCATCAAAATATTAGCAAGCTGTGCACGAATTTGCGGCTGTTGATGAGGAGGGAAAACATCAATCATACGATCAATTGATTGAGCTGCACTGTTCGTGTGAAGTGAACCTAGCACCAGATGTCCAGTTTCTGCGATTGTAATCGCAGCACTGATCGTTTCAAGGTCGCGCATCTCTCCGATCAATACAACATCTGGATCTTGACGGAGACTCGAGCGGAGTGCGGCAGAAAAGCTATACGTATCATAATGAACTTCGCGCTGAACAACGACTGACTTCTTGGACTTATGTGTAAATTCAATCGGATCTTCAATGGTAATAATATGCTGAGAAGTCTCTTCGTTGATCTTGTCAATTAGTGATGACAGGGTTGTTGATTTACCAGAACCAGTTGGCCCAGTGACAAGCACAAGTCCTCGAGGAAAATTAGCAAAATTTGACACAACAGACGGAACGCCAAGCTCGGCAATTGTCTTAATTTCATTTGGGATCAGGCGGAATGCGGCGGCAATATTACCACGCTCATGATATGCATTCACACGGAAGCGACCTAGCGTCCCAAATGCAAAGCTGAAATCAAACTCTTTATCTTTTTCAAGGATTTGTTGTTGATCCGTGTCCAGAATTGCAAAAACAAGCATTTCGACAGCCGGCTCATCAAGCGCGTTAAACCCCGCAACCGGAATAAGATCACCATCGACACGAATCATCGGAGGAAGGCCTACCTGCAAGTGAAGGTCAGAAGCTCTGCGGCGAACAACTTCTTCTAGTAATATTTCAATTCTTAGTTCTTGGTTTGTCATTTTTTCCACCCTGTCTTTATTATGCTGTGTCTGCTGTTACGCGATTGACCTCTTCTATGGTCGTAATACCCTGCAACGCCTTTAAATATCCGTCTTGTCTCATGGTAATCATACCCTGTGCTACTGCCAAATTTTGGATCTGCGTTGTTGTTGCGTGAGTGACAATAAGTTGTTGAATATCCTCGGTCACATCCATAACTTCATACAGTCCTGCACGACCACTATACCCCCTTGGGGTTGCGGGGGTATCTTTACCCTTGACTAGAGTATAAGCGTTTTGCCCGGCAAGTGGCAAGTCTTTATAACCTAAATCTTCTGAAACACGTGCAACATCCGCCTGTGTCTTTGGTAGCAGATGCCCAACGGTGGTTAATATATTCTGTGTTTCAATCGGTGTTGACTGGTATGCATCCCTTTTCGCAGACACTCTACGAACAAGTCGTTGGCCAATAATAGTGTTCACCGTACTCGCTATCAAAAAAGGCTCAATTTTCATATCAAGTAGACGAGGTAGCACACCAGCGGCGCTATTTGTATGAAGTGTACTAAACACCAAGTGACCCGTCAGTGCGGCCTGCACAGCTAGATTTGCTGTTTCGTCATCACGAATCTCACCAACCATCACTACGTCTGGATCTTGACGTAAGATAGATCGTAATCCACTCGCAAAAGTGAGTCCAACATCACCATTTACTTGTATCTGATTCACCCCATCCATCTTGTACTCAACCGGATCTTCTAGTGTGACGATATTCACACTGTCATCCTTAATCTGCTTGATCAATGCATACAGACTGGTTGATTTACCTGAACCCGTTGGCCCCGATGTTAACACCATTCCATTTGGACGCTTAATACCCTTTTCTACTGTACGTAATGCGCGCCCAGCATAGCCCATCTCACGGATATCAAATGAGTTACCTGATTTATCAAGAAGACGAATTACTACCTGTTCACCCCAGACAACGGGACTAATAGCAATACGAAGATCGACTTCTTTATTAGCAATTTTCACAGCGAACTGACCGTCTTGCGGAACTCGGTGCTCATCGATCTTTAAGTTAGATAATATCTTTATACGGCTGACGAGTGCGGGCTCAATCGTCTTTGGTAGCTGCATGATTTCACGCAAGACACCATCGACACGACAGCGTATCTTCAGCGCGCCTTCCAATGGTTCTATATGGACATCACTTGCACGAGACTTAACGGCATATTCTAAAATAGTACTGAGCGCACGACTGATCGGCGAGTCTTGGACGATTGTCTTGATAGTATCACTCTCTTCGTGTTCAGCTTCTTTTTCAGAAGCTTCAGCAGCGGCGTCAATTGTTGAAAGATCCGTTCTATATTGGTCGAGTACATGACGAATGCCCGCCTCAGAAGCCATGAATACCTTTATTGGCTTTTCGATGCGATTCGAGAGATAATCAACCGCCTGCACATTACTAGCGTCAACCATAGCAACGGCCAGTCTATTTTGCACCTCGGCAAGTGGCACTGCCATGAAACGCTCAGCTACATCCTCGGGTAAAAGATCGAGCACAGGTTGAGATATCAAACTATTCGTTAGATTTACATACGGAACACCCGATAACACAGCTATTGCATGAGTAAGCATTTCGTCATCAATAATTCGCTGTTCGGTAAGGAGCGCAAAAAGCGGCCGCTTTGAGGTCGCTGACTCTGCAAGCGCGGCCTGAAGCGTATCATGATTAACAAGCCCCTCATCAGATAGGAGCTTGACGAGTTTCTCTTGCATATCTGTCGTCAGTAAAGCCATATATCCTCTATTAATTCGCCGAGCTTGGTTGAGCCGCACTGCTACTTGCAGCCTGATCTCCGATGATAACCTCAACCGTAGGGTTGATGGCGTCTTCGTTAAAAACAGTACTATCAGGAGCGACGACACTCGGAGAAATAGCGTCTACGGTCTTCACTTTAACGCTCTCAGAACTTGGTTTACCAATTACAGCATCAGCCACGAAGTACGCCACTAGCATACTTAATGATGCGATAAGAATTATTGCTGCGATATCTGTATTTTTCATGGCCGTACCACCTTATCTTTTAGCTCGATTGACTGTGCCGGTTGATAGTACGCATAGCCCGAAGCCGACATTACCAGTCTCGCACCCTGTTGTTCAACCGTCAGCGACGTAAGATTGATCGCACGGATTGATCGCTCAACTTGCTGCAGAACCTGCCGCAGACTTTCAGCGTTTCCACTTGCTGCTGAAATAGTAAAACTGAAATCGATTTGATTTGATCCACTACTCGATCCTGAGCCTGATGATGTTTCCACACCCTTTACTGGCTCAACCTTGATTGCGTCGAGCGTAACACCGTTCACACCTGTTAAAAGCTTAGACTGAAGCGATGATCCGAGCGCAGTCGAATTCGCATCTGCCGGCAGCGCATCCAATACAGATTGCACCGCTCTATCCGTATCTTTCAATCGAGTTGACTTAAGGCTATCATCGGTCTCAAGCACACGAATATTATCTCGAAGCTTGGGAACGTTCTGGAGATTGCTTTCGATCGTCGCAAGCGTCTCATTCTTTTGCTGCAGTACCTTATCCCCAAAATCGATCCGCTGCCATAAAAAGAGTGCAATAACCACCGAGAATCCAATCACAAGAGATGCACCAGCCACCCATAAAAACATAGTCCGGTTAGATTTTGTTATTTGCTGCCGTTTTCGAATACCCGTTGTCTTACCGTCCATGATTACTGCTCCCCACCAACATTAGCTGCACGTTCGCTGAATAAACTTTGCGGAATGCGAAGGAATGAATCCGTTACGTTTTTACTGTCAGGCCGAGCAATAATAAGATTCTTGGACGAGCGCGCAAATGTCGCACTGTCGTATTCAAAGCTCATTGTAAATCGCAGTACTTTTTTTCCTGAGGCGTCTTCACCAAAACTAATATCCGACGTCGATACTTCACCTGTAAGTGGCACAGTCATCGATTTGTTATCTTCATCCGTATACGACAACGTCGTACCAAGAATTGTCTTTTTAAACACCTCCGCGGCATCATATATATTATTTGCTTGTCCATCGATACTGATCGTATCTGTTTCTGAATCAATCTTTGCAGAAGATACTGAAATCTGGTTTGGCTGAGGCGGATTAATTGCCGCCAAAATATCAAACATACGTGAATCAATGTTTTTTGTATCATGCATTTCTGATAAACTGCTTAGTTGATGCTGAATTGTAAGCATATTAGATAAATCATCAATACCACTCAGCTCAGCGCCTTTTGTTTCTATTGATCCATCAACGCTTCGACCAAGCAATCCTTGTACCGCTACAAGATAAAATCCCATCAACACAACAACCGAGACAGCCACTATTCCAGCAATAACAGCACCACTGATGACATACGTTTGTATTCGCTTTGCATTCAAAAGCTCTTGTTTTACATCAGGAATAAGGTTAATTTCTATCATTTTTTGTTACTCCGTTGAGCCAATCCTATTGCTATTGCCATTTCTGATGTCAGTGACTGCAGTTTTTGATCACCAGATGGAACTGCAACTTTTTTCCAAGGATCTCCCGCCACTGAATGGATACCAGTCTTTGCGCCCAAGTATTCACTCAAACCCGGGACGATACTAGCGTACCCGGACAATAGCGTCGTTCCAATAGAGATTGAAGGGTACCGTGTCTGAAAAAACTTGATCGACTTCGTGATCTCTGATGCAAACCCATCGAGTGTACTCTCTAGTGCATGTGCAACTTGACCTTCTAGTTTATCTGGCGCAAGACCGAACTTAAGGATAAACTGGCGCGCTTGTTCGTCTTCGATGCTGAGATTCTGAACCGCCGCCCTTACTAATGTCGAAAGTCCATTCGGAATAGTACGCACGAGTCGGGGCATGTCGTTGTAGGCAATCGCCACATTCGTAGACAATTCACCGATGTCGATCACTACTTGCGCATCAGACTGACCAGGTACGATCAGTGATCGAATCATGGCAAGAGAATCCGGCTCGGCTGCGATAACATCAAATCCTAAACTTTCGACCAGCTCGAGGCGCTCTTCTGAATATGATGCCGCAGTGCTTGCAAGCAATACCTCTTGTTGCGAAGGATCATGAAGCGACTGACCAAGTACCGCCCAATCAACCTTGGCGTCATCAAGAGACATGGGAATATATTGATCAATCTGATATTTGATCGTGCCCTTTAATTCAGCTTCGGAAAGCAGCGGCATATCAACTACCGTAATAAATGTCTTGTTTGACGGCAGTCCAATTGCAACATTCTTTGTTTTAATACCACTCTGCCCAACTACGGTCATAATCACTTCGCCCAGCCGACGACGTGCTTCAGACGAATCAGCTGTTGCCGTTTTGATATCTATCGGAGCATATCCATAGTGTTTTAACGACCACTTATCTGGACCCGTCGCGGTCAACTGCACGACACGTATTGCAGTCGTACCTATATCTAGTCCGAAAAAGTCACCCACGCCTTTTATAATTGCCATATTATCCTTCATTATACACAAGCGTTATGCTATCGCAAAGCCCTTTTATTAAAAGCGTGGAGGCAATTCAACAGTTTGCGTTGTCTGCGCTCGAACAGAGCTATGCCCTTCACTGAATCCCCATAAATATGCATCGGCACGAAGATTGAATATCTCAGCAGCATCACCGCTTGCTCCTGCGATGCCAGAGCCGCCTGTGCGTCGCAGGTCAAGTCGTTTTGCGACAACCGGTCCATTGATCGTCAGAGGTGCATTACACACTTCGGATGTTAACGGTGGAGTTCGCTCACACGTTGCAATCGTACCACCACTTCCATCACCCGCCTGACCTATTAGCCACGCATCGATATTTGTTACAGAAGCATTAATAACAATATTTTTAGCAATAATAACAAATTGCGGTATCTCCGCTAACGACGCATAGCCCCCTGCAGCATATGTAATGTTACCGTTAATCGTCACTGTTCCATTGGGGACATTCACTATAACCAGCTTACCCTTTTCAAGCGTACTTGCATCAAGTCGAATGTCGCCATCTAACTTTTGATACACGCCACTTACAACCGACCCACCGTTCATACTCACTGTATTTGCGGTTTCCAAATTAGCCACGGGAGTACGACCCCGAAGAAAATAGCTTGGGAAATTCTGAACGGGCTTCATTCCATTTGCACCAGTAAAGTTGCCGAATTCATTATTGCTATTCGCAAATGTCAGTCGACTCCATAATAATTGGCTCGAACCAACAGATCCATCATACCCGCCTTCAAATCCCGCCCCAGAGGCAATACCACTCACTGAGCCTGGCGCAGTTATTGCGTACTCCGCCCAACTACCAAACGTCTTATTTATCGTACCCGTCTTAGTTGTAATACTACCCTTTGCACCCGGTAGCACGCCACTTACGATGTCGCCTGCAGAAAAATACGACCCTACAGTGACATCACCGCCAGTGACATGAACTGTTGGTCGCTTACCAACTACAACACAAACGATGCGACTATACCTGTCTCGAGGAGTGTCATTTTCGGTCGGCTTTGCTATCGAAAATACATAGCATAATTTCGTACCAACTTGCCATCGATCGTCTACAGCAGCACTGTTCGCAGAACCTAATTCCGCTGCCGTCATCGTGGTATCACCCTGTGAAAACACTTTTGTACCATTGGCAATTTGTGAACACTCTGTTCCAGAGCCTGCAAGAGATACTAGTTGATTACAACTATATCCATCTCGATAGTTCTCTCCAGCTGCATAGTTTAGTCGATCAGTTGATTGACCCCTTGGCACAACAAGTCGCGATACCGACCATGCCGTCTCTCCACTTGGCGTTAATGTACTGCTATTATTTACTTTATAGGTAAATGCCGCACTGTCAGACCCGGATATTATACCTCCACTCGTTGATGTAACGCTAGGAGTTAATGAATACGGTGAAGCCGGTGGTGGCACACAATCTGGACTAGTCTTTGGTATATTCGCATTATATTCACATACTTCAGGAGGGAAAATAGTATTACATGATTTTCTAATTTCGGTTTCAAGCGTGAGAGCAAGGTCATTATAATTTTCACTCACGACAAATGTGTCCGCGCTATTGTTGTAATCTCCCGACACGACATAATTGATTGTGCGACGCTGAGCTGGATCAGCACCAATACTCCCGCCTATAACTTTGATACCAGCATTCTGATGTTTTCCGGCTGCGATTCGCCCGGCTTCGGTTGGGCCAACAGTCCATCCACCACCGGAGTTTGGCTGTCCATCTGTCATGAAGACGATTATATCTGTCTGATTAAAAACATTATTCAAGGCGGGATTTCGTACATTGCCGTTATAGCCAAATCCTTGCTCATAATTCGTATTACCAGATGACACAATTGAATTCAGCATTGTGTTGAATGTCGACGGAGTCTCGCCTCTCGAACTTACATAGCTATGATACGGTGCATTAAAGTTTCGACCGTTATAGTTCGGATCAGGGTTAGATCCAGGAGGAACGGTACCAATCCAGAGAGATCCATTGCCATTACCCGTTGAATCATCTACGCCAAGTGCCGATGAAAACGTCCAAAAAGCCAGCTCAATCCTACTATCATAAAGTCCTGTCGGCTGAAATAACCTCCTAATTTGATTACGTATAGTCTCGACATTACGAGCACCGACTGATAACGAACGATCGATCACCATTGCTGCTCGACAAATCTTATCCGAATTAGGAACACCTTGTGCATGAACAACCGATACTGTCGTTAACCCCCATACGCTCATACTAAACAAAAAAACAAGGATAGCAAAAGGAAGTGCCCCGATAATCTTTTTGCGCAAATGCATAAATCGATACATAATCAAACACCACCCAGCTTTGATACTCGATCAGCCTCAGCATCATAAAAACTTTTCTCAATACCAGTCTTGTTTTGAGGACTTTTTGCCCATTCACCAGCTAGTCGATAATATTTAGCTGCATTTGAGTAGTCTTTTTGATCTTCATATAGTCTTGATAGCCAGTCTGCCACCAAGAACTTGTCTGGATTGGAGACCTCGACTTCTTTCATTGCAGCAAACGCTTTATCGTACTGACCGGCAGCATAGTAGACGCCCGACAAATCGATTGCCAGCTCAGTCTTTCGCTCTTGCGACGTCTCTGCAGCAATAGCCTGCTGATACACTTTGTTAGCGGCATCGGTATCATTATTTCCAACTTCTTCGAAAGCTTTTTGACGAAGATCTCCGTCATCGCGCGATTGCTTAAATGATTCGCGTGCTCTAGCAATATCAGCATCGCTCGGAGCACCAGATTCGTCATCTGTTCCATTTTGCGCCGCCTGATATGAACGCCATACGAAAAACCCACCGATACTCAAGCCAACTACTAAAAGTACAGCGATTATAGTTATAATCACTTTCGTCCGAGTCTGCCGTTCGCGTCGTTCTCGTTTTATCTTTTTACTCATAGCCCACTATATTGCTTATTGTTAAGCATAGTATAGACGATAGCCGACCATTCAACAAGTTATTTCTGCCCACTTCCCATCAGTAGACATAAGCTTTACAAAACTTTAGCTAAAACGAGATTGAGTGCTTATTTCCGAGGTGCCGATCAATAACACTGCGATATGTATACTAAGTAAGAGTTGCACGTGAAGCATTTGCCGACTGCTTTGCCTACGTAGTTTACAATGTGCGCCAACCAGCGACAAACTAGCCGAGGCTGTTTCGTAAAGCCATCAAAGTAAAGTTAGCTGGACAACCCCTGTAAATGATATAGTAGACACATGAGTTTATCTATCGGCATCGTCGGCCTTCCAAACGTCGGCAAATCAACACTGTTCAATGCACTAACCAATGCAGAAATTTTGGCTGCGAACTACCCTTTTGCGACGATCGAGCCAAATACTGGTATTGTCCCCGTTCCTGACCCACGACTCACTGAACTACAAAAAATGTATTCAGCCGATAAAGTCATTCCGGCAACGGTGACCTTTGTCGACATCGCGGGGCTCGTCGCAGGTGCGAGCCAAGGCGAGGGTCTGGGTAATAAGTTCCTCGCAAATATTCGCCAGTGCGATGCGATCGTTCATATTGTTCGGGCATTCGAAAACGACAGCGTGCTGCGACATGACGAGAGCGCAGTCAATCCTAAAAATGATATTGAAATCATCAACACCGAACTTATCCTCGCTGATATCCAGACGATCGAAACCCGCGCAGCCAAGCTTCACAAAGAAGCCAAGTCGAAACCCGCCGCTCGTGCGCAGCTCGACTATATTCAAACACTTCTTGCCAAGCTCCAGGAGGGCACGCCGCTCTCTCGCATTGCAGACCTCGACACCGAGCTTATCCAGGATCTTCATCTTCTGACTGCAAAACCAGTCATTTATACATTTAATGTCGACGAAGACACGCTCAGCAACGATGCAAAGAAAACCGAACTCACATCGCTCGTCGCCCCTGCACGAACAATTTTTGTATGCGCCCAACTCGAAGATGAAATCAAAGCACTCACACCAGAAGACGCCGCTGAACTACTTGAAAGTTACGGCGTTAAAGAAACAGGCCTACAACAGATGATCCACGCCGCCTATGACACGCTCGGTTTGCAAAGTTATCTCACTGCCGGACCAAAAGAAGTCCGTGCATGGACAATCAAACAAGGTGCAACCGCCCCGCAAGCCGCAGGCGTCATTCACACTGACTTTGAACGTGGATTTATTGCCGCACAGATCGTTGATTATGATGATTTAATAGCTGCCGGATCAGAAACAGCAGCAAAAGCATCTGGTAAAGTCCGAACTGAAGGTAAAACGTACGTCATGCAGCCTGGCGATATCGTTGAATTCCGATTCAACGTCTAATTATTTCGTACGCTTCAATAAATAAAACCGTTCTTGGTTGCCTTTTGCGCCCGCGACATCACTATCTCTTTTGTCTTGTATCACAAAATGCTGCTTCGCCCACGTCTCGAAATCTCGTAGAATCTGACGGCGAACTGAATCATTTTTGATAACACCTTTGTTCACCTGTTCCCGACCTGCTTCAAATTGTGGTTTAAGCATCGCAACAATTTGGGTATCAGCGCCACTCAGTTCTTTGGCTATGTGCGGCAATATTTCACGAAGACTAATAAACGATACGTCCATGACAACAATATCTGGCTTATCATCGAGATAAAAATCACGGATATCTGTTTTTTCATGGAGCTCGATCTTTGGATGTTTTCGAAGTGATGGATGTAACTGATCCGTTCCGACATCAACTGCATATACTTTTGCGGCGCCATTCTGTAGTGAGTAATCGGTAAACCCGCCCGTACTGCTACCGACATCAAGAACCTTTTTGCCGCGGAAATCGAGTTTTAATAATTTAGCCACAGATGCTAGTTTCAACCCTGCACGCCCAACATAGCGCTCGTCACTTGTCACGGATATCTGGCTATCTTCACGGACAAACACACCAGATTTGTTGGCAATTTTGCCATCGACTAATACTTTGCCGAGTTTTATCCAGCTTTCAGCCTGAGACCGACTCGTCACCAGACCTCGTTTTGTTAATTCTATATCAAGTCGTTGTTTTGTCATTTACCCTATTCTACCTCTGTTAGAGCTATTTGTCGAATTTGCATTAAACGAGAAGAGGCCTCGGTATACGCGGTGTCGAGGGGTCGCCTCTACACGCACGTACACCGAGACCATCAACTCAGAACAACGGACTCAGCACTCATTCGGCGCCGGGACCCCCTTCAGTCGCTGATCCAGCCACGAAAGGAGTTCCGGAAATGCCGTGAGCGTCGCAATTGCGTGCTCCCCGAACGGCAGTCGCAACACCGAAGGTACCCCGAGCGAACATTGCTCTGCGTACAGCTCGTCGGCCATCACCTTGGGTATCCAGAACTCCTCGTTCCCATTATAGACAAACAGGGGGGTTCCATAAGCGACGCCCTGCAGCTTATTGTCGGCATAAATCTGTTGCGCCAACTCTGACTGGAAGGGATTCTCTAGTGGCGTCAGGACTTGTAGATCGACCGGCAGTAACCCGAGCAGCGCCATTCCGACGATGCACTGATCTCGAAGTGCTGGGCCAACCTGCAGTGCGACGTTCCCTAGCTGCGACAATATCTCGGGATATTCCCTCGATACACCCATGCCAGCGGCGACCTCCACGCCCTTCGCGGCATTGAACGTGCCGTTGAGGCTCTGAGTAAGCACGGCCATATCAATTGGCGTTCCGCCAACCGCTGCGCCGACGATAATCGGATCGCTACCGCCCAGTTCAGGTGCATACGAATCGATTAACTTCGCGGCACCATTAGTGGCAATTGCCCCACCAGAGTAGCCTTGCATGGCCACCTTGCTGGATCCAAACTGGTCAGGCAGCAGATTCTGCATCGCCCGAATCGAATCGAGGATGATATGTCCTGCTACCTTGGTAACAGCATACGCCATCCGCGGACCTTCATGATCCGGGATCAATACGGCATAGCCTTGATTTGCAGCCCACGCGGTCACTGGTGGGATGTAATCGGTGACGCCCGTTTTCAGCGACACGCCATTTGCCATTGTGTAGCCAGGCGTACAGTCTCGCCCCAACCCGTTTATCGGCAAGTTGTTCACCAATACCGGCCTACTGCCAACGCCCGACCATGGTATCGCTGGGATCACCAGCGACGCCGTACCGAATGAGGGCTGATTCGAAGCATCATTGCTACGAAACTTCACCTGCACCACTCGTTCGACCGGTGCACCAACAAACGGTGCCGCTGTCGCCGTAATGTCACGATGCTCAATGATCTGCCCGTTGGCAAAACCCGCCAAATTGACCGGATAGTCATTGAAAAAAGCATCACGAACGTCGGACGGCATCATTGCCGCCCTAGCCCCTTGAATGGCCACCAGATCATCGTTCTGCTGATCATCCGGTGATAGTGCAGCAACCGGCGGGATTTCTCCTGGCGGCAGGTGAAATTCCGGCTCTGGGATCACTTGATCCAGCGCCTCCGGAATTGTCGGTACTTGGTCGAGCATGCCATCGATCTGACCCTGGATTTGACTTTGAATCTGCCCCAGGTCGATCGGCGGTACAAACGGCTGAGCGTTCGCCGAACTAGCGAACAATACACCAACCATGGCGCAACTAAATAGAACAGTACAAGCCCTGCGAACGAACGTCGTTGTTCGATGCATAACTTATCCTTCCAAAGAAGTAGTGTTCTGAGTTGTTAGTCTGCAACGCGGCCGCTACAAACTAATTATAGATCGCAGCACTGCAGACGAAAGAACTCGCCAGCAGCACTACCTTGACAGCTGTCGCTGTCGGCGTGTCGTTAGTATACGCCTACTATGATACCTAAGTAAACCTTAAGTAGTTTATTTCTTGCGCTCGCGATATTCACCACTTGTCGTATCGACAGACACTATGTCACCGGTTTTAATAAATGCAGGCACTTTAATCACCAGCCCAGTCTCAAGCGTTGCATCCTTGAGGACACTACTCGTTGTGTCACCCTTAACAACATCTTCGCTATATGTCACTTCTAGATACAGATTTTTTGGCAATTCTACGTTAATAACACGATCATCGAAAAACTGAAGACTCAGCTCATCACCCTCTTTTAGATACTGTTGGGCAGCGTCAACAATATCTTCACTCAGTTGAAATTGCTCAAAACTCTCTGGATCCATAAAATGAAAGTCAGTGCCGTCTTTATACAGATACTGGACTGTTTTGTTTGTCACCTCTGCACGCTCAATCTTATCCTGTCCCTTGAATGTTTTTGGAATAACACTTCCGTCAATTAGATTCTTCAGTTTGACATTCACAATACTTCCACCGCGACCCATCACTTTTTGATTGTAATCTGTCACTCGGTATGGCTTGCCTTCAATTTGGCAAACAACACCTTTTTTTAGTTCAGTCGGTTGGTACATTATGAATTCTCCTTCGATGAATTAACCAATACGTTTTGTATTTGGAAATACGACACAGCGCACAGATATACTCTATGCGCTGAAACGTTTTCTAAAATTAATTAGATGTGACAAAAGGCATCAATGCCAAATGTCGTGCACGTTTAATAGCAACAGCTAGCTGTCGTTGCTGCTTCGCGCTTAAACCAGTCTTTGCGATTGGTTCAATTTGTCCATATACATTGATAAAACGCTGCAATGTTTTGACGTCTTTGTAGTCAAAATATGCAGGTGTGTCTTTTTTGAATCGTTTCATTAGTGCCATAATTTAATCTCCTAGAAAGGTATTTCACTGAGGTCGATAGGCTTGTCGTCGATATCTTCGATAACAACATCCTCAGATTTTTTATTACTTGATTGTGAATTGTTTGATCCGCCAGCATTACCGCCATTTTCACCACTTGGTCCATCCAAAAACGTCACGTCAGTTGCCACAACTTCTACCTTGCTGCGCTTTTTGCCAGTTTCTTTGTCATCCCAGCTATCCTGTCGCAAACGACCCTGCACTAGGCAGCGACGACCTTTTGACAGATATTGACTAACGAGTTCACCGAGCTTTTCCCATGCCGTAACATCGAAAAAATCAGCTGCATCTTCTTGACCGCCACGATCAACGGCGATACTAAAACTTGTGATAGTCTTGCCAGTTGTTGTCGTGCGGACTTCTGGATCGCGCGTCAAACGCCCCATCAGAATCACTTGGTTAATACTTTTTGCCATATCCCTCTACTCCCCTCAGTTATTCTTATTCTTCGTCACGATTATCACGGCTGTCGCGACTATCGCGGAAATCGCGAACTTCGCCAGATTCGTTACGCTTTTTTTCGCGTTCCTTATCTTCCTGAATTGCCTTGCGGCCTTTTTCGTTGACACTTACTAGTAGGTAACGAAGTACTTCGTCAGTAATGTTTAGCGTGTTGCTAATCTTTAATGGCGCAGTTGCTGGAAGTGTTACATCCATGTATACATATACTGCAAAGTCTTCACGGTTGATTTTGTACGCAAGTTTCTTCTTACCCCAGTTATCTTCTGTGGTAATCTCACCGCCAGCGTTTTTGATAATGTCACGGACTTTTGTCAGTGGCGTCTCGATGTCTGCTTCGAGATCAGGGTGAATTAGAACGGTTAGTTCGTATTCTTTCATAGATTTCCTCCTCTGGAATCCTTATGGATGCTCATTTCGAGAATGAGCCGAGTTGATAACAATAGTATTATAACCCACCTCTGTAGTTTTGTCTAGTTACACCTGGTAGATGCTAGACTTCGTCAGAGCTGTTTAGTTCATCCATACTACGGATCAATACATCGCGCGGTTTGCTGTTACCGCTCGCTCCACCAACAATTCCTTGATCTTCCATTGTATCGATGTATCGTGCCGCTTTAGCATAGCCAATACCCAATCGTCGCTGCAGCAGACTAGCGCTCGCCTTGCCACTGTCGATCACTATTCGGAGTGCTTCTTGGTACGTCTGATCACCGCTCGTGTCAGTTGCAAAGTCCATTACGACACCACCCTTGCCGTTCAGTTGTACTGGCTGACTAACAATTTCATCATTGTACTGTGGCGCAGACTGCATACGCAGATGATCAGTGATCTTGATCACTTCTTCGTCCATGACCCAGGCGCCCTGAATACGCTTTGGCTTGCTCATACTTGGTGTCAACATTAGCATGTCACCCTGACCAAGTAATTTTTCTGCACCCGTTTGATCTAGGATAGTACGACTATCAATTTGTGATGCAACGGTAAAGGCGATACGGGCAGGAACGTTTGCTTTGATCAGACCAGTAATGACATCTACTGACGGACGCTGGGTTGCAAGCACCAGGTGAATACCAACCGCACGTGCTTTTTGTGCCAAACGAACAATCAGCCCTTCTACGTCGCGGGCAGCAACCATCATCAGGTCAGCCAACTCATCAATTACAATCACGATATATGGCATCGCACCGTCTTCGTGTTGTTGCGGGATACCATCTTCGTCATCAACGGATATCTTTTTGCTACCATTCGCCAGTTTCTGATTGTACGATTTGATATCACGTAATTTTTCATCAGCAAGCAATTTATAGCGTCGTTCCATTTCGTTGACCGCCCATTTCAATGCGCTAATTGTCTTTTCAGGTTCGGTAATGACAGGTGTCAACAGATGTGGAATGTCCTCGTACGGAGCCATTTCTACTTGTTTTGGATCGACAAGGATAAGCTTCATTTCGCTTGGACTATTGCGGTACAGTAAACTCGTCAGCAACGTATTGATCATTACTGACTTACCACTGCCCGTTTGTCCAGCAATCAGCAGGTGGGGCATTTTATTTAGTTCACCGACAACAGCTTCTCCGGAAATATCTTTACCAATCGCAAAACTCAATGGTTCGCGATTATTTTTCCACTGTTTTGCAGATAGAATACCATACAGCCGAACATCTGCTGCGCGGCGATTCGGCACCTCAATACCGACTGCACGCTGGCCTGGAATTGGTGCTTCGATACGAAGCGATTGCGCCGCTAGATTGAGTGCAATATTTGTTTCAAGCGCAGTAATACGCGTCAGTTTGACGCCACTTGGCGGTTTTAACGTGTACTGTGTTACTTTCGGGCCGATATTTGCGCCTTCCATCTCTACATCAATGTTAAATTCACTCAATGTGTCTTTGATAGTTTGCGCATTTTGTTGCACATCACCCGCATCCGCTGGCGACTGCTTCTTTTCTAGTAGCTCAACACTTGGTGCTTTCCAATTAGGGTCATTGACAGACACTAGTGCTGCCTGCTCTTCCGCTGCCTTATCTTGCTTTACGCTACCCCGAAGACTCGATAATTTCGACGGCTTTTTATCTTCGTTTAGCTTCGCAAGATCGTCTGCATTCAGCGTTGGCACGCCTTCATTCATCTTGAAATCAGTGATAGGCGTCGACTTCTTTTGATCAGCTACTTCGCTAGCAACGGCCGCTTTGCGCATCACTGCGACATTTTCATTATCAAACTTTTCGGTCTGTAGCATTGCCCAGATTTTTTTGATTATCGAGATTGGTGATACGCGAATAACAAACAAAACTGTTATCACAATAAGGAGTATATAGATAAATGCCGCGATTGGTGGCTCGACAAGTTTTAATGTTGCACTGTTTACCATTTCACCAACAAACCCACCATGTGCTATTCCGTCTGTATCTTTCAGTAATCCAAAAACACCTGCAAACCAAATAATCAACATCGCCGTGGCAAACTTCATAACAAGTGGCAGTTTGTTGTGCTCGGCACGAAATATCTCGACAGCCACATACGTGAATAGTACGGGAATAACATAAACACCATACCCGATTGTGTTCATCGCAGTCTCTTGTATCCACTCAAGAATAGGTCCGCCAGCCCCAAACCATGCGACGACGAGCAATATTGATATTGCGATAAGTGTCAGTGCTACTACTTGTTGCCAGAATCCAGCCGGCAAGCTATGTTTTGGCCCTGACGATGCAGCTTTCTTTTTAGAGACTTTTTTCTTTTTTGCCATAACTGTTTTCTATTATATACTGTTTCCTGCACTATATTATAGCAAATTTTACTACGATTTGCAATAGCATAAGCATATTATGCATTAGTATTGCTTTTTTAGCATAAGTATGTTAATATAAACTTAAAGTTACTATCAAAAATAAACAGTACATCATGAACAAACTACTCCTTATTCAGCACCAAAAATCAGTCCTTGTAGCAACTATGGCTATCATTTTGCTGTCCTCGGTGACCGCATCGGCCTACATTAATACGGCTCTACGCCATGATACCGAGACAAAAATTGCAAAATCGACAGAGGCTGCCAAGAAATCAACGTTAAATACTCAACCCAACACCAATGATGGTATTGCCGGACAAGGTGAAAATGGTAATCAAACGCCAGGTAGTAAAGAACAGGCTAATACAGCCCCAAATAGCACGTCATCTCCATCAACGGCAGGACAAGGTTCTCAGGGATCTACTCCGTCTTCTTCTGGTTCAAGCACAAAACCGAGTGGATCAAGCGGCGGTGGAACTAGCGGCGGGTCTAGTACATCACCAACCCCTCCAACAACTCCTACGACCCCAACCTGCCCTGTTGGTCAAACAGGAACTCCACCGAATTGCGTCACGCCTGCCCCAAAACCATTAGGAGTTGCCGGTAGCTGGACGTTAAAATTTCAAGATGAATTCAACGGAACTAGCCTAAACACATCGATATGGGCAACACAACGCGGCGAAGCAAATGGAGCCTATGGGAATCCTTATAATCCACAATATGAAGATGCATTTTACCTCGCAAATAATCCAAAAGTAACGAATGGTAACTTAGTATTAACATTAAACAAAGGCACGACAAACGGCTATCCCTACAGTTCTGGTATGGTTCAAAACGGTCGGAGTTTCAGTTACAAATATGGCTACACCGAAGCTCGTGTCAAAGTTCCAGGCAATGCCGGTGTCTGGCCTGCCTATTGGACGCTTGCATCACCTATCGATAAATATTGGCCACCAGAGATTGATATTTTCGAATTTGGCATGGAAGGTAACAACACACACCCATGGTTTAATTACCATTACGGTGCATATCCAAATAACGGCCAGTTTGGAGTAAAAAGATACGGAAACGCTGCAATCAATTACTCGCAAGATTTTCACACCTATGGCATGCTATGGCGCTCAAATATCATTCAGGTATACATAGATGGCCAGCCAGGACCAAGCTATACCACTAGCGGTAATATCACCAGCTTACCTCAATATCTTATTTTTAACCTCGGTCTGAAAAAAGGCGCAAACGTCCCATCTGGCACTACCATGCAAGTCGATTATGTTCGTGTTTGGCAGTAATACTCATACATAATAAAACACCCTACGTACATAGGGTGTTTTATTATGTACTACTGTTAGTACGCGCGAAGGTCTGTTTTTGGCCGAAGACTAGGATCCGTCACTTCTGTGTCGGGCATTTGCTTTGGAGGAAGATCATCACGAGGTGGTTTTGGAACAATGCCGCCTACCGCTATCGGTGCACCCGTTGCATTTGAATTTGACGAAGGACGGTTGCCACCACGATTATCACGAGAGTCACGCTGTTCGCGGTTATCGTTGCGATTGTCGCGGTTTTGGCCACCACCACCAATTTCATTAATGACAGGAATAACGATTGGCGTTCGACGTGTCTGATCATACAAAATGTGTGTAATCTCGTCTTTCAACTCTTTTTTGATCTGATCAAGATCGATGCGTTTACCGCTAAAACTGCGGGCAACTTTTTGCTTTAGATACTGACGGATCATGCCCATCAACTCTTCACTGTCACGGAGATAAATAAATCCACGACTGATGATGTCAGGACTTGTCATTAATCGCCCGTTACCGCGGGCAACTGTTAGTACGACGACGAACATACCCTCTGTCGCCATGTGGATACGGTCTTTGAGCACGACTTCGCTAACGATTGCACCACTATCGTCATACATTGTGCCACCGACAGGAATACGGCCGTTCTTTTTTGCGCCTTCGGGCGTCACCTCGATAACATCGCCACTGTCACATACAAAGATGTTCTTGCGTGGAATTGCCGCTTCTTTTTCTGCAAGTTCTGCGTTATGAACCAACATATGGAATTCACCGTGGATCGGCATGTAATAGGTTGGGTTCAGTGCGTTAATCAGCTTAACATGATCATCATAGTAGCCATGACCAGATAAGTGGAGTGGACCAATATCGGTCAGGTGCGTTTTGCCATTTTGAATAACTGCGCTACCTTCTCGCATAAGTCCGTCTACGGTACGCGTCACATACTTTTCATTGCCTGGAATTGCATTTGAGCTAAAGACGATAACGTCACTATTTTTGATCTTGATAAATTTGTGTGAGCCTGTCGCCATCCTATTGAGCACTGCGTTGAACTCACCCTGTGAGCCAGTACAAACAATTGTTACTTTACCGTCAGGAAACTTCACGACGTCTTCCATCTTTACGACAACATCTTTAGGTATCTTGATCGCACCAGCGCGGAGTGCGACTTCCAGGTTTTGGATCATACTGTAGCCGGCAAATGCGACTTTACGATCATGTTTTTTTGCTTCTTCAAGAATGATCTGCATACGGTGAATCTGGCTACTAAAACAGCTGAGGATCAGACGTGAGTTCGGATATTTATCCATTACCTGTCCCATTGATACCTGGATATCAAACTCACCGTGGCCGTGCGTACCCTCTGATTCACAGTTGGTCGATTCATTCATGAGCATCAAAATGCCTTCTTTTGCAGCAATTTCAGTTAGCCGTTCGAGATCGAATTTGCGACCATCGACAGGATTGTCTTCGAAACGCCAGTCTCCTGTGTCAATCAGTACGCCAAGCGGCGTGCGAATCACGACTGCCGTCGCATCTGGGATTGAGTGGTTGACGCGAACAAGTTCGATACTGAAGTTGTCACTGACCTGAACGCGTTCGTGCGCTTCTGGATCCATTTCGTGGTACTCAGGCTCGTATCCACTGGTCGCCTCTTCCATTGTTCGCTGAATCATACCGAGTGTAAATTTACTAGCATATACGGGCGCTGGGATCTTGTCAGCGACATGTCGATATGCACCAATATGATCAAGGTGACCGTGCGTAAAGACCTGTGCGCGAATCTTGTGCTTGTTTTCAAGAAGATACGTAATATCTGGAGTAATGTAGTTTATACCTGGATAATCAGCACCAGGGAACAAGAACCCGCAGTCAATCACAATGATGTCATCTTCATATTCGATCGCCATCATGTTTTTACCGATACCCATTTCACCCAAACCGCCAACTGGCATGATCTTTAGGACTGGACCTTTGGTCTTTGGTTGACGTTTTGCATCTGCCAGACTGAATTGACGACCGTCGTAGCCGTTGAACAATGATTTATTCACTGGAATGTTAATCATGTGCTGACTGGCTCGCAAATTGACGTTTTCGCTCGTTCGCCGCTGTGCTCGAAATACCTCGCCCTTGCGGGTGTTCGTGCTATTAAGAACGGTGTTGTTTGATTTCTGGCGTTGTTGACCCTGTGGCCGTTTGCTCTGATCGTCAGGTGTTGTGTTAGAGAGTCTTCGTTGACCCATAGTGCGTTTTCTCCTTTTGTTATCGGAATGAATTGTAATATTGCTAAATAAATACGAGTCGAGGGATGAAGGTAGATGACTTTATCTGGTTTTCCCTCTTTGTAAGTAATACCATTATACCAAACCAGTTCTTACATAGCAACTTTAGTATCATTATCGGAAGGTGGCGGCTATTAACGCGATGAATACAAACAAATCAACAATTGCATGGATTACCAAATTAATTAGTAAGTTATTCGTCTTTGAATAGATATACCCCTGATATAGTGTATAGAGCAATAATGGAATGATAATCCATCCCTGAAATCCTACTTGGTACAAAAACGTCGTAAATAACAGAGCCTGCAGTAGATTTGCCCACCCTACATGTAAATATCGACGCAAAATACCATATATTGCCGCAATAAAGAAAAATTCCTCCCACATGCCTATCGCCATGATTGCACCAAATACAAGTGCTATATCCCAGGCTGTAGAGATTGGCCAATGATGAGCAGCGTCGGTCGTGAAAAAATAGACAAATAGCGTCACCGGAACTATCGTCGATGCAAAAATCACATATCCAAACTCGATAGGTTTCCACTTCTGCAGGTCGATATGCAAATGAATAATATCTGTTTTAAATACATATTTACCAATAATAATTGGCAGCGCAACCGCCACGGCCATACCCAGCAACATAAATACCGGCAGCCAGCCCGTTGTAGCAGTTTGGACGGGAGTTATACTCATTACAATGATCATTGCCGCCATAATCATCAGATACTTACGTTGCGAGGCAGGAACCCATCTCCACACGACAAAAGCGGCAACAAACCATGCAGCACAACTAACGACCGGCGCAGCATACATAACTGCAGATGCGTAGGCTAGCACGACTAATAGTCCAAACAAAATAAACGGATATTGTTTTCTAGTGGCCTGCGATTGAGACTGAAGTATATGCATAGCCGACACTTTATCTCGTTATAAATATATTGAGCACATCAGGATAATGAGCATTGATGAGCGCTAGATAGAGTACAAAATCAATCGTAAGATGAATGGCAATAATATAGACCAAGTTTTGCGTGCGCCGAAACACCTCACCCTGTAGCAACGCAAAAGGATAGATCAGAAATGGTGCCCATCCTCGAAAACCTAGCTCGTAAAGGAATGCAGTAAACAACACGGCCTGTATAAGGTTTGCGACCCAAAACGGCACGTGTTTCCGCAATAACGCCAAGCACGTAATGATAAAGAACAACTCATCCCATATACCAAGTCCATTCGTACCAATAAACAGTACGCCCAGTTGTCCAGGAGACAGCTCGACCGACCAGTTTTGATATGCACCAGTCGACTGCATCCAAAATGGGAGTAGCAGATAGCTTAATACAGCAGCGAGTACCAAATACCCAATATGAGCTCGTGTCCACGTGTGCCTAGCGATTGGAAATTCGATTATTTTCTCTTTATAAATATAGCGGGTAACGTAGAATGGCAATCCAACAGCAGCGGCTAATATCAAACCCATGATTGTCATATGTTGCAGATCGATATCTGTATTAATAGGAGCAAGTGCTAAAATTGCAAGAGACCCGAATAATAAAAGGATGTGTTTTCGGAATGATTTTTCCGCGTATAATGTCACTAACGATCCAAACGCCAGAACACTGTATCCAGCTAACTGCTGCTCCAACGGAATGGCAAGTACAGCACCAATCATCAATGCACCCAAACTGATACTTTTTGCAATCATATGCCTCATAACTTGCCTTATTTTAGCATAGTCATAGTGTATTGAATGTCGCTACTGAGAAATTATAATTTCTTGATAATCATAGGAACGTTCAAAAAATCGTCTATCAATGTTTGTCGAAGAGATCCGTTATACAATGCAGCTGCGGGATGATAAAGCGGTACGATGACTAAATAATCATCACCAAATTTGATTCGTTTTGGTTGGCCATGGATTTGACTGATTTTCATGTCTGGCAAAAAATACTCCATACTATGACGGCCGAGTGTTATGACAACCTTCGGCTGAATAATCTGAAGCTGTTTAAGCAAATACGGCCAAAAGGCTTTCTTTTCGTCGGGCGTCGGGTCGCGGTTCTCGGGCGGACGGTATTTGACGATGTTCGTTATGTACACATCCGTCCGCTTCATTTCGGCGGCGGCTAGCATTTCGTTCAAAAACTTACCAGCCGCACCAACGAATGGCAATCCTTGCTCGTCTTCGTTTTTGCCTGGTGCTTCACCGATAAACACAATATCGGTGTTAAGATTGCCATCGCCAATAACCAGATGTGTGGCTGTCTTGGCTAATTCCAGACAAACGCCTTTGTCGATAATAGTGTCAGCTAATTGCTGCATAAGAACCGCTTTATTCATATGACCAGTATACCGCATAGCAATGTACGACTATTGGAGACAGGTGTCTGCGATAGGTTTTGGAACATGATTCGTCGCACCACTTGGCGAAATAATCGTAATAACAGGAATGACAATTGGCGTCAGCCCCGTTTGCTTGGTAATATGTTTTTCAACTACTTGCTTTAGCTGAGCCTTAGCATTGTCAACAGTCAGGCTATTAACAGCGCGACCACGAAATATCGCTTTGATCTGCAAACGCAACTGATCCATCAGTTCACCGTTGTCACGAATGGCAATCGTACCTCTGGTAATGATGTCGGGGCTAGACGCAAGCCTACCGGTCTTTCGATAAACAACCGCCATACATGTGACGAATCCGTCGTCCCGGAGTGACAATCGATCTTTGACGACAAGTTCCGAAACGATCGATCCTGTCTGATCTACTAGCACAGATCCTGCGGTGACACGTCCGGTGATTCGTGCAGCTTTGCGTGCGGATAGCTCAACAACCTGGCCATTTTCAGCCATTAGAATGTTATCCGACGGAATACCATTCTCTAACCCAATATCACGATGATACGCACGGTTCAATGCACCACCATAGATTGGCATCAAATACCGTGGCCGCGTCAACAGAATCATTTCAGCATGTTCATCGCGGTTACCATGACCAGATACGTGCAGCGGTCCACAGCCATCAATCTGATGCGTTGGGTGACGGAATTGTTTGACACCGATTCGCGCCAAATCGTCACCAATCGTCTGATAGCTGCGTTCATTACCGACAATCGGCGTGCTACTAATAACAACACTATCGCCAGGCTTTAGCTTGAGATATTGATGCGTACCGGCTGCCATGCGTGTCATTGCCGCACCGGGCTCACCTTGCCCGCCAGTGCAGATAACAATTAGCTTGTCATCGGAAATAGTGGCCGCTTCACGGATTGGAATCAATGTGCCTTTTGGCACTTCCAAGGTTCCCAACCTCACCGCCAATTCTGCCGTCGCCATCATACTGCGACCATCCAGCGCAACCTTGCGGCCACTTGCGTGCGCGGCATTAATAATCATTTGCACTCTGTTCATATTCGTCGAAAAGACCGCAATGAACAAACGTCCCGTCACCGAATCGATTAATTCATAAAAGCTATCTTGGAGGGTATGTTCGGTTGGCGTTCGGCCAAGCTTTGTCGCATTGGTACTTTCGCTCATAAGTAGCAACACCCCGTCATCACCCATTTGTCTCAGTCTTTCAACGTCGCTTGGACGTGAGTCGAGCGGTTCTGGATCGAGGCGAAAATCTCCCGTATTAATAATCCGTCCGACTGGCGTCTGTACGGATATTGCTGATGATTCCGGAATAGCATGCGTCACACGGATTAGTTCGATCGTGAACACACCTAGCCGTAGTGTCTGATGCGCGTCCATGTCTAGGACGATTTGTTCGGGCTGATACGTCATACCGTTATCAGTGGCCTTTTCAAACTGCACGTTTACCATCCCTATCGTAAAACGACTACCAATGATTGGCGCAGGGTTATTCGGGACTGTGTGGATGAGTGCACCGATGTGATCCATGTGTCCATGACTGATGACATAGCCACGCAGTTTATGGCGAATAGATTCCAGATACTGCACAGCAGGAATCGCGTAGTTCACGCCAGGTAAATCAATCCCCAGTGCAAATCCACAATCGAGCACGATTGCATCGTCGTTGTATTCAACAACGATCATATTCTTTTCACCGATGCCGTTTTGACCACCAAGCGGAATAATACGAAGCGTGTCTTTCGGAATGGGTTTTAGTGTTGATTTTGCTGTTCGGTGCGGCGCAACCACACCTTCAATTCGTTCATTTTTACGGCGAACGGCCGGTGAAATCGTTTGTTTCATTTTGTTTCTCCTACCCTAAAGCATCTGTAGTCTGACCGTCATATGTGCATGTAAATATACATTTCAGAACATGCCTGAAATAGCCAAACATGAGATTGAGATCCTCAGGTATATGTTAATAGTTAAGATTGAACAAGATTGTTCTTGTGCAAATGTAAACAACATTTGTCGTTGCTATGATTTGATCAAGAAATGCTTGGTTGACAAGCCAATATAATTATATTATAGCACTATATAGATTATATTGCAACAGTCTCGTCGTTTTTAGTCGATTTTTTCAATTATCATATCTAGCTGAGTGGTAAACGATTGATACTGCAGCTCAAAATCTTGCCTGCCATCTATTTGAATAATGAACTCAGAAGTAGTCGGCTCTTCGATCTGTTTGCTATAGTGCCCTACAGCAGCGGTCGCCGATTCAAACGAATGGTTCGTTTGCCCATCTGCAGCGTCACGACCAGCTAACCGTTGCACTGCAACATCTACCGGCGTTTGAATGCGAACTACTATTCCCCTGCCGCCAAATCGTGATACAACATCAGCCATCTTTCTTCGTTCTTCACGCGTGTTTGCATTACAGTCGTACACTACATCATTGCCAGATTTTATTATCTGGCCAGCAGTATAGTCCAGCGCCCCAAAAGTAAGTTGATTATTGTAGGATCGTTCTATTGCGTCAGTGTGATGCTCTCTAATAGCAGGCAAACTACCCCACATCGAGAATCGCAGTGAATCGCTATTTAGTAAGACTGCATGTAGCGCTTCAGCAATTTGCGATGCGAAAGTAGTCTTACCCGAACCCGGCACTCCAACGAATATAACCAGAATCGGGCGTCTACTCATACTGCTATTCGACGTCTTTGACGCTCAAACTAAGGCGTCCACGCTCATCAATCCCTGTTAGCTTCACCTTGATGATCTCGCCTTCAGTCAATACGTCTTCGACCCGCTCGACACGTTCGTCAGATAGCTGGCTGATGTGCACCATACCGTCGATACCAGGAAGAATGTTTATAAATGCGCCGAAGTCTTTGATACTTACAACCTTGCCTTCGTAGACACGGCCAACCTCTGGCTCTTCGGTAAGCCCTTTTATCCACTCGATAGCCTTGGCGATGCCCGCAGCGTCTTTACCAGCAACGGTGATCAAACCATCTTCTTTGATGTCGATCATCGCACCCGTTTCAGCGGTAATCTTATTGATAACTTCTCCACCTTTACCAATAACTGCACCGATCTTATCTGGGTTGATTTTGATCTTTTCGATGCGTGGTGCAAATTCGCTCAGATGTGTTCGTGGTGCGGCAAGCGTCGTTAACATATGCGCTAAGATATGTGCGCGACCTGGCTTTGATTTTGCGAGTGCTTCGCGAAGAATTTCAACAGGCAGGCCATGAACTTTCATGTCCATCTGAATTGCAGTGATTCCTTCGGACGTACCCGTCACCTTGAAGTCCATATCTCCCGCGAAATCTTCAGCGTCGGCAATATCACTCAGTACATATGGCGTACCATTGTCCATCATCAATCCCATGGCAATGCCCGACACAGGTCGTTTGAGTGGCACACCGGCATCCATCAATGCCAAAACCGAGCTACATGTTGCCGCCATCGACGTACTACCATTTTGACTCATAATTTCTGTGACGCTACGGATAGCATACGGGAATTCTTCTTCGGTTGGCAACATCGGTAGAACAGCGCGCTCCGCAAGGTATCCGTGACCGATTTCTCGACGACCAGCACCACCTAGTCGACGGACTTCACCAACGGTATAACCTGGCGCATTGTAGTGATGCATGTATCGGCGTTCGTAGTCGTCTTGTTCCATTGTGTCGACCATTTGCGCATAACTAAGTGGCGCTAATGTCACGATATTCAGGCCTTGCGTCACACCACGCGTAAAGATACTCGATCCGTGTGTTCGTGGCAGCACGCCTACTTCGCTTGAAAGCGTACGAATCTCGTCGAGCTTACGACCATCAGGACGTGTGCCGCTATCGACAATACCGTTACGGACATCTTTATGAAGCGCCATGGTAAATGCTTCATCGTATTCATCATGAAGTGCTTCGTAGTCGTCGCCAAACTTCTCGCGAAGATCGGCGTGGAATGCCCAACGAAGATTGTTGACCATTTCGTTACGTTCCGGGTACGGATGATGGAGCGCATCGCCTAGTTTTCCTTCAACCCACGAATCAACAGTCTGTTGAATTTCTTCATTCGGTAGAACTAATGTGAATTCTTGTTCGACAGGCGCAACCTTTTCTGCTAATTCTTTTTGCAGTGCGATTGCTGGCTGATATTGTGCGTATGCCCATTCCAATGCATCGCCTACTAATTCTTCGCTGACTTCATTTGCTCCAGCTTCGACCATAGTAATACCACTTTCGATACCAGCAACGACCAAGTCCAGGTCGCTTTCGTTGCGTTCTTCTGGTGATAAGAAAGCTTTAAATTCACCGTTGACACGACCGATACGAAGCCCTGCAACAGGTCCATCAAATGGCGTGCCAGTTAGCGACAGTGCTGCACTCGCTGCGATCATCGCAATCATGTCAGGACGAAAGTTTGGATCCATCGACAAGACGCTCGTCACTACCTGAACCTCTTGGCGATAACCTTTTGGAAATAGGGGGCGAATTGGACGATCAATTAATCGGCCGATCAAAATCGCCTCGTCGCTCGGGCGACCTTCGCGTTTGATGAATCGACTGCCGCTGATTTTGCCAGCTGCATAAAACTTTTCTTCGTAATCGATAGACAGCGGGAAATAATCGAGTACGACAGGACGCGATCCAACCATTGCCGTGCCCAAAACGACCGTATCGCCATAGCGAACCATGACGCTGGCGGTAGTGCGAAAGCCGAGTCGGTTTACTTCTAGTGTTAGTGTTTTGCCGGCAAGCTCAGTACTGACGCTAATAATTTCTTTGCCATGAGGGTTGATAGTAGACATATATGTCTCTCCTTTTTGTTCACTCGCCCTAGTAATATAAATGCGATAAGTAACGGGTACAGAAATGTGTTCAGTCTCTACAGCTGCGAACATATAACTCTATCCACCACTTACGTCGCCTGTTAGCGAGTGATACTACCATTATACCACCGAACCAAGCATTACACTTAACAGATAATTGTCGTGTACACTTAAGGGTATGAAGCTACATATACACACATCGACAGTTCATGATGGGTCAATGAAATACGATGATCAGATTACATCTGACGGTCGGCCTAATGCACGCGATACATTTCTGTTGAAAAACGGCATTCAACCAGCAGATACGACGCTTGTCTATTTGGCATACGATGGCGATGACTATCGTCGCTATTATACGTTATCTGAATCAGATAAAGGCATCGGTATCACTGGCTCTCGGACATTAAAAAGCGATGCACTAGTCACGACAAACCCTGGACATGCCTTGTTCCTGCCACTCGCAGACTGTATAGCTGCAGTTATCCATGACCCTGTAACAAATACATTGATGCTATCTCATCTGGGTCGCCATAACATCAAACAGATCGGTGGAACAGCCTGTATACAGTATTTAATCGATACTCATCATGTTAATCCTGCCGATCTACAAATCTGGTTAAGTCCTGCAGCTGGGTCAGGAAATTATCCACTATATGATTTCGATAACCGCGGACTTCATGATGTTGCAGCAGAACAACTGACCGCAGCTGGCGTACTAGCAGCGAATATCAAAGCATCGTCAATCGATACAACAACCGATCAAAGCTATTATTCGCACAGTGAGTTTAAAAAAGGCAATCGCCCTAGCGATGGACGGTTTGCAGTCGTCACCTATCTCAGTGAATAGTATTAGTAAAACATTATTCTTACTGATCGTACGATTTCTGCGCCGATTCCCAATTCATCAATTGCCGCAATAATAACTGTCAGTAGCGCTACTATACAAATACCAATGAAGGTCTGCTTTGCCATGAATCCCGGAGGTTTTGAGGAATACGCCATACAAATCTATCCAATATCGCGACGACGAAAATTGAGCCATGAAATAAGTAATGCGAGTAATGTAATAGTACTCAGTACCGCAATATCTTCCCAGCGAGCACCGGTCTTTGCAATATCGACTGCCGGGAAATAGTAGAATAGTGACGCCATTTCGTAATTTTGCAACCAATCGACTCCTGCACTAAATGTCGTCAGTATGAAACTTCCGACGACAACTAATATACCTAGTCCCGTTGCGACTGCGCGATTACCTATGCCAATCGCCAGACTGAACACGATTGTCCCAAGCGTCACTAACAGCAACCAGGTCATTGCAATAAGCCGCCACAGTACTGCATTGTCAATTGATTCGTCGATAGTTATTTGCATCACATAAATTGAACCGGCACAGGCAACAACGGTAGTCGTAATGACCGTCACCATCGCTAACCATTTTTGAATAAATAATGGCACTTATATACTTTATAAACCCAACTAGATAAACAGAAGTATGTGGAGATAAAAAAATAGCTGAACTACTTGGTCTTTTTCTTCAGCCTTTTACTACGAGCTACGATTTCTTTATTACTAATTGGTGGTGTGTTTACCATAGCCTTAATAACCCGAGCAAACTCCGGATTGTCACGCTCAAACTTCTTTAGATGTTCAACCACTGGCTTCGGTTTCTTATTCGTCATAGTCCAAGTATAGCAAAAACAAATGTTCCTTTACATCACGCTATTGCTTGCCTTTTTTAGAGCGAGATGGTTACATCACATCAGAGGTGACTCACGAGGTAGTCACCGTGGGGAATAGCTATGGACTCAGACAACGCCTATATAACCGTCCTCAATGCCTTACCACAGGTATACATCAGCGTGTTCGTAGCTCTGGTCGGTACCATCATTGTCATTGCCGTTATCTACCCAATTCTTGCGCTATTGCCGTTTTTGCGAGCTCGCTCCCAAGACACTGTGTATCTTGCCGTCACACCACCCTCATTTAGTCACAAAACGCCCCTCGCCACAGAACAACTCAGCCGTATGCTTCAGAGCCTGCTTGCCAGCCGCACTCTCAAAGAGCGCTTGCTGCTCCGTCACCGCATCGCCTCACTTGAACTCATCTCCACCCGTGCGGACGGTATTCGCTACATCTTTTGTCTGCCACGAGAAGACGCACCGATCTTCACCCAACAACTCACCGCGTACTTGCCAGATGTTACCGTCACGGAAGTACCTGACCCACTGGAAAAACTGCACCATAGTCCGCAGCTGTTCGTCAAAGAGTTCAAACAAGCTCGCCACTATGCCTATCCGTTAGCAGCGAATGAAACCTTATCCCAGCACGATCCTATTGCCTACATTAGCAGCGCCATGACCCGCCCCTTACCTGGAGAGCAGGTTGTCTACCAACTGGTACTGTCGGCAACGCAGCCACGTTCGGTCAACAGGATCCGGAACAAACTGGCACTCGGGCAAGATCCGAACCTCTACAGCGCGGCACTACCACTCCCAGTGCGCATCTTGTTTTGGCTCATCCGCCTGCCATTCGCCATCTTTACGTTTGTCTTTGGTGTGGTCGGTGAAATGCTTTCACCCAGCTACCGTTCACCAAAGTACCAACAGGCCCAGTACCAAAAGCAGCCACCCGCCTACCTGCAAACTCCTGCCACCCAAGATCTGTTCTCCAAGTTCAGTGACAAACTCGCTCAACCACTGTTTCGGGTAAGTATCCGGGCAGTGGTGGCCAGTGATGACACCCATACCGCTAAACAGACCATGCTCGGAATCTCGTCGGCTATGGCGTCGTACCATGTCCCGGGTTACCAGGCACTCGTCAGGAAACGCACACTACCTGGTGGGCTGCACGCAAGGTACCGAATCTTCTGTCTGACACACCGGTTGCCGTCACCATTCCGGTCGCACGACTCGGTCCTGTCAGTCTCCGAAGTGGCCAGTCTCTACCACTTTCCATATGGCCAGACGAACAGAACGGAGGGCGTAGCCCAGTCACTCAGCAGCACCTTACCCGCACCGCTGGCCCTCAAGCAGCACGCCGATGCAGCTGACTTTGACGTTGTCCTTGGCGTCAACAAACACCATGGGCAGAACACGCCCATTGGTCTGACCGAATCCGAACGCCAACGTCACCTCTACCTTATTGGTGGGACCGGTAACGGCAAGACCACACTGCTGGAATATGGCCTTATCCAGGACATCCAGGCCGGGAAAGGTGTTGCCCTGATCGATCCTCACGGTGACTCGGCTCAAAAGCTCCTGCGGTATATTCCAAAGAACCGCATGAAGGATGTTATCTATCTTAATCCCCGTGATTTGGATTACCCAATTGGCCTCAACTTACTGGAAATACCGAAGAACCTCACCGGTACCGATCTTAAACACGAAAAAGACCTTATCGCTGAAGCCGTGGTGTCGGTACTACGGAAGATCTTTGACGACGCCAGCGGTGCTAATGCCTACCGGATTGAACGGGTACTACGAAATGCTATCTACACGGCCTTTACCGTACCAGATGCCACCCTGTTTACGGTCTTACGCCTGCTAGCGGATAACACCTACCGCAAGCAGGTGACCAGAAGCCTGGACGATGAAAGCCTGAAGCGCTTCTGGAAAGAGGAACTCGGTAAAGCTGGTGACTTCCAACGGGTGAAAATGAGCAGCGGGCCAATCTCCCGGATAGAGCGGTTTGAACGCAGTGAGTCAGCCCGACGGATGCTGGGGCAAACAACATCCACCATTTCTTTTGATGACATCGTCAATACCAACAAGATCCTTATTTGCAACTTCAGCAAAGGACGCTTAGGTGAAGATACCTCCACGCTATTTGGGACAACCGTCCTGGCGAAGCTGCAGCTGGCTGCCTGGCGGCGCGACAACATACCCGAAGCCGAGCGCACGCCATTTTACTTGTACGTCGATGAATTCCAGAACTTTGCCAGTGACCATTTCATGAGTCTGTTCTCTGAAGCTCGGAAGTACAAGCTGTTTCTGACGATGGCACAGCAGTCGGTCGCGCAGCTCAAAGAGCAGGGTATGGTGACGAACATCTTAGATAACGTTGGTACCCTGATTGTCTTCCGCTCTAAGAGTCCGGATACCGAACGCTTGGTGCTGCACCAGCTCAAACCTTATGTCGAACCAGGCCAGATTACTAATTTACCGGCTTACCATTTTTATATGAAGGTGGCAGCTGTCGAGCCGCAGGAGCCGCTGACGGGTGAGACGTTACTCCCTGACACGAATGGCAATGAGCTGATGGCGAAGAAAGTGATTGCGTTGTCGCGGGAGTTGTGGGGGCGGGAGTATGTTGAGGAGGAAGAACCGAAAGAAAGACCCCAACAACAAACACAGAAAAAGAGGCCAAAGTCTACTACGGCGAAAAGGACAGCAACAAAGACTAAGCCGGTCAACAGCAAAGGGCTGCCGAAATAGCCAAGTATGCAGATATATCAGCTAGTTTAAATTCTACTTTCGTGCGAGTTTTCACTCTACCGCTCGCCCTACCGTTCGCTCTACCAATAGCCGGTATATCAGTCAGTCACTTTCACCCCTGTTCTTGGCGTCTCACCCGAACCCGACTCTTTACGTGTGTCACTATCATTTTTACATACTGCCATTGCGCCCTGTTGGGTTGCTACTTCAGGGACGTTGTTCGTGTAGGTGAGTAGATAAAGCAACTACCTCACCCAATATTGTTGCTCAGTTTACCCCACAGTTACAGCACCGTAAATTTGCTACGTGCTTTTCCCTGCAACATCTGGCTCCATGGGAATCTATTCGTTACTGCCTTTTAAGAGTGGGTCTGACTGTTCTTGGGGTACGTGTTTTATGTCGTTCCTAGTTCATCCCACCGCCAAGTAGGCAGCCAGCGTGTGGTTGGCATGGCGGTCGAGATTCTTGCGAGCCAGGTCATAGCGGTAGGTCGTACGGGGGTCTTCGTGACGGGCACCAGCCTGGACGTCACGCAGTGGCACACCGGCATCGAGACTGTTCGTGACGTAGGAGTTGCGCAGCAAGTGCGGGTGGACATGCTTGGTGATCCCGGCTCGCTTGGCGAGGGCTTTGACCCAGCGGGCGGCTGTACGACGGTCGAGTTGTTCTCCACTGGCTCGGCGCAGCAATGAACCACGAGTACGGCCATCGGCAGCATCCCTGAGTGCCAGGTAGACCGACGGGGGCAATGGTAGGGTTGCGGGCTTGTCGCCCTTCCCCATGATCGACAGCGTCCGGTGGCCTTGAATCTGGCGGTCATGGAAGTCCTCAATCTGGACGTTGCAGGCCTCTGACACCCGCAGTCCGCACATCGCCATGAGCACGACTAGAGCGTAGCGGGTGGGGTCGGTAGCCCGAGCCTGCTGCAACAGTGCCCCGACTTCATACCGATCGAGACCGATCTTCTTCATGTCGTCGACCCATACCTTAGGTAGGCGGACGTGACGAGCCGGGTTGCGGGTAATGAGTTCATCGATCTCGCAGTAGTCATAGAATGTCTTTACAACATTAAGCCGATGGGCCACTGTCGAGGGGCCGTTGTGGCGGATCTCTTCGAGGTGTCGGCCAAACAACTCAACGTGCACCCGCTTCACGTCGACCAAGGGGCGTAACTGGTGGTCAAGACACCACCGAACAAAGATCCGCAGGTCGATCTCATACAGGGTGCGGGTGTTGAGATTGCCGTAGCGAGACAAGAATCCCGCGACCGCCAGGTAGGTGGCATCGTGAGGTGCGACTAGCGTGGAGTCTCCGAAAGGAGTATGCATGAGGGCTTTAAGCCTCCTCAGTGAGAATCCGGTAATAGTGAATAGAGCCAGCAAGACTCTGTTTTTAAAAAGTGCTCTTTGAATACCTCTCTCTGTATCTACCCACTTCACATAGGCCCCTCTCTAGGGGTTTGAGGTAGGTACTTAAGTCAAGATACTAGCAGAGGTGGAGCGATCTGCGCTACAGGCTTTCCACACGAAGGTGTAGCGACTGTGGTGCTTACCGTGCGGAGTGGGTCAGAGCCCAGCGGCGGTGAGGTTGGTGACGGTGACCTGCCCGATGCCCTGCTTGGTGCCGACGCCCCCGCCGACCATGAGCATCTGCATCCGGTAGACGTAGTCCGCCTGCACGGGGCACACGAACTCGTGAACGATGGTTCCGAGCGGCACGGACTGCTGGGTGTTGAGGTAGCAGAAGGTGGGGGGGCCGCCGTCCGTCTGTCCGAGCCGCACGACCGCTTGAGTGGGAGCCGTGCCCACGACGGTGAGGAAGTACTTGCATTCCACGCGGTACCGGTTCCCGGGGATGAATGCCTCTGTGAGCGGCACGACTCCGCTTGTGCTCACCCCGCCGTCCACGGTCTGCGTGACCGTGAACATCTTCCCGACCACGCCAGCCACGGTCTCGACGGCGGTGCTCGCAGAGCCGTAGCCGAGCGAGGTCCAGTCCTCGGGCACGAAGCCGCTCTTGACCAGCAGGAGCGGCTTATTGATGAGGTCGGCCGGAGAGGGCTGCGCGACGGCGAGCGTAGACACGTCAGGCCAGACGGCGGACACCGCGGCGCCGAACGCGAGGCCGACTGCGCGCGCCCCGGCCGCATTCCAGTGGGTGCCGTCGCTGTTGAAGGCGGCAGCAATGTAGCCGGTGGCAGGATCGACCACGGCGGCGTAGTTGTCCACGAACAGGTAGCCGCGCTCGCGGGCCGTGATGCGCTTCCACCGATTGAGGCGCTGGACGTCGGCCGTCGAGGCGGTCGAGGGCGGGATGGAGCAGACGATGACCTTGATCCCGGCGTCGTCGAAGGCGTCGTACATCGCGGTCAGGGCGGCGATCTGCTGGGCGAGGTTGCCCACGTTGTTCGTGCCGAGCGCGTCCACGGCGGCGTAGGGCGCGGCGGCGATCACCCCGGCGAGGAAGTTCGTGTTCCACTGCGCGGGCGTGATGGAGGGCGTCGCAGCATGTACGGCGATGTGGTACCGCCCGCCGGCGGCGAGCGTGGCCCAGCCGACCCAAGAGTGGTTCTCGCAGGGGATGAGCGGGGCGGTCAGGAGGTTGTAGACCCCGACGCCGCCCGCGCCAGTGACGCCGGCCGCGCTGTTGGAGTCGCCACAGATCGCGAGGCCGCGACTTCCGGCCGGGGACAGGAGGGCGAGTGGGGCGGCTGTCGCAGTCTCGACCCCCTCGGCAATCGTGGCCGAAAGGGCACCTGCCGTAGCACTAGTATTGTCGTTTATTTTTGCGGCAGTCTGGGTATCCAGGTCAGTGGTATTAAGTTTGGCAGTGAGTGCAGAGGCATCGGCCTTAGTGGTAAGGGTGTTTTGGATTGAGGTGAGGTCACTTGTAAGGTTTGTTATCTTAGCTTGAGGTATGTCTTTAAGAGTGCCATCGGTTTCGTGAGCTTGCGATAGGTAGTCATTGAGGATATCTCCCCAATTGCCGTTGTCTCCTCCTGGTTTTGGTAATCTAGCCATGTCTTTGTTTAAACTCTACAATACTCTCACGTATGTGTGTTATATAAGTGCTTATGTATACGAGTATTAGGGATGTGGGTTTAATTGTCAAGGGAAAGTTTGACAATCAAGAGAGATAAAGTCGTAAAAGCGTTATACGTACGTTTCATTCGCAGAAAAACAGCCTTCTTGTCAAGATAAACTGGCTAGAAAGCTAGGATGAACGACGGACAGAACGGGCAGGTTCATTACGTTGTCATACTGCTTCGGGCTGCTTCGGATGAGTACGCACGCGGTAGTTAGTGTAACAGTAAGAGGTAATAAAATAAAAAGAGCATATCTCAAAACAAGGATAATCCAATCCCCTCTACTTCCACTATACGCCTTACGCTTACATAGCGGTAGATGCCGTAGTGCCAGGCTGGGTAGATCACTATAATTTGTATAGGAAGGGAGGGAAAATATATGAAGTGGAATAGTAACATAACGCAGGAGGTGTATTGGCAACAAATACACTGGCCTAGCAAAGTGGAGCCAGACGATGCTCTGCAACTGTTTCGGCATATCGCCGCTGACCACCGTGACCGGGTGGTCGTGTTTGAGGTTCGCAGTGGTACTGACGGTCTTGTCAATTTTTTGGTCGGATGTGCACGCGGATACATGCCGTATATAAAGCAGCTTATTGAAAGCCATGTCGATGGCACCTTTGTGACATCGCCAACCATCCGTCGCCGTCCCGTTACAACAGCGCATACGCTGAAGCTAACCAATAAGACGAGGCCGCTGCGCGTGGCCCACTCCAAACTAACCGCTAAATCAATATTGGCAGCCATCGCAGGGGTGAATCCTCCCGAGCACGCTACACTGCAACTTGTACTCGGTGGCCGGATTCGGCCTGTGGCCGTCCCGACTAGGACGCAGGAAAGTGCCCTCATGCCCTGGTGGCAGCGAGTACTGTCGACGGATGGCGCGCTTCGGGTTGACCGTGAAAAACGAACGGCCTACCGGGTAAAAGTAGCGGCACCCGGGTTTCGCTGTGCGCTGCGTATTGGGATCAGTACGCCGGATAAAGCTCGCCAGACTGACCTGTGCTTGGATCTCGTGGCGGGTGCCAGAACGGCTGAGACCCGCAGTGCCTATGTGAGCGTCCGGCGGCTCCTTCGGAACAAACGCTTCGATAGTCCGTCGCGGCTACCATACCTAGGCTCCATGCAGCTGAATATTAACGAGCTGCTTGGCTTGTCAGCCTGGCCACTTGGCAGTGACACCATGCCGGGCCTTAATCGGCGCGGCTTTCGCCTCTTGTACGCTGATCAGACGATCGAGTCGTCGACACGGATTATTGCCCGCTCCACCGCACCGGGCGATAAGCGTCTACTCGGGCTGAACATCGAAGACGCGCTTCACCACCTCCATGTCCTCGGCCCGACTGGTGTTGGCAAAAGCACGCTGCTGCTTAACCTCGCCTGCCAGGACATTGTGGCTGGACACGGGGTCGTTGTGATTGACCCCAAAGGTGATCTGGTCAAAGATATTCTGCGCCGAATTCCGTCTGAGCGACGTGACGATGTTATTGTGATCGATCCCGCTGATATGACAGCGCCCGTTGGCCTGAACCCGCTGCGGGGGACGGCGGCTGATGAGAAAGCGGATGTTATTGCTGATCACCTCCTGGCTGTATTCCATGGCTTATATAAGGATGCCTGGGGGCCGCGGACGCAGGATATTCTGCATGCCAGTTTACTGACCCTTGCCCTGCAGGAGCATAGTAGCTTGGTGATGTTGCCAGCGCTGCTTACCGACCCCTATTTTCGTCGCAGCTTTGTCGACGAACTGCATGACCCGATTGCTCTCGAACCATTCTGGCGCTGGTACGAACAGTTGTCACCAGGCGAGCAGCAACAAGCGATTGCTCCGGTGATGAATAAGCTCCGGGCTTTTCTGCTACGGCCCCAAGTTCGGGGCGTGATTGGACAAGTACAGCCTCGTTTTACACTCGACGAAGTTTTTAACGGCCAGAAAATTCTGCTCGTCTCCCTCGCCAAAGGACTCATCGGTAGCGAGGCGGCGGCCTTACTTGGGTCACTGGTCGTGGCTCAGATTCGTCAGGCTACCCTGGCGCGGGCAGCCCTGCCGAGTGAGGCTCGACGTCCGATCACGGTTTTTATTGATGAGTTCCAAGATTATATGCACTAGCCGGATGACCTCGCCGATGTATTAGCCCAAGCTCGCGGCCTTGGTGTGGCGATGACGCTCGCCCACCAGCACCTTGACCAACTGACGCCTGCCATGCGGATGGCTGTGTTGGCGAATGCTCGCTCGCGGGTGTGTTTCCAGCTGTCGGCAGCCGATGCCAGCGTCATCGCTCATACCAGTGACTTACTCCAGCCAGAAGATTTTATAAAGCTGGGCCGCTACGAGGTCTATGCCAGTTTGGTCGGCAACGGTCAAGTCAGGCCATTTGCCTCTGGCAAAACTTTGGCCTCGCCACCAGTGCTAGGAAGTCACCGACAACTACGCCTCGCTAGCCGGGAGCGCTACGGGCAATCCATGGCAGACAGCGAGCTGCGCCTCCTTGAACAGATACAGCCACAACCAACCTATGAGCTCCTTGGGCGTCGCTTACGCTCGACGAAGGAGGCAGCATGAAACATGATGTCGTGCATCGAACGGAGGCCTCCTTTTCTGCGCGCGATCAGGCGATACTGAGGCGACTGGCCGAGCATCGCTACCTCACCTCTCGGCAGATTGAGCGCTTCTTCTTTACTCGCCACCATAGTCCAGCCTCGGCCGCACGGTCGTGTCGCCGCGTCCTGGCACGTTTATATGAGCAACATCTTGTGACGCGCCTGTCAGTCCGGGCTATTGGCGGCTGGGCAGCGGGTTCAACCGGCTATACCTACCGTCTAGCCCGCCCGGGCTACGAAGCCCTGACGCTGCGGCCAAATAATACCGTCACTCGCTCGCCGCTGTTTTTAGAACATACCTTAGCGATTGCAGATGTCAGGCTGGCACTGGAGCAGCTGGCTCGGGCGCAGCGGCTCCAGTTAGTGGGCGTCGATACGGAACCGAATAACTGGGTATACTATGGCAGTTTCGGGGTGCGCGAAGTCCTGAAGCCCGATCTGTTTGTGGTGACTGCCACCTCACCAGAGAGTGACTATGAGGACACCTGGTTTATTGAGCTTGACCGAGCCACCAGTAGCCTGAACGCTGTCCTCCAGAAATGTCGACAATACATTTCGTATCGCTTGAGCAGCGAGGCCCGGGCTCGTCCTGGTGGTTTCCCAATTGTTGTCTGGCTGGTGCCAACGAGACGCAGGCAGCGTGAAGTGCAACAGATAACTCAAAAGTTGCCCCTCTCTCAGCGCGATATTTTTCGAGTTGTACTGAGGCAACAGTTCGCGGCCTACCTGTCTGCGTACTATTCTCTCGGACAGGTTGCGCTGCAAGCTTCGAACCATCCGAGCATAGCTCGAAGGAGAGTTTGAATTTTCCTTTAGAGGAAAAATCAAACTACGGATAGGTTATTTAGGAAGCAGGGTTTTAAACTGGACATCATCACTCCAGGCGTCATCCAGTATTTTTGTGACCCACTTGTCTACTTTTGCCTTCAGTCGCTCATCACGACATAGTAGCAGTACTGTTGGGTAGAGTGCCTCAGTCGTCCAATTGTCGTTATCGTACCAATCTACATGTTTCGTAATAGTCTTTCTCATGACCGAATCTGGCATCGTCCCATCAAAGCATTCCACGAAGTAATGGGTGCGTTCTTTCGTCTTAGCATTTTCAGTAAAGGCATAGCCGTCAGGCAGCGCCTGAGGAAATAACTCATTACCAGCATAGTCACTCCTGGTTCTAAACTGGAGTTGTGTGTGTTCTGTACCATAGAGCCCACTCAGCTGCACACTGGCTGCGAGAACACTTAAGCAATGCCGAATAAATCTGTCGCTGGCATTGCTGTCTTTCGCGAGCAGCTTTAATAGCTTGGTATCATAAACATTGTCCGTCTTTAGCGCATCAATACCTTTAGGAAGTAGATGGTAGGCGGCTGGTTTGCCAAGTAACTTATAGCTACTGTCATAGCGTTTCCCTATATATTCCTGTTCAGTAAGTATCCGTAATCTTTCATGAATATAGCGACGACTAGTAGTGCCTGTAGATTGAGTAAAAAGAGCTGTAGTACCGAACCGAAAGCGAGCAAGAAGTCTGAGTATGTCAAGTTGGTGATGGTTGAGTTGTTTGCGATTGCTAGAGTGCATAGAGAAGAGAAAAGTAAGAGTTAAGAGTAGTATTAGTATGTATTATATAGTAAAGCGACTAAATACAATACATGTAACAGATTGAATGAAGCTTGTTAACATTCCAACCGGTAGGAATACTAGCTATCTAACTAATCTCAGGAAACAAATCATCACCAGGCAACATAATCCGCTTAAATTGCGGCTTACTTGGCTTCAGTTTGACGATTTTCTTAGGTCGTTTCTTACCCTCAATGAGGGTTTTGTAGGTAATGTGCCCCGTTGAATACTGGAACCAGTCAGTAAAGCGCTGCCCATCGTCTTGATCACGGTGATTGTACCTGAACGCAAACTCGGCACAGTATTTTTGTAAATGCTTTTTACTGACGCCAACGTAGATAGCGGAGAGCGATAGCTTGAAGTGTGCCCAGCTACCTTCTAAGGCATTAGTGCTGATATTGTCGCGAACATACTCACCGCCCGCGTGGTCAACACGCTGACTATCGTAACCGAGTCTATCTATACTACGATATGGTTGGTAGTTGTCACTCATGACAGTGCTGCCTGGCGTAATATTTTCAGTGATAAGTTTGTGCATAGTTACAGTATCTGTGTAGTTCGTGGTGACAAGACGGAGATCACCTTTGCGCTCTAACATACCCACAACCGGTGCTTTGGTGTACATACTACCGCGACCTTGCGTCCCCTCACTGCGTTTGTTGGCGTGTTTGTTCTTTTCTTTGCCACCAATATACGTTTCATCTATTTCAACGATTGCTGCGAGTAATCCTTTATTACTCGATACTTCAATACCGTTACGAATACGCTGCAGCATGAACCAAGCGGTCTTTTGAGTAATCTCGAGGTATTTTGCGAGCTGAATGGAGCTAATACCTTTCTTGAGCGAGGTATTCAGGAATACGGCCCAGAACCATTTGTACAGCGGAACATGACTACCCTCGAAGATTGTGCCAACCGTAGCTGTGAACTGCTTACGGCACGCTGCACATTTATACAGTTTCTTATTAGCGAATTGATACGTCTTCATATTACCGCAATGTGGACAGGCGCGTCGTTCGTAATTCTCACCCCAGCGTTGTAGCTCCAAGAAGGCAATACATACCTCGTCGTTCGGAAACTGTTGCTGTATGGTGAAGATGTTCATACTTACAGTATACTACCCCTGTTATGGGTTTGTCAAGTATATAAGTGCCTAAATAATTTAGTTCGACTGATCGGGAGCGACAGGAGTGTTCGTGTTTGTCCTGCCTCTTCTTCGGCGGCTGTCAGACCTAACGCCAAAATAATCACCATAACACTACCAATTATCGTAACGCGAATATCGAATAGCTGCGACGCAAGATACGTCGAAAACTGTTGTAGATTCGACAGATCTCCCACTAATCCCTGAAACGCTGGCGGCATTGTTTTTACTAATTGATCCAGCGATCCGTCTTGATGCATTGCTGGATAAAATGTCACCATCAGCGCAGCCAAAGCTGCGAATCCAATCATCCAGCCAAGTATAAACCATCGTTTGTCGTTGATTGTTTTCGAAAACACGCTCGTCATCATGATCGCTTCTCCGTCTCGTCATACAGACTTCTGAATTCAGCTTCGAGTGTTCGTTCGCTAATATCAATATCTTTGACACCTTTCAATTCGGCAATCCATTTCTGTAAGCCAGTCATCGGGCCATCGTAGATAAATGTCGTTACTAGCCCATGTTTCGGATGCTCATGCGTGACGCTTTTTACATACTTCGTTGGAACGGTAATAACGCCAGATGATACGATCTTTACGACTTTGCCGCCAGTTTGTGCCAGTTGTTCGGCAGATAAATCTTCAACAAGACGACCGTTTTTCATCAACAATACACGATTACATACTTCTGCGACTTCTTGTAGATAGTGTGACGACATAAATATTGTCGTTCCTTTAGTCTGCTCTTCTCGAACAAGCTCTAGAAATGCATCCTGCATAATCGGATCAAGCCCACTCGTGGGTTCGTCTAACACGACAAGTTCTGGTTCGACAACAAAAGCTGCAAGAAGGGCGATTTTTTGTTTGTTACCACGAGATAGTGTGCCTATTTTTTTATCTAATTGCGGTTTGAACACTTTTTGTAGTTCACCTAATCGTTTCGTGTGATTCGCCTTTGATTGCCCCAGTACGAAAGCAATGTACTGCCGCCCAGTCATCTTATCTGGTAGCTCCATGTCCCCCGCAGCATACCCTATTCGCCTGTGTGATTCATACGCTGACGCTAGTGTAATTTTATTGCCAAAAACCATCACCGATCCTTTTGTTGGCGATGTAAATCCAAGAATCATATTGATTGTTGTCGTTTTGCCGGCGCCGTTGACACCCACAAACCCCACAACCTCACCTGCAGTTACAGATAGCGTTGCATCATCTACCGCAACAAATGTACCAAATGATTTTATTACATGATCAAGTCGTACTATTTCGGATGCATTCACCATAATGCTTATAGTATAGCACTCACTTAAGGACAAAAAACCTCACTCTTTAATAAAATGCGGCAAACAGTAGGACGACGAATGATACACTGGTAGTACTATGATCTGCATAGGATCTTCTGTATGTACTATGTTTAACCATATCTAAACCGCTAGTTTGACAATTACTACATAATACAAAGGAGACTTCCATGGACAAGCGTCGCGTAAATGTACGTGCTATTATATGGCATAATGACAAATTACTTGCAGTAAAACACAAATCGAAAAATGGCGGTGAATCAAGCTACTGGGCACTACCTGGCGGAGGACTTGACCCGCTAGAATCGATCACTGACGGAGTAAAGCGAGAGCTCCTTGAAGAAACGGGCGTCGCAGCAAATATCGGAAAACTGCTATACATCCAACAGCTCAAATCAAGTCGTCGGCACCGCGACGAAGAACTAGAACTCTTTTTCCACGTCACCAACCCAGAATCATTTACAGCTATTGATTTGACGAAAACAACTCATGGCACGCAAGAATTAGCCCGATGCGAGTTCATTGATCCGACAACAGAATACATCCTGCCTGATTTTTTGCAGACAGCTGATATCCAAAAACAAATCGAATCAGATCAACCGGTCTCGATTGCAAACTATCTTAAATCAATGTCAGTATCACGTGCAGTAAAGTAAAGGATATACCTGTCGACAGCCTATGTCAGACTTTGATTTCAAGCGCCAAGACGCCATATTTAGTCTGATCTGCAGTGGGATAGTATTTGTTATACTCGTCCGCTGCAGATTGGGCATCGGCTGCCGATGGAATAACACTTCGATATCCTTCAATCGTCACCATTTCGATGAATGATGTATAGTGACGAATTGCCGTTATGATAACTTTAGCTGCATGCGGGTGTCCGTCCTGTAGATCACCGTTTTCGTCTCTGAAATCACGGCGCAATAACACCGTGTCACCGACGGCGTAATCAGCAAACTTACCACGGTTCAACCGACCTTCAATCGTCTTTCGTCCCGCAATAATATCATCTAACAGCTCTGATTCGCGTCCGGATTCCCAAACGGTCATAGCCCCAGTTCGTACACCATGTTTTGATACGTTGGGCGATCATAGGCGACATAATTACGGACTTTTGCGCCGTCTTGATCAACACGGACAAGCGTTGTTTGTAGTGTCACATCATACTTCTTGCGCAGCTCTGTTGCAGTATCATAATCTACTTTGAATATCGTGACATCCTGAGCTAGTTCGGCCTGTTCAACTATGTCTTTATCTAACGCTCGACACTGAGAACACCACGGAGCATGAAAAAATAGTACACGCGTGCCTTTTGCTTCGGCGTATGCAGCATCACTATACGTCTGGTATACTCCTGCCTTTAGCGGACTGGGACTTGAAGCGACAGGTGCCTGTTTTGACTCCGTAGCGGGCGCCCCCTGACTGGACGTTGAACCATCTTCTTGCACGGCATCGTCTTTTGCGATCATAAACAAATAGATACTCGCGGATGCGACTACAGTAGCTATAGCAGCGCCTATATATAAAATCTTCATACTTCTAGTATAGACTTATTTAGGGTTTAAGAAAAATTTGGTCGCTCAACCTTCTTTAGCAACGTCCACTATTGTAGCAGTCTCGCCTTCAGATTCTCGGGTCGATCTAACATAGTCAAAGAACCGTTCCATATCCGCCTTTTTATGGAGATCCCCGACATATCCGCTCTGCGTATTTTGCCAGTAGTCGCCCACGGCAACCAATCCCTTTAATGCGATCTTTTGTACGATTCTCATCTGCTCAGCAGGCATGCGTGGTCGTTCGAGCAATTCTGCCCAATGTCTTTCTAGCAATATCGGCATTCTTTTTAGTGACTTCATAATCTCTGGATCATTACTGACTATCTCCGCCATCATTGGTGCGTATGCGTCGTTATTTGGCGTATATTCACCATCCGAATATTCACTCAAACGACATATTCTACCATCAATATTCATAACAGGATCAATACTTCGCTTTTTGCGCTGAGGAAGATCGATCGTATACTCTGTTGATGTCTCATTTAGCGCCATAAAATGAAACCCAATCGCTCGCCCCTCCTGTATTTCAATTTTCTGCGCTGATTCCAATAGAGAACGGTCTTGCACCTGTGCATTCGGGTTTATTTCATGTGCATCAACTGAGCGAGTAAACTCCGCCACTTCTGCTTGGCGTTCGTTGTTATTGTACGAGCTAGCTAATTGAGATAATGACCGCATAATATAATCGTAATCAAGGATCGTCTTCATTATCTCATCTGCACCTTGTTCGCGCTCGATATTCATGCTCTGTACTGAATGGATACGTGTCATGGTATCCGCAATCACACTTTCGGCGTACATCAGTATGTCTCGTGGATGTCGCTCAGATTCGTACATCCAGGTACTGTCATCATATCCGTATGGAGGTAGTTCTATCCTACTTACAGTAGTCGGCGAGATTCCATTTCCTATACTGACCAGCATTAATTTCAACATATCTGTATAGAGCGAAGTTTGTAATCGTTGCATAGGTTCGGACCAATCTTCTTTTGGCAATAGTTCGTATGTTTTTGCAAACAACAGCGCTCTCGAAGGATCTGTCATGACCAGTTGTAGTACATCATTTTCGTCTTTGATTAGTTCAAAATCATCAATCGTAAACTTCTTTGAAGGGTCATCGAAGTATCGGTTCGTTCTATGAATCTCTCGTGTCGCATAATCAACTCGATCAATACATAAATAGGGTGACGACCGTTCAACAAAATCATCCTCATCTACTTCAGTAAGAATAACTTCCCGTAGCTGTATTCCGTATTGTTCAATAATATCGGCGATACCATTATCTTGGATATATTCCAACAGTTGCTCGTCATGCTCTTTTTCGTCAGCATCATTCATAATCCAGTCGCCCACATGCGATCCAACTGTATGACCAACGTCAGATAACATCGTTCGCAGTATGTATATCACTTTTTGCCTGTTATCCACTGCGTCGTCACTATGTTGCAGATTCCACTTGTCGACAAGCTGCTTGACCAAAATAGCGCTACCCGTAATATGTTCCCATCTGCTAAATTGTGCAGCATTTTCGATTGTTGCATATTGCTTTGGTAACGTTAATTGCTCAATACCTATCATGCGCGTTATTGCTGGGTGTAAAAGTAGCTGACGAAACATGGCTGGATAATTGGGGTCGTCTTCGGATCTATCGATGCTACCCCATGACTCATCAATCTCAGCGCGACCCCAGACAGGGTCAGTCCACTCGTAACTATCAAAATCAAAGTAGACATCAGGAAGAAATCGCGCTATGTGTCCCGCAGGTAACGAGTCAAAGAATTCATTAATTGATTCGAATTCTATTGAACTTCCAATTTTGCGGAACTCACTCATTGGTCAGTATTATACAGGAGTAACTGAACGTCACAAGCATAAACATTTTAACATCGCTACCTCAATCTACAGCTCAAACATTGAAGTGGCTTTTGTAGCCATTTATATATACTCCGCCGTTAGTGATTCTTTTGATTGTTTCAAATCAGCCGGTATACCTTCGAATAATACACGCCCACCACGTTTGCCACCCTCGGGGCCAATGTCAATTATCCAGTCAGCTTGGCGGATAACATCCAGATTATGCTCGATGACAACGACAGTATTACCAGTGTCAACTAAACGATTGATGATGTCTAATAAGTTTTGAATGTCAGAAGTATGTAGGCCAGTCGTCGGTTCGTCCATGACATAGATACTTCCTTTTTTATGGAGTTCACCCGCCAGTTTGATGCGCTGACATTCACCACCCGAAAGTGTACTCAGCGGCTGACCAAGCGTCAAGTAACTTAAACCGACATCATTCATCGCCTGCAACTTTTTACTGATTTCTTTATCTTCAAAAAACTCTAATGATTCGGCGATCGTCATCGCAAGAACATCGGTGATACTTTTGCCATTTAGCGTATACGCGAGCACTTCTTCTTTGAATCGCTTGCCTTCGCAGATTTCGCACATTTGTTTTTGTTCGTCTAGAAATGCGAGGTCTGTCGTAACATATCCCGTACCTTGGCAGTTTTCACAGCCACCTTTTGAGTTGAAGCTAAATAGCGACGCTTCAACTTTGTTTGCGGCTGCGAAGTTTTTGCGCACAACATCCATAATGCCCGTATATGTTGCTGGGTTGGAGCGACTATTCACGCCGATCGCAGACTGATCTATCACAATAGAATCAGGATATTGCCGTACGAATGTTTGGTTGATCAATGAACTTTTACCGGACCCTGCAACACCAGTCACAACATTCAAAATTCCTTTTTGAATAGCAACACTGACATCTTGCAAATTGTTGACCGTCGCATGTTCAATCGCAAGTAACCCTGTCGCCTTTCGCGGCTCAGCTTTGATAGGCAAAGTCTGACTCAAAAACCTGCCAGTCAAAGTATCTGCTTTTAATAGATCCTTGTAGCTACCTTCAAACACAATATTGCCACCCTTTGACCCGGCATGTGGGCCGACATCGACAATATAATCCGCCACTTTGATCACATCAGGATCGTGTTCGACAACGATAACCGTATTGCCATTATCACGAAGCTGTTTGAGTAAATCATTTAACCTGTGAACGTCGCGCGGGTGAAGTCCGACACTTGGTTCGTCAAATATATACATGACATCATTGAGTGTGCCGTTGAGGTATTTTACTAGTTTGACACGCTGAGATTCACCACCCGAAAGCGTATCGGTGACGCGGTCGAGGCTCAAATAGTCCAGTCCGATGTCTATCAGATGCTGCAGACGAATCCTGAGCATGTCTATGACAGGCTTTACTGACGTTTCGGTAATGTCATCAAGCACTTCGATCAGCTCATCGATCTGCATGGCAGATAACTCCGCGATAGTACGGCCATGAATAGTACTCACCAGTGCTTGCTGCGAAAGTCGTGATCCATGACACGATTCGCATGGCCCGTTGTTCATAAACGGTTCTATCGTTTTCTGGGTTCGTTCGGATAGTGATTTCAGATCGCGCTTGATATACTTGCGACTAAATTCATCGATCACACCAGTAAATTTGATATTCAGTCCGCCGCCAACATCCACTTTGAATGGTGCGGCATGATTGAGATCATGCATTTCTTTGTCGGTAAAATCAGACAATTTCTTGTCATTGTCGAACAGGCCAGATTTTACGACAACTTTCCAACCCCACCCGCCTACTTTGTAATCAGGCAATTGAATCGCTCCGTCGTTAAGCGAAGCGTCGTAATCATAAGCTTTATCCAGATCAAGCGCCATCATCTGCCCTAGCCCATCGCAGGTTTGACACATGCCCGCCGGATTATTGAACGAGAACATATAGCCATGTCCGAGATTTGGCTGGCCTGCTTTGGCAAATAATGTCCGCACTATCGGCGCGATATCCGTCGCCGTTCCTACCGTCGAACTTGACCCACCGCCCAGCCGTTTTTGGTCGACAATCACCGCCATATTGAGGTTAGCGATAGCATCAGCATCTGGCTGCGACACTTTGGGTAAAAATCCCCGAATAAACGCACTGAACGTTTCATTCAGCAATCGCTGTGCCTCGGCCGCAACGGTATCAAATACAATCGATGACTTCCCAGACCCTGATACCCCTGTAAAAATAGTAATCTGACGCTTCGGAATGCGCAAACTCACATTTTTGAGGTTATTCTCACGGGCGCCCTGTATCTCGATGTATTCTTGCATACATCTATCATAACAAATTGTATTCGCGTAGCGTGTCGAATAGCGAGAGGCTGGCTACTGTTGTATAACGTTAATTTCCACCGACGATAAACCACGATCCTGATGCGGTTGTGCTAATAAGCGTGACGTACTTGTACTGAGTAGCGAGGGTGTAGTTGGTCGCTCCGTCGATAGTACCCGCAATTGTCACCGCATTTGCAGATGAATCAACTTTTTTGATCGTAAATCGATACCCCGCCGTCGTTGTCGTAGGAAGTGTTATTGTATACGCCCCTGCCGTTGCATTGCATAGTTGGTATTCGACCGAACCGGTCGTGAGCGTCGCGGTCGTTGTTGTTGATGCAGAGGCCGACCGTACACTTCCCGCCGATGCAAATGAACCCGATAATGCAAGTGAATATCCCGTTCCAGATACACGTAGTCCTAGATTTGAAAGGACAGTACCAAGATCTGTCGTTGCAGCCGGCTGTACGATTGGTGTTGCGTTAAAAAATCCAATTTTCTGCGTTGTTGCAGTGCCAATTTTTGAGCCTGTTGTCGTGCCGAGATCGATATTGACACTATCTGCGAGGTTCAGCGATGCATTCGTTATTTGTATCGATGAGGTGTTGCCGCTGGTAAACGTCATCCTGTTTACATCAGCAGTGCCAGCCGTATCGCGTGTTCGGAGCACGATAGTACCACCCGTCCCCGACTGGTCAATGTATGATGCCGCCGTACGATTAAATTGTAGATTATTTGAAGTGAGCGTTGTCGTGAGTGTGCCGTTCGTTGCCGTGTGCTGGAGCGACTGAGTAGTGCCCGTGGTAGTCATAGACGTAGGCGCAATCGCGCCCAGTCCGATAGTAATAGCGGGTGTCGTTGTCGCATTGGTCACACTCGCCGTTACTCCTTGATTACTTGAAACAGACACAGATGTCACCGATGTCGCCACGGCAGTTGCAACAAAAGCCGTCGTCGCAAGCTGCGTCGTTGTCGTGCCTGCTGTCGCAGTTGGCGCCGTAGGTGTACCTGTGAGTGCAGGTGACGCAAGCGGAGCAAGGAGCGCGTCGGCGGCATCGACATATTGTTTGTTTGTAATATGAGTTGCAGCCGTTGGTGTATTGATTGAACTGACGCCGCCCGTCGTACGGTACATGATTGTCGAAGCACCAGTCCCCGAACTAAAGCCAACGGAAATGTCGGTACCGCCGCTTCCGCGAGCATACACAATGTTCGTCCCCGTCACGACCGATACTTTTGCGTCAAGCGCAGTTTGTGTTGCGACACTAATCGGCTTGTCTCCATCGCTGACATTATCAACGCTACCAAGCCCGATGTCACTTTTCGTCAGTATGACGTCACCAGTCATATCGTTTACTTTCGTGACAGGTGCGGATTGCAGTGCGCTATCGGCTTTAGAAAGCGATGTCTGAACCGTGCTGCTTAGTTTGGCGAGCGCAACGCTGCTATCAGCAATAATCGAAGCGTTGGCTGAATCATCCGCAAGAGCGGCATTCGTGACAGAATTTGGCGCAAGCACATTTGCTGTCACTGCATTGTCCTTTAGCTGTCCGTCTGCTTTTAAGGCCTGCGACAAATAATCATTGAGTATGTCTCCCCAATTACCTGAGTCTCCACCGGGCTGTGGTAAGCGTGCCATGTACTGTCATTATACCCTATTGTGCTTGTGGTAAGAAACGCTGCGCAAACAAGACAAGAAGTTCGACAGTGTCGAGGCTATCATATGAAATATAGGTAGTTATTTTCTGAGGATTCGGGACTCAAGATAGGAACCTAGCGGTAGAGCCACAGTACATCAGACATATCAATTACGACCAGCGATGCCGAATGTCTTCTTCAATGACTTCGTCTACAATACCTTTGCCGTGCAGATAGTCGAGCGTGTGAACGCCAGACGCGGTAATTGATTTTTTAGCCAGGAATCCTAAGTACGGCGCTAGTTCTTGGCCGTGTTTTTCTAGCAAACTATCGACCTTATCGGCACATTGCGAGCGGAAATTTGTATACCGTTCAATCACTTTGGTGTATGACACGTCGCTGAAAACAGGCGTATCGTATTGAGTTTGCATCTGCTCAATCGTCGACACAACCTTGCGCGCCATAATCATCTGACCTCTATAGTACTGTAGTTTTTCATCAAGAGTGATCTCGCTACCTTTGCGATCAAATACAGTTTGCATAAAATTAACGAGTCTATCAAAAATATCTTTACGATCAATATGCGAGGTCGGATCAATCTCGTCATGACGAGCATATTCGATCTTTTCGGTCTGAAGATTTAATTTACCATTAATCTTGCGAAGCATACGTTCGCTGATTTCACCATTAACATATAGCTGTTTTAGCACGGAACCTTCAATATGGATTGCCATCAGATGGAGTGATTGGTCAAAGAGTTTTTGTCCATACTGTTCGCGTAGTTTATCTCGTTCCGACTGCGCAGTCACAATCTGCTGATCAAGCGTTACGGATAACGTTTTATAATGCTCATCACGTATGAACCCACGGGTTTTATGCGTTTGGAAGCGTGATTTTTCTGTCAGGAGATAATACACGCTCAAGTCGGCTTCGTGCGCCAATTTAAGCGGCTCTGGCGCGTCGATCTTTAGTCTTCGTATGATAACACCTATCAGTGGAGCTTTAATGAATAGTGTCGCTAAAATACAGCCGATAGTAATAGCTAGCAAAAATTCTCTCGGAGTAAACGCATACGCCCAATCAGCTACGATAAAATCTTCCGGTATCAGCAATATAATGATAATCGCGAGCGCACCCCGAAGACTCCCCCACGCCAGTAATGCTTGCCATGCTGCTGGAATTTTACCTTCAATTTTTGACATGTTAAGCGGAATAACAACACTGTAAACTGCGATGACACGTACGACGGCTACCACTACTACAGTAATCAATATTGGTAGCCACAGCACCCTGAAATCAACACCCGAACTGGCAAACAACAATCCCGCCAAAATAAAGACGAGTGAGTTTGCTATAAACGCCATATGCTCGATAAACTTGCCGAGATACTCATCGGTCTTTGGCGATAAAGTATGACGCGAGTAGTTACCCAAATACAGCGCAGCTACTGTTGTTGCGATGATCGATGAAATATGAATCGGCAGCCCAAACAGGCCATGCTCATTAACGATTTCGCCCAAAAGAAAGACGATATGTGCTGAAATAATGAGCAGGGTCACTGTCACAAATTCATTGCTACGCGTAAAACGCAATGCGCGAGAAAATACCGCCGCCATAAACAATCCCAGTACAATTCCAAAACCAACCATACCGGCAAACATCAACACACCTTCTGTTACCGTAGCCACGCCGTGGAATCCACCGGTCGCGACTGCCAATATGACCATAAATAACGCCACGGCGGTACCGTCGTTAAATAAACTTTCGCCTTCGAATATCATTGTTAAGCGTTTTGGTGCACCGTATTCTTTGAATAACGCCAATACAGCCACAGGGTCAGTCGATGATATGATCGCAGCAAATAGCAATGCGACGATGAATGGTATATGTAATCCTATGAGAGGCAAAATGAAATACAGCGCTGTTGAAATAAGTGCTGTTGAAATAAGCAACCCAACGACTGCAAGCAGAGATATCGCCCAAGCGCTATCAAGCATCTTGCGGATATTCATATTAAACGCTGATTCAAATATCAGGATCGGCAAGAATATGTAAAACAGCAGTTCTGGGGTTAACTGTACATCGTCAAGAAACCCAAACACCGTTTCTAGCCCAGGTAGTTTCGTTATAGGCACCAGAATAATACCGACTAGCACCAACAAAACTGTGTAGGGAACCTTGAACCGCTTGGCCACGAAGAACACTGCCGTCGATAGCGCAAGCAAAGTAAATAATGATAAAACTGAAGTAATTGTAAGCATACGTATTCCCTAAAGATGTTTCTAACTTGTATAACTATACGCCTATCACAATGAATAGAAAAGCTACATCAGCCTAAACTGCGAGTAAAGCAGCATCATTCATAGCAAAGCGTACCGTCGTACCTGCGGAAACTGATACCGGAGACGATGCAGTTGGAGCTGTAAGATTGAGCGTCTGAGCCGTGCTATTGCGAATCAAGTACGTACGCCGAGCACGTGGAAAAGTGATAGTCCTAGTGGCCGTAAGTGTACCGATAAAATCAATAAACGATGCGTCGCCTTGCCGAACAGCCAGCGTCGTATCAGCATCAGTTAGTGTAATAGTCGAAAATGGCTGGTGTGTTGAACTGTTGATCTCACAGCCCCATAATTCATTGCCAAATGCTCCGCTCGCCTGATCGACTTCTGTTCCGGATGTACCTTTTACAATACGGCTATTACGAAGTTGGTTTGCCATACATGCACCGCCAACAAAGCGAACGACGGATAGAGAGGTCGTCGATGATAACGTTCTGAAATCAGATTGATCCCAAGTATTTTTTTCACATGGCGGAGACGTGGCGCTCTCTAAATAAAGCGCATACGATCCCGTAGAGTCATACAGTTCGCCTTGTGCTCGAGTGCGGCGTGAGCGTCGAATGTCCATCGTTATGCCAACCGTAATAAACACGTTATCGCTAAATCGCGCATCGTTCAGAAAGTCAAACCCGCTCCCAAACCCTGAACGATCGAGTGATTTATTCTGCGTCACAGTCGGTGCTATGTTCACGGAAGTGTTGGCGTTGTTTGACATGCTGATTAACTTGCATGTACTACCCAGATTGGTAAATGTATTACCTGTAACGATCGCATACTGGTGATCACGAGCATATTCGATTGCAATGGTTGCCGAATCATCAAAATGACAGTGTAATGTTTTGCAACCTAACATCTTGCCGCTGTACGAAAGCGCGATGCCCGTCGTAACGTTACCACAAGACAAGAACTGGCATGATTCGGTGCGAACATTACGCACGCGCACCGTCGTATCGGTGTCACCAGTGTGATCCTGAATCTCGACACCCATACGACCACACCTATCAAATACGCAGGTATCAAACAAAATATCGTCGACCGCCAAAGCAGCAAGTCCGTCAGCAATTATCTTTGCGCCATTCGTCGCGCGATTGATAGCACGAAATGTACAACTGCGAAACTTCACACGTTTTAGCGTTTTTGAAAGCGATCGCACCAGTCCGCCTGATGCGTTGTTTGTCGCATCAATTACAGTCGTTTCAAAAATAATATTCTCAAACGTCACATCTTCACAGTTAATAAGATTGATCAGATTCGTCAATGTATCCGAAAAGATACGAGTGCCGCTCTGCCCCACTACCGTTACGCCACTGACAGAACCAGCGATCGAAGTTGCCAGATAATAATTTCCGCTCGGGAGAATGAGGTTCTTGCCGAGTGCAAACGCAGCAGCAAGAGCCGCTGAGTCATTCGTCGTACCGTCACCAACTACCCCTACCTCTCGGACATTCACTAAATCACCAAGTAATCGTGACGTGGCATTAAGTTTTGTCTGCACAGCACCACCAAGAAGCACTTCGGTAATCGTTCCGTCGGCAATGATCGAAGCATTGACCGAATCATCCGCAAGCGCTGCATTTGTCACACTGTCCGGAGCAATAGCTGCTGAAGTCACCGAATTATTCTGTAGCTGGGCAGCACCGATAGTGTTATCTTTTATCGTCCCGTCACTTTTATGAGATTGTGACAAATAATCATTGAGGATGTCTCCCCAATTGCCGTTATCTCCTCCTGGTTGTGGTAAGCGTGCCATAATAGTGTTCAGTATACTACATTATGCTTGTGGTAAGAAAGGAGGTTGCTTGGCTACTGCGCGATAGGCATGTATTACGCAACGTACGCATGTATCGCATGATACTCAGCCAACAGAACAACATAATACCAGCAACAATCTTTTTCCAGTGACGCTTCAGCGTGTCGTCACTATAGATAGTCAAGCTGAGAAACACATGAGCGAGTATACTAAGTGTATGAACATTCCATTATTTTTGAAGCAGCATCGACTAAAAATTGGTGGCATCGCAGGAATCGTCGGAATGCAATACTTTATAGCTGAGTTTATTGCGGCCAATGCCTGGACTGCTACCCCCTATAGCTGGTCGCGCAATTACATTAGTGATCTGGGCGTGCCAGAATGTCTGGACGCCGGACAATTAGATCGCACAGTGTGTTCACCGCTCTACGGCGTCATGAATGCCGGTTTTATCACTCAAGCAGTCATCGTGACAATTGTGACAATCTGCCTGATCCACATAGTGTCCAAGCATTGGCGTTATCCAGTAGCATTCATTGCGGCCGTGTACTGCACAGGGCTACTGCTCGTTGGACTGTTCCCGGGGTCAGTTGCCGAGAACCTGGGCGGTGATGATATGCGTATGGCAATGCATGGCATTGGTGCACTTATGGCAATTCTAGGTGGAAACATCCTCGTTATTACTACCGCGCTTAGTTTGCGCACAAAATTTCCAGACTACGCGATCGTATCGCTACTATTAGGCATCATTGGACTTCTTGCATCATTGATGTTTGCCGCGCAGATAGATTTTGGGTTTGGTATTGGCACAATTGAACGCGTCGCAGTTAACCCAATTGTTATATGGACGGTACTGACCGGTGCAGTTATACTAGCCGCGATATTTGGTCGATCACGAACGCCAGAACGATTTTTGCCACAGTAGCTGCAAGACTCATTACGAACGCGACACGCTGACATCATCAATCCAAATACTACCAGTCGTTCCGTCATTACCTACAGATATACTTACTGATGTGTTGGTATCTGTCAGAGTATAGCTACAACTTATTTGCGTCCAGTCAGCTTTGACGCCGCCGTATCCACAGGCTTGTAGTAACGTTCCGCCAGATGTTGCGCCGAATCTAATTTTTGAATTGTTGTTCACACCGTTCCATGTGCTAGCAGATTTAACCCACAAACTAACCGTGTATGTCTGCCCCGCTGTTCCAGAATATGGCCCGCCGTTCAATGTCCTGCCGACACTCCCTGCATCCAAACGCATCGATGCGGGTGCCGATCGAAATTGTGCTGTATCCGACGTTGCACCAGATATAACCGGCGCTCCAGATTCGTTCCAGACAAGAAGATTATAGTTAGTGCATACACCTTGCTGTACGCCGCCACTTGCCTGTGACACATAATACGTCATCGTACCACTCGTTGCTGTCAGACAATATTCCTCAGCAGAGGCGCTTGAATATTGATACGCAACGCCATCTCCATCTTTGATGTCAGCCTCGCTCAATGATGCGGGATAATTACCATTTGTTGTGTGGTAAACACCTACTTTTTTAGAATATTGGGTCAGTCCACTTGTTATTGATGCGATTTTTGCCCTATTATTCACACCTTGGTACGCAACGATAACGATAGCCGCCAAAATACCGATTACCACGATAACTATCAATAGTTCTACAATTGTGAATCCCCGCCTACCCGAACTGTACATAGATTTAGTATACCCTATATTGGTCACGATTAAAATGCGGCAAAAAAAGAACCCCGCTATTTGCGGAGTCCTAGTTTTGCGACAGTTGCTTTGTATTGTTCAAAGTCTTTACGCTCGAGATATTTCAAAAGGCGCTTTCGCTTCCCAACCATTTGGATAAGTCCGCGACGAGCCATATGGTCGTGCTTGTTAGCCTTGAGATGCTCTGTCACCTCTTTGATACGAGCCGTCAAAACTGATGCCTGAGCTTGTGGGCTCCCGACGTCCGTTTTTGAAACCTGAGTCAAAGCAATTGCCTGTGATTTGTTCTCTTTAGTAATCATCAGTTGTGTATTGTATCAGAATTATAGAGGTAGCGCAACTAATAGCTACTCTTCATCATGATGAGGATTAATCGCACCTGCATCAATCAACGCAGAGCTCAAAACAAGTTCAAGTTCTGATGCCTCTTCTAGTGTCATAGGGTGATCAATATCACTGATTTCGTCGTCGTCATCTTGCTCAGCAAAAAGCCTCGTAATTGCCTCCATACGAACAGACTCATCTGCCGTCTCACCATACGAGGAGGTAGTCCATTCAGGAGCGCCATGACGTGGAATTTTGAAACGGAATGTCGTATCCCCATCGCCATTTTCTTTCAGTGGCGTCACTGAATAAATCTCATCCGAGTCTCCAGACATCGGCATTTCATATTCAAGATGTAAAGCCTCATACCCTATGGCGCCCATACCCTGGTCAGTTGCATGAATTTCGGCACGTACAAAGGTAGCGCCGTCTTCTTCAACCCCCATTTCTGCATGCTCTGTTAATAGAATCCGCTTAACATGATCCAGAGATTCTGTATTAAGAAAATTGATCTGTCTACCATCATTATTAGGTTCATTGTCCATAAATCTATATTAGCATAAAAACTATAAAAAGTCAATTAGCAGACAAATTAAAACATCGAGCAGAATGTTCTACAAATCAGATCGTTAAAAATATATAAATTGCGTTATTTTAACGAATAGTGCTGTTGTCTCACTTGTGTCTTTTCGATAATAAAGCTTGGGATCCATTCGACTATATACGACCGGGGATCGCCTTGTCCATGATCTGCGAACCAATTGTCTTCATGTGCACACCATCGCCGCAATCAACATCAGTTGATAGTGCATTCGCATCAGATACAGATGCGAGTCCTTGGTCGAGCCTAAAGCAACCATTCAGACCAAACGGAAGGGATTGAATCCATAAATTGAACCCATTGCGAATGACATGCTTCCCTGTGTTGTCGGTGGAGTAAATACGTGGCGGAATCGTTCCTGCATAGATTCTAGCATCTGGGTATGCCGACCGCACCGCGGCAACAGTAGCGGCGTACTTAGTTTTAATTGTCGATAAGCTATCACCATTATCTATATTATTTGTTCCGAGCTCCACAACCACATAGTCCCATGCTATAAAACTCCATCGAGACATCCTGTAGGAAGCGGCATTTGACCATATATCGAGCGTCGCACCTGATAATGCAATATTCGTATTTAGCGACCTCGTTCGATTTGCATGCGCCACCGACCAAGATGAAAGCATTCCGATACCAGCGTCTCCGGTAGCTCGTCTACCGACAGACAAAGAATCGCCGATTATTAACCCGAGGGGTGCATCTGTATTAGATTGATACTCTATCCATATGTCAAAAATACTGCCCTCATATGCCACCCTCGTGACGCTCTGCAAAGGTGCATCTGCAGCATTTGCAACGTAAAAGCATCCACCATAACCTCTTCCTATTTGAGTGCCTGCTGTGCAGTGTAACCAAAAGATAAGTTATAGCCTACATGCTTCTGAAATTGCTGGTTTGAAGCTGTAATCCATGGTGAAGTATATTCCGTCGAGAGATCCGAGGCAGTCCAGCCCGATAAGACTTGAATAGGAACTGTTTTAGATTTAGCATCCCACCCACTCTCAATATCGGTAAACGGAGAAAGCCATACCCCATTAAAGACAACCTGACCTGGGTAGGAAACCGCGTCACGAGTATTATAATTTCGTATGTGCAGCCTCCACTGTTTTGTCGCAACAGGCAGACGTACGGAATTGACAATATTGACGCCAGGTCCGCCTACACCAAGTGAACTCGATGGCGTATTCCCTCCACATGCCGAAACAATAAAAATACCTGTTTTGGCGCCTACTTCAGAAGGTTTCGCGTACATTTCATCAAAGTCAGTTTGATTTATATCCGTAAATGGAATTCCACTAGAGGGCTTAGTGTACTTTTCTGCTACATCTACAGCCTGCGCTGCAGTGTCCGCTCGAGCAAGTGAGTTCTGTATCGACATTGTAAGGCTACTGACCATAACGCTGCCATCCAAAATAGCATCCTGTGTCACAGAACCAGTAGCTAGGTTGCTGGCCACAATAATACTGTCTTTGATTGTTCCGTCCGCCTTATGTGACGTAGCAAGATAGTCATTGAGAATACTTCCCCAATTGCCTGCGTCTCCTCCTGGTTGTGGTAGTCTAGCCATGATACCGTTTTATCCTTTGTACGCTCTCTTTATTATGCAGCTGTTGCGAACTAGTGCATGAATTTGTTATTAGTATACTACATCACGGTTATGGCTAGGGGGAGTTGTTGTGAATACGCAAAACTCACTGCTAGGCGGAGCCAAAGTCCCTATAGCGGCGGTCATGGGTACTGAAGGGTTCAATTAGGTTAACCCCGGCTCGCCTATACATTCATTTTAATATTGGGTAAATTGTAGGTTTTGGAGTATTTGACTGTTTAAAAACAGGCCAAAGCACTATGAAATATCGTGGTTTAGAGTTTAGGTAAAGATATTGTGTAGCGTTAGGGGTTTAACCCGCATATCTACAACACGAAGACTTTATCTGCGGAATGATATTATGAAATATATCTTCTATTTCCAAGAATGAAGCTTGGAATCAGGGGAACTTGAATAGTCTATGGAGTTATTTATCTTTCTCATCTTTCTCAAGCTGGCTTTCTAATTTTTCTACTTCGGCAGGTAACCCTGCGAGCATTTCTCTCGCTTGAGATAGCGGAACGGAAACTGGCGACAGCTCCGGACCCGGCGAGAGTTCATCTTCGTCATCCCATACGAGTACGGGTTGGATTACTATGTGCGCGATTCTCAATCGTTTCTTTGTCATAAGTTTTCTTTCATTAACTTTGCAATAATCCGTATCCTGCGGTTGAATGAAGGTCATCCACGAGAGCTTTTACGACCCCCGCTAATTCTGTCAGCGTGACAGTACTCGTATCAAAGGTTGTGCGCTTAGAAGTTCCTGTTGCCACTGCCCACCCTGCACGCTTTGTTACTGGCGTTGCTCCAAAGAAAGCCAGACGTTTTGCTCCTGTGCCGCCATTGCCGATGGCTAATATTGTTTCGTATGATGCAGAGCCTAGCGCCGCGTTTGCGCTCGCTTCGAATATTAGTGATGTTGACGATTGACGTATTCGTGACTGGTAGTAGATGTTTGCCGTACCAGAGTTACGCGCAAACTCGATGCCGTTCATATCTAAGTAAACATGGCTACGGCTAGTAGCAGGTACTGTGGAATCATCTCTGGCGTCAATTCGAGCAGATGCGCCATTGAACTCAACATTAGTTCCGAATTCTAGTATTCCGTCTGCGCTTCGTACGGAGAATCCCTTAGCGTTCGCACCCTGTACCTTCAAGATTCGAGACGTCGATGCCGTTTCGTACGAAATAAGGTCGAGTAGAGATGCGGCACCACCGGTAGTGAGTTTCTGTTCAGCGTACACCGCAGGTGCAAGGTTCGATTTTTGATCGATATTCAAACCGTAGGCAGTGGCACTAGTGATGCTCGAAACCTGTTCGATTTTAAGGCCAATTCCTTTAGCCTTATTTCTAAAAATAAAGCCGTTACCTAATCCGGCGTCAATACCGACTCCGACAAGCCAGCTTCCATTTGATGTATTTTGTCCAGCCATTAAATGAAATAGATAGCCTGCCGTATCGTTATGGATATATTCCCATACGCCTGCACGTGCGTCACCGGTTGGCTTAATGACGACAGGTGATCCTACGGGGGTGCCCATATTAGAAACATAGCCAGTCGTGATATTTGATGCCGCAGCTTGCGAAAGTGCAGCATCAGCCTTATCCAGACTCGCTTGTACCGAACTTACGAGTTTTATTTTAGCCACACTCCCATCAACAATATTTGCTGGCGCATTTAGTTTTGTCTGCACTGCTGTAGCTAGGAGTGTTTCGGTTATCGAGCCATCGGCAATTGTACTTGCATCTACCGAATCGCTCGCAAGTGCAGCGCTGGTTACAGAGCTTGGAGCAAGTGCGCTTGCCGTCACGGCGTTATCTTTGATGGTTCCATCAGATTTATGACTCTGCACCAAATAATCATTGAGAATACTCCCCCAATTCCCTGCGTCACCTCCTGGTTGTGGTAAGCGTGCCATGATTGTGTTTTAGCCCTTGAACCCTCTCTTTGTCATGCAGCAATACTATATGTGTGCATGAATTTAATCTTAGTATACATGATTATGCTAGTGCCTAGAAGTGGGGGTGTTTTGGATACACAAAACCCGCCGCTAGGCAGATTCTTTCGAACCTCATGCAAGTTTCCAGGCATGACCTTGTAAGCATCCTAACGACGGGGTCAGTATGCTTACAAGGTTTTTGCTACCGTACAAAAGCCGAAGCTTGAGCCTTAGGTAGGATCGCCGAATTGTAGGTGCGATTGATGCAACGCAAATGTTGCTTGCGGTTATTGTAGCATATCGAGTAGTGGATATGGAATAATGCTACGGCTAATTATGATGAGCGTAGCTACCAACCTGTCGAAGCACTAAATGTGCGTGACTGACCAGGTTGTAGTAGCTGATCATCGCTCGGGTCGTCCTGTAGGAATGCATACCCTGCGTACGTTGGTTCTAGGCAGACATAATTACCTAGCTGGTCAGACCACGCTGCCCAGGTCGTTAGATCATCAGACGCCATCGTGATCGTTCGTTTTTGCAGCGCTAATCGTTTGGAAGTGCCTTCGGAAAACAGCGTGCCTTCTAGATCCTGCACATCGACCGTCTCGCCGTCGATACTCACCTGCCCTTCGCCATCTGCTACGGCAAAATATGGGTGAAACCCAGGTGCGATGCGCAATTCGCTCGTGCCATTGTTCACTACCTTTAGGGTGATCGTAATCGACGCCTCGTCGAGCGCATATGTCAGCTGTGACGACAAATCACGATACTCATCGTCACCATTCGGTAGTTCCAATGTCACTTCGCTCTGCGTCTGCCTGGCAACAGCCCACACCATCTGACGGCCAAAGCCGTGTTGCGCTTGGTCGCTCAGTCCACCTGGTCCAAAATTTGGCAGACAGACATGACAGCCGCCACGCTGTTTTTTGGATCCATCTGCAGCGGTCAATAGGCGCTTTGGAAACAATATATCACCGTTATCATCAGATAGATTCATTAACCACGCGCCGTCGATCGACACCAATGCTTTTGTCGATCCGTTCCATAGTTCAATAACATCCATATTTTGCCTCCTAATCTTTTATGCCAAAATCCGCCAATGTTTGCGCGTCTTCGATCTTCCATTTATTAATAGCTGTGCGTCGTAGCTGCGTACAATACGCACCAGTACCCAGGTGCGTTCCGATATCTGCTGCCAGGCTGCGAATATAGGTGCCGCTACTGACATGTGTGCGGATTTTTACTTCTGGATACGCATATTCCACAAGTTCAAGGCTGTGGATTGTTACCGTCCGTTCTGGTATTTCAACTTCTTCACCGTTTCGCGCCAGTTTATAGGCACGCTGGCCATTGATCTTGATGGCGCTGAAGATTGGTGGACGCTGTTGTATGTCGCCCGTGAATACACCCATTGCTTGCTCAATACTGTCGCGCAGCGGCTGATCGTTAGATATATCGGTAATTTCACCCTCCGGATCCCCGGTACTGCTGGTTTGCCCTAGTCTGATTGTCGCTTCGTACACTTTGTCGAGTTTTGTGTAATGCCCGGAATTTTTACATTCTTTACCGATGACCAGGATCATCAGGCCAGTCGCGAACGGATCAAGTGTTCCAGTATGCCCCACTTTGACGCGCTGGCGCTTATGAGGGACAACCGATGGTTTTTCCTCATCGCTCCGGGCGCGGAGTGAATCCGCCGCTCGGGCTGCTCCTTTTCCTTGTTCGCTCAAGACGCGTCGAATTCGTGCTACTACACCGAAGCTAGTCATTTCGGCTGGTTTGTCGATAAGGATTATTCCGTCTGTCATTAGGTGTTATTATACCTTTCTTTTTGAAAAGAGTTAAACCCTTACTTTTTAACAAAAAAGTAACAAAATGTCTTCTTTTGGCTGCCCAAAAGAAGCAAAAGGGGTTGTGACTGCTTCCTTCCGCCGAGACAAAGCAGGCAAAAAGAATGGGTGCTGCGGGACTCCCTTCGGTCGGTCCATTTTTATTTCTCTAGTTATTTAAAATGGACTAATCCTCGCACATTATTCCATTCTCTTTGCCTGCTTTGTCTCGGGTCAGTCCAGATGTCACGAAGAGTTAATTCATATCGACGCAGTAGAACTGCGATTCATTCTTCACTCCGTGTTTCATTCGTTACTGAACGAAGTTCAGTAACAATAACAATAGATAGCTTTTTCCGTGACATTCTGCACCGACCCGAGAGCTTCAAGGGCGCAGGGACGGTCGCTAAGTCCTCGCGAATTATTCCGTCCATGTGCCCTTGAAGCTCACGGTGGAGGGAAGCTGTCACAGTTCTTTTGCTAAAGAACATACAGGAGTTTGGTTCTTTGCTGAAAAAACAATTATATGAATGAGTTGAATGGATAACGATTGGATCCTGAATCGAGTTCAGAATGACAACAGCAAAGTGCTATACTAAAACCATGCAAAAGATCATCATCGGCATATTCGCCCATCCAGATGACGAAGCCTTTGGCCCAAGTGGCACTTTATTGATGGAAACGCAGGCGGGCGCAGAGCTGCATCTGATCACCCTGACTGCTGGTGAAAATGGCATGAACCCTGATAATCATGAGAATCTGCGCGAGATTCGCCTACAAGAATGGCGCCGAGCTGGTGAACTAATCGGCGCAAAACACATGCACCATTTGGGCTATATGGACGGCGAACTAGGCAATAAAGACCACGTTGAAATCACCAGTCAAATCATGGCACTCGTCCAAGACATCACCGAAGATCGTGATGATGTTGAAATAGAGTTTATGAGTATTGATCTAAACGGCATTACAGGCCACATCGACCACATTGTAGCCGGCCGCAGTGCATGTTTGGCGTTTTATCGTCTAAAAGAGATGGGTCTACCGGTCACTCGTATTCGCCTGGCCTGCGTGTCGTGTGATCACTTTTGCGATATAAACACTGACTTTGTGTTTATGGAACCTGGCCATCAGCCAGAAGAGATCGATGAGATCATCGACGCCCGACATTTAGCTGACAAGGTATTCGAAATTGTTCGCTGTCATCACACTCAGCGAAGCGATGGCGAAACGCACATTGCACACAGAGGCAAAGACGTCGCGCTCAATCATTTTATCGTTCGTACATAATAAATACACCGCATGTGGCTGCGGTGTATTTATTATGTAGTTCTGTTTTACTAGCCTACTGACCAGGTATTTTGAATTGTCCTGGAGGAGTCGGCGCTGACGACGCAGCGGGCTGATCGACTGGGAGCGCTGGCGCATCACCAAAGATATCGCCTAATTTGTCTGCTGATATACCACCAGACGGTGCAGTGGGCTGATCAAATGATGGAGGTGTTGGCAATGGCGGCAAGGTCGAGAAATCTGGCAGCGGAGGAAGCGATGGCATATCCATAGCAGGCATTTGCGGTGGCATAGCGGCAATCTGGTCGAAAGCAGGTGTAGCTGGCAATGCTTGATCAGATACGACATTGGCCGTTTCGGGCGTCACAGGGTTAAGCGGCTCTAGTGGCGCAGCAATTGCTTGGTTAACTGGTGTTACTGGATCAGCGCTAAGATTTGGTAGCGGAGGTAACGGTGAACTAAACGGGTCAATCGTCTTTTCGGCAGTATCTTCATCTGACACACCCTCACCGGCAATAATACCAGCAGATGGCGTATCAAAGGATGATTTGGCGTCACTGCTAATGTAATCACTGCCCGATCGCGTCGTAATAAAGTCGGATGCTGGAGGTAAGGTCAACTCAGGGACTTGCGCATCGTCCAGTTGAGGAGTGGCCGGTGACGGACTAAATTGCTGATCAGCAGCTGGCGCTGGAGCAGCCGCGGACATAGGAACGTCAAGTGATTCAAACCCTGGCATTGCAGAGTCAATAGTTGAAAGTGGCGGTACTGGATCAGCGGAAACGGGTTCTGGCTGAAGCTGAGGTTGTGGTGGCAACATGTTTTCGCTTGCCTCACTCAACTGCGCCTCTAGGTCGGCGACAATAGGGGCGGTCTGAGGCAATTCCCCTACTTCGGCCAACTGGTCAGATAGTTCTTTTTCAACGTCCTTTGCGGGCTCGGCTTGGTCGAGTGCAGCTTCAACAGCGACAGCTTCATCCTGAGCAGGAGCGTCGCTGATGGCGTCGGTCGTAGAATTGGTCTGTACATCATCAGTATCGGTAGACGCAGTGACATCGCCTACGTCATTTGTCACCACATCGTCAACAATAACCGCTGCTGCAGTCGCGCCATCTACGACAGGCGTCGTGTCTTTTTTGTCACGATCAATGGTAAGCGAACTATCATCACGTCGAGGTTTTTTATCTCTTTTTCGATCCTTGCGATCTTTGCCGCCGTCTTTTGGCTGATTATTGCTAGGTGAATCATCAGATTTGTCCGAGGCTTGGCTACCTGGACCAATATCGTGCGCTTCTTGCAGTTTTGCTGCGATCAGTTGCTGATTCGCCCCAGCAGCCATCAGCTGAGCGGCCATTGTCATGACGCGCGAAGATGTACGATCGTTGCTAAACCTGTCTGTTGCCGATACGATACCTGTTAGCAACGCTGTCGCGACTTGTTCGTCCAAGATTGGGCGATCATCTTTGAGCGCTTCAGATAGGCTAACAAGCATTTCGCAGAGGCTACTTGCCCCTGCTTCACGCCAATCAACATTACCGAGGCTGCTTGGGTCTGACCCAGAGCTGATTGTCATCACCGCAGCATCATGAAGTATGCGACCGTGCGCAGATAATGCTTTGTCTAAGTGATCTTGAGTAGCGACATTGAGTGCGATCACCATTTCAACATTGTAATCGCCCTGGCTAAAATCAAGATCTTTGTCGCTTAGCACCGTACGGTACGGGGTAATAAAAATCTTAACGACATCACCATCGACTTTGTACCGCAAATGGTCTGCCTTTTCTTTGTCGAGCGCAATAATAAAATCACGAAGGCTATCAACGGTACTTTCAAAAGTTTTTGCAGGATCAAGAAACGTAATTGCAGGAGGAATTGCACCACTGAATATAGACGTGGCGCGTTTTTCGAGTTTGTTCAAGATAAGTGTCAAACCCAATGCCGCAGACAATTCGTCAACACTCGGGCTATCGTTCACAGTGACGAGAATATTGCTATTCGCCTTGATTCCTTCGACTATTTGCTGCTTAGCATTGCCTTCGTTCATTGTTTTTCCTACTTTTTTGGTTTTTCTTGAGTTTGGATTTACTATACCATAAGCATCGTTTGATCGTCAACAAAACCGCCCGTCTATTCACAGCACTTTACATTTCCCCTGTTTTCCTCTATAATCTCACTTTGATTGTATCTATAACTTATAAGGTAAAGGAACACTATGCCAATTATCAAATCAGCTATCAAACGAATGAAACAGACGATCAAGCGTAACACGCGTAACGTCGGTATCAAGAAAGACATCAAGACTGCAACAAAAGCATTTGTCGCTGCTCCTGCAGCAGATACATTGTCAAAAGCACAGAGTGAACTTGATAAAGCCGTCAAAAAAGGCTTGATCAAAAAGAACACTGCAGCACGTCGCAAAGCGGGGCTTTCAAAAGCTGCAAAAACTGCTGGCGTAAAACTAGCGACAACAAAGAAACCTGCCGCAAAGCCAGCGACAGCAAAAAAGACCGCTGCTCCAGCTAAAGCGGCTGCGGCAAAGAAACCTGCAGTGAAAAAAGCTCCAACTACAAAAGCTACTGCAGCTAAAAAACCAGCTGCAAAGAAGACGACGAAGTAGTCCTCATCCCATAACAAAATAACCCGGAATATTCCGGGTTATTTTATGTTACTTACCTTTATGAGCGTCCGCTCAACGAGCAGCCATGGGTCTGCGGCTGTTGATTTCATGGCAGTATCGGTATCTGCGAACGTCGCTATCATCTTTTTTGCGCCACGCTTGCCAATACGACTCGCGTACGGAGCCAACTTTGACAATGCGAACGGATGCGCACCAATCAGTTTCGCAACATCACCGCTTGACTCATCTGTGCTTGCCAATGCTGCCAACTGAAATGCCTGACTAGAGAGTAGTCCAAACACCATATACGGATCGTCCGTTTGTTTAAGAGTGGCGACCATTTCATGAACGCGCTCACGATTACCGCGTAACGCCGCATCAAATAAATTGAATACATTTTCGGCTGGATTCGCCTCTATTACATCCTTAATGATATCTGGTGTTATGTGATCGAGCGCAGATAGTTTCTGAATTGCATGATACAACTGCCATTGGTCAACTCCGACTCTAGCAACGAGTGCTTGAGCACTTTTTTTATCACATTGCACACCCTGCTTTGTGGCTTGTTCAACAACCCATTGTTCGACTTTGTTTGTGTCACGCTCTGTCCAAACGGGAAATTCCGACACTTTAGCAACTTTCATGAGTTCTTTGTACGTTTTGGTGCGTTTATCTAATTTAGAATCGACCAATACAAGATGCACGTCGTCGCTCACTCGTGGAATCCATTCTCCCAGATCATTCCAGACTGATTTGTTTTCAGAAAGATTTTTGACAATTACGAGACGATTCGATGCAAACAGCGTTGCACCCATCAACAGATCAGGTAATTGCACCGTCTCGATAACACTGCCATCAATCGTCTCGGCGTCACCATCAAACGTAGCAATAATCCCTGCGAGCGCCTGGGATGATTCAAATGTGTTTTCTCCGTGTAACAACGTGATCATGTATGTAGTATACAATTAATCGTTACAGAACTTGGCAATGCGGACAGATGTGCGTCCCACGACCGGCTGCTTTGAATTTGATTATTTCGGTTTCACAGCGAGGACATGCCAGACCTTCGCGTCGAAACACACGAGCAAAATCCATATAACTGCCGCGTTTTCCTTCTGCGTTGACGTAGTTCTTATCAGTGCTTCCACCCTTTTGTATTGCCAGGTTCATAACGGCACGTAGTTCAGTGTATAGTGTTTCAAACTCATTGGGCGTGATTGTGTTCACTAATCGTTTTGGATGGATTTTTGCAGCCCACAACGATTCATCGGCATAAATATTACCGACACCCGCAATAACTGTCTGATCAAGAATCGCTGCCTTGATACTCGTTTTTGCCCGTCGCGCAAATCGCGCGGCAAATTCATTTGCAGTGAACTCAGCTTCGAGCGGTTCTGGGCCAACTTTTTTCATAAAATCGATATTCGGAACTTCCAGTGTCGGCATGAGTTTCATCCAACCAAATTTACGTTGATCGTTAAAAAACAATCTAGATCCATCGGCAAACTCCAGCGTCACACGTGTCGACCGATCGGGTAATTCACCAGTCAGTGATTCGTTCGGGTGCCCCGCCCCAAAAACCGACTCACCTCGATAGACCAACTGGCCTGTCATTTTGAGGTGAATCACTACTGTATACGCAGTTGAAAGATCAATCATCAGTACTTTAGCGCGACGACGCACATCGGTAATTGATGCGCCAATCAAAAATTCCTGTACGTCTGCTACTGCATTTGGAAACGATTTTGGTGTATCGTGATGAACACTTTTGATAGCGCGGTCAATGATTAATTCGTGAAGTCCACGGCGGACGGTTTCAACTTCGGGTAGTTCGGGCATGCAATCTATTATACTCTCTTAGCGAGAAGGAAGTTCATACTGAAGCCGAAGATAGTCAACATAGATCGTTCTCGACGTCATTCCGGTTGTTTTTCTGATACCACTCAGTATGGATTGTCCGACTGTTGTCGTTATATTTGAAGTAATAGGCGCAGGACATGTATAGGTATTCGTATCATCACTGGCGACAAATGTTGCCGCAGTACCAGCACTATTTACCGCCATTTGCAGGTTGTACCATTTATCGCTATCGACAGTCACACCCAGATCACACGTCGTCTCTGCTCCAGCTGACGCACATGCGCCTGTCCACTTGCCGCTATTGACCGAATTTGAATATCTAAAGTAGCAACCAGTTGGTGTCCCGGCGGGGGCGCTTGCATTTGAAGATAGCCCAAATATCGTCCCGTACTCGTTGCCAGATTGTGACAAATCGGCGATTTTCACGCCAACAGAATACGTGATTGGACCCGATCCAAACATATACATTGTCGATAAAGTAGACGAAACAAGGTTGGAAGATATAAACGCACTCCCATTTGTTTGACCGCCTGTGGCTACCGCCAAAATCCCAGGGCGGTTCGCTTCGCTAGCCTGCGATATCGCCGAACCTTCAATACTCCCATACACTGTTAGTGACGAGTTGAGAACTTGCGATGCACCCGCAAAGAAAGAGCTTACCATATTGATTGGCTGCACAAAATCCTGATTGATCTCAAACGATCCACGCGTCAGCGGATCGTGGGTAATACAATCTTTCCAGCCTCCAGACTCGTAACAGCGAAACTTTTTTGCCGCGACGTTGTAATACATTGACCCGTCTCTGCTAGCTGGGTCACCTGCTGTTGATTTACTATCGGGATAAAACAAAGCAGGCCATGCATCAGCCCCGGTTGGGCCGTTCCCGACGCGTAATGTATTGGTTACTGTATCGGCAACGAGGAGTGATCCACCGCCAGCATTTTGAATCGAAAACGCCGCAGCAGAATCGATTGCATTCCTAAAAAAGGTCGGCGCTGACTGACTTGTTTTTCGTACGAATGCGTCATCGAAATGCCACGTACCCGCTACTGAACCATTACCCCTCACCGTCGCGAATAATTCTACATATACCGCTCCAGCTGGGACAGTATGTGTTCTTTCTTTTAGGGTATACGAGGTGTCAGGTAAGCCACCACTGTAGCCGTCGGCAGTACTGTAGTTAACAACCGCACCTTGAGCATCGTAGTAGACCAGCAGATACCCGCCACTCCCAGCAGCAGTATCATTGACCTTTACGTACCCGCCATATGCAAGCACGTCACCGGGTGTCACTGCAATCAAGTTCGATGCGGAATCAAGTAGTGCACTTGGAGCCGACTGCTGTACCCGCAAACTTCCTGCTCCACTTTTTGAATCACTTGCACCATCGATTGTTCCGTTAGTATACCGCCATCCAGTATCACTAAATTCAAAACCAGGATTAGATAGCAAATTATCACCGTAAGTGACGCCGCCATTAACAGTTGCTTGGATAAGATTATTGTTTGCAACAAATCGTAATGTTGAAGCATTGTAAGCAACTGTTCCTGCGATATCATTTGGCATCGCAGAAACGGACAGCCCTCGGTGGTCATTGGTAATGTACCCGCCAGTGCCAGCGTTTTGCAACATAAACATATCCGAATTAAATCCAATCGATGTATTATTGACAACTGAAAGCGTATCGTTCACCTGGATTTTACCGTTAAATGTATTGTTCACAGAAAAAGTATTATTAGCATCATTTCTCACCATGCTTGCGCCATCAATGCCATCGATTGTATCGGAATTAAATGTCGTTGGGGCACTTCCCGCACTAGAACGAGGTGACATCGGCCCCTCCGTCCATGTCCCACATCCTACCGTTGAGCATGTTGCTGTTGCCGGCGTTGGTAGCTCGACTTCGAAATACAGTGGGTATGTTGTAAATGCTGCTGGCGACAATACAGAGTTATCGCCAATTTGTATCGAGAACAATCCATTTTTTACTTGTACTCGATAGCCGCCATCACGCACTTCTTCGCCCAATGCGCTCCCACCTGTCGCCACGCCATAAAGCCGCACCTTCATATTGTACAGGCCGTCCGGTTTAATGTTTCCTGCTGCATCAGTCAATCGACCTTGGAAGTTGATCTTGTATGGCACGGTTTGCACCGCATCAACTTGTGCAGCTGCAGTCCCTAGCCATAGCACTCCAATAGTGGCTATAGCAAACGATGCAATCTTTGTTAGCCGCGCCATCATCGACTCAATCGTCCACGAACATCAACATAATCAATTCCAACTGCCCGAACAGTCGTGCCTCCAGATGCTTTCTGGATCATTGCACCCATGGCGGTGACGCCCGTCGGAATACCAGTAGAGACACTACATTGGTTCGTATCATTCACCGTAAATGTCGCTACCGCACCGTTATTTGCAACGGTCACATTCAGCGTCGTCCAGTCCGTCGTTACCGTGAGCGGAACTGTGCATGTCGTATCAACTGAATCTTTTCGGCACACTCCTTGCCACTGCCCTGAAACGACACTATGAGTGTACCGTAGATAGCAGCCATTGGTTATACCGCCTTCGGTGCCCGCGGTAGTGATAGAGTTGACAAACCCTGCACGAAACGTATATATACCACCAGTCGCAGAAAGCGATGCTAGCCTTATAGCCGTCAGATACGACCAATCTCCCGTAGTCAGCGTCGTCATTCCCGATGAACCAAGGTAGCCTGCGATCGAGGTAGTGGCGCTGATACTCAGATTGAAAATACCCGGGTGAATACCGCCATCATTGGTTGTTTGCGTGAGTGTCGTTCCCGATCCAGCACCTTGCGCATTAATTGTTGGATCGATTGCACCACCACTCGTAAAACTGCCGTTCGTAAAATCGGTCTGATAGTTGTACCCCTGCCTTGGGTCAAGCATCGTACTCACACAATCTTTCCAGGTGCTGTCTTCGTAGCAACGGAATTTCTTGCTGACCGCATTGTAATACATCGCACCGTTATAGCCCGTTGGGTCGCCACTGGTAGATTTGTGATCGAGCACTAACAGTGTTGGTGTTGCATCAGGATTCACATCGCCATCACCAACTCGAACTTCGAAGTTTGATGTGTCTGCAACCAGCAGCGGTGATCCGGCTGTATTTTGTATCATGAATGCATACATGGAATTCAAGGTGTTCTTATACAGCGCAGGCGATGATTGGGTAACTTGTTTGACATAGACATCATCAAAATCCCATGTCCCAGTCGTTGTGCCCGTACCGCGTACCGTCAGCCCAATAGATGCATACACCGCCCCAGCTGGCGCCGTATGGATATTCGCTTTTGTCGCATACGAAGTTCCCGGATTGGACCAATCCCCATTATCGAAAGATACAGCGGCGCCTGTTGAATCCATAAATCGTACGTAGTATCCACCTTCACCAGTCGTTGCAGCAGATGTCTTCAGCTTTGTCGAAACATACAACTGATCACCAGGCTGAACCGCAATCGTCCTCGAGAGAACATCATAGATCGTCGTTGTTGATGCCTGTGTGAACCGCAGGTGCGATGCTCCTGATGCCGGTGCGGCAGTTGAGGTGATTCCTTCGCATAGCAGCCATCCTGCACAACCAAATTCGAACCCGGGGTTCGAGATTAGATTATCTCCATACGTCGCGCCGCTATCGATTGCAGCCTGAACAAGAACGTTATTTGCGACGAGTTTCAAGGTTGGCGGACTAACCACATTAGACCCAGCCCCGCCTGAAGCGACTGCAGAGATAGACATACCCGTTGCATCATTCATGATATATCCACCCGACGCAGCAGCCTGCAATTGAAGATTAGCGCCAGATTGTGTAACGTTAAAGCCGATTGCTTTCCCGTTTACAACGGAAATCGTATCGTTTGCCTGCGTTTTTCCGTTGAATGTATTGGTTGATCCAACAGTAAACGTATTGCTTGTGTCGTTTCGCGCGAGGCTAGCACCATCAATGCCGTCGACAGTATCGGCATTGAATGCATACGGACTCGAACCTAGCGGTGAACGAGGTGTCATCGCGCCTTCTGTAAACACTCCACATGCTGCCGCTGAACAGTTTGCGCTCGCCGGAGTTGGCAATTCGATTTCCAGATAAAGAGGGTACGTCGTGAAAAGCGATGGAGATAGCGTCGTCACATCTCCGAGTTGAATTGAAAACAAGCCGTTCGTCACCTGAACTCTATTAGTCGTTTCTCTGCTTTCAGTCCAGACTGCAGAACCGCCAGTTGCTGCAGAATACAGACGAACGCGCATATTATAAAGTCCGTCAGCTTTTATATTGCCTGTGGCATCGGTCAATCGACCCTGAAAATTAACTTTGTACGGAATAGTCTGAGCGGCATGAACTGGAACAGACGATGCTATTGTAAAAAATACAGCGAAAATACCAAGGAGAGCCACAATCATACTATTGCGACCAAAAAGACATTGATAAATGTTCGTCAAAATAAGCTTATTAGCTTTTAACTGCACTTTTATACCTGTTTATTCCCTATTTCGCCATGCCTCACAAAAAAGCATATGCTATATAGGATTATAGCATTTTTACCCTATAACCACTAGGGTTACGCTATTTCTTCAGGTACTCTTCGATTGACTTTGAGACCTTACCATCAGGCTTTAGGTTTTCCCAATACAATACCTGTGTGTTATCAAAAATCATTGCATCTTCGGGGCCATGTAACTCATTGCCTAACTTTACCAATTGTGGCGTTGTAGTTGATGCCGTTTGGTCATTGGGAACCGCTGCAGCATCGGATTGCGCCGTATCCTGTTGCTGAAGATAGTAGACATTTGTCAGACGATATGAGTTATCATGTAGTCGCTGTAATTTACCAAAGTAGATTTGATTATTAGTCAGTACAACAACCTGATATTTACTCGTTTGAATAAAGTATGAAGACGTATTAGACACGTACCACCATATCGAGCCAGCCAAAAGCAACACTGCTACAATACCGCCCACTATCGCTCCCGTTCGTCGTTTACCAGTTCCAAAAAATGACTTTCTCGTCGATGATTCAGGAGCTATATTCCGAGAAGGATGAGGTCGTATGTCCATGTTTTTTTGCATAATCATTATCTAGTATACACCACACACATCTACAATTGCTTTTTCACCCGTCCCCGGCGCACTTTTCGAACAACCACAGACCCTACTGCCAGTAACACCAAAAAGACGAAAACCCCAGAAACGACAACGCGCCATATACCCGTAATCAAAAACACATATCTACTCTCGACAGCATTATTTGCACTAACAGTTACTTTATATACCCCAAACTGATTAGATGGCACGCTAAAGTCAAACGTACGAGTACGGCCTGCATACACGAGTGGACCCTCGAACTTTGTTTGAGCTCCCCATGGTTCAACCGAAACCTGCATTGACGGAAAGAACCCGGTTGCTTGATCGATATTAGCAGGGTTCTTTACTCCAACACTACCCTTTATTTGGCTACCGAACTGGAATAGACCAATATTCAGGCTTGAGATAGCGGCCGTGCGCGGACCCGCCATACCGTTCTGCAATAGTAGCAGCGTACCGACTTGCACTGATGGAACGATCGTTTGGGGAACATCTTCATGTTTTGTCGTTGCAAAGATAACGCCAAATATGTCACCTTGCGGAAGTTTTGAGCTATCAACAGTAAATCCTATTCTTGCCGATTCTTTTGCCTTCAGTTCGACATTATCTACATCAAGAGTAATCGCATCCGCTTGATCAGGGTCGTCGAAAAACTGCAATGTTCCGTCATCACTCACTTGCTTGAAAAACTGAACTTTTAATGTCACATTTTCGGTCTCATCGGATCCATTGGCGATATCGACAACACCTTTTTTCTGTTGTCCAACATCAAGCGTCTCTCGATACTGTAGCGGTCTGATCTGTAAATTATCAGCTGCACCGACAGGCGAACCAAAACCAAGCGTCACGCCACCAATAACCGCCACTACTATGAGTAATAGATACTGTTTCATGGTATCGTCGTCGCCGTAATCGTTACCGTATTTGTATAGTTTCCTGCGACCTGCGACGCCGCAATATCAACACGCGGCTGCAATGTGACCGTGTCTTGTACGCCGCCACTATACCCGCTACGTGTATACAATGTTGTTGTTGCCGATGGAATCGCTGCATACCCATAATTTCCAGTCGTTCCCCATTTTCCTGGTAGCGCAGGCGCCGCGGTGAGTGTAAATCCAAGACCTTTTGTCGTTCCCTCCACCCACGCTACAGGACTTGCGATTGTGCCACTAGGGATCGCGGAAATGGTGTTAATACCACTTGTCAAGTTGTTATTCTGAGCGATTGACAATGAATAACTTGGCGCATCAGTAAGCACTTGCGCCGAAACCGTACCTGTTTTTGAGACGCCGGGAGTCAGCGTGCCCAGGGCAATACTCGCAGTTGTCAGACTAAGCTGAACCGACTGCTGAAGCTGCGCAACATATCCATGACTTAGTTTATAGCTTGTGCTTGCCCCACTTCCAGTTAACGCTTCTCCGCCGCCAACAACCATTTTGTAATTGCTAGAACCAGCTTGCCCGCCAAATGGCGCCGCGACAGATGTATCAATCTTGTAGCTCGTACTCGACATACTATCAGCATAAACGGGTGCAGCAACAAAAAGAGATGTAACCGTTGCCATGCCAAGAAAAAGGATGGATACCCTACGCCTCACTATCATAGTGACAATTATACCATTACCAGGTTCAGTTATAGAAATATGCCCAGGAGTAATAGTCCAAGCCCAATAAATCGTATGCCAACGCCCACAGTCTTAATTCGACGCGAGACAGGAATTTTTTGAAACAGCGACACTGATGACGCCAACCACTGCACGGCGGTTGTCGCTATACCAAATGCCAAAATCCAACTACCAACGGCGATTGTCGTGGCTCGTAATAGCGTCAATTTTGGTGCATCGGATTCTTCGAATCGTGTCGAAATATTCAACCAATTGCCTAGCGATTCAAACACACGACCGACAACAGGCGGAACGAGATCCAAAAACGGTAATTCCTTTTTAGGTTCGACGGCCACATCGTAGTCTCCGCCAATTACAACGCCCTGTCCCGGCAGGTCTGTTTGCGTTTCACCCCCTGTTGACCCACTGCTGTCTGGTGGAGGATTGAACGTAACGACACTTGACGCCTGATCGTTTTGTAGCTGGCAAACGTCGACTGCTACAACCTTTACAGTACTTGTGCCTGCAACAAGTGTTACTGTACCGCTAAATGCCGTTTCGCCAACGGGAATCGACATGATACTATCTAATTGATCATTGACATACACCTCTATCTGGCTCGCCTGTACTGACTGACCGGCGATCGCAATCACCGGGTCAGTAACAATACTATCGCTAATAGGACTCGTCAATGTGATTGATGCACCATCACTGCAGATGATTGCATTGACCGCTGTGCTCGCCTGAGCGCTCGCATCATGATGAGACAGCACCGAAACTGTAAATCCACCAAGCAGAATAGCAAGCGCAATGACGCGTTTGCTATTTTTTAATACGACGATATACACCGTACCCGCCGCCAACAACAAGCAGTAGACCGAATACTATCAAAATATAGCGAGGAAGAATAAGCACATACCCGCTTGATGATTCCGATGAATCCAGATACGCATGATCGATCTCTACCTTATAAATTCCTAGCCATGCAGCTTTGTCCCAATCTAGTTTCACCTTACGGATTGTTTGCGGCAAAAGCGCCCAGTCTGCCTTTGTCTCGTACTTAACATTCCCAAATACGTCTTTTATACGGTAGTTGATAGTATCAGCAAAATCAGTATTTCCTTCGTTCTTGATACGAGTAGTCACCTGCAGTGGTGGTTCTAGTTGCCAAAATGGAATATCCGTCTCAATAACAGATCCCTTTAACGTATTTTCGCCATTAACAGTCGTGTAAAGAATTGATCCTACTCGCTTGTTACGAAGCACAGAGTTACCAGTTACTCCGCCTGCGGGCTGTGACTCGGCGAATATTACCCCGTAATGACCACCGGGTCGTGCATTGGAAGGAACGCGCATTGTATAGTCCACTTTTGTCGATGCACCTGCTTCAAGATGATATTTGACTTGCTTGAATTGCACCCATTGATATACGTCTGTGTTATCTGTCGTTTTTGTAAAATCGGCTTCGTACGACTCGTCATTTTTACCCTCGTCATCCGATTTGATTGTATACGGCCGCGCGTAGACTATAAAGTCATAAGCCGTCTGACCGTCATTGATAATCGTCAACGAATCTTCGATTGTCTTGCCTGCATCAACGGCATATTTCTTGTTCACAGGAGATAGTGTCAAACTCTCCCTCGGTTCGGATTCTCCTGCATCGACAGCAGATGCAATCGACATAAATCCCAGCCCAGACAGAGCGATCGTTAGCGTTGCGAATAGAATACTTTTCTTAAACATGTTGTCCCATATTGATTAATTTGTCACTGCAGTATATGTTACAACGCCGGTGTAAACACCGCTTGGTTTTGCTGTCGTTGCCCTTACTCCGTACCACACGGTCGTAACGTCATTAGTTGCGGTCGTTGCGGTCGTCTTTAGCGTATTTGGCGAACCAAGCGCTGGCACCCCTGCCCATGTAGACGTACTGCTCGCATTGTTCGTTTCAGCACTATATGCAGTAGCGCCAAACCCACCAACGTTGACGACGCGATAGCCCCAAGTGTTAGCTGCTAGCGCTGTCGGAGATGCTTGGGTGCCAGTATGTGCAGGAATGGTGTTCCCGCCGCTCGCAAGCGAAGTGACCGCGTTTGCATCGGTCATCGTAAGCGTATAGCCAGTCGAGTTGTTCGTATTCACCGTCACCGTATCACCGGCACTCGTCACAACACCGCCGGTAGTCGGTACGAGTGACAATCCAACCGTTGTACTCGTTGATAAGCTTATCGTTGCGGCGACTGTTGCGTTGATTGTGGTTGATCCAGAAGACGTCGCGGCATTCGTACGAATAGGTTCAATAAGCAAAGCAGACAATGATAAAATCACTGTATAGATTCCGATTTGCTTCCTACTCACCTTCACCTTCACTCTCCTCTGGACTGTTACGATATCTAGTTCGTTACGGCTGTATATGTCACCGAATCTGTATACGTTCCGGTTGGTTTGGATGTATCTACCTTAACGCCATACCAGACCGATGTCGCATCACCTGCTGTGTTTGTTGCAGTCGTCTTTAACTGTTGCGGCGCTGCTGATGACGGAAGACCCGCCCAAATACCACTCAAGTTTGCTTGATTAGTCTGAGCTGTTGTTGGCCCAGCACCAAATGTACCAGCACCATCAACCCGGTATCCCCAAGAATTGTTTGCTAGTGTCGTAGGGCTTGCGAACGTCCCTGCATGACCCGCAATGTTATTTCCACCATTTACAAGAGCAGTATTAGTATCCGTATCGGCAAGAGTAAGACTATATCCCGATGCATTGTTTGTAGCAACCGTCACAGTGTCAGACGCGCTTGTCGCACTACCCGAACTTGTCGGCGTCACAGCCAGTGCTACCGTTGTACTAGTTGTAAGACTAATTACCGACGCCAACGTTGCGTTAATAGTCGTATTACCCGATGTTGTCGCGGCAGATACGATAACCGGCGAAGCAGCAGCCAATACCATAGTAGATACACCTATCCATGCTGCTGTTCTCTGAACTAATACTCTTTTCATTTTGGTCCTTTTTATTTGTTATATAAACCTGTTGCCTTTACCATAACAAAACGTAAGCTTAATTGTCAAACACTTTTTTAAGATTGGTATCATATTCTTCTATCGATGTGTACTGTATGCCTTTCATACCAACAGAAATTGCCCCGTTTACATTATCGATCAAATCATCGACCATGACACAATTACCTGGATCAACCGCAAGTCGTTGTGCTGTATACTCAAATATTTCAGAATTTGGCTTTACCATACCCACATCACTTGATAACACAACAACATCAAACAGTTCATGGAACTCCTGTTGCGTAAATAATTGGTTCATAACACCTTGGCCAATATTACTCAGAAGCGCCGTTTTATAATGATTACGGAGTCGTCGTATGTCAGTAATCAGACGAACATTTCTGACATGAGCCGTCGTAATGATAGACTCAACATCGGCCGTATTCATATCGATAAGCGTCGATACCGTGTCGACATACTCTTTTCGAGATACATAGCCATAATCCGATGCAACGGATAAATCTTTTAGCTGGGATCTTTTGTTTGGCGGACAGCGATCCATCAGATGTGCAAGACTGCCTTGGTAGAGAACACCAAAGCAGTCATAGATAATTGCTTGTACCATATGCTAAGTATAGCGGATTACAGGCCAACTTTGCGGGTTGTTTTATTGACTTCAGGAATCTGGACGCGGAATAGTTCACTTAGGCGACGGTTATCTGCTTTTTGTGAACCTTTGACTTGTTTACACGATGTCGTCCACAGTTTTTTAATAACGTTACTTGCCTGTAATACTTCATACTCATACACCCTCCCGGTTGCACAGATACCACGAACATCATTACTTTCGCCATCCAGCTCACTCGCCTCCATCATGCTCGCGCGGTCAAGCGCATAAATGAACTGCTCGTAACTACGGTTGTTATTTGGTAGCTGCACCTGATCAACTTGGTTATCCAGATAACCTTGATATGTTGTTAGGGTACGCGATGTTGGTGTTGCGGTAATCGTATAGCTATGAAAATCCTCGTCGGCCACGATTGAGCCACGAACCGTCAGACGAACACTGCGGTCAAGCGACGTATTGAGTAATGCTTCTTGACCTGTATTCACGACCTCTTCTGTGTCACCACTTCCAAATATACTGCGGCCGACTGAAAAAAGCGCAGCAACGGCGATAACAATAACAATTAACACTAATGCGATCGGAATGATCCTCTGAACTCCACTATTATTCATATCTTCATAATACCACTATTGTGGTTAAATGTCAATAGGCTCATGGTTATGCGAAATCGTTTACGCGATATGCGTCCCAGTACTACCAAATCCACCTTCGGCTCGTTCAGATATCTCTAGTTGTACTACTTCTTGCCAGACGGCGTGCTCATGTTTCGCAATGACCAGCTGCGCAATACGCATATCAGGTGTGATTTCGAATGAATCTTGCCCCAGGTTGACAAGTAATACGCCAACTTCACCTCTGTAATCAGCATCAATCGTCCCAACCCCGTTAATCATCGTTATGCCGTGTTTTATCGACAAGCCACTTCTTGCACGAATTTGCGCCTCGTATCCAGTAGGTACAGCCATAGCAAATCCGGTCGGTATCATACGTCGCTCCATCGGCTGTAGCAAGATTGTATCGTCAATGCATGCATGAATATCCATACCAGCTGCTCCAGCGGTTTGATATTGCGGCAAGATTGCCTTTTCGTTCAGTTTTGTTACCTGGATATTCATTACTATAGTTCACCCCAATTCTTGCCTGTTGATACATCGACCCGCAATTTTACCGGTAGCTCTGGAGCAACTGACTCCATGACGGTTTTTAGCAGCTGTGCTACCTTATCGGCATTTTCTTCGGGACACTCGATCAAAATACTGTCATGGATCTGCAATATCTGTTCACCCAGATCACCAAGTTTTTCATCAACTTGAATCATAGCCAATTTCATAAGATCAGCTTCGGTGCCCTGAATAGGCATATTCGCCGCGGCGCGCTTCGCACCCTCCCGAACCATAAAATTACTGCTATTTACATCGGGCGTTGGGCGTCGTCGGCCATAAAATGTCTCGACGTAGCCTTCGCTGCTTGCGCGAGTGAGTGTCTCGTCGATAAACCGACGAATTGGCGCACGTAGCGCAAAATACTGATCAATGAATGCTTTTGCATCGCCAAATGACATGCCCGTTGCAGCCGACAATCCGTGAGGACTCATGCCGTATAGCACACCAAAGTTAATAACTTTGGCATCACGTCGCTGGGTTTTTGTGACGTCATCCATCGGGACGCCATAGACTTGCGCGGCCGTTTTTGTATGAATATCAACGTCACCATTAAAGTCATTAATCAGTTCTTTGTCCATTGCCAATACCGCAGCAAGGCGTAGCTCGAATTGACTATAGTCGGCACTGACAAACACTTTGTCACCTTCTGGAATAAACGCCTGACGAATACGACGACCCAGCTCACTGCGCACCGGAATGTTCTGCAAATTAGGACCCGTGCTCGATAGTCGTCCTGTCGCTGCAACATCTTGGTTAAATGTCGTGTGCACTCGGTCGTGTTCGTCAGCCTGTTCAGGTAATGTATCGATGTATGTATTTTTGAGTTTCGCTAATTCACGAGTTTGCTCGATCAGTTCAATAATCGGGTGCTGTCCGCGTAATTTATCCAACTCTTTTTGACCCGTGCTGAATCCTGTTTTACCTTTTTTAATACCTGCTGTCGGTAATTGTAATTTTGTGAACAGGACTTCAGATAGTTGCGCCGGACTACCGATATTAAACTCGTACCCAACCATTGTATACATTTCTTGCTCGAGTTTTTTGTGTTCATCACCAAGCTCTTTACTCATATCAGCCAAAAGCCGCTTATCGATTTTAATACCGCGACGCTCCATAGCAAATAAATGATATGTCAGAGGAAAGTCATATTTATGGGCGATTTCGCTGATGCGCGGCGCATGAGTAAATGCTTCGGTCTGCCAGTCGTACACCTGCCATAATCCCGCAACGTAATCTGACGCGGTAGTAATATCGCTTCCGACCAGTGCGCTCAAACTGCGATCACGACGCAGTGGATCGATCAAAAAAGCAGCTTGATGAATGTCGTGCAGCTGACCAAATCGTATGCGAACATCATGATCCGCCAAACGGTGGTAAAGCAACTTGCTATCGTAGCTAATAACTGTCGCCAGTTCAAACACGCGCCACGCACTTCGTTCAATCATCGCTACCTTTTTGTGCATCACCGTTGACCGATCAAGCGACAACCATAACTCATCGTCAATCATATGCAGGACTATAGGTCCGTCAATTTGCAGTTCATCCGGCCACTCAATTTCTTTGAGCGTCACCAGATTATTCGCCTCAAAATACAGCGCACCTTGTTCAGGAACCTCCTGCATATGTTTCGGCAGACGTTTGACTAGTGAATTAAACTCGAACTTTTTCAACACAGCACCAACTTTTGCAAGGTCGGTACGGTCAATATCAGTCTCTTCCCAGTCAATTTCAATCGGTGCATCACAAAAAATCTGCGCTAACTGCTGGCTCATATATGCATTATCTTTGTCATCAATCAGGTTCTGTTTTTGGGCTCCTTTTAGATCTTCGATGTGTTCATAAATCCCATCGATTGTTTCGTACGCACCCAGTAACGATTCGGCCGCCTTTGGTCCAATTTTACGAACACCTGGAATATTATCGCTTTTATCACCAACTAACGCCTTGTAATCGACAAATTGATCCACCCGAACGCCATATTTTTCAGTAAACGCATCGCTATCGTATTTCGTCAGGTCGATGCCACCTTTTTTTGTGATATAGACTGATGTTTTTGGGGCAATCAGCTGCAGCATATCGTAATCGCCCGACACAATGCACGTTTCGACGTCTTTTTCAGCCGCCTGCGCTGCAAACGTTCCTATTATGTCGTCAGCTTCGTAGTGATCAATCTCATACAAAGGCCAATTAAAAGCAGCCAATACTTCCCGAAGTGCCGGTAGTTGTGCATAAAAGTCTTCTGGCGGTTTTGTGCGACCGGCTTTGTATTCTGGAAAAATATCAGTTCGTTTTGTCGTACTCGTGCCTTTGATATCCCAGGCAACAGCAATATGATCGGGCTCCAGCTGTTTAATAATTTCAATCGCGATACTGGCAAACCCAAACACGCCGCCAATCGGCGTGCCGTCCTTTAGTGTCAAATTCGGCATTGCGTAATAGCCCCGATAAAATACAGATTTTCCGTCGATAACTACAAGTCGCTTCATAGTACTAGTATAGCGCACCCTCCGCTAAGACTCTTGGTGTGCTTGTAGTTTCTTAGCAAAAGCACCGCTTTCCAGCTTGGATAGCGCTTTACGTTCAATCTGACGAACGCGTTCACCAGTAAGACCCATTTTTTCTCCAATTTGTTCGAGCGTAAGATCCTCACCGCCGTCGATGTTGAAACGGCACTTTAAAACAAATTGTTCGTTTTCATTAAGCTGCTGCATCGCTTGGCGCAATGTGTCACCGAGTTCGCGAGCATCAAGTGCGTCTATAATCTCATCTTCGTCATCGCCACCGATAAAGCTCGCCAACTCCACTTCACCATCCCCAACAGGCATATTCAAACTTACCGTATCACGAGATTTCTTGAATAGCTCATCCACTTTTTCCTCGGATATACCCATTTCAGTTGCTATATGCGCATTTGATGGATAGTGACCAAGTTGCTGAAAGATCTCTCGCTTAATCCGCTCAGCTTTGTTCACTTTTTCCACCATATGTACAGGTAGCCGAATTGTTCGCTGCTGTTCTGCAATTCCACGTGTCACTGATTGTCGAATCCACCATGTTGCATAAGTACTAAATTTATATCCTTTTACATAATCAAATTTTTCTACAGCATGAATCAAACCTGCATTACCCTCTTGGATCAGGTCAAGTAGCGGCAGTCCTTTTCCTGCGTATCTCTTCGCTATCGAAACAACGAGTCTTGTATTTGACACTATCATCGTATCTTTTGCTGACGCACCTTCTACGGCAATTCTTCGAAGCGATCGCTCACGAGCGCGATCATGGTCGCTCCTATCCTCATCATCTATAATATGCTGCGCGTACACGCCCGCCTCTATTCTCTTTGCCAGTTCGACTTCTTGGGCAGCATCGAGTAACGGGTACTTGCCTATGGTATTCAGGTACAGACGCACTGGATCGTCTCCTTTCGTGTCCATATCCGTTACATGAGGACGAGTTTGTGATGTTTTTTCGACAGGACGACGATGGATAGCTCGAACAACTGGGTCGTCAGAAACTGGCAAATCGATAATTGACGACTGCCGTTCTGTAGCGATGGCTTCATTTTCTCCAACGCCACCGGCAAGAGGATTTAAATAGTGCTTAGCGAGTTTTTGCGCACGAATCCGCCTTTCCTTTGACCATTCACGTAGCAATCCATCAGACTGTGTAGCTCCCTCGCCCTCCATCTCGATTACTGTTTCTGCATCAATTGCCGATTGCATAAATAGCTTGAGATTAGCAGCTTTTGCAAGCCCGAAGAGTACCGCCCTATCGATCAGCCGCCCATCTGACATTCCTTCGTTTTGTTCATCAAGCATCTCAGTGGTCATATATTCTCCCTAATTTACTCGAAGTATACATTGCCCGAAATATCCTAACAAGCTATAGCAGTATTCTAAACTAATAGCCTACATTGACCACCCCCACCCGACAAGAGTAGAATAAGATGACATGGACAACACATTTCACCTGGCAATTATTCCCGACGGCAACCGACGCTGGGCCAAACAGCATGGACTCAAAGGCTATAAAGAATTGTATGATCAAGGAGTTGCAGGACTTCTTGATATCACCGAATCCGCTTTTGATAATGGCGTGACACACCTATCACTTTGGGGTAGTTCGCATGCAAATATAGCCGATCGCTCGTCGGATTTTTTTACAAATATCGATCGTGTGTTCCGCGACAATATTCACAAATTCGCCGAACACCCCGTTATTGAAAAATACGATGTACGAATTAATGTTATCGGTGAATGGCGTGACAGCCTGACACCCAAAACAGTCGATGCAATGGAACAGGCAATCGCCCAGACGGCGCATCGCTCCGGTCGAATACTAACGTTACTGATTGATTATAGCGGCACACGTGAACGATCTGCAGCAACACACTCCATTTTGACAGATCAAGACAGCACTGTTCCCACGGAACAACTACTACGATCACGATCGTGGACGGGGCATTTACCCGAACTTGATCTGATCGTGCGAACCGGAGCATGGACTGACCCACATAACAGTGCAGGATTTATGAGCCTGCTTGCGGACGAAACACAATATTCATTCCCCGAACTACTATGGCCAGATTTTAATGACAAAAAACTCACCGAAATTATCGATGAGTTTAATAGTCGTGAACGCCGCCACGGCAAATAAGTTACGAAATATTTGATTGTATTATCCGTGCCTTTATTCGCCTTTCATCCTCACTAAGACCTCCCCAAACACCATATGGCTCAGAATTATCCATTGCGTACTGACGACATTGGTCGATAACAACACACCTGCTACATATCTCTTTTGCGGCCTTAATCCGGCGTTTCCGTGAATTACCTCTTTCGCCATCAGGATGAAAAAATTCGCTAGAGTCTCTATCTCGACAGCTGGCGTCTTCCATCCATGCCTCTTCTTTAAAACGTATAGATTCAATCATACTGTTAATAATACCCCTCAGTGCAACCATATCAAAGCATAATTAATTTGCTATACTAGTCACTAATGACTCATCCAAAAAACATAAAAATTATCTCTTTTGCTGGCCTTGCGGGTAGTGGCAAAACAACCGCCACTACCTACCTCACCGATAAAGGCTACCCAAAGATATCATTCGGAAATGTCATCCGCGTTGCCATGCAAAAAGCGCACATTGATCCAACCGAAGAAAACGAACGATCATTTATCCACGAATTATTTCAGACAAATCACGAAGCATTTGTCGCTGAACAGACAATCCCACAAATAAATGCGCTACTCGCGGCAGGTCAACACCGAATCATCGCAGATGGGTCAAATACCCTCAACGAATACACTGCACTCAAACAGGCATATCCAGGTAACTTTATCACGGTCGCTATTGTCGCACCCAAACATCTTCGCCATCATCGTCTTGCGCAGCGTACCATCCATCCTGTCGCAGAATCAGAAGCAACAAAACGAGATTGGACTGAAATAGAATTCGAATCAAAAGGTGGTCCAATTGCCCTAGCTGATTATTACATCATCAATGATCGATCTATCGAGCAATTTCATACAGCAATCGACACGCTACTAACCGAAACAGGGTTTAGCTCGTAGTTAGATCAAAGTGTTCAATTAAAAAATTACGGTACTGTTGCTGTGAAGCAAAGTTATTATCAATCTTGATATCAACAACATCGCGAAGTGCCGCCATATTTAGTGCATTCGGATCATCGCCAATCGGATGCATCTCGGCATCCTCTTGACTCGCCCAGTCTTCGTACGACACCCGGTCTTCGCTACGGCCACGACTATTTTTTTGTAATCGTTCGTATCGTGTTTGCCTGTCGGCATCTACCCATATAACGACACCGCCTTCATCGTGAACCGCTTTCGCCTCTGCCACACGGCGAATACTCCCAATCGCTAGACCGCTATATCCTTCACGCCTTTCTTCTTCGACATATGCTTCGATCGTCTTGACACTTAATACTGCAGGGCCATGTTCTGATGCCCATTTCGTACTCAGCGCACGCATATGTTCACGTTCGTGCGGAATACCCTGTTTCGTTAGTTCTTCGCGTAGAATATCGCTTACACTGACAAATTTATAATTCTGCAGTTCGGTCAACAACTCACCAAGCGTGTCTTTACCCGCCCCGTTCGTGCCTGCTATGCCGATAATTTTAGGAAGTTTCATTACCTACCAGTATACCAGACATAAAAATAGCCGGTACTGTACCGGCTATTTTAACATGTCATCTTAGTTCAAATACTCATGCAATTTCTTGGCATCTTTGTGTTTGCGCAACTTTGCGAGTGCTTTTGCTTCGATCTGACGAATACGTTCACGCGTTACGGCAAATTCCTGGCCTACTTCTTCAAGTGTATGAGATTTACCGTTTTCAAGCCCAAATCGCATTTTGATGATCTTCTGCTCGCGGTCAGATAATGTCGATAGAACTGACTGAACCTGTTCTTTTAATAACTGTTCAGTAGCAGAAATTTCTGGCGTTTTACCATCTTCGTCTTCGATGAAATCACCCAAAACAGACTCGTCGTCACCCTCGCCGTCACGACCAACACCTGCGTCCAAGCTTGTAATGTCTTGTTTGATCTTGATGACGTATTCAACCTTGTCCGGTTCCATCTCAAGCTCTTTGGCCAACTCTTCGATAGTCGGTTCACGGTTAAGTTCTTGCGTCATGCGACGCTGCGTGCGGAGCAATTTGTTGATTGTTTCTACCATGTGTACCGGTATACGAATCGTTCGTGCTTGGTCTGCTATTGCACGGGTAATCGCCTGGCGAATCCACCATGTTGCATAAGTACTAAATTTAAATCCCTTGTCTGGATCAAATTTTTCAACAGCACGTAATAGCCCTGTGTTACCTTCTTGGATAAGATCAAGGAAATCAAGCCCACGACCACTATAGCGTTTTGCAATAGACACGACCAATCGCATGTTCGCTTCTGCCATTTTGTCTTTTGGACGACTGAGTTTGACAGCTTTCGCTTTCAGCTTTTCTCGTTCTTCGCGAGCTGCTTTTGGCAAAATCGCATCGTCACCCACCTTGCCTTTGACAGCAGCGTCTATTTCGGCAATTTGTTCAACAACACCTAGTAATTCATCGCGGTTTGCTACAACGCTGTTTGCAAGCGTCAGCTCTTCTTCCGCATTCAGCAGAGGAATTTTACCGATTTCACGCAAATACAACCGAACACTGTCGTCGCTGACATCGTCAAAGTACTGACCTGCGTTTAATGTTTCGTCATCTACTTCTTCTTCGTCTAGTAACTCATCGATTGCTGGCTCTTCGATATCAGCTGCATCAGCTGGAATAGGCCCACCACTACCGTCGACAACATCATTTACTTTTTTTAGATCATCAGAATCTGCCACTACTTCTCTCCTCGTATTAATTGATTGATTTGCATCAATATAGTATTTGCCAACTCATCGTCACCGCTTTTTCGGGCGGCTGCTTCTTTGCGGAGTAGGTCTTCTTTTGTTTCAGTTTTTCGATAGTTTGCGCGTAATGATCGTATCACTTCGGTAGCGGTATTAATGCGATTTTGGTCGCTCCACTCCAGTTTGTCTACGTCAGGGTTCAATAATAACATTGTCACATACTTTTCGTATTGATGCAAGCTGTCAGGAACGGTATTGATCACTTTACCAGGATGATCGGCAATATATTCAGCCACCGCTTGCTGCGCGGGATCAGCTAGCTGCAGCCCATTTAGTGACTTGAACAAGTCTTGTACATAAATATCTTGTGCAGCTACTGATAAAAGCGTATCAACATTACGATCTGTCTGCTTTTTGCGCGCTGGAGCAGCTTGTCGAACGGGCTGTTTCAGCGGTTCTAATTGGTCGTCAGTTTGCGTTTGATCCATTTTTTTCTGCAACGAATTCAAACTTGAATCGGCAATTGTACTAATTTTTTTCAGATAATATTCTTGTTCGACTGGATCCTTCAGCGAACGAACAACTGCCAATGCAGCCGTTGTGAACGCCCTCTTGCCAGCAGCGGTCGTCATATCTTCGCGCGCTGTATATTGCGACAATACCCAGTCAACGACTGGCTCTGCCGCATCGATTGCCTGCTGCCATAGTTTCGGATCCTGTTGAATCAACTCGTCAGGGTCTTTTGCGTCACCAGGGAGTGTCACTACCTTAATATCCACCCCGACCGCCTGAGCAATAGGGATTGATCGCTCCGTAGCAGCAACTCCCGCCCTGTCACTGTCAAATGACAAACGAATATTACCCGATAAGCGCGATAGCGCTCGCAGGTGATGTTCTGTCAGTGCCGTCCCGGCCGTTGCCACAACTGGCGCAATGCCTACTTGATGACTACTGACAACGTCCAGGTTCCCCTCGACAACCACAGCATAATCTAACGTGCGAATCGACTCCTTTGCCTGGCTAAGTCCAAACACATGACGGCCTTTGTCATAGAGCATCGTTTGCGGCGTATTCAAATATTTAGGTGCTTTCGGATCATCGGTAATGATACGAGCCGTAAACCCGATCACTTGTCCCGTCGCGTCCATTAGCGGCACCATCATCCGACCACGGAACATATCACCACCAAATCGATTCAGCAGCCCGGCTTCGTCCATTTCGTTTCGGCTAAAGCCTTTTTTGGTCAAAAACTGCACTAGCGCATCACCCGTTGTCGGCGCATATCCAATCCTAAAATCCTGAACAATCGCCTTACTGAGTTTGCGCTTCTTGAATACATACTCCAGTGCATGCTGATTACTAAGTAAACTCTGTTGGTAATATCGCGCAGCCAGATCAGATACTTCCAGCGATCGTCGCTTTCGCTCAGCGAATTGTTGCGACCCCTGGCTTTTGTAGATACTCAAATCGACACCAGCCTTACGAGCCAAATGCTCAAGCGCCTGACGGAAATCCATGCCTTCGACCTCCATCACAAACGCAAAGATATCTCCGCCCTTATTTGAACTGAAATCATGCCAAATATGCTTATCCGGGCTCACATAAAAACTTGGCGTCTTTTCGCCGCTAAAAGGACTTAGGCCTTTAAAGCTTCGCCCTGCTCGTTTCAGCTGAACATATTCACCAATCACATCTTCAATATTCAGCCGTGCCCGCACTTCTTCCTTGGCATCTTGCATAGTCTTAGTATACCCCTGTTATCCCTGATTAGCCACCACCTTGATACCTGGACTGACCCGAATATTATAGTAGAAGAGTTTTAAATGCATCCGCCTATTTCAAAACCAACCCTTTTATGCTTAAATAAAAACAAATGTACCCAAACCAACAACCTCAAAACCAACAGGGTGGCTATCCACCTCAACCGCAGCCACCTACCGGGCAAGGTGGCTATGGTCCACAGCCCCAACCAACGTATGCAGTTGACTATCTCGACCAAATTGCACCACCACCCCCACCGCAAAAATTCTTGAGCGGTAGCTTTGGCAAAATGATCATTCTCTTTGGCTTTCTTATCCTGATCGCAATGGGAGTCATTGTTGCGATTGGCAACGACAAAGGAACGGGCGGCATCGAAAAGATGTCCATCAAACTCGAAAACATGCGACCCGTCGCCGAAGACCGTCACAAACAACTAAAAAGTAGCAAAATTATCGCCACAAACAGTAACTACAAAGCATGGCTTGCGGGTGCCGCCGGCCAATCTGAAGAGTTAATGAAAGGCATCGGCATTCCAAAGAGCAAACTAAACAAAGAAGTTGTCGCAAGTGAAAGAGCAAAGACGACAAAGCTTTCCAGTACGCTCGAAGATGCTAGGCTCAATGCTACACTCGACAGAATCTACGCGCGCGAAATGGCTCTGCAAACCGAACTTATGAAAAACGAACTAGATGCCATAGCAAAAAAACCTCCAACTAAAGAGATCCGTGATTTTGCGCTTGATGCAAGCAAAAACATTGTTGCAATTCAAAAATCGTTTGCCGATTTCGATGATTCACTATAGCAGCTAAACAGCTGGTTGTATCTCGCCACTCACCAATCGATAGCTCAGACGAGTTAGGTCAAATATCTCTTCGTTCGTTAACTGACCCGAACAAATAATTGTATTCCAATGTTTTTTGTTTAAATGATACCCCGGAACAACCGTCTCGTACTTCTCTCGTAGATTCTCTGCTAACAGCGGGTCACACTTCAGGCTCACCCGAAGCGGCTTTGTCTTTTCCGCAACAATCGCAACAATCTTACCATTGTCTTTGTCACCATATTTATAGACAGCAGAATCTTCCCCAAACGGATAATCCAACCATACCTTTGGTAGTTGCATAATGTATTCTTCAAATTCTTTATGAGTCATGTACCGAGTATACTAGATAGATGATCTACCCTGAACATATTTATGACCCCAAACGAAAACAGCTCGTCATTCAGCTTATGGCAAAAGAGCTTTCGAAACTATTTCCCGAGATTCATTCAGAAGATGTACTTACCTCAATTACCGGCTGGACAGAATCTCCGGAACACTATCATCTTGAAGATTCAACTCGTGATTTCTGGGACATCTTCTCTGCGATTTTTGAGCAAATTAAACTAAAACCGGGCTTCACAAATATCTTTACCGCAGAAAACTACAACTGGGAACGCCGCGAGATTACTGTCAGCGATATTCAGCTTACGTCGCACCTTGATCAGATTAAACAAATCCCTGGACTGTCGCTACACCCACAAACTACGGTTGGTGACATTGTCACGGCAGCCAAAAATGCCTCGATCCTCGCAGACCAACAACGCATTAACGATACGTTTAGTAGCCAGTCACAAGATAGTTACCCAATCATCGTTCGCAGACTACCCGACGGACAGATTCGCGTCAACGACGGCAACCGACGAAGTTTGCGCGCTGGATTGTATGGCAAAGAAACAATCGACGCATGGGTAGGTTCATCAGACGACGATCAGCCGAAAAATTATTGGATACCAGTAGGTGAACTATACCAACTCGTAAGATATTACCGCTATTCTACTACCGACGAGCAGAAGCAAGCAGTACGCAACATGCTAGAAGTACTCTTTCAACTCTCTCCTATCGCTCGCATCAACTACGACTCAAGAATCGCCAGCGAAACCGACATAACCGCCGAATTCCTTGCGATGAAACCGACGATCTAGACCTTCACCTTTCCTAGGTAATATTTCAATTCCATAATACTCCCACGAATATCACCGAGCGCGCGATGCTCTTCTGGTTTTGAAAATCGCTTTTTGTACTTGCCTTCCATCACCACTTTCCAGGCTGTCACATCGAGCATACGGTAATGCAGACGATCGTCGAATCGATGCCATTCGTTTATAATAAAACGCCTATCTTGGTGGATCGAATTGCCCGCAAGAAGTACTGGCTTGCCGATCTCAAAGTGCTCGTCCAAAAATCCCAAAAGTTCATTCTCGACCGTGCGGCCATTCTTCACCTCATCCGAGTCGTTCTGCTTTAGCAATTGATCACGCGCCTGTGGGTTTGCATTCCAAAAGTCTTGTCCGATCTTCATACGCTTCTCCACAAGCCGTGGCCCTACCTTGACCGCCGCCTCATACGTCGCAATTTCATTGAAATCCCAATCAGTCGCAATGGCAGCCACTTCCAATATTCTATCTTCAACCGGGTCTAGCCCAGTCATCTCTAGGTCAACCCAGAGTACTTTCGCTTGTTTCGTCATGATTCCATTGTACTACGGATTATCAGGGGCAAACTGAAGACTTAGCGAATTAATGCAATATCGTTGATCGGTTGGCACACCTAGACCTTCACCTTCAAACACATGCCCCAGGTGACTGCCGCAGTTCATGCAGGTCACTTCAGTCCGAACCATTCCTAATGTGTCGTCAGAGGTTAATAATACCGTGCCAGGTATCGCATCATAAAAGCTTGGCCAACCGCAATGAGCATCGAATTTTTTGTCACTTTCGAATAGTTTTGTACCGCACGCGCCACAGCTATACGTACCAGGGTCGAATACACTATCATATTCACCCGTAAACGCAGGTTCGGTGCCCTTTTCTCGCAGGACATGGTACTGTTCCGGCGTTAGTTCATCCTCCCATTCACTCTCGGTTTTGTGTATCGTCATATACATAGTATAGCAATGATTGTCACCCGCCGTCTGTAGCATAGTTTACATTCATTATCCGCAATCTTCTTGCACGATCAAGTATTTTTTCAACATAATAATACATTATTGACATTGTTACACTATTTTGTTATAATATAATTAAATTATGACGGATGTGAATTACGAGGTTCAAAAAATACATGCCATTGAGAATGTTTCGAAAAAGCATTTCGGCATTGATCTCCGTGTCAAAAAAATTATTGCCAGTGATATCACTACCGGAAGCGATGTATTCACAACACTCTTCAAAGACGACACCGGCACTATCTATACACTATCCGAATCCGACACAGACATGACGCTAAGTGATGTCATGACAATGGTCAAAGCTATGAATTTGGAAGCCACTGGCTATTTGGCGCCCCACCGTGATAGTAATTATTTTACAAAACGTGGGCGCGAAGCATATTCGGCTGTGTTCCCTGGCCGCGACATCTCGCAAGCAGATATAACGTACTATCAAACACTAAGTAGCTATAACCCTGCGCTTGTAAAGATTGCCCGTATTAACGGCGACCTGCGTAGCTACAACACCGTTAGCAGTCAGTGGCGCAAGGAATACGAAGAATCATACATAAAGGAGGTGTCAAATGAGTGAAACAACCTATAGTCAAAAGCAAACGCCAGTACAATGGCTCTTAAATAATCGCAAGCTGCAGAAACAACATCGTCAGGAAAGTATGCGACTTCGTGAAATAACTCGCCGACTGCAACAGCTTGAACAGTCAAATGACGGATTGGTTCCAAAGATAATGCAGGCAGATTGGAATCTAGTTGAAGTCGTGGCATTGCGCCATACCTACGAGAAAAAACTGAAAGCACTGTCCATCGAAAAAGTCGTTGACAGCAAGCATCGTCTGAAACTATTTGATTCAGTAACAAATGGTTTTAAAAAAGCACACACCAAACAGATCGCCGAACTTAACCTCACTGCTGCCCGCCGAGCAACCGATAGTGTTGACGAACTTTTGCTTCAGGTCTTTGATCTATCATCACAGGAAAAGAATAAACTGATGCTTGATGTCAAAGAGTACCGAGAACTATCTAGTGAAGCAAAAAGTATCCGTCGTTCTCTGATCTAATACATAGACCAGCCGTCGCAGACATAAAATAGCCCTACTATTGCAGGGCTATTTTATTGCTCAACTACGATTCTTTTTTTCGGTCGATACGATCGAGTTTTGCAAAATGAACAATTAAATAGATCACAAATGCCGTTGCGATAAGCGTAATCGCCGATGATACAAATGCACCCCAGGCAAAATCTGCTTGACGTCCAAATGCTTCAAATGTCCACGTCGCGGTTGCTAATGCATCTTGCGACCCAACGATAAATTGTACGATTGGTGTAATAAATCCTTCGACGAGTGTTTTGACCGTCGCACCAGCCGCAGTACCGATCGCCAAACCGACCGCCAACCCAACAACACCTTGTGTGCGGATAAATTCAACGAATCCGTTCAACTGCCTGCCCCCACCTTTGCCAACATTTGCGGCACGAGCTTTGGTTGCTTTTGCCCTTTCAGCTGCCTTTGCACGAGCTGCCGCTACTTTAGTCGGTTTTTTCGTCGCGTTACTATCTGCCATAAACTCTCCTTGGTTATTATTGTCATTGTACTAATTCTAAAAGGAATGTAAAGGAGGAGAAAGCGTGGCGGGCGCGGGCGACTCGATATA
>MGCS01000002.1:137242-270384 GCA_001790515.1 Candidatus Saccharibacteria bacterium RIFCSPHIGHO2_12_FULL_44_22
CGAGCGTTTCCAAGCGGCGCTCTCGTGACTCGACGATTCCATCGTATGCAAGCTTGCCTTTCGGCAGGAATACATAGATACGCTCACGCGTATGTGGCCTGTTTCGGTCTTCACACGAAAGATACTCGTGTTTGACTAGCCACCCGAATGCGTTTTCTAAATCAGCCGCTGAATCGTTAAACTTTCTGAGACGACGAAAGATAGTCATCTCCGTGACGCGAATACTTCCAGGATACTCACCAGAACCTTTCTCGTCACCAACCATCTCAACGATTTTACTGCGAACCTCATCAGGTGTCATTATTCTCCGATCAACTGTGGTACTGCAAAGACTGATCGAGCACGATACTGCTGCTTGGGCACATTCGACCAAACACCGGTTGCGGTCAATGTCACCTCCCGACGGGTTGGGTTGTACCAGCCGCGAGATTCGATAAGCACACGACGCTCTTCGACACTCATCCGAATTGATCCTTCTGCGATCAAGCGATTGATCGCAATGCACAACTTCTGGAAGTCAGCTTTCCGAACCCAGAATGCCTCACACAGTTCGTGGCGGTTGTTCATCTTGGCATACTTGAGTACGCCGCCATGCGTTTGCCGTAGCACGCTCAGGATGAACGCGTTTTCTTCGTCTGTACCATCTGGAAGCGCCTGTCGTCTTTCCATTTCTCCTCCTAATTGTTAACACAACCCCAAGAACGGTTCTCGGGAATTGGTCGATCACCCGTGATCAAACAAAAACTCGCCCTGATGGCGAGGTGTTTTCGATACGGGGTGTGGAAACTATCTCGCCAGAACATCAGCAAACAACTTGACGCGAATGAGGTCGAATTGTTGTGTGTAGATATTCATACGATTTTGTTCCTAAAACCTAGCATATCATATAATCTCAAATTGCAAAATACATCATCTGCAGTCCTACTGCCACCCTACCTACATTTCATCTGGCGCAAAAATACCCAAAACACCCAACCCACGTTTGAGCGTATCAGCGTATACCGACACAATTGCTACACGATGCAATTCATATTCATCGCCAACTACCTGGTGTGCTTCATAAAACCGATTAAATTCTTGTGCCAGTTCAAATAAATACGTACAGATATGATGCGGCATCAATTCGCGACATGAACGCTCTACAATTTCACCATATTCGGCAATTTTGCTCAGCAATAATCGCTCTTGGCTAGACAGAATTGTGGGGTCAATCTTTCCACCAGCATTCACCTTTTCCAGGATTCGACGAGCTCTTGCATGCGCGTACTGCAAATAACTACCAGTGTTCCCCGTCAAACTCACCGCCTCGTTCACATCAAACACCACGTCCGATCCGACGCGCACTTTCAAAAATTGATAGCGCATTGCCCCTGCGGCAATCACGTCATCGGATGTCCCGCCACGTGCTTCGATTGCTTGTTTAAACTGTTCAAACAGCCAACCAATTTCCAGTACGTCACCGTCGCGTGAACTCATTTTGCCCGTCGCTAGTTTTACCGTTCCGGTCGATATATTCACCGTCACATCTTTTAGTTCAGGCAGACACAGTTCAGCAGCAGCTATGACGCCTTTGAAATAATCTCGCTGTTCTTCGGCAGTAACGATATAACTTTTTTGCGGATGGTATTGTTCGTTCTTTAATTGCATCAATCCAAGATCACGCGCTGCGTACAGACCACGGCCGTTACCTGCGACAAATGCGTTATCAAACGACCCATATTTACTACCTTCAAATACTAGCGCACCGTTACTTTCTTGGAACACTCCTGGTGTGTGGGCGCGAACCGTCCGTACGCCGTACATATCCGCATCACTTTCAAGGAATCGTTTGACTGTGGGTTTATTTCCTAGACGCGCAACGATCGTATCAATTTGTTCAAAACTCCATGCCTTACACAGGTCATACACTTGAACGTAGATCGCACTAGCGGGTTCGAATGACTGTCGCGCAAGATCGTCAATCTCCGCCTTGGCTGCATCATCCTCTTTGTACGCCTTTGACCCGTCTGCGTACATTTTTGACATAAATGTATTACGTTCTGACTCTGGGATAACATGCAATTTTTCAATATCGCCGTCAACGTAGCGCAGCAAGCTATACATGCTTTTACCAACATGCAGTCCAACGTCGCCATGATAACTGACACGGTACACATGGTGCTGTGCCACATCTAATAAATTAGCAATCGTATCAGCAAGAATTGCATTAAACGCGTGACCAATGTGCATTGCCTTGAACGGATTTGGGTTGTTCGTCTCGATCACAACAGTCGCAGACGAAGTACTTGAAACAATCGCGTTGGTTTGCAAAGCCGCCTGAACAATTATTGTATTATCGACGGTAAAATTAATAAATCCAGGTCCTGCCACATCGACATTACTAAACTCGCCTGTCTCGCGAAGCTTCACAGCTAGTTCGTCGGCAATTTCTCGTGGTGCGCGACCAAGTGGTCGTGCTAGTTGCATAGCGACATTTGTCGAATAGTCGCCAAACTGTGGGTCAGGTCGAGTCAGTTTGACGTCACTATCGATAGCAAACAATTCGTGAACTATCTGTGTAATCTTTGTATCCATTAATCCCTAGTATACCAGAGGTGATAAAATACCGCCCTTGATAGTGGACGGCATTTTATCAATAAGCTATTTCTACGCGGCGTACTGTTGATCGATCGTCACTTCTGCTTCAGCCGTCTCGTATTCTTGTTCAAGTGCATCACCCATCACCCCGCCAGATACAGGACTAATACCTTTTACTGTATGTAGTAGGTAGCGCAACACACGAGTGTCGTCACTAAAGTTTGCTGGCTGATTTTGTGGGTCATTTTGATGCATAGTGTTTATTTCTTACCTTTATAAAGCCATTATAGCACTTGTGGTTATAAATGTCAATGTTCAATTTTAAGATCGGTAGATACGTACAGCCCAACATACCATCAGTACTCTCTCCATTGAACATAATTTCGTGAGTATAAAGCTACGACTCCACATAAGGAGCAACGTGCTCTTCATAATTTCGAATAGCGTCCTCTGCAGCCGATTTTTCACTATCTCCCACTTCGTATTCTGCCCATTGTTTTGCGCCATCAATATCATTATGAGATAAATAATCTAGTAGCATTGTAATTTTATTAGTATGATCTACGGCCATATGTGATTTTGCATCAGCCACAAACCGCTGGGCGGTTTCGAAATCTCGATGACCATATAGCGCCATACCCGCTGCGTGATGTGACCAGAGCCACAGCATTTCATCACGCCGCGTAGCCTCTTCCTCTGTAAGATCATTCGGATTTACCGCCTCTAAGTGGAGCTTTATTCTGCTTAAAAGCGACTCTTTGTTTCTGTAGTCATAGTCTCCTGCCCTCATCTCTTCTTGATCCAGATCTTCGAATAACTTTTCAACATCACTCACGTTCTCAACGCCAAGAGTATCGTATAGCGCAGACATGGTTTCATTTTCTGGAGAGAAACCACGCGCCTCCGCCTCCAGTGCACTATTGAATTCGCGCCCCCTTAAAAGGTTTGGGGAATCTCGCATAAAATCATCATCTCTATGAAAGTCATTTGGCGTTCGACCGTCTAACTGTGCATCCCAAAATTGCTGGCGAATGACAGCTGACTCTTGAGAATAAGACGAAGGAGAACCCGAGAATGTTTGTTTCATAGTGTACTTTTTTGTTTTATATGCTTCTGATAACATTATCGTAGCATTTATTGGTCTATAAGTCAATATTATCTTGCGGCCTGAACAAGACCAACGAAAAGTGGATGCGGGCGATTTGGGCGACTCTTGAGTTCTGGGTGTGCTTGCGTTGCTACAAAATAACGACTAGTTGGCGCTTCGACGAATTCAACCAATTTGCCGTCTGGTGACGTGCCACTGATGATTAGTCCACCCTTTTCGATGTCGTCTTTAAAGGCCTGATTAACTTCGTATCGATGACGGTGTCGTTCGACAACGTCTGTTGAACCATAGACGTCAGCGACCTTACTGCCCGCAGTTAGTTTTGCCTCGTAGTCGCCAAGCCTTAGCGTTCCGCCAGTTGATTCTTTGCCCGCTTGTCCTTCCATGATATATACGACGTTATTTGGCGTCTTTGGGTCAAATTCGGTACTGTGTGCATCAGCAAGCCCTGCTCGTCGCGCCGCAGCAACGACCGCAACCTGCAGCCCCAGACATAACCCAAGGTATGGTTTGCCTGTTTCGAGTGCAAAGTGCGCGGCTGCGATCTTGCCTGGAATACCTCGTTCGCCAAATCCACCTGGGACAAGTAATCCATCAACCGCCTTGAAGTCAGCTTCATCGGCCGTTTCTGCATTGATCCATTTGATGTTCAGTCCAACGTTTTCTTGCCATGCTGCAGCCTTTAGTCCTTCTAGTACAGAAATATATGTGTCTTCGTTATCCATATACTTCGCAACAAGCCCGATAGTAACAGTTTTTTCGTGCTGTGCTTCCTGAGCCTGGACGATTTTTTCCCATTTTGATAGATCAGGAATACTACTGTTACCCGTAAATCGCGTCAATACGTCGTTAATACCACTTGCAGCAATCGTCAGCGGCACCTGAAACACTGTTTTTGCGTTATGAAGCAATACGACAGCATCTTCGTCTACGCCGCTAAACTGACTGATCTTGCGGGCAACATTGCCCGGTGCAATATCGTCCGTACGCACAACCACGCAGTCTGGCGTAATGCCAAAGCCGCGGAGCTCATTCAAGGCATTTTGCGCTGGCTTTGTTTTGAACTCTTTGCTTGTTCCGATAAACGGCACATAGACAACATGCACATACATACAGTTCTCACGTCCCACGCGACCTGCAAATTCACGAATTGCTTCGACAAAGCTAAGTCCTTCGTAATCTCCTACAGTGCCACCAATCTCGACGATATGAACGTCACTTCCTTCGCCAGCAAGCGCAATTGCGTCTTGGATGGCGCCAGTCAAATGCGGCACCAGCTGCACCGTTTTGCCACCAAATTTACCAGCGCGTTCATCATCGATCAGCTGCGATAATAATTTCCCCGATAGTGTTGCATTTTTTTGTGTTAATTCAATATCCAAGAACCGCTCGTAATGACCTAGATCCAAATCGGTCTCTGCGCCATCCTTTGTCACAAAACATTCGCCATGCTCTGCAGGATTCAAAAGACCCGCATCAACGTTAAGATACGGGTCGCATTTTTGAATTGAGACGTTTACACCTTTTGCTTGCAACACTGCGCCGATACTGGCCGCCGTAATGCCTTTCCCTACCCCGGAAAGTACACCCCCAGTTACAAATATATATTTCTGTTTTTGATCACCATTAGACCCCATAAGTTTTGTCTCTCCCATGGGATTTTATTGTAGCACTAAACGAACAACGAGCGCTACATATAGCGCTCGTTGTTGTCTATTTGACGGTATATTATGGATGTACAGGAGGGGTCGGCTGACCTTGCTGCTGCGCTTTCGCTTTTTTTGATGCGACCTTGAAAGCCAAGGCACCAGCCCCTAACGTTGCTGCAGTCGTAGCAACGGCAGTTTTGTTAATATCCATCCACCATGGTTTATCAACAGTAGCACGCCATGGCGTTGCACCATTCGGATCATCCAAGTGATTTAGTTTGTCCATCCAACCACCGCTGCCGTGCAACTGATAGTCGAAGTAGCCAGTAGCCATATGGCCACCCAGGAATATTGCGCCGCCCCATGCGAGTCCGGTCGCTGCCGATCCAAGCATGCGTTTAACGTGTTCTTCGCGGTATTTTTCAATCGTCTTTTCGTGTTGCTTTCGAAGATTCTCGGCCGCAACCTGCGCGATTAATCGTAGTTCTTGCGGTGACGGCATTTCGTCATTTCTCATTGAATTTGTCACTTGGCTGACTTCAGTCAATGATTCGAATGAGCTTAGATGTGAAAGCGTACCAGCGGCACCCGTATCTGCAGCATCCTGCTCATTTCGCTTTGTAATCTGACGCTTGGCCGCTTTGCTTAGTCCAATCGATACTGCAGCACCAGCAATAACACCACCGATACCACCAGTCAGACCACCAAGTAGGAACGCACCGATCTTGATCTTTCTTTTATGCTTCTCAATAAAGTTGGCGCTTTTATCAACAGCATTATTTCCGCGAGCATCAATCATTGGTTTTCGCAGATCACTGAATTTTGATACATAATACGCATTGATCATTGCACCACGCTCGGCGTTTGTAAGGTCAGGATTCGACAGTACGCCTTTGTACTGATCATCATACTGCATCATTTGGAACACGGCGTCTGAAAACTCATCGTGCGCAGTGTCTGCTTTGGTCGAATTGACAGAACGGAACCGCAAATCACTTGATTTGTTACCTGACACTGTCGCTAGATTTTGTACTGCAATGTCGTAACGGTTCTGGACGGCGGCTTTTTGGTCATCATAGGCAAGTTTGCGCAATCGCTCAGTATCAGCATTCGGCTTTGTAGTGGCAGTGGCGGGTGCAGGCGAATCTTTTGCTTCATGGAGTAATTCAACATGAGATTTGCTTTTGTCCTTAAATGGTTCGTCGGCATATTTTCCGCCATCTAGTTCTGCTATGCCGTGGAATAGAGCTGCTTCGCGGTGAAGAATGTTCGATTCACTCTCTAAATAACGTTCTGCTTTTTCATAGTCGTTTTTATATCGAGTGTTTTTTGGTTTTTTATCATGCAGGTCAGCTTTTTTCGTGAAGTTAGTTGCCTGAGGTTTACGTGTACCAATAACGTGACCTCTACTAACTTGGCCGCTCAAATTTGACACCTTCAGTCTAGACGCTATCGCATTCGGCAGATCAGCTTTTTCAGCATCTGTTATCGTACCGACCGATTGCTTGTGCGTCAGTGAACTAATTTTTGTATCGAGTGCCGCTATAACGTTGGGAAGTTCTGCCTGTGCAGCCTCTTCAAATGTTTTTCCTGGATGCGCGGCAAGTAAAGCGGCGTCATCAACTGAACGACGTTGGTAGTCTGCTTTCAAACTGATGTCCATATATTTCATGAACTTATCATTTGATTTTAGTTTAATAGCACTAGGGCTGTAACCATCTTTATTCATTTCACTCGCAAGCTCAAATAGCTGCGGCCCACCTTCGACACCTGATGCGGCAACAGTCCAGTCATCAGCAATACCAGCATCCATCCGGTTATTGTCATACCCTGCCACAAGTGTACTGACCTGATCGAGTCGGTATGCTTCATCTCTAGCTTTTTCAATATCCAAGAAGCCAGCCTGATCAGCCTCAGTCTTACCCGCACCTAATGGATCGGGTACGGAGTACAGATTGTGATTCTGTCGTGTCGGTAGGTTTGGTCGGGTGATAGTTGTCATGGTGGATAAAATATAACTTATGGTTATTTCTATCTACAATGTACACCAAAATTGCTAAAATGTCAATACTATGACACCATGCCTATACAGCTATGGGTTTTAGTTTATGACTGTTCAATAATCGTTTTGGCTTTTGCGCCATGATCATAAAACCGAAGGTCCTCGCTCGTCTGTGCCCAGGCTTGCTGTAATGGCGCCACAATCTCCCAGGCGCGCAAGACTTCATCACCGCTCGCAAATAGGCTCTTGCGCGATTCTATAGCGTCAACGATCACTTGTTCATAGGCATCAGGTAGTCGCGTACCTTCAGGATACGTAAAATGGAGTTGCTGCGTTTCGAATTCGCGGTCGTAGCCTGGCTTTTTCGTGACAAGATCAATTTCGATACCTTCATTTGGCTGAATACGGAAAATCAAGAAATTACTCTGCGCTTCGTTTGTTTTACGGAAATGTACTCGGACTTCAGTGACTTTACGATCAAGTGCTTTTCCGGTCGTTAGTGCAAGTGGCACGCCTTGCCACAACGGGTCATCCGACTGCAACCCCACAGACACAAACGTCTCAGTCTGAGAATCTGTGTTCTCTACTTCACTACGATAGCCGTTATATTGGGCGCGCACCGTTTTATCAGTCGTCGCAGGTAACACATGATTCAAGGCATCCAGGCGCGCCGCAGATAATTTACTCCAGTCCATGTTGTCTGGTATGCGAAGTAGTACAAGCGATAGCAATTGGAGCAAATGTCCTTGTAGAACATCGCGAAGTGCACCCGTTTGCTCATAAAATTGTGCGCGGCCTTCGATATCAATCGCCTCGAGCGCAATAACGTCAACGCGCTCAATAACTGAGTTATTCCACACATGGGCGAATAGTGCGTTACGTCCACGGAATGTTAGGATATTCTGTGCCATTTCTTTGGCAAGGTAGTGATCGATTCGGTATACCTGTGATTCATCAAAATATTCTGCAACGTGCGTAATCATGTCTTTTGCAGATTCAAGTGTCGTTCCAAATGGTTTTTCAAGGAGTAATTTGACGTTCTTACCGTTCAATCCAGCCGTCCCGAGGAGTTCGACGATTTCTGCAGCAGAATCTGGCGGTACAGATAAATAGAATAGCAATTGCTCGTCGTCTTGTAAGTTGACGTAGTCGCGCAGCCTGCCGTAATCGTCAGGGTTTGATAGATCCATCGTAAACATTGATGTAGTTCCGCCCAGCTGCTCGTTGTGGTCACCGAGTACCTGATACTGTTCGACATGGCGTCGTGATACGCCAATAATCGACAAGTCTTCAAAGCCCCCTGTAGCAATAATCTTTGATAGAGCCGGCAGTAGCTTGCGCGACGATAAGTCCCCTGTAATTCCGAATATAACCAGCTTTGTCTTCATCCACTTAGTATACCATTACTATACTTTATATAGCAATTATGCACACTGAGGATATTATTGACTCGCCACATCCAGCTTTTCTAGTCGGACAACTTCGCCTAGTGGTATTTTGTGAAATTTCACAGATATGCCAGCGGCCTTCAGCCCTAGTTCTGGATTGATCTTTTTGCTCATTCCTTTATGCGAAAATAGATCTGCAAGCTGAGGGTGAGCCGCTTGAAACGCACCGAGATCCCCATCACGCACGACAAATTCAACGTGCTCTAGCCCTTCGGCGTATGGTGAGCCATCCTTTGGTGCGGGTAATTCAAGAAAGGGTATCTCCCACCCGGCAACGTGCAATGGGTCTTTGAATTCGAAAGTCGTTATGACGCGACTACTAACAACTGATTCAGACAAGAATATCGCCGCCTGCGACAGTCGTTCTTTTAACTCACCATACCGTGCTTCCGTTTCTACTCTATAACAGACATGATCCATTTGCGTGAGATATGCTCGGTCAATCGACAACTCATCAATACCCCTGTTGATGTTTGCGATAAATGGTTCGATGTCATTCAGTATTTCTTCCATAATCCCTCCGAATAAAAAACAGGCGAATAACTATTGTACTCGCCTGTTTTCGTTAGTAATGTGTGCTACTTTTTAGCGCCGTTTACTTCGTAAGAAGTATTTGTCGCTTCGAAAAAGTTCACTAGTTGCAGCGTATCGTTTGCGCCAGCCATCCATTTTGCTGGATTTGACACTTTGTAGTGTGGTTCAAACCCAAGTTCTTCCAAACGACGATCAGCCAAGTATTTGACATACTGGTTGATGTAATCACTGTTCAGTCCCAAGATACCGTTTGGTAGTAAGTCCTTATTGTAGGCTTCTTCCATTTCGACGCCGTCCAAAATCATTTGTTTGATTTCGCTTGCAAACTCTTCTGTCTGCAGATCTTCGTTCTCTTCCAGAACAGTCAAGATCAGGTTGATGCCGAATTTGAGGTGCAGTGATTCATCGCGCACCACCCAGTCCATTAGTGACCCGAAGTTTCGAAGTAGATTTCGCTGACGGAACGAAAGCGCCACCATGAATCCGCTATAGAACCAGATGCCTTCAAGAATGATATTGTAGGCAACGAGGTTACGAACAAAGTCTTTCTTGCCCTCGGTCGTCGTAATATCCAGCGTATCTTCGGTCATGCGTTTGATGAATTTTGTTTCAAATTCTTCTTTGCGTGCCATTGAAGGCGTTTCGACATGCGCCGCATAGGCCTGTTCACGATCGATTGGGAATGTTTCGAGTACATATTCGAACGACATGCAGTGATTTGCTTCTTCCCACATCTGTTTTGCGAGGTACAGGTGACATTCTGCCGCGTTGACGTATGGATACACGCCAAATGCAAGTGCTTTGTTGACAAGCAGTTCGTTTGGATTGAAGTAGCTCATCAGGAACGTCAGCGCGTGGCGCTCTTCATCGCTCATTTTCTTCCAGTCAGCTAAGTCCTGGCCCAGCTGAATTTCGTTTGGAAACCATGTATTTGCGACTGCTTGGTCGTACAAATCCATCGCCCACTGGTAGTGGACTGGTTTAAGCAATAGTCCGTCTTGAATACCTGTTCCGAGAATGCCTGCCATGGTAATTACCTATTCCTTTCATTAGTGATAGTAGTAACGCCTTCATAGTGAGTGCCTATTATTGGCAGCCTTCACACATAAGGAAGTCTTGTGGATCGATCGGTGCAGCGGTGCCACCGTTTGCCTGCGCCTGATCGTCGGCTGTCGCCTGAGCAGTTGCCATTGCAGCGTCAATTGCTGCTAGTTTTTCTTCTAGTGTCATTTCGTCGCTGATGATTGCTGATGCGTTTGCCATAATTGTATTTTCCCCCTAATTCGATTTCGTTTCAGTTACTTTTCTTACTGTGTTTACACTGTTTGCTTCTTTGCGAATCCAAAGCCTGCTTTTCGTGGGCCGCCACCGCTCGATTCTGCTTTGTTCACTTTGACAGTACTTTGTTCTGCTGTATGCCGTGGTTTAACATGCAGATAATAGGTTGTTTTCAGACCGCGCTTCCAGGCTGTGCTGTAGATCGTTGCCATTTCGTCGATGTCGCGTGTTTCAAGGTACATATTGCGGCTAATCGCTTGGTCAACCCACTTTTGCGCTCGTGCCGCGACTTCAATAAATGCGAATGGGGACAGCTGGAAGCTTGTTTTGTACACGTCGCGAATCTTTTGTGGGATTGCTTCGATCTGCTGCACGTCACCTTGTGTTCGAAGTACTTCGTCGCGAACCTCATCCCAGATACCGATCGCCTTGAGGTCGTTGACCAAGTTGACGTTGATTTCAAGGAACTTTCCATTCAACGTTGCCCGGCTAAAGATTTGCGCAAATTGTGGATCGATACCAGGTGTTGTGCCAACAACGTGTGCAATGTTTGCCGTTGGAGCAATCGCCATTAATGTTGCGTTGCGCATACCTTTTTTGACTTTTTTGCGGAGAACTTCCCAGTCTAGTCGAGATTTGCGGTTTACTTCAACTTTTACTTTGCGATCTGTCGCAAGTTCGTCAAGTGTATCGAATGGTAAGATTCCTTTGCTCCAGCCACTACCCTTGAACGTTGGGTAGCTGCCAAGTCGAGCTGCAAGGTCTGCTGATTCATCAATTGCATTGTAGCTAATGAATTCAGTCAGCTGATCCATGAGGTCATATGCTTCTTCTGACTCATAGCTATATCCCAACTTTTCGATGACGTCAGTAAAGCCCATCATACCAAGTCCGAGTGCGCGGTTTTGGATGTTTGAGTGCATTGCCTCTGGGATTGGCGTATTCGTGATGTCACACAGGTTATCCAGTTGGCGAATAGCGCTTTTCGTACTAGCTGCAAGTCGATCCCAGTCCCATGTCTTGTCTTCCATCAGGTGCGCCGACAGGTTAATACTTACCAAGTTACAGACAGCAGTATTGTCTTTATCCTGTGGAAGTGTGATCTCAGTACACAAGTTTGAAAGATGGATTGTGCTCGTGTTGTTGTTGAGTGCACGAACATTGATCGTATCTTTCCATGTCAACCAAGGGTGGCTTGTCGCCTGGAGTACAGTCAAAATTTGACGATACTGCTCACGCGCACTCACTTTCGCAAAGTCGCGCATCTCACCTTTTTCGGCCATTTTGACGTACTCTGCATAGCGTTTGCTGAATTCAGCACCATACAGCTCAGGAAGATCCTCAACCGCTGCTGGATCGAACAGGTACCAGTCTTGATCTTTTTCGACGCGCTTCATGAATTCGTCGCTCAAGAACACAGCGGTGTTTGCAAGGCGCGTACGAAGATATGGGTCGCCAGAGTTTTGCTTGAGGTCGAGGAACTGTGGAAAATTCAGGTGCCAGTTTTCCATGTACAGTGCCGCTGCGCCAGCTTTTTTACCTTTACGTGACACTGCAAATAGTGCCGTATCGATCATCTTCATGAATGGGATCGGACCAGTCGATTCAGTATTTGTCGTCTTGACTGGACTACCTGCCGCGCGAAGTTTGTTCAGGCTAATACCGATACCGCCGGTGCCTTTGGCAATCCACATCACATCACGAACGCCTTTGGCGATTGATTCCATGTCGTCTTGGATTTCAAGTAGGAAACAGTTTGATAGTTGCGGGAATGATCCACCAGCGTTAATACGAGTTGATCCGCCCGGAGAATAATCAAGATTTGCCATGTGCTCGTAAAAGTCGAGTGCCGCAGCCGTCGGGTCGGCTTCGTTAAAGCTAAGGCCCATTGCAATACGCATATTTGTAAATTGCGGAACTTCGACTGTTTCACCACTAAGGCTGCGAAGACCATAGCGGTTTTTGCTTGTGACTACGCCCAGGTATTTACTCAGATTATCTTTTGCTGGGTCAATGGCTTTGGCTAGTTTTTTCAGATCAAACAGTTTACCGTTCATTCGCTTGTCAAGCAGTCCATCAGAAATACCCTGCTTTAGATACTCAGCAAATTTTGTTTCATGCAGCTTTTTTAGCTCTGCAGTATTGTTGTAGTGGCCAAGTATATTCTTGTAGATATTCTTGAGCATTAAACGAGCTGCGATCTTGTCAAAATCTGGATCGTCTTTGACGTTTTGAAGTGCTGCATGAATGACTGATTCGTCTAACTGCTGCGTTGTAATACCGTCAAACAGTGTTAACTGTACTTCGGTTGCGACTTGAACAACTTTGCTGATCTGATCTGGCAAGCCTTCGCTTGCTTCGACCAACGCAAGGTTGATCATGTTGGCGTCAAATGGTTCGCGGGTGCCATCGCGTTTTACCACATGAATTTCGCTCATATTTCCCCCTAGGAATTAGTACTTATGTTATTTTTGTCTGACACATTTATCACTTCCTAAGTCTCTCGGACGAAAGCGACAACAAGAAGATACCGACTGGCGGTGTGTTTACCCTCCTCTTGCAAAATGTGTATTTTTGTTGAACTACTACATATGTAGTGTCTGTATAGAATAATAGACCCTATATATGTGGTTTTCAAGCTTTTTATGTGTGTTTTTTTGACTACATGCTAATTATGCTTATGACAACCCTTTGAATCGTCTATATAGCGTGTGTTTGTTTATTACAACGCTATATATAGTGTTTATTGACAAAAAACAATACTTTGTGCCCTCGTATAGTTATTGAGCGTATGCAATGAGAGTATACTTTGAGTATGACTATATTCAAAGCAATACGACTAGCTGTGTGGAGTACTATTTTTGCGGCAGCTATTGCAACCGCTGGCATCTATCTAGCGGTGGCGCAAACACTCCTAACGACCGACGGATTAAACAAGATCATCACGGAGTCGCAGGCAGCCAATACAATTCGCACCGATACTATCCTGCCAAAAGTATTACAAGGCACGCAATCGTCTGAATATGTCACCTTACTTGACGACAAAACAGTAACTGCCGCAGTCAACGAGACATTCACGACAGACAAGATTACAAGTAAGCTTGAACCAGCCGTAACATCGTTTCACAACTGGCTAGACAGTAAAGAGCCATCAATTACCTTTTCTATATCTACCACTGATTTAACAGATGAGTTTGCTCGTACGTTGTCGCAAAAAGTTGTCGAAAAATATAAAGCAGCACCGACATGTACTTTTCAGAATACTCGTGCCGAAGCACTTGCCGGTGAATGTCGTTCGCAGTTTGTTACTGATGAATCGCTAGCAAGCACCATACAGCAAATAATCAAATCTGACGCATCAATCAAAGAGATCACGACCATCACGCCCGATTCACTAGCAGTTCCAACGACAATCAAATCAATAGCCGATGATCTACCCACATACTTGAATATGTTCTATGCACTGAGTATTATTGCCGCCGGCATCGCCGTGCTTGTCGGTGCATGGTTGCTACTAAAACATCGTCTTAACGGTTTTGTCGCGCTTGGCGGCGGTGCACTCCTTGCGGGCGTCACGTTACTTGTTGCGACCGGCGCTGGTATTCGTAGGCTAGAGGCGATTTCAGACGACGCACAGACCCAGCAAGTCATACGCGCCATGACAACGATGCTATCAACCCACATTCGTACAGAAGTGCTTATTCTTGTTGGCAGTGGAGTGGTACTTATTATCATCGGCATTGTAGGGAAAATACTCATGAGGCGATATGCTGGCTCACACCAGTCGCTTCACCTTTCTTCGGAAGATAATAAAGACTAGCCCTACGTAGTGCGCTCACTGTCACAGCCCTGCTGCAATCGTTCAGCTGGCGCATAATTGTCGGTATACGCACCCGTCGCTGGCAGGCTCAGGGGTACGCCACCCATCCAATTCTGCGCCACATTGCTATAGGTCACGACATAATTACCATATCTACTACCTGGTGACTGGGCGCTGTAGCGAACATCGCTAAACCGTGCACGATAGGGGGCATCGAGAGCGCGAAGTTGCTGATAGCATCCACCCTGACTTGCAGCGATCATGTTTACTACGACAACACCACCAGGCTTGGTTATGGCCGCGATACGATCGCCGTATTCACTAGTCATCAAACTAAACGGCACATGTGTGTCACCGTACACGTCGACGATAACAATATCGTAAGTTTTTTGAGTCGTATTGACGAATGTTCGTGCGTCTTCAAAAATCAGATGAGCATTCGCAGGGTCGTCATACTGGAAATACTTTCGGGCAATATCGGCTAATTTTGGATCGATCTCGACAGTGTCGATTGTTGCGTCTGGATATTGCTGTGCAAACCGCTGTGTCATAGTGAATGCGCCGCCACCTAGTATTAATAATGACTGTTTTGCTGGCTGCTGCTGTACAATCGCATCAATCTGACGCGTATACCAAAACGCCAATCCCGGTGAATTATTTGCATACACCCCTGATTGCGCCGCATTTGGTCCGGTCGCGAGTCCGCGAACTAACCGTCCCTCGTCGTTTATATATTCCATGATTGTGTAGTTTGCACTTGGTGTGTCAATACGAGTCACTTGTTGCGAACCGAGCGACCCTAGTAGCAGCGTGATCACCGCAACACTCACGACTGCTCGCGCGCGCCACTGAACACTTGGCGTGAACATCCAGCTCAGAACAAGCATCGCAACACTCACCAGTAGCATCGTCTCGCGCGATCCCATAAAACCAAATAATACAAACCCGGCCATGAACGTTCCGACAATACCGCCAACCGAATTAAGCGCACTCAAACTTGCAACCGACCTCCCCGATGTTTTCAGCGATGTCACGTTCATCTTCACGAGGTAGGGGCTGAGAATACCTAGTAGAACACTGGTTGGCGCAAATAATATGAGCGACGCAATAACACCCTGAACGCGCGCGTCATTAAACGAATCTACCACCCAGGTCAGTACATCAACATACGACACTAGTGTAAAAGCCACGGTGAGCGCAATCCCTAAACATATCCGTGCAATATCGATCACGTAGCCACGCGCATCCGCAATTCTTCCACCCAGATAATAGCCAATGCTCAATGCTGCGATAATAACACCAATCACACTTGTCCAGACGTATGTCGAACTACCAACATACGGTGCAAGCATTCGCGCACCAGCCAGTTCGTACACCATCAATACAAAACCGCTAACGAATGCCGCTGTTTCTAATTTTCCTGCACGAAACTGTCTGTATTTTTTGTTCATCTATTATCAATAGTAGCAGGATAAAAAATAAGACATATATACTTTATGTCTTATTTTATTTGGCGGAGAGGATGAGATTCGAACTCACGGTACCATTGCTGGCACACACGTTTTTTATTTATCAGGTCTATAATATTTATAAGGTGCATCACGGGCAACTTTCAAACGTTCAGATATACACCTACCACGAGAGTTAACTACGATCAGTACCAATTTGGATTAAACTGACTGAGGATATCCTGAGGAAGACTTTTATATCCTTGAATATACCTAATGTAGCTATTATATCCATTTTTGATCAACACCTGCGCAATCGTAACAGGGCTGCTAATCTCACCTAGCTGCCGGATAAGCGGACTTGGATCCAACCTAAAACGGTTTACATTCCAATCGATAGCTAGCTGCACTAATTCACTTTCATCTAGACTCTGAGCATCAAACTTATCAATATTATCCCTCAACGTTAATAGACCGTTATGTTTAATCAGGTAAGTAGCCAAAGCCATTTGATCAACAACTCCAGCATCAAATTCATCAAGATTTTGAGCCAATGCTTCATGATTATAGCTACCGCCACTGATAAGGCTATTCATTAAAGCTTTCTGGTCAATCATTTCTTTACCTAGTTGGTCGATATGCCATAGGACATATGTCCCAAGATCTGAGTCTATCATTTTTTGCACTAAAATCTTTTTATCTTTAAAACTGTCAATACTATCAATCACTTTATCTGCTTGACCTTTTTTAAACAGTTGAACTGCAACACTGGCAAGATCTTCAGGTTCTAATTTCAGTTTATCAAAATCTAAATACCGATTAACCGCGTCATTATCGCGATTTTGAACAAGCTGCTCGATAAGTTCAATACGATCATCATAATTTAATTCCAACTTATCGAAATAATTAGCAACTAGGATTTGCTTGTTTTGATCTATTAAAATCTGCGCAAGCGCTGCATTATCAACCTCTTCTGAATTAAATTTGTCGATATGACTTATAACAAAATCTATACAATAATCCTCACCTGTATCGATAAGTAACTGAGCAAATACAGCCTGATCATCAATCTTACTAAGGTTTTGAGATAATGCATAAACTGCATGCGTGTCACCTGAATGAACAATCTGTCGAGCAAGTGATATTTTCTTATTAAATTTTTCAAGATTATTAGCCACTTCTCTACCTGCCGGTGAACGAATGATTTCGAAGGCAATTTCATCGCGACTATCTGCGCTCAAATCAAAGCTATCAATATTATCGATAAGATCCTTAAACTCATATTCCGAAATCATCGCTTCAGCTAGCAAGGAATTATCTATATTGTTAATAAGAATATCTAAGTCCTGTTTGTAGTCTCGAGACTCTAGTATTTCACTAATTCTAGGGTCTTGTTGATACCCAAAACTGCTTATGTCTGCATACCTCAAGAACCAAATATCTTGCACGGACAGTCCATCATTTGAGCGATTCTTTTCGTCAATCTCAGTCAGTCGCTTCATGTCAGCAGCAGCTTTAAGATATTCCTCACCGCCTTCAAGCGTTGCTAGCTTGTCCATAGCGATACTTGTCATGTTACCTTCAAGATTCTGATCATGCTCGATGCCCCGAACTTCAGCAACACGTCCGTGTTCCATGCGAATTGCAATACGAGGAACGGTATCGTTTCCATCTTTGTCTTGCGAATTATAAACATAGAAATCACCTTGAGTTAACTGATGAGCGGCCGTACGCGTGCCGGCAGTACACCAACCCGTGCCGTGACCCTGTAGGGACTTTGCAAGTCGCATAGCGTCTTCGTTGTCTATGGCCGTACGGTCGGAAGCTTCGCCCTCTTCGTTGAAATCATAATCTGGGTCATACCTACCCTCTATCTGATCGTACTTCGTCCATGACCCTGCCGTAATCTCGCGACGTTCGGCACTCGCAGGTGTCACTTCCATCATGGCATGTGCATAAAGTTTAGCGAAGCTGCCGCTTTTCACGAGAGTTGAAACCTTTTCGTCATCAGTATCAACACCCTGAAGAGCATGGCGGTCGATTGCATCATAAACATACGACAGTGCTTCTGCATTCAAATCAGCGAATGGCGCCGTCGTACCGCGACTACGTTTAGTGTATGCAGACTTTTCTTTATCGAATGGTCCAAGTTTTGTCATTGCCTCAAAGGCGTATTTTTTGAACCAGTCGGGGTAGGTTGTGTCGTTGGACGAATCGGTCAGGTAGTTCGCCCATGATTCGAGACTCTGTGTTTGCTCTTCGCGGATGGTTTCGATCATCGTGTCTCGCATAGCTGGCGTGATGTCGATGTCACCGTGTCCTCGCTCACGGGCAATTTTTTTCTGTAGATCGAAGTAACTTTCCGGAACTTCGTCTGGCTGGATTGTTAGGTAGTCTACCTGACGAGAGATACTTTCTTTGTCGCCAGTTAACAATCCGTCATTAACGACTTCGTTAAGAAAGCGAATATGAGCACCGAGCTTTTCTGCAGGAGAGTTAGGGATTTTCTCGCCGCTACGACGCATGTAGCTAGCGACATCTTCGACTTCACGAGATTTATGCGTATTTGCATTACGGGCGTGGAGGAATGACTCTCCTGATTGTTTTTGATTAGACATACCAGTGACGTTGTTTGTTTTATTTAGTTATAAATATATATTATCATGCTTTTGTTTATAAGTCAATATTATTTAACACAATTACTTTAGTCTTGGTAATTTAAAGCGAAGACCGTATGATCTTCGCTGTATGCATAATGTTATGGCGGAGAGAACAGGATTCGAACCTGCGGTACCATTGCTGGTACACACGCTTTCCAAGCGTGCGCCTTCAACCACTCGGCCATCTCTCCACGCATATTTGATTTTAGCAGATTCTAGTAACGTATTTAATTGTTAGCGAAATCAATCGCAGTCCTACTGCGTAAAAGTAATCAACTAATCGTGACATCTGGACTAACCCGAGAACTCCTTATGTCTTTTATTGGAATAGTTCACGAGGACTTGTTTTGTATCCATAACTAAAAAACAATATACAAAACCTCCCAACGGGAGTTCCGCAGTGACCAATAAAAGACATAAAGAGTTCTCGGCGACAGGAAGCCGTCACAAAGCCTTTTGCTTCTTTTCGTCGATACGAAAAGAAGACGGCTTGTTACTTTTGCGTTGAAAAGTAAGGATTGTATTCTTCTGGCGAAGAATACTCGTATAGTGTTTTTTCCGAATGGGTCCTGAATCGAGTTCAGGATGACAACAATTGTACATAAATGACAATGCTACAAAAATAACTAAATTTAACCATAAACATCATATTTTTGAACAGTTGTACAATCTACGCCACCTTTACGGTTGCGGATTCAGCTATATCACATCTATAATAGATACCTAATGAATAATGCGGTCGATCCAACTACTCCTGTTATTGCTCTGCACGGGCTTACAAAACGCTACGGCATTGGCGATGCTGAACATACCGTCCTCGATGGCGTCGACCTCACTATCAAAAAAGGTGAGTTTATTGCGATCATGGGACCAAGCGGTTGCGGCAAAACAACGCTCCTCAATATTCTCGGCCTTTTGGATCGTTCTAACGGTGGCGACTACAAACTAAATGGCAAATCAGTCGATTCACTCAGTTCTGCAGCACATGCTCGGATCCGTAGCGATCAGGTGGGGTTTGTGTTTCAAAACTTCAATCTGGTTCCGCGTTTGAACGTCATTGAAAATGTCGCCCTTCCCCTAACCTACCGTGGCGTGCGCAAGACAAAGCGCCTACAGGCAGCCAGCAAAATGCTCGCAACATTCCATTTGTCTGAACGTGAGTATTACATGCCATGGCAATTATCCGGCGGGCAAACACAGCGTGTGGCAATTGCTCGTGCGCTCGTGAATGATCCATCAATCGTTCTAGCGGACGAGCCGACCGGAAATCTAGATAGTCGATCAAGTCATGTCATTATGGAAGAATTGTCTGATATCCATAAACGTGGCAACACGATTATCATGGTGACGCACAACCCTAGTTTGACAACGTACGCAAGTCGCGTTATCACCATGCTTGACGGTCGAATCGACACCGACACCAAAGACCCTCGCGCGCCTATCAACCAAATCGACACGACAAAACGTCGTCTTGATTCGCACAGTGAGCCCACAAAAACAGAAGAAAAAGCAAAAAAAGTATCCAAAAAATCAACCAAGACTAAGAGCAAATCGACACGCAAAGGAACTAAAAAATAATCATGCGTTTGCTACTCCTTAATCACATTGAGAACGCCGTCGAATCACTGCGAAGTAACCGTACGCGCACAGGGCTAACGACGCTAGGAGTTACTATTGGTATCGCAAGCATCACTATGATTCTTGCCCTCAGTGGTGGTGCAACAAAAATCGTCACAAATCAAGTCGAAGAACTCGGCGGCAATATAGCCGTTGTTCGTCCGGGCGAAACCAAACCACCAAATCAAATCGAAAACATTACTTCACCCCAATCAAATGCATACGCGACAAGCACACTGACAGAAAGAGACGTTGATACCATTCGAGGCGTGCCAAACGTTCAGGCAGTCGCACCACTGATGGTCGTGAGCGGAAGTGTCCGATCTGGTGACCAGTCACCAGCTGCTAGTACGGTTGTCGCCACAACACCCGACCTCCAGACAATCGTTAACTTCCCTATACGCGACGGGCAGTTTATCGACACAACCACAAATATCGACACTGCCGTAGTTGGATCTCAGTTATCCGTTGACCTATTCGGGACAGACAGCTCTATCGGTAAAACATTCCAAATTCGAGGCAAAACATTCACGGTGATTGGCATACTGAAACCACTCAACAAACCAATTAACTATAACAATGTCGATTTCGACCATGCAGCGATTATCAATCTAGAAAGCGGCAAATCATTCAATCAGGGCATCGCCCAATTACAGCAAATTGATGTGAAAGCAACAGAAACCGACAAGTTGCCAGGCGTCATCAGTACTATGCGTCAAACGTTCGATAAAACACATAATGGCGAGGCTGATACGACCATCCTATCAGGCGAAGACTTGTCTCGACCAACCAGCCAGTACTTCTATGCAATTGCAGCAACCATGACCGCGGTCGCCGCAATATCCCTGTTCGTTGGCGGTATTGGTATCATGAATATCATGCTAGTTAGCGTCGCAGAACGCACCCGCGAGATTGGTATTCGAAAGGCACTCGGTGCAAGTAATGGTCATATTACGTTCCAATTCCTTATCGAATCGCTGGCGATGAGTATTGGCGGCGGTATCAGTGGCTACATTCTCGGGTATTTGTTCGCGTTTACCCTCAGTCGCAGTTTGCTGACGTTTGATCCATTATTTAGCTGGGAAATCGCAGCCGTAACCCTAGGAGTATCGGCAGTTGTTGGGACATTATTTGGCCTCTATCCTGCCATTCGCGCCTCTCGCAAGGATCCCATCGAAGCGCTTCGACAGTATCATTAGAGGCGTAAATTATTGACTATATAGCTATAATTATGGTATAATAGATTTGTCCCGCACCTTACTACTCAAGCCAAGGAGACTCTAATGGATCTCGAAAATGTTGCCACTCAACTGATCGAGCAGGGCCCGATAAAGGAAACGATCTACGTCGCCGGAAACCGCGTGCACGAAGTTGCATCGATGACAGCCGAACCGTACTTTTTCGCCCACAGTCGGATGAAGTCACTCGCTGATTTCGAACCAGCGACCCGTCTGCTTTCGTCCACGGCAGAAGTCTTGTGCGTCCTGGAATACGCACATCCCCGCAGGGTCGTCGTAGTGAGCACCGCTCTGGGCAACGTCCGGGTGACACCTGCGCGGCTTTGGATGACATCCGGCTACATACGAGTCGAGGAAAACGTCAGACCTTTGACGTGGACTCCGACGGAGATTCCTCGGTCGCTCACCCCGAGCGACAGCCACGAGGTGGAAGGGGAGATGACAACATCACTCCCCCTTCATAACCCCCTGAGCGTCATGTACGATCCGGCATTCCTGCGTTCACTCGAGGAGTCTGCCCTGGTTGCAGCAAGTTAGGTCGGGTTACCGTCCCGCCATTTTACTTCTCCTCACGGAGTCGCAAAGTGGCGGGACTAACTCATTTCTGGATGAATTCTAAACTAGTTCTTTTTTCAATTTTTCTATCAACGCGACGGGCACTGGATCAACACCGTTTAATATTGCCACATAAATACTGACAAAATCAGCTAAGATGCAGCCCCATAACAACTGCTGTAAAAGCGTTTCACCGCGCAGCTGCACGACATTCGACTTTGGCCGGAGCCCACTCAGCAACCGATCAGAGATTTCAAATCGCTTCAACACTTGAGGATGTTCGAGATGGCTGATCAGATCAAAAATAACAAATGGTTTCTCTACCGGATGTGATACCCACCCCATGAACTCGTTGTGATTAAATTCTGGATATTGATTCCAAAACGCGACGTTTTTGGCGTTTTCGTTCCAGCTAATCTTCCATTTATACGCCAGTGACGCCGTCAGTTCACCACCGTAGATAACCGGCGTCTTGCCGACCGCAAGTAGCGCCAATTGTTTTGCTTCATTTTGTGCCGTCGTGACTGTCGCCAGCCATTTTTCGGTTTCAGTGCTCAACCACTGCGCGGTCGATGCAATCTCGTCTTGGTTTTGCTGGCCAACAACACCAAAGTTAACAAGCAACCCAATAAGTGCTCGGAGGTTATACAAAACCGCCATTCGTGGCTGAATACCGCTCGGCAGCGCAACGTGTGCGATTGCCTGATCGGCTGCTATATCAAGCAAACGACCGCCAGAAGCAATAATGCCGACCTGAGCAAACTGGTCGCGTGCTTGCTGCAAGCTGCTTATCGTCTCTTCGGTATTGCCCGAATAACTACTCGCGATAACCAACGTTTTATCGTCGACATACGCAGGCAGTGAATAGCCACGAATAACTTCAAACGGAATAGCCAATTCATTCGACAGCCAGTCCTTTGCTAGCAGTGCAGCAAGCGCTGACCCACCCATACCTGCAACAATTACCTTTTCAATTGGCCGATCGTCATGATCACCGTCAGTAATCGTTACCTGATATTCAGCCTGTTGCCACTGTGCGGCAGCGACACTCAGCGCCCCATGCGGGTCACGCTGCGCTAATACATTACCGTCGTCCAGCATCTTGCCTCCCATTTACTTGCGTAGTTTTCTGTTACTATGATACACTTTTTAGTAACAAAGCATAAGTATTTAATCTAGAGGTGGGAAATGAGCGAAGATAAGACTATCGGGCAGAGCAACGACGACCAAGAGCTTGCAAAAGCACTTGCCGGTATGAATGACAAGATTACAGGAACAGTCGACCCTTCAGACGCTGGACTTGCATTCGAAGAAACCCCATCACCTGCGGGCGCAGTTGCAGGATCACCTTTTGGCGACCCTTCGATCGGTCCAGTTGCTGGCAAAGCAGACGAACCACTTATCAACGCCCTCCCTCCAATGCCAGACGTAGATGCCGCCATAGCAGCTACACCTGCTTCTAATCTCCCTACTCCATCGGCCGTTCCGTCAGCACCTACAACTGACGATAACAGTAATCTAGACGACATCAAAAAGAATGCGCTTAGCGAACTACGCCCACTTGTCGACAAATTGAATATTCCAGCCGAAGAATTGTTTGATACTTACCTACTGCTGCTTCGTTCCACAGACGATCCTGCGCTTATTGCTCCGGCACACAAAGCAGCCAAAGAAATTACCGACGAAGCACGTCGTGCCCAGGCACTGCTTGATGTTATCAAAGAAATCGACTACCTTTCGGCTCACGATTCTGCAGCATAAATAGCAACTACTACAAGAAATCTCCCCTGGCACTGCCAAGGGAGATTTTCGTTGAAACTAGTATCGGTTACTTCAGATCATCGATATCGTTACTTTCGTCGATCTTTGTATGAGTAGGGTGACTTTGGGCTGCATGTAATGCTTCCTGCAAATCACGACGACTTTTGTAGTAGTAAACGATGCCGATTGTGATCGCTGCGATACCGATCAATCCAGCGATAACTTCGGCAGGACCGGTAACTGGAAGTGCAGCGGGAGTACATCGGGCATCGCCCGTTGGAATACCTGGTGCACATTCGGTTGCCTGGCAACCGCCGTTATTTACCACAACCGATGCCGTATCGGTTAAGTTGCCATTTATTGTCTCAACTGCAGCTGTATTATTCAGTGTCGTACACTCATCAGTGTCAACTGTAGCCGTAAATTGGAGATAAGCATTTGATCCGGCTGTGTATCCGCCAATGTTCATGCCGGCAGCCCCTATTTCATCACCTATCTTTGCACCACTTGGGTTTTTTGCATTGGTTAGTTTTGACGAACCGTTTACATATGTTAATCCTTTTGGAAGAACATCTTTCATGACGACACTCTTCTGCTCTGTTGTACCTGTATTGGCATACTGTAGTAGATAGTCAACTTTGTCGCCTTTTTTGGCAGAAACACTTTTGTTCCAGCCGGTTGTTCCCGTTACTTTCACCTCTTTTTTAAAGGTAAAGTTTGGCTGATCCGCTTTGACACGGAATGTGACGAATCCTGCGTAGTCGTTACAGCCTGGCAGTGTCCCATTCAGACTATCGTGTCCAAGCTTCACGCCACCACCGCTTAACATTGTGTCGGGCATAATCTGACCGTTCGCGTTACCACCGTTATGAATCGTTGTCGATCCAGAAACGTAGCGAAGCGCTATGTCAGTACCTGTCGTATTCTTGAACGTAATATCATCATAGACACTTGTTGGATTTGCATTGCTTGCACCGACATATCCAGCCGCTTTTGTACCCGCACCGCCATTTTTTACAATGGCTGGTACTTCGGCACGGGCATAGGCATTCTGTGCAATCCCTTTACCGCTTTCGTTTAAGTTACTGGCTGCGTTGTTATGGTAGAACATAAAGATGACATATTCTTTACCAGGGGTGAGTGAGATATCGTCACTGTAGGTTTCGTTGCGAGCATCTTGCGCACGTACTTGCATGAAGTTACGTTCGTCACCTTGCTTTGGGTTATTTGTAATCGAGTTAAATGTAACGTAGCTTGCAGGAACCTCCTGCGTAAATGTTGCCCGTTGCGGACCCCATGCCAGTACAGATGCTGGTATGATCGCCATCGCAAGTAGCGATAGTACAATAACCGAGATTGAGCGTGGTGACAATTTTTGTGCAATTTTTGTGATAAGTTGTTTCATGATTCTATTCCTTTCTATTTTTTATTAATTATTGTGGTTTTCCAACTGATCCATCCGAGCTTCCACTTTCAGATGCACCTGTGCCGCCGCTCGTGTCAGCTTCTGCTCCGGATGTTCCGATAGTGCCACCGCCTGTATCGATCGATGATTCTGATCCCGAGCCCGCACCGTTCAACTGGATTCCTGTCTGTGATCCCGTCGCCGCGCTTGAGCTTTCCTCATGGCCATTCTGGCCGATCTGGTTTTGTATCACATTGATAACATCCGTAAGTTGACCTGCACTGACCTGTGGTTTTGTTCCCTCTCCGATATCCTGAGTGCCGTCATTCGCGTCGGTCCAGTGGAAATCGCCTGTCTTTGGCTGAAGATGTTCTTCTTCTCCACCGCCACCACCGCCGTTATTGCCGCCACCATTACTGCCACCTCCGCCGCCGCCAGATCCGCCACTGCTACCACCATTGCCACTACCTCCATTAGACTGCTCATAAGCATAGGTAGTTTGATTATACGTAGTAGTTGCTTGTTGCGAATCATATGATTGCTCGTAATATACTGGAGATTGCTCGTACACAGGTGCAGGCGGTGTTGGCATTTCGACAATTCGCTGGCCACCACACTCGTTACGGAGTTCAAGAACTCGGCGAACGCCATTGCCATCGGTAAATTCGATCACCGTCTTTGTTCCGCCACTATTAACATAGTCATCCCACGCAAGATCCATATTACCGTTGCCCATATTAACGCCATATTCACTGGCAATTGGATTGACGATGTTTTGCGTTGAAATGTGCGTCGTTGGATCGTTGATGATTCCCATGACTTTTTCGTGCATTGATCCCATATCGCCAGGGGCTATTTTGAAATGCTCCGCAAGTCCGTTTGCCGACGCCATATCGTCAGGCAAATTATCGATTCCCATAGCACATGCGATCGACGCGAACTGCTCCGGACTGTCCATCCAACGATGCTGCGTCAGGTCATTGAATCCTGCGGGGCGACCACCATCCAGATTTGGATCTGCATTTAAAGGTGGCCCCATGTCATGAATACCAAGTTTGTTGGGTGCATAGAACGGATTTTCTGATGGGTTATATGTAAATGCATTGATCTGTTCAGTTTGAGCAAGCATCATATGCTCACCAACTTTGACATTAGGTACTTCCGTCGCTCCTGTTGGAACATGGTTGCCGAAGTTCGGGTTACTGCTATCGAGTGGCTTTGCGTTTGCAACACCGCTGCTCGCAGTATGCACCGCTGCACCGATGATCGCACCCGCACCGGCATAAAGCGCACCGCGACCAAACGCACGACGTACTTTCTTTTGACGACCTTTGATCTCGTCGTTGTACGATTCGCCTAGCGCTACCGTACCTGCGTCAATTAAGCTCTCGGCAGATCCAGCCTTCCACGCTTTTGCATCAAGCATTTCTGTGTCAACATCGTTAAGTGCTCGACCATTCTTGCCTTCTGCGGCAACAAATCCGCGGAACATGCGGCTACCACCAGCGACACCCGCTGCGATAAATCCACCAGCAAGACCACCGGTTGCCATACCTGCAGCACCAGCAATCAGACCAACGCCAGCTACCTTCATGAATTTCTTTAGGCGACCACCACTATTCATCCATTTAACGACTTTACCCATTGGCGTACCTTCTAGCTTTTCGGTCGTTAGGTCACGAAGTTTCTTTTGTTCTTCAAACAGATATCCTAGCACTTCTTTTTTCTTGTCATCAAGGGATAGATCTTCGTTTTCGAGTGATTCAGCTAGCTTCAATCGGCCCAGTTCTTTTACCTTGTCGTTGTACGAACCGTGCACAGATTCGTAGAATTCTGCTGTGTCGCCTTTTTGCCGGTTCCGGACGCGAGTACCACGTTTTGCGCCCTGCCTCGCAAGTTCATTACGATCTTTTGTAATCATTTCTTCTAGATATGCCATTCGATCAGCAGGATCGAGGCGAGCCTCAGCATCACGCTGCGCTTCGACGTCATCAATCGTCTTGACATTTTCGGGCATACCGACAGTCGTCACCTCTGGGTTATTGAGCGTATCAATAGACCCATGGGTATCTTTAAGTGGCTCGTCGAGGACGGCCGTGGAAGTTTTTTCCGACATGAAATTTTCCTTTTGTTTGTTTTTGTGGTGTACTGTATTTAATTTAGCACAAACATTATAAATTGTCAATACATATCAACACGTATACGAATAAATATCAATGCATAATAAAACATCTCCCCGAATTGTCGAGGAGATGGAAGTGATTTGTTAAGTATTTTATTCTACTTTAGTGATCGTATCAGAGTTCGAGATGTTCGTTGAGTTAGTGCCAGCAGTATCTACCATTTGCTTTATTACTTCGCTGTTCGGAAATGGAGTCGAAACGATTGCCTCTTGGTTGGCAATAGATCCAACTGGATACGTTACAAACTGCTGGTCGGGTAAAGATGGCGGCATTTCAGGGAACGGTGGCATAACTGGTGGCGCAAACTCTGGTGATTCAGCAGTATTAGTATTATAGTCCGGTACTGATGGTATCGATTCTGGGTTGCCCGGCTGTTGTAAATTGCCAAGTTCACCATGAACGGGTTCACTAGCAGGCATACTTTCGACCGTATTTGTATGTAATAGATCTGTTGTCGGCTGCGTTACCGATACTTCGTTTGCTTCTGGCTGTGGCGCTGGCTGGCTATTATGACCTGGCGATACTAAAGCACCAAAAGCAGCGACAGCTGCACCGATTTTTTTAGTAAGGAGCCCTTTGCGGGATTCTTGCTTTTTAGGCTGGTCGTGTTCCTGAGTGTTCTCGACTGGCTGCACGATAGGCTGTTCAATTTGTTCAGCCTGTTCAGCGGGCGTGTTTAATGGTTCATTGTTCATGTTTTTTGTGATTCCTTTTTGTTTTTATTAGTAAAACATATATCATAATACATTAATATTGTGTATTTGTCAATGTCAGTACATAAAACAAGAGGTAGTCACGATGATTACCTCTTGTTTCAATTCGTAGATTACTCTACTAAAATCCCATACCACCAGGCATGCCACCACCTGCAGGTGCGGCTGATTCTGGTTCTGGAATGTCGACAACCAATGCACCCATTGTTGCAGCTGTTGATGCGATCGACACCGCGTTCTGAACTGCTTCTTTGGTCACTTTGACCGGGTCGATAACTCCAGCTTTCTTGACATCAACTAGTCCCGCTGTCGGGTCGTTGACATCGACACCAAAGCCGACTTTTCCGGCTTCGACTTGTGCTAGAAGCGCTTCGCTGTTCAGTCCAGCATTTGCAGTGATCTGGAGGAATGGCTGACGAAGGGCGTTTTTGAGAATCTGACGACCGGCACTGATACTGTCCGCACCATCTGCATTGATACCTGCAGACAGATTAACCAGTGTCACACCACCACCAGCGACGATACCTTCGGCAAGAGCCGCTTTAGTAGCCGCGACTGCGTCGTCAACACGAAACTTCTTTTCGTCGATCTCTGTTTCAGTAGCGCCACCGACTTTGATCACCGCAACTTTACCCGCTAGGGCTGCGGCTCGCTTCTCGTACTGCTCTTTGTCGTATTCGCTGCTGGCATTGTCAGCTTGAGCGACAATCTGCGTCATACGGTCTTTGATAGCCTTTGCTTTACCCGCGCCTTCGATGATAGTTGTATTGTCTTTGCCGACAATGACCTTGCGCGCGCTACCAACAACTTCTAGCCCGACGTTTTCAAATGTCAGACCTTGGTCTTCGGATATGACAGTACTGCCAGTGAGCGTAGCGATGTCTTCAAAGATTTCTTTGCGGCGGTCACCAAATGCTGGTGCTTTAACCGCTACGGTATTCAATACTCCCTTTAGTTTGTTGAGCACTAGGATGCTAAGCACTTCGCCTTCTACTTCGTCAGCGAATAGCACGACATCTTTTTTGCCAGCTTGCGCTAACTTTTCGATAATAGGCAAGAAATCCTGGACACTCGAAACTTTCTTGTCGGTGATGACAATAGCGGGCTTTTCGTAGACAGCTTCTTGACGACCAGTGTCTGTTACGAAGAATGGGCTAACCCATCCGCGATCGAGGCTAAAGCCTTCGACAACTTCTGCTTCAAGTTCGAGGCCTTGACCTGCTTCGACGGTCACAACACCTTCTTTACCAACCTTTTCGATAACGCCAGCGATCAGTTCTCCGATTTCCCGACTACCCGCAGATATAGTCGCAACCTCGGCAACACGTTCTTTTTTACCTTCGATACTTTCGGCTAGTTTGTCCAGTTGTTTGATGATGTCCGCGCCGGCAGATTCGATTCCTTTGCGAAGCTCTTGTGGATTGTGGCCTGCCGCGATCAAGCGATTCGCCTCTTTCAGAATATTGTAGGTCAACACAGTGACAGTCGTTGTGCCGTCGCCAGCAACCTTGTTGAGCTTGCTTGCTGCCGATTTGATCAGTTCTGCACCAACCTTATAGCCAAGCGTCGCATCGTCAGTTTCTGGCAAGTCGACAGCTTCTGCTACCGTTACACCATCGTGTGTCACTGTCGGGCCACCGTAGCCTTTGGCGATCATCACGTTGCGACCCTTTGGACCATAGGTTACTTTGACCGCATCGTAGAGTGCTTTTGCACCACCCAATACGCGTTCGCGTGCATCGTCATCATAAAATACTTTTTTTGCCATAATTATTATTTATCCTCCTTATTTTCAAGTTCTCGTATACGTTTTTCCATCTCGTGCATTCTTTTCGGAAGCAATATATACGCTTTTACAATTGCACCTACGATAAGCAAAAAGAATAGTGCACTAATAAATGAGGGTAGAAAAATGTCCATTAGACAGTTGCGAGAACGTCTTCTTCTTTGATGATCAGATAATCAGTACCGTCGATTTTGAGTTCGGTGACATTGTACCCACCGTAGACAATTTTGTCGCCAACTTTGACACCTTTTACGTCTGGACCAACGGCTTTTACTTCGCATAATACTGCTTTTTCTTGGGCAGCATCGGGTAAATAAATACCGCTAGCAGTCTTGGTCTTGATTTCATCTCGTACGGCAACCACGCGATCAGCGAGCGGTTTGATTGGTGTACTCATGTGATTTCCTCCGTTTTTTTAACTTGTGTATCCATTGTAAACAAAAAAATTAGCACTTGCAAGGTGCGAGTGCTAATTTTTGAATAAATTTGTGAGTGTCCGTCAGTCGCAGCTAGGCAGCCGCGACTGACGGGATGATGTCACACTCAGATGAGATCGAGTGTCTCGCGCGCTACTTCGTCTAGGAGACGGGAGTCGGAACACTCAACGATCTTTGCAACCGACACGCATAGCAGTGATACCGACAGTGCGACCGACCTGGATCCTGTCGGAATTACCGGTGTCGGCACGATATCGCGGAACAGCACCATAGCACCAAGCGTACTACTCGCACTTTTGACAACATTCTTTGCAATGTCCCGTCCAAGATGAGGGTATGTTCCTGTGTCAAACCCCCTCGTAACTTCTTCGACGACAGAGCCATTCGACCCAATCACACATCGAGGTATCAGCGCGACAATGCCGCGTGCGATCGAACTCGCATCGTCCAGTTGATCGCCTTCAGCAAGCTGAGCGAACGCAATCGATGCTCGTTGCAAATCCTGCAAGACATCTCCTTCATTAGAGGTGACAGTCACGACGCTTTGTCATGACCCATATCTTAGTATAACATGGACGGCTTGGCAAAAAAGACTGTTGCATGGTGTAGTATGTTTAATGACTGCTCACACTGGCAAAGCAGGGATATCTAGAATAAGTTGAAGCTCGCTGCCAATGGCGTCCCTGCGTAAAACTAGCTAGCGTTTGTTAGCTCGCCTTTGACAGCAGCTGGAACGAAGTTACCCGATTCGACAAGGTCGGCGATTTCGATAAGACCATTGTCACTATTGATTGCAATGGCATTTTCTTGAAATAGTCGGATTGTTTCCATGTTTTGCAGGTCATCACGCGCAACCAAGACACCGCCCGCTGTTTTTGCGGCAGCATTAATCTGCACTAGCTTTTCAAGATCGCCCTGACCACCATCAAGCACGTCTCGCCCCTGCAAGCGAAGCCCTTCGATGACCGCATGAACAATAGGCTGCGACGCAACAGGATCGTTTACCACAACAACCGTGCCGTCTTCGGGAAGCCAATCAGCAAAGGCTTTTCCTACGTTCCATGCGTATTCTGGCGTTAATGAGTCGTCAATGCGACCGCGTATATCAAATCCTGAAAATATAATGCTCATACGTACTAGTGTACCATGATTTGAATACCTCTGTCAGGGTTGATCGTAGTCAGCCTGGATAGTTTCGCGTACAATAGACCTATTATGAATATCCGCTTGGCCACTGATGACGAAATTGCAAAATGGAATGATTACATTATCGCTAACCCCGATAACGGCAACGTATTTCAGGGTGCAGAATTTGCCAAGCAGAAAGAACAGGGCGGTTGGCTGACCGTTCATTTGTTCGCCGACGACGTTGCGGTAACAGTTTTGCAGAAACTTGTGTTTGGACTGGGACGATTTTGGTATATTCCCAAAGGACCAGGCATTATCAACACCGAATCATTGGCACAATTTACTGCGGCGATGCAGACATTCGCAAAAAAACATGGTGCATTCGTCGTTAAAATAGAACCTGAATTGCTTAAAACACCATCAGTCGTTGCTGCGTTGCCACAGCTAGGATTGATTCCTACCACCCCTATTCAGCCAAACTTTTCCACAGTGACTGTGGACATCTCTGGCGACCTATCCACAGTACTCGCAGATCTTAATCAAAAGGGGCGTCATGCAATTCGCCGTGCCGAACGAGATGGAGTCGTTGTACAGCGCGTCGATGCGACTGACGAAAACTGCGAAGCGTTCTACTCTTTGCTAGCTGAAACTGCCGCAGGATCGTTCACTATTCGATCGTATGATTATTACCGAACGTTTTGGCAGCAATACCAATCAGCCGGGCTTGGGCAACTGTTTTTTGCACATGTCGATGGTGTCATCGTGGCAGCTGCGTTTGCACTCATACTAGGTACAAAAAGCACCTACAAAGATGGTGCAAGTGTTCGAGAACGATCTGTCTATGGCGCTAGTCATCTGTTGCAGTGGCATGTCATACAATGGGCAAAAGAAAACGGGTCTGTCATTCACGATCTCTGTGGTGCACCGCCCAGTGACCAGATAACAAACCAGCAGCATCCGCATTATGGCATCGGTCGATTCAAAACGAGCTTTAATAAACAAGTGACTGATTACGTTGGTGCGTACGACATCCCCGTCAAACCCCTCGCCTACACTATCTGGCGCAAAGTTGGCGAACGTATTGTCATGAAACTCCACCGCCAAATGCACCACGAATCCTGGTATTAAAACATCGCAGTTCTACTGCGTAAATATACATTAACTTCCCCGTGACATCTGGACTGACCCGAGAACTCCGCAGTACAATAGCTGGAGTCATTTGCGAGGACTTGTCAAAAATCCGTAACTAAAATTATTATTTTTGACCACCCTTTAGGGTGTTCCGCAGCAACCAGTTATTGTACTGCGGAGTTCTCGGTGGAAGGAAGCAGTCACAAGTTCTTTTGCTTCTTTTCGTTCGATAACGAAAAGAAGACGTTTTGTTACTTTTTGGTACAAAAGTAAGGGTTAAGTCTTTTGGTTCTTTGGCAAAAAAGAACAATAACAAATGAATTAGTTGATGATGGTATACCTAGATTCCAGATCAAGTCTGGAATGACGACAGCGACGGAAAGAGCATTCACTTCCCTACTCTAATACATCAAGTTCTCGAGCAAGTCTCTCAATCAAAGCCTGTGTTTCTTCTAGATCTTTCTTCGTCTCTTCTATCAGATGCGGTGGCGCCTTGTCGATGTAACTTGCGTTGCTCAAACGACCTTCGAGGTTCTTTGCCCGCAAGCGAGCCTCGCCTAAACGCACCTCTTGGTTTGTTTGATGTTCGTAGAGTGTGTCTTCGTCGACATCTAGCCACGCCTCACGGTTACTTGCAGCGAGGCGCAGTCCTTTTGCTTGATCAGCCTGGCGAACGCCACTGAGGCGCGCTAAATGCTGAATAAGATCACTATTGTCAGCAATGAGGCTGTCGGTTTGGTATAGCAAGTCGTATTTCTTTGTTCCAGGCAGCTCTGCAACGACAAATCGTGCTTCGCCAACGAGCGTCTGCAACTGTTCAAATTCGGCGGCGGCAATGTCGTTAAATTCAAGAGGTGTTGGCCAGTTAGCCTTTATCAGCAGTTCTTCGTGCCAACTAAGCGTCTGCCAGATAGTTTCGGTGACAAATGGTGCAAATGGATGGGCGATTCGCAGCGATGTATCAAGCACCCACGCAAGCATCTGCGGGTTGTCCTGCTTTTTACTGGACTCGATGTACCAGTCGGCGACGTCATCCCAGATGACGTGATAAATAGCATCGCCAGCCTCGGCAAACCGATACTCTTCGATCTGCTTACCGATCTGTTCTGCCGCACTATTCAGTTGACGAACAATCCAGTGGTCAGCCACTGTTTTCGGCTGAGGATCAGCTACAGGAAATCCTTCGCCAAGCTTGTTTTCGATAAATCGAGCAATGTTCCACAATTTGTTACAGAAATTTCGTCCAGCCAGCACTTTACCAGTACTAAATGCTTGATCTTGCCCAACGCTTCGCGCTGCAACAATTCCTAGTCGTAGCGCGTCCGATCCGTGACTTTCGACAATTTCAATAGGATTGATGACATTTCCTTTGGATTTGCTCATCTTTTTGCCTTTTTCGTCCAATACTAGCCCATTCAAATAGACTGCTTTGAACGGCACTTGATCTGTCGTGTACAGTCCTAGCATGATCATGCGACCAACCCACGAATACAATATATCAGCACCCGTTTCCATGACATTCAGTGGGTAAAATTTCGCCAAATCACCATTCGTTACATAATCAGTCGTAATATACGGCCACTGCCCACTACTAAACCATGTATCAAACGTATCAATCTCACGAGTATACGTTGTACCATTTACATCAATCTTTTCTTGATCAACACGAGCATCAAATATCCAATCTGTCGGATCTTTTTCGTTTTGGAACGCTGGAATAGGAATCCCCCATGGAATCTGCCTACTGATGTTCCAGTCGCGAATATTTTCGAGGTACTGAATCAAAGCTTTTTTACGTGATGCAGGCTGAAAATCGATTTCGTCATTATTCAATGCGTCAATCGCCCGTTTTGCGAGCGGCTTCATACTAATGAACCATTGATCCTTGACCATCGGCTGAATCGGCAAGCCACTCTTGTAGTCATAGCCGACACTATGTTCAATATCTTCGTCACCACGGAGCAACTGCTCGCGCTGCAATGCATCAAGAACTTTTTGTCGTGCTTCCATTACCTCTAGATTCATGAACTGCGGCGGGACATTGATCATTTTGCCATCAAACCCAATCACTTGCAGCCGTGGCAGGTTATGGCGCTCTCCTACTTCAAAATCATTTGGGTCGTGCGCTGGCGTGATCTTGACGGCACCCGTACCAAACGCGGGATCAACGTATTCATCGGCGATCACTGGGATTTCGCGATCAGTAAGAGGTACGAGAACCTTTGTCCCGATCAGATCCTTGTAGCGTTCATCATCTGGATGGACGGCAATTGCAGTATCACCAAGCAATGTCTCTGGGCGCGTCGTTGCAACGACAATCTCCTTGATTTTGTCTAGGCTCGGGTAAGCAATTTTCCATAATTTACCCTTCTCTACCCTGTGTTCAACTTCAATGTCAGCATAACTTGTCTGATACTTTGTACTATAATTAACAATGCGCTCACCTCTGTAGATCATACCCTCGTCCCACATACGTTTGAACGTACCGTAGACGGTGTTTACTACTTTGTCGTCTAGTGTAAAGACCGTATCTTTCCAAATTGCACTGATACCAAGCGCACGCAGTTGTGCTTCCATCGTGCCACGCTTTTCATCGACAAAATTCCACACTTGGCTATACAGCTGATCGCGGCTAAAATCGAAGCGGTTTTTGCCTTCTGCAGTCAAAACCTTTTCGTAGACAACCCACGTTTCAAACCCAGCATGATCAGACCCTGGAATATAGGCCACTGCCCTACCCTGCATTCGGTAATAACGAGCCAAAATATCCTGTAGATTGAACGTTAACGCGTGACCAATGTGCAGATTACCGTTTGCGTTCGGCGGCGGCATAACAATGCTATATGGCTCACCACTACCTGATGGCGCAAAAGCATCGGCAGTCTCCCACATCTGATAAATCGTCGATTCATATTGTTTTGGATCGTAGTTTTTAGCAAGTTTCATTAGGGGGCAATCTCAATTTGACATTTCGTCGTTTCATGTGAAAAGCACAATTCAAGTAAAGGTTTTCGTACGAAAATCCCTCACTTTACCAGCTTTTTGTCTCCACATGTTTGTTTGTACCTCTATTATAGCACAGGCGGAATTAATAGTATAATAGGGTAATGATTTCTGTACATCTCTGTAACGACAAAACACTATGGGACGAATACATCGTTGACAATGACGGCCATCCGATGCAGCTATGGGGGTGGGGCGAAGTAAAAGCAAGCCATGGCTGGAAAGCCGAGCGTGTCTTCGTGCAGGACGGCGAGGTGATCGTTGGCGCAGCGCAACTTTTGACCAGACCACTTCCGAGTATGTTAAAAGGTATTACATATATACCGCGCGGTCCGGTCACCGATATGCCAACCAGAGAAGTTGTCTTACAGGCGCTTGCGGACTACACAAAGGTGTCAATTGGATCAGTAGCCCTCACTATTGAACCGGACTGGACAGCTATAGTCGCTCCATCTGGATGGCATTCATCTCAAAACCACATACTTATCCCTAGAACATTAATCCTTGACCTGACAAAAACCGAAGACCAGCTGCTAGCGGTTATGAACAAAAAGACACGTCAATATATCCGTAAAAGCTCCAACGACGGCGTGACGATCAAACGGATCAAGAGTCATGATGCGATAGGGGAGTGCCTGAAGATCTATCATCAAACTGCAGAACGCGCCGGGTTCGCATTGCACGATGACCAATACTATTATGATATTGCCTCAGAACTAGGGGATTTTTCTCCGATATTCGCAGCGTATTCTGGCGACCGAATGGTGGCATTTTTGTGGCCAATTATTAGTGGCAGTACATTATTTGAACTGTACGGAGGCATGAACGACGAAGGCCAGCAACTTCGTGCAAATTATGCGTTAAAGTGGCAAGTCATCAAGACAATGAAAGAATGGGGTATTGAGCGATACGACATGAATGGACTATTGAACGATGGCGTTAGTACATTCAAACAAAGTTTTGCTGATCACGAAGATCTATTAGTTGGAACCTATGATTACCCATTATCGCCACTTTATCCATTGTGGAAAAAAGGGCTACCCCTGGCGAAAAAAATCATTCGTACAATGAAACGCTAGCTGATTTTAATCTTTCTTTAAGTTTTATAAGAATAAGCATAACTTTGTTATACTAGTCGTATAAAATAGGGGACAAACAAACATGGCACGATTACCACAGCCAGGCGCAGATGCCGGCAATTGGGGGACAATCTTAAATGACTACCTCAGTCAGGCACACACGACTGATGGAGCATTAAAAAGCGGGATTATATCGACCGCCCTTATTCAAGACGGAGCAGTAACAGAGGCAAAACTGGATACAGCAACACAAGTAAAATTAAATTCAGCTGGCCCTGGCGTCACAAGTGTCAATAGTCTGACCGGAACCGTTACCCTGACTACCGATACGATCAGTGATACAGGCAGTACGAACAAATACGCAACAGCTGCCCAACTGACAAAGATCGACGGCGTACAAACAGGCGCAACCGCTAACGCAACCGATGCAAACCTACGTGATAGGACGACACACACCGGAGCACAGGCAATTTCAACGGTGACGGGACTACAGGCAGCACTCGACGCGAAAGCGGCAATAACGCACAGCCATGCGATAGCTGATGTTACAAATTTGCAAACGTCATTGAACGCAAAAGCCGATAGTAGCACTGTCACAACTGGACTGGCTGGAAAAGCTGACACAACGACACAGATCGCAACCAGCGGATCACTGACAGGTGGTGGAGATTTGTCAGCAACACGAACACTGAGCCTGAGCGGCGATTCGGCAACACCTGGGAATTCCCGCTACTATGGAACAAATGATAGCGGCACCAAAGGGTTCTTTGCACTTCCTACACCGTCGGGACAAACACTCGTGCTCAACGTCAAAGAGTACGGTGCAGTTGGCGACAAAACAACCGACGACACCGCTGCGTTCACTGCAGCGCTTGCAGCCGCAAAATCGTCGACGCTGACTGGTGCGACAGCGGCGGTCTGGGTACCTGGCGGCAATTACACCGTTGGACCACTCGTCCTTGGTAATCGTGTCACGATACGTGGCGCTGGGCCCGGAACATCGCGGCTGTTCCTACGTGCAGGGTCAACGGCACCGTTGATCGGTATCGAAACACACGCACGCGCGTGCGGCGTGTTTGATCTGACCCTCGACGGTAACAGAGGTGCGGTATCGAGCACGAACGCCCTGGGACTATTCTTTGACAACAGTGCCGCCCAAGATTCGGACACGGGTAATGGCTTGGCTGAGTACGTTGATTCGCGCCACTTTGCTCACAACCTCATTATTCAAAACTGTGCTGGTACTGGGTTCAAGCAGCTTGGTCGAGGTACCACGATCGGATCAAATATTCAGTCATGGTACAACGCCGGGCATGGATTTGATGTCGACGTCGATTCATCGTACACCAACTGCGACAGTGGTGCAGCTGGACTAGATGGGTTTATTATTCGGTCTGGCAGTAACCGGTTTAGCAACTGCAAAGCCTGGTATTCGGGGCAAGTGTCGACAACTGGTAGCGAAACGGACGGCACAGGCCACGGATTCCACCTGATGAACGGCCTATATAGCGCCAATACATTTGCATCGTGTGGTGCACAGGACAATGCTCGTGCTGGGTTTTATCTGAAAAACACCGGTCGTCAGACGCTGACAGGCATTGAATCTGACAGCAATAACACAGCGAACCTCAACCACGCAGGAGTTGAGCTGATTGATTCGTACGGCAACCGCGTGTCAGGGTATTCATGGGAGCGAAACGCCAATACAGTCAAGCAGTTGGCTGGACTACGAATACTTGGTGGCTACGGACATGCGGTCGACGTGACCTGTGACGGTCTGCAGTATATGCCACAGGGGTACTTTACGACCGACAGCTATCCATTTGGTTGTGATGTCAAGATCGGTGCCAAAGACGGATTAGTCACGAATTCATATGTTGCCAGCTGGACACCCGATGTCTATTCGGGTCATTACCAATTAATGGCACTGACCGGTAATGTTACCGTGAACGCACCCGCTAGAGCACACTTTGGACAAACAGTAACACTCGGGTTTAGTCAAGATGCTACCGGTGGTCGAACAGTGACGTTTGCTAGTGAATATCACACCTCTTGGACGCCTGTAACGACAGCGAATAAGCTCAATTCAATCACATTTTTGTACAACGGCAGTATTTGGATTCAGACGGCAGCAGCGGTCGGGATGTAGGCTATGCAGTCGCCCAGGCTGTTTTTGTCATCGACAGGCTTGGGATAACCTCAAGATCTGACGGATCGGTCGGATCGACTTTTTGTGCATAGTAATAGGCCAGTGCGCCGATCATTGCGGCGTTGTCGGTGCAGAGCTGCATGGGTGCGTATTCGATAGCAAGTGGAAGTCGCTCAGACAGCTGGCGGCGTAATTCTTGGTTAGCCGCAACCCCGCCAGCAATAACGACAGATTTTGGTGAATAGTCGCGATAGGCGCGTTCCGCCTTGTCAACGAGTGTTTCTATGGCAATGCGCTGGAAGCTCGCAGCAAAGTCTGCACGCTGAACGTCTGTCACGCGCGCTGGAAGCTCGTGCGACGGAAAAGTGAAGTCAACACCCACATCGTGTTGTACAGCCCGCAAAACGGCTGTCTTCAGGCCTGAGAAGCTAAAATTATACGGGTCAGCTAGTTTTGCTTTGGGCAATGTATATTTAAATGCGTCACCATCCAATGCCGCTTTGGTAATCGATGGTCCACCAGGGTACGATAGCCCCAGGATTTTCGCGACTTTATCAAACGCTTCTCCAACCGCATCATCCTGCGTTTGCCCAAGTAATTCATAATCTCCGTGGTCGCGGAACAACACCAATTGTGAATGGCCGCCACTAACAATCAGTGCCAACATCGGAAATTCCGGCTGCGCATATGGGAGAGTTAGCGATAATGAATCTACTTGTTCGGTAATAAAATTTGCATAGACATGCGCTTCGACATGATGAATAGGGTAGAGGGGTTTGTTATGAATCACCGCTAATGTTCTGACTGCTAATGTTCCAACCAGCAAACTACCAATCAGCCCAGGCGCATACGTGACGGCGATCGCATCAATGTCATCCCACGCCATATTCGCATCAGTTAACGCTTGATTGATCACAGGGTTGATCACTTCTATATGACTGCGTGCTGCCACCTCTGGCACGACACCGCCATACATTGCATGGATATCAATTTGCGACACAATGACATTACTATGCAGTTTGCGACCGTCTTCGACGACGGCCGCAGCGGTTTCGTCACAACTGCTTTCGATTGCAAGAATTTTCATACTATCTACCACTGTAGCACAGTTTAGTTATCAGAGGTCAGAATCACGGCTTCGTGAGGCTTTAGCGAACCACCAAATTCGGTTGTTTCGAGTGTTGAAAACACCAGGTTCTGCGCCGATATATCTACATCTACATCATTTCCTGAAAAGTTCAGAAGTATCGTCAGTATCTTTTCTTTATACATACGTTTATAAGCAAACACATCCTCGTGGTGATCAAGTAGCTCAAAGTTACCATACCGCAATACATCTGACGTCGATCGGAATTGTAGTAGTTCGCGATACAATGTCAGCAGTGAACGTGGATTCTGCAGATCGCGGACGACATTGTTCGTCGTATAATCACCACTGATAGGCAGCCATGGTTCTGCCGTCGTAAACCCAGCGTGTGGGGCATCCGACCACTGCATTGGTGTTCGTTCTGGGTCACGCCCGAGATTATGACCCGGATTGTTTTTCTCGAACGGATCTTGGACGAATTCTGGCGGAATGTGCGTGTCGTGCATACCAATCTCGTCGCCATAATAAATAATTGGCGTCCCGGGAAGGGTGAGCAGCATCATTGCGGCCGTGCGGCATGATTCTTGGCCAAATCGCGTCGCTAAACGATGCTGGTCGTGGTTCCCCATACTGTAAATCGCTGTGTCACCAGGTCGCAATTTTTCCATATAACTACCGATCGACGATCGAAAGGCTTGCGCACTCCAGGGTAGTCCAATCGCATCAAAGTTAAACGGCGCCGTCACCGTTTGATCTAGGTTGTGATAGAACGACAAATAGTGCGAATGGTCGCCAGGATGGTCTGGATATGATTCGATGATCATAAATCGGTCATCATAACTCTTTACGACGTCTTGCAAAACGTTTAAATAATCAAAAATGTGCGATCCCATGGCACTATACGTATGGATCTGTGCATTGTACGGGTCAACGCCTTCAGCTGGTTCATAGTCTGGGTTTGGCGGATTGTCACGTAGCTGTTCGTCTTTAGATAACCAATTTACCGCGTCAACACGAATCCCATCAACACCCATCTCTAGCCAAAATCGGACATTGTCGGCCATCGCCGATCGTACTTCTGGATTGTCCCAGTTCAGATCAGGTTGTTTTGCCAAAAAACTGTGCAAATAGTACTGATTTGTCCCTTTGTCCAGCTGCCACGCAGATCCACCAAACAGACTTTGCCAATTATTTGGCGGTGTCCCGTCTGGCTGCGGTTCGTGCCAAGTGTACCAATCACGCTTCGGACTGTCACGACTAGCACGCGATTCGATGAACCATGGGTGTTCGTCAGATGTATGGTTTGGCACAAAATCGACGATGACTTTAATCCCGCGGCTATGCGCCTGGTCTTTTAGTGCACGAAAGTCGTCTAATGTCCCAAAGACAGGGTCGACGTCTTGATAGTTACTGACATCATACCCAAAATCAGCCATAGGCGACGGATAAAACGGCGATATCCATATAGCGCCAATCCCTAGTTCTACCAAATAATCCAACTTTGCAGCAATGCCGTTCAGATCACCAACGCCGTTATCGTCGCTGTCATAAAAACTGCGAGGATAAATTTGATAGAGAACGGTGTCATGTATCCAATGCTGTTTGCTCATCTATTTATTATATCATTTATGCTAATCTAATATTATTGACTGCAGCGCATATTAATACTACAATATATATGTTTGAGGGATAAAACTCTCGGATTTTTGGGAAGTGAAGAACATTGCGACAGCAACAAATGTCGCCCGCGGGAGTGCCCGATGGGCAGCTACGGGATGTAGTATACATTCGTTCGCCAACCGATGCATCGTCCACTCAACTAATATCCTCTATCTGATGCATTGATAGGGGATATTCTAGTTGAGCGCTACCTAGCAGGCGACGGGGTTGAGGTAGGATATTAACTCAGCAGCGTACGGGATCCTGTTACTACATTTCCAGTTCCGTTATCTACAACAGATCCATTTGCCGTCCTGGCAGCAATGACTTCAATATTTGAACTTCCTGTCGTCAATGTCAAAGAGCCTGGAAACACACATCTTTCAAACTCTGAGTTAGTTAATGATACCGCCTGCGCTCCTGACATTTTTGTGCGCACGAATCTTATGTCATCTACATCCACAGTTGAATGGTCAACCGCATCTATGGGTTCGGTTAGTGTACAAGAATCAAATTGCCAGTTATTGATATGAAGTGTGGAACTTGTACCTCCATACAATTTGGGGGCGCCCTCGGGTGTGTCTCGGTAGAAATAGATGTCGTGAATCGTATTACTCAGTACAGCGGATTGTGTATTAAAATCCAGTACTCGCTTTGATGTGGCAGTAGTATTAATAAGGATGTTATCAGTAAAGTAGATATGATGCATAACTAGGGTTAACGCCCATTGTTCAGTTCGAATTTGGATTGCACCTGCAACAGCGGTACTCGCAAATTTATGGGCTCGTATGTAGTTTCGAGAAATCCAAATGTGATGAATACCAGTCGAAAGGTAGAGTCCCGTTGGGCCAGCCGATGCACCCGGTTTGTCAGCGTTGCCTGTCATGCTATACGCATCACGCCCATATTCGATATCATTATCCTCAACCCACCCCATATAGCAGAACGCGAGTACGTGCAGGAAGCCACGACCACGAATTACATTACGACGAATACTAAAGTTAGTTGAGAAAGCCACTTCAATTGATCTATTCCACGTGCCATTAACTTCATTATCCTCAATAGTAATAAATTGATTTAGATAACTATCATCAACTGCTGTCGATACCGCTACCTTGGCGAATGTAATCGCAATGCGCGAGTCAAGCACCCTACATCGGCGCACAGTAATGTTCCGGGCGCATAATTGTGCCGTCACTAGTGAAGTCGCACCTTCGAAGCGAGATCCTATTCCCCATAGTTGATTTGCCGAAGATGTACTGGCATTAATAATGGATGTATTCATATTCAGCTCAAGATCCTCAACTACCACATCAGATACATTCGCATCGATATTTCCGATACGTACGCCTACTAGTCCCGTACTTGAAGTAGGTGTTGTTGGATCTAAAAAGAGGAGAGTCTTATCTTTGCCTGCACCACGAAGCGTAACACGATCTAACAACTTCAGTAGCTCTGTGTCTGACGGAGAACTACGCCCAAGCATATATGTTCCTTCTGGCAAGTATACAATCCCGCCCCCTGCCGCTACCGCAGCATCACATGCAGCTTGAATAGCGGCACGATCGTCATTCACACCGTTGCCCAGGGCTCCAAAAGCTGGCGACTTTACATTGAAAAATATTGCATATGTACGATCTGCGGTAGTCTGAGTAATCTTACTGTCAATCTCAGATCGCAAGCCTGCCTGTAGTTGATTTTTTGAGACAGTGTTTACAGCTACAGCGCTTGCATCTACAGCACCGTCTTTTATCGTTCCGTCTGATTTGTGCGACTGGGATAAATAGTCGTTAAGAATACTCCCCCAATTACCCGCATCACCACCTGGCTGCGGAAGTCGTGCCATATGTGATCTCCATTTCTTACTCTTTTATCAGAGTTTACGTGATATTTACTTAGGCTTTTATTATATCACGCTCATGGTTTGATTATAGTAGTTTGATCTCAGATAGTAGCACCGGCTGGCTACTAAACACACAAGGTGTTGAAGATATTAGCTATAAATTATTTCGGTAATACTTACAAATTAGTAAGCGACGATACATATTATCAGGTATTGCATAAACTAATCTTAAATATATAATTATGTTTATATTAAGGTTGGAGAAATACTCGTGAAGAATGCTGTGGCTGCTTTAGCATTTGCATTAATTGGATACATGACACTATCTGTGAATTCAGCAGATGTATCAGCTAGCGACGCAACCTGGCTAAATACAACACCTACAGTAGAGACTCTGCCAACCTTCGTGCCGCAGCCCGGGTGTACAGAACAGTTAGTAGAAATAGCAAACGAATCGACAGTTGCACCAATATGCGTTTATCAGGGCAACGATTTTAGGTTTGGCATATATACGCCCGCGCGATCTTGGTATGAACCAGTAGTGTCGTTTTTAGTGTTTAGCTACAAAAACGATTCACAGATGTATGTCATTTTTCACGTAAGCATGTACCCGTTCAACACGGCCGCGGTATATTTAGGTAATAACGGCAACGATCTTGTTTTTCATAACGACTCGGCTGGATGGAGGGCTATTAAGAACATCCGGTCAAAATTAGTGCCTGTCAGAAACAACTTTGGTAAAACACTTTACTATGAAGCACCCCTGCCTGAAGTGCTGTTCTATAAAAGCCCAACGAATTTTGACGCGTCATACGGCTTTAGCACTATTCATGGAATATCGGCCAACGGTAAATGGCTTGTTATAATGAATATCCCTACAAGGGTAGCCGTTAGGGTCAATTTGACAGACTACTCGAGTACTATGTTTTCGAAGAACATAGCGATTGACACAGAATACTCATCATTTTTATATAGTTCAAACTTTAGTATTAGCAATGACGGAAGATATATAGCGGTGATGGGAGGAGCTGTGCCATTTGTCATATTTGATATAAATGATCAATGTGGAGTCCATGTTAAAAATCACGAATTGACGGATTTTAGCGTCGACTTAGCGAATCCGTGTCAATACAAGTCGATGGAGAATGTAGTCGGACAGAGATACGATATATACGAAGGTTCGTTTAATAAATCGGCTACGAGAATAACAGTGAGGCAAGACTACATCGAGCAGGATGAACAAAAAGTAAAATGGATCAGACTCACCCTACCTGGTGTTATCGGTAACGACCTGACATATTTAGCATTAGGCGATTCATTTGCCAGTGGCGAAGGCGAAACCGACGATAAATACTACTTCGCAGGCACTAATGTAAAACATGAGAAGTGTCACATCAGCTCACGATCATACCCATTCTTACTAGCGAATGAGCTCGGTATTCGTAATGATACGAGAAGCGTTGCTTGTTCTGGAGCAAAGATGGAGGACATAACGAATTCAAAGACAGACTATTTAGGCCAAGATCAACGACTTAGTAGGACAATCGAGAACTTTGATAATACCGATTTACCCAGAATACAAACTGACGCAATACAAAGATATATCCCAGGCAGGACGGATCAGCTTGATTTTGTCGAGGAATATAACCCTAAAGTCGTCACTATCAGCATCGGAGGTAACGACACTGGTTTGGTAGCCAAGCTTGCAACATGCTTAGACAACAACGACTGTCACTGGACAGATGACGATCATAGACCCAAAATAGCGCAAGAAATAAAAAGCAAATTCAGTGACTTGGTGAATACCTACTCCAAGATAAAGAACACGTCACCTGGCGTAAAGCTATATGTCATTGGCTATCCTAGAATATTCGATGAATATAGCGATGATTGCGGATTCCTCTTGGGCAATCGCCTTAGTAAAAAAGAGCGTGAATTTGGCAACCAAGCAGTTAGCTATCTGAACAGTGTGATTGCCGCTGCAGCACGAAGTGCCGGCGTCCGCTACGTCGACAATAACGAAGCATTTAACACGAAAAAACTGTGCAGTTCAGATAAACCTCATGCGTTGAACGGAATTTCCATAGGTGACGACACAAACACTAAAAACGAGGATAGAAACCCTAGAATTATTGGCCAAGAAAGTTTTCACCCCAACCCGCTTGGGTTTGACCTGTTGAAACAAAGCATCAAATCAGCTGTACCAAACATAAAAGATTACGTCTACTGTAGTAGCGAAGAGACTTGTGCTACAAATGAGTCTGCACCAGAACCGTCTAGTTACTGGAATTTATCCGCACAAGAAAACCTTGAAATATTGACAGAAACAACCTGTATCGAACCGATTGATGGCCAAAAAGGCGAAATTAAACTAACCATACCGAATTTCTCTGCAAAAGCGAACGCACCATTGAATGTAACTGTACGGTCCGAACCACAATCACTTGGGCAGATCACTACAGACGGAGACGGTGGGTACAGTGGACGACTAAGCCTGCCTGAAGATTTAGAGCCTGGTCATCATACACTACACTTAGTCGGCGAGTCCTATTCAGGCGAACCGATAGACTTATACCAAATTTTTATAGTTAATGAAGACGGCACATATTCACTCCCTGGAGCCGACACCAGCGAAGAGACAGAAGCCACCTCTATAAATTCTGACCCTGATCATACTCAAAGCTCAAGTAAGGCTGTTCAGACACATAGCGCGACAGATAATCGTAGCAACGATACCGAAAAAAAGGCAGCAGAATATACCGAAGATAAAGCCAAGCCAACGACCAAACCCGAAAAGGTTAGTGATTCTGATTCACATGTGAGTACAAAACCAGCTGCTTTAACAGTCAAAGATGTTACTATGCCTTTCGAGGCAATCATATCCGCGGCCGTAGTAGTAATTCTACTGTCGATAGCCGGCCTAACAACTTGGCGATATAGAGCGAAGAATAAGTAAATCAGTATCAGTCAAAAGTACTATAGGACTTGTTTGAACTAGGGAACCAAAAACCATGTGCAGGTGAGCTGCAATCCATCTCCAAGACGCCTCTTGCTGGCAGTGTACCTATAATGTCACCCTTCTTTTCGTATCTAGCATCTTTGGATTGTACCGAGGAGGTGTAGTCACACCTAATTTTATCAGTTTTTTGGTGGTAAGTTGTCCAGAAGCCTCCAACTTGCAGCTGCGTAGGGCTATATCTAGCTATTGTCCAGTCCGAGGAATCAGTTTGAGATAATACACCGCTCGCGTTAAACGCAGCTTCGTATTTTTTGAATATATCAATGTATGCCTGTCTATTATCTACATCTATCTCTGTAGCAATTCGAACAAAACAATAGTCAGACCCACTTGGTATAAAATTAGTCGGCACGCATCCTTTGTCGTACTGCCAAGGCATCGACGGATCAACAGCTTTAATCTTTTCATACACAGGGTACATCTCACGGTCAAGAGTTAGGAACTTCTGCTTGTCATTATTATCAGTTACTGCATCAACAATAAGGAAGGCGGTAGCGAACCCAATAACACTTAGTGCGATTGCCGCAGGAATTATCACCCATAGCGACTTGAATTTATTCTTTTTTTGCTGCTTTTTCTTGACCATCATACACAGTAGTATACCATAAGCAATTCTTAAGGTAGCCGATTAGATATCCACATTTTGCAATAAACTTAGAGATGTATGAACTGATACTATTAGTGGTAAAATATAAGCATGAAGCAAAAACTTGTCAAAGGGGTTCGAAAAGTATTGCCGCCATCTGCGGTACGTCAGGTAGAAGAAGTATACCGCAAAGGTCGCGTAAAAGTCGTTGCGGCGCGCTATGGCAATCCAGCCAAAAGCTTACGCGTGATCGCCGTCACTGGCACAAATGGCAAGACAACGACGCTTAATTATCTGAACGAGATCCTGAAAGAAGCAGGCCATACAACGGCGCTGTTTAGTACGGCCGTTATCGAAGTAGCGGGCAAACGACGTATTAATGACCTGAACGCGACGGTCGCGCTGACCGCGCAGATGCAACAGTTTTTTCGTGACGCCAAACAAGCAAACGCGAGTTATGTTCTACTGGAAGTTACCAGCCACGCATTGCACCAGCACAAGTTAGATGGCGTGCCTATTTATGCGGCAATTATGACCAATCTGACGCAAGATCATCTAGACTACCATAAGACAATGGATGATTACGCAGCAGCTAAAGCCATGCTATTTCAGCGTGACCCAGAATTTATCATATTGAATCGTGACGACGAATGGTTTGATTATTACAATCAATTCCCAGCTGGCGCGCAAAAAATCACCTACGGCAAACACGACGACGCCGAAGCGAAAATCGAATATACCAAGCTATATAAAAAGGGGAGCGAAGCCCGCGTCGTCATTGACCACCAAACCAAACTAGAGCTAGCCACGGCTATTCCTGGTGAATTTAACATCTATAATATGACCGCAGCAGCAGCCACGGCGTATGTATTAGGCGTCGCTGTGCATGACATCATCGAAGGTACTGCCAACCTCGAAGGAGTTCCTGGACGATTCGAACGGGTCGTCGAAGGATTAGGCTATGACGTGATTGTTGACTACGCACACACCCCAGATGCGCTAGACAAATTGCTCGAAGCTGCAAAATCGATCACCAAAAACCGTGTCATCTTGGTATTTGGCGCGACTGGCGACCGCGACAAAGGCAAACGACCAATCATGGGCGAAATCGCCGCAAAACGTGCCGATAGAATCATACTAACCGACGAAGAATCGTACAACGAAGACCCACAGGCAATCCGTGATCAAGTACGCGAAGGTATCGAAACGGCTGGTGCCAATCCCAAGCTGACCGAGATCGTTGACAGGCGCGAAGCAATCGAAAAAGCGTTATCGATCGCCACAAAAGGCGACACTGTACTAATCACAGGTATGGGACACGAGCAGTTCAGGATCGTGAACGGACATAAACTACCGTGGAACGACGCTGCTGTCGTACGCGAGATACTGGGTAAGTAATCTAGATCGCACCGAGTGGCATGTAGTAGCCATCGAACGCGTGAACACCTTTGGCAACATTTTTTTGCAAATGAAATTTCTTGGCATCATCACGCGGTTGAATACGTGGCGTCCCCGGCTGCAAATCACGAACGGCGTTCGATAGCGAAACGCGTTCGACGTGCGTATGCGCTTCACCACCTAATTTGAAGTGAGTCATACCCATATCGACGCTTGCTGCGAGTACAGGAACAGACAATGCGACAGTTGTTGCTTTGTCGATTTTGGTATCGTGAATCAAAACGCCAAGAGTTGTACTAAGCGCCAGGCCGATTGCTGTATGTCGAATAATTGTATATGGTAACATGTTTGTTTTTTAGGTTTACATGTACCATATTAGCATAAGTTTTATTAATTGTCAATTGCATGTTATTCATCATTCATGGTGATAGGGGTTACCGGCAGCAATCTCCTGAGCACGATACAGAGCTTCAGCCAGTATCAGGCGAACGAGCTGATGGGGGAACACTAGTGGAGATAGCGACCAAACGATGTCAGATCGATCGTGAATCGTTGCATCGACACCATATGCGCCTCCGATAATAACCACGACATTTTTCGACCGCTCTAGCGGGTCGAGTAGCTTTGTCGACAGCGCAGGTGAGTCGAACAATTTACCACGCTCGTCTAACAGGACAACGAAGTCATCACTATTTAAACGTGCTACTATGCGCGTGGATTCTTCGGTGCGAGCACTATCGCCATCGCGTGCTGAATGTGGCAGCAGCAGCCATTCACAGTCAAATGGTTTTTTGAGTCGTTTTTGATAGCGATCAATCCCATCGACTACCCATGACTCGTGTTTTTTACCAACGGCTATGATTCGAATAGCCACTACAACGCCAGTCTTTGTGCCATTTGCGCTAGCAATTCATGGTCTGGGTCGGCTGTCTGATCGGGGTAGCTCCGGTACTCTTTTACGGTTGTGAACGGCACCAAGTGAATATGAGCGTGTGGTACGTCAACACCGATGACTTGCTCACCGACATACGGCACGCCCAGATTTAGCCGTAAATGCGCAGCTATCTTTTTTGCCACCAATGTTAGTGCTGTGTAATCCGCATCATCCATGTCCCACAAAAACTCTACCTGCTTTTTTGGGACAACCAATGTATGCCCCGGCTGAATAGGGTGGATATCCAAAAATGCGTACACATTCTCGTCTTCGTATATCTTGTGTGATGGAATCTCACCTTTAATGATTTTGGTAAATAGCGAATCTGTCATATTATCTATTTTACACTACTACAAGCACAAGGGGTATTGACATATTTTGTTTAAGGTGTATTATAAGCTTATATATTAGATAATAATATTAAGGAAAAAACAAAAAAATTATGACAAATATCGAAAATACACCCCTACCATCTGACGACCACGATCAATATGACTCACAACTGGTAGAAAATGAAATAACCGAAATTATAGGCTCGACTGCCAGTAACAGAGCACCCGGCCTCGAAATTGCTCAAAACAAAAGCCAAGAAGTAGCCGAACATGCCGATACTCTCCGGTCTTTTGGTGGTATTGCTTTTGAAGCAACGAACGCAGACCCGTATTATGACGTTGAGCTTAAAGGTACACAGGAGGCTCTGGGTCCATTTTCGCCAACTGAGCAAAGCTCTGCACCTGCAGCTCACGACACCGAACATCCAGTCGCTTCATAGTCTATACTAATAGCATGGACTCAACAATTCTTGCTATTCGCGCAATCACATCACTATACGTCAAACGCCTATTACTACCGATCCTTGTGATCGGTTTTGGCGTATATGCAGTTATTATTGGACTGATTTGGTGGATAGCGGCAAGCGTCAGTGGTTGGTGGTGGCTACTCGCTATCGTTCCGACACTCGTCGTATTAGTTGGATTAGCTATTTGGACGGTCGTGCGCGTCCTCGTCGGTCGCATTTCACCACCAATGAATAAACGTCAAACAACTGCTGCAAAGAAGTTCATCAAACGAATTGACGGTGTCGCAGAGCATATTGGCACACCGAAGTTCGTCATTATTTACAGGGTCATAAAAGATGTACTATTCAGGCCGACGAGTGGCAAGACGTACATAGGTGAAATCGCCAGCGAACCGGGCGAAGCGCGGCGCGAGTTCGACGAACTGCGCAGTATGTTTTAGATCCTAACAGAGGAAGAGATAGCGGCTAAAGCCTTTTCCATTTGCTGGTTCTGGCAAAAGTAAACTTTTCCAGTACTGCGCTTCATTACACCGAACACTCGGTCGCGCCATTTTATGGCACCCGAGAGTTCAAATCTTACTCCGCCAAGCAAATAGACGCTCCATCGGAGCGTCTATTTGCTTGGCGGAGAGGAAGAGATTCGAACTCTCGGTAGGTTTTACCCCACACCGCTTTTCGAGAGCGGCACCTTCAACCACTCGGACACCTCTCCACACCTGTTACATTCTACCATATCGACATGAGGGTGACAGGGTAGTAGTTAACAGCGTATACTATAGGTATGACTAAAACAGAATCCCCAGCACCAGTCGCTCAGCCAGAAACGGCGACAACACCTGTACAGCCAACTTCGGTTGTACCAGTAGTAGAGAATGACAATAATATACCATTGATGGCGATGATATTCGGTATCGTCAGCCTGGTAACATTTATGTTTTTCTTGGCTATTCCAGCATTGGTACTAGGTATCATCGGAGTCCGTAAATATTCAATCAACCGCGGATTTAGTATCACAGGAATCGTCACTGGTATCTTGGGTATTCTTGGGATGATTGCAACTATCGCTTTTGTTGTGCTCGTTATCATGGCGGGTGGTATGTATGGATCAGATTTTGACCGTTACGATAGTCAGTATGACCAGCGCTACGAGAATAACCAACGACTAGACCGAAGCCGTGAAGGCGCCTAACTAGAGGTAGTTGTAAACAAAGACGACCTCACTGTCAATAATAGTGAGGTCGTTTTAAATATATCACCAAGAAAAAAAGACTAGCGCAATGCTACTCTTTTTTTCTTGGTGAACCCGATATGATTCGAACATATGGCCTTCGGCTCCGCAAGCCGACGCTCTATCCAGCTGAGCTACGGGTCCAAAATGCGTGATTACACATAGTAAACTATATATAATCGCGCTTTCGTGTAACTAGAAGGTGCCTTGTGACGACAGATTGTCGACACGAACAAGGGGTATTGTAGCATAAATCAGCCCCTTGTGACAAGAAGCAGGGTTATAGCCGAAGTTTTCGAACTAAGCGATCGACAGCATCGAGATGTAAATCTTTCATAGGAAGTCGTGACCCGAGTGCGTCAACGATATCTTCGCCAGCCTCTTCGGGAAAGTACACAGTAATACCTGGCTGAAAACGACGGCGAGGGATTAGCATAACAGAGAATTCCTCACCGTCGCGAATAATACCGAATGATTTGAAATCTGTGAACCGGTGAAGTGTTTGATCAACGTTTAGTCCGTCATTCGATAGCGAGTAATCAAGAACTCGCGGCGGCCGCTTTGCAAATACGACAATAGTGATTGCAATAACAATAAGCAGTACGATAAATGTCCATGCTTGCTGCCAAACAGCTAGGCCAATGCCGATCGCCAGTACAACACCAAAAATAATGAACCATGTAGTGCCTTTTTCTTGGTGGATATATTCGCTCGCTTGCCACGTAACTGGTTCGGTAAGGTCTACCTCTGCTTCATCATACTCGTCATCGTCTAATTCTTCAGGGGTGTAATAGCCGTCTTCTACTTGCGTGCCAACAGCGACAGCACCAAGCGATTCAGCGGCTGGCGTTGCTTGCTGAGGTTGATCGTATTGACCCTGCACAGTCTGTGGCTGAACAAGTTGCTGCGGTTCTTGAACGGGCTGGGGCTGAGGAGCAGTGGCTACTTGTGGAGTCACAGGCTGAGGCTGAGACACAGGAGTAACAGGGGTGGCCGTAGGCTGCTGCGAAATTGGCTGAACTGGCGTTACTGTTTGCTGTGGAACGGGAGGTTGCGCAGGAAGAGGTTGGCCGACCGGTTGGATCGGCTGGGGCGTATCTGAACCCCAGTTGCCTTGTTGATTATTGGGCTGCATACAAATAGTATAGCATGAGCGTTGTGAATAAGAATATAATTTTTCCCTACCGAGCTGCGTTTATCTAACCATATTATTTTATTCCGCATTAATTGACTTATCAACTCTATTGTGCTATTATATATACGACAATCGAAAACACAAACATGACAGATAAAGAACAATCCATCCAGCTATCAACTACGAACGAAGGCAGTGAGCCTACCCTTGTTGAAGGTTTTTGGGCTGATCCAGAAACTGTTGATACAGAGACGCTTGCGAAAGCACGCAAATTGTTTGAAGTAGGTGCAGAAAGCCCGAAAACCTATGTAGGGTATCGGTATTCGGAAATAAGTTCAATGTATGATCAGTCACGAGCGAAAAGTGAAGAACGTGACGATAGTACGATTGAACTTGAAAAACTCCAGTCGGCAATTTTGACAATCAAAAACCCATTAGACGGTGCGATCCGTGCCTGGGGAGACGTTATTAATGACAAGTATAGAGCAGCCCAGGGACTTGCTCGTATTTCTCCAAATGGCTTATCTTCGTTTGATTACGAAAACTTAGTAATGACACTTGGTGTTCTGTCCGGAAACGGTGAAGTTATGGGCGCCATGAGCGATGCATACAAAAATAAATCCAAAGCCGCACTCGAGATTGACGAGGACAGTGCCGATGCCAGAATTATGAGTGGCCGCAGTCGACTTATGAAATCATCATCGCTCAATCCATCCGGAAGACGTAAACAGGTTCAACAACAACTAAAGCCGATCATGGACGGTGATTTCGATAGCCTGCTGCCAGTATTCATTCCCTCTGAAGATGTACCCGCAGAGAAACACAGCGACCCTGCACTCATAAATGAAATAAATAACCTAAAAATGCTTGATTTTACGGTTTTCCCAAAGGGTGAAAACCTTGACGGTGATTTTCGAGACTTGTCAGAAAAAATTTATGAAGAATCAAATCGATCCGAAAAAACACAGGTGGATCTAGAACGCATCAAGGTACTAAAAGAGATGGCTGAGTTATTCGGCGAAGAAAACTGTACACTTGCCCGCGGGAAAGCTCGTTCTGGCAGAAAATTTGAAACAAGTGACGGATCGTCTATTGACGAGGATTTCATTATACTAGCCATGAAGCATCCTAATGGCAGCGAAGACGCTCTTGCTATTAGTCCTATCAGTAATGTGCACGCTGCATTTTATACACGACAAGAGGCGAATGAAGGGCTCCACTGGAATGATCTACTGGCATTACCAAAACGAGATGCACAAGATCTAGGGGTTCGAAAGTTGAAGTTTGTCGGGACAGCGGAGCTCACTCCGTATGAAGCAATGCAGGAAAAACTATTTACACTCGCGACATGTCGCCCGCAAGATTTTAACAGTGGACTAAAATATAATCCCGAAAGCCGCAACTATACATTGCGAAAAGCTCGAACTCGTCAGCAGTTATTTAATGCTGCGATGAATGCGGATACATACGGTGAATAATAAGTGCTTACCCACTAGTTGCAGCTAGGCATCGTGTATACTATGACATATAAAAGAGACATGCAGCCGCATGTCTCTTTTATATGGCGGAGGAGGGGAGATTCGAACTCCCGCTCCAGATCTCTCCAGACTAACGATTTAGCAAACCGTCCCCTTAAGCCACTTGGGTACCCCTCCGTATTGGGTGTAGTGCGTAGGTCGGTAGCTATCTGTCATCTACGAAATCGCGGGATGATATCCATCACATGATTTGTGTTCACACAGACGCCACTTGGTACGCCCTTAGCTTCTGCATCGTGTCGTACATACCTGTACAACCCTCAGCTCGGATTATTGTATCAAAAAACGACGGGGTTGACCAGAGGGGCTATAGATCATCAGAAATAGAAAATACGCAACAAAAGTGTTGCGTATTTTCTATGGCGGAGGTAAGTGCATGGCATTCAAACCTGTCTAAGGAGACGCGTCGGATGTTGAGCAAGTGGTCTGAGCTGCAGGGTTAAGCGGCTGAGCCCTGCCGCTCGCTTAGCTCCATTGCGTCCAGTTCAGCCGAGACGGTATAACGACCAGCGTCAAAGGCCGCGAGCAACGGTCTCTCCGCCAACGAGAGAGTGGTGCGCCACGCAGGGATGCGCACACCTGCGCTGTCGTAGAGGTAGTCGGTCTTACCTGGGATCATGAGGATGTGGTCGTCTTCCACCGGGATGCGGTAGGCGACGTAGCCGTGATCAGTGATCAAGGCGAACGCATAGCCGCCCTCGAAGGCGTAGATCCCTGATCCGTCAGCTTGCGGGGTTTGTCGCATCGTCGAGGGCTCAGTGCGTTGGTCTTCGTGAAACGGAAGAGTCGTTGCAGTATCGGTTGGATCGACGGCGGGCACAGGCGTCGGTGGTAGCTGGTCGAGCTCTCCTGATCGCTGCATGTCACGAAGGATGGCGATGTTTGCTCGGGCGATGGTGCGGAGACTGCGCTTCGCTTGTGCTAGCTGGCTGTCTTTGCGGTGCTTTTCTAGGTGTTCTTCGTCGACTACTGGTTTCTTGGGCTTAGCCATAGGGTTACCTTCTTTGTTATAGACAGACGAGAATAACCATCAGCCTGTCAACTTAATTAATAGGCTCGGTGGTCTATTTACTATCCAACTTAGACACATAGCAACAGGGGTGACAAGCTTGTTTACTATCTACTTACTATCCAAACATCAATCTAGATAGAGACTAAAGGGTCTACTTTTTTAAACGCCAATGACCCTTGCGGTCACCACGAACAACATGAGGATTTCCGATAAATTCAATTTTGTCTTCATCTTTTAGAGTCTTTAGATAGTTATTAAGCGTAGATCTCTTAACTTCAAATCCCAGCGCCTCGTCTATATCATTAATATAGGCACGTGGGAAATTCTCCAAGTGTGTCAATATAAGCTGCTTCTTTTGTTGCACGTCTAACCCGCGCTGCCTAGTGTACTCTCCTGACTTGTTCATGGCGCTATAGAACCTTTTAGCCAACATTGGCTTTGTATACCTACCTCGACGCGCCTTCTCAATGATACCTGCAGCCGATAGTTTTGCTAATCCAGAGTCAGAACCCATTGAGTCTATCAAACCTAAACGTACTTTCTCTAGAATTACATAGTCCGAAGGGGAGAGGGAAATACCAACGTCTCGTGAGACTTTATCTAGGTATTTAATAAACTGAAAGTCCTGTACTTGTGCGTTCACAATCAACTTGACCTCATGAGGAGTCGAAGACTCGTAACTAGGCTGACCCTTACCAAAGGAGATTGAGTCTACAAATATCTTATCAACACCTTGCCCTGAGCGTTCGACAAGTCCTAGTTTTTGAAAGACTTCAGCAACCAATCTGTTTCTAGGTTTACTTGCAGCGCGCATTATATTCTCGGGAGTGATTCCAGCGATAAAACCACCAGGGCTCTCAACCACCAAATCTTCACTAGACTGTCGTATATATACAGACCCCCGATCCTGATAGTCTCGATGCGCGATGGCATTAAGTACAGACTCACGAATAGTTGTCTCTGTAAATGCTGGAATGTCACGTATCAAGAACCCCTCACTCACATGCGCGACTTCATTTCTCGCATCAATTTGAACCCACAGCTCTTCCAAGTACAGTAATACTGCTTTACGAAAGTCAGTCCGAGAGGCGTATTGTACATCTGAACTTTTTCGTCGATACTCCCAAACAACCTCAGCGTTTGGCTGTAAACGAGATATGTAATTCTCCTTCCCAAGTAGAATTAATCCAGCCCTTGTGATCCCTCTTTCGTCTTTTAACCCTAAACCTTGCACAACTTCATCTGGACTCATCATTTCAATGTTTTCATTTCCAGATTTACGCATCCATAGCCGTCTCGCTATCTCTATAGCTTGGGCATCCAGAGCAGCATTACCCAAACCCTCAACAATATCCGCACTGTAATCAGATGTATCTTCGGCAATAATATCCTTAATCATGTCATGATTCATGCCTACAAGACTCTCGCCGCTACGCATAAGGAAAGCACCGTCGTAACTATCAGGCTCTCCGCGATGACGAGGAGGGACGCTGATTATCAAGATACGTTTAGATTCTATAGTAAACACGTCGACTTCAATTCTTATTCGACGACTTATTTTTGGCTGGTGAAGAACATCGATCTTGAGCTTCTGAATATCACCGAAGGCTTGTGTGCCTCCGATAGCTCCGTTATCCTTCACGCCCAATATGAGATGCCCGCCACCCTCGTTGGAAAGAGCAACTACATATCTATAAACATCCTTAAGGTTGTAACTATTAGATGCAGTCTTACGCTCAGTATGTTCGTCCTCTAAGTTGCGGATTATCTCTAATGCTCTTGGTTCATTCATTCTTATGTATTATTATATCGCAATAGCGATCATCCTTACAGAGGGCTTATTTTAAACATCCATCGTACTGAAAGCTCCAACCCCTTAAAAGAGTGCTGGGTGAAGAAAAGATGTCACCGTTCTAGGCTGCAGTACATCACCGGAGACGCGTCGGATGTTGGACGAGTGGGCTGACATGCAGAAAAAATGCTTGGGTGCACTAGGAACCACTTCAAACGTCGCCCAACTTGGGGCATCGCCTGGCCGACCGTCGCATGGCAACCCAGGCCAGCCTGGAGCCAGCTTCGTTCTCGGCTCAAGTGACTAGGGAGCGGGACACCGGTGTCGAGCCAATGTGTAGGGAAATAAGCGGGTGCGGCCGCGGGCGGGAACCTCTACACCGCCTCATGCCCGTATTCTATGACAGCTCGACATGTTAAACCCCTGCAAGCTGACGCCTGCAGGGGTTTGGGTTCGAAACTACAACCGGCGATACCGTGCAATGACCGAGCGAGCAGTCGCCGCGACGAGCATACCGAGTACAGAAATGCATCCGACGCAGACGAGACACAAACTGGACACGAGCCAAACTTTGGCGATGTTGTTTGACAGCTCCGGATTTGAGGGAGCGAGCGCCATTCCGACGACTACCACAATCAGGCTTACCAAAACTCCAACGCCGAGAAGAATTGTGATTGCCGACGTTATAGATGAACCGAGCCGCTGCAATTTCATCGCAAAGCCTTTCAGGTTCTCGCATTCGGCGAGGACGAGGCCAAGCAATTGCTTGCGACCGGTACGCGAACTTGCAGAGATCAATCCCGCGTACCGGAAACAACCAATTTATGCAATTATAGCACAAAACTTAGCAAAAGTAAAGAGGTTGGATGTCAACCAGTTCTGAGAATGGCAAGGCGAAGGCATACCCGTCCATACGTCGGATGCTCAATCAAGGGTTCTTCAGCAAGCTGTACATCGACCAGGACGGCAGTGTGAGCGATGGAGAGATCCAGGAGCCGTTTGCGCACCTTGTGGCGCACCTGTCGACGGGGAAGTGCAGGCCACCGAGGGAGGCACGTTTGCGGTTGTAGAGAAGTCGGCATCAATGAGGGAGCACAACTCAACATTCATCAGAATCACCGGCTATTACGACTACGTCGGAGATCCAAATTCCGGTGTCGCATAGTTGCATGTACGCCCATAGGATGCGAAAATATGTATACATATGGCCATTCACCTCTTTCGGATAAAAGATACGCGAAAATCTGTTCTCCTCGTCGCCTTAGTATCACTATTACTCGTTACATCTGCGTGTGCAGCGGTGCTACTAAGCGCCGATAACGATCGGCGCGAACTTAAGCAAGAGCTAGCGCGCATTCTCGGAAAGAATCGGGACGAGGCTCGTAGCCTGCCATCGGAAGCGCGAATAGATAGTATGACCGTAGTCCGGCTATCACGCATTATCCGCTGCTTCGACACACACTCAAAGATAAGCGATAATTGCGCGTTCACGTCAGCTCACATCAATGAATCTGCATCAGCGGAAACGATTTCAGGAGTCGTTTACCGTCTCGAAAGCGCAGGCTATACTCTACAAGAACGGTGTACGGGATCAATGCATGACTTGGTAGTCAGCGGATGCAATATTCAAGCCGAAAGTCCCGACGGTTTTTTCGTATCGTTTCCCGTAGCGGAATCTACTCGATGTGGATTGAGCTTTGAATCCACCGGTGCGTATGACAGCGAACTCGTAAGTGACAGCGATATGACGTCTTCACTTGTGATCGTTTTATCACGCCGAGGAACGCCCGAACCATTCATTCATTGCTAGATTCTTTCATCGGGTCGTTTTCAAACACGCTGAACCCAGCCAGCATGGATACAGGGCAGCAGCCGCTCCTCAACAACCATGCGCCCCGCGCGAAATGAAGAGGCGAGATTTGAACACCTATGACCTCTGGAAAACAAAAGTGCGCCGAGTTGGACTTAAAAAGTTCAAACTCGACGCACCTCTGTTATTTGAAAATGATTTTCACTTGGCGGAGAGAGAGAGATTCGAACTCTCGGAACCGTTGCCGGCTCGACGGTTTTCAAGACCGTTCCCTTCAACCACTCGGGCACCTCTCCGTACGATGAATTGTTTTGGCGCTGGGTTTGCGATTGACGATTCAAGACCGTTCCCTATCGCTTCACTTTGTTTCGCTCCGCCGCTTGCTTATTGTCTTGTCTGTAAACAGCCAGACAATTTCACTGCGCTTTGCCAACCACTCGGGCACCTCTCCGTATAAATATGTGGTCGTGAACCATGGTAACAGATTATGACCGCTCAGTCGAGAGGTTGACGACTGATTGTCGCCATCCAAACCTTCGTCGCTCCTGCGGCTTTTAGAGCGGCTGCGGCATAATTAACCGTCGCACCGGTTGTTACAACATCATCAATAAGTAAATAGGTTATATCCGGATCGAGCGGGCGACAGCAGATAAATGCCGCTTTCGCTTGCTTGATACGCACAGAACGGGTTGCGTCACGCTGTTTGGTTGATGTCTGGCGTTCAAGATCAGTCGAAACAGAGATACCGCGAAGTTTACTGAGTGTTTTCGCCATAAGAAGCATATGATCATACCCACGCTGTCGGATATGCAACGAAACCGTCGGCACGGGGACGACTACCGTAGTACTGGGAAGCTGGGGTAGTCGCTTATCAAGAAGTCGGGCAAGATTGTGGTGGGCGGCTTTGGCATTTGTAAATTTGTAGTGTCCGATAAGATGTTGTAGAGTATCGTGTCGACGACCCACACACCATGCTCGATCATAGGCGACACGACACCTCTGGCAAACACCTTTGGCGCTTGCAAGCTGACGATCGCAGTTGACGCAGGTCTCAAATGGCTCTGAAATGATGTCATATTCACAATTAGAGCATAATAAGGTACCTATTTTTCCACATCCACAACAGTGGTGTGGAGCAACAAAACCGAGGAGTCTATCTATCATTGTATTATTTACGTTTAACCGTACCCTTTAGTTGATTATAGCGCACATATTGGTTATACTGTAGAAGACTATTTGTCAAGAGAGCCTAGAGAAAAGTGGAGGATACCATGGCCCGAAAGCAAAATGATGATCTATTGATCGAAGATGAATTAGCCGCGGCGTTTTTGAACGACGACGACTTGTCACAGTCACAAGTACCACAAGCACCCGTCATGGACGATGCTGATGTTGCCGAGGATGACTTTCCAGGTCAATTAGCCGTAGACGTGTATGAAACCACAGAACGACTTGTCGTAAAAGCGCGTACAGCCGGCGTGAACAAAGAAGAGCTTGATGTAAGCATCAGTGATGGCATTTTGACTATTAGCGGCACGCTAAGTAGCGGAGACGACACTGACGCAATCAACTGGCACATCCAAGAATGTTACTGGGGCGAGTTTAGCCGAACTCTTGCACTGCCTGTTGCAGTCAAGGAAGATGAGGTTGAGGCAGTACTGAAAGATGGCGTGCTGACTATCTCATTCACAAAGGTGAAGCAAGAACAAGCAAAGAAGATTCAAGTCCTCTAGCAAAACCAGTGAGGTTAGTAGGAAATGTGAATAATCTAAACGACCCCGGTGTTATGCCGGGGTCGTTTAATAGGAGTAGGATGGTCTGAAGTTTTGAGTAGAGAATCATCGTGTAATAAAATACCGCTCCCTAAAGAGCGGTATTTTAAGAATTCTTCTGTCTATTGTCCGTTTGCAGAGAGGTTCGTAATAACGAAACGAACAACTGCGTAGGCGATCAGTGAGATCACGATACCGACGATTGCATAGAGGATTGTACTCTTTGCACTCTGGACAGCAGACGAATCACCACCAGATACGACGTAGCGAATACCACCGACAACCAGCATAATCACACTAATTGCACCCACAAGGAAGAGTAGGACATTGGTGATTGTCGTAAAGACACCAGTATCACCGTCAAGCGATTCTTGCTGATCTTCGCTTTTTGCTGTGTTTGCACCTTCACTAATTGTCATCTGAGCTGCGTTTGCCGTTGCTGGCTGGAAAGTTGTCGTAAATACACTCAATCCAAGAACAAGCACGGGAAGAGCAAGGAGCCCTAGCATCGTTTTTTTAATATTTTTTTTCATTTGTTTTGTCCCTTTCGTTGGAATTATCCTACTAATGTTATACCAAACTCTTTGGGTTTTGTTAATACCCCGTAGTTTACCTTGCACTGAACTGCGTAATGACGAAACTGACAATCGCGTAAGCAATCAGTGCCACAATCAGTCCAATAACAGAGTAGAGGATCGTGTCTTTGGCTGCTTTTGTACTACTGGCATCACCGTTGCTAGTGACATAACGAATACCACCAATAACGATCATGATGACCGCGATTGCACCTAGCAGAAACATCATGACATTGACGACATTTCGCAAACCTCTATTAAACCCATCGTCACCCGTTTCGGTCGATCCTGCATCTGTTGTACCCTGGCGTATGCTTTCGACTGGTGACACTGCGCTCGTCGTCGACACTACTGGTGTTGCTACAGAACCGATTCCCACCAAACCGATAAATGCCATCGTTATCAATAATAATTTTTTCATAGTTCCTCCATTATTTCGTAAATGCTTCTAATGTAAAGCTGACAATTGCATATGCCATGATTGCCACCACCAATCCAATGACCGCATAAAGGATCGTGTCTTTGGCTGCTTTTGTCTGGCTAGAGTCACCGTTACTGGTAGTGTAGCGAATACCACCAATGATAATCATGATGACCGCGATTGCACCCAAAATGACAAATAGGGCAGTGATGACATTTTGCGTTAGCGTACTAACCTCATCTGTCTGCACCGCTCCACACAATGAGGATGAAGATCCACCGCCTCCACCAGCACCATTGTTTGCACCTGCCGCGCCGCCAGCACCTCCGGTACCACCGTTCAGTCCGGTTCCGGCACCGCCACCAGCAGCGCCAGTGCCACCGCCTGACGTCCCACAATCTGCACCACTAAACACGTCAATCGCACTAGCAGTTGACGTCACTAGTGGCGTAGCGGCAACACCGATAACGACAAATGCTCCGATTAGTAAATAATGTATCTGTTTTTTCATAATCATATCCTTTTATGCAACATTCTTTATTACAAAATCAGTTATCGCTGCCGCCATAATAATAACGACAAGGCCGACGACGGCGTAGAGTATGGTATTTTTTGAAGACTTAGTCTTTGCGGCATCGCCATTACTTGTCGTATAGCGAATACCTCCGACAATGATAACGATGACCGCGACTATACCAGCAGCTACGTAGACTTGCGTCAGAACGCTCTCTATGCCGGCACCACTTACCTCAGTAGGAGCATTCTGTAGATTGAGATCAGTCTCGGGATTAATTGTGATAGTTTGTGCGAACTTTGATAGATAGTTAAACATATTTTAGATAGCTCCTGCGACAAACTTAACAATCGCAATAGAGAAGATTGAAATGACGAGACCAATGACTGCGTTTAGTATTGTTTTTTTGGCAGCCGACGTACCGTTTGCGTTGTCGCCAGAAATCATGTACTTGAACCCACCAACGATAATAAATATGAGTGATACGTATCCAACGACGTAAAGGAGCATGGTGACAATATTCATCGCGATAATCGTTACGAATTTTGGAATACCACCAACTTCGTTAGGCGACTTGATGCTATTATCCTCGCAGATACCACCATCATACCAATGAGGGAATATAATACCCGTGTCACACGCCGCCGCAGACACACTCGTTGATTGCGTTGCAGCAACACCGAATGATGCCGTGAATACCATCGCCAGCGTTGCAAATGCTATACCGACCGATTTAAACGTTGTCATCGTTTTTTGAATCATATCTTCATCCTATCCGAATACGCTACCTGGAATCAACCAGTTAATAATTGCGACCATAAATCCATACAGTAAGATACCAATCAACACGTTACGAATCACTTCAATCGCTTTTTGTGTTTGACCAGAGTTGTCTTGGGCACTTGCATACATAACTGCACCATAAGCAATGCCGCCGACAGCTACAATACCAATCATGACCGTGAGGATCTGTAGTACCTGTTTAAGGACGTTGCCAAGTGCCGTAATGCCTTCGCCATCGCAGCTGATTAGATTAGTGCGCGCTCCGCCACATGAACCTGTACCTTGAGTAGGTCCACCGCCACCGCCACCCGAAATCGGTGCATTTTTTTGACCATCCTCACAAGCCTCTTTTGCTTTTGGATCTGTAAACGTATCGCAACTCGAGCCTTCACGTCCAGCTTGACAAGCTGCTTTTTGTGCGGTCATATTTTCAAGTCCGGTACTAACATACTTCTTTTCGCAATAAGCTAGGTTTGCGTTTGCACTCGTAGCTATCGTAGGATTAGCTCCCTTTGTATAGACATCTTTAGTACATTGCCTTGCGCCAGGTCCTGGTTTCTCGTCGGCTCCGCATGTACCCGCGTTGCCAAGCGTTCGTGTTTCGGTAGTTTTCGTCCAACACGAATTGTCGGATGCGTGATATTCCTGTCCAGTTGGGCAGGAGAATGAGGCTGGCTGGCCGTCGTCGTTTGTTGGGGCACTGTTGGTTCTTTCGAGCTTAGTACAGGTCAATGCGCCAGACGCATTGCGCCCAGGCGTCTCACCGGATGCACAGGTGCCGGCATTACCTGATTTTGTCGTTGTTGTCTTTTTCCAGCATGAGTTATCAGAGGAGTGAAATTCTTCATCTGCTGCAGGGCACTTATAGGCCAGCGCCGTATCGCTCAACAGTGCAGAGCCAGCAAAAGAGGATGCTACAAACAGGAATGCAAGAAGTGTATTTTTTATTTGTTTTATGTTCATATCTACTACATAAAATACAATACCAGGCATATAAACACAAGTGGATAGGGGATTGTTCAAAACTGTTATTGACAGCATAAGAGGCATAGCCGATACTTTATACTAGTTATGCTAAATGCCCGGCCATCATATCTGGTCCGATTAGTCCGCTCAATGAGTAAAAAGGTGGGTGTTTTTGCTATTGTTGCGCTACTTTCCATATCGGCAAGTGCTGTTGGACCCCTTAACGCGACCGTAAACGCACAGCCAACGCTAGGCGGAACATCTGGACTATCGTCGGGCTATGGATCAACATCATCAACTTGCGCAATAGAGACCGTTGGCTGGGTAATATGTCCGATCATGCGGTCTATTGCACTCCTGGCCGATTACGGCTTTGCATTTATTAATCAGAATTTCTTACGCGTTGAATACGATTTGACCGGTGGAGATAGCGGTGTCTATAAAGCATGGCAAATGATGCTGACACTCGCAAATATCATATTTGTTATCGCGTTTCTGTGGGTTATCTATACACAGATCAGCGGCCGTAATTCTGGCGGCTACAGCATCAAGCGGATGTTACCGAGGCTGATCATCGGCGCAATCCTGGTGAATTTATCGTATTCGGTATGTGTCCTTGCTATCGACGCCTCTAATATCGGTGGCGACGCTATTCTGCAGCTAATGACGGGTGTCAGCGGGTCGATTGGCGATGCCGCAATGACATTGACTAGTGCAGAAAATGGATTCAGCGATAGCAGGCTAACAGATATCACTACCGCTGTCTTGTCCAAATTTGGAACAGTCTGGATACTCCTTGCGCCCGTCGCTGCTGTAACAGTATCGATCGCAGTGGTGTGCGCGGCAGGACTGGTACTGCTGATCATGCGTAAGGTAGTTATTTCAATGTTCATTTTGATATCGCCACTAATCTTTGTTGCATACCTCTTGCCAAACCTTGAACGAATATTTCAACAATGGGGAAGGCTGTTTTTTCAACTACTACTCATTTATCCGGTTATCGCATTCCTACTGGGTACTGGGCAGGTAATTAGCGCGACGATAGTCAATGTTGGATCTGGAGGTGCCGACGCTAACTACTCAGTCAAGGACGACAGCTATAATGGGCGCAATGGCGGATCGGGTAGTATTACAACCGACCTGGCAGCATCTGGTGCTGCAGTTCTTCCACTTATCGGCGTGTGGTTCATTCTAAAGAACGTGTCGTCAGCCGTCAGTACTGCCGGTAGCAAGTTTGCTGCCAACGTCAACAAACGTGGATCGAAGTCACAAGATGAAAAGATGAAAGCAAAATTAGCCAACAGAGAAAGCCAAGGTTCAAAGGCAGGCGCAGCTGCCGGATTGCCTTCATTTGATCGTCGCCCGGCGTTCAGTCGACTGTCACGGCGCCGTAAAGCTACAAAAGCAGGAAGTGCGCTACCAACGGGCGGCGCAGCAGGTAGAGCAGGTGCAAGTGGATCTGGATTAGGCGGCGGACTTCCGGGTGGCGCAAGCACAGACCCAGAATCTGCGTTGAACAATTCACTTGCGCAAAATCCAGCATTAGCACAATTTGGTGCTGATCAGTCTGGACAGCCTACCGTAGGCGATGTCGCTGGTGAAGCCGCCAAGAAACTTGAGCAAACGGCCGTTGCAAAAGATGAAAATGGCAATGGTATCGATATCAATGTCGCAGCAACTGCAACTGACGATAAAAAAGATAAAGGCAAGACAGCTAAAGACATCTTTAATAATCTTAATAAGACGCGACCAATGTCCAAGGATCAACAACGAAGCCAGGGTGGTGGACAAGGTGGTGGATCTGGGCAGTCTGGACCAAGCGCACCAAGTACTCCTGGCCCAGTCACCAATGCACCGATCGCCGCAGCATCGATGGGCGGATCTCAACAAAATAGCGGCGGCGGTTCAGCTCCGCAGATTATTGCAGTTCCAGTCCAAGTAGACGCTGCTAGCTTCTTGAATAAAGAACCCCGCGGCGCATCAATGGGCGGCATGGTTCAGCCACCAACAAGCGGTATCGAAAACAAAGCGAAAGCTCGTGCTCAAAAATATATATTTGACTCTGCGACAGAAGTAAAACAAGCAGAAGAACGCTTGGACATCCTGAATAATCGCGACACTAAAAGCGACGAACCGCCGACAACAACGCCGGAGCAAAAAGGTGACAAATAATGGCTGGCGGAGATACACAACCAGAACAACATGACGCCGCAAACACAGACTATGAACGCAAGTTCAACAAAACAGGCAAATCTCTTGAAGAATTAGAAAATGCGTCCGATGACGGCACCAGCAACAATGCAACCGTCAAAGAACGCGAGGCCGCTGCCGTTGTCTCAAAGGGTCAAGACACGAAAGAGGAAGTAACCGTACCACTAGGTAAACGACTTGCGCTGCAAATCCGCAACAAGTCAGCATTCATGTTTGTGATCGGTATTATTATAATGGGCATCGGATACGCGTCTTTGTTTGCGCCGAATATTATCCTTGTGAACATAAAGGATCTATTCGTCAATGACCTAGCGGACGCCACGACAGCACTCAGTAAATACAGCATCAAGATGATTGACTACAAACTAGGCAAAAGCGACTGTAGCGACAAGGAAACGATTAAATGCAAACTGACGACTATGAGTCGCGCGCAGGTGTTGGCATTCAAAAAATTCGGCTTTACCGTCAACGGTGAAAAGGTCGAAGAAGACAATCTTGACGACCGTGATTTTGGTAACGACAAGCCAGAAAGTCGTTGGAAAGTGAGTTCAATTGAATTCCCTGACAATGTTGGCACTGCATCAAGCGGTGATCAGTTCAAAAAATTGGCTGATACGAACGACAAGATTCGCAACCTGACAAATGCCGTTTGGAATCCACGATCCAGTTTTTTTATGGATGCACGATTCCAGCAGCGATTAAAAACAGAGTTTGATCTTACAAAAAACGCAACGACATCCGGTACAACCTACAAAGAAGTCAACGAATCATTTGATGCATCGATGCAAGGAAGTAGCGAGAAGGTCAACGAGGCAGGGCAGGGTGCATATAGTTTAAAAACCCTTACAGAAAATGACTCCAAAGATGCACTTAATAAAACATCTCAAGAAATAGCAAAGCAAGTTAATTCATACACACAAGGCCAGTGCGCAATGTGGACACAGCAAAAAGTTGTCTACAATGCCGTCCAGGAAGCAAAAACAGTTACGGTTGCGCGATTTGCGATGCAGTATTTGATTGCGGCAGATCAAATAAAAGCTGGCGGATCATCAGAGATAACAACCAACACACTTGCCAGCAAAGTCGCCTGGAGCCCAGACGGAGGCTATAACGGATCAAACGCTACCGACGCATCAATGTATCGACATATTGTTCTCCGCGAAGGAGTCACTGCGTCAGGAACTGGACAAAAATATTATGCATGGGCGTTTGATACTCCCGGAGTTCTCCTCCCGGCTACCGTGCAGCTACTTACTACTTCGACAGCCACAAAAGGCATTACTGGCGCACCAGGTGGACTAGGTGCACCGCCAACAGACATCGCATCCGATTCGCGCGAGTATTGCTTGAGCGGTCAGACGAACGCAAACAGGTCAGCCATGAAACCAAGTAACTGTCCAGCGCTCACATTTGCAGGGGCTCCTGGACCAACTGTGGGTGCAGTTGGTGGAATTGCTATATTGTCAGACAGAATCTGCCCACCGCCACCAAAAGGTCAGTATCTAATGACACCGACCGCCCTGATGACCGTTCAGGTAACGATGCCCTATATATCTGGCGTCCTCAATGGGCTTATGAGCGGACTCGCCGATAGGCTCGCAAAAGACTTTACCTATGATACGAAGGGTGAGGCAGCCAGTGATGCGATTTTTGCAGGAACCGGTATTATTTTGGGCGATATGGCGATGTCGCGCGGAATGCGACCAGCGGACAAATCATCATTAACTACATATTTAGCACAAGAAACAACGTCAGACAAAGAGGCAGAGCTTGTGGATCGCTACGCCGCAAAACAGAATCAGTTTGATATATATAACGAATTTTCATTCGCCGGGTCGCTCGCTCGATCGCTAGGGGCAACCTCAGCTTCGTCGTCGACAACGCCAATCCTTGCGTCGCTGGCAAACGTGATGGGGCTTATTCCAACCTCTATCGGCAAACTCAGCACAAATGCCAACGCAATCTATAATTTACAGCCGGACAAATTCGAACCATCACGACTAACGTGTTCTGACTCTGAATATCTAGAGATAGGCATCGAAGCCGACATGGGCTGTAACATCCGCTACAGTATGAGCAAAGAAGAAATGGACGCTGACGTAGACGATGTATTGGCCTACATGACAGAAAAGCATCCAGAGGAAACAGATAAAAATATTCAGGAACTTCAACAGCGCCAACAACAAACAGACGGCGAAGGAACGAACGGACGCTTTGCAGACAAGGCGATGGTTAGTCGTATGCTCAGCGAAGCGCAAAAGGCTAACGGCGAACCGTTTATCGACAAAAAAACAGGCAAAGCTATCGAAAACAGTGAATACGACAAATACCTTCGCTACTGCGTTAACCGTGAAGATCCATGGGGGCGAACGGGGCTCGATGTCCGATCAAAAGAACTTGATGATGATGAAAAAGAAAAACGACGCTTGTCAAAAAGCCCCGACGGCGTACAGATAGGTACCGAAGGTCAGGGAAGTGAGTACGAACGAGTGCAAACAGATATGTATATGGCCGTCACAGAAGGTGCGTCAGGAGATCAAGACTGGTACACCGGAAAGAAATGTCTTGAAGACAGTGAGATGCTGACGAATTTTCGTGCATACACGATGGCATGTTCAGTTGACGGATCGTTTGCGGGCACTATAGATTGTACCCAAAAAGACTACGCAAACTACTGGTCGTATGTTGATGACTTTTATACCAGTAACGACATTCACTTCTTATCCTGGCACTAGTGTTGATTAATTATAAATAGAACCTATCATCGCGATAGGTTCTATTTATAGCAAAGAAGTATTTATGACTACAGCTTTGACTGTTCGATGATCTTCTTCATGATGTTCTGTGCTGTCAATTCGTTAATTGTCACACTGTCATTGGGTTGAAGTAGCGCAAATTTGTATGACTTCAATCCGTTACTAACAAGCAGAGCATACTCTCGCTCCATACTTAGTGTCGCTGCTGGCATGTAGCGAACTTCACGACCGTTTATAGTACCGGCGGCGCCTGTACTAGCGAATACTGAATCACCGTCGTACGCTGCCTGGCTTTTATAAATAAGCAAGTCAATATATAACGATGCAGTCTTTCCGGATTTTGTTGTAAATTCATAGGTAATCTGCTGGCTTTTATTGCCATTTCTATTCAATCCATCAGACACGTCACCATCTTTTACTTCTTTTGCGGTATCGCCAAGTGCAGCAACGACAGCTTGTTTTGACACGATCGCATCAACGCCTAGTTGCGCGCCTTTTAGTCGACTGACACTAAAACCGTCCGCGCCAACCCCATCACGAGCTCTGTCTGGCAGTACAAAGATAGTTACCGCAAGCGCACCCAGCGCAACAACTATAACCGCAGGGAGGGCAAACCGGCGCAAATCCGGGCGGGTTGTCTTTTTTCGAGATATCCGGTTAGTTTTTTTGGCACTCTTTTTCACCATATCAGGTTAATTCCTTGTTTCTTACGGTCTATACTATGCGTCTATACTACCACAAGCGGTATACCAGGTGAACAGTATAATGTAATGTGCTTGTCCTTATTTTCTATCTGCGGTATTCTATACATATTATGAAAAAACAACAGCAACAGTCGCACACCTTTCAAAAAAAAGCTATTCGTCTACATAAAAGGCTAGGACTGTTTATATTCGCACTTATGCTGCCGTTTTCACTCATTACTCAAACAGTAGGAGCACAATCATCCGGTCAATTAACTGCCGCCAAGGTATGTGAAAAATATGCCGATACGAGCGAGAAGTATGCCTGCCAAGATGGCTGGCGAGGTGCAGACTGTTCTGATTACCTGATCACGCATGACGAAGGTCACGTGACCATTTGCCAACAGGCGTCGGCTACACGCATGGAATCAGACGCTGCTGGCACAACCGGAGACGACACAGCGACGCCAGCGCCAAACCCAAAACCAGACCCAGTACCTGGAGAAAACACGTCTAATAGTGGCGGCAAAGACACGCTAGGGCAGATGATCGATCAGGCCAAAGAGACCCAAGAAAATCAAGACAAAGATTGTGAAGCACGGGGAGCACGTGAACCAGGTGGGGCGTGTTCAGACGAAGGCAAGAAAAACCCAGATGACATCCCAGATAACACATACGGCGCGTACATCAACGGCAAAGGTGACAAGCAGGCAATGCGAGTAAGCGCTCGTGAAGGCAAAAATAATCCTGTTATTATATTCTTTAACGGTGGTGGTTGGCACACAGACGACGGCGTCGGTGACAAAATTAGCGGTGCAGCGCGAGAACGCGGCTACACGACAATCGTCGCGACATACAGACTAGGTTCTAGCGGCGTCTACTATATGTACGAAGATGTCATGCGTGCTATTCGTCATGTACGAAATAACTCTGACATGTACGGTATTGACCCGTCACGCATTGTGGTTTGGGGTGATAGCGCTGGTGGAAGTCTTGCTATGCGCGCAGCAGGTAGTGGTCAATCTGGCGCAGCTGCGGCAGTTGGCTGGTCGGCACCTACAAACGCCTACACCGCACTATTCCGCTCACCACAAGCGTTTGCGATTGGCATGGATCATTCAACTTGCATGCCGACGGATCTTAATGGAGTATCAAATGTCATTGACATACTAAACGGCGGCGAGGGTAATTCACCAGACGACGGTGGTCTCGCCAACAACGGCATCAACAACATGACCCCACTCGAAACAGTCACCCAAGTACTGACACTAGCTCAACGTGCACAGCAAACCAGTACAACGGCACAATCGCTACTGTCGAGCGCATCATCTGGAGGATCAGGGGAATCTGCTAGCGAATCAGGGGGAGAAGGAAGTTCTGGTGACCTCAGTCAGAATGTTCGCCGACTCGCCACCAAAAAAACTCTCGAATGCCTTGATAATTTCAATACTATGTCGCCAGCACTCTTTGCAAGTCCATTAACACCACCGACATTCCTAGCGGGATACGATTCTGACATACTTGTTGGTCCAGACCAGGCCTACCAGTTGCGAGACAAACTACGATCGATGGGTGTTAGCGCATCAACGCTTATCCTACCTGGCGTCGTATCACCAACAACTGTTCCAGGCGAAAACCATCTTGACTACCATGAGAAATTCGTCGAACCATCACTCCAGTTCCTTGATGGCATCATTCATCCGGCAAACGAACCAAAGTAGACCTTCTTAGACCCTTGTAAATCAAAAATATATTTGATTTACAAGGGCATTTATAACATATTTTGTCAAAAATAGTTGCAAACTTTACAAATATAGTGTATAATTATATAGTAACTTGAAATTTATGTAACCCTTTATGGGATTAAGGACCAAGCGCTATGTCTATTGAGAACACATCTCGACACAAAGCCCAAGCTTCCGAAACTAACAATAATCAGATCGAACGCAGTTTTGCTGAGTTTGATCCTACATATGATCCCCAAAACAACACAGAGAGTGTTGAGCAGAAATCACTTTTCCCTGGACATATTACAGTAAGTCCAACCGGCTATGATAAAACACCCATAGGGCAGGCCATCGAAGATGGGCATATTACCATGGTTAGTTCAGATCAAATCAACGACGACCCTACCGTTCACTTTGATGGTGAACACCGATACTATGAAAATCCGACCGCTACTCCAGCATCAGCAACTCCAGAAGTAACGCCTGCGGAAAAAAAGAAATTATCGACCGGTAAAAAAGTCGGCATGGGTGCTGCAGGTATCGCAGCTTTGAGCGTAGTTATTCCCGTTAGTGACTATGTAGAGAAAAAATTCTTTGAAAAATCAGTAGAGCTTCAATTTGAGGCGATTGCTGGCCAAGACATTCCAAGCCTAGATGCGCCAGGTATCGATCTGGACAATAATACTGCAGTCATTGAGCAAGACCCTATTGCCCGATTAGCCGCAATGGGATCTAGCCAGTTTCTAAACCCTATGGAGGTGACGAGGACACAGCAAGTTGAATACTCAAAAATACAGCTTGATGCGATGAGAGAGGAAAGTTTGGCAGAATTGCGAGAAGATGGCTATGAATTAAATCCAGTGTTTGAAACAAATGACGCCGACGACAGTCTATCCGACAGTCAAGGTGTGCTCGATAAATTCACTGTTGATGCATATAGCGCATGGAAAATAGGACAAACTAATCCAGACGAAGCAATAAAAGTCCTTGCAGGTATCATGAACCCTGAAAACCAAGACGACTGGGATCGATTTGTTGGTACTTTTACGAATGGTGGAGCTCCCCTTGTCTTTACCGGAGAAGTTACTGATTGGTCTGATAATTTCTACAAAGATAATTTTAGAGACGTCGAATCCAACGGTTATGCAATGCGCGTAATGACCGCTAACGTACAGAACGGCAACAGTACGATCCAACAGCAAATAACAATTCGACAAGACGGCGGCGAGTGGACTATCCAGAAAATCGTTCCATACGAGGATGAGAGTTTCATATTGGATATGTACGAATTCAATCTTAACATAACAGAATAGACCTGCTTATTGTTATAGGATAGCGATTAGTGTATTCTATATGTAAGCATGGGCGGAATACAAAAATTAAATAAAACCAGAACCTTCTCAGTGATCATTGGGGGGGTTCTTTTGTTTGCATTCTTGGGCATTTTTACACCCACTGATATTGCGAAGGCCGTTGGAAATTGTCCGGGTAGCCAAGTCCAGGGCAATGCAACTAACGGCAAAGACACTACAAAATGTTACAACGTTACGCAAAATAGAAGTGGTAACAATGTGTACGTTGCAACAGGTGATACGCCCGCCGGTCAGACCCCATCAACACCGAATAGTCCAGCGACGCCATCAAGCCCACCTGCGCAAAATCCCGTCGATACAACTGCAGACCCCACAGATGGCACAACATGCGCAGTAGAAAAAATCGGCTGGATACTTTGTCCAGTCATAGAAACGGCGGCAACTATCGCAGATAAGACTTTTAGTCTCCTTGCAAATAACTTTTTACAGGTAGACCCTAGACTGTTGGCAGACCAGGGTGCAAAGCCAGCATGGGAGCAAGCTCGAAACCTAGCAAACATCATGTTTGTTGTCGCATTTTTGGCTATCATCTATTCGCAAATTACAGGATCAGGACTTAACAACTACGGCATTAAGCGCATGTTGCCACGACTAATAATTGCAGCCATTGCCGTTAACGCATCCTATTATATCTGTCAGATCATGGTAGATTTATCTAATATCATGGGGTTTGCAATAAAAGCAGGCCTGACAGGAATTGCCAATGATATCGGTCCATCCATTCTAAGCGGATCTGCACAGGGTCTAAATACAGAAACTAGTGGTGGCGTACTGGCCTACATTGCAATCGCCGCCCTGGCGCTGGCTGGATTTATATGGCTGATATTGGGTCCATTGGCATTAATAATCACAACAGTTGTCGTCACAGCAGCGACAATAATTGCGATTTTATTACTACGAAAAGCCATTCTAATCCTATTGGTCGTTATCTCGCCAATTGCATTTGTACTGTATCTATTGCCGAATACAGAGAAGTTATTCGATAAATGGCTAAAGATGTTTTGGGGACTATTAATGGTATTCCCTGTTGTAGCGCTGCTGTTTGGAAGTGGGCAACTAGCGAGTACTATCATATTAATGGCCGGTTCAGCACCCGAACAATACACAGAAACGACCGAAGAGTGTGTCGAGAGGAAAGAACAAGAAGCCGCCGGTTTAACGCAAGCAAAGAAAGATGAGAACGCTGTAAATGACGGGTTTACTTTGCCTTGCGAAAAAGGCTTCACTGTTACATCAGTTGATAGTCCCGAGACCGCACAGTCTGGTATGATGTTAGGTCTTGTTGCCACGGGAATCGCCGTTGCGCCACTATTGGCGGTGTGGGCAGTACTTAAAGGTGCGCTTTCTGCTGCTGGTGCTATTGGTGGGCGAATTGCCGCGGGAGTACAGAAGGGTACTGGCGGTGCGGGAAGCCTTGGGAACAAAGCATACGAGAAATCAGCATTCGGAAGAGGCCAAGCTATCCGTAAAGCAGCAAAAGAGAACTATAAGAACCGTAAGTTCGGTGAAAACTTAGCGGATATTGACCAAAGCGATAGTAGATTTAAGAAAATGCGAAAGAGATACACGAGAGCCGCGGCAGGTGGAATACCAGGTGTACTCAATAATACAGGTGCAGGTGGCGGTGGTGCAGAAGCGCAAGCATCAGCGCTTCGTCGATCAGCAATGTCGCAGAATATGAAAGCGGAACAGGAAGACATCAGTGGAGCACAGGCTGAGCTGCAGTATTCAACACGCGGTGATATGGGTCAAATTGCCAACAAACTTGCAGAGGCAATTCGAGATGGGAACGAAATCCAGGCAAAGGCAGCAGAGAATATGCTTATGGGAATGGGCGGTGGCGGCATTGACAAATTTGCAAGCGCTATTATAGAAGCCGAGAGACAAACTCAGACTGCAAACTCATCTCACGTATTAACTGAGCTCAAACAGCATACTGGTCAACATCATGGCGGCATCAAAGAGAAGTCTGGAGATCTTAATGGATGGATGTCAGAGAAATACAGTACATCTGACACAGGGCAAATATCGGGTGGAGGCTTGCAGAGTTTCTCTAGAAGTCCTAATGCATTTAGCGGGCTTTCAGATGACCAAATTGCAACGCAGTCTCATGCATCACTCCATGCCGCATTTGCCAGTGATGCACTAAACCATAGTGATGCCACTAGAATCTTAGAGTCTACTTCGGCAGCTAAACTCGGTGGTGCACAGCGACAGATGCTTACGGAATTAGCTACAAACCGTGGTCCAAATGCAGCGAGCACTATCGCTCCGCGCCACGCACCGACAGACACTACGCGAGTCTAGCTGTCGCAAAACATTAGCATATAAGATACACTAGAACTAACATATGGCGGTTTATAAAGTACCACAAGACGTCGAGGCGGATGACAAATTAATTGGTCCGTTTAGCTTTCGGCAGTTCATTTATCTGATTGTCGTTGCTATATCTATGGCAGGAGCATGGGGTCTGTATCAGGTATTTATACCACTGGTTATCGTACCAATCCCGATCATGCTGTTTTTTGCTGCATTAGCGCTACCGCTACGTAAAGACCAACCGATGGAAACGTATCTGTCCGCCGTTGTGTCGTTTTACTTTTTGAAATCACGCAAACGTATGTGGCAACCGGATGGTATTGATTCGTTCGTCACCATTATCCCGCCAAAAGATTCAGAAAAGATCCTGACGAAACAATTCGGCGAAGACGAAGCAACTCGTCGCCTGGGCTATTTGGCAGACCTTGTCGACAGTCACGGCTGGTCCGTGCGTGGACAAGGCGTACCCACACCAGACACGTCGATCAACACCGATTTGTACTACGAATCACAGGCGACTGGCGACATGATGGATACAAACAACGCAGCTTCGCAGCGGCTAACCCAAGGACTACAACAATCATCAACTACGGCTCATCAAAACGCCGTAGCACAAATGCAGCAATCGGCCGTAACCGATGACACGTCTATGACCACAGTCGCACAGTCAAATCCACTACTCGCAGGTCAGCCGCCAATTAATCCCGCAGCCGATCAATACGATCCTGCGACGCCGTTTAATCCAATGGCACACCAGCAACCAGCGCAGATTAAACCAACTACCCAAAGCTATTTGGGGCGCGAACAGCTAGATGCAATCGCATATGCATCTGCACTCGCAGAAGAAGCATCAGATGACCGTGCAGCGGGCATACCGCGCAATAATACGACGAAAAGCACTAGCGTAACACCTACGTCCGATGGTACAATAGAACGTGCTAAGAAAAGGGCGGAAGAACTGGCAAAACGCGACGATCTAAAGGTGTCGACGTTAGCCGAAGAGGCAAATCGCCTCGCTAAAAAAGACCTTGACCAGGGGATGGTCGAAGGCGACGAAGTAACAATTTCTTTACGGTAACGACGACAGTAAGAGGGAGTGGAGACAAACACAATGCCACCAAATAATCAGATGCAGCAAGGTCCGCAGATGCAAGGCGGTCAACCAGGGATGCCAATGCAGCCCGGTCAAGCCATGCCACAGCAACCCGCTGGCGCACCGATTAACCCAACCGACGCCAAAACTCCTCCTTCTGCGCCTTCCAACCCCAATACCACACAAAACAGCCTGCTGTTCTCTGAGTTGCGTGACAACATGGTCGTTATGAATGATGGTAGTTTTCGTGCTGTCATTGCCTGCAAATCAATCAACTTTGATCTGATGAGCAGCAAAGAGCGCGAAGGTATTGAATACAGTTATCAAAACTTTTTGAACTCACTGTATTTTCCTGTCCAGATTCTTATCCGATCGCAACGTGTTGATATCGGCCCATACATCGAACGTCTAACAAACATTCGCCGCGACCAAGAAAACATGCTGCTGAACGTTTTGACAGATGACTATATTGACTTTATTGACACCGTTTCACAGGAAGCAAACATTATGGACAAGAGTTTTTATGTTGTTATCCCATACTGGCCACACGGTGATTTGAACACCGTTAAACGCGGTAGCAAAAGCCTATTCGGAACAATCTTTGGCGGCGGCGCTCCAAAACAACGAGCGATCGTGGTCGATCATGCGCAATACGAAAAGGCAAAAGACGAAATCAAAAACCATTCCGACGCTGTTATGAGCGGGCTGTTTCAGCTGGGTATTAAATGTGTGCAACTCAATACAAAAGAATTAGGCGAGCTGTATTATAACTTTTACAACCCAGACACTGCTGTTCGCGAACCACTTGGTAATTTCGAAAGCATCACTGCAATGTATGTTCGAAAAGGCGAGGGTGATGCACCGCGACCTCATTTGATTCGGGAGGAGTTATAGAATGGCCAAAAAATTAGACGCAGTCGATATTGCCGCGCAGCAACGCGCACGTGAACAAGTTGAGGTTGAACAGGCATTCCTAAAAGGCATCACGACACTTCGCGACCTGGTTGCACCCAGCAGCCTAGAAATCCATTCCAGCTATTTCCGCCTGGGAACAAAATACGGTCGTACTATTTATGTCTATGCGTACCCTCGCCAGATCTATACAGGCTGGTTAAGTTCGATTATCAATATCGACGAAGTCCTCGACGTGAGTATGTATTTCTATCCTGTAGAAAGCGAAGTTGTCTTGAAAAACCTTCGCAAAAAGGTAACGCAAATGCAGGCTACTATGGCTATCAACGAAGAAAAGGGTCGTACGCGCGACCCAGGACTAGAAGCGGCGTTAAATGACGCCGAAGAACTTCGTGATGAGATTCAGGTGGGGTCGGAGCGATTCTTCCGCTATGGACTGTACATCACGCTCTATGGCGATAGTATGGATGAACTGAACTTTGTGCAGCACAAGATTGAAACAATTTTCGGCCAACAATTAGTGTTTAGCAAGGTTGCATCGTCGCAGCAAGAACAAGGGTTAAACACGACCGTTCCACAGATGACCGATCAGCTGCAGATTCGTCGTAACATGAACACCGGCGCCATCAGCACCAGCTTTCCGTTCACTAGTGCTGACCTGACGCAAGAAAAGGGCATACTGTACGGAATTAACATGCACAACAACGGCCTGGTTATCTTTGACCGGTACACACTAGAAAACGCCAATATGGTGGTCTTTGCAAAGTCTGGTTCTGGTAAATCATTCACCGTCAAACTAGAGGCCGTACGAAGTATGATGATGGGTGCCGACGTGCTGATTATCGACCCAGAAAACGAGTATCAGAAATTATCTGACGCTGTTGGCGGTAGCTATATTCGTTTATCACTTAACTCTGACGTTCGTATCAACCCATTTGATTTACCGCGTGTCGTCGATAACGAAGAAGCAGACGATGCACTGCGGGCAAACCTTGTGACGCTTCACGGACTACTACGGCTAATGCTAGGTGGAGCGCACATTGCAACTGGCGGCGTGACTGATTCGACAGGCTTGACACCTGCAGAAGAAGCTGACCTTGATCAAGCATTGATTGATACGTATGCACGATCAGGCATTACCAGCGACCCGCTGACGCACAACTCACTAGCTCCAACCATGATGGATCTGTATGACACACTCGTTCACATGGAAGGATCTGGTCCTGCGCTGGCACAACGACTGCGCAAATATACAACAGGTACATTTGCGGGTATCTTTAGCCAGCAGTCAAACATTGATATTAACAACCAAATGGTCGTGTTTAATATTCGCGACCTCGAAGACGAACTTCGTCCGGTTGCGATGTATATCGTCCTATCACACATTTGGAATGTCACCAGGTCACATCTCAAAAAACGCATGCTGATCGTGGACGAGGCCTGGCAGCTGATGAAATACGAAGATTCTGCGAACTTCTTGTTCAGCCTGGCGAAACGTGCTCGAAAATACTACCTAGGCGTGACAACGATCAGTCAGGATGTTGAAGACTTCATGGCCAGCAAGATGGGCCGTGCGATCGTCGCCAACTCGTCTATGCAGTTGTTGTTAAAACAATCCCCAAGTGCGGTCGACGTATTGGCCGATGTATTCAAATTGACAGACGAAGAGCGCAAACGACTAGCTAACTTTCCGGTTGGTCAGGGGTTGTTCTTCGCTGGTTCAAATCACGTGCATATTCAAGTAGTTGCGTCTCGTACAGAACATCAATTGGTCACGACCAACCCAGTCCAGCAAATGCAGCAAGAAGAAGAAAAACGAATGCAGGAGATGGCTCGTCAACGAGCAGCTCAGGAGGCTGCCGCTCAACAGGTGGCATAAACCACAACTATGTCCGGTACTGATTTATTAGAACGCGAGCAGCAAGCTGGTAATGAGGCCGACAATCTAAATCCTGGCGACAGAGCATATCACAATCAAGTCGATGGAAGTCACGAGGCTATTGAGGGTCACGACCGAGATGGCGATGGCTTTGATGACATAGTAAATCACCTTGATTTTGGACATCGAGGCTCTACTCATGTCGATTCACACGGAGATACCGTTCAAAACAATCCCAATAGCAACCCCGACCCAAACGAAAATATAGCAAGTACCCGCGACAAAGAAAATAATCCCGCAGAAGCAGGCTGGAATACCACGGTCGGCAAAGAATCTACCGATGGCAGCCCTGCAAAAGGCCTAGGCTCGATGCAAATCAACGTCAAAGGCAAAAAAGGCCCGACCGGGTCAGTTGTCGGGATGTTGCTTGGTGGTGGCGCGGTTGTGACGGTTACACTATCCCCGGGAATGCTACTAGTCCAAATGAAAGAAGTTTTTCATAACGACCAAGCATCAGCAACTCGTACTAGCCTGTTGATGACCAGAGCAATGTTGGCCGTTGCATTCAAGGCAAACCATATTAATGATCCTTGCAACGGTAAGTCAAAAATTAGCTGCCAACTAGGAAGTGCGTCAAAATCACTTATCCAAAAGTACAAAGAAGCAGGGTTCAAAGTCGACGCAGTCGAAGTCGACGCTGACGGCAAGGAGACTGGCAAAAACGCAACTGACATGGATCCTGCTGATCCTGCTACGGATCAAAATCGATACAAGGTAAATACCCTGGAGTTTCCGGATGGGCATGTGTCATCTGATGGTGCCGACTTTAGTAGGTATACAGATTCCAATCCATCCGCTAGACGTGTCGCCGTAAATGCCGACAACGGTAGATCGGGGAACTATTTAACACAACAATTCAGAAGCACTCTTGTTGAGCGTCTAAAGATTGCAAGCGGCAAGCAAGCAACAAACTATACAGAAGGTGAGACAGACGAAGCTAAGGCAGAGCGTGCGCGTCAGTTTAACGCCACAACTGGCGGAAGCAGCGAGGCCGATGCCGAGGCAAATGCACGGCGGGTATCTGATGAAGTTCGAAGCGAAACAGAAGAGCGAGCAAATAGAGGGGGAGCTGCCGCCAAAGTAGGCGGCGTCACTTCGTTTATACAAACGGTCTGCGCTGGATACAAAGGCACAACGATTGGCCTGGCTGCCGTTAAATCAAAACATATGCTGCGCTTAGCTAATTTCGCTATGGAGTTCTTGAAAGTTGCCGATATGATAAAAGCGGGTGTAGCGACCGCTACGGCAGTAAGCTATTTATCGGATAGATTGACATACGTTGAACGAAACGAATACCTTGAAAACGGAGAGAAGAATCCGAAATATAATCTCAGTGCAACAGATTCTCAAGGCTATAGGATTGCGGCACACGGTGACATGACAGGATTAGCTTTATTCGCTGAAAAATACGTCCTGGGATATGACGGAGAGGGTGGCTTGAGTCTTTCAACAAAAGCCTTATTAGGTGCTACCGCTGCTACTACTGCACTCGAGGCTGCGACCGGCGTCTTTGTTAACGCCGTCACCCCGGGACCTGGCATCGATGGTAAAGATGCATTAAAAAATGTATGTCGTACAGCGGGCAGTCTAGCAGCTATAGCAGCACAATGTACATTACTCGCTACTCAATCATTGGCTGCAATAGGTACGACAGGACCCTTCGGTGCCGCAACAACTGTAATAGGCCTCAAGATGTGCCAGTGTGCTGTTATGAGTAATCAGGTTATTGATACTATTCTACAGAGCGCGGCAGGAGTACCTACATGTGAAGATATACAGGGTCTAATCGGCCTGCTAAAGAAGGGGCTTATTGCCGCGACCGCGGGAGCTGTAGCTGCTGCTGCCGAAAGCGTTATTCGTAACTGGAATATAGGGTCAGACACAAAAGGAGTAGATGCGGGGAATGCCATCGCCGCGGGTGCGGGAATAATATTAACTTCAGCTGCAACATCCTACGCGTTAAAACCGACCACGAAATCAAACTACAAATCCTATATAACCTACACTGATCCATACGTAGAAAAAATAGCCGAGCTAGACAAAGAAGACGCGAAATCAACACCTTTTGATACATCAAATAAATATAGCTTCGTAAGCTCGTTAATTAGATCAGTGAAGATTGAGGATACATCTAGCAGTACAGCGTTTGGTGGAGTGTTTAATTTGTTAAATGTCGTACCAACGGCGTTATCCACACAAGCAAACGCTCTTTATACCAACCCAGTTCAAGAACAAGAGCAGCGATATGACTGCAATACCGAAGATAAAATCAAAGACGAAGGATTAGACTATCTAGGAGTCGATGGCGACAAGTTCTGTACAATACTACCAGATACGCCGCAAAAAGAACTGAAAGGTATTTCCACTCAAGAAAAAGAAGTAAAAAGCACTTATTTTCAGGATACTCGACAATGGATGGAAGATGAACAAAATAAAAGCGAAGATGACGGCGGAACGGCAGATGACGGCGATGGCTGCGAAAAAGGGTGCGATGGAGAACCGTCTATAGATGGTGATGGTAAGCCAAATCCAGATAGTCAGTATCAAAAATGGATCACGTATTGCAGCGAGAAGCGAGAAGATCCATGGGGATTCTCTTCGCATCCGTTCGAAGAAGGAAGTGATCGTGATCAAGACTGGTTTACCGGCAAACAATGTCTAAAAGAGAGTGACATGTTGGTCAATTTTAGGACATGGCACAAAATATGTGCGGAAATTGCAAAAGGCAAAGGCACGCTGAATTGCTGGGATAGCGCAGAAGCAGCAGCTGTACCATCCAGTACCTGTGCTGGTGGTGGCCCCACGGCAATTTATACTTGCGCACTGAAGTACGACAACTATCAGTACAAATGGGGCGGTGGACATGGTGATGTTCCCGATGCAAAAAAATGGATCGACGAATTCAATGCAGGGAAAGTTCCTGAATGGGAGTCGATCTTGGACTGCTCGGGCATAGTACGCATGGCGTACGTTGAAGCTATGGGGGTCGAGGATCAGGCATATGTAGCCGAACCAGAATACGAAACAAGTAAACATTGGCAAAAAATATCGCTCGAAGAGGCCACTCAAGGTGATATCGTTACATCGTCTGGTCATGTCGCGATCGTTCAATCAAACGATCCCGCAGCAAAGACATTCAAAATTTTCCATTCATCAACTCCAGGTAGCCCTAAAGAAGACAACATACTTCACGGTACCCAAAGTTATGGTTCGACAGTTTCAGCATTTAGGGCGACGAAGGGGTAATCATGCAGACAAAGAAAAAGATCATCACTATAGTCAGCATCCTTTTTGTCGTTTCATTGATCGGCGTTGGCATCTGGATAGTGCTAAGCGTAGTAAAAGAACAACCTCAGCCAAACGATGGAATAACCGAACCCGGTAGTTCATCTGATAACTCGCAAGATACGCCGACCAATAATGATGGTGCGGCAAACCAGGGAAGTGAGCCTTATGTTGCTCAAAGAACCCAAGAGGATTTGAATACATTTGTTTTAGAAAATAACCCTGGTTTGGTAGATAGTACGACAAATTTACCTATTTATACGATTGTACGCAAGCAAAATCCGCTAGAGAACTGGTATATTCTAAGAATCCGCAATAGCCAGCAAGATACAAGCGACGCTGACGTCATAATACAAGATATAAATGGCACATTAACGATCGTGGCTGGTCCAGGAACGGGATTATTTTTAAATAAAAATCTGCCAGAAGCCGTTAAAAAGGCACTGTCGGAGTGATTATGGAATTCACAAAGCGTACAACACCCCTAAGCATCACATACTTCATTGCGGCTATTGTGTTTACTCTTACTTTTTTTACAAGTACAGCCCTCGCCATTACTGAAGCGAATCCAAGCGAAAAAGAAAAGGGTAGTTTTGATATTTTGTATTGGGAGAAGTGTGGCGTGACTGGATCTAGCGGCACAGGTACTCCATCAACCACAGAAGAACCAACAAGCACTGGTGCGGTAGATGAGAGTGGCTGGGCGTTCCCTACTGTTGCCGGCACACCGATATCGAGTGACTATCGTGCTCCTAATCGACCCGGACACCAGGGTGTCGATTTAGCGGGTCCTGGGATATTGGGGCAGCCGATCTACGCATCTCGCGACGGTACAGTGACTCACTCCGGAACGGCATCTGGATTTGGTTATTGGATTGTCATCGAACATGATGTTGACGGGCAAATAATTAGCAGCGTTTATGGACATATGTCGGGTGATGATCTTATGGTGCCTGTTGGAGCTAAAGTAAAAACTGGTCAGCAAATATCCAGAGTTGGCAATCAAGGACAAAGCACTGGCCCACATCTTCACTACGAGGAGCGTGTCGGTGGTGTAAACGGAGGAGATCGAAAACCCGTTGCAGTATATGGTCAGACAGGCAACACAACACCCGCTGACCCTGCCGATCCCGCGGATCAGCAGGCATCTACACAGCCCGCAGATACGAGCGCAGCCGATCAGACCAGCTCTTGTAAAGGTGAAAGTGGCAGCAAAACTCCAGTAACGCCTGTAAATTGTGCCGAAGCGAACAAATCAGAAGATAAGTCCAAGTTCGTGTGGGACTATTTGCGCGGGCAAGGTCTATCCGAAGAGCAGACGGCTGGAGTAATGGGAAACCTAGCACATGAATCTGGCGATCCTACATTCAAAAAATCGACGGATGTATACGAAGTAGGTGGCGCAAATGCAGGATACGGTCTAGCACAGTGGTCGTTTGGTCGACAAACTAGTTTACGTGACGCCGCAGCAAAAGATCCGCGAGGTCTGACTGACCTGTGCTTTCAGCTTGACTATCTTGTCGAAGAAAGTAAGGCACGCGAACGAAGAGATGGTGGTGGAAATGAGTGGGATGGCATCAAAGAACAAAAAACGATTGAAGATGCAACGTATTACTTTGAGTATAACTACGAACGACCACAACCTGGCAGTACTGGTGCTCGTGTAAAATATGCGAACGAATATATGAATAAATATGGATCAGGTGGAGGAAATCGCAATGTATAATACAGCTATAGACATACTCAAGCAATATCGAGGTGTATTATTTTTTATTCTTTTTGCTGTAATCTTCGTCTTTTCGATTGTTACCGGTTTTACTCTATATCAACGATCAGGGAAGTTACCATACAACCTGGCTGTAGCACCAAAAGACAGTATTGTACGGCTAAATAATGTGGAGGTTAAACCTGGGACACAATATCTACAACCCGGAGTATATAAAATCTCAGTAACACGCGAAGGGTATACAAACTACACCAAAACAGTCACGCTAGACGAGAAATCAAACGAAACTGGTCTTGCGGTTCCATTAGTCCCTGTGTCGGACGAAGCTATCAAATGGGTACAAGACCATAAAAAAGAATATGAAGCCGTGCTTTCAGCGGCAAAGTCAGAAGAAGACAGGCAATTAGCGCTACTAAAAGCCGCCAACCCAATAACAGAGAATATGCCATTCAAAAACCTGCTATATGGGATCAATTACCGCGCCGAGCCTAAAGATACAACCGGAACAAGAATACAAATTGAAATAACTTCGACAGAGAGCTATCGAGCTGCTGCGTTGTACCAACTGCGTAAATGGGGTTATGATCCGACAGATTACAGAATCACATTTACTAACTATACGAGTCCGTTTTCATCATGAAAAAAATAATCATCATATCAGCCGCTATCTTGTCTATCATTATTATTGGAATAGCTATTACAATCCGCGTCATCACACCCGAGCAAAACCCGACTTCAAATGTCACATTCAGATTCAGTCAAAGCGACATATCAGTCAAACTTTTCAAGAACCTCCCCGATAATCAGTCATCAGAGATAACAACAATGGAAGAAACGACAACCTTAGTACTTGATAATGGATCTTATTACTACATTCCATCCGGAATTAAACTTGCCGGTGGCGCTGTAAACTTTGACATTACAAATGATACTCAATTCGTCGTCGATCCAACATACAGTCGAGAAGTATTAAACACTGAATTAAATCTCCAACAAACTGCAATTCACAACACTATCAAACAAACGTATTCATTAATCGATCAGAACTATACTATTCAACAAGGGAAGCTGTACAACCACGGTCAATGGTACATAACAACTTTGACCGACAAACGAGCAACGAACAGAAATCCTTTTGACACCTACAGAATTGTCGCATTGAACGAGAATGGTGTATGGCAGACTGTCACAAAACCAGAGCTTGTCTTATCTGCGATTGACTACCCGGGAATCCCTAAAAATATTTTAACCGCCATAAATGCAGCAACTACTGATACTATGACTAATACAACCTTTATCGACTACGAGTAAGTCTATCTAATACCCTGTACTAATACTCAAATTTGTGGTATTCTATGTAACGATAGAAGTGATCCGGGAAGATGAGTAAATTAGACACACGAAAACCGTCATCTGACACTGATGGCCAGCGCTATAACGCCGGTCAGAATTCGTATAACCCTTCGCAAACGGATTACGAGAACAGATTTGACAAGATAAAAGCAGCCGAAGAAGAACTAGGCAGCCTCGATAACAGCTGGAATGCTGAATATCAGGGTAAAAACGGCTCGAATATAACCCTTCAGGGCGACAATGTAAAAAGTAATTACAACGCCGACGATCCAAACGCAAACATAGATAAAATCAAAGAAAAAGAGCAGACCGACCTTGCGCCAAGAATTGGTCGCACTGCGCCAGCCAATAGCAAACCAAAGAAACGCTGGCAGCTATTTACCAGCAAAAAACTACGAGGTAAATCGTCGCTTATTACGGTCACGCTGGTATTGTTTGGTGGTGGTGGCATTATGACACTGGTTTCGTCACCCACACTCGTTATTGCGCAGTTAAAAGAAGTGTTGACACAAGATTTGAATGATCAAGTGAAGGCACTCGATACACGGTCGTCGATGATGATCCGAGCCAAGTTAAAAACCGCCACTAGTGGATCATGCGGGGTCGTAAAGGTTGCCTGTAAATGGAGCCATATGACCATCGAGCAAGCAAATTCACTTCGTGCTGCTGGCGCTCAAATTGATCTTGATACGACTGACAGTCCTGAGGGTCGAGGGAAACCGAAAAAAATAACCTTCTACGATGAGAGTACAAAACAAACCATCAACATTACATCAGCAGAAGATTTTGCAAAACATTCTGCAAACAATCCTTCATTTCGTAAGATTATGATCAAAGCCTATAACCCAGCGTATGTCGGCACCAGTGATCGTATCGCATTGGGCGTATATAGGCTGTATAAAATCGCAAAAAATACTGGTATCAAAGGCGATACTGATGAAGAACGGCGTAAATCTCTGAACGAATCTATCAAAAACGGGTCTGATGAGGTAACGACAAATCGACTCCGTCCAGAAACCGATTCAGAGGGTAGGCCAACGGGTGATTATTTGGACGAGAACGACCAAAAAGTGACCGCAGCGGAACGCGCAGTTATCGAAGATACCGCTCGTGTCGGTCAAGAAGCGTCCAGGCTTGGCACTGCCAATATAGCAACAACTGTTGGGAATGGATTGAAGATAACAGCAACCGCAGAGAATGCCTGTACGGCTTGGATTGCAATGCGTGCTGTCCAAGGTGCAGCAAAGACAAAAATGCTGTATGATGCTGGGCGCGCAGCACAATTAGGACTACTGGGACCGGCCGATAAATCAAAGGCTGGCGATGCCGACGAAGGAGAGATGACAACAGTCGGTGATATGATCACCAAAACGGACGCCCGAAAAGAAGTAGCCGACGAGTCTAAATTAGAACAGACGAGCGCGTCTACATCACCACCAATGGTCGCCAATCCCGACTACGGCAAAGATGCGACCGATGCGCCAGGACCAAGCGTCGCCATGCACGGCGGCGCGCCAGAACTAGACATTCGTGCATCGCAGTTTATGTTGAGTGGCGGATTTGTCGGTACGATGTCTGCGATGACTCAGTTGATCGCCAAAGCAGTTCCGGGTGCGAACTCACCGCAAGACATTACTCGCGCCTGCAAAACACTCCGCAATCCTATTGTCCAAGCAGGGACATTAGCAGCTGGCGTCGCTGTTGGCGCAGGGTCGTTCGGGTTGTACACCGCAGCAGGTATTGGTGCCTCACTACTCATCAGCATGGCAACTCCGTATATGTTGTCGCGAACAGTCGACATAATGTCAGGCGATGTATTTCAAAATCTGTCAGGCCTTAATTATGGCGACGCAATGTTTGTCGGTACTTCGGCACTGCTAGGCACAATGGCGATGAAACGCGGTATGAAGCCGCTTAGTTCGAAACAGGCGATTACCTACACCGATGCAACAAAACAGACAAACGATCAGTACGCAGCAACAGAGCGTGACATCGCAAAATCAACACCATTTGATGTAGCAAATCAGTATTCATTCCTTGGTTCATTGACACGGACGGTACTGCCGTATGCAAACCAATCAAAAAAGAGTATTGGCAGCGCTGCACTGAATCTTGCAAGCCTTGTGCCGGCAAGTCTTAGTTTTTCATCATCTACGACAAAAGCAGCTGCAACGACCGAACGATTCGAAAAATGCCCTGATAGCGAGTACCAACGATTAAATATCGGCGCTGATATATTTTGCAATGTCCGCTACGGGCTTGATGAAGAAGAGCTAGCAATTGACCCAATCGAAAACGCCAACTGGATGGCTAGTACTGGAAATATCGACACAGAAAGTGACGACGGTGCATCAAAGGAAAACGGCCAAAAATGGAATCTGGCAAAATTTGAAAAAGAATGCGTTGAACGCGAAGACGGCTGGGGTGAAGATAGTGCCGATGATGGTGTTGGTGATGGAACTGACTGTTTGAGCGCCGAGAACGAAGCAGTCAATAAACGGTTCCGCGTCTATAAATTTGATCAAACAGTCAGCGATTCGCTTGATAGCAAAAAAGTCGACACAACACCAGGCACGACCGGGTTTAGCACTGGCGAAAAAGGTCCAGTATCAAGCGACGGTTGGGCGTATCCGACAGTCGTGAACACTACGACACTTACTCAAGGATGGAAATCGCCGACACACAAAGGTGTCGACATCGCTGGCCCACTAAACACCGCACTATTTGCTGCTCGTGACGGCAAAGTTATTCAGTCGGGTCCAGCATCTGGATTTGGTAACTGGATTATCATTCAGCACGATATCAATGGACAGCGGGTCGATACGGTTTATGGCCACATGTACAACGACGGACTGCTGGTAAAGGTTGGCGATCAGGTTAAAGCCGGGCAACAGATAGGCAAGATGGGCAACAATGGCCAAAGTACAGGATCACACCTGCACTTTGAAATATGGAATGGTGGTCGTTTCGGTGGAAAAGATGTCGATCCGCAGCCTATCATCGAAAAAGCCAAAAATGCAACGCCGAGTGATGCGGCGAGGGATGTGTAATGAAAAAAGCACGTTTTCCGTTTCGATCATTCTTTGCCGGCATTATGGCTATCGTCATGCTGTTGTCGTTATCCGTGCAGACAGCCCAAGCGATTGAACTAAATCCAAACTTTGACGCAACGTTCTATTCAGATAATAACGTACAATTCTACGACCCACGTTGTCTAAATACATCATCAGAATCGGGTGAAATTATGCAGTTAGCTGGCAATAATAATACAGAACAGATCCTCAATTTCTATATGCGAAAAGGACTTAAGCTGCATCAGGCAGCCGGGATCATAGGTAATATGGTACAAGAATCGGGGTTAAATCCAGCAATCATTGAGGGTGGGCGTATCGCTCCTGATGATTACGTATTACAAAGTGGCGTCGGGTTTGGACTCGTCCAATGGACAAGTGCAGATCGTCAAAAAAACTTCATGAATTTCATGCGAGCGAGCGGGGCACATGTCACTAATCTTGCCGGACAACTTGAGTTCACATGGAAAGAGATGAACGAAGGATTCCCAGGAATGCTTCGCGCCCTTAAAACAGCAAAGACAGCGTCGGTGGCGGCAGTTATCGTGCATGGTAAATCTGATGTTGGCAGTTCTCATCCTGACTATAAAGAAGCGATGACCGCTCTCGCTGGTGCACGGGGCTATGAATCGTCAGCTGACAATGGAGATTTTGTCGTCCGTGTTCGTGGCGGTACAGCAACCAAGGTGTACGAACAATACAACGATAGATCGGCGCTTGCTGGCGAAACAGCACCTGACGAGATGAAACCTGCCGGCGAAGGAACCGATGCTGATATTCTAGCCCTAAAGAATAATTCAAACGGTACGATGGATGGTCAAAAAAAAGAGTCATGTAAAGGTGATGGGGAGATGAATAAGAACGGTGGGGCAGGCGCGCTGCAAAACAAGGCGGCGACCTATGCACACAAAAAATATCATTCGGAAAACCTCACAGAACAGCGACCTGAATATGCCGATGCTGTCGTCAAAGCCCGAACCGACGGGCGTTACGTTGGTGGCAACAACGGCAACGACTGTGGCGGGTTCGTAACGACGCTTATTCACGATAGCGGGTATGATCGAAAATATAATAACAGTGACCAAAAAGGCAGAGGTGGGTATACCGTCAAGCAAGAAGAGTGGTTAAAAGACCTAGAGAATAACTGGCACGAAGTAGAAGCCGGTGAACCAAGAGAAGTTGGCGACGTCGCTATCAACGAAGATCATACGTATATTTATGTAGGAAAGTTTGATGACTGGCAGCAATACGATATCGCCTCAGCATCATTAGCAGGTCCACAGCGCGCGCCGATGGCTGGTCAGGAAAGCCCTAAAGACCCAAGTTTTCGATGGTATAGAATAGGAAAAGCGTGATATGTATTACGAATGGTATCATGCAAATCGTCGTCGCGTCGTCGTCATAGGATCGATTTTGTTCGCACTTATCATCATATGGAGCGTATACACCTATGTCTCCCGTATAGGAAAAACCGCCGTCACGATTAACGCCGTTCCGTCAAATAGTACCGTGCTTGCAAACAACACATCGGTCGGATCGGGTACTGTTTGGCTGACTCCTGGCGAATACACAGTCAAAGGCAGCAAAGATGGTTTTTCGACTCGCGAAAAAAAGATAACGGTGGATGAAGAGAAGAGAGATAACGTCGTCGCGCTAGCACTTACTCCAGAGTCAGATGAAGCAAAAAGATGGGCAGAGAAAAATCAACGACAGTACAAAGATAACGAAGAATTTGGCGCGATCGAGGCGCAAGCTAACGGTGAGCAGTTTCGACAAAACAACCCAGTCGTCGCAAAATTACCATACGACGACCCCTACTATCAAATTAACTATATTACCGAAAACGACGATGTTATTATTACCATCACCACACCGTCGCCTCGCTATCGATACTATGCTGTGCAAAAATTCCGTGAACTCGGGTTTGATCCTGCTCGTTTCATTATGCGATTCACAGATTTTAAAAACCCATTAGGAGGTGTATCAAATGAATAACCGATCGACCTATATACTTGCTAGTATCACTGGCGTTATTTTAACTGTTGCCGTTATCGTCGGGGTAATCAGCGCTCAAACACCTGCAACACCCATACAACCCCAACAATCAACCCCACAGCCAGTAAACGAACAAGCACTGACAGCTGCCGAACTATCAACGTTGCTTGAAGTAGAACTACCCGCAATTACATCTGTGTTTACTCAAACGTTCCCAGCAGCAAGCGAACTATATACGATTGATCAAGGTCGACTATATAAACAAGGGCAGTGGTACGGCACGACGCTAACATACAAAGGAAGTGACGAGGCAAATCGCGACACACTTCGTGTACTTATGCAAAAAAAGGATGGTGCATGGATCGTCAGAACAAACCCGCCACAGCTACTACTTAGCACCAAAGACCTCGGTGATGTGCCAGTTGATGTCATCCAGTCATTAAACCAGCCTGCACCACTCCCAGGCACCGCTACGTCGCCGGCGATCAATTAAATTATTCGAGTGTAATCGTCATAGCGTCATCAATCGTTGCAGCACTGCTTGCGCTTGTCATGATGATCTGTCGACCTTGAAATTTTGTCGTTAAATGCGTTTGACGGTCACTGTCAAGTTCGCCAAATACATCATCAAGAAGAATCAACGGCTGTCGACCGGTGCTTTCGGCGATAATATCAACTTCCAAAAACTTCATCGCAAGAACGACACTTCGCACTTCACCACGTGAAGCAACCGACAAAGCAGGCATTGCATTAAAGACAAACACGATATCATGTCGGTGTGGCCCAACACTCGTGTAACCCATCAGTCGATCTCGTTCGATTCGCGTATGCAATTCACTCATCAGGCGCTGTTTGATGTCGCCTATGACCGTATGGGAATAGTGAATACTAACAGTATCGGTTGATTGCGCGATCGTGTTGTACGTGGCGTTTAGTTGCGAGTTAAGCTGTTCGATGTAGACAATTCGCTTCTCAATAATGACAGCACCGTATTCACTTATCGCCACATCCCATACGAACAAATCATCAGTATTAACCGTTTGATGCTTTAGTAGATTATTACGTTGTTTTAGTGCTCGATCATATTTACGTAACGCCTGTGCATATGTTGGATCAATTTGGCTGATAAATCGGTCGATAAACTGTCGTCGTCTGGTCGGTGAACCGCTCAGTAACCGTAGATCGTCCGGCTCGAACAATACTACTGGGTATTTATGCGCAGGCGATAGGCGATAGGAGTGTTTTTCGTCAACCGAGAATTGTTTGCGTCCAGTTGCTTTACTGGGATCAAACTTTACAACACGCTGATCCTCATCGTTTGCTATATCGATCCGCCACCAATCAGCTTCGTATTTAAGTAGTTCGGTGTCAGATCCTTTGAACGAGGTTCCCTGGAGTGCTACCGTAATCGCTTCGATAATTGATGTTTTGCCACTGCCGTTCCTGCCGAGTATTAATGTGACGTGCGGAGAGAGGGTGTGGCTAAAATCAGTGTGCGTACGCAGATTTTGAATACGAATCGACGATATAATCACGCGGCTAGCTCTTTAATGGCATAATAATGTGAACGTAATTACCTTTACCACCGGCAACGGATAATACCGTTGCTGCCAACCTGCCGCTAAATCGGAATTCAATACTGTTTCCTGTTATCACGCTCAAAGCATCCGCCAAATACCGCGAATTGAGCGTCACCTGACCGTCAGCACTCACTTCCGCTGTTGATTCTGAGGTGTTTTCCCCAAGTTGCGAGGCAATGGAGTGAATCGCAAGGGTACTATTCGCAGCGTCGGCGTTAAGTGTGACGCTTCCGCCGGATTCACGCGCAAACAATCCAGCAATTTTTGTAATACGAACAAATTCTGCTTTATCGATAATAATCGACGTTTCCGAGCTAGCCGGAATAAGCTGACGGTAGTCGGGGAAATTGCCGTCGATGAGTCGGCTTGTTACTTCTGAATCACCAGCCCGGAATCGGACTTGGCTTTCGTCAAACAATAGTTCAACTTCTGGCGTGTCGTCTGATAATGTTCGAAGCACTTCCTGCAATGTAGAGGTGGGGATAATGGCTGCAACTTCGCTCTTCGTTTCCACAAGTTTACGTTCGCTTAGTCGATAGCCATCCGTCGCAGCTAAATAAAGTGCACCGTCATGAGAGTGCCAGTATACACCGGTTAGCACTGGGCGAGTTGCATCGCTACTTGCCGTCAAGATCGTTTGCGTTACCGCTTGTTTAAAATCATCACTACTAATCGAATACTGCACTGATGATGTTTCGTCTATCGTTGGCAGTTCGGGGAAGTCGTCTGATGCAATGCCGTTTATAACAGATTTGAACCCACCGGCTGCGATATGAAGATGGTCGTTTTTTACGGTGAGTTCAACCGTTCCTTTAGGTAGACTTGCGACAAATTCCGCAACTAGTTTTGCCGGTATAGTGATCGATCCTGGTTTTGCAATCTTTGCACCGATAAGTTGCGTTGTGGCTATTTCTAGGTTTGTCGCGGCAACAAGTAATCGGTTGCCGTCTGTTCGCAACAGGATATTGCTAAGAATAGGCAATTGTGTCTTTGTACTAGCAACTCGAGACGCTGCAGACAGTGCTTTGGATAGATTTTCCTGAGTAACCGATAGTTCCATTATTAGTTCCTTTTTTTAAATTTCATTCGGTTGAGGTAATAGTAGGGGGTGTGGAAAGTGTGTATAACTTAGCTGCAACAGATAGGGATATGATCTTTTGGGTGTGGAATGGGGTAGTGGAATTGTGTGGAGGAGTGTGCGTATAAGTCGATGATGTGCACACAAGCTTTGCGCTACTGCTACTAACTGTGAGCATACTGTGGACGAATATTGACAAGTTGTACCAACACCTTTCCGCAGGTTATACACATACTGTCCACAGACATACCAGACCATATTATGCATATAGTTTCTCCCTGATTTCGGCCACTTGTTCACGAATTGTAAAATCTAGTTTGATTGATTTCTCGATTTTCTCGACAGAGTGAATAGCTGTCGTGTGATCCTTGCGGCCAAGTTCGTTGGCAATTTTTGGAAAACTAAGGTGTAGCTCGCTACGCAAAAGATACATAGCGATTTGGCGAGGCGTTACGATGTGCTTATCACGACGCGAACTGCACATTTCTGGAGTAGATAACTGGAAGTGCTTGGCTGTCTTATCGATAATCTGCTTTGCTGTGATGTGCTGTGGTCGAGAATGGCGAACATTACCAACCAAACCTTCAGCGGTGGCAATATCGGGCTCGACACCGCGCATCTCTGCGTAGGCAAGTAGCTGGTTGAGTGCGCCTTCGAGTTCTCGGATGTTAGTTTTGATGTTTTTAGCAAGGTACTCAGATGTCTCACGACTTAGCTCGACGCCAGAAAGCGAAGCTTTTGCCTCTAGAATAGCGCAACGTGTTTCAAAATCTGGCATTTGTACATCGATTGTCATGCCCATTTCGAAACGGCTTCGGAGACGCTCGGTGAGAGTAGGAATACTTTTTGGTGGTTTGTCGCTACTGATGATAATCTGTTTGTTGTTTTGATGAAGAGCATTGAATGTATGAAAAAACTCTTCCTGAGTCTTTTCTTTACCCGCAATAAATTGCATGTCGTCAATAATTAATACGTCGACGTTGCGGTATTTGTCGGAAAACCCTTTTTTCTTGAACCGAATGCTATCAAGGAATTCTTTGACGAATGTTTCGGAACTAACATAGAGAATGCGCGATTCGGGTTGGTGTTTAATAATCTGATTACCAACAGCCTGCATAAGGTGTGTTTTACCAAGTCCTACACCGCCATAGAGGTATAATGGGTTGTATTTGACTCCAGGGAATTGTGCGACCGCCTGACACGCAGTGTAGGCAAGGTCATTACTTGACCCAACGATAAAAGAATCGAATGTGTAGCGAGGATTTAGTCCACCTCCAGCACTTCCGTTTCCTCCTCCGGAGCCACTTGGCCGTGACGAAGTAGGGCGGGGGGCGATAAGTTCGTCGACGGCTGACGACTGATCATAAGACGCAGAGTTAGTCGTTTCGCGACTCACTACCGTTTTTCGACCACTAGTTTTGACCGTGTAGGCAATCTTTTTGGGTTTGACGCCGTTTTTTTCAAGTACAGTTTTGATTTGATCGTTGAACTTTACTTCAAACTGCCTGATTGCAAAGATATTCGGGACGGCGATAGTCACCAGCTCGTCAGATGACTGCAACAGCTCGGTATTTTTAAACCACGTGACGAATGTCGCATGAGACACAGAAAGTTCTATTTCTCCTAAGACACTTTGCCATAACGAATGTTGCACGTATAATTCCCCTTATCCTCAATTGATGCCGTCTGCTTGCTGCAGACAGAGACTGTCTATAACTATACGGTACGTAAAAGTTTTCCACAACTGGTAATCGGTTATTGCAGAGTAAGTGAAATAGAGAGGTGACTTGTCCACAATCATGATGTCTATCTGTTAATCTGTGGATAAGTCATTGTAAAAAGGGGATAAGTTTTATATACTATGAAACGACACCATAATAAATTCAAGTAATACGAGAGCATACACCTTGAAAATTACCTCTGATTCTAGTAGTATAGGAAAGATATGCCAAAGCGAACCCACCAACCACACACCCGTCACCGTGCGCGTACGCACGGCTTTCGTGCACGTGTGTCAACAAAAGCTGGCCGTGCTGTTATTAAGCGACGACGAATCAAAGGTCGCGCGAAACTAACAGTCTAACCCAGACCAAAAAGCCACTTCGAAACCATCTTTTGGAACGAGGTGGTTTTTTCGTTATACTACTAATAACTATGCTGGCATTCAAATATCGATTTCATGGTCATAACAGTCTCCGGTTTGTCTATAAAAATGGACAAGCAGAGCGTACTCGTTTGATTACATTGAAATCAATTACAAATCCGCATCGAAAAGAAAGCCGAGTTGCCGTTGTTATCAGTAAAAAAGTACTCAAGAGCGCAGTTGGCCGTAACCGTGTGCGACGACGACTGTATGAACTGATCCGTGTGCGACTCGAAAGATTTGACCAACCAACGGATTTGGTGTTTTTGGTGTTTTCGGCTGAGGTTCGCACAATGTCAGCCGAAGATCTAGAACTGCTCGTCGACCAACTATTATCGTCTGTCGAACACTATAAAAATGCCGCCTAAAGTGGTATACTAAGCGAAGTTATTTATTAATTCATTGTTGGAGTACTCTTTTGAATATTTTTGATCTTTTGATCGTGCAGCCTATCTTTAACCTGCTGATTGGTTTGTATGCGGTTATCCCTGGTGGTGATTTTGGTGTTTCGATAATTATCTTTACGATTCTTTTGCGATTTGCCCTGTATCCGCTTGTAAAACGCCAGTTACATCAAGTAAAGGCGATGCGTCGGCTGCAGCCAGAGCTTGAGAAAATCAAGAAACTAACGAAGGGTGACAAAAAGCGCGAAGGCGTGTTGATGATGGAGCTGTACAAAAAACACGGCGTCAATCCATTCCGCTCTATCGGTATTCTGATTATCCAGCTGCCTATTTTTATTGCGCTGTATAGTGTCATCCAAATTTTGACGTTAAAACGCGATGAGGTTGGTAGGTTTACATACGACTTCTTAGAGGGTGTGCCGGCGATTGAGCAAATCATCAAACACCCAGAACAGTTTAATGAAAAACTCTTCGGTATCGTCGATTTGACAAAACATGCACTTAGTAACGGTGGACTTGATATATTCCTACTGGTGCTTGCAGTCGTTGCGGCTGTCACGCAGTTTATTATGTCACGTCAAACAATGCCACAGGCGCCAAGTAAAAAGAAGCTCCGTGATATCCTGAAAGATGCGTCAGAAGGAAAAGATGCGGATCAGTCAGAGATTAACAATATCGTTATGACAAAGATGATGTACGTATTGCCATTCTTCATGTTCTTCTTGATGATTAATCTGCCTGGTGCGATTGCACTCTACTACGCTGTGTCAAACATTGTTGCAACTATTCAGCAACACTTTATACTGAAACAAGACGAGCAAGAACTGGAGGATATTGCCGACGAACACGACAAGCAGCCAGGTAAGAAGGCGACAGCCAAAGCTCGCGCGAAACAAGCCGGGGAGGGTAGCGTTGTTCGGATCGTTGCCAAAGATAGCCAGGGCAAAAAATCTAAGAAATAAGGAGTCTCACTGTGAACCAGGATGAATCAATACAATTCGCTGAAAAGTATCTCGCCGATATCCTCTCGTTTTTTGGCATCAACGCTGCCATTGTATGTGAATTTACAGACGATGTTATTGAACTATCCGTTCCCATGACCGACAGCAATAGCCTCCTTATCGGTCGCAATGCCGAAACACTCCGCAGTATTCAGTATCTTTTGTCGACAACGCTTCGCAATCGTGATGCTGCGATTACTCGAGTAAATGTTGACATTGGTGATTACAAAAAACAGCGTGCCGACAAGGTTGCAAAGCAAGCTCGTGAATGGATCGAAGAAGTACTGCGTACGGGTGATTCGTTCGTTGGTGATCTGAATGCTGCCGACCGCCGAATCGTTCACCGAGTTGCTGACGAATATCCAAACATTAAAACATTTTCAGAAGGCGAAGGTCGCGATCGTCGTATTATTATCGCTCAGCAGAGCTCGTAAGGGCTTGCTGGTAGAGCTCGTAAGTCTGTTCGGCCATACGTTTCCAGGAATATTTCGCAACTTGAAGTGTTCCTTTTTTGATAAGCTCGGTGCGTAACGGTACTTCACGCAAAATATCATCAATGGCACGAGCCATGTCGTCGACGCTTTTTGGATTGAAGTAGTGAGCTGCATCGCCATACACCTCTGGAAGACACGTCGCATTACTACTGGCAACAGGTGCGCCGTAGCTCATAGCCTCTAGTCCTGGCAAACCAAACCCCTCCATAAGTGACGGAAACACGTAGGTAGCGGTGTTCTGATACAACCATGCTAGCTGCGCATCATCAACAAATCCAGTGAAATGAATGTTATTGTATTGTTTTTTAGTAAAGTACCGTTGGTTTTTTTGTGCCGATGCGTTGAGTTTGCCGACAAGAATAAGTCCGAGATCAGGGTATTTTGCGAGTAACTGTTGGTGTGCGCTACCGAGTCGTTTGATGTTTTTATAGTCGCTTTGCTGGCCAACATACATAATATACCGTTTAAATGGAGTGTCGTATGGTTTGACGGTAGTTTGAGCCGGGTCAGCAGATTCATAGGTCAGGGTTACTTTGCTGGTCGGAATATTGGCAAACCGCACCAGTTCCTGAGCGGTGAACTTGGTCGGCACAATAATCTGCGCGCTAGAATGAGCAACTCGCCAAAAAACAAATCGTCCAACGAGCTGTTTGAAATGGAACATCAGCCAGTTTTTGTCAGAGTTGTACGTTTTAAGTAATGTCAAATCATGGACGGTGGTGACGTGCCTGCCCGTATAGGTAATTGGCTGTTGCGGCATGCAAAAATGAACAAGATCTGGTTTTAGTTCGTCGAGCAGCGCCTTGAGTTTTATTTGCTCAGCTAGCGAATAGTCAGCATAATCAGCGATACGAATCGTAAAGTTGGGATTGTGAGGTTTCCAGTAATCAATATCTTTTTGACGAACCAAGATAGTGTAGGTATTTGTTGTATCGATATCTTGGAGATAGGTCAAAAGTCGCTCTACATACCGCCCCGTCGTGGTGCTGATGATTCGGGCGTCGATTGCGATATGACTCATACTACCAGTATACCTAACTGCGCACGTTATTAGCGTGTGGTTTTGTCTTGAAACTCCGGAATGACAGGTGATGTTGCGTGATATTCCTCGATTAAATAGAGTGGACGCTGTTTTGTTTCGTTAAAAATTCTACCTATGTATTCACCGATAATGCCAAGCGAGAGGAGTTGAACACCACCCAAAAAGAGGATAACTGCCATCATTGAAGGGTAGCCAGCAAGATCGACACCATAAAATAATGTTCGAGCGATAACTATCAAAATATAGAAAAATGCAAAAAATGATATAGCGATACCTAAAATTGTCGAGATACGAAGTGGAGCTGTTGTAAAAGATACAATACCATCGATGGCAAGATTGAAGAGTTTAAAGTAATTCCATTTTGTTTCACCAGCTGCACGAGGGTCACGAATGTAGTTAATTTCTTTTTTGTTGAACCCGATCCAACTAAAGAACCCTTTAGTATAGCGTTCACTTTCACGAATACGCTTGAGGGCATCGATACAACGACGATCAAGTAACCGAAAGTCACCAGTATCGCGCTGGATTGGGATGGTTGTGGAACGTTGCAGTACTTTGTAGAATGATTGTGATGTGAATTTCTTGAACCACGATTCTCCTAGACGGCTAGAGCGACGAGCAAAAACATCGTCGTAACCTTCTTCCCAAAGCTTGATCATGTCAGGAATAAGTTCTGGTGGATCTTGAAGGTCGGCGTCAATGATTACCAGTGCGTCACTGTCAACATGATCGATTCCTGCAATCATGGCAATTTCTTTGCCGAAGTTTCTGGTGAGGTTGATGTATGATACACGCTCGTCTTTTTGTGCATATTGTTTGATAATTGCGAGTGTGTCGTCGCGACTACCATCATTCACAAACAAGAATTCCAAATTGTACTTCTTGATAGTTTTGCCAAGCGTCTCTAGACGATCAAATAATTTTGGCAGAACAGGCGCTTCGTTATAGGCGGGAATCAGGACGGTGATTGTTTTCATGGATAGGGTTATTATATCAGATTTTACCGGGGTGCGGATGTTAATTATATTACCAGCGGTGGTGTCTGCGATCGCCGCTACACTACACTAGGCAGGGTAGGTGCAGACTCCCTTTGTGTTTTAGTTAATGAACTCGTGCTATATTATTGCAGTCGACGCACAAACGTTATATCATAGATATACAGGACAAGCATAAGGAGATACAAACATGGGACTTGGAACAATGGAGATAGTATTGATTGCTGCGGTAATCATACTTTTATTTGGTGCAAAGAAATTGCCAGAATTGGCACGAAGCCTTGGTGATTCTGCAAAAGAATTACGCAAAGGGTTGAACGACGACCCAGCACCTACGAAAGTAGCTGTACAAAAAGCCGACACTACTGAATAGTTGATAGCCGAAATATACTTTATAAAACGACTCATTACGAGTCGTTTTATAATAATATGCAGAAACAGGTGGTACGCGACGGTATGTGTGCTGTTATTGAATTAACGTATTAATCTCGGCTTGCGTGAGCGGTGTCCATGGTGACGTGTTGGCATTTGAAGAACTGGCGGCCGGGCTTTGTCCTTGATTCCACCATTTTGCTTTATAGGGAATTCCTTTAAACATAACACGCTGATCGGTGTCGTATATGTCTGACCCTGACCAAGCAGGGTATGTTCCTTCGGCAACGGTGGGCTGCTCGACTGGTTTTTCACCTGGAAGAACCGGGCCAACAAGTTCCCAGGGTGTCTGATATGACTGAAGTACAGGATCATCAGGCATATTATTCTGCGTCCACCATTTTGCACGATATACGTTGTGATGCCATACGACTTTTGTTCCTTCAAGATAGGCGCCAGATTCAGACCAGATCTGATACGGACTAGTTGCTGGATCGTCGGCTTTTTGAGCTGTCACACCTGTTTCGGATGTTGTCTCGACGCCAGCACTAAATCTTAGACTCCCGCTAAAGCTTTCGCTGAGTGCGACTGCGTAGCTGCCCTTAGGTTCCTTTACTCCACTGCAAGAGTCTGAGACCACCTTGAGATCAACATAATTACTCCCACAGGGCACATCACGATTAGCGGACCACATCGACATACGGCCTATATTGTGTGCGATTGCAAATTTATTAAATCCTTTGGCGTCGTCAAGACTGAATACCTCGTCCTTGACGTCGTTTTGACCAATCATTGGTGTTGCGCCAATTTTTGACCATAATGTCGAATTGCTAAGCTCGATGTTGTGTTGTCTGTAGATAATGCCTAGTTGTCGAACGGTTTGAGTCAACGCACTTTCTGCGGCGGATTGCATCGACATATCTTCAGACTTGCTATTGCCGAAGTCCATCGTCATAACATTTACACCAGCAAGATCAACCTTTTTTGCAAGGAGCCGTGAAACACCGTTCGTTCCATCTTCGGTAAGTCCTTGAGGCGCAACGGGAAGGGTGACCCATACGGCGAGTGGCTTTCCGGCTTCTTTTCGTTCTTGCTGAAGCGCCGCGATAGCGGTTGCTCGTCGCGCACTAGCGGCAACATCTTTTAATCCTTCGTTTTCTAGGTCAAGATCAATTGTGTTGATATTGTAGCGATCGACGACACTGCGATAAGCAGCAAGTAGTTTTGTAGGATCAGAGCAATCTAGCGCTAATTCGCGGTTATTCAATCCACCGAACGAGACTGCAACACTACCACCTTGTTGTTGCAAACGAGCAATGCGTCGGTCAAGGTCAAGCGAACCGCTTGCTTGATCAAGCGTGTATGCTGTTCCCCACGTTGGTGTGCAACCATCTGTTGGCGAGCTAACAATGAATGAAAGTACCGCGTCGCGGCTGTTTGTGGCGCCCATTTGATCAAAGGCAAAGGTTGGTGTTGAGGTGACATCAACATAGCTTGCAAACCATGGTTCGCTTGATACGTTGGTCGCTTCTGTACGCCACTGCTGCAGGTTCATGACGCCAAACGCTGCGAGTACTGAGACGATGATTACGGCGAGCGTCACACGCCAAGGAGAAAGTCGGCGCGTTTTCAATGGCTGCGAGAGAGGGGTGGTTGGGGTCATGATGCGAGTTCCTTTTCGAGTGCGGTTGGTATGCGGGCTGGGATTGGTTCAGGGTGACTATCGTCTTCGGTTAGTGGTATAGTGCCGTGTTCTTCGCCATGGTAAAGAACTGCTCGCCAATCAAGAGTAGGCGCATTCGTTTCTATCGTAGGTGCTGTCTTTGGAACTACGTCAACGTAAAGCCAGCTTGTTAATCCTAGCCATGTGTCGACAATCGTATTCCAAATGCCTATGTAGGCAACGATTGCCCAGGTTGCCGCGAACGCGTTAAAAGCGGCAAAGAACGCATTACCCCAGTTTTCTGCCGCTATGTCGCGTTGGAGTGTAAACAGCGAAAATGCAACAATAAGAAGCGGTGTAATGACATACAACATTGGTGATGCGGTGCGATTCTTTACTTTTGGTGTACGCGCAAACGGAATCTTTTTGCCACTAAGTGCTTGTTGAAGAGACTTAAGGACGCCGGCAAGATTCACTGGTAATAAAATCAAGTTGAACCCATAAATACGAAAAACATCAGTCCGTTTGTAACCGTTATAATGGAGATCACTTGCCATCGCAAGGAAATAAGGAACGGCAGCCAAGAGGACGAGTGGGCTGAGTAGCCGTCCGTCGTAAGGAAAAGCAAGAAGAAAGATGAGTCCAAAACTTGCCCATGAAATCGAGGCCATGTAGTTGAGTCGGAGGAAGATTTCCGTCAAAGCAACATGTTCATTACGTCGTTTTCGATCGCGGATTTGTGCAAATAGTTTCGGTAAAATCAGTAACCCTCCGTTCGCCCAACGACGACGCTGTACAATGAGCGAGCCAAAGTCAGGCGGTGTTGCACTATAACTAAGCCGTTCTGGGTAATTAATCAGTTTCCAGCCATGTAGTCCAAGGTCGATGCTTGATTCAGTGTCTTCGATAACCGTGCGATCTTGAACGTAGCGACGAACTTCAAATCCGCCAACCCATTCCTTCTCGACGATATCTTCGATCGCGCGCTTACGAATAATAGCGTTTGCGCCAACCCAGAATGTTGCACCGTAAAAACTCATCCCCTGGTGAAGAATGTGTTGAATGTCGGTCGTCGCTCCAGACAATCGTTCAATTCGTGATGCGGCACCCCGAAACGATGAGTAAGGAGTTTGCGTGACTGCAACTCGAGCGTTGTCTGGTTGTTGAAGGAAATAGACGAGCCGCAAACAGTAGTCGCGTAAAAGGATAGAGTCGGCATCGAGTGTCAAAAGAAATTCGCTATCTGGAATAGTGGTATCGGTTGCGCGCGGACGCTTTGTGACAGCGACAAGCGCCGGACCATCCGGGGTTTGCATTGTACGATAGGTGCCGCCCATCAGTCCTATGTAGGCGTTCAAGTTCATTGCTTTGTTTGCTTCATGAGAGAGTGATACATATTGCTTTCGTTCGAACACTTGGATCTTTGCATCAAATATCCATGATAATCTTCGGTACAGCTGAGCAGCTCGATCAGACGGGATAGAGACCTTTTCATCACAAGAAGCGGTAAGCGCCTCACCGACAAGCCGTAGTTCGTCCGCGAGTCCTCGCAGAACTTGCTCGCTAAAGAATATGTCAACATGATCTTCTAATATTTCTTTGTCGGCTAGGTCATTTAACCATTTTGCAGCCCATGCGTAGTGGGCGGCAAGTGTCTTGGTTGTGGCAATGCTTGCCATTGGTGACCATTGGCGTGAATCAAATGCATCCTTGGCAGCAGAAAAGCGTATCCGAGGGATTTCAAATAGTTTCGTAATTTCTTGACCAAGGGCGCGAGTTGCCTCTAGCTGCGCAGCGGCAATTGGATTACTTGGATGAGGGTTATCGTCAAGCAAAAGGACAATGTTCATATTTGGATATTCTTGCAACGCGGCAGAGAGTAGTGTTTTGCGAACGACTTGAGTTTCTTCACTATATGATGGAACAAGCACGGTGATAGAAGGTTGGTTGTCGCTGAAATGACGATCCAATTCTGCTCGCGGTACACGAACATGTTTGCTGAATCGCTGCAATGCGCCTTGACGAGCAACAAGGTAGAGTAGGGCGGAGAACGTCAAAAACGTAACGACGATCAGGTAACTGATAGCTTCAAGTGTAAAGACAAAACTTTTCGGCCCATCAAAAAATTGTCGAATAATTGTTGAGATGACATATAGTACCCACATTATAATCGTCACGACAACAGCAAGTCGGCTTAATGCGATTGTTCTTGTTGATGGTCGTGCATGGACTGACGGAAGCGGCGTTAGTCGACGTTCAGCTCCCCATTGTTGTTTGCGGGTAAATGCAGCAAGTTGTTTTTTGTTTCCCATAATGATTGGGTATGTTCCTTTCGAAGTGGTATCGTTTGCCAAAAAAAAGAGGCCTCATGGCCCTCTGTTACTATCCAATGTATAGTAACAGTTTGTTGTTGCTAGTGCAACTACAACGTCTTATGAATGAAAAAGGGTAGAGAAGGATCGTAAGATACGGCAGTGTTTATATTTATGATTACGCAACAGAATAATGAAAAAGCAAGCTGTGGAAAACATGTGGATAGAGAATAACTATATCAAAATACTTTTCACGAAAAAATCAAATCATGTGAATTAGGTGAGTGATGCTGGTTGCGGTATGGACGCCATTCTCAGCTAAGTACTCAGTTTTGGCTGCAGCCGATTCGTCTGCGCTACCAAGAATCGCGCCAGCGTGACCAAGTTGCACGCCAGCTGGTGCGTGATGGCCAGTGACATACGCATACACGGGCTTCGTGACATGCTGCTTGATATACTTTGCGGCATCCAACTCCCCCGTTCCACCAATCTCACCTATCATGACAATTTTATCGACATCCGGATCATTTTCAAATAGTCGCAGGCAATCGATAAACGACGTTCCAGCAATCCGGTCGCCACCGATCCCTATAATATACTTTTGTCCAATACCACGGCGCGTCAGACCGTCCATCGCTTCGTAGGTCAACGTGCCTGAACGACTGACGACACCCACAGAACCCGCTAGTGATAAATGTGCGGGAATGATTCCCAGCTTGTTGCCTCCAGGCAGGAGGATGCCGGGGCAGTTTGGACCGATTAATTGACTTCTACCCTTTTCCTTCAAGGCCTTTGTCACGGCCAACATATCATGCAGGGGAATGCCCTCGGTGATACAAACGATCAATGGCACCTCTGCGGTAATTGCTTCGATAAGTGCACCTTTGGCGAAACGTGCTGGAACAAAAACGACACTTATATCGACCGCGTGTGCAGCCTGAATATCCTTTATCGAACCGTAGACCGGGATTCCGTCGATGGTATCGCCAATTTTGCTTGGTGACGTTCCGGCAACGACATTTGTGCCACTCGCCTTCATGGCGCTGGCATGAAATGCACCGTGTGCGCCGGTAATACCTTGGACGATCACGTTCTTGGCGGAAAGTAGATCTTCAGTCATTGTGCCTCCTTTTGTGTTGATAGAATGTCGATAGCCGCTTCTAACAGTGGTAATTTTGTGTTGATAGAATGTCGATAGGTCACAACCTTGTTAATCCGCATAGCTGTTATGAATAAAATAGCGGCGATGTCGGTTTTGCCCCGATGCGATGACGAGCCCCTTTTTTTTCAGTGCCATAAGGTCGTACGCTGCTCGTCTATCATCGCCGACACTGTTCATATTGTTTATGTCACGATATTCACTATTGTTGATTCCTCCACCCGCATTCCTGAGATGCGTTAGCGCTGTCAACTGGTGCTCATTCAACTGGAATTGTTTAAATCGTTTCAGCCAAACCTGGTCACCACTCGATATGAACGCTGAACTGTAAAGAACTGCCCGAAATGAAGTGCTACTGTTGGTAAATTCGGGCTCATGAAGGCCTGCTGCGCGTAACGATTGCCGTATAGTTTTGATGCCACGAGCGCGTTGCTCGGTGTATCCATAATCTTTCAAAAAGCTCATCAAAAGAGGGTTTCGCGAGACTGAGGGTGCAGATTCCAACTCTTCGATAGGCACCAAACTTGCGCCAGGATTGATAATTTCAATTCGGTCGGAATAAATATCAACTTGGATACGGGAAGAATATGTTGAATAATCGCGGTGGGCGATGGCATTTGCTAGCGCTTCGCGAAGCGCGACCTCAGGGATAACGAGATAGTCTCGACGCTGACCAGACGGATCGACAGAGCCGCTAATAGGTAGCTTTGATTTTATAAAGTTGAACGCTTCAGAGAATTGCGCGATGACATTACCATTAAATTCTCGATTATCAAGATGCGTTTTTTGCGGATCATCACTAAGAACCTTCGAGTCTCCTGGATAGTGAGTCACGGCTATATTCGTGGTTGGGGCGGAAACATCTTGTAGGATATCCGCTTTGCCAAACGCTAACAGTCCGAATAATGTAACGGAATGTGTTTTACTCAATGCCCTTAGTTTTACGAGAACCTCATCGGTAGTACTGTTTTTGTAAATATCATTACGAACTGAGTTCACTAAATTGATGTATGTCATGACAAGATCTGTGTCTAAACAATCTTGATACGAGTATTCTGGATACTCAATCAACTCTGCGCCACCTCGTGCTGCAACTGCGAATTGATTGCGCACCTCATCGCTCATAAGTATACTCGATGAACCTATGCGGATATAAGATCCTACTGTGATGCCGCGTTTAATCGAATAGATAGGGCGGACAGCAGCAGGGGCGGGTGGAATAGTGACGACAACGATAGACCCCACGACTTGGATATCGGGTAATACGGGGTAATTAAATGCACTTTGGCAAAGTGACAATATATCTTGTTCAATCTTGTCTATATGGTCAACAGCTAACCCAGTCAATTCTCCATCAGGCTTAGCGCCCAGGACTATTCGACCACCCTCTGTATTTGCAAAAGCAGAAATTGTCTTCCATATATCATCCGGCAAATTACCATTTGAGCATGTCTTAAGTTCTGTTCTTGAATCCTCGGGTTCTAGATGAGGGAAAAGCTGAGACTGCTGAGGACGTGTCATGTCTCTATTTTACCATTATCCGCATGTCGTTCATGACTGACTCTCCTTTGCGGCCGCAATACACTCGTCCAACGCGCCTAGTGTCGGAATAGCTTCAGCCGATAACAGTGTGGCAGCTTGCTCAAAATTCGTTCCTGCCAGACGAATAAAGAGGGGCGGCAGGTGAGGAATTTGTTTCTTGGCGCCAATAATCGCCCGGGCAACTTCGTCGCAACGGGTAATACCAGCGAATATATTGACAATAATAACATTCACGTTTGGGTAACGCATGATACGCTCAAACGCCGCTAGGACACTAGCTTCGTTGGCACCACCACCGATATCCAAAAAGTTTGCCGGAACCATGCCAGCGTCGGCTACGGCATCGACGGTGGCCATTGCTAGGCCGGCGCCGTTAGCAATCGTTGCAACTGTGCCAAGTTCATTCAGCGTTACAAAGTTTACTTCAGCTGATTTTTCTTCGAAGTTCCAATCGGTGTGACGAAATGCCGCCGCATCGTCCAGCTCCATCTTGCAGTCGCCTGCAATCAATTTGCCGTCGGTTGTCAGGACAAGAGGGTTAATTTCAAGGAGGGTAGCATCGTTGTTGATAAAACAAGTATAAAGATTCTCAACGATGTCTTGGAGGACGAACGATGTATCAGGAAGGTCATAGTACTCCGCCAATTGCTCGCCAACAGTGTCGGCATCAAAACCACTAAGGGGAAGTTGTAAAAACTCATCTGCCCTATTTTCTTCAACCTCAACTCCCCCGTTTGTGTGCGCCATCAGGACGATTTGTGCCGCTGTCTTGTCTATCAGTAGAGAGAGGTAAAGTTCGCGTTTGATCAAAAGCAATTCTTCTGCCAGGAGTGTTTTCGGCAGGAAGCCTTTGATCGGCAGTTCGCTGATCTTGTTACTCGACGCTGCAAATTCAGCAGGTGACTGCACAATAGCAATTCCACCAGCTTTGCCGCGACCACCTGTTGGCACTTGTGACTTTACGACGCATGGCAAAAATTCTGGTTTTGTCTTCGGAGATACAATGAAAGAAGCTGGTGTTGGAATGCCACTGCCTGCTAGTATTTTTTTCGCTTCGTATTCTAGGAGTTTCATAATCGCAATAATCGTTTCCGCAAGCCTCGAATATTTGTTCGATGCTTTGTTAATAAGTATACAAAATAGACGGCGTTTGCGATAACAAGTGTTTTTAATATCACCGAGGCACCTTCTGGTGGCTTCAGGAAAATATCCATCATAAACAGAATAAAGGACTGCAATCCATACACATATAATGAGTTTTGACCAAGCAGGAGCAAGGATCCTTTACTGGTCCGATCGATGGCTTTTTCATATCTGCGATACCATATATATAAGGTGCTAAACCAGACCGTCCCTATGATTAAACGACCGAGTGCCATTGAATCTCGGTCAAAGATTGAATAGTCGAGTCCGGTACGGAAATCAATGACATCTAGGATGGATTGATGAAGCGACGAAGAGACAAGATACCGATAATCACCTGCGATTATCGGTAGAAGTACTGTCAGAATAATACTTATAACAAATGTCACAACACTGATACTTGTTATTGCTGCTAGTGAATATTTACGCACTCGGTGAGACAATGACATGATTGATGTTTCTATTCTTGGCAAGTAGCATCCAATAATAATTCCACCGATAAAGATTATCTGCCAAGCGGTGTAGTTGGCTAATGCTGAATTACCTAACAGAAACCATATAGCAAATGATAAAAAGAATACAATCCAGACTTTACCCTTTGCAATCAGCCACAAAGCAAAAGGGGCGAATAGCATTAATATGGCATACCTAGAGAGGAAGTCTGCCCATCCATAGTTAAGTTGCAGGGTTAATGTACTGAATATGAAATCAAAAAGGCTTGGTGAGAGGTATTGATTGCGTACTGTGCCGGGTGGTAGAAACAAGGTGATAAATGTATAAAGTGTTGTAAATCCAATAGATAATAAATACAACCAACCAGCTCGCTTGAAGAGTCGTAAAAACGTATCCTTTGTTTTGACCAGAATTCTAGGTCCGTAAATATAGCCGAGTAAGATACCAGAAATTGCAAAGAAACCTTCAGCTGCCGACGCAAATAAGTGACTTTGGCCTGTAATAAAATCGAAAAGTGACGGTGACCATGCGATATGATTAACGAAAATGACAAGAAGAAAAGTGCCCCTGAGTAGATCAAGTGCAATTATTCTCTCTCTCTTTCTTTTTTCCCCGCTTAAAAACACTCACTACATTATAGCAAGTAATCTTGAGCTATTTTTTAGAAAAGAACTTTCTCAGCTTTCGTATACCTGTTTGATCAGGCGGTAAGTCGTAAATAAGAATCGATTTGATATAGCTTGTTGATACGCGTTTCGTTTTTTGAGTCTGACGACGACTAAGGATAGTATGTGGAATTAACCAAAGTGACCCCAACAACCCCTTGAGCGCGGGCACGGTATTACCATGCACGACGGCATTACCTAACATTAATAAATATGCAAACCAAAATCGAATACCGGTAGAGATAAGAAGACCAAATGGAACGTTTTTGGCGTAGAGTACAGGAAGATTCTTAAATGTTTGAGTGACGGTAAATCCTCTAGCCATTTTCTTACTTGTTTCTCCTTGCCGATGGTTTACGATTGCATTTGGCTCAAACATAACCTTCCAGTCAGCAAGTTGAGCGCGAAAACTAACGTCGGTGTCTTCGTAATACGCAAAGAATTTTTCGTCAAATAGTCCTATATCTTTAAACAAAGATGACCGATAGAGGCTAGCACCACCGCTAGCACCGAATATGTACTCATTTTTGTTGTGTAGATCTACCGGCAATCCTCGCCCTCGTGGGTATGGAAGTCCCCATGAAGTATAGAACTCACCAGTACTATCAAGTGTCTTACCGTCCGCGAGCTGAATTTTACTTGTTACTATGCCCACTTCCGGATGAGCGTTCATGCAGCTAGTTAGACTCTCAATCCAGTTTGGTTGAGCGATTGCGTCGTTATTGAAAAGTGCAATAAGATCGAAGTCATGTTCAAGCGCGTATGCTATACCCGTATTTACGCCACCGGCAAAACCTTTGTTGGTGGCATTATGGATGATGTGGATTTTATCTTGGTAGTTATCAAGGATTTTTTTCGAATCATCCGTGGAAGCGTTCTCGACGACAATTATCCTTATGGCGATGGTCTGCTTCAAGAGAGAGTCAATCGCGAGAGGTAAATACATCTCTCCATTTAGATTTGGAATAACCACTGCTATCTTATCTATCGACTTATGGTTCATATTTACTTATAATACAGTAAAAGATGAAACAATTTATCTCCAAACCAAACAGGGCACTCTTGTCTGAACTTGTCCGTACTGACTTTAAGTTACGATATCAAGGTTCATTGCTGGGCTATGCATGGTCATTGCTGAAGCCTTTGCTTCTTTTTGTAATTCTATATGTTGTATTCGTTTATTTTCTCAAAATTGGCAAAGATATTCCGCATTTCCCAGTTTACTTACTTTTGGGGATTGTACTTTGGAATTTCTTTACTGAGATGACTGTTCAGAGTTTAGGTTCGATTGTTGGAAGAGGGGACTTGATACGTAAAATTCGTATACCAAGATGGATGATAGTTTTCAGTAGTAGTATCTCTGCAGTAATTAATGTATTACTAAGTTTGGTGGTTGTTGGAGTCTTTTTGGTAATAAACCAAGTTCCATTAACAGCGGGAATTTTACTTCTTCCCTTCTATCTATTGATGATTTACTTCTTAGCTCTCGGTCTATCCCTCTTTTTAGCTGCTGCTTATGTGAAGTTTCGAGATTTAAGCTATATCTGGGAGATTATATTACAAGCAGGTTTTTACGCAACGCCAATTATCTATCCAATTCAGATGATTGATAATTCGATTGTTGAGAAAATTTTACTATTAAACCCGATGGCGCAGGCAATACAAGGAGCACGATACGATGTCGTTACTCATGCAACAAAGACAACATATAGTGCATGGGATGGCTCTTGGTATGTACTTATACCAATTGTCTTGACGGCGCTTATATTCGTAGGCGGCTTACTTTATTTCAAGAGTCAAGCTAAAGATTTTGCGGAGAATATATAAATGTCATTAAATGATAATATTGCTATAAAAGTTTCTCACGTTAGTAAAAGTTTTCACTTGCCGCACGAATCTCAGAATTCAATCAAAGGAAAACTAATTAATTTTAATAAGCGTGGCTATGAAGTTCAAGAAGCTTTAAAAGATATTAGTTTCGAAGTACACAAAGGTGACTTCTTCGGCATCGTAGGTAGGAATGGAAGTGGCAAGAGTACGCTTTTAAAAATGATCTCCGGAATTTATAGTGCAGACGAGGGAAGTATCCAAATAAACGGCAAGCTTGTACCTTTTATCGAACTCGGTGTAGGTTTTAATCCGGAGCTTTCCGGACGTGACAATGTATTTCTCAATGGTGCGCTACTTGGCTTTAATCGCAAAGAAATGACTGAAATGTACGAAGATATTGTTGCATTTGCAGAGCTTGAGCGATTCATGGATCAAAAACTAAAAAACTATTCTTCAGGCATGCAAGTTCGTCTTGCCTTTTCAATCGCAATTCGTGCAAATACTGACATTTTAGTATTAGATGAAGTACTTGCGGTCGGCGATGAAGCATTCCAAAAGAAATGTATCGCGATCTTTGAACAATATAAGGCTAGAAAACAGACTATTGTGCTTGTGACTCACGATATGAATTTCGTTGAGAAGTTCTGTAATAAAGCAATATTTATTGAAGACGGTAAAATTAAAAGCACCGGCTCGCCGACTGAAATTGCATTGGAATATAGTGATAGTAACAATCTCTCGTATGCTAAAGGAAAGAATGAGGCTGAGCTTAAAAAACTCGAAAAAATAAAACGAGATATAGATATTGAGATACTTACGGATAAAGGTATTAAGCAAAATCGCTTTGCTTTTGGAGAGACTATGACTGTAAGGATGAAGTGGGACGACGCAGCTATCAAATCGGCTGGCATTGCAATACTTAAGCAGAGCGGTGAGAACATTTTTGCCCCGAACACTTATCAAGACAAGATAAAGTTTAACGAAAATACTAGAACTGTCGATTACGAAGTTGAGCTGAATATGTCTGAAGGTGATTATTATATAAAAGCTGGATTATTCGGTAAAACTGACAAAAAGATCATAGCGTTTGATGACGAAGGACCTTCGTTTATTGTTGAAGCGAAAGATGGTCGTCAACGTTGGGGCGGAGTTACTAAACTCAAGCATGTATGGAAAATTAAATAGCTAGCCATTTAATTTTTGAGCTCTAGTTTCATCAATATCACATGTATCAGGCTTTGGTTTATATCCGTAAATCAAGTATAATGTAAACTAATGAGCAATGTCTACAAATTTTATCGTTACACAAAGAAGCAGGGTATAGGAAAGGCATTTCGAAAAACCGTTTTGTATGCTGCTAAGAAGGCAAGAATTGCTAAGCGGACGATTGATGTCATGGTAGATATTGATGATATAGTTGCGGCAGATTTTCACAATCATCCTTATATACGACCAATGGCGATCAAGAAAGGCCATCTCACGATTGCATGGGTATTATCACCAGTTTCTCCTGGCAGTGGCGGCATCAACACGATTACAAGATTTGCCAATTTTCTACAAAAACAAGGTCATTTGGTGACAATTTATATATATGAGGGAGTGCACCCTCAGTCAGCGAGTGAAGCTAAAAAAATATTACTCAATCACTTCAACCTTGACGTAGTTGTAAGGGAGATTGCTGAGTATACATCGTCGGATGTTATTATTGCAACAGGCTGGGAGACTGCATATCCTGTTTTCAACTTACAGACTTCTGCGCATAAATTCTATTTTGTTCAAGATTACGAACCATTTTTTTATGGAGTTGGATCAAAAACTGTTCTCGCGGAGAATACTTATAAAATGGGCTTTTATGGTATTACTGCCGGGAAATGGCTTGCGCATAAATTGAATACGGAATATTCAATGAAAACAGATTATTTTGATTTTGGTGTAGACGTAGATGTATATCGTCCTAAAGACATACTCAATATTCAAAAGCAAAAGAAGATTATATTCTACGCGAGACCCGTTACCGAGCGGCGTGCGTTCGAGCTCGGTATAATATCTCTCGAGGTATTTCACCGTAAGCACCCTGAGTATATAATTGAACTGTTTGGATGGGACGTAGGGGATTACAATATTCCATTTCCATATGTCAATCGTGGGATACTTCCTCAAGGTGAACTTGCAATACTATATCAACAATCGGTCGCTTGTCTTGTGTTGTCGCTGACGAACGTTTCACTATTACCGCTAGAACTGCTCGCTTCTGGGTGCATCCCAGTAATTAACGAGGGCGATAACAATGAGATGGTGCTCGGTAGTAATGATCATATTCGATATTCTCCCGCTTCCCCTGTGCAGCTAGCAGATGAACTGGTATCTGCAGTTACGAATACTAATCTTCTAGTAGAGGCAAGAAATGCATCTAAAAGTGTCCATAGTATTACTTGGGAATCATCATACGCTAAAGTTGAAACTATCTTGAAGCGTGAAGTAGCAAAGGTTGAGGCGACAACCTAATGCCCGACATCAATACTCCTAAAAAGTATTTTCTCGCAAGTGTCGATGTGCTTCGTAAGGATGGTGCTCGTGTATTTATCGCAAAGAGTCTTCGTAAAGTAGCTAAGTCAGTAGATAATCTCGAGGGTGAAAAAAAGAATCATAAAAAGATAAAGTTCAGTTCCATTGTGGATCGTCGAGATGTAATGTTAGCCGATTGGTCATTAAAAAAAGAAACTGATGGTTACAAAAAAAACACGAATCCACTCAAGGTTATTAATTGGATCATCTCCCCGCCTAGTAATGGCGGTGGCCATCAGAATATGTTTCGTTTTATTGAATACCTAGACATGAATGGTTATCAAAATAATGTCTATCTTTACACAACTTTGGATCGAATGCATATCGAAGAAGCCGAGGCTAACGTTGCAGGTTATGCAAAGCTTGCTAATACTCATTTTTATCACTATGAACGTAATACTCCCTTAGCGGAGTGTGATGCTCTGTTTGCTACGGGATGGGAGACGGCTTATGCCGTATATAATGAACAGACACCTGCAAAGAAATTCTACTTTGTTCAAGATTTTGAGCCATACTTCTATTCAATTGGCACGGAATATATACTTGCAGAAAATACCTATAAATTTGGCTTTCATGGTGTTACCGCAGGAGGGTGGCTATCAGATAAATTAAGGAGTGATTATGGGATGCATTGCGACTCTTATGACTTTGGTGCTAACAGGGAATTGTATCGCTTAACAAACCTATCGCAGCGTAAAGAAGTGTTTTTTTACGCGAGACCTGTTACCGAACGACGCGCTTTCGATCTCGGAATAATGGTACTAGAGTTATTCCATAAGCAGCATCCTGAATATGTTATTAACTTGGCTGGTTGGGATGTGTCTGACTATGAAATTCCATTTCCATATGTCAATCATAAATCCCTTAACCTTGAAGACTTATCTGAATTATATAACAGGTGTGCAATTGGCTTGGTGCTTTCATTGACGAACATGTCACTACTGCCACTCGAACTACTTTTATGTGGGGTAATTCCAGTAGTAAACGACGGTGACAACAATCGACTTGTTAGCGACAGTCCTTACATTGCTTACTCCGATTCATCACCCGCAGATCTAGCTCGGAATATGTCGAATATTGTTGAGCGCGAAAACTTGACGGAGTATGCAAAGAAAGCGGCCGACGGTACGGTTAGCGCATCCTGGGATACGGCGAAGGATACATTTGGCGCTGTGTTGAATCGAGAATTATATGGTTAAGTGTCTCGTGTTGGGTGCGAACGGATTTATAGGTAGCCATCTTGTAGATAGCCTTGTGGCAGATGGGCATAAAGTACGTGCTTTTGATAGGTTTAGTTCTGGTGTTACTAAATTCAATACACATTCTTCAATTGAGATTATGGCAGGTGATTATTTGAATCGAGCAGATCTAAAAGATGCATTGAAAAATATTGAATACGTCTTTCATTTTATATCGACAACTACGCCTGTTACTGCTGAGAACGATCCAGTAATTGATATCGAAACAAATATTCGCATGAGTGTTGTACTTTTTCAACTCTGCGTGGAAGCAAAAGTCAAGCGTGTACTATTTGCGTCTTCGGGAGGTGCAATTTATGGAGCTTCACAACACTCCGTCTCTCACGGTGAGAATGACCCTACATTTCCCGTATCGCCGTATGCAATCGGAAAACTGACGATTGAAAATTATCTTCGTTACTTCTCAACCAAATTTAAACTTGACTACACTGTGTTCAGAATCGCCAATCCTTACGGTGAACGTCAGCCGCTTCGACGTAAACAGGGTGTTATCCCAATATTTCTTGAAAGAGTACACGACAATCAGCCTATCGTGATCTACGGTGATGGAGGCATGGTTAGGGACTATGTCTATGTTAAGGATGTTGCGAATATGATATGTGCGATGTTTAGGAGATCACACGAATACAGTACATATAACATTGGATCGGGTAAAGGTAATACACTCAATGAAGTCGTACAGAGTATTACTGAAGTGACTGGAAAAAACGTAAAAGTTCAGTACGAGCCAGCGCCTTCAACATTTGTTGACAGGGTAGTGCTTGATGTAAGTAGATTTGAGACAGAATTCAACCAAATGCCACCTACTTCGCTACATGATGGTATTCGGGCGACGTATGAGCATATAATAGAGACTGAAAAAGAGGAAGTATGACAAAACAGGATATAAAGGCAACCATATTTATTCCAACATGGTTCGGAGAGCAGTATTTAGATGAAGTACTTACAAGTATCTTTCGCCAGAAAGTACCGTATAACTTTGAAGTCCTTATCTATGACACAAGTTCAAAAGATAGTACACCAGCTATTATTGAAAAACACGCTAAAAAACACAAAAATCTTCGTCATAAGACTATTGCAAAGTCAGAATTTGGCCATGGAAAAACTCGCGATGCCGCCGCGCATGACGCAAAGGGTGAAATTGTTGTGTATATTAGTCAAGACGTAACGCCTGCGCATGATCGTTGGCTTTATGAAATTGTTCGACCGTTCGAAATAAGTGATTCAATAGTTGGAGTAACCGGCAAACAGGATCCCCGCCCACATTGTATACCACTGCTGAAAAGTGAGATACGAGCAGTATTCCGTGGTTTTGGGCCAGATTTTGGCACTACAGTTTTCTATAAAGATGATTTCGTGAAAGATCAAGGAACGTATGACGCAATTAGCTTCTATTCGGATGTTAATTCAGCAGCTCGTCGAAGCTTCTTGACGAGCACTATTCCTTATCAGGATGTCCCGTATGCCGAAGACCAGCTTATGGGTCGCGACATCATCGATGCGGGGTATAAGAAAGTGTATGCGCCTCGAGCCAACGTAGTGCATTCAAATGATATGACCCTGGGTGAATATAAGAGTCGAATGTTTGATGAAACGATGGGACTACGTAAAATTGGTATTCCTGTAAATATTCCATCAAAAAAATTGATCACTAGAATGATTATCAGAGGTGCACTAAAAGATTGTATCCATATTATACGCGATCGTGACTACTCATTTAAGAGAAAGTTATACTGGCTTGTAATGAATCCATTCTTCCATGTTGAAAAATGGCGCGGAGTGCGCTTAGCGGCTCAGGTTGATATGCAAGATAGTGCACGCATTAATCGCTATTCGCTGGAAAGTATTCGAGAGCAGCGGTAGGTTTTTAACTAAGAAACCCCAGTTTTTATCCTCACATCGATGAACCAATAGGGTAACGACGCATCGTGTCTTCTGACAAGGATACTATTGTTGCAGCGTTACCTCCAAGTTGCAGGAAAAGATCCCATGAATAGATTGGGCGGCGAATACCCTGTTCTAGATAGTAAAGCTGTGGGGATGAGCTTGATTTTAAAAACTTTGTCGCAGTTGCGACTAGCGGAGTGACACTAGCAACTCCAGTGCTGTATGTTGCTACTGATTGCATGCCGTAGTCTGCAATCAGCCCGGGAGGGACAAGGTAACGCTTGCCTTGATCAACTATGTAAACGTTACCGTCTATCTTGAAGACATTCGCCAATGATGAACTTTCAGCAACATACATTGCACTAGTATCAGGTGTCATCTGATGTATGTCTTGTACTCTAAATCCGTAAGCATAGAATGTCTCCATGTTGGTAATATACATTTTTTTGTCATTATTCATAACATACAGTTGACCGCTCGTACTGTTGCGTATTGTTCGTCCGCTTGCGATTCTATCGGCACCGGTTGGCAGTAACGATGCGACACTAGACGATAATGGAAGAATAGATTGCGGAGTTTGTCCAATTTCTTGAAGTATGTTCATATCTGATACGTACCGCTTTTTACCCTGCTCGAGAGTGTACAATGCACTTGTTACTGTATCCTTAAAGACGCTTAATGCAGATGCATTTTGTGTAGCTTGACGAGAAAGTAACGATGGATCGATTGCAGGGGTTGTGGCAGCGATACCCCATTCTGGCTCAATTCGGTACTTTACTGTGCCATTTAATAGATATGTCGTACTAGTTGCTGGGTCTATTACAAAGCAGCTTGCATTACCAGTTACGTTACCTACTAAGGCAACGTCATTATTAAAGCTAGGGATATTAGCGCTGTTAATGCCGTTGCAATCGAGTACCTGCATTGAAGAAATATACTGCCACGCGGATGACGAAGCGAGCCATAGTCTACCATCTTCACCTTTAAGAGGTATGTAGCCGTTTATGATTGGCGTGGATGTGGCGAGTCTGACGAGCGCGATATTACTCAGGCGGCTTGGCGCTGAATTGCCAGATAGCTGGTTGTAATAATCCAGTTGAAAAATCGCAGATTTTTTTGCATCCGTCACCCTATATAATGCACCGTCATCACGCTGGACAAAGTCAGAAAGATTACCTGCCATAGGCATACGGACTAGCGAAAAATAAGGGAGATAGGTAATATCTGATCCAGAGTACCCAAATCGCCCCAACTGATCCATTGAGGTAATACGATATCGTTTTCCGCCAGTCACGAGATATAAATCCCCGCCATCATCATCACTATCACTGTTAGACTTTAAGACATAACTTAACACGGGAGACGCTGTAGATGTGGGAATTGAGTCGATAGAAGACTGACTAACAAACCCGACATCATTGTTGGTTAATCCATACTCACTAACAATATCCATTGATGGAACAATATACTTATTTGTCCCATCAATATAGTACAAGACGCCAGATGATACTGTACGGAGGAGTGACTTGTTATCTATTCCAAACCAGTCTGAGAAAGTGCGCCAGAAGTTTCGATTGCCATATGCGCTACAGCTATCACCGAGACCATATAGATTATTTAGAGCTGCTGTATTTGGTCGGTAGGGTGTGTAGACATACAAACCCGCAGTCACTTGATTTTCAATATATACATCAGATCTTCCGCAGCTTGTAGGAACGTTCCATAAGATTGAATTTGTCCGTCCTGCTCGATAGCTATAGGTGTTTTCATATTTCTGATAATAGCGATATTGCCATGCGGCCTTATAAACCTGGTTAAAAAATCCGTAATATTGAGCATCACACGGCGCACTATCGGGACATCCATAGCCTGTCGCACTTCGATACTTGACATCGGTGGGGTTCGTACTTGTGACGAGACCCTGTTCTTTTTGAAGCAAAGTTATCAATACGCGTGGACTAATTCCGCAAACTTGCGCAACGTCGTAGATGATTTGAGCGGCAACTTTATTGCCAGCTGGATAAGTGCGACACAGACCTAGACCATCATCTCGTTGCGGGGTATCTTGTCTGTATGCTTTAAGGCAGGTATAGCCCGACTGACACGATGGTACTTTAGAGTTTAAAAACGCTTGAATTTCTGCAGGATTCATAGAATCCTTATCGTAGAATGTTGCATCTCCAATTATATTACCTGCTTTGAAATCATTGCCAGACACTGCTTGAGTGTTGGGCGCATAAAAAATGTGAAATCCGGCGACAACAAGAGCTGTACTGAGAGTACATCCGATATAGATACTGAGTTTCTTGAAGAGAAGCATGTTCATGTTCTTTGTTCCTATTTTACCACTACTGTTTGTGAGTCACTGCTTCCAGATGCTTTCGGAGAACTGTAGGTGATCTGGAGTGACCAATTTCCAGCTGCTGGAAATTGGTCACGAGCTATATCGAGAATGCCACATTGAATTGATTTTGCATCGGGAATTGCAGATGATGTGATACTAACGGGTTGTTCGCCGGCCTTTGTGTACGTTGCTGTACACTTGCCGCCAGATTCATATAGATTATTGATATACGCCCGTGCTTCAACAGTCTTTTCAAATTGTGCCGCGTTGGTAATTATGATTATAGCGTTTGTAGCTATTGGTTGCTTGTCTAGTTCGGCGCGCTCGGCATCCTTTTGTTCTTGTAGTTTATTATCTTCTAGATCAGCGGAAGACGGTCCAGAGAAATCAACCCCATTACTTATTGGCTTGTTGATGTACTCGGATGGATCGGTTGTTGTAGTGTCATCACCTCGTTGCGTAAAATAGATGACCGCAGGAATCCCAATAGCGAGAAGAACCCCACCGGCTATAAGCGGGATTATTAGTTGTTTAGGGTATTTTTTATTTTTGATCTTCATTAATTATTATTATGCACTAATGCGTTAGCATTTTCAAGATATTTCGCCAGCGGTCTATTAAGTTGCCTTGTGATTTTATGCGATGACACAAACAGGCTAGTGTATACTATATGCAGATATGACAATTTATAAAAAAATACCCTTTTATCTGCTTCAATTTGCTAAGCAAAACTTCCATGGTGTAACAAGAAGAGATCTGTGGCTATGGGCAGGAATTCTATTTAGCCTAACGACTATTGGCACTGCTATTGCTTATTTCTCGTTTCGAGAGTCTTTCAGCGTAGGGGACGCTTCGACTTTTTTTAGATTTGCGCATAACTTAGCCGCGGGAGAAGTAATTTATAAGGATTTTATTCATTTCCGTACCCCAGGCTCCTATTTTAATGAGGCTTTATTTATCAAAATATTCGGCGATCAGATGAGTAGCGTAATGTTTGCAATTCAATTTGAAGCACATGCACTATATACCCTAGTGTTCGGTTTTGGGGTTGCTATATTTCTGCGTTTCAAAAAACCCTTCATTGGTCTCGTTGCTCTGTCTCCAATTCTTGTTTTGCCCGCATACCTCCAATTGCGCACCGCGTTGGCATTTTTAGCGATTACTCTATATATTCAGGCAAGACGAAATGAGCGATATCGACATGTTTGGCTGATACTCAGCGGACTCGTCACGGGGTGGACATTCATCTATGGTCAAGAAGCGGCGGTTATGGTTGCAATGACCATCTTTGTTACTGAATTATATCTTTTTGATATAAAAAAATGGCGAGTACAACTTAGGAATATCGGACTTCTGGCTACCGGAGTGTTTATGGGGTTATTGCCTTTGCTTGCGTATGTTGTATTTATGTCGGACCTATCGACATTCAGTTACTACACTCTATATTACGCATTCATTCTCCAGCCTAAAGGCATGGATCTACCGTATCCAGCCCTATCGTATGAGAACATACTATACTACATCGTCCCTATACTAATAGTATTTTGTTTTTATATTTTTTACTCATTGAAAGAGGCGAGTTTACCGTATGCAATACTCATAGCATTCACTATAGCTAGGCTAGTTACCCTATTCGGTAGATCTGACTTGGGACACCTTATATTTGTTCTTCCTGAAATATTTTTGATTGCTACGCTTGCGATAGTTGTGATACCAAAATCCGATTTTAATAAAAAGCAATTTATCAGATTCCTTCCTTATTTGTTCGTTTTAATCACTTCGTTTGTAATGGCTAAAATGATTAGTAGTGGCTTCGTAGCTATTGGTGCACTTGCTGTGTTGATGGCATTCCGTTTCCGTAAAGTTCCAAAGATTCCGAACAGAACCAAGTCGGTTCACTTGGTAGTGCTTTCAATTATGATTGCTACAATAGCAGTTTTTGGATACACCTTGTATCCATCGGCGTATAATACACTTACTACGATGTCTAAACGAGGAGTTACAGCCCAGAATGTAGGTGGAGTAAATACCGATCTCGACACTTATAATCAAATTACTGCTGTAGAAAAGGCAGTCGCTAAACATGCACCCATAACGATGTTTTCATATCCAATTCAGGCATATTATTATACTTTCGCTCCAAAACATGCAACTCGGTTTATGACATTTGAGCCTCAAACCACAATTGCTGAGCAAGATATTGCTATAAATGATTTAGAATCGTCAAAACCCGAAGTTGTTGTATTTGATCCACTTCAGGCCGCTAGTTTATCAAAGTCTTTATGGAAGATAAATAATTACATAACTTCAAATTACATCGTGAGTGAAACGGTTGTGAGTAAAGAGATTTTATGGATCATGATACCTCGCAGTGGTGAAAAGAAACAGCTTAATTATCTGGCTTTCAGTCTTCGGAAAGATGGATTAAACTCTACAGTACAGCAGCAGGCACAGGATGTACAGAGTCCCGAGAAAGGTATCAATAGTGGCGTTATGCAAAATGCACATTCGGAACTTGAGTTCAAGCCGGCCATACAACGCCCCACTTCAGTATCGTTGTCTGTATTTTACGATGAAATTCAGCCTACTGCTATGTGTGGTGAAGTGCATCTCCGCTATCGCGGATCCAGTGAGGCTATTACAAAAATATGCGCCCAAGATGGCAAGGTTACGATTCCTGTAGCTGATAATCTTGAAGAGGTAGAACTAGTCAATCAAAGCGCTTCAACTCTTGTCTGGAACGAGCCGGTTTTATTAGACTAACCCTACGGATGGGGATAGTCAGTTCACTAGAGTAAGCTGGCTCGAGCGTAAGGTTAAAGGTATAGTAAGTAGTGAAGGTTTAGCCCGCATATGTAACTAGGTAATTACGCATCACGAGGTCTAATGAGTTAAACGAGCAAAAGAGTATAATAAATAATAAAATAAGTAATATGAAATTCACTCTTTTGTCCTTTAGGTATGCGAGCGCAAGTAGACCTGCAAGTGGCGCTAGGATAGGGTATAAATATCTACCCTGTGGCTGGAAATTATAGTGTACTGAATTAAAAAGTACTAATGCGATTGCGAACACGAGTATTACTAAGAAAGTCAACAAGTATCCAAGTAAATGAATTTTGGTCTTTAGATTTTTTGCAGTGTAGATGATACAGCCGTATCCAGCCAGTGCTGTTAGCAAGAGGAGCTGAAGAACTGCATACTGTCCATCTGTTAAATAATGAGCCATAGAGCCGTATGCTACGAAGAAAGAGCGGTATAGCGTTTCGAAAAAGTTCATTTGTGTCACCATTTCAAGAGTCGCCATGTTAAGAGGAGCCGCATGACCAAGTGGAGCGTACTTTGCCATTTCTGAAACAACAAAGTTTTGCCCAGTTATATCACCATAAAGTACTACATTTCTTATGAACCAAAAGGATGAAAAGATAATAAATGCGATTATTGAACCGACCAACACTTTCGTAATTAATCTGAAAGTAAGTTGCTTCGCGACGCCTAATCCAATCAACACGATACCAATAAACGGAACAAGTATGAAGTAATTGTATTTTGCGAGAGGTAAGAGTGCTCCAAATGCCAGTGAGGCAAGAATAATACTAGCTTTATTCCTATCTTGAAAAAGCCGAATGAGCGAATATATACATAGAGCGCTTATTGCCATTGAATGAGCGTCTTGGTTGGTGTAAGAAAAGGTAAAGATCACCTGAGGAATGAGCGCCAGCGATGCAATTAGCCAGCTTATATCTCTACGTTTAGTCAGTCGAAAAGCAATTATGTAAAGTAGATTTAGGAAAAGAATGCCCCAAACTACGGCAGCAAGTCGTGCTCCGGTTACAGGCGAGATATTTGATACGCTGGTAGCAATAGTTGATATAACGGCACTGAATATATAATTAGCCGCAGGAAATACTTGATATGAATAAGTGCAAGTTACAAGACCGAATTCACGTACTCCACACGCTTTGTATAGTGGAATGTCATCTTCGCCAGACACGGGTAATCGATGTTTTTCAAGCAAAAATCCTGTATTGTAGCGGTAATGAACACTCTCATCAGGACCTGAATCATAAGGATTAAGGCCAGTCTCGAAAGGAATCATTTTGACAAAAAATAGTGCCGAGACGATAAAGATTAGGTTTATAAGTATAAGTCCCCAGTTCTTCATTGAAATTTTGCGGGCAATACCAACGAGCGTCGTCTTGGGGTCGATCTCTTTGAACGAAACTGACTTATTGAGGAAGTATTGATAGACGACAATCACTGGTAGTGAAGCCAATTTCATTAAATTGACGTCTAGTGCAAAAACCTGACCAAATGCAAGTATGAACATGCTAATTAGTAGTCCACTTAGCCCGACTATTAAGAATGAAAGGTATCTCAATAATAGCTTGTCGGTTTTTTTGAAGTTATAGCGTGTATTCAGGATGAAATTATTTGTTATGCCAATTAACACAGAGATGCAAGTTGCAACGACTGGGTTAACGCCCAAGACGTTATACAGTACCAGAAACGCAATAAAATCGAGAATGACACCCGATACTCCTATAATTCCGTAATGTATGAACTGGCTATACTTTTTGTATATTTTCTTTAGCATCTAGACGTACTCCTCATGAAACCCTACACTTGTGTCAATTTATTATCTCCATCATAACACGTCTATAAACGATTATTAGGAGTGTCTTCCGGATGTTATGTCTAGTACAGAAATACTTATGTTAATATTCTTAATTTTATGGCATATTATTATTCCTAATCGACACACAATCATCTACAATAGAAAGTAGATGGCGAAGAAGCAAAAGGTAGTGAGTTTTATTTTCCCTGTATATAATAATGCTGGTAGTCTTAAGTTATTGTGCGACGAAGTTAAGAAGATTATGTCACCTCTGAACTACGACTACGAATTCATGTTCATTAATGATGGAAGCAAAGATAATTCACTTGATATACTCCAGAGGCTGGCAAGGCACGACAAAAAAATCAAAGTTATTAATTTATCACGAAACTTTGGACATCAAGCAGCGGTTACTGCAGGATTAGACAAGGTTGGCGGTGAAGCAATCATTATCATGGATGCTGATCTGCAAGATCCACCGAGTGTGTGTGTTGAGCTAATCAAGAAATGGGAGGAGGGTTTTGACGTAGCATATGCTCAGCGGCGTTCACGACAAGATACCTTTTATAAAAAGACTGTGGCAAATGTATACTATCGCGTACTTGCCTCAATGTCATCTGTTGATATTCCTCGTAATACGGGTGATTTTCGGTTAGTATCAAAACGAGTTGTAGACGTTATTAAAGAAATGGGTGAGCATGACAGGTTCCTTCGGGGGATGTTTAGCTTTGTTGGATTTGAGCAAGTTGCAGTGCCATTTGATCGCGATCAACGACATGATGGTAAATCTGAGTACACATTCAAGAAGCAGATGAAGTTGGCGAAGGCGGGTGTGTTCGGATTCTCAGATGTACCGCTTCGCTTCGTCTCTCATATCGGATTTCTTGTGTCATTCTTGAGTATTATAGGCATTATTTATGCGCTATTTGTGCGAATTTTTATTCCGGAGATTGCAGTGAGCGGATGGACAATGACGATTGTTTCGATATTTTTTGTAGGTGGAGTGCAACTATCTATGCTCGGTGTTATAGGCGAGTATATCGCTAGAATTTATAATGAAAGTCTGAATAGACCTACATATATTATTGAAAAAGAAATTAATACTTAAAAGAAGGATAAATTATGACCATAAAAAAGAAAGTATTAATAGTGGGTGGTGGAGCAACAGGTCTACTCGCAGCCTATGAGCTTCAAAAAGAAAACATTGATGTTATCATCGTTGAGCGATCGGATGTTCTTGGTGGATTAGCTGGTAACTTCTACGTACAAGGCACGTCGTTGGAGAAATTTTATCACCATTTATTTACTACAGATAAGTATGCTCTCGATGTTATCAAAGAGGTTGGATTAGGTGAAAAACTGAAGGTCTATCCTTCAAATAATGGGATATATTATGAAAATGAGATCCATGCATTTAGCTCTCCACTAGATATGTTGAGGTTTAAGCCCGTAGACTTCATTGGTCGAGTACGCTTTGGAGCGTCAAGTGCATTTTTAAAGGCCACTAAGAACTGGAAGCCACTCGAAAAACAGCTTGCGTTAAAATGGATGAATAAGTGGGCTGGCAAACGAGCAACTGAAGTGATTTGGAAGCCACTCATAGAAGGAAAATTTGGCGATAGGGCTGATGAAATCGCGATGTCTTGGCTATGGGCGCGAATACATAATCGTAGTTTTAATCTAGCCTATCTTGATGGAGGTTTCCAGCAAATATACGAGAAGCTCGCCGAGAGCATTCAGAAGAAAGAGGGAGAAATTATCTTTGGCGAAAGCGTGGAAGCTTTGAATAAGGTTGAATCTGGTGTTAGCGCTACTCTTGGGAGCGGTGAAGTGATCCTTGCGGATGCTGCGATTGTGACGGTACCAGAGCCTGTATTCGCAAAGATGGCTGGCTATGAGCTTGACACCAGTAGGACGCATGGACATTTAGGTGCTACATGTTTTATTTTAGAGCTTAACCGCTCACTCATACCGTATTACTGGCTCAATATCAACGACAAAAGCTTTCCATTTCTTGCAGTTGTTGAACATACTAAAATGGTTGACAAGAAAGCCTATGGAGATAAAAACATTGTCTATGTTGGTAATTACGTTCCGCATGATGACTGGAGATTTACAACAGACCCAGACGTTCTTTTAAAGAAGTATATCCCATATCTTCAAAAATTAAATCCAGATTTTGAAGAGAGTTGGATTGAGAAAAGTCATTTCTTTAAGGCGCCGTACACGCAGCCGATTGTTACTCGAGATTACGGTACACAAATCCCACCGCATAAGACGGTTGTTCCTCATGTTTGGCTAGCTACTATGGCTCAGATATATCCAGAGGATCGAGGGCAAAATTATGCATTTCGTATGGCAAAACAAATAACTAAAGAAGTGATGGAAGACTTGAAGTAATAGGATTTGCTGAATAATATAAACACTAATGAGGACGACACAGATGATCGTCCTCATTAGTGTTTATATTATTGTCTAATTAAATGAGGTAGGAGCCGTATCCGGATTTTATAAGCGAGGAAGCCAGTTCGTACATTTTAGTATCTGAAATGTAACCCTCGATATGAGCGACATGCTCAGGACTCCCGATGATTTGCCCTGTTCTCTTTTGTAGAACCTTAACATAATCAGCCGCGTCAGTCATGCTGTCTATTGTTCCTGTGTCGAGCCAGACATCACCATCATCAAGTGTCGTAACTTTGAGTTTGCCTCGACGTAGGTATTCTTCGTTTACAGCGGTAATCTCTAGTTCACCGCGTTCGCTTGGTTGAACATTTTTGGCAATTTCGACAACATCGTTGTCATAGAAATAAAGCCCAACAACTGCATAGTTAGATTTTGCAACTTTTGGCTTTTCTTCGATTGAAACTGCTTGACGATTTTCGTCAAACTCGACTACGCCGTACCGCTCTGGATCAGACACCTGATATGCAAACACAATACCACCGTCTGGATCACTGCATTTTTTGAGTGACTCGCTGAGGCGACGACCCTGGAAGATATTATCACCAAGTACAAGAGCTACCTTGTCGTTACCAATGAATTCCTCGCCGATAATAAACGCTTGCGCCAGGCCATCTGGAGACGGCTGAACGGCATATTTCAAATTAATACCCCACTGTGTCCCATCGCCAAGGAGCCGCTGAAATTGCGACTGATCTTCGGGTGTGGTGATAATCAGGATATCCCTGATACCAGCAGACATTAATGTTGTCAACGGATAGTAAATCATCGGCTTGTCGTAAATCGGCATGAGCTGCTTACTAATACCCTTTGTGATCGGCCACAGCCGCGAACCGGATCCACCTGCTAAAATAATACCCTTCATAATACTAAGTCTCCTTGGGATTTATTGCTCTACTATTCTCAATTAACAAGATACTCTCGCAGTGCTTCTTTCCAATTGCGTGGATTGAAGCCTGTAGCCTTTATTTTAGCAAGATTTAACGTACTATGTAAGGGGCGCGGCGCTATTCCGGTCTTGCCATTATAGTATTGTGCTGTTGTGACTGGCGTAACGTCGTCCGAAGACCGACCACAAAGAATGTAGATTTCTTTAGCAAGATCAGCCCAACTAACACTCTCTCCTTCATTTGTGACATTATATGTACCATACGGGGAGCTTGTATCTAATAGATATTGAATGCTTTTTGCAATGTCAGAGGTGAACGTAAGCCTCCCTATCTGATCATTAACAACTGAAGGTTTAATGTTTTTTTCTGCAAGTGACTGCATTGTGCGGACGAAGTTTGTGCCATCTCCAACGACCCAAGATGTACGAATTATGTAATGGCGTGCTATCGTACTGACGACGATATCTCCAGCTGCTTTTGTTTGACCGTAAACACCTAGAGGAGAAAATAATTCATCCTCACTGTGAAGCTTCTGAGCTCCGTCAAAAACGTAATCGCTTGAAATGTTAACGATAGTGATTGCATATTGTAAAGCAATCCGGCATAGGCTTGCAGTAGCAACTGCGTTAACTTGCCAGGCGGTTATCCTCCCTTTGCTTGTTTCGGCCATGTCAACTGACGTGTAAGCTGCGGCATTGATAATCACACTGTATTCAGACCATTCTCTTGCGTTGCTGATGTCACTGCTAATATCTAAACTCTCGCGTGTGGTAAATTCAGCATTCGGGTATACTTCGCGCAACGCTCTTCCTAATTGTCCGTCAGCCCCTGTAATCAGTATTCTTTTTGCCACTGCTATATTTCCAAAGGTGTTACAGAGCTCAGCTGTGGATGCAGTCGATCGCGTTCGGAAAGAGTTGCCTGATCTAGTGAGATAGGCCATTGAATAGCAAGCTCTGGATCGGCTGCGTTCACAAAACAATATTTATCGTAATTGTCGCCACTCCAATGCGCCGTAACACTGTACTGGTAATATGTATCGGGTTCTAGTGTTTGAAAGGAGTTACCGACACCTTGAGGTAGATATACCGTTACGTTGGGGGTAATCTCAATTGTTACTATCTTGCCGAAACTATCACCTTTACGAAGATCGACATACGCAGCGAACACTCGACCAGTTATAACTGAGATATACTTATCCCACGGTTCTGCATGAATTCCTCTAGTAACTCCAGCTTCTTTGTTGTACGAGAGGCTATTTTGTACGATGGTAAAATCATTCGGAAGTCCAGCGGCAACAAGTTTAGCTTTTTGATACTTTTCTTGAAAATACCCCCTCTCGTCAATAACACTCGTTACGTCAAAAACGATAAGTCCAGGGATAGCTGTCGTTTTAGGTGTAAACTCAGTAGTGGGTATACTCATGATTACAGTATAACATTTTTTGATATACGGAGGAGTGGCTAAAGTCACTTATCGGTAGAATTGATTATTGGGCAAGATATTTGAAGAAAAATGAATCGCGATCGCCATAGTATTGGTTTGCGAGATTGCGAGTGCCAGGATCCATTGCTTGGTTGTCGATAGATATCCAGTCGTTATATTTGGGCGCACCAATATCAAGATGATTCCATATTTCGTATATGGGAACCACAGCGCCGATCATAAGACATGCAGTGAGGGCTATTTTTCGCACCCGATTCTTGTCCCCCATTAGCATTCGAGCGATCAGCACCATGAGGATGAATAATGCAGGGATGGAACCACGCATTAACTGGTCGTTATATAGTCCGTACATGAATAGGGGCATAATAGCTAACATGGCGACGGCTACTCCAAATAGCACCTGCCATTCCTTTGATTCTCTTTCTCGTACATACGGAAAGATTAATGCCGCATAGATGCCATACTCTAGAAGGTTGAATAGAATTAGATTTACAATATTAGCTCGAAAATCTATGAAATCCCAAATGAATCCGTATGGCTGACTATATAAGTTGGTTAAGAAAAATGATCCTATAATAACGGCCATTAGAAGGGGGAAGGCTATGTTTTGCACGCTGATAAACGTCCTCCATTTTCTGTATGAAGCTGCGAGTATACTAAATACGAACACACCAAGCCATGTTGCAATGAGCGGTGACGTTAGCCAGATAAGCGAGTAGAGGAATAGGGTATTTTTCTTCTCTTTTTTCTCGACATATTCAGCTATGATCATAGCTGTTACGATCCAGCCCGCGATTGCGTGCTGTGGTGTCCAGTCAAGTAACGTAGCGTTAGCTGAGTATTGCCATATGCCGATATCAGGGCTCGTCGACCATTCAAGAGCTAAGAATCCGAGTGACGGAAGATTATTTTCGAAGATAAGTCGACCAATAATATCCATTCCCGAGAAGCCAACGAGGAGTAGTGCGAGCCAAATACGTATGCTCTTTGTCAGTCTACATAGCCAGTAAAATACCAAGAATACACCTCCAGCTAGCCACAGTAGCTGAAAATAATCGGCTGCGTTGGCACCAAATATCTTTCCAAATGCGGCAGAGGGTAGATAGTAGCCGATATAGTACGATAGACTACTGCCGTTAGAATAGATAACTGGCCATTTATATTCAATTAAGTCATGGAATATTGCGTTATGTTTAAGATAGTCACCCGACTGAGCGGTGAAGCCGCCAACCCCCGAAAAAAAGACCCAAAACATAATTATAATTGCTATCGCAGCTGATGTCAGTAGTACATGTCTCTTGGTGAGTTTGAGTTTTGGCGGGTTTTTCGCGCTGGTCAAAATGCTATTTCTCAATACCCATGCAATCACTAGTGTTGATAGTGTTGCCATCCATGGGTTCAGCCAGGTGAGACAGAAAATAACATACGGGATGACGAGATATACTATCGAAAGCATCTCAATACTTCGATGTCTGTTTCGGAGGTTAGCCTGTAGCTTCTTAATATGCAACACGGCTTCCATCTCCTTAGCTATATTCAGAATACGAATGTACATTATTTATTGTATTATACAGCACTTTTTTGAAAGGAGATTGAAACATTCGAGTATGTTCATTATACTCATCTTTCGAAATATTGTTATTACATATCGAACTCAAATTGATACAGCTAATGAATCGTCAGGATGAAGCGTTTTCGCTATTTAGGTACTGAATCTCTACAGCATTATTGACTTATCGTCATTTAAATGACAAGATGTAACTATTCATCCTGCACTATACAACACGATTGGGGAAGTAAGATGAAAGTACTGCATTACGAACTCTTCCTGTTGAGCTGCATCATCGCCCTCCTGGTGATTGTTGTCTTCTGTTTCACTCACTATGGAGTCGGTCGATGGTCATCGAAGGTACGATTCTGGTTGACCTATTCCTTGTTGAAGAGGGGTTGGACTGAAGGGCGAATTGACATACTGTTCTACGGTTTGTCACTCTTCGTGCTTTTTGGGATGGTTGCAGTGGTTTTTTATACACAACTACTCCTAGTGAACCAGTTAAATGCTCCACTCCTCCCAATGATATGGGTGTGGATGCTTGTAGGAACAGCGGGCGTAGCAATCATCGTGATTGCTATCCCGATGTGGGCAACTGGAACGGCTGCTGACAAAGCACATTACAGATGGGTTCAGGAGCGGTCGTAAGTGAGGTTTCGAAGTGTGAGTTGCCAGGTTATGCTGCATGCCCCTGGGTGTTGCCGTAGCCTGGCAACGGTGATTTATATAGTTGTGTAACTGTACTGATGAGTTCGAAAGAACGAAAAATCACCTAATTTACAAAAAGTAGCTATCGATTTATTGTCCTTGCTCTGCGTACTTTGCTTCGACTTTGGCTTTTTCGTTTTTCCACCACTCGTCATTCTGGCGATACCAATCGATAGTAGCTTGCAGGCCTTCGCGCAGGTTGGTGTATTTTGGCGTCCAGCCCAATTCTTCGCGGAGCTTTGTGGCGTCGATGGCATAACGCATATCGTGACCCGGACGGTCATTCACATGTTCGTAGGCATCTTTTTCTTTACCCATAAGTTCGAGGATCGTTTCGAGGACGTATTTGTTGTTCTCTTCGCCGTCAGCCCCGATCAGATACACTTCGCCACTCCGACCTTTGTCGATGATAGCGTGGACAGCACTGTTGTGGTCGTCTACGTGAATCCAGTCGCGGACGTTTTCGCCAGCTCCATAGAGTTTTGGAGAGATATCGCTCAGAATGTTGGTAATTTGTCGTGGAATGAACTTCTCGATGTGCTGGTAGGATCCATAGTTATTAGAACAGTTACTGATTGTCGCATGGATGCCAAACGAGCGAACCCAAGCTTTGACGAGTAGATCTGACCCTGCTTTTGTCGATGAGTAGGGGCTACTGGCGTTGTATGGCGTGTCCGGAGTGAATTTTGCGGGATCATCGAGCTCGAGGTCGCCGTATACTTCGTCGGTGCTGATATGATGAAGACGTTTACCGTGTTTACGTATTGCTTCGAGGATCGCCGCCGTACCGATAAGGTTCGTCTGCAGGAATGGCCATGGGTCACGCAGACTATTGTCGTTGTGCGATTCTGCCGCAAAGTGAACGACGATGTCTGTTTCGCTTACGAGTTTATCCATTAATTCCCGATCGCAAATGTCACCAGTGACGAAATTAATCCGATCCAAGACACTATTCAAGCTATCCAGATTGCCTGCATAGGTGAGCTTATCAATTACAGTTACTTCGTATTCCGGGCGGTTCTGTAAAGTGTAATGCACAAAGTTTGCCCCAATAAACCCTGCGCCACCTGTAACTAGTAGCTTTGTCATGTCACTAGTATAACAATCTTGCAAGTGATGCGTCTATTGTAGAAATACGGAATATCGAGCTATGTCAAAAATACAACTATTAGTAGGCGCTGATTGGCGCATTGATAAACGTGCCCGTTCAGTACGGACGGCTTAGATTCACATCGCCGACAGAAATTCATTTCCATGCATTCTATTGAAACATATGAAGTATAATAAAATCATCGATTGTAAAATTAAATCCCAAAGCGGCGAAATCGACCACTGAACTAAAAGGAGATTACAGCATGAAAGTAGTAATTGTAAGCGGTTTCTTCAATCCTTTACATGGGGGGCATCTTGATATGATCGAAGCGGCTGCGCTACTGGGCGATAAGCTAATCGTTGTTGTTAATAATGATACACAGCAGATATTGAAAAAAGGCAAGGTAATCCTGAATGAACAAAATAGGGAGCGCTTGATCGGCGCCCTGCGTGTCGTTGACGAAGTTGTTGTTGCCGTCGATGAAGACCTGACAGTTGTTCGTACGCTTGCGATGATCGCAAATCAGAACGAAGGAAACGAGCTAGTATTTGCCAATGGCGGCGATAGGGCGTCGGTCAAAGAAGTGCCAGAAACTCAAGTCTGCCGAGATTATAATATAGAAATGGTGTTTGGGGTCGGAGGCACAAACAAGGCCGATTCATCAACTCGGATTAATCAAGCGTTAGGGCATAAGAAATAGTATGTGTGGAATTGTTGGATATATTGGTGCACGTGGTGCACAGGAAATTTTAACCAGCGGTCTGCGTCGGCTGGAATATCGAGGTTACGATAGCGCCGGCATCGTTACATTAGGTGGTGGTCAGGTGTCACTGCTGCGTGCAAAAGGTAAAGTTATCGAACTGACTGAAAAGGTAAGCGAGAATGCTCGCGACGACACGATTGGTATTGGGCATACGCGCTGGGCGACACATGGTGTTCCTGCTGAAAACAACGCACACCCGCATCAGGCAGGTGATGTCTACTTGGTTCATAACGGTATCATCGAAAATTACAAAGAACTGAAGACTGAACTGCAAGATCATATGTTTGTCAGCGAAACAGATAGTGAGGTGTTGGCGGCGCTAATAAATTCATTTTACGTCGATGATACGACACTCGAAAAGGCAGTCGTCCAAGCACTACAGCTGGTCGAAGGTACCTATGGCATTGCTGTTATTTCTGTGCGCCATCCCGATCAGATTGTCGTTGCTCGCAAAGGCAGCCCGTTGATTATTGGTGTTGGTGACGATGAAGTGGTGATCGCGAGTGACGCATCAGCACTCATTGGCCACACGACGAGTGCAATTTATCTGAATGACGGAGAGCTGGCTGTCTGTACGGCTGGTGCGGTTGATCTGAAAGATTTGGATGCGCAACCGTTAACGGCAAAGGTTGAACAAATCGAAGCAGATATGACAGCGATTCAAAAACAAGGCTACGACCATTTCTTGCTCAAAGAAATCATGGAACAGCCTACGACGCTTCGTTCGACACTGAATGGGCGTGTGGTTCCTGCAGAGCATCGTGCGCAGCTGGGCGGACTCAATATGACAGCAGATGATCTACGGGGCATTGAGCATGTTGTCATTATTGGTTGCGGTACATCATATTACGCAGGACTGCTGGCGTCATACTACTTGGAACGATTAGTTGATGGCCTGACGATCGATGTAGAGATCGCATCTGAACTACGCTACAGATCGTTCCATTTGCCAAAAAATAGTGTTGCGCTAGTGTTGTCGCAATCTGGCGAAACGGCGGATACATTAGCATGCCTACGTGAGATCAAACGGCGCGGGGTGCGAACGCTCGGTGTTATTAACGCGGTTGGGTCAACGATCGCACGTGAAGTTGATGGTGGTGTCTATGTCCATGCAGGTCCAGAGATTTCTGTCGCTAGCACAAAGGCATTTACTTCCCAGGTGTCTGCAATTACGATATTTGGTATTCAGCTTGCTCAGGCAAAGGGTACGGGCGCGCAGATGCTTGCAAGCTATGTCGACGAGTTAGCTGCACTTCCCGATGAAATTCAAAATGTGTTAACGAATCAAAGACAGCAAATCAAAGAAATAGCAGAAAAGTATGCCCACTATGAGCACGCGTTATTCCTTGGCCGTGATTCGCTGTACCCTGTTGCGTTAGAGGGTGCATTGAAGCTAAAAGAAATCAGTTATATTCAAGCAGAAGGTTATGCTGGCGGCGAATTGAAGCATGGACCACTAGCATTAGTTGACGATCGGTTTTTTGAAATAATGTTGCTGCAGGATGACTGGTTGTTCGATAAAAGTATTAGTAATCTAGCTGAGATTAACGCTCGTGGCGGCCATGTTATCGCAATAACAAATAGTACAAAGCAGATCGATGCAGATAATATTTTGCGAATTGATACGAAATTGGAGGTTTTAACGCCACTCGTGTTGA
>MGCS01000003.1 GCA_001790515.1 Candidatus Saccharibacteria bacterium RIFCSPHIGHO2_12_FULL_44_22
TTCCGATGAAAACTGGCTTTTCAATCGCGAAGTTTCGGGGTCGCGGAACGTGACCGACTTGCCAGGCCAAGGAAGCGATACGCCAACGATACATGCAGAAAGCACAAATTTAAACACTATGCGGGTGTAGCTCAGTTGATAGAGCGCTTCCTTGCCAAGGAAGAGGTCGAGAGTTTGAGTCTCTTCACCCGCACCAGAAACGAATTCATCGTTATTTAAGAACCCTTTCCAGGGTTCTTTTAGTTCATAAGTTACTAATGACCCCTGTAGAAACTTTCCATTATGACCTGTAACTGTAAAGTTAGAGAAGAACTTGCGCAGTAAAGCATCCATAACAGCCATATCCTGTGTTTTACTCAAAATATCAGGGATGGTACTGAATAGTTTGAGATATTCATCGTAAGACAATAAAGCATCTTTTGATGAAGCCCCTTTAGCTGATAACTCCTCTATAGTTGAGCGAAGCGTATCTTCTTTATCTTTGATTTTATCTAAATCGTAATGTGCTGCCAGTGTGGGACTAGAGTGTAGTAGTAATTCTCTGGTTTGTTCATATTCATTTTTGACCGACTTAACTTTCGCCTTTAAGGATGATAGCTGTGATTCGAGGAGTACATTATTTGCCCTGATTTCATCCTTAGCCCCCTTTAAATACGCCCCATAGTTTTCCTTTGTAACAAAAAGGTGTGTCGAGAAGAATTTCAAAGCTTCTTCAATTACCATTCTAGCTTTTACGGATTTGTAATACATTGCGCATTCTTTATTTTCGCACCTGTAATAGTACCTAGTTGATATAAGTACCCCGTCCTTTTTCTTCGGCGTAAGCATAGATGTGAATGGTTTATTGCAAGTACCGCAGTAAACCATCCCTCTCAATAAATTAGCTTTCGTTTCATTTCTTTTAATACGTTGAGATGCGATTAGTTTACTCGCATCAAATGCGCTAGATTTGTTTAGTTTGAAGTAGTCATTGACCGTAATCATAGGTGTGAAATCATACTTGTCTTTCAGGACTACTGTTTGTAGCCCATAATCCAATACACCTGCATAGACTGGATTCTTAAACAGCTTAGATACGTCATCTTTATCGAATACAAAAACCTGAGGGTCTTTACCTTTTCGTCTTAACATATATCCTTGTTGATTGATCCAATCGCATATTTCTTTTTGGTTCTCACCATCTAATCGTTTTAGAAACATCTGCTTTACTAATGTAAAAGTGTTTTCGTCAGGTAATAGGTATCGAGTCACTGGATCAATATAGTAACCGTGTACAAACTTACCTAAGAACTCGCCAGCTTCTTCTGTATATTTATTATTACCCCTGTTTACTGATTCACTTAAATGTTCAGAATATTGTTTTGATAGTACAAAAGAAATCCCCAAAAGCATTTTGCCTGTGGGGTTATTCTCAAATGTAGATGTAGCGAACTTTAGGTCTTTAAGAACACCTTTATCTAGTAGGTCGATTATTTCACCAGCGTCCTTCATATTTCTTGCAAGCCTATCTGGATGCCAAGCAATGAGGCCAGTAATACGCCCAGCTTTAATATCGCTAATCAGTTCTTTGAACTTAACCCTAGTGTCAGGTTCTTTAGCAGAATATTTTTCTTCAATAACTTTGACTGGACGAATATTATTAGGACGCATTACTTTTTCAACACATTCACTAATTTGGTCGCCAATTGATCGCTCTTGTTTTTCGTCACCTTGTGTTGATTTTCGTGCATACAGTGCATACGCTATGCTAGTTGTGTCTACGTTGAGCTTATCTTTTGGCTTACCTGCTTGTAATGCTTGAAGAAGTATCTCTGGTGACATAAGTGGTTCCATACTTTTATTATATAACTGTATGAAAGTTAGAGCTACTTTAGGCTATATATTACAGCGTTATAATTACGCCATTTTTCACTAGTTTGAATGGCTCGGAAGGTTGTTCGACTGCTTGATTGTCGATAAGGATTTTGACCAATTCATCATAGCGAATAACAGCCTTGTTTTCAGGTGTTTTCGTTTCCACGTTTTTTGATATTCAGTCATATTCCAAGTAACTGAATCCTACATTGGTGGAGAAGTATCGCCGTTCTTCTCGCCCAACTTACAAGTTCATCATATTGGTCGCCAGCACACCCCAATGCTGTTGAATTTCACAAGACCGATACGCCTAATTAATAAAAGATTCTTTCGTAAAGTACCTTCTACTATACTCTTGCATAAGCGTTTTGTCAATGTAGGTTTTATTGACGTTATTAATAAATCTTCACTGTTACGTCACAGATACTTGTGTTTTTTCAATTATGACGTCAGCATCATTGATGCCGAATCTCTTAGCTCTTATAGGGATTTTCTTCTTCATCTTTCATTACTATCTTCATTAATAGGTAAAATTAAAACTGGTAAAACCGTATAGACTCATAGACGCTGAGGTTCAATTAGTCGTCATTAATATCGCTTTGTATTATTCACATCATACAGTGTTACAATGTAGACAGATAATTGGTATCGAAAAAAGTATATTATGAAAATAGATTTACACGCTCACACGCAAAAATGTAAAACAGGTGATGGCAATGACCGTAAAATATCACCTGAAAATTTTGTCTCCAAAATGTCAGAACACGACGTTAAGGTTTGCGCTATAACAAATCATAATAAGTTTGACACCGCCGAGTTCTTAGAAGTAAAAAAATTGAATAGTGAGCTGCTGATATTCCCAGGCATAGAACTTGATATAGATTTTGGCGGAGAAAAAAGGCATATTGTGGTTATTACTAGTCCACAGAATTATGAAAAATTCTACAAGACTTTTGATAACGAGCCTTCAAGAAATTACGATACGTATACGCTAGATTTCACAGCTTTTGTTAAACTTATAAAAGATTATAAAGCTCACGAGATAGTAATTATCCCACATTTTATGGACAAAGATCGTGGCTTTACAGTAGAAGAAAAAGAAAGCTTATTTAAAGAGCTTGAAGGCTATCTTGTCATACTTGAGACGTCTAAATTAAGGTCTATGGGATTTGTGAATGCTCACGAAGAACACTTATCCTTGATTGGAAGTGACGTTAAAGACTGGAAGTTATATTCTGGTGATACTTTGCCAGAACTAAAATTCAGAATAGATTCATTTGAAAAATTTTATGAGTTAGCTTGTGACACGAAATCATTTGTTAAGAATGCTTTGAATGGTGCTACAAAGTACTCTATATCAGTACACGAACACTCGGGTGATGTTGATGTGTATAATGACATAAATATCTTATTTGGAGAGAAAGGATCGGGAAAAACCGTTCTTTTGAAAGATACTTTACTTCCATATTTCCACAATGCGGGTAAAAATGTGATTTTACACGAAGGTAAAGACTACGGGAAATTATATAAAGCCATGATTGAAGAATACGAGAATGGCGTAATAGTTGACCCAGAACATAGCTTGCTGATAGTTACAAATTTTGACTTAGTCATTCAATACAGTGAACAAAACAACCCTGACTTTATACAGAACTATATTAGTTATAGAAAAGATGACACAAAGAATAAGAACAGTAAAAGAATATTGAAATCTGAATCCATATTTTCTAATGACCAAGAGACAAATATTGAAAGTAACATCTCAAGATCACAGGGATATATTGCCAGGATCAACGAAGTAAAAGCGATTAATGAACTATTACGGGTGGATGCTGCGGATATTGCAAGAACAGAACTTAATAATAATCTTGAAGAATTAAAGTTAGAAATTAGAGAACGATTAGTAGCAAGCTACAGGAAGTCCTTTGGTTCAGGTCATACTGAAACATTTCTAAGAGCCTTAAAGGATTCATTAAGAAAAAACTCTGGCAAAGAATCTAAACCGAATAACATTGGTTTTTCAAAACTTGTCTCTAAGAGACTTAAAAGGCTTGAGCAGAATTCAGAGCTGCTTGAATCATTTGATGCTATTCAGAAAACTTCATCACAAAACATCGGACTATTACCTGCAAAAGGGAATGTTACCTTTGAAACTAGCGTTATTACCTTGTCAGAGCAAGACAAGCACAAAAAAGATTCTGTATTTGATAAAAGTACTATAGTGAGAAATCGAGAATTGATTATAAAATTACACAACTTTGGCGTTGAATCATTCCCGAAGATAAATGAATTATTTGATAGTATCGAAAAAGATATGACAGGTAATGCGTTCTGTAGCGAGGTCGTAAAGAAGAATAGTGTTATTAGAATAAAAGGTAATGACGACTATAAGCCTTCTGAGGGCGAACAAGCGATACTTTCAATTAGTGGGCTATTAGAAACATACGATTATGATTGTTACATATTCGACGAAGTTGAGCGGGGGCTTGGTAATAAATATATCTCGGAATATTTAATACCACGACTTAAGGAGTTGAGAGATAAAGGAAAGACAATAATCGTCTCTACCCATAATGCAAATATCGCAATCAATACATTACCGAGTCAGGTTATATTCTGTAATTACCCTGATGACGACACATATTATACAGGCAATATGTATTCCAACGAGCTTACGGGTATTGTCGGAGGTAAGATACTGAGCTGGGAGAAAGAAGCCCTAATACACCTAGAAGGTAGTGAAGAAATGTTTAATAGAAGGAGGAATATATATGGAGTCTAATGCTGATATTGAAATCGATAAGCTTAAAGTTACTATCGCAAGAGGAGAAATAGGTTCAGGTGATGAATCGATAAAACTTACTTTTGATGACCTAGATCATATATCAGTGAATTTGAGCGATAGTTCAGTTGACGATATTAAGACCGTATTTGATGCTACTTTTGAATATATAAACACTAATCAAAAGCTTATTGAATTTGAACTAGACGATACAACCGATGATTTATTCAACCAAGTTTCGAAGGATATAATTGAGCAAATAAATCGAGAAGTATTGGAAGCTCGACAGAACTTCACTAAAATATGGGACTTAATACCAGAGATGAATACCTAATATGAATAGCAATGAAAGCTGGATTGAAAAGAATATTGGAATAGTAATAGCTGGGGCTGTTATTATTTTCATAGGATGGGCATTGATATCTAGTTCTTCTCAAACAAACAGTGCCTCTACCGAGGACTACAGTACAGTAGAATCAGCAGTTGATGAGATAAACGCAAAAATTGGCAGCACCTATAAAACTGGCGAAGAAACATACTATAAAGTTGAAGAAGAATGTGTATGGCAAGAAGAGAATTTAAGCGGTAATATAGGCACTGTTTGCGGAAATAATGCCCACGACCCTTACACAGAGGATTATAGATACCCAAGTCCTGAAGTCGATGTCAGTTCGTACACGACAATGCTAGATGATGGAAGCACTGTCGAGGAAGTAATTAACAAATTAGTAGAGGACTCGAATTCAAAATATAATGAAGTTCTCTCGAAAGTTAATAATATGGTTTCAGCATTAGATGACCAGTGCGACTGGGTAGCTAGTAATATTGATGACGAGATAGGCGATCATTGCTATGATACTACAAGCGAATTTAAGAGCGGTGACTATCAAGAGAGTCCGTTCACAGCTAGCGAGTATATTTAGCTCATAAGTATGTACTCAATAGATAATCATATTTTTGTTGGACTGTTGAGCGAAGTTATTAAATTGAGGCGATATTAGTTCTAATGGGTATTCATAAAGGTAGTTTAGAAGTTTGAGGAGTGTCTGTTCAGGCGCATCATAAATTTATAAAAGATAAAGCACATCCAGAAGTATACTTTTATTTTGTAACTAGCCCCCGTAGGAAAGTTAGAATCCCATTTGGTCGTACGCTTTGTTATGATAGAAGAATGAAAGAATCATCTGACAATAATAAAGACCAGATATGGACGGCACTACATAAAGACTATAAAACCAGAGACTGGTCGAGTAAGCCTTCAATCTTCGCCGAAACCGCGATTGACTATTTCCCAAAAGGAGCTAAAATTCTGGATCTTGGAGCAGGCCTTGGTCAAGACACTCGCTATTTTGCCGAACAAGGTTATGAGATTGTTAGTACAGACTTAGAAGAGGACTCGTTAATGGAAAACCTATCTACGGTGCCAGACGAGATAAAACAACGTATCTCAATCCAGAGAGTTGATCTGCGCAATGAGTTGCCTTTTGAGAATGAAGCTTTTGATGTTGTTTATGCTCACTTGTCGTTACATTATTTTGATTATGAGACAACAGTGCGTTTGCAGCGCGAAGTACAGCGTGTACTTAAGCCGGGTGGTGTCTTCGCTTTCTTTGTAAATTCTGTACACGACCCGGAGTACAACACAGGTAAAAGGATCGAGTCTGATTATTTCCAGATTAATAAAACTGCAAAACGTTATTTCAGCATTGATACTACCCGTGCCTTTACTCGTTACTTTGATACCTACCTTTTGGATGACAAGGGTGAAACGTATAAAGACCGCGCCAAAGGGGTACATAATCTGATCCGTTTCATCGGGACTAAGCAAGCTCACAAGCCTTACGACATGGCAATTCCATACTGTGGGGCGATTATCGAGCGAAATCAAAACGGCGAAAAAGAAATTCTTATGCAGACTCGCTGGAAGCCGTATGTTGACCCCGTATATTCTGGTACATTGGAATTTCCCGCGGGTGTTCTTGATAAACCTTTTGAGGATATACATGACACACTGGCGCGCGAGATTAAAGAAGAAGCGGGTTTAACGTTTAAAACTATTAAACAGGATGCGCGCACTCCATTATTAAATGCGGGTAAGGATGACGGTATCATAGGTTTTCGACCTTATTGCTGTACGCAACAGTTAAAGAATGGTAAGCCTTGGATTGGCTTTGTGTTCATATGTGAGGTTGAACCTGGTGAGCCAATAGCGCAACTTAGCGAGGCAAAAGATGCTAAGTGGATGAAAATTTCTGAAATCAAGAAAATTTATGATGAATCACCTGAGAAATTCTTCGGATTAGAACTTCCTGCTTGGCATTACTATTTCGGTGAAATGAATAATTAAAAGCTGCGGCGGTATTCAATAGATTAATATTTTCTTGTGGTGAAAATAATTTGTTTTATGGTTTTTATCGCTACTCACGTTACACTTCACGCTCAATGTTTCGAAGAGATACGGTTCGCACAGTACCATCATTCATAATCCCATAAGCTTCGTAGCCACTACATGCGTATGCGTACATTCTCGCATAGAGATTGACGGCGGTGTCCATTACTTCGCTCAGTGTGTGTTCATCGTATGAAGCCCATATCTGCTCGAGAGTATCGCCCACGTGCTTAGTTAGGTTAACGCGAATAGTTGCAAGTTCAACGGAATCATCATCGAAGGGTTTTATAGACAGATCAATTGTAGTGGCATCTGAAGTCTCCGCATTGCGAACTGTTACAGATTGTACATCTTTGAGTGTACTGAGGCATGATATTGACCGCCTAATGGCCTCAGTTGCGTTTATGTCGGAATGATTCATCAAAGACTGTAAATTCTCTAGAGTTTCAACAGCCAAATTGCAGTGTAGTAGATTGTACTCGCCAATATCTGTGATGCTGTCCAGAGGTTGGTCGTCAGGTAAATAGCGCTCCATTTATATATAATTATAACACATATATAGAATAAATGCAATCAGTTGCTGCTAGATAAACAATAATCATCTCGATGTAATTTATAAGAATCGTGAACTGATACAATAGATATATGAAACCTCGCGTATCTGTTATAACACTCGCCGTCGATGATTTAGAGAAGTCAGTAATTTTTTACCGCGATGGACTTGGATTAGAAACAGACGGAATTATCGGCAAAGAATTTGAGTTCGGTGCAGTGGCGTTTTTTGAGTTGCAAAGTGGCTTACGGCTCGCACTTTGGCCGCGCAAAAGTATCTCGCATGATACGGGAATCGATGAACAACCTAAGAGCTCGACGGAATTCACATTAGGGCACAACGTAAACAGCATTAGTGAAGTTAATGCTGTTATGGCAAACGCTGAAAAAGCAGGTGCGGCGATCGTTAAGCAATCTCACGAAACGTTTTGGGGTGGGTACGCAGGGTATTTTCAGGATATAGATGGGCATTTGTGGGAAGTGGTATTTAACCCAGAATTATTGGTCGATGATTAAGGAGCGGTTACTTACTCAGTTATAATGGCTATATGAGCGAAAAAACAAAGTTTTCGAACCCTGACATCGATATTCACCGTAAACTCGCGGAGTGGGCTGCTTTATGTGCAGAGCATACTCTTCATATCTTTGAAGAAGATCAAGATACAGATAAACGACCGCGACTCGCGATCGAGACACTTCGCGCCTGGATGAGAGGCGAAAAGACGATGGTAGAATGTCGAGCTGCTGCCTTTGCTGCCCACGCCGCCGCTCGAGAGGCAAGCTCACCTGCCGCTATTGCTGCCGCGAGAGCCGCTGGACAGGCAACTGCGGTTGCACATATGTATACTCATTGCTCGCACGCTGCCGATTACGCAGCCAAAGCAGCTATGTTCTATTTGGATAGCGACTTGCAGGCGAAGAGATTCAAGGAAGAGCGGGAATGGCAATGGGAACAATTATCAGAATATTTAAGGTCAATCGGTTTTCCGAAGGGGATTTAATTCAATTAAGATGCCCTGTCTGTTCGGGTATAATCTTTGTGATCTGGAACGCTGTTTTTGGGTATATATCAAAGAAGCAGTATAATAAATCAAGTAAGTTAAAGTTCAATACAAGGGAGACAGCTATGGCTACAGGATACTGCGTGAAATGTAAGGAAAAAGGCGTTGAATTGGCAGCACCAGAAATTCACCAAACAGCAAAAGGTGGATTCATGGCAAAAGGTAAGCACGAAAAGTGTGGCACAACCGTTTGTGCGATGATGTCAAAGGCAAATGCTGAAAAGGCAATCGAAGACGGCGCAAAGAAGTCTTATTAGATTTTAGTCGTCATCAACTATAAAACGTCGAGTAATGTCGACGTTTTATTTTTCGCTAATGACACACCTGACGCTTATCCGGCTCCGGTATGTAAATGGATATTTTATGGTATAGTAACTTTATGTCAAAAAGTGTGAAAAAATCCCCTAGGTTAGACAGCCAACTGCCGTACATAACGTGGTTCTTTATCGTCATTGGGATAATCCAGCTATTCGTGTTGTCTATCTACGGATATATTATCTATAGCTTGATTAAAAACGCGCAAGCAGGCAATCCGGGTATGGAAATCATCGCGATTGTTATAAACAGGGTCGCGATTCCTGCAATTGTAGTTGTCGCACTTATAAATCTGGTCGGATTGGTAGTGTATTTTGTACGCTACAAGCCGAAGAAACTGATACGCATCGGGTTCACACTATCGTTAGTTCTGTCGACGGCTGTCATTGGGTACGTGGGCTACGGGGTCTATGCAAACTATTCGAATGAAATGGAATACCGAAAACAACGTGAAATAACAGATGCAAAGAACGCCGAAAAGCAACGACAATATATTGCGGACAATGCACGACCAGAAATAACGAAAGAAGCAACTATTGAGTTACTAAAATCATGCCAGCTGAAGGGTATATACATAGGTGATCAAACGGATAGAGAAGGTGGTGGCTGGGGTGAACTGTCATCAACAGGAGTTGTATTGACAAAGATCGACGGGCAGCCATACAGGGTAAGTGTTGCTGATAGGTTAATTCCGGAAATAGTACCAATCGCCCGTGAAGCGCAAAAAACATGTCCAGATCTACAATTTTCGATTGACGGTAAGTACGAGATGCGACAGGCTGATGGTACTTGGCGATAGTTTATCAGTAGCAATAAAGCTTGGAACCATACTGATCTAATAGTACTTGTTTCGCGCACAGACAGGTACTGGCCGTCTGATCTCTGGTATAGTAAGTGTAATACGTAGCCTTAACAAAGACTCGGTCTTGGATTGGAATACTCTTCTATGAAACAAAAAATTATTATTAGCACGGTGTCATTAATTGGAGTGGTTGTGCTTGGTATAGGCGCCAACTATCTTTATGTAGAAGACAAGATGACTAAAGATCATAGGGACGTAAATGCCAACGCAGTAATAGTTGAGTCGGGTGAGATTACCGTCGATGCGTCGCCCGAAACTATTAAGAATACATTATCTGACATTAATAAATGGACGGAATGGAATAAGTCAGTAAGTGATGCTAGGATGGACGGTGATTTTGATCCTGGAACAAAATTTAGCTGGAATACTGAATCGGGTACAATTGAATCTCAGATCAAAGTTGTGCAAAAAGATAGGATTGTTTGGGTTGGAAAAACTTCAGGCATCTTTGCTATACACAGTTGGACGTTTGAGGATATCGACGGTAAAACCAAGGTAACCTCCAAGGAGTCATGGGAAGGTTTGACCGCCGTCACCTTGCAGTCGCTTCTCCGGAGTGATCTGAAAAGATCACTAGACGTCACGTTAGCTGATCTCAAGTCTGCCGCAGAACAACAAGGTTCTCATTAATCAGGCGATTACCATCTTAGTTGGTATTATGAGTGTATGACTTTTATCGCAATCATTGGCCTTTTGATTTTACTTGGGCTTGCTGTGTTTCAGGCAATGCTGATATTCGGTAGGCCGCTGGGCGATTATGCCTGGGGTGGTCAAGACCGAATACTCCCTAAAAAGCTTCGGATTGCCAGCGTTTTTTCGATTGCACTCTACATTTTATTTGCAACTTTTTTGGCAAATGCAGCCGGTATTGTGAATATAATAGGCAACGAATCAATACTTCGCGTTGGGATGTGGGTATTTACGAGTTACTTTATGTTGGGAATTTTGCTGAACGCCATATCTCGTAGCAAGAAAGAGCGTGAGCTGATGACGCCAATTGCTTCAGCGCTTGCGTTGATATTTTTAATAACGACGCTCGCTCTCTAGCCTGCTATGGGCATTGCTGTACCGTTAGTATTTGGTTGCATTCATACCGTATAATTAGCTAATGGAAAGTATACCAACAGAATATTTTGTAATTATATACGGCATGATAGCTCTTCCGTTTATACTAGCAATTCTAGGTGGTATATCGCTTATCGTTGTTGCGATACTTTATTTTACAAATCGTCGCAAGGCTGCATTGAAAATGCTGAAAGTATTGGGCATTGTAATGATAGTATTAATTGCATTTGCTTGGTTGACTAAAAGTTCACTTGGTATTTAAGAGATTATCTGATGAATCAGTCGTCGATGATTTTGAGCATAACTATAGTATCAATAGTTTTTGTTATAATTAATATAACAGCCAATGATTATGGAGGTGTATGATGGTACAAAAGATAATACCGAGCCTATGGTTCAATGGGAATGCGAAAGAAGCAGTGGACTTTTATGTAGCTGCCTTTCCGGACAGTAAGATTATATCGACAGCATACTATCCTAAAAGTACCGAGGAAGGTTTAGCGGACTTCCAGCAGGATCTAGCCGGTGACGTTCTCACTATTGAGTTTGAATTAGGTAATTATCGGTTTACGGCAATCAATGCAGGGTCAGAGTTCGAGCCAAACCCATCTATTTCATTTATGTTAAATTTCGACCCATCACAAGACGATAGAGCACGAGAGCACTTGGATGAATTATGGGATACGCTCATCAGTGGCGGCGAGGCACTTATGCCGCTTGATTCGTATCCGCACAGTGAGCACTATGGTTGGGTAAAGGATAAGTATGGTATTACTTGGCAACTAATGCTTACCAATCCAGATGGTGAGCCGCGACCATTCATCATACCGTCTCTGATGTTTACAAACGAGAATAATGGTCGTGCCGAAGAGGCAATAGATCACTACAAATCAGTCTTTAACGATACGCGCATCGGGACAATGGTAAAGTACTCAGAAGATAATGAGACTATCAAAGCGGGTTCTGTTATGTTTGCCGATTTTCAGATAGAAGGGCAATGGTTTGCCGCGATGGATTCTGGTTCCGTGCATGACTTTACTTTTAACGAAGCAATCTCCCTACAGATTTTTTGTAAGGACCAAGCCGAAATCGATTATTATTATGAAGCGCTTTCTACAGTCCCCGAGGCAGAGGTCTGTGGCTGGTGCAAAGACAAGTATGGGGTTAGTTGGCAGGTAGTGCCTGAGAATACAGAAGAGCTTCTAAAAAAGCCTGGTGCTTTTGCCAACATGATGAAGATGAAGAAGCTAGTCATTGCTGACTTCTAACGAGCTTGTTTATTTAGAACGAGTTAAATAAGTATCTTGCTACGATTATGATAACGTATCATCTCTCCACCAGGGTTTTGTTGGATAGTTGTCTGATTTGAAATCAACTATTTCGCCAATCTCTGGCGTCATGATGACTGAGTTGGTTTTTGCTCCAGCGACCAGTACCCTCTCAATTGGATCAGTCCATGCGTGCAGTGCTAGTGTAAAAGCGCCCCAATGCATCGGTATCATTCGCTTACCTCGTAGATCCTGATGGGCTTGTGCAGTTTGCTCTGGTGTCATGTGAATTGTTGACCAGCGCGGATCGTATTGACCACATTCCAGCAGTGTTAGATCGAATGAGCCGTATTTGTCACCAATTTCTGCAAAGTGTGGGCCGTAGCCTGTGTCGCCGCTAAAGAATACATTTGTTTGGTCAGTCCGTACGACCCATGACGCCCAAAGTGTCGCAAATCTATCTGTCAGCGTTCTTCCTGAAAAGTGGCGCGACGGCGTACATGTTACGGTAATGTCCTTGTATATTGATTCTTGCCACCAGTCGAGTTCTGTTATGTGATCCGCCGCCACGCCCCACTTTTGCAGATGAGCAGCAAGGCCGAGTGGTACGAAGAACATGTCTGTTTTGTCTGCAAGCTTTTTGATGGATCCATAGTCTAAATGATCATAATGATCGTGTGAAATAACGACCATATCGATACGTGGGAGATCACGTATTTCTACGGGTAATTCATGACTAAAACGTTGTGGGCCGACGGCGGGAAACGGTGAAGCTGCTTTGCCGAGCATCGGATCAAGAAGAATCGTACGGCCTGATAGTTGAAAAAAAATGCTGAATGACCAAACCATGTAATCTGTGCTTGGTCAGAGCCGGCTGTTGTATCGAAATGAGGATGCTGTGGGATGAGTGGCTGTGATGGTTTACGTGCAGGATTACGGCGCAGCTGATCACGGACAATGGATACACCATCATGAAACGACATACTCATTGACGTTGGAGTTTGGTTGACGAACTTACCATTTACGAAATTCGGTGATTCTTGTTTTATATCAATGGGAGTTTTACCGCCAAAAGGTGGGTAGGTCTGATAGAGAACGTACAGAACAATCAGAATAATACAGCCGAAAATGATAATAAACATTATCTGTAGTGTATCACTTTTCAGGGGTATCGACTTTAGTGATGCGCGCAAAGTGTAGTAACACTACGATAATAATGTTTGCTATCATTAAACCATGCTAGAAAGTTTCGCAGAAATACTTGCAGTCGGTGGCAAATCCAATTCGCTGGGCAGGACGAATGAAGTCATCGAACGAGTGCTTGATGATAAATACCGGCTGGACGAACTATATACGTGTGTATTTAACGACGATGCGTGGGTGCGGATGCGGGCTATGGATGCAATAGAAAAGATCTGTCGGCAACACCCTGATTGGCTGCTGCCGTATATCGATAGATTTCAGCGCGACCTTGCCCTGAGCGATCAGCCTTCGGTGCAATGGCATCTGGCGCAGATATATGGCCAGGTAGACCTAAACGCAGCACAGAAACACGTTGCGATACAATGGCTAAAAGACCGACTATCTACGACGGCGGTTGACTGGATTGTTGCGGCTAATGCGATGACGACGTTGGTTCAGTTTACAAACGACGGCTCTGTTCCGAAAGATACCACTGTTTCGCTACTGGAACTACAGCAAACGCATCGGTCAAAATCTGTCGTCAGAAAAGCAAAGAAATTGCTGTTAGGGTTGATGCAGTAGATAAGGTGAAGGTTAGTTTATTCAGATACTGCTAGTTAATTTGGAGAACCGCTTTTCGATACTACACTACTCTAAGACCGGGAGTTACTCAATGTATTTCCAAGAATAAAGCCGGGAATCATAGTCCATTTAATCATCTAAGTTTCGCAGCTCGGTTATATACTATTTCAAGCAGGTACAAATGCCAGTGAATCGAATGTTTGTATCGTCTCGGTCGAGAGGCCGAACATACCGTGTTTAGTATTACTAACAAATTCCGACACCACAGTAGGCGGTACAACAACTTCGCCGTTCAGCTTCAACGAGACATTCACACCGTCGAGAACTAACTCGAGTACACTGCCTGGTGCGGAAAGCTTGTCTGATGCTGCCGTACCTACGGTAGACAATGTCCCAGCGACACGTTTGACGATCCGTACGCGATTAACACCTGCTGACTGGCGACATTCTAGGGCGATATAGTTGCCCGCGTCTTGGACACGAGCAGCAAGCCCGTTCGTAGCCGAACCGATCGCACCGACTGTACCTGTAAGTATACCGTTCGCCGTACCACTCTCCGCAACGATTAGCGATCGAATCACTTCGCCGGAGTATCGTGCAGCGTTATTGTCAATCACCCAGGTCGAAGCGTTGCTGCCGGTATCGAATACCTGGTATGGGGCGCCATTCGGTGTCGTAGTGATAATTCCATTGACGCGATTGAAGTCGTCAGAGAATCCGAGTTCGACAGGAGCAATCTCCGGTGCGGGCGCAATGCCACCGGCAGAGCTCAGCGCCAACTCGTAGGCGTCGAAAGCAGTCATGCCGTTAATCCGCTGTCCCGGTGCTGAAAAGTGTACGTTGTCTTGTTCTAGCATCGACACTGCCTCCCACATACCGACATACTGACGCCTTGTAGGAGTGTCTCGATGTACTCCGTCGATGGTTGCATAGCCAGCATTCTCGGCAATGCGAAGGGGGCTCATTTGCCCGAGCACGAATGGAGTTGATGCACCATATCTGACACGTAGGTCGTCTATTAGGGAGTCGAGATCGACTCTGTACGATGCGGCGCTAGTAGCACTGTTGGCCTCACCCTGATGCCACAGAATCGCGGCCACGCGGTTGTCTCCAGGCAGCGCAAGAGCCTTGTTGATCTGCTCCACAGCAAGACCATACAGATTGATCGGACCAGCCTGCCCGACGCGCCAGGTATAGGTTCCCGTTGAACCGAACCCAGTATTACCATGTGCGCATGGTACAAGCAGAACTTTGCGAGTGATTGGCCGTGTTTGGGCATACCGTTTGGCGAAGGTCAATGCAAAGCCTACTGTGTTGCCAGGCATCTCATGATGATGTAGCGGCTCCAGTGCGGCTACTGCTTGGTCTGCATATGGAGAAAGGAGATTTGCAAACTGCAAGACACGAGGGTCAGCCCCATCAAGATACGTAAGATCAATCGCCGTGCCACGGCCAAGTGCATTCGATTGCCCAAGGATTGGAATAATGTCATACCCCGCCGCCGGCGCATAAATATCATCCGTCTCGGCTTGAGTAAGTTTATTATCAATCTCTGTCCGCAAGCCCGATTGCAGTTGTTCTTTTGATACGGCGTCATTGGCAAGCTTTGCGTTTGTAATACTTCCATCGGCAATAGTGGCAGGTGCATTGAGCTTTGTCTGGACAGGGGATGCAAGGAGGGTTTCGGTGATGGTGCCGTCGGCTATTGTTGAGGTGGTGACAGAATCGTCCTGCAGCTGTGCAGTGCCAACGGTGTTGTTCTTTATTGTTCCATCTGCCTTATGCGAGGTAGCAAGATAGTCATTAAGGATATCTCCCCAATTCCCTGCGTCTCCTCCTGGTTGTGGTAAGCGTGCCATGATTGTGTTTTAACCCCTGAACCCTCTCTTTGTCATGCAGCTATGCTATATGAGTGCATGAATTTAATCTTAGTATACATGATTATGCTAGTGCCTAGAAGTGGGGGTGTTTGGATACACAAAACCCGCCGCTAGGCGGAACCGAAGTCCTCATGCAAGTTTCCAAGCATGACCTTGTAAGCATCCTAACGACGGGGTCAGTATGCTTACAAGGTTTTTGCTACCGTACAAAAGCCGAAGCTTGAGCCTTAGGTAGGATCGCCGAATTGTATGTGTATCAGCGCACAAATAGATGTATGCTTATTGAGGTTCTATCATACGTGAGGCTTGCATCACTATTTCCACTTTTTGCTCAGCTACCACCCTGACTTGTTCTAGGGTTCTGGGTTGTTTATCTGAATCTGGAATTGACAAAATGTGCACTCACAATATACCCTAGGGGGGTATAGGAGTATAAGCATGACAAAAGAAAATACAAAACAGCACACGCATCACAATCACGATAGTAGTGATATAAATGCCATGGCGGTGAGCGCGACGTTACACTGTTTGACGGGCTGCGCAATCGGAGAAGTATTGGGTCTGATCATTGGTACGGCTTTTGGGCTAGGTACGGTAATTACGATAGTGTTAGCTATCGCGCTTGCTTTTATATTTGGGTTTGCGCTGTCAACGCTTCCGCTACTAAAATCTGGGGTAGGTTTTACGACTGCACTATCGACAGTGGCTGCAGCAGATACGCTTTCGATCACGACAATGGAAATCGTCGATACTATCGTCATGCTGGCCATACCTGGTGCACTCCACGCTGGGATAGTCAGCCCGTTGTTTTGGGTAAGTATGCCAATAGCGCTAACTGTCGCGTTTTTTGCTGCATTGCCAGTAAACAAATATTTACTTAAAAAGAACAAAGGCCATTTCCTGACAATGAACTTGTTAGAAAAGCATGGACACGATCATCATTAAAGGAGGAATTATGCAACAATATGGGTACGCGGAATCAAAGCCGCAATTGCTGAAACGATTGAATCGAATAGAAGGCCAGGTGCGTGGCGTGTCCAAAATGGTACAAGAAGATAAATACTGTATCGATATATTGACGCAAGTCAGTGCGGCAAAAGCAGCGCTCGACAAAGTGGCGCTCGAACTACTGCGAGACCATGCCAGGCACTGTTTGACGAACGACCAGGTGCATTCACACGGTGAACGTGACAAAGCTGACGAGTTAGTCGGTGCTATAAGCAGAATGTTATAACAATAAGGAGTCGATGATTATGCAAACCAAACCACTTTTATACGGACTAGTTGGATTTTTTGTCGGAGGATTCATTGTATCAGTCGCTGCAACGACATTTGACAAACCAAACGAACAGGCGAGTACCGATACCTCAATGACTGCAATTATGCAAATGTCCACCGAAAGCCTCAAGGGCAAGATGGGTGATGAGTTCGACAAAGCGTTTGTGGCTGAGATGATTGCTCATCACCAAGGTGCGATTGACATGGCAAAGCTGTCACTAGAAAATGCGAAACATGACGAGGTGAAACAGTTGTCTCGCGATATCATAGCCGCACAAGAAAAAGAGATCGCGCAAATGAATCAGTGGCAAAAAGATTGGGGATATGCCGCTGATTCGGTGCACCGAATGGATCACGGAGCTGCTCACTAATCGGGGAAGATTGATAGGCGGGAGCGTTTAGCTGGTCAGTTATTTACTGGCGTCGCCTAATTTTTTTGAAAGGCTGGTATTCAATTTTTGACGTTGTTTTTGATGGTATGATGTTTCGCCACGTACGAGTTCGTCGGCAAATGCTGCGACATCTGATCCAGTGATTTCAAGAACTTGTCTGTTGTGAGCGGCCGCTTCTTCGAACATGTCGACAAGTACTACAAGTGGTTTCATGTCAGTAATGCCCGATGTCTGAAATATATAGTGTTTGATTTCTTTGTAGGCTATGCGGTATTCATTCGGTAGCGTTTTGGCACGCGTTTCATTGTTTTTGTAATCTCGTTTGTCGTCAAGGCTGCCGAGTATAGTGTTGATGATGTTGCTCATATTATTTGCTCCTTAATTCGTTCATTTTTGATGATACAAAGTCCCATTTGGACCAGAAAATATACAATTCTTTAAATCCGAGATCGGTCAAGCTATAAAACTTTCGCGGCGGACCTGCTTCGGACGGTCTTTTGTCGATATACACCAGGTTATTTTTTTCTAACCTAGCGAGTATGGTGTAGACGGTGCCTTCGACCACGTCTTCGAAACCAAGCGAACGAAGTTGTTGCGTGATTTCGTAGCCGTAGGTAGTTTCTCGCCCGATTATTTCAAGGATACTGCCTTCTAGTACTCCTTTGAGCATTTCTGTGATGTTATTCAATGAATGATACTCCTATATAGTATTACTTACTACCACTATATAGTAGCACTACATAGCGAGTATCTGCAATAGTAATCGACTATTATTTGAATAAAGTCTCAAGACCCATAGATTGGTCGGCCAGGTGC
>MGCS01000004.1 GCA_001790515.1 Candidatus Saccharibacteria bacterium RIFCSPHIGHO2_12_FULL_44_22
CCTGTTACTTGGTCGATGTCGGATGTTGGATGAACTGCGATAATAAATCGCGCCATACTGTATCCCATCGTTTTGTTTATGACGTGCGTCACCATGCCATTCGGAAAGTAATGGACGTTGCCGTCAACATCGCGAATAACCGTGCTTCTTGTGCCAATTCGTTCGACCGTTCCGGTTGCGCCCTCGATATCGACGATATCACCCACGCGGTATTGATTTTCGCTAATAATAAATATGCCAGACAAGAAATCTTTAATCACCGACTGCGCACCAAATCCCAGCGCAACTCCTATGATTCCTGCACTGGCAAATAACGGAGTCAAAATCCCGTCAATATTTGGTACGATTTCACGCAAAATTGAATAAATAATGACAATGACGATCAAAATTCGCCAAATACTTGTAAAAAGCGCAACGAGTGTTTTTTGCCTCTTCTCGATATCTTTACGATGCCATTCGCGGTGACGACCAGACCGTACAAGTCGTCTGATGATTCTGCCAAGTACACTTCCGCCGATATAGTACGCTATAAGACCAAAAAGCAAGGTAAGGAAAATCGTGAATGCATGACCGTCCGTCGTGTCAGTTCCAACCACCCATTCCTGCATGCGTGGAAAGAACGCATGCAACCTGTCGTACGCCCACGATACAATCTCGTTCATATATATGGTAGTATAGCATGAGTATGATAGTGTTTCCTGATTCAACCTCGCCCAAACTACCCGAAATGATTAACAGTGGTGCTGTTGGTGTTATGCTGACAGACACGCTGTATTGCATTGTTGCGCGGGTCGACAACCAGGCAGCCGTCGAACGGTTATTTTCGATCACAAATCGTTCGTCAGAACTGCCGCCGATCGTATTGATTACCGATGTTTCGCAGCTGTACGATCCACTTCCGGCAGGTATTGACTCAACTGTCGGTGATTTATGGCCTGGGCCAAATAGCGTCGTTGTCGCTGCGCCATCTGCACCAGAATGGCTGCGCCGAGGAAGTGCCGGAGTTGCGTATAGGATTCCTTCTGACTCTCGTTTGTTGCGGATCTTAGCCGAAACAGGGCCACTACTAGCACCGAGTGCTAACCCAGACGGCAAAGAGCCTGCCAAATCAATCGGCGAGGCGGAAGGCTACTTTGGTGAGGCAGTTGATTTTTATGTCGACGGCAGTATTGCATTTGACCGCAGTCAATCGAGCATGTTTAGTCTGACCAGTACTGGCGATATTGAACAAATCCGCTAAATGGCTATCGATCCAAACGAATTTATCATTACCCGCAAGCGTAAATTATACAAATTTGCGTTATTTGCTAATTCACCGCTGTGTTTTGAAGCAGATGAATGGAAGAAGCAAGCTGTTAATTGTATCGAACTTGGTGCTGGCACAGGGCACTTTAGTGTTGAACTCGCGGCCAAATATCCTGATCAAACGTTTGTTGCTGTTGATGTAAAGGCCGACCGATTAATTAAGGGCGCACATGAAGCAGAAGAGCGAGGACTGACAAATATTTCGTTTTTGCGGGCGCGGGCAGACCAACTACCGGATTTATTCGAGCCACAATCGCTACATTCTTTGTGGCTAACTTTTCCAGATCCGTTCCCGCGTGATCGCGCGGCTGGCCGCCGTATGACGCATCCGGTTTATTTGCAAAAATATGCTCAGCTATTATCGCCGGATGGTGGTTTTTATCTTAAACACGATTCGCGGGAATTCTTTCAATGGAGTCTTGAACAGCTTGTCGCAGAAAAATGGACGATAGCTGAACTGTCATTCGATCTTCATGAATCAAACCTATCGGATGATTACAAAATTAAAACCGTCTACGAGGAACGCTGGTTGGGCGAAGGGATGCCAACGAATTTTGTGCAGGCGACACCTATGCGAGCAATTAGCTAGTTCGCGGGTATCTGATTATGCGCGATGGCATTTTGTAATAGCGCTAGATTTTCTTTCTCGGTACCAGGCACATGGAGCGTCTGCATGCCCAACACATGCGCTGCAAGTATGTTACGCATCCGGTCGTCGACGAATAGTACGCTTGACGGATCGGTAATGTTCAGATGTTCGAGTGCATAGGTAAATGCCTTTGCCGCAGGTTTACGTGCGGCAATTTCGTGTGACAAAAACACTTGATCATTAAACGGATCGTAGACGCCGTGTTGACGCAGTATATTAGCGTGCGCTTCATTGGTGTCCGATAGTACGGCACAGCGATACCCGTACTCACCAAGTTTTTTGATGTAGTCGATCATCGATGGATATAGTTCGAGCTGCTGTTCAAGGGTTGTTCCAAATAAATCTTCACTACTATCAACCGTTTCGGCGCCGTTATCTGCAAAATACTGCCAAAATTCGTCCTGCGTCATCATTCCGCTGCCAAACTTTTTCACAGCGTCTGACCAGATCGTCCGAAATACTTCCTCGTTTAACCCTAAACGCTGACGAATAGCCTCTGAATTATCAGACTGTTCAATGACGACACCGCCAATGTCAAAGAGGATAGTCGTAAACGATGTTTTTGATTCCATAGGTACAGTATAAAGGATATGATCAGCTGACGCTAAACTGATGACCGTTCACGCACCCAACTGTCAATCGAGCCAGCACCCATGCACAGAACCAGTGCGCCACTTTGTCGGTGGGTTTGAATACTATTCCACAATACGTCATCCAGATCGGCAATGTGGACGCTTTGTTTGTTGGTCACATTACGAATTAAATAGTCAGGAGTGAGTAATTCGAGACCTGGATTTTCGCGCGACAAATACGTCGGCAGCCAATAAATGTCATCAGCAAGTTCGAACTGATCGGTGTACTGGTCTTGGATTTCGTGCTGTCTGACGTTTTGATGAGGTTGATAGACGAGGACGACATGATCGTTTATCTCGCGCGCCATCTGTAATGTCGCGGCGATTTCGACGGGATGATGGCCATAATCGCTATACAGGTTGTCCGCTAGCTTTTCGAAGCGACGGATACTCCCAGGGAAGTCATCTAGTGCGGCAATAGAATCCCCAGTTATCCCCAGTTTCTCTACAGCTTTGCAGATGAGTGTGGCGTTACGCCGATTATGATCACCGGCAATTTTTACTGGAGCGATGTCGGTATTATTCAATATCCAGCCATCACTAGCTGTTGCATTGATGCGTTTGCCGTCGACCTGCCACATAATAGAACTGTCAGATTGATCGACAAATGCACGAAATGCGTCTGTATAGCTTGATTCGGTAGGGTAGGTGTCTGGATGGTCATAGTCAAGTGAGGTAACGAGGGATAGCGTAGGGTAGAAATGCAAGAAATTGCGATCGAATTCGTCACATTCATACACGAAATATTCGCTGCTCGGACTGTATTTACCACTTGGTCCAAATGGAATCTGACTTCCAATTGCATAGCTTACTTCGACACCCAATTGCTGCAATGTCCATACAAACATAGCCGTCGTGGTTGTTTTGCCATGTGTTCCTGATACGGCAATAAGTTTCAGATTCTTTTCTTTGATAATGTGCGCCAGCAACTCGTCACGCTTAGCTGTTTTGATGCCAAGCGACTTTGCAAGCAATAACTCTGGATGATCCGCAGGTAGGGCGGCTGTATATATAAACCAATCGATCGTCACCTCTTCGTGACATGCCTCTAAAAACAGTCCATCTTGTCCGATAGCTATTTCGATACCGGTTGCCCGGAGTTCTTGAACGGTCAGACTGTCGGCTAGATCCGATCCGATAACGGTATATCCAGCATCACGAGCAATTTCAGCTAGCGGTCCTAACCCAACGCCACCAATTCCAGAGAAATAAATGTTCATTACTATCAGTATATACCATTCAAAACAGGTCTTTGACATGACTCTTGCTGTAACCGCAAGTGGTATGTCATACTAACCATAGACAGTATTGTCAAAACAAACATTATGATCAACTCCTTTATCCACCTTTTGTTTCGGCGGCGCCATTTTTGGCGTTATGCTAGTTTTGACGAGGTAGCAGAACTCTACGCTTCACGAACATTGCGTATGCTGGCGTTAAACATGATCGCATTGTTCATCGCTGTGTATCTGTACCGAGATGGCTACAGTTTGTTGTTCATCGCTGGTTTTTATATCTGTTATTTCTTGTTCAAAATCCCTGTCACTTTTGCCGCCGCCGAAATAGCAGCACATCTGGGTCCAAAGCACGGTATCTTGATTGCAAATCTGTTATATATTCCAGCGCTGATTACATTTTCATTTGTCGGTGATTATGGCATAGCGGCATTGGTTGTGTTTGGTATTTTTCAGGCATTTGCGGCGACTGTCTACGACCTCTGCTATCTAGTTGATTTTTCAAAAGTAAAGCACCCACTTAATGCTGGAAAAGAACTAGGGTATATGAATATCCTTGACAAACTAGCGACCGGCCTCAGTCCGTTAATAGGCGGAGTTGTTGCGACATTTGCAGGTGTCGAAACAACCATGTTGATCGCTGCTGGCCTGTTCGCGGTCGCTGCAATTCCACTGCTACGCACAGCAGAACCAACGGCAACGCATCAACGCGTAAAGTATCGTGGATTTCCGTGGCGTCGAAATATGCGGGGTTTCGTCGCATATGGCGCGATAGGATACGATACGGTTATCAAAGGAACGATGTGGATATTATTCATTACGTCTACGATATTTGCCGCTATGCAGGACGAATTGTACGCTACGATTGGTGCTCTGTCGTCGGTAACATTATTGGCGGCACTGGCCGCATCGTACGTGTATGGACGATTAATTGATGGTCATCGTGGCAGGGATTTATTGCGCCTATCCGTACTGCTTAATTCGATTGTTCATTTAGTCAGACCATTTATTACAACACCGGTCGGTGTTATTAGTAACAATATCGCCAACGAAACAGCAACGACTGGGTACGCTATGTCATTTACCCGAGCGATGTTCGACGCTGCAGATAATTCCGGTAACCGCATCAGCTATATGATGGGGATTGAATTAGCATTCAATATGGGTGCAACGCTGGCATTTGGTTTGCTGTTTGGATTACTGTACATTATGGGTGATGCTGATGCGATGAAGACACTATTCGTCTTATCAGCCTTTGTCGTACTCATTATCGCAACACCAAAATTTGCAATGTACCGCAAAAAATAACCATTACTACCATGATACAATAGGTAGTAGCAACAGTAGGTGGGCGTAACTTAGTGGCAGATTCACGGAATATAAAATATAACATCAAACGATTGCGACGTGTAAAAACGTGGCAATTATTTGCGTTGTTACTACTCGTCGGGTTTATTGCTGCTACCTTTTTACGCCTGAACAACATTGGAATGGTCGAGCGTCGCAATGCCGTTCTTAGTGCCGACAAGGCCGGAAATCCTAGTGTGACGCAAAATCGATTGTACGATCTACAACGCTACGTTTCGACACACATGAATGCCAATATGGGGTCGCTCTATTTGGAAAATCAGTACAAACGGGATAGTCAAAAGGCGATCGATGTTGCATCTAATGACGACAACCCAAATGTAAACGTTACAAAAAAAGCACAAGAGGTTTGCGCACCGCGATATGCGCATCTGGGGAACTACTCACAGGCTTACGAACAGTGTATGTTGAGTGAAATCAATAAGGATGGGCCTGCCGCAGACCCCGCTACTATTGTTGTACTTCCAAAGGCTGATGAGTATCGCCATAGCTATGCATCGCCACTTTGGACACCTGATTTTGCCGGCTTGTCAGTGTTGGCGTGCGTAGTGATCATCCTAATAATCGTTGGCCGTCTGATCAGCCTTGGATTGCTCAGTCTGATCCTCAAAATGCGCAACAGAGACGCGTAAGTGTTGACACCGCGGCACGGTCGCGGTAATCTTACCCTTGTATAGCACTAATAGGAGGTATAAGACCATATGGCTTACAGTCACACAAACTCAAAGGGAATTACATATTACTTGCACAAGACCGATGTTACTCTTCGCGGCGGCAAACCACAGACTATCTATTTCTTCGCAAAGGTAGAAAAGAACGCCAAGGGTGAACCAACTGATCTTCCAGAAGATCGTGTTGTCAAAGAAAACCCACGCAATGGTTTCTTGACCATCAGCAAAAAAGACAAAGTAGAAAAGAAGTAACACTCTTTTTGTCACAAATAGCCGCTCCGTATAAGGGGCGGTTTTTGTTACATCAAAAAATGCTTGCGACATAAGCATGTTTGGTGGTAAACTCGTATCAAACAAACAGGTGCTAAAATTGCCCCTAGGGATGCGCAAATCGCCCAAGGGGCTTTTTTGATGAGTTCTATAGGTATATACTACCAATATGACACGCAACCCAGAGACGCCTGATGATGACGCTCCAGAGCAAATGGCGGAAGTTGCTGATTTTCAGAAGTATCGTAACAAACGTAACGCAAAACAGATGCGTGAACTTGCGCTTCTGGCGACTCGGGCGGGAAGCAAAGCTAGACACCCTGCCAGCCAGAATCGTCATTCATCACCTGACCGCAATGATGAGCCACCCAAACCCTCACCGCTCAAACCATAAGTTACCGAAATATTGATTTTTTATTATAATTATGCTATAATAAAAATATGAGTGAACTACTTCACTACGGCGAACACGAACCATTCCATGACATCGTTACTAATGATGGTGACGTGCAGCCGCTTGCCAGCTCGACGCAGTCCGAAATAGATGATATGGCAGTACAACTAGGAATAGAATACAAAACTACTCACAACTCTGTGGGTAGTTTTGCTACGAGGTCATTTGTGAGGCCATTCCAATCTGGTGATCCAACGTATGGTCAGGAGTCACACGTCATTGGTTCGGATGATGGTGGCGAGACGCCAGGGCAGTTAGCGACGGACGAAGACAAAGCGCGTATTCGACGTAATGCGAACGCTATGTCGGTTACGTACCTGAATGGTTTAAAAGCAGATCTCGCTGAAATGTTGGTACAGCCAGGCTATGATCCGTATCAAACAGCGTTGTTGCGCAAAAAGATAGAGAAGCGTGAAAAAGATTTGGCGGCGCGAAATGCGCTTCCAGATGATTACGACCGATTATAAATAACCGTACAATTTGAAGAGCCCCACGCCAGAACGACGGGGGCTCTTCAAATCCTTGAGGACGATGAGTGTCTGTCGTTGATGTGGGGCTACATGGTGTCCTTGGAGCTATCGTCCTCAGAACTTGAGTTGAACAGCGATTCGACGCTGCTCCAGGCAACCTCGAAGGCTGCTTGGTACGACGTGTACTCACGCTCGGTGTCGCCGAGCTCACGCTCGGTGACGAGTGCTCTCCAGGTCGTCTCGAATTCTAGACTGCCTCGACTCCGAAACACTTGAATCTCGGCCTTGCCGAGGATGAACCCTTTGACGTCTTCGAGCTTTGCCTCGGAGTACCGTCGCGAGAGTGGGAGTCTCGAAGGAAGCAGGTCGTGCGAAGGACGTTTCGCACGTTGCTTGGTGTTGTGCTGAACAATCATCTCCTGTATCGCCGCTTGGCTGTACATGGTCAGATTGATCGGTTGCACGTCTGTGATTGTCATGATCCCTCGTTCTGTTGTCGGACAATTCCAAATATATAGTATACTATATAAAATAATAAAAAGCAACATACTGTGATGCCTTGGCTACCATTTATAGGCACAAGCGAAATATATAGTATACTGAACATAAGTTAATACGTATTTAAATACATACGCATACAAAGAAGGGGCAGGGCAGTAGTAACAATGGCACGCTTACCACAACCAGGCGGAGATAATGGAAATTGGGGAGATATCCTCAATGACTACCTAAACCAATCTCACAAAGCAGACGGCACTATCAAAGACAATGCTGTCACTGCCGCAGCGCTCGCCCCAAATTCTGTTACGAATGCAAACGTCGCCGCGGATGCTGTAGCAAAGAGTCAACTTACGCCAGCACTACGATCAGAGTTGGACGAAAAGGTTAGTGTAGCTGTGGCGAATAGTTCTTATGCCCCCTACAATGCAGCTGTCGTATCGATTGCACGCGGTGATTCCGATATTGCCGTTCGTGCCGCTCGGACAGACCTTGATAGCGGGTATTCAACATGCATCGGATGGATTGGTGACTCGACCGGAGACAGCTACGGTCAATGGGCAGGCACGGATGACCCAGGTGACCGTACTCCAATTCGACTTGGTAGGATGCTCGGGCAGGCGTATCCGAATTATGTTGTTCTCGCACGTCGGTGGAATGCCAGTAATGAATCAGCGTGTACTGTCCTTCAGGGCAACGCCGCGAATCGCGAGTGTTCGCGTCACGATGGGCGCACTGTTCGCTACGTTCCCACTACATCGACCGATCCGTTTGCCGCTAGCAACGCGTTCGATCTACGTATCCTTGTTGCTCCTGACGACTGGACTAAAGCGACGGAGCAAACCTTGATTGGTAGCATGAGTCGGGTCAATGGCGCAAGCCAAGCCACGAGTATGCGGTTTCTCTGGACTGTTGTTTTCACAGGTGGCATCTCTGTAATGCGTATCCGTTGGTCAGAAGATGGAACCACGCTCGGCCATTCTGCTTATTCGGCTTCGATCCCAGGTCTTGTTGCTTCTGAGTTAAAATGGCTTCGAGTTACCGTGACCATCAGTCCTGGAACCGGTGCATCGGTGCGGTATTACACGAGCACAGACGGCGGTAGTTGGACGCAACTCGGGTCGACTATCAGCTTGACGGGTGCATCCTTCGCTGCCCTGCCATTTAACTCGGCTGACTTCTTCGAACTTGGTGGTACAGGCTGGGGGTCGGTGGCGACATCAATGATCGGTCGCGTTGCCGAGGTACAAATCCGCGCGGGGGTTGACGGCCGCACGCTCACACCGTGCTTGCCACGATTATGGGAGCGCAATGCCAATACCGGGGTGACCTACACTGGATCACCGACACTTTACATTGCAAACGCATCGTGGTCTGGGTCGACTATTACGCAAATTATGGCTGCGCTGGATACGATGGTTCATGACTATAGTCAAGGGCCTATGTTTTTTAATCAGTCCCACAATCACGCTGGTGTGTCTGGTTCAACATGGACTACTCTGTACGAGTCATGGGTCAATGCCGTGATGGATCGTGTACCGGGTGCGTCGCCAATTGCGGTGCTGCAGAACCCGCATACATCGGCATGGGCAAACGAAGCCCAGTATGGTATTTCTCATCAGCTCCGCTTGCGCGAGCTAGCACGACTAGCAGCGCGGAAGCGATGGGGGCAGCTTGACCTGTACCAGGCATTCATCGCCGACTCGCGCGGCGTGAACGCACTACTACTCGCGGACGGACTACATCCTAATGCAGCTGGATATGATCTGGCAGCGTCCACTACAGCTCGAATGTTTGGTATAGAATAGCAATTATTCGTCGCTATCATCAAACAATACTCCACACCGACGTTGGTGTACGCCCAGGATGGTCGTTGTCCGTAGAATGAGTTACATAGACGCGCGGCGTGGACTTGCAAGTATAATCCTAGCGCGGTGTTACGTTTTGACTTCGCTGCCGAGCTGTATATAAGGATCACGGTAACGTGTACCATGAACGGCGTGCCAAGTAGCACAAGCACCGCAAACATAGGCAATGGCCTGTCTGATATTTGCAATTTCCTCAGACGTAAGTTGCTCGTTCGCTGCTGAGTTGTAGCCGTCCACCAAACTATCTATGACTTTATCCACTGAATAATCAGAGCTAAAACGAATAGATGTGTACGTACGAGCAATATCAACAATGCGAGCTGTCTCTTCTGCTGTCTCGAGGTCAAACACGGTTGTTATTTCATCATCCTCGGCAAACACATTGCTGAGCCATAGGTCTCCGTGTGTAACTGCACGGGGTAGGTTTAGGTTAAAGATTGCTGAGCCGTAAGTAAATAAGCCTTCCAAAGCTGGCTTTACTGAACCATTGTATGTGGCTATGTCAGCCTTCACGCTTTTGGGATTGAGCCACTGCATATCATTGTCTGGGATGGTTACCCCATCTAGGCAGTTATGTAATTTTGCGAGTGTTGCTCCAAAACTTTTAATCAGTTTGGGCGAAACTGTTTTAGGGGAGCTACCGGGAATGTATCTACTTAAAAGAAATCTCTCATTCTCGTATTGACCTACATAATACCCCGGGGTTATTTCAATATATTCAGGGGTAATAATACCCGCATTAAGTAGTCTCTGTTGCATAACTACTTCGTTGGCGATTACGCTAGAATGCTGCGACTTGAGCACCTTCAGAAAATAACTCTGGTTGTCGGCGGCTGTAATATCAAAAACCTCGTTCGCAAAGGCTTCATCGTTTTTGGTTGCCTTCACTACATTAGTAGGTGAGTATTCATGAAATAGATTATTTATTCTATCAAGTTTAGCCATTGCAATTATTATAGCCCAGAAAGCCGCTCTTACAAGATGCGGCTTGACCACTAGCAAAAGAAACGATTACATTTTTTGTTTGAAACGTGCAAGCAGTATTAAGTAACGATACCATAGAAAAAAGCAGACCAAGATCTGCTTTTTTCTATGGTGGGGCTGGATGGAATCGAACCATCTACCAAGTGGTTATGAGCCGCCTGCTCTAACCGATGAGCTACAGCCCCACGCGTCTAGCCCATTTTATCATAACTGAGTTATAATAAAGAAAACAATGCAAAACAGACAATTCCATAAATTTATTTACAATGTGCAACATCGGTATATGACGATGAATAATGTCGTGGTTGTTATTGCTGCGGCAATTGCCGTTAGTTGGGCGTGGGCATCGATCGGTGTTGTGCAGAAAAACTACGCGCTGCAGCGCCAAGTGGACGACAAAAACAGAGAAAAGCAGTTGGTGCAATTGCAGACAGAGAATCTGGCATACGAACAACGCTATTACAAAAGTGACGAATATTTATCGCTAGAAGTCAGGTCACGTATGGGACTGGGTGATCCTGGCGAAAAGGTATTGGTGTTACCAAAAAACACGGCGGCTGCCAAAGCCGATCAATCGGCAGCGCAAGCTGTTACACAGTCAACAACAGTAGCGGCAGAGCCTGCAGAAATACAGCAATGGGCGAATTTCTTGTTTGGTGGTAATGACGCGCAAATTCGTCAATAACCACACGACCCTTGTCATTTTTTCGATAATTTAGTATGATAGTTGATGTATCGCGGGGTGGAGCAGCCCGGTAGCTCGGATGGCTCATAACCATCAGGTCGCAGGTTCAAATCCTGCCCCCGCAACCAAGAAAGAACGATTACCATCTGGTAGTCGTTTTTTCTTTGCGTTCGTGAGGGTAGGATTTGGTTCTGCGTCTTTTTGCGAAGCAAAAATAGTAGCCCCCGGTCGGGGGAAAGTGAAAAAAAATGGATTCACACCTACTATAAGGTGTATCAAGTGTTAAATAGTAACTCTAAATAAGAGGAATATATTACAGACAAAATATAATCAAGAGGATATACTTCAGTGTAGAGCACATAATTAGCTTAAATTCATTATTATATTTATATATTTTCGACATTCTTGGTAAATAAGTGGCTCATTACGAACGAACTATCAGCAATTGAATGGAGAGTAAGTGATGAATAAGACGGTTGACAAAGGCAGTCGCATAGCCAAGATCAAGGAACTCCTTGGCTATTACAAAGAGATCACTGAAACGGTGAGGGAACCGTTCATAATACTTGATCAAGCTCTTGAAGTCGTTACAGCAAATGCTGCTTTTTACCGAAAGTTTAAGGTAAAGAAAAAAGACACCGTCGGTAGACGCATCTATGAACTCGGAAATAACCAATGGGATGCGCCTGAACTACGTGCACTGCTAGAAAATATTCTTCCGAAACACAAAGTCCTCAATAACTACGCTGTAACGCATAATTTTCCTGATTTAGGGCATAAAACGATACTTTTAAATGCTCGGCAGGTAGATAGCAAGCAGTTGATTCTCCTTGCTATGGAAGATGTAACAGCTCAGTTGAAATTAGAAAGTGATACGGCCGAAATGACCACAAACCTCGTCGAGCAGAGGGACAAGCTACAACGCCTTAATGATGCGAAGGATGAGTTTATCTCTTTAGCATCTCATCAACTACGTACGCCTGCTACGGCCGTCAGACAGACCATAGGTATGTTGACGCAGGGGTACGTTGGCAACCTGAGCAAGGAGCAGAGTAGGATACTCGACATAGCCTATGCAAGTAGTGTCCGTCAGCTAGAGATAATCGAAGATCTGCTTCGAGTAGCGAAGGTCGACGCGGGCAAAGTATATCTAGAAACAGTTCCATGTGATGTCGTAAAGATTATTGATACAGTCATTAAGAGTCAAATTATTTTACTTAATAACCGACACCAAAAAGTTCATTTCAATAAGAGTCAGAAAAAAGTGATAGCAGCTGTTGATCAAAAGCTATTTTCGATGGTTATAGAGAATTTGTTAGATAATGCTAGTAAATATTCTCCAGATAAGGGCCAAATAACTATTCAGATTGAGCAAAACGACGAGCAAACGATCATTTCAGTGCAAGACACTGGTGTCGGTTTACGAAAAAGTGATTTATCTAAATTATTCAAAAAATTCAGTAGAGTCGATAACCCTTATTCCATATCTGTTGGCGGTACTGGATTGGGTCTTTATTGGGTCAAGAAGGTAGTGAACTTGCATCAAGGAAGCGTAGAAGTCACATCAAAACTTCATGTGGGTTCTACTTTTACTGTTAAAATACCTACTGAACTTTCGTAACGTACATCGCGTAATCAAAAGATGTCCGCTAGGGAAGGTTCAGTGGTCTTCGTAGCTAGCCTTTACTATGATTTGCTCATAACCAGTATTCTATTCAATCTCCTCCTGCTAAACTATCTGTATGACTGAAAGATATGGTAGAAATCGGATACAAGATGTAAATATCGAATTAGGGGATGATGCATCAAAGGCATTGTACGAAGCTTCAAAGCTTACTCATGCGAATAGGCCAGGGTTGGTTCGTGAAGCAAGCGAATCGTTTTCGGGGTTCCGTTCGATTCCATTATCGCAATTTGCAGACAAAGATTTTGAAAACTTGGAAATTAACTTAGGATTTGACGGTGTTGGCACGAAAGTAGAAGTGTCTGAAAGATTAAATGACCATTCAACAGTGGCGCATGACTTGTTTGCAATGGTGTGTGATGATGCTGTGGTGCGTGGTGCTGAGCCACTTGCGATTGGAACGATTCTCGATGTTCGTCAACTGGACGACACCGAACACACTCGAGAATCTTTGATGCAGCTTGCCTATGGCTACGTTGCTGCAGCAAGCCTTGCGAAAGTAGTGATAGTTAATGGCGAAATTGCAGAATTAGGCGATCGTATCGGGGGATACGGCGAATTTAACTACAACTGGGGTGCAGCAATCCTATGGATGGCGCATAAAGACCGTGCGTTAACAGGTCACCAAATTCAACCAAGTGATTCGCTGGTGGGGCTAGCGGAACATGGATTCCGATCGAACGGTATTACAGATGTTCGCAGGGCAATGCTAGAAGAACATGGCGATGATTGGCACAATAAAGTCGTGAAAGGACTTGGTGATGCGTCGCTTGGACAGCAAGTCCAAAGTCCATCGATTATCTATTCCGGATTCATGTCTGATATAACTGGCGGGTACGATATCACTAAAGAACCGATCGCAAAAGTGACAGGCGTCGCGCATATTACGGGTGGTGGTCAACCAAGTAAACTTGGACGAATGCTAGCGCCAAGTGGGTTGGGTGTAGAGATCGCTGATCCCGTTGCTGTGCCAGAAATAATGCTAGCGATGCAAGATATCAGAGGGTTTAGTGACAGAGCCGCCTATGGCAAATGGCATATGGGACCTGGCATGGTCATCGCGACGCCACAGCCAGACAAAATACTCGAAGCAGCCGAAGCGCGTGGCGTTGATGCAAAAGAAATAGGCATAGTTACACAAAACTCTGGCATCAAGATCGCAAACCGTGGTGCGGCCGGTGATAGTAAGTGGTTGGAATTCTAGCCGTTTATTTATCCTGGAGCAAACGTTCTAGTTGCTTCCATGTTTCCGTGACTCCATCGATCATACCCATTTCGACTAGCTTTGTGACAGCGTCGGCGGACTCATAGGTACTAACAGAGGCGATCGTAGTCTTTCCCTCACGCTCGTCGAATACCATCGTAATTGTTCCCGCAGGGAGCGATTCATCGATTACTCCGTTGGCGTCAGAAAAGTAATCACGATACGTAATTTTATTGGGTGCATCGATCTCATCGTATATTGCCTTGCCCCAGGCTTGTTCACCCTCAGGACCAGTCATGCAATACAACCATGTTCCGCCAACCGAAAAATCTTGTTCGGACACGGTCACAGGATAGGTTGATGGTCCCCACCACTTTTCAATATGTGGGTTTTGAAACATCGCAAACACGACGTCTTTGGGTGCGTCGAATGTTTGTTTGAGTGTGATTGTCGCGTTATTAATTTCGTATTCCATAATAATCTCCTTATTATTTAGCGGATACGTATATATCCTTCTATTTATCATAGAAGGGTCTGCATAGTATGTCGAATTATAACTCGTCCTTTGCTGTCTAACAAATAAACATCAAAGGACGAGGACAGAAGGGGTGAGCCAGCTGAACGCGTCTGCACTGGGATTAGCGAATCCGGCCGCCGATGACCAGGTCGAAAGAACGAATGCTCTCTGTTCTACCACTTTGCGTGATCAGGATCGGGCTAGGATCATCTTCTGTAGCGAAGACACTGTTGAGTTGTGTTTCCATGTCAATCTTGAAGCGTTGACTGGAATCGTAGTAGAGTAACTTCGCCTGTTGAAGATCGAAACCTGTTCCAAGGAGTGATGTGAGTCGCTGCGGATGTGTCTCAAGCCACTCCACAAAACCACTCGGAACTATCTCTACTATGCGTTCCAGCAGTGTATCGCAAGTCAAGCGAACAAACTCGACTGCAAGATCCTTGCGCTGCTCTTCGAACCGTGCGAGCCGAAGTTCGAAAGTCGTACGTTCGATCTTCAGCATAGCTTTGTCGATGGCTACCATTGCGTCGCCTCCTTCTGTCAAATAACATCGCGCCTATCCCTCACCGGATAGAAATCAACGGTTGATGGATGTACGGATAGGTATAGTTATACAGATATTCGAACGAGGCGCAAGTATAAGCAAAATAAAAACACCCATACATAGGGTGAGTTGAGTGGAATGAGGGAGAAGTCCTTTGTGGTGAGCCGCAAAACGCGCGGCTCACCACATGACAGGATCACAGGTCAGATGGAAGCGAGCCGCCCGTGGCGCCGCGCTTTGCAGCATCGACGATCGCACAGCAGACGTTTTCGTCGAACCGATGGTACCCATTGATCTTGACGTTGACGAAACAACCCATTGCAAGTAGTTTGTCAACTTGCACCTGTACGGAATACTCCGTATTTGCAATAGATCGATCTACATTGTCGCGCACCTCCTGCATTGATGCAGGAGTGAGAACTGTGAAGCTCTCGACGTTGGTGTCATCGCTTCTACTCACGATAACGGTTACCTCATTGATCATGATTCTCCCTCATTGTAATGCGGCCGTAGCCACAGGTACAAACCAAACGGGTGTCTGGCTAACAATAAAATAATATCATCTAATGTTATAAATGTCAATAATGCGCATCTGATGGAGAGTAGGGTATACTAGCAACAATAAGCAAAAGGAGTGTATTTGTGGGGCTAAAAATAACTGGTTTAGTTGCGTCAATTGTGACGAGTGTTGTTGTCGTGTTAGTGGGATCATCCGTGTCAGCCGCAGGTCCACTGTACGTTGCTCTCGGTGATTCCTATAGCGCGGGTGTTGGCGCAGATATCGATCCGACAAAGGCACAGCCAATTGCAAACAGTTTTGACCCAGCGTCTGGTACGTGTCAGCGAGCTTACAAATCATATCCAAATTTAATTGCTCCACAGTATAACGCACAACTACGCAATGTGACATGTAGCGGTGCGACCACTGCAGATATCGTTGGAGTCGGGCCAAATGCACGGACGCCTCAGATCAATGCCGTCACAGCCGATGCACAGTTAGTAACAATTACGATTGGCGGAAATGATATCGGATTTGCCACACTTATGGGGTGTATCAAAAACAAAGAATGCACAGCTAGCCAGCCAGAGGCGGTTGCGACCATGAATGCTTTAAACAACGATCTATGGCCACGTTTGATCAACGTCTTTACACAGATCAAACAGCGCGCACCAAACGCACTGATTCTTGTCGGTGGCTACCCGCAGATTTATCCAAATACTGGGAAGTCAGCTGGTACCTGTGCATCGTACCTTAGTCAAAGCGAGATGGAAGGCTGGAATTATATCCAAACTACAATGAACCGCTATATCAAAGAAACAGCAATGACAGTTGGTGGTAATATCCGCTACGTTGACACCTATGCGCCAAACACTGTATTTACGAAAAAAAGTATGACGGGTCAGACAAAAGACGCCTGTTCAACATGGAACCAGCGTGTAATGAACGGATACTCAACCGTTAGCCCAAGCGCAACGCTTCATCCGAACCTTCTCGGACAGCAAGCGTATGCGACACTATTTAAAAGCTACATTTATTAGTCAGAAACTACCCAAGCTTTGCACAAGCAACCCTGATCGCTTCGCTCCAACTAAGGAAGGCGTGAGGGGTTGCAGCAACGTCTGCGGCGGTTAGTCCGTGTTTTAGGGCAAGTGCCAGTTCATGGATCAGTTCGCTGGCGTGTGGTGAAACGATCGTCGCACCCAGTAGCACGCCTTTTTTGTCAGTAATGACTTTGACGAACCCATCACGAAAATCACTGGTATTGCTGCGCGCAATAATATTTAGTGGGGCAGTCGCTTTTTTGATGTCTAAATCTCGCTTTAGGCAATCATCCTCGGTCAGCCCGACCGATGCAACACCGGGGTAGCTAAACACAATTCGCGGCGTAGCTGTATAGTCGGGTTCCATTTTGTTTTTAGAGAATATATTATGGGCGGCGATACGACTTTCTAATAGAGCAGTGTGGGTAAAGCTATTTTGCCCCAGTACGTCACCTGCAGCGTAGATGTGTTTCGCGGATGTCTGCAGCTGATCGTTAGTCTCGATACCTTTGGCAGTGTAGACGACGCCAGCGTTTTCTAACCCCAAATCAACGCTTGGTTGGCGACCGGCAGCGATCAACACTTCGTCAACACGAACAGAGTGTTCCACGCCACCGCGATTGTAGGTGACGCGCTTTGCGATGTTTTCTTTTTCGACTGACAATGTGCGCGTGTGGGTAAGGGCAGTGACGCCTTTTTGTTCGTGGAGAAGTCGCTCCATAGTCTCCCCTACCTCACTATCGTATCCAGGCAGCAGGCGAGCAGCGATGTCGGCAATATATACTTTGGTGCCAAAAATCGCCATCAGTTGAGCAAGTTCGATACCAGTGGTGCCGCCACCAATAATATACAGTGTCTTTGGCGGTCTGATTGCTTCGAGGATGGTTCGTGGGGTGAGGTACTGAATCGTATCAAGACCTTGGATTTGGGGTGGTACCCAGTGTGATCCTGTCGCTATCAAAAAATACTCGGCAGACAAGTGTCGTCGATTGACACTGATCTCGTGTGGTGTCAAAAAGTGTGCAACGCCCTGAAACGCGCTGATGTTTTGTTGTTCATAATATCGTCGATTGCCCCCTGCTCCAGTGCGTTTGACAGCCATATCCTTCCAAGCACGCAAGCTGGGATAATTGTAGCTCATCGTACTACTACGCAGGCCAAAACGAGCGCCATGTCGGGCTTCGTCATACAGCTGCGCGGCGTGTAACAGTGCCTTGGTCGGTACGTCGCTCCAGTTTGGGCTATCGCCACCGAACGTGTCTGCTTCGATAATTGCAACGCGCTTGCCGTCTCGTGCTGCAATGGTTGCCGCTGCACTTCCCCCGGCGCCACTCCCTATTACTATCAAGTCATAATCATATTTTTGTTTTCGTATCATACTGTTGTTTCCCTGTTTTTGTTAGATGATGTGTTTGTGTTGTTCGTATAAATAGGCGGCTTCGGGATGGAATTTTTTCAGATGATGGCTGGCGATTCTGCGTATGTCGTGACTGGTGACTTCGGGTTTTGTTTCAAGCCAGACGATCACCGCATCGGTCACTGCCAGTGCAATGCCGTGTGCCTCACCGTCTGGACTACGTACGCTCAGACAAGATGCCTGGATACTTGCATGTAGTTTGTCCGCGTTGAACGGTTCGGTGGGTCGTTTCCCGGAACGTTTGACGATGTCGATTGCTTTGCTGTGAGTGGTTGGCATATTACAAACCACCTACTATCGCCGTAACGGTCGTCGATATAACTTGGTCAATGTACACATATACGCCAAGTACAAGCAGGCCGCTTCCGGCAGCAAATTGCAAAAAATGTTTGTTTGATTCACGCCATCGCTGGATGTGACTTAGCTTGTGGCCGCTGCCGATCAACGCACCCACAATCAGTAGTGGCAAGCTTGATACGGCGGTGTAGATCAGGATTCCTCCCAATTGCCAGGTTGGTGATAATTGTACGAGTACAAGCGATGTCAGTACGATCGGCGCACCAATAAATAGCAGTTCAGCAAAGAGAGTACTCAGCCCTAGCCCGAATGCTTCGGACGATTGCTTTGTTGATTTGCTACGATCATTCAGAAATTTTGCCATATCGCGCGGAATCCATAACGTCGTACCCTTGCCTGGTCGGTAGTAAAAACGCCATACAGACACTCCAACTCCAACTAACACGCCGCACGTCATTGCCCACAGTACCATAGGTATTTTTGCATCAAATACATGCGTAACGATGGTTGCCGAGAACGAAACGAGCAACATCGTCATGATCGCGACACCGAGGATGAACCCAAACACCATCCGCAGTAACTTGGCATGAGCAGTACGCTTGCCAATAGAATGTCCGCTCATCAGAGTAAGCACGCTGACGCTCAGTTGAAAACTGGCGTGAATAAGCGCTGCAAGGAAGATAATGGCGATACTACTCGTGAGTGTCATGTTTATTTTTGGTATCCTTTGTACATTAGTTATACCACAAGCAGTACAGAGTGGTCAAAGATGTCGTGACCTCTTGGCTGTTCGGTCTATTTGCCGTATGATCATAAGAACTATCTAAGGAGAATGTGGTATGGATGACGTCACGAAAAAAGACGAGCAAAATAATGATGCTAACGATACGGCTGTAGACCATGATAACGGCCAGAATGACCAGATAGCTTCGGGTGATGATCGTGATGTTCAGCCTGATCAGGCAACTCAAGCGCCTGTTAAAGAGCACGAAGACGTCACGACTAACTCTCCACTACCTGTAAATGAAGCGGCGGCTATACCGCCTGCTCAGTCAGCGACTCCAGCTGAACCTGTAGGGGCGTCCGTCAGCACATCATCCACTCAAGAATCACAGTCGGCTGTGTCGGCTGGGATCGTCATTCTACAGTGGTTAACGTATGCATTCTGGGGATGGACATTGCTGGCGCTGACTGGGCTGATTGCAACAGTGCTATTTGCGTTTTTTACAGATGCGGACACCAGTGGAACTATTCCATACGTTATTGCAGCGACACTTGTGCTGCTACCAATATCATTCGTATGTGATGTCTTTTACGGCCGAAAAGAACCAACTAAAAAACACGGTGCGTCAATGGTGGTCATGGTCATCCACGCTGTATTATTTGCGCTATTCGGCATAGGTATGTTGATCAGTGCGGTACTCATTATTGTTCAGCTAGCTATCAGCGGACTAGGAGAATCGAGTGAATATCAAATTGCGATAATTGCGACACTGTTACTAAGTACTGTCCTGTATGCGCTGACATTTATCCGCACACTAAACCCTCTGCCGAAATTACGGATTGCTAAGTTCTATCCGATTGCGATGGCGGCTGTTGTCGTCCTGTTTATTATTGGCGGATTTATTGGACCAGTTGCGCAGGCGCAATTAGCAAAAGTAGATACGCAGACAGATAAAGCGGTGGATGACATCACTTCAAAAGTAAATGAGTATGTATCGACCAATAGCAAATTACCGGAATCGTTGAATGATTTGTCATTAGGATCAGAAACAGCTGATGTGGTCGCTGCGGCATCAATTACTTACAAACCAGAAGGGTCTGCAACTAGCGGAACGCGGTCACTTAGAACAGAAGAGCTTCGCTATCAGCTGTGCGCTAACTACAACCGGGATGCATCTGGTGCGCGCTATGAATCAACATACAATCGTTACGACTCAGCAGATCAATATCGATCATCTGCTGATACTTATAGTCATAAATCAGGTAATGTCTGCTACAAATTAAAAACCAGCAAGACGCAGTCTGACTTGTACGACTATTAGATTGCAAATGATTCTCTAAAATACTATTGCTTTTTTAACAAACTTATGCTAATGTAGTAATACAAACCAACAAACACAAAAAGGAAAAACATTATGCAAACACAAAGCAGCGACGTAGATGTCGCGACTATTTCTGACGCAGCTCAGCTGGCAACGTGGAACATTCAACGAACCAGCGAGCAGCTAAAGAATTTCATCAGCACGCGTCATGCCGCTCTCCCCGACAATATCGAACTATAGATTTTTGTTCTACCGACATGAAACTTCCTAAAATCTACGATTTATCCCTATAACTAGTGGAAATACAGATCGATATTTGCTACAATTAACCTCGATGTCGTTTCATTATTAAATGAGGTTACTATCCCCGAGGCAGCGTAGCTCAGTTGGTTAGAGCGCGAGACTCATAAGCTCGAGGTCACAAGTTCAATTCTTGTCGCTGCTACCAAATTCGGACAAAATGGGAAATTGTCGCCCGAAAGGGCGATTTTTTCTTTGGCTGCGCGCAGCGCAGACCAAAGGTTTTTCTGGGAGGAGGCAATTGCAGGGGCAGCCGTAGGCTGCGCCTTTTTGTTTTTTAGGAAGAGGTTCAATCCTTCGATTTTTAGCAACGCTTCCTTTTGCGCCTCCAGACTGCCACTTTTTGCGATTTCACAGATAGAAACGGCGAACTTGAGCCATTGGCGCATAGGTTCAACCCACGCATTGGCGGCAAGCGTTAGCTTGCCGATTTGTTCCTCTAGCGACTTCTTTTCCGACATCAACTCTGCTTGTTTGGCTTTGTAAGTTGCTTTGTCTATATCTTGGTCTAGGTAACTATCTAAAAGTCGCTGTAACTTGCCCTGCAAGTTACCAATCCTATTTTGAGCATCAGCGATAAACGCCCCACTCGATTGCTCCGCTCGGCTCTCGTCCACGTCCACCATACGCCCCAGCTCCGCCGCCCAGCGTTCGGGCAGGGCGTAGCCCTGCAATATCTCCGCCAGTTGCGCCGCCAACACTGGTTCAGTGGTCGGCGGTTCGGTGCAGCGCACCGTCTTGCTCTTGCGAGTGCAACGGTAATATACATATTCGTGTATATTACCGTTTTTCTGGTGCTTTATTTTCTTTTCCGCAGTTATCGCCATATTGCACATACCGCAGGTCAGCAAACCGCAAAACACTTGTGGCGCAGTTGTGCTTTTCTGTGGGTGGCAACGCCTCGCTACAACGGCTTGCACTCGGTCGTACAACTGTTTTTCCATTATCGGCGTATGCTTGCCCTCGTGTACCTCACCGCAGTACCTAAAATGCCCATAGTAAAACGGATTAACCAGTATGTACTTGATTTGGTCTTTACTCAAAGGCTTTTTGCCCTTGGTCATAATGCCTTTTGTTAGCAAAAAGTCGGCAATATCTTGCAAGGTCTTATTGCCCTCGGCGTACATCTCAAACGCCTGTATGACCAGCGGCGAACGCCGCTTGTCTACCACAATACTTTTATGCCGCACATCGTTGATATACCCTAATGGCGCAAGCCCTGGGTATTCTTTGCGCCTCACTTTCTGGCGCAAGCCCCGTTTTACATTTTCGCTTAGGTTGTCTACATAGTATTTACTCTGGCTAAATGCCATAGACAGCATAAACTTGCCCTGACTGGTATTCTCAAACCAAAATGTCGGGAACTTTAGCGATACAAGCCGCATTTGGTCGAGCAGGTAAATAATCCGCCCACCGTCTACTGTATTTCTCGCCAGTCGGTCGGGGTGCCACGATAGCAAGCCGTTCGCCTCGCCAGCCTCAACACGCGCCAGCGTGTTATTAAACTTTTTGCGCCCTGGCACTTTCGCCGATTTCTTTTCTATAACAGTATCGACAATGTGCAGTCCGTTGTCGGCTGCATATTTACGCAGCTCGACTATCTGCGCCTCTACAGATAATACTTGTTTGTCCTCTACATCGGTGCTTTTACGCACATAGATGATATATTTTTCTTGGCTTTGTTGCATATCTACCCCCTTATTGAACTCAAATAGCCGCCCTGTTGCACACAACTTCCGAGAAAACTCAAAAAATTGTACAGGACGGCTATTCAAGCCAATGAAAAAGTTTCCTCGTACTAAAGTTGTGTGCAAGGTCTATTATACCAGAAACAAAACCGCCTGTGGCGGCTAAAAAACAAAAAGGCGCAGCCTACGGCTGCCCCTGCAATTGCCTCCTCCCAGAAAAACCTTTGGTCTGCGCTGCGCGCAGCCAAAGAAAAAATCGCCCTTTCGGGCGACAATTTCCCATTTTGTCCGAATTTGGTAGATTTTTACAATCTCGCTAGAACCCATTTTAGCACAAAATGCTAACTCTGAGCCGCGCCGCCTGTCCGCTGAGGCGGACGCGCCCCACCAGTCGCCCCCTTTGCCTTTTTCTGAGATTCCCCCCCGCCGAATTTCTTTTTTTAGCTGAAAAGGGGTTGGCTGGTGGTACTACAATAATCGAAGCTCTTCGTATCAATTACTAGATATATCTTGCTGATTACAGTTGCAGATCTATTGGTCAAGTCTACTCTCAATAATTATGTATACTGAATCAAGCTGAGTAATTGCTCTAGAATCATTGTTGTGCCATGCCTGATCCAACGCCGCATGGATTGTGTTCCAATCAACAACTTCTTTTTCACCACCGTCTGTCATTCGGGCAATACAAAATGTAAAATCCCGTAAATACTCGAGGGCATCGTGGTCGTCAGAATACTCTCGCGCCATATCAATGATATCTCGCGCAAGGATTAGTTGTTGATTTGATTTGTAGTTGTCGGTCATAGTTTCATTATACCTAAAGTTAGATTGGGCTGGGGAGACGAATCTCCCCAGCCCATGTGTCCTACGGACGATGACGACGGCGACTGCCCTTGGACTTGTTCTGGTCAGTCCAGTGGGTGTTCGAATCGCCCTGACCGTCAGTATCCCAAGAGACACGCGTGTTGTCGGAGTAGTACTGCGTACCGTGACCCTTGCCGGTTCGGGCGTTGAAGCCACCACTGGCGCCACGCGGCTTGCTGCTCCGGTCGTACATCGTGGAGCCGTTCCGGTTCCGTTCGCGCTTCTTCTGATCGAGAGACCAGGCCAGGGACGGATACAGCTTGCGGCACTTGCCGCAAAGCCACGTCGTCCCGTTACAGCGCGAGTTCATGCACAACGACATGCTACTCACCTCTTTCAAGGTCGCGCGAGAGAGATTTTCACCCTCTCAAACAAAAAGCCGAGGAAGTCCCTCGTACTTTTAGGTAAAACAGTGCCTTACCTAAGTATCATAATACAGCACTTCATCAATTTTGTCAATACTTTTTATGATATTTATAGTCATCTTTAACACCTACAATATTCGCATAGTGCTATTTATTGTCTGTAGAGCTATAGTCATCATTTCTCTAACCTAGAGACAGATGGCAATCACTAGAGTTAGACGATCATTTGGCAAGCGCGTGCGTGAACTCCGCAAGCAAAAAGGCTTCTCGCAAGAAGTACTTGCTGATAAAGCTGGTCTACACCGAACCTACATCGGCTCAATCGAGCGAGGTGAACAAGATGTATCGATCGACAACATCAGCAAGATCGCCAGGGCTTTAAAGGTATCAATCGTTTCCTTGTTCGATTAACTACTGGTCGCCGAAAGCAACAACCCTCTCACCAGCCAACCCCTTTTCAGCTAAAAAAAGAAATTCGGCGGGGGGGAATCTCAGAAAAAGGCAAAGGGGGCGACTGGTGGGGCGCGTCCGCCTCAGCGGACAGGCGGCGCGGCTCAGAGTTAGCATTTTGTGCTAAAATGGGTTCTAGCGAGATTGTAAAAATCTACCAAGAAAAATACTCCACCAAAAAGTGGAGTATTTTTCTTGGTAAGTTATTGGGATAGTGCCGCTCAACCATAACCATGTATACTAAATATGACTATACAATAAAAATAAATAAGGATTTTTATGGCACGACTTCCACAACCAGGAGGAGACAAAGGGAATTGGGGTGATATCCTCAATGACTATCTTGGACAATCACTAAAGCCTGATGGTTCTATCAAAGACGGAGTGATTGGATCGGCGCAACTGCAAAATAATGCAGTGACAGAGGTGTTGCTTGCAGGCGCGGTGCAGACAAAATTGAACCAGCCAGCCACGATTGCCGACGATAGTATTGCACGGGTAAAACTAGCCTCGTCTTTGCGAACAGAGCTTGATACGTATGCAACACCGATCGTACAGGCAACACCACTTCGCTTCCCTGCGATTGATAACACAGGGGTAACTGCAACGCAGGTGGGGTTGCAGGCGGCGGTTGATGCTTGTAGTCCCGGCAGCTCACTCGTGCTTCGTGGTACATATTTACTAACTGGAACCGTCAATATTCCAGCCGTAAAGGCACTTACATTAGACCTGACAGCAGCAACTATTATTCGTGGTGGTTCGGCAACGCCATTATCTTGCGTCGGGGTGTTTGATGCAAATGTGGCCGTATCGGCCATCGCTCTTGAAACAATTGTCATCGATGGTGAACCTGCAACGGTTAGTCGTTTGACGACGGCAACAACGCCAACCTGGCAGCGGGGTGATTTGGTGAAGGTATTTTCCGATGACGAAATCCCAGGAGGTCATTTCACGTCAATGACTGACCGTCCGCGTCTGGGTGAATTTATTGAAGTGCATTCAGTATCTGGTACGACGACGTATTTGCGGGGCACACTACGAGAAAATTATGTAACATCTCCGCGTGCGGCACGTTTGCCATATGGCACGGTGACGGTATTGGGTGGAACGTTTGACGTAACGGCGAATGTACTGACGAACAAAACGAGGGGAACTGCATTTCGATTCGAAGCGCTACATGCACCAAAAGTACGTGGAACTGTTGCTCATCGATTAGTTGGTCCAGGCTTGCAGTTCAAATCGTGCCGTGGATATGCAGTTCATGATTATGATGCCGATTTTGGAATGAACGATCCAACGAATTCAGTGTACGGTTACGGAATTCATGATTCATCTTGCGAAGATGGTGTTATTACGGGTGGAACCCAACGCGGATTGCGTCATCCGTGGACGGATGGCACGGCAGACACGGCCGTCGGTGATACGTATCCAGGCGACTTTGGACGAACGTACAATACAAAACTGATCGGCGTGACATCACATGGGTGCACCGCATCTGGATTTGACACGCATCATATGTCGAAGGGTGTTCAGTTTATTGGCTGTACGGCATACGTACCGGCAGAATTAAACGGATTTTTACTGCGTGGCGAGGGTCACTCTGTGCTGGACTGTACGGTATACGGCGGCTATTCGGCTGTTGCAGTTATTTGCCAAGAAACAGGGAGTATATCAACAGGCGAGTCTCGTTTGCATCATGTCGGCAATATCCGGGTCGAAGACAGTAATCGTGTCCTGACCGTCAATGTTCGAGCGAATACGAACCATCCGAATTATCGTGTAACCGACCCAGAACTGTCAGTGGTTGTAGACGGTGTGTTTGCGCGCAATGTTACTCGTTTGGCGATCATTGTGAATGGCAACGTTCGTCTGCGTAATGTTGAATTCGTGTCGGCAAGTTTTGCCAATGGGGCTATTGTCCAGTTCGATAACTGCATACTTCGGCTTGAAGATTATCGCATCGACCTATCAACTGTTACGGCCTATGACACTGCGACGCAACGAATTTGGCAGGCGGGGGATTCGAATACTGGATTTGGTTCACAATTTTTTGCACATCGCGGATCAATCAATACGAGTTCGGCATATCGCACCAAAGCAACAACGCCGTTCTACGCGACCGACAAAACAAAGCGTTGGGATGTTCGTCAGCTACTGATAGAAACTCCATATGCGTCTGCGGCGGCGTTTGATCTGCCAAACCAACCAATTGAATGCGCGTTTGAATGGTATCATACACCACAAAAAGCACAGCCACTGAGCCAACGACGATCAGGATCGATAGTGTCAGCGGACGCCGCGCTTGCCGCCACTCCTTTTTCTCAGATAATGAATGCACCCGACACGCAGCTGGTGATTACAGCCAACATTACAGCGGCAACTGCCCGGACACTGCCAGCCTTTCCATTAGGTCATTTCGATGGTCAGCGGTTATCGATCATCTTGGGGTCGGCATCAGCTTCACTGACAATACCAAACGGACCGACATTTAACACACGTACGACAACTGGTTCCGATAAAGTATTGTCATCAGCGGGCGCATCGGCGCATTTCATGTGGTCAGCGCAACTTTGGCGTGAACTATAGCCTATTCGGTACAGATTAGCGTCCGAGAGTATGCTATTGTTTACATATGTTCAATTTTTTCTTGAGGCACGAAAAGACAATTACGAATTGGCTATTATGGCTAGCGTTTATCGTTTTTGTCATATCGATTGTTAGTTTTGTGTTGGGTGCGGTATTTAACGTTCCGTTGCCGAGTCGATTTGTGCCAACCAGTCTGTTTGCGGCAATCGCGCCGGCGATATCGGTGCTGCTTGTCTACGAACTGTTTGCGTTAACACTGGGGACTCGTGGATCGTTTGTTAGTTTTGTTCACAGAGAGTTTGAAATCATTTCACTTATTGTCCTGCGTGATGTATTTAAGCAGCTGGATAATTTGTCAGTCCATGTTACGAACGAACTGCTTTTGGATCTTGTTGTTATTTCTGTTGGAAGTTTAATTCTGTATTTCTTGGTTGAGGTACTCGAACGTATCAAGCAGCAAATCGTTACAGGAAATTTGGATCAATCACAAGTTGGAACATCAAAAGTAATGATTGGCATTAGTCATGTCGTAGAAACTGTCATGCTGATCTATTTTATTGGTATTGTTTTGTACGAAGGTGTTGGTTGGTTGTTGGGTGTGAGCGGCCTTGGATTTTCGACGCAGTTTTTAGAATTAGTGTTTGCAGGGTTGGTGGTTTATAACATCATCAATTTGTTTATGGTGTTGATTGTTTCGCATACCTACGAGACATTGTTTGAGCATTCCGCACTGGTGCTGGCATCATCTGTGGTCTTTATTACGCTTTCCGAACCACCGCATATTTCGGTGCCAATGGTAGTCGGCGCACTCGTATTTGTTGTCATTACATTATTCCTGCATGGATTTACTCGTGGTGAAACACTGTCATGGTCGTTTACAAAGATCAAACGAAAACAGGATAAAAGCCGAAAATCGAAGGGTTAGTTACCTCGTTAAAATAGCTTTGTGTAAACAGCCGCTACCGCTATACTAGGTATATTAAGAGTTGTGAGTGAGGGTATATGGAATTTTCAGAAAGCGGCGAGAATTATAATAGTACTGTTGAGCGGATTCGTCCGCTTGTCTTAAAAAGATATGGCGGTGATGTTAACTTTGCCCGAAAGAATGAAAATGGTGAAGACGTTCTATGGACATTCGACCAAGCAATGCAAAGATGTGCTAAATATTTGATCGGGGAAAGTGATGCTGACATCATTGCGACCAAAGACAGGTCAGGAATGCGCGGATCATCTACGGGAAGTTCGTGAAGAATTGGCCGGACTGCTCCATGTACTTGGATATAACAACGTCGATATGCTGGTCGAACGGTTACTGAAAATCTATGATATAAAAACACTACGCCAATTTATGGTGAATCTGGTCATTGCAAATAACCAAGCGCAGCAAGCAGCTCAGCAGCCGACAGTTGGCATGACGACTAGTTATTATATTGGTCGGTATGTCATCGCATTGCTGCACAATATGCCAGTAAGATTGGGGACTGCTGCATAGTTATTTGATGCTACTTTGATGCATGTGTCTGTGTACTGGACTTGCTTTATGTAAGCATAAGACCGATAATCATTATTACTACAGTAAGGACTATAAAAATGGCGCGACTACCACAACCAGGAGGAGACAATGGCAATTGGGGGGATATCCTCAATGATTATTTGTTGACAGAGCACGATGCGGCTGGACACCTAAAAGTGGGTGTTGTTGGTAGCTCACACATTGCAGACAATGCAGTAAAAGCTGTACATATCGCCGATGATAGTATTCCGCAGGTAAAAATACAGGGGTTGGTCGCTGACATCACGGCAAAATATACAACCCCGGTCGGTGGTATTCCAGCGGCAGATTTAGCGGTCGCAGTGCAAAATAGCCTTGCAAAAGCCGATACTGCACTACAATCAGTTCCACCTTCGACTGCAACTACTTCAATTTCGGGGTTTCCGCTACGGTTAGCGGGTGAGCGGCAGATATCATATCCGATCGAATTGGGCAAAGCGCATACGTCTGTGGCCGCGCCCGTTGGCGGCAAGCGAGTTGTTTTGGCAGAATCCTGGGGTCAGGCCGGCATTTTAAAGCATATTTGGATGGCCAGTTCAGATGGAGATGTGTCACTGCAGGGATTTGCCGAAGATGGCGGCACGATACGGATTTATATAGACGATGAGGCTAGTCCTGCCGTTCAGCTAACAATTAATGATTTTTTTGCTTACTCACCTCTTGCAGGAGAATATCGAACACCTCGTGTTGGCCGAACCAAAAAAGGTGGTGGCGAGTCGTCTGCATATCGCTATGTCTATATGCCGTTCCAAAAATACCTGCGAGTTGAAGTTGAAAACACTTCATCAAACGACGTTGTCTTGTTTGGATCTGCTGACTACACGTTGATCAACGATTTTGCTGGTATTGGAACGCAACAACGACACTACAAGATGGTTGGCGCACAGGAACCAAATGCGACTCCGTATCAAGAATTGAGTGTCGCCGATATGGCAGGCAGCGGCCAAGTGGAATCGCTGTGGATTGCAGTCGATGCCGCGAGTGGCGACACTGGCGTATTAGAGGGTAATGTTGAAATTTATATTGACGGTGAAGCATATCCATCATGGCACTCATCCGGAACAGAAGATGCGTTTAATGGTGGTTGGTACAATGTCCCTGTGAGCGGCTACCCAGCTGGTCGTGCGAGCGATGGCACCGACGGTGGGTTGTCGATGACTTACTACCGATTCTTTATTGACGATCCACTGTTTTTTAGTTCTCATATTAAAGTACTTATCCATGCGGGTCAGCAAAATCAAGGAACGATCAGTTCGGGAACTGTCGGTTTGTCAGGGTTCGTGGGGATCTGGACGGATAATCCTGCTGCGATAAACTACCGTGCGGTCGATAGTACTTCAGCTGCGCTACTAGACGATCAATTCACCGATGCGGCGGGTGCACTCGATAATGCAAAGTGGAATCAGGTAGGGGGTGTCACCCAAGGCCAATCGAGCGGTAGTACGATAACCGTCGCTTATGATGGTACATCAATGGGTCAGGATGTAAGGATTGCTCGTAAAGAGGTGGATCTTCCTGTAGATTACTGGTTAGAGACAAAGCTTCGCATCACGGACGCAACCCACGACGGGCAAGAGGCGTCGCTGATTGCAAAAGGTAACTCACCTGATCCTTATTTTGGATCGGCAGTTCACGTGCAGTTAGTAAGATTTGGGCAGCATAACTGGGTTATCCGTGTTCGCGATGATTTTGACGAAGTGTTTGTACGCACGATCGGTGGTGGTCGTGATTTAACGAATACATGGGTGCGAATTGCACTAAAAGTAACTGGCGCTACTCTTACTGCATATTGGGCTCCAGACGGTATCTCTGTATGGCAGCCACTGGGAAGTTGGGTGACTGGCAAGACGGGAATTGGATTTGGGGTAGGAACGTGGACTGCGGGTGCCGAATTTGACTACTTAGTTGTTCGACCGATAACGACAGTGATATCCTGAATTGCTGATCATCTGAATCTGAATAATTCCTCACTCCCCACTTCTTCATTTGAATGGAGATATCTACACTTAAGTCTTATCTGATTGAACGATTTTGTAGAGTACGTTGATGTAGGTTGACAGTTCTTCACGGCTAATATTATCTTCTCGATACAGTCGAGCGCGCAGTTCTTCGCGCAGTCCGTGTTCGATTTCTTCGACTGTTGAGCGATATGATGGTGACAAGATAGCAATTTTTACACGGCTATCATTTAAATCACTGACTTTATTGAGGATGCCTTTGTGTTCAAGTGTGTTGACGATAGATGTTACGAACGGCATGGTTGTATCGAGTGTTTTCATTAGGTCATTCAGCTTCATGCCGCTTGCGCCAGAATCGTAAACATAGCCAATCACGAACCATTGCATAGAGGTAAGTCCATATTGAGAAAGATACTCGGTTTTAATACGAGTTAGTAATCGATGTGCAGACGACTGCATGACACCAGATTGGTAGGTAGTGATCTGAGAAATATCTTTTTTCATAGTTGTTTTGGGTGATTTAGTTGACAATGTCTTATCTACTATATTACTATAGTAACAAGTTAAGTTAATTAAGTAAACTATATTATAGATTACGATCAGATACGACTTAACGAACGACAAATTTAAATGGAGGATTCTACTATGGAATCTGGTAACAAAATCGCAACTGCAGCAATCGCTCTTATTCTCGGCCTCGCCGTCGGTGGTGGCGTTGGATATATGGCTGGGAACGGTATGGAAAAAGATGACAACTCTAACATGGCAAATTCATCGCAGACATCTGACGCTGCTGTCGATGGTGTTACGGTCGGTGGTGCTGTTATGGTTCGTGACAAAGATATTGTCGACAATGCGGCAAATGCAAGCAATGTCACAACACTTGTAAGCTTGGTGCAAAAAGCTGAATTGGTAGAAACACTAAAGGGTGCTGGCCCATTCACAGTATTTGGACCTGACAACGACGCATTCGCAAAACTGCCTGCCGCAACTGTTGAATCACTACAAATGCCAGAAAACAAAGCAGCACTTGCGAACATCCTTACCTACCATGTTGTTTCTGGTACATACACCAGTGCAGCACTAAAGGTCATGGCTGAAAAAGGCGAAACATTGACAACTGTACAAGGTCAAACATTGACGCCAGTTATCGATGGTGACAAGCTAAAGATCGAAGATGCAATGGGCAACAAAGTTGATATTGAGACAGCAGATGTTATCAGTAGTAACGGTGTTACGCATGTTATCGACAGCGTTCTTATGCCAAAAAGCTAATAGATAGTTACTACTCACATTTAGTAACCTGCTCTTTTCCCAGACCTCGAACCCTCCCCTCCTTACCTAGTCCTGGGTTCGGGTTTGGACATAAGCGCACGTTACATTTACAACTACTCGTACTATAATTATAAAAGGAATTTATTACATGGATATTACATTACTACTCGGTGCATTTCTTGCTGGTATTATCACCGTCTTTGCACCATGCATTTTCGCACTGTTGCCGGTTATTGTCGGTGGTTCGATGACTGGGGATGTTCATGACAAACGACGGCCGTTTCTGATCGCAGGAAGTTTGGCCATATCGCTGATAGTATTTACGTTACTTCTAAAAGCCACAACGTTGTTTATCGATATTTCGCCAGCTGCAATAACGTATGTGTCGGGTGGCATTATCGTTGGACTAGGGATTGTCACCCTATTTCCGCAAATCTATGAGAAATTTATATTATTGTTTAACCTGCAAGCACGTTCGCAACGACTCCTCGGTAAAAGTACCGGTCGCGGACCAGTAATCGGTGCGATCATCACAGGTGCAGCACTTGGTCCTGTGTTTAGTAGTTGTAGTCCGGTGTATGCATATATACTAGCGACGGTGCTGCCAGTTAATTTCAATGTCGCAATCGTATATGTGATTATGTATGTCATTGGTCTGAGTATTATGATGCTGCTTTTGGGTTTTTTGGGACAAAAATTGGTTCGCAGAATTCGTTTTGCTGTCAATCCAAAAGGCTGGTTTCAGCGCGTCATCGCAATACTCTTTATCCTGGTTGGATTGTCGATCATAACCGGATACGACAAACAGTTCCAGACATTTATCTCAGAAAAAACGCCATTTGATTTTGACGCGCTATCATCGAAGCTCATTCCTGATAGCGGTCGTGAATCTGCCGAAGGCGTGTTGAATGTGAAGTTGTACAAAGCGCCTGAGCTTGCTGGTATCAAAGATTGGATTAATAGTGACCCGCAGACAATCGAAGGACTGAAGGGCAAGGTAGTTTTGATAGATTTTTGGACGTATAGTTGCATTAACTGTATTCGAACGCAGCCGTATTTAAAGAGCTGGTATGAAACATATAAAGACAGTGGACTAGAAATAATAGGCATGCACGCTCCAGAATTCTCATTCGAAAAAAACAAGGTGAATGTCGAAGATGCGGCGAAAAAGGCCGGACTTACCTATCCGATTGCACTTGATAATGATTTCACGACATGGAATGCGTATAAAAATCAGTATTGGCCAGCCAGCTATCTGATCGATAAAGACGGCAATGTACGCCGGGTGCATGCTGGAGAAGGCAGCTACAAAGAAACAGAACAAGCAATTCGGCAGCTGTTGGCTGAAAAAGGTGGCAATGTACCGAACGAAATGGCAGCGGTGAATGATGGTGCAACGAGTAGTGACAAAGAAACCCCTGAAACATATTTGGGAACGCGCCGCGCGAATAATTATACTGGACCGACACGATTAATTCAGGGTGAACGAACATATACGGCAGGAAGCCTTGCTCAGGTAAATAATTGGACATTAGGCGGAACATGGAACGTGTCGGGCGAGGGGATTATGGCGGTATCGAATAGCACCTTGAAATTCCGGGTAGCTGCCAAAGACGTCTATATGGTCACCGGGTCAAATGCAAATGCTGCGATTGGCGTTACACTAAACGGTGTGCCAATTAGTCAGACGAAATTTGCTGGATCAGATATTAAGGATTCAAAGCTTGATGTATCTATGGCGCAACTATATCGCATTGCAGATTTTGGATCATTCAACGATGATCAGATAATCGAGCTGACAGTGCCTGCTGGCGTGCAGCTAAATACATTCACATTCGGTAGCTAGAGTGCGGGTAATGTTAAGGTTCAAATCGAGGAATTGGTGGCGCTAAGGCGGTTGTTCGTTGCTGCGATTCGAATCGAATGCAATTTTGGGCAGATTTGAAAAGTCGCAAATTGACCGTATTTGACGCCAGTCTTTTTTGAAACTTTTCAATGATTTTTACTTCGGTTGTGAATTGCCATTCATCTTGGCGTGTATTGTTTATGTGTTTGTATCGATCCAATGCGACTCTGGCCATACCGTGCCAATATTCTGAACGATCACATGACGATTCTGGGTCTACCGAAAAATCGATATGCGGAGAGATAACGAATTCTTTTACGCGACGGGCGAGAGACTTTTTGAGCTCATTCGAAGAGGTGGTGACTTCGGGACTAGGGTGTAGGTATCGATCTACGCTCAGTCGGAGCTCCTTTCTAATGTATCTATCATAGCAAAAAACTGAATGAATCCAAAGAATACTCTGAACTATTTTTGTACGATTACAGCACATGTAGCGCTTTTTAATGGTAAAGTGAATGTATTACCACCATATATCAAAGGATGACGAGCGCATGAGTGTAGAACAAAACCCTGAAACGCAAACGGAAAAATTTGATGGTTTCGACGATGAACGAACAGTATTGACGCGTGCACAGCAGCTACTCTCGCAGCAAGTGTTTGAAACGCTGCAAAGCAGTCTTGAACGTAGCCAGGGTGATCCAGCGATCCATGCTCGAATCTTAGGAGGACTCGCCATTGTCATTGCTTCTTTGGAAGCATTGCACGAATCTGCAACGAAAGTGCCAGTCGACGAGGTGACCTATGAGCCATCAGATGTTGAAATAGATACCGAAGTAATTGAATTAATGTACGCTGAACCTGCTGTTGTAGAAGACAAGGCATCGAGTGAAGCGGATGTTATCCCAATCGATATTAATAGCATCGACAAAGGAGATATGAAGTTGCCACGTTCCGTTCAAGGGTTTACCAAATCTATTTTTGGCGAGGAAACGGCTGCCTCGCTATCAAGGATGCATAGCGAGGCTATTGTAGCCACACTACTTGAGTTAAATAAATCGCCCAGAGAGCATGCCCGGCGTAGTAATCAAGATAGACTGACTCGGCTATACCAAGGTCAGACACCAAAACAGATTGGTCAACTATCAAATACGACAAGTGGAAATATTCATATGTTTATGAGTAACTTTAAAAAAGCAGTCCTTGAGAAGCACGAATCGTCTGGCATTGAATTAGTTCTACAAAAGCACTTGGCTAGTGAGAAAATGGATATGGATGGACAGAGCACGATTGTCGATGATAAGGCGCAAACATATGATTCTGCTAGTGACAGTGATGAAAAGGCATTGGCTGAAGATGTTGATAAACAGGGTGATCAAAGTAACAAGGCCGTTGACAGCGGTCTAGATAGCGAGACGACGTCAGAAGTCGCAGCATCTAGTGTAGATACACTCAAACATGAATTATATACAGGCATAACAGAGCTTGGATACAACACTAAAGGTCTACGGGCGGTATTAGCGAACATGCCTGAAACATATGAAGAGGACGCATTAGTCGATGGCCGCAAACTTATCTTGCGTTTGCTGACCGTGGGTGGTGTCGTCAACGATCCGTCGCGGATTGCTGGGGCAGGAGCACTACCCGCATCACTTCGTCAACTGAGTGGATACAAATTAGCACAGTCAGAACGATACAAGACGATGGCAGGTGTTTTGAAGTGGGCGCAAGACAAGGAAGGACTGGAGCGGGATATCATTCAAATACTACAAACATGTGTTGATAATTTACCTGCCGACGCACCTGCCACGACTGTCTCTCGACCCGTCATTTCATCTAAATCGACTGAAATGAAGCCTAAACCCAAGGTGGAAGACGCGCCTGCTGTCGTTGAGAAAACACCATCGGTTGATTTGTGTGAGGTAGGCCTGAGGAGGAAGGGGCTTGATCCCATTGAATGGGCGCGACAAGTTGATATAATGTTTGGATCTGCTGTCGAATCGGGACTTATTCTGAAAGCGGATATGTATTTGCTTCATCAACGAATGCTTGGATATGATACAGATATAGAACCGGATGAATCCACTTCAAAGGCGATTGCTACGATGAAGGAATTAGCTAAAAAATTCCCTGGTAGACTTGTTGAAGATTCTTCTGTTGACATGGATAAGGCGCTACGGCTCTTTCTTGATGATCACTTGACTGTTAATCGAATTCATCAGCGTATGAACGGTACTGGTCGTAAACGTGGTAATGACATCAGCGTCGAGCGGATCAAACGAATGCTTGCCGGAGGAATGAGCGAAGTATTCACGAATGCCGCTCGGGGACAAACACATGATTAGCGGCTCAGTGGTGCGCATGTACGTTATCCGAGGCTGTGACGTGTAGAATAAGTATATGGAATCATTACTTCATCCCAGCGTTACAGCGGCATTGAGCGAATCAAAAATCGAATCTAAGATCTTGTCGTGCGATCCGGATTATGCAGATACTGCTGCATTCAACGATAAATATGATTTTAGTCCAGAGCAGTCTGCGAATACTATTTTGGTTGCGTCAAAAAAAGTAGATCCCGTGAAATACGCAGTGTGCGTCGTGCTAGCATCGACACGATTAGACGTTAACAAAACAGTGACGAAATTATTAGGTGTCCGTAAAGCATCGTTTGCTGATGCTGACACGACGAAACAAATGACCGGGATGGAAATCGGCGGAGTGACAGCTATCGGCATTAGTGGACTACCTATCTATGTTGATCGTCAAGTAATGGCGCAGCCAGAGGTAGTGATGGGTGGTGGCAACCGCACGAGTAAGATTATTATCGATCCTCAGGATTTAACGAAACTTCCTAATGTCACGTTAGTTGATGATCTAGCAAAAGGCGACCTGTGAAAATAGCTGCACCACGGCTTCACAACCGTGAACAAGTAGTCGTTCTATACTAACGACGATATTACTAGTGCCCATCTGCCGCCTGATCAACGACGATTTGGACGGTGGGTGATGTTAGACCTAGAATTTATGAATTAAAGCAAAAAACCTCATCATTCAAATTGTTACATTTGAATACTGAGGTTCCTTGCCGAGACACCCTTTGTGGGGGTGGCTCGGCGACGACTGGAACTAGTTCCAGTCGGAACCATCGATGTTCAACTGATAGAGCGTCGCCAAGAAATCGGCGTCCGCAGTCTTGATATCGTCGACGGTCACGTCACCAGTGTCCGACGAGTAGTCGGAAATCTGGTACGAGCCTTCGCCGAGTGGATTCTCGTATCCGGGAACTCCACTCTCGACATCCGAGATGTAGAAGCCGCGCTTTTCGAACTCGCTTCCGGTGGTTCTGCTCCTGCTGTCGAGCTTCCAGCTGAACGAGTTCGACGTCTCCGCCACGGGAGTACCGTCTTCTTTGGTCAGTGGTGTCAAGCCATTGAGCGAGATCATGTATTCATCTTTCAGGATGAATACACCTAGCGGTCCTGTTTGACGGTCGATTTGACCGTCAATGAAGCGTACGTTCACCTGAACAAAGGTCCCCGGGTCGATGCCCCCTCTGCTCGGTTCCGACACGATACCGCCGTACCCGTTAACGGGTGCGTCCGATAGCTTGTCCCACCCGCGGGTACTAGACGGGATCTCGCCGCTGGTAAGCTTCGTCAGCAAGTCGTTGCCGACGCTGTTGAGAGCCTGGTTCAGCGGTGCTCTGCGTGCGTCCGACATGTAATAGTTGAACGCCTGCTTCTGTGTCTCAGTGAGCTCCTTGGGTGCCGCAACGGGCAAGGGTGGCGCCTCTACGACGGTGGATACCGCTGTGGAGGGTGTTTCTGTAGCTGCCGAGTTGTCACCTCCGCATGCACTCAAAAGTGCTGCGGTTGTGACGGCTGCGATGACGATCATTGACGTACGAGTGGAGATGCGCATTTGACGCACCTTTCTAGTAGAGTTGAATTGTCGGTGGTTCTCTGGTGTAGCACGGTATGTGTACACACAGTATTCATCATATTAGCATAAAAACTATAAAATGTCAATGGTTGTGACAATCTATCTTAATATAACTTAAGGTATAATTCAGTAAAAATAGATACGTAACTAGCCGTTTACCGGATCGATAGGAGTAAGTTCACTCACTACTGTTGTCGCAGTAGTGATACTAGAGACTCTCTCACGCAAAGCCGCTGCTTCAGGTCCAGAAACCTTACCTAGGAACTGCAGCAACTCGTTCTGTATTGCCGCAAAGGTATCTGCAGTGTATGCCATTTCCTCTTTTAAATCGTGCCTGTGAGAATCAATTAGTTCCGCCACGTCTTCGCTTGGAATATAGCTATAGCCTTCTTTGAGTGCCTGTTCGACTCTGGTTTTTACATTATGTTTGTGTTGCTGCTCTTGAGCAGCTGCGTTTCGCGCGTAGCCTGGATATGATTCTGTCATAATGGCAATACTATACATTCAGTTTGTTACGTACACAAGCAAGAGCGTTACGGATGTGTGCGGAACGGGCGTAAAGTTAGCGTAGTACCACCCACCGCCCGATCAATGACGATCTGGGTGGTGGGTGGTGTTAGACCTAGAATTCATGATTTGATACAGCTATACATTGACTTTTTATAAGTATTTATGTTAATACTTGCATAAGTAGCGTATGGTGCGTTACATGAGACCGGAAGGTTCCTTTACATGAACAAGCTGATCAAGAGCGCGATTGCTGGAGTGTTTCTCGGATCCATCCTCGCCACTACTGCATGCGGTGATTGGCGGTCGAATGACGAGATCAACGCGGAAAACGCGAGAATGTCTCTCGAAGTTTGCCAGGATGGCGAAGTTCTTCACTTACTAGAACCCCAAACGGACACGCGTGATGGAGTAAAGACTGTCACTCTGCCTCCGAATGGAGTGAGTGACGTCGGCGACTTTTGGTTGACTGATGGTCAATCCTGGTCGCCGGACAGAACACCAAAAGCGACGGAAGAAGATCCGAACCCAAAGACTGAGTTTGGCCACTTCTATCAGACGGATGTCGAGTTTCGTTACGTTCTCAAACGGGACAAGACTATCGCTCGGCTGTACATCAAGCCGGAGAATGGTGCAGGGCAAGAACTCTCCCCGGCTATCCAGCCGGGATCGGAAGGCTCACTAACCTTCGATCCGAAGGTTTACGCCGAATCTTACATGCTTGGCGGCAATTATTACATGGCGCCCGAGATCGAGTCAATATCGGTCTGCACCAAGTAGCACCATCGCTGCATTCACGAATCCTCTTACGGGAGGGTTCGTGAGCAGAACAAAAAAGTGAATACATAATTGACTTTTTTGTTCTGAATGTACGGAGTATACTAAAGCTATATCCCCGCGACACACACTAGCAATCTGTTGCGAAGCGTCCCTCCGGTGGAATCATTCAATTGTCTTCGGATTTTAGCTAGAAACGGGCGGAAAGACGGGCAATACAATCAGATAATCGTTTCCTTAAACAATGGTAAGGATATTTTGATATGAATGATGAGCTTTTTTTGAACGAACGAATAGATGTAGTGGCAACCTTTGGTGCGGGGCTAAACCCGTGTGTACCCATCCGATTTCGGCGAGCAAACGGACGAGTAATAGAGGTGAAAGAAATAGGACTACGGCATCCGACGGAAAAGGGGCGGCGGACTGTCCATGTGTTTGATGTAACCGATGGCGAAGCTGATTACCGTATAGAACTGGATTCGGAGCGGTTGGTATGGCATTTGACGCGCGAGGGCGATCGATCATGACGATGTTGCTCGCAGATATTATTAACGAACGCAAAAAATGGTTAAACGAGTGTTCGCAAATACGTGTCAAAACCCATCAAGACAGCTTCGCTCCAGGTTTGAGCGAGGGGTTTGACACCTCGACAAACTTGGGCTGCAGATGTCCTGCTGTTTTCCGATACGATTTACTCGACGCACGTGGAGCGAACCTATGGGCGTAAACGAACACTACAATCCAGAAATCCCACTGGTCATGCATATCGATCTGAACAGTTGCTTTGCGACGGTGGAGCAGCAAGCGCGGCCGATGCTGCGGGGTCGTCCGGTGGCGATTGTGAATAGGCGAACGGAACACACGATGATCGTGACGGCTAGCTATGAAGCGAAGGCGCAGGGCGTGACGCTAGGGATGAAATTAAAGGATGCCAAAAAGATCTGTCCGGGACTAGTGGGTATTGAAAGTGACCCGGCGAAATACCGATTCGTCTATCACAAGATGATGGATATTATGAGTGATTATTCGGCACATGTGCGTATGAAATCTATTGACGAAGGCGTGATTGATTTTCATGAGGCAACTGACACCATGAAGCGACGCGGATTGATCGATATTGGGTTTGAAATTAAACAGCGGCTGCGTGATGAAATAGGCTGTGCGATGCGCTGCAACGTCGGAATAGCGACGAATAGGTTTTTGGCAAAGACAGCGGCGAGCCTCCATAAACCGGACGGACTAGATGTCATTGACTGCAAAAATCTACGACAGACATACGGCACGTTAGCGTTAACCGACCTAACGGGAATTGCCCATCGCAACGAAGAACGATTAAACGCGGTGGGAATTATGACGCCACTGCATTTTTTGGATGCAGATGCTCAGATGTTAAAAAGTATGGTGTTCAAAAGCATCAATGGGTATCAATGGCATCAGCGATTGCGTGGCTGGGAGGTTGATAACGTCGACTATGATCTAAAGACAGCTGGGCGGCAGTTTGTACTGGATGGGTATAATATGCCGTACGATCAAATACTAAAACGGCTTCATCATTTGTGTGAAGCAACCGGCAAAAAAATTCGGTCGCAAGGTAAAATAGCACGTGGTGTGTTGGTGTGGGCGACAACGCATAAAGAACCAGGTACACAAAAACAAACTGGCCGAGGTGGTTGGGAAGAGCAGCGTGGTAGTCGGTACTGGCATGCCCGTCACATGGCGACGATGCCATTCTTTTCGGATCAGGCAATCTACGCACAAGCAAAACATATGTTTGCGAACGCGCCGCCGTTGATTCGGACGATTGGAGTTAGTGTATATGAACTGAGTGATGACAATGACCCGCAACTTAGCTTATTTGGCGATGAACTTGCGCGCGAACGCCACATTACGAGTGCCGTCGATGAAATCAATGACCGATATGGAAAACACGTGATTCACAGTGCCGACACATTAGGTACTGGTCATAACGTCAAAGAAAAGATTCCGTTTGGCAGTACTCGCTATTTATAGATTGTATTGACGACCTTCGTAATATGCCTGGTAAAGATCGAATAGCTGCTGCTGGTGTTTGGCAACGCCTTTTTCGTCTGGCGATACGATTGCATGACCAACATTCCATTCGGCTGGAATGGTTTTTGAATATAGCGGGAGGCCATTGCTATCGGCTATTTCTTGGGGAACTTGCACGGCTTTATCCAGATCAATCACATCGTCACTAGCACTTTCGACTACTGCGATGCTTTTTAGGTTGAGATCTGCGGGGTCTTTTTTGAAGTTATCCACGAGTACGAGGTAGTTGGCGAGCGCCCACAATGAAAAGCCTTTGCCATCTGGTTCGGTTGAACTATTGGCGAGGATGTGTGAACCGTATAGTTTTTTCAGGATGGGGAGCTGCCATTTTGGTGCTTGCGATGCTGCTGGTTCGTAGAATGGTGACAATGCAAGCAATCGAGTGACTTCGGGGCGATATTCGGCAGCCCAGGTTGCAACGACCGCGCCGCCTGATAGGCCGATAACCCCAACTTCATTACCTAGTCCGGTTGCGATAGTGACTGACTGATTGGCATAGTTGACAAGATCGAGTGAACGGACATCTTTGTGACCCTGAGAATCATTCGTGCCATGATACGGCGCTAGTGGAATATAGACGTTGTATCCAGCATCAAATAACTGTTGTCCGAATGCTTTGAACTGTGCTGAACAGGCCGTTATGCCATGAAACAGGATGACAGTCTTTGCAGTCTTTTCGTTGTGGGTCATTAGCTGAGATGTACAGTCGTCTGTAACGGCAGCTGCTTTTTGGGTAGCGACCAGCGACTCGATTTGTTTGACTGACTGCTGATACGTATTTGTAGCTGGTGTACTGTTTTGCAGCTGCTTGTTCGTTGTCGGCCAAAAGTAAAATGCAAGTGCGGCAGTGATGAAAATGATAGCGATGCCGGCAAGGCTGTAGAGTAGATACTTCATGGATAATCCTATTGCTAATAATGTTAGCTACAGTATGGCCTAGCGAGCCACGACTGACAATAGGCGGTGTATACTAAATGTAGTATGAATAAACGAGTCATCACGGTCATGGCGGCAATAGGTGGTACGGTTGGCGCATCGATCCCAATGTTGGTTGGTGATAGTGCGCTGCTTGATGGGTGGACTGTATTGGGCGGGCTAATTGGTGGCCTGGCTGGTATCTGGCTTGGCGCGTGGCTATCAAAGCGATACTAGCCATGCCGAACTATGTTGTTGCAGTCAGTGGCGGAATCGATTCGATGGTGTTATTGGATGCGCTACAAACCAACCGCACTATCGGAGGTATTGATCCATGGAAGCAGCTTGCAAAAGCCGACCTAATCATTGCTCATTTTGATCATGGTATCAGGCAAGATTCGCGACAAGATGCGCGGTTCGTCGCAAGCGTCGCTGAGCGTATGGGTATACTGTTTGAATCGGCACGTGAAGAACTAGGCCAAGGTGCAAGTGAAGAACTAGCACGCGATCGTCGCTATGTATTTTTGAGGTCAGTCGCCCAAAAACACAACGCACAATTGATCACCGCCCATCATGAAGGCGATGTCGGTGAAACAATCGCTATTAATCTGACACGTGGCACGGGATGGCGTGGCGTGGCGGTACTCGACACGCCTGGGGTTAATCGACCGCTACTGTGCGTGACAAAACAAGAAATCAGAGAGTATGCAGATGCACATTCGATTCTATGGCATGAAGATAGTACGAATACCGACACGCGGTATTTACGAAATGCATTACGTCAAAAAATGGCCGAATCTGATGATGTGATACGTCAATTGGCCGCTCTACGAAGTCGACAAATAGAGATTAAGCGACATGTTGATAGTGAGACAGAACGCTTTATTTCTACAGTGTCACATTCACGCTATTTCTTTGGTCATTGCGGTGACGCGGTTGCAGTCGAGTTGTTGCGAGCTATTTGTATGAGGGACGGCGGAGGGAATAGCTTGACGATTCCGCAGCGTCTGCGAGTACTTCATGCTATTAAAGTAGCAAAACCAGGGACGGTCATCGAAGCTGGCGATGGTGTGTTGGTTCGGTTTACACGAGCTGAATTTGTTGTGGCCAAGGCGTGAAAAGTGCTATTATGATGGGAGTGGGAATTTTCTATCGTATGTGAGTTCAGAAAGGAACAGTAACGACAGTATGGCAACAAAAAGCAAGTCACCAAAAAACAAATCTTCCAATTGGATTCGCCTCGGGCTTTTCTGGGCTATTGTTGTTATCGGCGTTTTAACGATTATTGCAGTCGTATCGCCACAGACAGCCCTTAAGGATGTCCCATTATCAGAAGTAATCAAGCGCGCTAATAACGGTCAGATCGCACGTATTGATATTCAGGGAAACTCTATTAAAGTAACACCGAAGGGTTCGAATGAGCCAACAGAGACATCGTTCAAAGACGGTGGGAGTAGTATTTACGAACAGGGATTGAAGCAGGATAGCGGCGCAACGGTCAATGTCATGCCGCCAGCGCAAACAGGCGAGATTCTTTGGAATATCGCGATTATTGTGATTCCGGTGCTCATTATTGTTGGATTCTTTCTGTTTATGATGCGTCAAGCACAGGGTCAGAACAATCAAGCGATGGGATTTGGCAAATCAAAAGCAAAGCTGTATGGACTTGATAAAGAAAAAGTTGTCTTTGATGATATTGCCGGTAACGAAAGTGCCAAGCAAGATCTGGAAGAAGTTGTTGATTTCTTGAAACATCCAAAAAAATACGAAGAACTTGGCGCAAAGATTCCAAAAGGTGTGCTGCTGGTCGGTAACCCAGGTACCGGTAAAACGATGCTGGCACGCGCTGTTGCGGGTGAGGCTAATGTACCGTTCTTTAGTATATCTGGGTCTGAGTTTGTCGAAATGTTTGTTGGTGTTGGTGCTAGCCGTGTTCGTGATTTGTTTGCAAAAGCCAAAAAGAACTCACCGGCAATCATCTTTATCGACGAAATTGACGCCGTAGGTCGCAAACGTGGTAGTGGTATGGGCGGTGGTCATGATGAACGCGAACAAACGCTTAATCAGATATTGGTAGAAATGGATGGATTTGAGACGGGCACGAATGTGATCGTTCTAGCCGCAACAAACCGTGCGGACGTATTGGATCCTGCGTTGCTACGACCAGGCCGATTTGATCGCCGTACAAATATCCTGTTGCCAGAACGACGAGACCGCGAAGCAATTTTGAAAGTTCATTTCAAAAAGAAGCCAACCGATAGTACTGTAAACCTTGATAAACTAGCGGCAAAGACTGCAGGATCGAGCGGTGCCGACCTTGCAAACATCGCCAACGAAGCAGCAATTATTGCAGCACGTGCAAATCGCAAGAAAATCACGAACGATGATCTGACAGAAGCATTCGAAAAGGTTGCGATTGGACCAGAGCGAAAAGCAAAGGTGATGAGTGATAAGGAAAAAGAGCTCACAGCGTATCATGAAGCTGGGCATGCGATCGTCGGTCATATTTTGCCTGATAGTGATCCTGTTCATAAGGTTACGATTATTCCACGCGGTGGAACTGGTGGTGTGACATGGTTCTTGCCGCCAGAAGACAAGAGCTACACAAATGTCTACGAATTCAAAGATATCTTAGCGCGGGCTATGGGTGGTCGTGTTGCCGAAAAGATTCTGTATGGTGCGGATGGTATTACGACTGGTGCTGGGTCTGACTTGCGCAAAGCAACTGAAATCGCACGAGACATGATTATCGAACAGGGTATGGGTACGAAATTACGTGACCAAGTATTCCATGACGATAACGGTGGCATGGTGTTCGATAAGATGACACATGAGCGTCCATACAGTGATGACACTGCGAAAGAAATTGACAAAGAAGTAGAGCAGTTGATCAAAGAAGCATCTCGTCGTGCCGAGGTGGTGATTATGCAAAACCGAAAGAGCTTGGATAAACTTGCGGCTGCACTACTGGAAGAAGAAACGATCAACGAAGAGCGTGTGAATGAACTTCTAAAGGAATCGAAACTGCCAAAAGAAGCGCAGCTATATGCAGCTGCATAATCTAGAGACTATCTATGAGTAGAATGCGGAGTGTGGTCGCGAGAGCTAATAAGCAGCTAACTGTCCAGTTGGCTGCTACTCTATTGGCTGGATCGACACTTGTTTCGTTAGTTCTCGGACTGTTCAGAGATCGTCTGCTGAACAGTGCGTACCTGCCGACAGAATCGGCCGGACTTCCTGGGTATCCATCTGGGATTGATGCGTATACGGCTGCATTTATGGTACCCGATTTTATGTTCTTTATATTGGTATCTGGTGCGCTAAGTGTGACATTTATTCCTGTGTTTAATCAGCGTCTGGGTGCTGGTAACAAAAAGTCCGCATGGGAATTGTCAACGAGCATGATTAATTTCATGGCGCTGATTACGCTTGTCACGAGTGTATTGATTATTATTTTTGCTGATCCGCTGATCCGCTATGTGATCGCTCCTGGCCTGAATGAATCAGCGATGGGGTTGGCGATCAGCATGACCAGAGTCATTGCGGTAAATCCGTTTCTGTTTGCCATCGCAACGGTGATCGCAAGTATTCAGCAGGCAGTTGGGCGGTTTACATTTTATGCGCTCGCACCAACAATATACAACATTGGTATTATCATTGGGTTGCTTGTATTTACCAATGGTATTACTATTTTTGGCTGGGAGGTTTTCGAGGGTGGCATTATGGGAGTTGCACTTGGTGTGGTGCTGGGTTCAATCATGCAGCTTATCGTCAGTAGTATTGGCCTGCTTGGACTCGGGTTTGATTACAGGTTCAAGATCTACTGGAAAAACAAAGGGTTTAGAAAAGTCTTATCGTTACTACCTGCACGCTCACTTGACCAAGGAATGGACTATTTGGTGGGGATTGTCGAAACTAACCTGGCGTCACGTATGGCCGAAGGGACGCTGCGTATCTATAATCAGGCAACGACACTGCATATGGCACCAATCAATCTGATTGGCGTAGCGATCAGTACGGCGGCATTTCCAAAGATGACTGAGCGCCTTAGTCAAGGTCGACCTGATTTGTTCCGCTCAGAACTTCAAACGATACTACGGGTGATCATATGGTTGGCGATGCCGGTCGCCGCAGTGACGTTTTTTGCGCGAGGTTATTTAGCGAACTTCATGAAAAATGGTGGCGAACCGCTGATGGCTGGACTGCTGGGTGCATTAGTTGTTGCGATTTTGTTTCGTTCAATATATTTTATTGCGGCACGAAGTTTTTATGCACAGCAAGATACAAAAACGCCCCTCATCATATCTATTTTTGCAATCACGCTGAATATAACACTGGCCGTCTGGTTTACGATGAAGCATGGGATGGGTGCGTATGGCTTGGCGTACGCACAGTCGATCGTGTCGGTGTTTGAAGTGTTGATACTATTCGCTGTCATGCAAGTCCGTATCAAGGGCATCTTTGATGCTCCACTGCTACGTGCAATTTGGCGGATGTTCCTTGCGACATTGGTGATGAGTGTTGCGAGCTATACGACGCTTCAAATATTCCAGCTTCAAAACAACGACCAAAGTTTCTTTGCGACATTCCCGAAGTTCGTTATTATTGTCGTTGTGAGTGCGATTGTCTACCTGGGGATGAGTAAGCTGCTTAAATTAGGTGAAGCCGACCCAGTTATTTCGCGGCTTAGGCAGTTGTTGTTTGCGCGTGCTCGCTAACTAACCAATAAACTGGTATAATTAACCTCTAGTATATGACTCAAGAACAGATTAGAAATTTTTGTATTATCGCTCATATCGACCACGGCAAGTCGACGCTTGCTGATCGTATGATGGAAATGACGAGCACCGTCCAAAAACGCGACATGAAAAGCCAGCTGCTTGATAGTATGGATCTTGAACGTGAAAAGGGAATCACTATCAAATTGGCGCCGGTTCGTATGACGTACAAAGACTACGATCTTAATCTAATAGACACACCTGGCCATGTTGACTTTAGTTATGAAGTATCTCGATCTCTAGCGGCGTGCGAGGGTGCTGTCTTGGTTGTTGATGCCAGTCAAGGGATTCAAGCGCAGACACTTGCGAATGTGTATCTGGCGCTTGCGGCGGACTTAACGATTATTCCAGTGCTAAATAAAATAGATTTGCCAGCGGCGGATGTACCGCGCGTTAGCGCAGAAATCATTAATTTACTAGGATGCAGTGAATCTGACATTTTAAAAATTAGTGCAAAGACTGGCGAGGGCGTTATTGAAGTGCTTGATGCGATTATCGACCGCATCGCACCACCTTCGGGTTACGAAGACTCACCAACCCGTGCGCTTATATTTGATAGCTACTATGACGATTATCGTGGTGTGATTCTGTATACTCGCGTAGTCGACGGTACAATAAAAAAAGGTGACACAATTGAAATGCTTGCGACGGGTGCGAGTGGTATTGCATTAGAGGTAGGATCGTTGAATCCAATGATGACACCAGGTAGCGATATCAGTACGGGTGAGATTGGTTACATCGTGACTAACCTAAAGACGACGCGTGACGCGCGCGTTGGCGACACAGTGACTGTACGTAGGCACAAAGCCGAAGAGATGCTTCCTGGCTATCGTCAAGTAAAACCATTTGTGTATGCTGGGTTTTTCCCAATTAGCAATGAAGATTACAATGATCTCAAAGAGGCGGTTGAAAAACTAAGTCTAAGCGATAGTGCATTGCAATTTGAACCAGAAAACTCACCAGTTTTAGGTTTTGGGGTCAGGATTGGTTTTCTGGGGTTACTACACATGGATATCGTTCGTGAGCGATTAGAGCGTGAGTATAATTTAGATCTTGTTGTCACAAATCCATCAACTGATTACCAAGTTGTGTTATCGAGTGGCGATGAACTTGATATTAAATCTGCGTCTGATCTACCTGATGTTAGTAAGATTGATGAAATTCGCGAGCCATGGATCAAAGGCGAAATTGTCGTTCCAAAAGAATATATTGGATCAGTGATCCAGCTGATCGTGAATAAACGTGGCCAACAAAAGAATCTTAGTTATATTGATGAGCGAGCGTTGATCAGTTTTGAGGCGCCACTTGCTAATTTGTTGACTGATTTTTATGATCAATTAAAGAGTGTTACTAGCGGTTATGGTAGCTTTAATTACGATCTTGATACGTATCGTGTTGAAGATCTTGTTCGTGTTGATTTTTATGTCGCTGGCGAGATTGTTGATGCACTGTCTGTCATGGCACACCGAAGCGAAGCGGACGGGCTTGGCCGTGTGATCGTTAAAAAACTGAAAGATGTGATTCCGCGGCAAAACTTTCAAGTGAGTCTGCAGGCGGCGATTGGTGGACGGTTTATCGCCCGTGAAGATCTGAGCGCATATCGAAAAGATGTCACAACTGGGTTGTATGGTGGCGATGTTAGCCGAAAAAAGAAAGTCCTTGCAAAACAGGCAAAAGGTAAAAAGCGCATGAAGCGATTTGGCAAAGTGGATATTCCTTCCGAAGCATTTACGGTGATGCTAAAGCGCGAGTAGCTTTGCTATACTTAAATGATGATAGATATAGAATCTTTAGTTACATCCTATCAGCCTCCTGCGGAGGCTATTGCGGTAGTGCGTACCACCCGCATTACACTTCTTGTTGGAATTTCAGGAGCAGGAAAAGATACGATCAAAACACAACTGCTACAGAATGATGATTATATGGACATTGTGTCGCATACAACCAGGCAACCGCGAAGCAACAATGGCATCGAAGAAGTCGACGGTGTTGATTATTCATTCATTGATATGGCGGCAGCCGAAAAAATGTTGTTGGACAGTGAATTTATCGAAGCGAAATATGTTCATGGTACTATTTACGGCACATCAACTGCTGCTGTCAAAAAAGCATGTGATGCAAAAAAGATTGCAATTACTGACGTTGATATACAAGGCGTCGATGAATACAAGGATTTGTCAAATGATGTAACGGCACTATTTATTCTTCCACCTGATTATTCAACATGGCGCGGACGGTTGATCGCGCGATATGCGACAGATGCCGCCTTTTTTGATGAATGGCCAAAGCGCAGAGCAAGTGCCATCAAAGAGCTGACCTACGCGCTGGAAGTGCCGTATTATCACTTTATTATCAATGATGATCTTGATCGTGCCGTGCGTGTTGTCGACGAGATAGCACATAGAGGAGATGCGTTTAATCGACACGATGACGAAGCAAGACTGGCTGCTCGAGATTTACTTGACGCAATTACTATTGCTGATTAGAACGTTTTTTTCGTACAACGAATGTACTAATGATAACAAGTACGATTGCAAGCGCGATAGGTAAAAGAATACTAAAAGTTCCACCGCTGACAACTTGTTGGAAAAATCCTGTGTTTGGTGCGCCCACTGTCGTGGTTGTCCCTGTACCCCCAGTAGCGGTTGTTTCGCAGGTGCCATAAGCGCCGGCTCCATAAGCGCTGTTCGCGCTGTCTGAACAGTTATATGTTTGTGCGAGTAAAACGTCGTTCATAATTATTTTAAACCTTTTAGTTGATCCCTCTTCTATTGCTATATTACCACAACCGTTATATTATCAAAGTACATTTATTTGTAACGAGTGAGGGATTTATGCAATTTACATACTTTGGGGAACTGTTCAATTTGAGCCCAGTAACATTAATCATTATTTTAGCAATCTTGCTATTATTATTTGGTGGTAAAAAACTGCCAGAGCTTGCACGTAGTCTTGGTGATTCAGCAAAAGAACTACGAAAAGGGTTGAGCGATGATGATGACAAAAAAGCAAAAGCAAAAGCAGACAACAAAGCAGAATAGTAGCAGGCGATCCGCACCAGAATCTGCCACCGAACTAACCTTCATAGAGCATATCCATGAAGTGAGGGGAAGATTGATGTGGATAGTTGCTTCTTTGATTGCTGCATCAACAGTGGCATACCAGTTTCGTGATCAACTGGTTAATGTTATTATTGCGCCGCTTCATGGCGAAAAACTAGTCTACCTCAACCCAGGCGGTGGATTCACTTTCATTTTTACAGTATGTCTTTATTTTGGTGCATTGGTGACAATTCCGGTCATTATGTATCACCTGTATAGTTTTTTGCAGCCAGTTATTGGTCGTCGCTCTCGACGATTAATGGTTGGTATTGTGTTTACGTCGGTGTTGCTCGCAGTGATAGGCATAGGGTTTGGCTATATGTTGGTCATTCCGGGAGCGATTCACTTTTTGGGAGGATTTGCCGGCGACTCAATAGTGGCAAATCTGACCACCGATTCATATCTCAATTTTACTGTCATGCATTTGTTTGGCATGGCGGCGTTATTCCAGCTACCACTCCTGCTGTTCATCATTGATCACATTCGACCACTTCCGCCCGGCATGTTGTTCAGGCTGCAGAGATGGGTGATAGCAGGGTCAATTATTGCCGCAGCTATTATCACTCCAACTCCTGATCCAGCGAACTTGTTTCTTGTTGCTGTACCAATTATTGGTATTTATCAGATAGGCGTTGTCATTGTGTGGTTACGACGACGATCATATCATGCCGCACGTCGTACTTTGGTGCCAAAATCTTCCACTACGAGCAGCCGTCTTGCGCCAAAATCGGTCTTAGCTGCTCAGATAGATCTACCAGCACCATCTGAAAGTATGTTAGCAGCGAATCACCCTCAGCCTGCAGCGGAAAGCAGCGAGCCGGCTGCTGTCACGTCGCATCAAATAAGACCACTTGCTGGGTCGTCAGTGAAGTCTATGGACGGTATTGCACCCAGACCCAGGGTACGTACGACAGTCCCTGCGCTAGCCGTGCCGCAGCGAAACAGCAACCGAACCATTCAGCACGCGAATCGCTCTGCTACCGCGGCGTCATCTGGTCGGCGCGTTTCAATGGACGGTATACTCATTTAGCCATTGACACGATCTACCAGAGGGTGTTCAATATAAACATAAGTAATAAAATAAAAAGGTGTATGATATGTTCAAGAACGAATTAAACACATTACTGACAAAAAAGATGGATCGTAAAGATTTCCTAAAACATGTTGGTGTTGGTGTGGTCGCAGCAGTAGGTTTATCATCAATTTTGAAGGCTGTTAGCTCAACTGGCGCTCCAGCTACTTCAAACTCATCAGCAAATACGAATAGCTCATCACTTGGCTATGGTAGCTCTGCTTACGGTGGCACTAAGCAGTCGTAGTCTCTGCAATGATTAAATATTACGTTCTTGTCGTTGCTTTGTTGTTTTGCATCGCACTCGCACTTAGGGTGGTATTAAAAGAATCTAAAGATTAGATCCTAGCACTCTACTTGATGGAGTGCTAGTTTTGCGTTATACTAGGAGCATGACAGATCGTCAGATTCAGATACTTGCAGCGGTTATCGAACAGTACGCAGAAATTGCCGTACCTGTCGGTAGTGTCATGCTTGCCAAATTGTTCAATGTTTCAAGTGCAACTATTCGTAGTGAAATGGCGCGACTTGAGGAAATGGGTATGATCCAGCAGCCGCATACGAGTGCTGGGCGAATTCCAACAGACCAAGGGTATCGATTTTATGTAAATACGCTCAATGAAGCGCATGCCAACGAGGCGCCACAGTCATTGCTTCTTGATCGCGGTGCGAGGGCGATTGAGGCACGTGTGAATACGCATGGCGACAAAGCAGATAGGGCGATTCGTAGTGCCGTTGATAGTCTTGTCGAACTTACTCAAAACCTAGGTATTGCAACAATTGGCGACCAGCTATACATGAATGGCATAGGCAATCTATTTAGTCAGCCGGAATTCATGCAAGGCAACCACACACAGGCAGTTGCCCGATTGCTCGATAATCTTGAACCATGGCTGCGTGAAGCTGCGCCGAACGAACCATTAAACGTCTACATTGGCGCCGAAAACCCGATTGGCAAAACAAGCGGCGCGACACTTATTATTAGCCGCTTCCGTTCACCATATAGCGACAGAAGTTATATCGGCGTGCTAGGACCGACCAGACAAAGCTACGGCAAAGTAATGCGACTCGTACGTCATGCTGGTGCGATGTTGGAAGAGGTGCTGTAATATGCAGATTATTGATGTGATAGTTGATGGCATAACCGCTGTTATTGAGGCTATTGTGTCTGCACTTGTCACGATTATAGGAGTAATCGGTGATGTTATTATTGAAATTTTAAATGCTATAAAGAATTTATTTTAGGAGGTAGATATGGCGGCGAAGAGTAAAAAACAGGAAGAATTGGAACAACAGTTAGCCGAGCTTACGGCTGATCTTCAGCGAACGCGTGCCGATTTTGAAAACTATCGCAAAAGAGTCGAAGCTGAAAAGAGTGCCGCACGTGATGCTGGGTCTGCTAGTGCAATCTTAAAACTACTTCCAATTATTGATAACATTGAACGCGCGGTGGTGTATACGCCCGAAGATTTGATCGAGCATAAATGGGTGCAGGGTGTCGGAGGGCTAGTGAAACAGCTCGACAAGCAACTTGAATCGCTCCAGCTGCGTCGTATTGATGCCGGCAAGGGCGTGGAATTTAACCCGGATCTGCATGAAGCAATCCAAGTCGATGAAGATGCTAGCGGTGACAGTGAAGTGATTGCCGAAGAGTTACAAGCTGGCTATACATTGAATGGTCGACCGATCCGTCATGCGATGGTAAAAGTGACTCGTCAATAACCTCAATAACAATGAGTGCAAATAAAAAATAGCCAGTAGTTACTGGCTATTTTTTGTGATATCTTCTATTGGTTTTTTGACTGCACTCGCAGTGTCACTGACCTGTTGTGTAATGTCGGTTGCTACAGATTTTGTTTGCGCTACCGTGTCGGTAACTGATGTTACTACTTCTTGCTTTAATGATTGAAAATCGTTGGTAATTGCTTTTGTATCGTTAATGATACTTGTTAAATCGCTAAAGAAACCCATACTTTTAGTATGACAGCAGCTATGAATAATACAAGCTGATTATAGCTTTTCAGGATGTATCTGATCTGTTAAAATACGATCAAAGACTAATTCAACCTGAGAGGTGAGTATGGCGAAAAGTGATGTTGTGATCAAAGCCAAAGGACTGCAAAAGTCATACGGTAAAACAGAGGTTCTAAAAGGAATCGACATAGAAGTAAAGCGCGGAACGATGCTTGCGCTACTTGGACCAAACGGCGCTGGCAAGACGACAACGGTACGTATCTTGAGTACACTGCTGGGATTTGATAAAGGAACTGTGACAATTGAGGGACATGATGTCAAACATGATGCGGATGCTGTCCGAAAAGTGATTGGATTGACTGGACAGTCAGCTGCTGTTGACGAATTGCTAACGGGACGCGAAAACCTTGTTATGATGGGACGGCTGTATCGTCTCACGAAAGATAGTGCAAAGGCGCGTGCTCAGGAGTTGTTAGAAGAGTTCGACCTGGTAAAGGCTGCGGAACGTCCAGCAAAGACCTATTCTGGCGGTATGCGTCGACGACTCGACCTTGCAGTAAGTCTGATCGCTACGCCGCCAGTCATCTTTTTAGATGAACCAACGACAGGACTTGACCCGCGCTCGCGTATTGCAATGTGGGAGATCATCGAAGGCCTGAAACAGAAAGGGTCGACGATATTGTTGACAACACAATACCTTGAAGAGGCAGACCAGCTGGCCGATCAAATTGTTGTGATCGATGGTGGCAAGGTAATCGCTAAAGGTACAGCAAAAGAATTAAAGGCAAAGGTTGGTAAAGACCGTTTAGAGCTAACGTTTGCGACAGATAGTTCGTTTAAAGCAGCGACAAAGGTTTTGGGTACGCTTGTGCAAGAGTCTGATCCAGATGAAAAAACGGTGACGGTCGTCTTGAAGGATACGAATGCAGATGTTCGTACGGTGCTTGATGTGTTGGCAAAAGAGAAATTAAAATTCGATGCGATGGCAGTCCACAAACCAACACTTGATGATGTGTTTTTGTCGCTGACTGGCAAGCAAGTAAAGGAGGAGGCGTAACATGGCCGTCGAACTTGAATTTGAAAAGCGACCAAAGTTCATTACTGCGATAACAGATTCACTGGTAATGATCCGTCGAAGCAGCACTCACATTATCCGTAACACCGATCAGCTGCTCGGAACGTTCTTCCAGCCTATTATGTTTTTGGTACTGTTTTCGGCGGTATACAGTGGTGCAATCGAAACAGGTAGCGAAGAAAGTTATACGAACTACTTGATGGCGGGATTGATAGTGCAGACACTTGCATTTGGCTCGACAACGACGGCTCTGGCTGTGGCGAACGATTTGCAGCGAGGTATTGTTGATCGGTTTAGAAGTTTGCCGATGAATAATCTTGCCGTGTTGAACGGGCATGTTGTTTCGGATGTTTTTCGCAATATGATATCAGCTGCCGTTCTTATTATTGCAGGATTTGTGATTGGATTTAGGCCAAATGCTGATCTTGCGGACTGGGGACTATTGGTTGGGTTGACGATTTTACTTACCCTTTCGTTCTCGTGGCTGTCAGCGATACTTGGTATCGTGGCGAAAAGTATTGAAGGTGTACAGTGGCTTTCGTTTGTTGTCGTATTCCCGTTAACATTCGCCAGTAGCGCATTTGTGAAGCCAGAACTTATGACTTCATGGTTGCGCGGGTTCGCAGAAAACCAGCCAATTACGCATATCGTTGATACCTACAGGTCGTTGCTTTTAGGGAATCCACTAGACGATTCATGGTGGATTGCGACGCTGTGGTTAGTTGGAATCATTGTTGTATCAATGCCGGTGGCGGCGTGGTTATTCAAACGCAAAACTTCAGTGTAGTTTGCTGTTATTCTTGTGCTATACTGAAAATACTTTATGGGTGGAAAACAAAAAGTAGCAGACAAAACGATCAAATCTTTTATTGATTTGTTTGATGACCATGCCAGCGGAGCAGTCGCTGCTATCGAGGAGTATCATAGGGCACACGAGCAATTACTGACAGCAGGTTCAACCGAGACACTTCCTAAAACACCTGTCGTTATAGCAGTGAAAGACTTGACCAAAACATACAAAGTTGGTCGACAGAAACTTGATGTACTAAAAGGCATATCGCTTGATGTGCACGAAGGTGAATTTGTAGCATTGACCGGTCCAAGTGGAAGCGGGAAGAGTACGCTGCTACAGCTGATGGGCGGACTAGACAAAGCATCGTCCGGTACTGTCGAAGTTGATAATGTGAACATCGGCAAGCTTCGTGATAAGCAGTTGTCGCACTTTCGTGGACAAACTATCGGTTTTGTATTCCAGTTTTTCTATTTGCAGCCGTTTTTGCGATTACAGAAAAACCTCGAAGTACCTGGCATGTTTGCGGGTATTCGTGGTATTGAACGAAAAGAGCGTATTGCAACGCTTGCAGAAGCTGTAGGGTTGCAGGATCGCCTCGATCACTTGCCTAAAGAGTTATCGGGCGGGCAGATGCAGCGTGCGGCAATCGCACGAGCACTGTTGAATCGGCCAAAGCTACTACTTGCTGATGAACCGACTGGTAACTTAGACAGTGCCAATAGCAAAGCTATTATAGAACTGTTTGATCGTATTCGTCGTGAATTTGGCACAACTATCGTTATTGTTACGCATGATCAAGCAATTGCTCGGCATGCAGATAGAGAAATACGTCTGCAGGATGGAGCTATTGTATGATCGGATTTATCGACGCGTTTGTTCTGGCGAATACAAAACTAAGGACACGCAAAGTTCGAACGATAGTAACAGCTGTCACGGCAAGCTTGCTATTCGGTATACTGATGGCGGCGATTATTATATTGAGCGGTGTACTGCAGAGTGCGGAGCGCTTTACGAATACAGGACTTAGTAGCCGGTACATCGTCAACTATCAGGACTATAGCAGTGGTTTTGATGACACCCCACAGCTACAAGCTCGCGCAACTGAGCTATATAACGCACGTATCGCCGACAAAAAGGTAGAAGCGAAACGATTAAATATCGAATTTGATCAAACAAGTGAAATCCGACCAGTTGATGGATCTGTCGATACTGGGGGCAAATATCTTAATACGGCCGCACCGTCTGCGCAGCAGGCAATCAATGAGCAAAAAGCAGCAAAACAGTCGTTGGCTGAAAAAGCAAAACAGGCTGCAGAACCCTATCACCCAATTGCGTTGTATAGTTTTTTGTCAAATACGAACCCCGGAACGATAGCGGCGATGAAAGACGGCAAAGAATCATTCAAACCAACGACGAGAGACAACATGCTTACTAGTATGCGCCCTGGCGTCGAGCAAGGATGGAGCTATCTTGACGAAAAAGTTGCGGCGCCATTCCTTCTTGATCAATCGTACCTTGATGCGCAAAAAAACGTCACGGATATTCCAGTTATTGCGCCAATTGGTAAGGTCGAAGAAGCGTTAGGTTTGCCAGCGTTATCAAAAAGCGCTTCACCGAAAGAGAAGCTGGATCGAATAGCCTATGTTCGCAAAAATGCTGCAAGGGCGACATTCACTGTATGTTACCGCAACGAAGCATCGACTGCGCTGATCGCCAAGACATTGCAGGATGATGAACAAATTAAGAAAAATGCTGGCAATAAAGAATATATTGCACCTGATCAGCAATATAGTTTACCAGACGAGACAGCCTGCGGTGCATCGATCTTGAAAAAAGACAGTAGGACGGCGGAACAAAAGAAAAACGACGCAAAGCAAGAAGAATTTGCAAAAAAGTTTGACGAATATCAAGCACCAGATCAGCAAAAAATAACATTCCGCGTTGTTGGCATTGCCCAAAATGGCATTGACTATAATAGTTTTTCGACAACTGATAGTATTGTTGGACTGATAGCGGGATCGTCACTACAGGGCAACTGGGTGGTTCCGACCGGTATGTTCAATGAAATGCCAAATAGAGGTGATTTCGACATATTCTATCCGTCATCTGAATCACAGCAGACAAACAGCCAAGCAAGCGGATTTATCTATCGACCAGCAGAAAGTCAGCTGATTGAGTTTGGATCGGCGTCTGATGTGAAGGCGTTTTATACCAAACAAAGTTGCGAAGGGTTTAGCTGTGCTTCGGGGCCGTCCGTTAATTACTTTGGCAGTAATAGTGTGGTAGTGAATGACATGAAGTCGACTGTTTCTACTGTTCTTCAGGTGGCTGGTGGTATCGTAGGGTTTCTGGCTGCACTGATCATGATGGGAATGGTAGGACGTGTGATCGCGGACGGTCGTCGAGAAACGGCGGTGTTTCGTGCAATAGGTGCGACGCGAAACGATCTGCGACTTATTTATACAATGTACACAACGTTGTTTTCGCTGATTATCGTCGCTGTTTCAATAGTCTTGGGTCTGGGGTTGGCCGTATGGCTCGAATCAGCCTACGCAGCAGATATTTCGACACGAATGCATCTGGCGTTCATTACTGCGCCGCTTGACGAATCGTTCCATTTGATTGGATTCTGGCCTGAACTAATGCTAGCTGCAGCTGGGTTGGTTGTTCTGTCTGGTTTGGTGAGTATGCTACTGCCACTTGCTCGTAACCTTGCTCGCAATCCTATCAAAGATATGCGTGACGAATAGAGCGTTGTAGAAGTAAAGTACTTGTGGTTAACTGTGTGTACACTATTCTACTGAATACGTAGAAGGCATTAAATTAATCAGGTAATTATGGCGCCAAGAAAACAGCACGACGGATTTACTATCGTTGAACTTCTTATTGTTATCGTTGTGATAGGGATTCTGGCGGCAATCGTGATTGTTGCCTATCAAGGTGTGACAAATAGGGCAAACGATGCCGCGGTCAAAAGCGACCTTACAACCATCGCCAAAAAGTTAGAAGCAGACAAATTGTTGAATGGTGCTGATACATATCCTACATCGGAAACAGATCTTGACAGTGCGAATATTAAAGCTACTAAAAATGCGTATGATACGACTATCAATAACTTTGTGTATTGTAAAAGTGATACATCGACGATGATGTATGCTGTTGTCGCCAAGTCAAAAAGCGGCTCAACATATTACGTGAGCAATACATCACTCACGCCAAAGTTGTATACGGGCACGTTTCCTACCGCACGCTCTATATTGTGCGCAACTTTTGGCGCTATCGGTACCGGTGATCTTGGTTGGTTTGGGTCTACACCAGGTGGCTGGAGTAACTGGGTAAAATAGGTCGTTGTAGAATAAAATTGGCACTCTTGACATGAGAGTGCCAACTTTATTATAATGAATATATTGGCAAACTACATGCAAGAGTGCTAATATAAGTACATACAATTTGTTACATGATTTAAACGAATAGGAGAAATACGATGGGTAAAATTATCGGAATCGACCTCGGTACCACGAACAGCGCATTTGCGTACATGGTAGCAGGTAAACCAGAAGTAATCGCTAACGCCGAAGGCAACCGCACGACACCAAGTGTTGTTGCGATCAACAAAAAAGGCGATCGTTTGGTTGGACAAGTGGCACAGCGCCAACGTGTTACCAACGCAAAAGACACTATTTATGGAGTAAAACGCTTGATCGGTCGTAAGTTTAGCGACGATGAAGTCCAAAAAGATCACGACATCATGCCATACGAAATCGTCAAAAAGGGCGATGGCGTTGCCGTAAAACTTGGTGGCAAAGAATACACACCAGAAGAAGTATCGGCAATGATTCTTTCAAAGATCAAAGCAGACGCCGAGGCTTTCCTGGGCGAAAAAGTCACCGAAGCGGTAATTACCGTTCCTGCGTACTTCGATGACTCGCAGCGCCAAGCAACCAAAGATGCTGGCAAGATTGCTGGCCTGGAAGTCAAACGAATCATCAACGAACCAACAGCTGCAGCCCTTGCTTATGGCCTCGAAAGCAAAAAAGACGAAAAGATCGCTGTATTCGACCTTGGTGGTGGTACATTCGACGTGTCAGTTCTTGAACTTGGTGACGGTGTCTTTGAAGTTCGTTCAACAAATGGTGACACGCACCTTGGTGGCGAAGACTTCGACAACCGAATCGTCAACCACTTCCTTGATGTCTTCAAAAACGAAGAGGGTGTTGATCTCAAGAGCGACAAGGCGGCCATGCAGCGTCTGAAAGACGAAGCCGAAAAGGCAAAGAAAGAACTTTCGTCGACAAATGAATACGAAGTCAACTTGCCATTCATCACAGCCGATGCTGATGGTCCAAAGCACTTCGAATATAAATTAACACGCAGCAAACTCGAAGACCTGGTTAAAGACCTGATTGACGGTGTGGCTGGTCCTGTCGAAAAAGCGCTCAAAGACGCTGGTCTAACGGCAAAAGACATCGACGAAGTCGTGCTTGTCGGTGGTATGACTCGTATGCCAGCAGTTGTCGAAAAAGTAAAAGCAATCTTTGGTAAAGACCCACTAAAGGGCGTCAACCCAGACGAAGTTGTGGCAATTGGTGCTGCTATTCAGGGTGGCGTACTTGCCGGTGACGTCAAAGACGTGCTACTTCTCGATGTGACACCACTTTCACTCGGCATCGAGACAATGGGCGGCGTCACGACGAAGCTTATCGAACGAAACAGTACTATCCCAACCAGCAAGAGCGAGACATTCAGTACTGCCGCTGACAATCAGCCGCAAGTCGAAATTCATGTACTGCAGGGTGAGCGAGAAATGAGTACCGACAACAAATCACTCGGACGATTCGTCCTCGATGGCATCGCTCCTGCGCCTCGTGGTGTGCCACAAATCGAAGTGACATTTAGCCTGGATGCAAATGGTATCTTGAACGTTACTGCAAAAGACAAGGGAACGGGCAAAGAAAACTCTGTCACGATCCAAGATAGCGGCAACATGAGCAAAGAAGACATCGAAAAAGCGCAAAAAGAAGCCGAGCTGCATGCCGATGAAGACAAGAAAAAGCGCGAAGCTGTCGATATCCGCAATACGCTCGAAAACGCGATTTACCAGGCAGAAAAAATGCCCGACGAGTACAAGGACAAGATTTCTGAGGACGACGTAAAAGTGATCAAAGAAGCTGTCGAAGAAGCAAAGAAAGTCAAAGAAAACGCCGATGCGAGCAAGGACGAACTCGAAGCTGCTAGCAAAGCACTGAACGACAAAATCATGCCAATCGGCGCAAAAATGTACGAGCAAGCCGCAAAAGAAGACGCACCTGCTTCTGATGATGGCGACAAGAAAGAAGATGACAAAAGTGAACCTGTAGAGGGCGAAGTCGTCGACGAAGAGAAGAAAAAAGATAAGTAGCTAAGTAAAAATTGCCGCGAAAGCGGCAATTTTTGTATGGAGATAGTAATGTTCGGGAAAATAAACGATGCGTACGAATCTGTAAAGAACGGTCTTGAAGTGGAAGTTAATCTTGCTACGGCTGAACAAAAGGAGAGGCTGGCTGATGCAAAGATGGCGCTAGCGGATATAAAAATTGCATATGCTGACCTGATTGAAGAGAACGATTCCTTGAAGAGAAAGCAAAATGATGATAAGAATATTCATATTGACGGTACATGTTACGCGAAGAACGTTGACGGGAAGAACTATGCAATATGCCCTAAATGCTGGGAAGATGAAGGTAAAGCTATCATGTTGAATGGTATCGGGGCGGGAAGTCCTGACTGCCCGAAATGTAAAAACTATTATGATGTAGACGAATCAAAATATGAAAATTTACAATAAATCTAAAATGATGATCTTATTTGGTGATAAGATATGTATAACTTCTACCCAAACCATGTCTGGGCTACTGTAATACCAGTACATAGTACTATCACTCGATCCGTGCTAGTCGTTATTAACGCAACGAACATTACATATATTTTTTCTTATGTAAAGTTCCGGCCTTAACATTACATAAGAAATTTTTTGACAATACAAAAAAGAGGCGCGGCCTCCGCTATTCCAGCAGTGGCGACGCCTCTTATCTATCATTATAGCAAATTATTTGCCGAAAGTCAATATTTGCTCATGCTTTGTAATGACTCTCAACTGCTTGATTCGTTTTCTAGGTTCAAATTCTTTTTTGAGTTGTGCTATACACTTCTCGTCCGGCAAGGGGGTGCGTCGCAAGTCGAATATAACATTGACGGATTGTTTCACAGCTGCACGGAAATTATTTTCAATCGTTCGACTACTGCTACCTTTTGGAACTTTGATTTCCCAGTCCAGACCGTCCATTCGTATGTCGGGCGTCTTTGTTCCGCGCGTGCGATTTGGCACAATAAATTCAACGTCTACTCCCGTACCAGTAAATACGGTGGCAGTCTCAAGCTCATGCTTTTCGGGGAGTGCGCCGAACGGGATGATGATTGTACCAGTTTGTCTTTTGGCGTTCATAGGAAGTATTATACCACCCCAAGATGCGAAGGTTGTCAGCGAGTGAGGTCTACACATGAACAAATACGTAGACGATAAATATCACGTATGGCATAACATAGAATGTAAGGGCATATTCTACATCTTCATCTAGTACGATTTGCAAAACAACCGTATGATATAGCTATGGATATCGAAAAGCAAAGCATTGAGTTTGAAAAAGCGATACTACAATTCAAAATACGACGGAACGCCCAGGGCGATTTTTCGAAGTTTATGTCAAAACGCACCGAATCAAAAGATGTGATCCAGGTTCTTAACTTTGCTGCTAAAAAGGCAAATGATGATCAGCGACAAGTTATTGAAGCTGCCAAAAACAAATAATGCACTATACCATAACCACAATGTAGTATACTAAAAACAACTATTCATGCACTCAGTATAAATCACTGCATGATAAGAGGGTATATAAGGAGATATTGTAGTGTTAATCACAACAGAAAATCGAGAGAGAGAGAGAGAGACTATAAAAGCACTCTAGCCCAAGAGGCAATTCTCTAATGGCACGTCTCCCACAACCAGGAGGAGATGCAGGTAATTGGGGAAGTATCCTTAATGACTATCTTTCTCAAGCTCATAAATCTGATGGAACATTGAAAGACGATTCTGTCACAAAGACTCACCTCACACCGACTCTTCGTACAGAGCTAGATACGAAAATAACCGAGTCCACCGCCAATGCAGCATTTGCGCCAATAACCGCACAGACAGAGATAGAGGGTCGTTTAAGTGAGTCAGAATTATCATCTCGCTATGCACCTGCCGTGCTAGGCATTATTACTCCAGAAATGTTCGGAGCAGTAGGAGACGGAATTAGCGATGACACTGCAGCCTTGAATGCAGCGTTAGCGTCCTCGGCTACTACTAATCGAGTTCTGGTTGCCGACCCGCAAGCCATATATCGTGTAAGCCAGTCCGGAACTAAAACATTTACTACAGGAACAGGTTCTACTTTTGTTGCCCCATTTTGTATCCAGATTCCAACTGGTTCGCGTGTTAATTGGAGGAATGCTTCGCTTAAAGTTGCTCCATCATTTAATGGTGTTGTATTGAGTAATGTGAATACTTCTATTGCGGGTGATAAGGTGGAGATTATCGATGCCGTTATAGATGGTGGTGGAGTTGGAGTTGGTGCTAATCGAGGATTTCCATCTGTAATCCTATGGGGACTTTCCAATTCAACAGTGCTTGGCCTACGTGTTACTGAGACTAGCTATATTGCCGCATCAATTGCGTTCTGTAGTAATTCAATCTTTGACCTTCTTAGCGTCGACAAGATACGCGGGCAGGGGATTATGCTCGGTAATGGTTTAAGTGATCTTAACTCTGATTGCAAGTTCGGTACCTTGATAGCCGAAAACGTGTCTGATTTCGGCACTTTCTCTCAACCTGGTAATGGTTTTTGTCTTGGTCTTGTACGGTCGTCAATTGAGCGCATCGTGACTCGGAATTGTTCAGGTGGAATCAAATACCTTAAAGGTTGCGATGATGTTCATACTGTTTATGCCGAGTTTGACGGTACTGTGCTTGGCGATGAGTCTAATAATGCGGCTGCAAACTCAGGAGTCAAGGTGCAGGGTGACGATGTCACTGCTAAAGCCGGACGGGTTACGTTTGATAAGATTGTTAGTCGTTTCTGCGCAGGATCAGGTCTTTATGTCCGCTTCGCGAAGAGGGTTAAGATTGTTGACTATAATGGTTACAAGAATGCACGGCTTGGCTTGAACGACGATGTCGATCTCGCTGAATTTGAGGACTTAGAGATAGCGAGCATCTCATCAGAGAACGCAGGACTAGGTGGGGTTACTATTACAACGAACGGCTCACAGTATAAATTTGGTAGGGTTACTGTCCGTGACTTTGGTGATGTAACACCGGCAAACTCATTCGGTTTCACGCCACTCCAGGGCCATGGCCGTGTTAATTATCTTGCAGTGTTCGACGACCGTCAAACTCAGATTGTCTCGAAGGCAATTCATGCAGTAAACGATGTACAGCTTCATGTTGATAACTACCGTACGAATGTGGGTAACCGTGTCGACATCCGATCTCCCAAAATATTTTTAGGTAATCCTATATTGTCATCAGGGAACTCTCCACTTTCAGGGGCATATTAGTCTTACGGCTGCCGCCATAACAACTGACGTATCAAATAACAATGCAGTTTCTCAGAGCACAGGTACTGGTTTTGTGGAGCCGATCATCGAATTAGTCCCGCTCAACGCTTCTGCCCAAGCCTTAGGAACAATTCGGAGCACAATTGCTGCCAATTTTGTGATTCGATTCCATCATGCATCCGCTGCTGGTACGGAAGTATTTGGGTGGCGTGTTATCGGCTATACATTCCGAACAGTTAAGCCATCTTGACAGCCCACTGATGTTCATAAAGTTTACAGTACAAATGGGTTAAACACCTAATTCCAAAAAACCAATCACCCCACATAACTCTCAAAACATAAATAATCTCCGGATTGTAAAGCATTAGGAATCTACTCCTAGTAAACAACCACAGCCTGTCTATACGGGTCGCGTGCGATGTTCGCAGCAACTGTCCCGGTGCTCCAATATTGATTGCCGCCGTTTAACGAATCGTGCACATAAAAGCCAATTGGGTTTGATGGTTCGCCAACAACACCGGTCACTACCGTCACGTGCCCTGTTAGGTTCATCGTTACATTTTTACCTGTTGGTGTTTGCCACGATGTCATGCCTGTTGCCCTGAACGCACCAAACATAATGACGGGGTTGCCTGCGTAGACTTGCCCTGCTATCCAGCCTGCACTGATACCTGTGAAATCCTGAGCACTGCGGCCGTAAGCTCGAGCAGCTTTGGCGATTGGTGCTGCGTCTGGTCCGGCGCCGGTGCCTTTTGCGATAGAACCGTCAATCGATCCAACGAACATCTGGTCAGGGTCGTCCCAGGTTGCCGGGTTTGTCGACGTATCTTTGTTTCGTGGCGCATATCCCATGGCGTTTACGAGTCCCATTTCGTCGGACGATACATTGCGATGCCCTAGCACCATGCGAAGTGCCGCTGCCGTGCATGTGGCACTGTGTTGCTGTCTGTAATAAGGAACAGTGAGTCGCGCACTTCGTGTTTCGGTGGTAAATGAAGTGGAGAACACTTGGGAACTTGGCAGGCCAAACCCTGTGTTGACCACTCCAGCCGCAACAGATGCGGTGACGGTGCGTTGATAACCTAAGTTTACTACCGTGACATTGAGTGTATTGCCCTGCCACGAAAATCCACTTATCGTGCCAGATGACAAAGAAACGCGAGATTGAGCAGACTCGTGATTGACCGACTGGTCGAAGGTAAAGCTAACAGTTTGCTTGGCTTGAGACAGGTTTTTGCCGCGCGGACCCGACGCAGTAACGGCAACGGCTCCCATGGTACTAAGCGTTCCGGATTGATCGCTTGTGACAATACCACCTGTCGTCGAGCGCAGACCCTTTTTGATAACGTATGAATACGTTTTGCCGGCGCTCAAGCCATTGGGGCTAAACACGTACTCAGTAGGGGATTTCCATGTGCCATTGCCGGGTGTGTCAAATGTGATGTCTGTTTGCTCGCCTGGGGTAATGGGCTGATCAAACGTAATAGCTATCGGATCTTTACTTTGCAGCCGGTCGCGCGCGGCAGGAGACGTAATTCGTGGTTCACTAGCGATAGTAATATCTTTTTTTATAAGACTCACCTGATTTTTTTCGTCGTAGAGTTCGACAGAAATCTTTTGCCCCTGAGGTAGCAGTTCGGATGATCGCCACGAATAGGTTGTGTCGTTTTGAACCTTGGGGGTTAACGGTATGTTTGGCGTTGTGCGCAGTACGAGTGATCGTAGCTGACGATTCGGCGACCCTAGCGTGACGGAAAACGTATAATCCGCTGGAACTGCCGCGCCCGGTGTAAATGATTTGAGACTTTCTGATGTGACGCTTGGTGCACTTTCAGTCTGAAACGACACATTCGGCAGCTTCGCTTCGCCAAATAATGTTCGTTTGGCTGCAGGAAAAGTCACTGTGTAGTCGGTTGCAACGGTGAAATATGTTTTCGGGGTGAACACTAGCCGGTCATTACCAAGCAGCGCCGACGCTTCGTATTTCCACGAACCAGCAACACTTGGGGAAATAGAGATTTTAGTCGTATCTATATCACCTATTTTTTGATTGAGCGCAACATGCAGAGAATGACTGACTGAAGCTTTTGCCGAAGAAACCTGCGGTGCGATTGGCAGGCGTGTGCGGATCAAAAATAGTGAAGCCGCGAGGAGAAAAATAAATGCAAGCATTCCGAAAAGACTGATACGTTTATGGGTGGTTATCCATTTAAGTACAGAGGCTAGTTTAATACGGAGGGCTGATTTTTTATTCTTTTTATTTTTTCGCATAATGTATGCTATTTATTACCTCTTTTAGCCTATCAGCGATAGGTGAGTATGGCAAGTGGTAGTCGTCATAGAGAAAAGTTGGCTGTGCGCTGCATAGTTTAAGTACACGATTCCCGGTTATAGCGCTGGTTGAAATCTGTCGATATCACATGTGCAAGCTATATGGCACCAGTCTGATATGCTTATGTATATGATTGCACGAACGCACGACATGGCCGCAATAACTGCACTGACATTTGTTGTTGTCATGATATCGCCGCTGCCTCCACTAAGTCTCGCGACGATTCTTTTGTCGCTTTTGGCAAATCAGCTGGGTGCTATTGCGCCGGATGTTGATCAGCCGACGGCACCGTTTTGGCGTAATGTATCGTTCGGTCGATTGTTTGGACCCGCTGCGACCAGGTTACTTGGTGGTCATCGTTTTTTGACACATTCGCTTGTGGGCGTTGCGCTGGCGGGATGGTTGTTCGGTCTACTGCTGCAATTTTTGCAACCGATTATGCCAAATGTTCAGGTGGAATATGTGTGGTGGGCATTCATGATTGGCATGATCAGTCACCTGATAATGGATAGTTTTACCAAAGAAGGTGTACCGTGGTTACTGCCTCTGCCGATTAAATTTGGCTTTCCTCCGCTACGTCGTTTGCGTGTAACTACTGGCAAGATTGTTGAAAGTTTTGTTATTTTTCCCGTGCTTGTTATTTTGCTCATACTGCTTTGTACGATGTATTATGGTGACCTTGTTGATTTGTTTCATAACAAACCTATTTCTTGATGACAAATGGCGGTGAATAAAATGCTTGTGCCTAAAGCGGCAACGGTGCTACAGTGGTGACATGGATTTAAAAGCAGAACTTTCAAAAGACTTTAAGGGTGAACTAGACACGACTGACGAATCGAGAGAATTTTATTCTCACGACGCAAGTTTGTTTGAACTAAAGCCGCAAATTGTCGGATTCCCCCAAGACGCCGACGATATCAAAACAGTTGTACGATTTGTCAATCAGCACAAGGCCGAACACCCGGAACTAAGTATCACGCCACGTTCGCGCGGCACCGATATGTCCGGTGCGGCGATCGGTGAATCAATACTGCTCGACATCAGCAAGCATATGAATAAATTGTTTGAAGTGTCGCCGCAGACTGCGCATGTTCAGCCTGGAATGCTGTATCGAGAATTCGATATCGAAACACTGCGTCAGGGTAGTATCTTGCCAAGTTATCCAGCCAGTCGCGAATTGGCGTCTGTTGGTGGTATGGTAAATAACAACTCTGGTGGTGAGAAATCACTCGAATTTGGCAAGACCGACAACTTCGTCACGGAACTGACAGCCGTGCTGAGCGACGGCAACGAGTACGTTATGAAACCTATGAACCGTGATGAGCTGAACGTTAAAATGGGGCAAGATGATTTCGAGGGAAATATCTATCGCCGTACTTTCGAACTACTCGATGGCCATTATGATGAGATTCAAGCTGCTCGACCACGAGTGTCAAAAGATTCAACCGGCTATCACCTATGGAATGTGTGGAACCGCGATACGGGCATATTCGACCTGACGAAACTATTTGTTGGTGCACAGGGAACGCTTGGTATCGTCACTGACATCAAGTTTAATCTTGTTCCAGCTCGAAAACATTCGGGATTACTCGTTCTCTTTCTGAAGAGTTCGAACGATCTAGGTGAGCTAATTCCAAAAATACTTGAGAGTAAGCCTGCGACATTTGAAAGTTTTGACGATAAGACGCTTTGGATGTCAATTCGATTTATGCCAAGTTTTCTTAAGATGCTGGGGCCTGTAAAATTCATTCATTTGTTAATTACGCTGATCCCCGATGGTATGCAACTGCTCCATGGTATTCCAAAATTGATCCTGATGGTTGAATTTAACGGTGACACCGAGCAAGAAGTCCGTGGCAAAGTAAAAGAGCTTCATAAAGAGCTGGCTCATCATCGCGCACGCTACGAAATCAATGGATTTGAAGAAGATCCGACCGAAGGCAAGAGCGAAAAATTCTGGATATTACGGCGCAACAGTTTTCAAATTTTGCGCAGTAAGGTCAAAGATAAACACACAGCACCATATATTGATGACTTTGTTGTACCGCCAGAGCATTTGGTGGAATTCTTGCCGCAACTACAGGCAATCATAAAGAAGTACAAATTGTTCGCGACAGTTGCGGGGCATATGGGTGATGGTAATTTCCACGTCATTCCACTGATGAAAATCGAAGATCCAAAAGAGCGCGAAAAATTACGTCCGTCGCAAAAGGAAGTTAACGATTTGGTGCTAAAATATGGCGGAAGTCTGAGCGGCGAGCACAATGACGGTATGGTTCGTGGGCCATGGCTAGAACAAATGTATGGTCTGTCTGTACTGGGATATATGAAAGATATCAAGCAGCTATACGACCCGCAAACAATCTTTAATCCGCGCAAAAAGACTGATGCGGATTGGGACTTTAGCTACGCGCACATTCGCGAGCATTTCTAGAACCTGTCAAGACAATAAATAAACCCGCCTGATCAACAGCGGGTTTATTTTTATCATAATGTACGGGGTGATGTACGATTGTTCTTTAGCTACTGTAACTAGGGAAGAACAACGACTGGTACTTCAAGTGTCGCAACGTTGTTGCTGAGTACGTCATTGTTGCTTAGGACTTGAGAGTTATCAGTGTTACCTGAGTTATTTGTAGAGTTGTCGGTAGCGGTGACATCTACATTTGTATTTGTGCTATTGTCTGAGTTATCAGTGTTACCTGAGTTCAGGTTAGTATTAACAGTTGTTGTTGTGGTAGATGTATTACCGTTATTGAATCCATTGTAGCTATCTGTGACATTCGTTGTTGTCGTAGTAGTGTTTGTTGCAGTGCTCGTATTTGTACTACTGTTGTTGTATGAATTATTAACAGTTGTTGCTGCCGCTGCTAATTTAGGAGCTGCAGGAGTCCACGATGCGGATGCATGATGTGCTGTTGGCGCTACATGATGCTTGCCCCAGTCACCACCGGCTGCGCCCATTCCTGGTGTCCACGCTGCTGATTCACCTGCTGTTGCTGCAGTGTCTGCTGGAGATACACATGCTGTTGTGCTGGCTGTTGTCGCTGCTACTGGTGCGGCGCTTGCAAGTGCACTGGCCATTTCACCGCGCATTAATGACATGATGATAAATGTTGATACCAAAACTGCTGCGACGATAGAGCCGAACATTGCGGTACCGAGAACGATTGCTTGTTGACGATTGTCTGCGTATGTTGAATGATTCATAATATGATCCTTCTTCTCCCCTAAGGGTTTACTTATGTTAGTGAAGAATATGCAATTGTTTATTGGTATTGAGCACCATTCTTGTCCTAAATAGCTACTGACGGATGGCTGTAATGAAATAAATGCCATCTCACTCCGTACATTATGTTTAGAAAACGAAACTACCCATATATTTTTAATAAACTGAGCAAACTCTTAGAACTCCACGTGTTCTGCAATTAATAGTACGGCTTTTCTGAGAATTTTCCTGTTAAAATTATTACGGAAAAATACATTTTTGTATGAGATAATAGTTTCTTTAGGGTGAATAACTAAGAATAAGCAGTTTAATACTACCCGACGGCCTATTTAACACTATAAAATTTGTTAGCACTCTAGACATTCAAGTGCTAGATCGCTATACTTAATACAGATGACTAAGCGTGATTATTATGAAGTACTGGGCGTCAGTAAAGACGCATCAGCCGACGAATTAAAGAAAGCCTTTCGTAAGGCTGCTGTTCAACACCACCCTGACAAAGAAGGTGGTGACGAGACGAAATTCAAAGAAATCAACGAAGCATATGAAGTGCTGAAAGATCAGCAAAAGCGACAACGCTATGATCAATTTGGCCACGCAGGAGTTGGCGGATCGTCTGGCGGTGGTGCTGGTGGAAATCCTTTTGAAGGCTTTGGCGGATTCGGCGCTGGCCAAAATGTTCATTTTGACTTTGGCGACGGAGGACTCGGTGATATATTTGGTCAATTCTTTGGTGGTGGTCAGCAAACAAATCGCGGACCACGGCGTGGTCGCGATGTCGAGGTCAGTCTGACATTGACGTTCGAAGAAGCGGTGTTCGGATCGGAACAAAGTATCGAAATGGACATGGATGACGAGTGTAGTCACTGTAAAGGATCGACAGTCGAACCAGGTCATAGCATGAAGGTATGTGACACCTGCAAAGGCGCTGGCCAGCAAACGCGTGTCATGAATACGATCTTTGGTCAAATGCAACAAGCAGTCACCTGCGAAACATGTAAGGGCAAGGGTAAGGTGCCCGAAAAGGTATGTACGGTGTGTCGTGGTAAGGGTACCGAACGCCGCAAACAGTCAATGACGGTCAAGATCCCTGCAGGGATTGACGACGGATCGACAATCCGCCTAAAAGAACGTGGCGAAGCGATTGGTGACGGCGCACGCGGTGATTTATATGTGCACGTCCGGGTCAAAGCACATCATAAATTCACTCGAGAAGGCGACATTATATTGTCGGAAGAACACGTAGGGATGGTGGACGCAACACTTGGTACGGAGATTGATGTCGAAACGGTCGATGGTACGGTTCGTATGAAAGTCCCAGCCGGCACCCAGAGTGGGACTGACTTCAAATTATCAAAACACGGCATTCCACACTTGCGTAGCGAAGCACGCGGACCGCATATTGTCAGTTTGATTGTTGATACGCCAACGAAGTTGTCAAAAAAGCAAAAAGAACTGCTAGAGCAATTCAATGGCGCGAAAAAGCGCGGCATCTTTTAATACTTTAGTTGATATTTAATCAATAAAGTAGTATCGTATACCTAATGCAAACGACCGTTTTGCATTAGGGAGGTAGTCATGGAGATTATTCTGTCGGTATTGGCACTGGTTTTCTTGTCCAAGTGGGGTATGCTCACCGTGGCCATTGTCTACGTGGCAACTTGGGCTATTGTCGGACTGGTTATCCTAATCGACAACCGAACGACAACTGGCAGGAATGTCAGTAGAGGTGATGACGCGAATCTGAGGGCACTAGCTCGTAAGAGCTTGGTGCTCAAGATGCACTGGCGTATCTTCCCGTGGTGGAGTCGCACTGGGCTATCGATTGTCGAGCGTGACACTGGTGATCCTTTGAGTCATCACTGAGTCCTTTCCAATGCTAGATGGGCAGCGCTTTTGTCGATTCTGACATCAGCGCTGCCCAAAGCGGCTACCTCCTCACTAACAAGCTTATTCTTTATTATAATATACTTGATAATTAGACGATAAAATAGTATAATAACTGATGTCATGTGGGATATGAATACATTGCCTGTGAGCGGCAATTTTTCTTTGCGCAAAATTGCTCTGTCTCTACTAGCCGTCATTATATCGGCTTTCTTATGGGCAATCGTAGGCCACTCCACTGTTTACGCCGCTGATGCGACATGGTCGGGCGAAAACCTTAGCTATAACAATACGGTGTACACCCCCGATACCGGTACATTTGCTGGCGTTCCGTCGGGTTCGACGGTGTATGTCAACAAGGCACAGGACGGCACACTGCTTAGTGCTATCTACTATCCTAGCAACACTGATACGACAAAAGAGTTTTCCGTCACTCGCATCGAATTTCAGAATAATACTCCGGGTCCTCCATCTAGTATTACTGTTGATGCAAAGCCTATCAAAGAGAAGACGCAATGTGATGTACCAGGTGTGGGTTGGATTATTTGTGCGTCGTCCCGCTGGATTGCAGAGGGTATGGATAATATCTTTGACTGGGTTGCAAGTTTTCTTGAAGTGAAGCCTGTTACTACTGATACGTCATCGGGTCTATATCAATCGTGGAAAATTATGCTGGGCATTGCAAACCTGATGTTTGTTATTGCATTTCTTGTTATTATTTATTCACAAATTACCAGTTATGGTCTGAATAACTACAACATCAAAAAGATGGTGCCGAAGCTAATTGTTGCGGCTATTCTTGTGAATGTATCATACTACATCTGTTCCATTGCCGTCGATTTATCGAATATCATCGGCTACAGTCTTCAGGAGGCATTGGTCAATATTCGTAATTCGATTCCGGGTCCAACGCCAGGTTCAGCGGATTGGCTGAGCTGGACGAATGTTACTGAATATATATTAAGCGGTGGAACTATCGTCGCGGCCGGTATCGCAGGGTGGTCGGCACTCATCGGTGGTACGACAGGGGGTGTTGTTTCAAACCTCGTATTCTTACTTTTCCCGATCTTGATCGCTGGTGCACTAGCGGTGTTGATCGCACTACTTGTTTTGGCTGCGCGTCAGGCGCTTATCACGGTGTTGATTGTTGTTTCTCCTCTGGCGTTCGTCGCTTACCTTCTGCCAAATACTGAAAAATGGTTCGAAAAGTGGAAAGATCTATTTACGACAATGCTACTGGTATTCCCACTGTTCTCGTTGCTGTTTGGTGGTTCACAATTAGCATCCAGCATTATTATCCAAAATGCCGAACAGGCAAGCGTCGTTATATTGGCGATGTTTGTTCAGGTTGCACCGTTAGTTATGACGCCGTTCCTCGTAAAGTTTAGTGGCTCGTTACTCGGCCGTCTGGCTGGTATGGTTAACGATCCAAAACGTGGCATTGTCGACAAATCGCGCAACTGGGCAAAAGATCGTGCAGAAGTAAAGCGTAACGCTGGCTATTCGGCTGCGGCGAACGGCAGAGGGACATGGCTACAAAACAGAGCATGGAATAAGGAAAAAGGTCGGCGCAACCGCGAAGGTCTGAAAGGAATGTACGAGGCAGAGGCCGATGCAGCATGGCACAATGACGATCGCTACCATGCTATTCATAAACGAAACAAAGTGGCCGGTCTTATTAAGGCATCTGGTGAATCGGGCGGGGATGTTCAGTTTGAACATGCCAAAGCAAATAGCCCGACACTCCAGGCGTATAGTGGTCGTCAGCGCCTCAATCAAGACTCAATTAAGGCCTATCAGCAAGAGGAAGAGCGAGCTTTTGCAGAATCAAAGACAGTTGCCGCTACGACACTACCGAATACTCATAGGTTCAAATCGATTGCCGACGACGCACAGATAGCTCAGCGACGAATCGATGTTGCTGAAAGTGCTTTGGCTGGCGCAAGAGCGGTTCAACGTGAAGACTTTGGTAGTGCTTTGGTAGCAGATGAGGCACTACAGGCGGAAGCGGGTGGAGTGGCTGGCGCGGAACGTGCGCTTGCTGTTGGTGTAAGTGAATATCGTAAAGCATATGGAGATCGAGTGAACGAAGCTAACGCTATTTTGAAGCACTTCAACCTTTCTGGTCCACAACGTCAAGATCACGCAATGGGTCTTACTGTTGAAGCGACCGACCAAAATGGAAATATGAAAATCTTTCGTAAGGATAGTCAATACACTCGTGAAGCGGCCATCGAAGCTCAACTTGCAACCGGAACATATGATGAGGTAACGCAGATTATTGAAGCATCTGCTACTGACTTGGCTGGATTCAGAACTACTATTCAAGAGGGTGTCGCATCAAACAAACTTAGCCAAAAGGCTGTCTTCTACGGTGGTCAAACGATCAACGATATTGGCCAGGGAAATGTTGTTGGACCAGAGGGTGTCAATGCTGCGATATTGCGTACGTTTGTACAGGGTAAGATTTCAGCTGGCGATCTGGCGATGAACGACGTGAATGCACTTAAACGCATGTGGGATGTTATCGATCGAGCAAGTACTGATGTAGCGAATGGTGCAACACCACCGAATGGAGTCAGCAATGCTGAATTTAATGAACGTTTGTCAAATCTCCGTGAAGCTGCTGCAAGCGCATTAAACAACCGTTCAATTTCTGGAAGTGTTAAAGATAACTCTCGAACCATTCTCGAACAAATGCGTGGCCCTCTTCCTCCGACGCCACCGACTGGTTCTTGATATTAAATAATATAATTGTTTATAAAAAAATTATGTTGTATTATAGTATCAGTGCTATTTGTGTCCGACACATGGAAGGTGTGGAGAATGATTGCTTTAACTGACGATGTCAAGAGAGCGTTGTCCAAGTCTAACGCAGAGAACGATACGAAGAAGCACGAAGGGTATAGGGAGCTGATGCCGCTGATAGGACACTTGTTCCTCGCGGAGTATCAACAGCTCAAGGATGCGAAGAGTATCGAGTTGGAGGGGATCGAGATCGTCTTGGTCCCAGGCAAGGGTGAAGCTGCCGTCGTCTTCACTCGCAACGGTACTACTCTCAACGGGACGTGGTATCGGTCATACAACCTTCTAGTGCTGCTTGATCGTTCGGCTGGTCTCAATGGTGTTCTGTACGAACAGAAAACGCCAGCACACGGAACGGAGATGTTTCAGCTATGTGATCTGAGGGCGCTTCCGGATGATTGGGTCAGAAGCTACTTTGGTAGCATCTGCGTGAAGGGCGGCATGAAGTTCGAGCGCGAGATGAAAGCGGCCAAGGAGGCTTTGAAGAAGAATCCGCATTCTTAGCCTGTACTTTGGGTAGCACGGTGTCGACTGACACTGTGCTACCCAAACAGACTTTCGAATTATGTAAGGGCGGCGACAGCAATTGTCGCCGCCCTTATCCTTTCCACTCAACAGATTGACGAATCGATGATTTTTTGCTATAATTAGTGTAATAGATGTTCGTCAAATAACGAGCTAAAACACAGACAATGAGCAAGATACTTACTATCACCACACTGGATACTGAACACGCCCGTTCGCGAACGTTACTTTCTGTGGCAGAAAAGCTAGGCTACGATGCAAGGATCTGTCGTTTGGATAATCCGAATATTATCACACAGATCATTGAATCAGATGGTGTTGTTTACGGCATAAGTGAGCGCAACTACCCATTGTACGGTGAGATACTAAACCGGCTTGCCTCGTCGTGGCAGAAAGATTTATTGCAAGCATCGTTCAACGCATTCAATAAGTGTTTGTCGTATGACATACTAGATGCCGCTTCTGTACCGATGCCTAAATCAGTGACAATACATAACACCGACGACGTTCCGTTTTTACCAGGTGTCTTAAAGATTCCTTGTTCGAACCGGGGCGTAGGAGTGGCACTTATTTCGTCAAATGCTGAATACAAAAAAGCGATAGGTGAGCTCGGCGCAAAATCAAGTGAGTTCTTGTATCAAGAGTATATCGAAGAGTCAAAAGGTTCCGACAAACGATTGTTGATAGTGTCTGGTAAGTGTGTTGCAGCGATGAGACGCGTATCAACGACTGATGACTTTCGTGCGAACCTTTCTTTGGGTGGAAAAGCAGAAAAGTATGCTCCAACTCAGCAAGAAATCGCTATTGCTATTGCAGCGACAAACGAATCAAACCTCCCGTATGCAGGGGTAGATATTATCGACAGTAATCGCGGCCCGCTTGTGCTAGAAGTAAATCCATCGCCAGGTATTACGATCGGTGAAGTGACGGGAATCGATGTTGCTAAATTAATAATAGAAAGCGTAACGAAATTATCATGATAGATTTATATACAATCGATGACACCGTTCTGAATCAGACAATGCGTTTATTGAAACGTGAAGCAATGAGTCGTGGCTGGCGTGCTACTCTGCCGTCTCCTTCATCGATACATATATTTTTGGTTCGCAGCGATGGAAAAAAGATCCACTCCTATGGTCCAGTACCGCCAACTACAAGTTTTGCGGCGGCTCATACGTCAACGAATAAATATGTCAGTTATCAGCAAATCAAGGAAGCGGATATTCCTCAACTAGCAACGACTACTGTGCGAAACGATAATATGCAGGCAGGAGTGGATTTTTTGAATCTTCACAAAATGGTTGTCGTAAAACCTGTCGACGGTGCTCATGGTAATGGCATTACTGTCGGCGTAAAGAATCAGCAGATGCTCGAAAAGGCAGTTGACTATGCGTTGTCGAGCAGTAATGCACGATATTCCGTACTATTACAACAACAGTATCCACATAAGAAATTATACGATTTACGAATTTTATGTATAGATTATCAATTCGTCGCAGCAATATATCGTGTACCTGCTGCCGTTATTGGGGATGGTAAACATACTATTGAAGAGTTAATACTTGCAGAAAATCAAGGCGATGCGCGCGGTGTTGCGTACATGTCAGAACTTGCGACAATCGACCTTGATTTATCAAGAACATATTTGAAAGAGACTATCAATAATATCCCTGTACAGGACGAAATAGTTGAAGTTCTGGGAATTGCAAACTACGGCGCGGGCGGACAAACAATAGACGCGACTGACTCTATTCCAGTTTGGCTAAGAGAACTTGCCGAGCTTGCGTCTAAAAAACTTGAGCTGCCGATGGCTGGCATTGACTTCCTGTCATGCGCTCCACCAAAATCAACGAGCACAAAAGCCGAACTGGACGCTGTTTTCATAGAGGCTAATAAAGCGCCATCACTAGCGATTCATGTTCAGCCAACCCACGGAACATCACGTGATGTCGTAAAGGCTTATTTCGATTATCTTGCAAAAATGTAACACGTTTTGTTTGTATTAGAATAACTCTAAGTCGTTGGAGCTGGAGATTGTGTGTGCTGATATTTTGTTTTTCTTTCGTTCAATTATATATGCACCCGCAGTTGAATCTGATGCAATGACGCTGTTACCTTGACTGGATATTACAACTGCTGCTCCGTTATCAATTGCGATTCCTCGGGTCGCTGAGGCGGGAAGATGTGTCATCATATGCTCCATTTGTGTGTCTGAGCGTGAGCCACTAGGTGTCTTGTCGTGCTGATTAGCGTGCACTGCTGCTGCGCATTTGAGTAAGCCAAGCATTGGGAGGAATTCATAATCCCATTCTTCCTCAGTAGGTCGTTTAGCGATGTTACTCTGCGCCAACTCAAAAGGGAGAAGGGCGCCTGCGCTAGTGCCAGCATGTACTTTGCCGTCTAGGATTGCTTGGCGGATCGCACTGTCTGTGCCGTGTTTCTGCATAGTCGCAAGCATATGGGGTGAATTGCCACCAATTGTATAGAACATACTTGCGCGTCCAAGCTCGTGGGCAATTTTTGTCGACGTTGGCTGTTCATCGAAATCATGAAGTCGAGTGACGTCAACTCCTAATGTTTCAAAATAATCAGTTAGTAGCGGCACCTTTTTTGCATATGAAAGTTCTGTAGAGCATGCAGAAGGAAGAAGGAGTGCGTTTGGCTTTTGTTCGCCTGTCAGATCGATAGCATGGCGTATTGCAGCATTTTTATTGCCGCCACCGATGGCTACTATATTCATAGTAATTATTATAGCATAAATATATTATAAAAGCAATGACTTGTATGGTATACTAGTCGAATGAATAAGATACTCATACTTTGTAGGCGTGACGACAGAACAGAATACGATCAACGAGCTAGTATGCTTGCTGCTATGAAAGACGTAGATTCAAAAGTCGAGTACTATAGTGCGGATTTTGAAGACTTACTATTCACTTATGATGGAGAGAAGTTATGTATTACGGATACGGTTAGTGGTACAGATATTGTAGACTACGATGCGCTATTTTTGATAGGTTGGTTTAAGTCTAAAATACTTGAAGACGTTGCACGCGCAGTTGTTCGATATGCTCATGCCCACGGTATACCATTTACAAATAGCGAGGCGTATCACGGGCGATCGTTTTCAAAACTAAGTCAGCTTGTCGTGGCCGTATTGCAGGGTGTCCGAACAACACGTTTTGTTTTTAGTATGGACTCAACTATTCTACGTAAGGCTATCGATGATGCATCATTTGGATCGCAATATATATTAAAAGCTGTGGTCGCAAGTAGAGGAAATGATAACTATTTAGTAACAGACTCATCGCAGCTGTCTGTTATTGACGAGGAACGTGATATGCCTGCATATTTTGTCGCTCAAGACTTCATACCGAATGATGGCGACTATCGGGTGCTCGTGATGGGTGGGAAGGTTCGGCGCGTGATACATCGCCTAGCGAATGAAGGAACCCATTTGAATAATACTTCAAAGGGCGGCACGGCTAACCTTTTGCCTATCGATTCGTTACCGTTATCAGTATTAGAGGATTCAATCAACCTGGCTCGTATATTCAGACGAGAAGTGACTGGAATTGACATGATGATGCATCGACAAACCGGCGAATACTACTTTCTCGAAGCAAACAATATGCCACAGCTTGCAACTGGAAGTTATGTGAACGAGAAAATGACTTCACTCGATGAATTTCTTAGTGAGCTAGCGGACGGCACTGCAGTGCGCTACATGGACTAATCAACGATTACTTGACAGTTTTCTGTAATATAGCTAATGTCTTTTTTGAATTGTTCCGTATTTGGTGACGACAAGATCACGACTGCCGCCATTTTGTATCCATCGGATGATTTGCCGATTGTCTGTCTGCTTGCGGCTTTCACGCTCAAGTATTGAAGCGAGGGTAGGTTTTCTACTGTTTTAAGATTAGTGATTGTTACAAACTTTCCGTTAGATCTCGGGAATAGCTCAAGCACTGCACAATTATCGTGTTTTTTTGCCTTGATAGATACTCGTTTGCCAAGCGCGGTGTTGATTGCTGCAGCAGTAATGTCTATGTCGTTTGCTAAACTGTGCATACGTTCACGGTAGCCACCGTTACGTGCTCCAATCTCGACAATACGAGGTCCTTCTCTTGTCATAATTACTTCGACATGCGCAGGCGAGTTTTTCATTCCAAGGGCGCGAATACCAATAGCTGCGCAATGGCGTAATGCATCTTGATCTGCCTGTGATAATGCGGACGGTAAAATACGGCTGTAATGGAAATTATCGTCAAAGCCGATATCATAGCCGGTTTGATAATCAACGACTTCATCTAAAATTTGGGGTGTTCCTGTACTATCAACAAATGCGTCAACAGAATGAATAGTCCCATCTAAATATTCTTCGATGATTAGCTGGGGGGTTCGATTTGCTGCATATTTGCTGTATATGCTTGAAAGCAATTTAGTTGATTTTTTATAGTTAAGAAGTAATTCATCAAGCGAGTCGTTTCGTGTTACTAATAGACTTTTTGCTAAATTTGCGGGTTTTAATATGAGTGGAAAAGCATGTGACTCGGCAAACAGTCGAACATCATGTTCAGAATTAATGATTGCAAAAGCCGGGCTGATTTTTTCAGGGGCGTCATTAAATTTACTACGCATGATGAATTTATCAGTACATGCCTCCGCTGCGGCTACGGGAAGGTTAGGAATAGTGAGATGTTCTGTAACCCAAGCCGTTGGAAGAACGTAGCTTTCGTAGGTTGTGACAGCTGCGTCAGCCGTCACTTTAAGTGTATCAATCGCTTCGAAAAGTGATGCTTGACTCGTAAAATCTGCAACAACACGGTTTTTGAATTTTTTATCAGGAAATTTTGTTTTTAATACGTCCTGTATCAGGGTATAGGTATGACCATTTTTGACAATAAAATCAGTTAGTGAGGAAAATTTCTGTCCGATAATGAGGATATGTGACATATTGCAAATTATATATAATTATGGTAATATATTCAAGTCTATTAATAAATGAAAAACCACCTATAATACACCGTATGGCCACCAAACACGACTTTCACAAAGTAATCATCGGACGATCAGAGTTATTAAACTTTGTCGGTACCGAGGCTATTGGTGTTCCCGCAAAGACCGATACCGGTGCTTATCGCTCGGCGGTTCATGCACAAAACATCCACGTCGATGATGAAGGTTTGTTGCATTTTGATGTACTCGGCGGACATCCTGTCTGTGGTACGATGGCTCACACGCTTAACACAACTGATTACAAAACAGTCTGGGTTGCAAATTCATTCGGTCATCGCGAAGCGCGGTATGAGGTGAAACTAAAAGTTAAAGTAGGGCCGAAAATATTTGTTGCGCAGTTTACATTAGCCGACCGTTCGAAGAAAATTTATCCAATATTGCTTGGGCGAAAGCTGCTCAATCATCGGTTTCTTGTCGATTCGTCTGAGACTAGCTTGGATCGAATATCGCTGAAGCAAAAGTACGGAATTGAATTTCCAAAAGATGAAGAAGAAGGGCGCGATTTATGAAAATAGCTATTTTATCGAAGGGTAGTGCAAACTACTCAACACGGAGACTTAAAGAGGTTGCTCGCGCCCGTGGCCACGAAGTCCGGGTTATTAATTATGCGAAATGCTACGTTGCAATCGAAAAAAATCAGCCGGTCGTACGCTATAAAGGTGAATCGCTTGACCACTTTGATGCAATTATTCCGCGCATCGCCCAAAGCTACACAAAATATGGCACGGCGATGGTTCGCCAGTTCGAGAACCAGGGAGCTTACGCAACGGCAAGTTCGATTGCAATCGTACGCTCACGAGACAAGTTACGCGCATACCAGATTCTTGCAAAGGCTGGTGTCGGCATACCAAAAACGGTATTCGCACGCGAAACGGCAAACTTTGAAGACGTTGTCGACCTTGCTGGCGGTACCCCACTTATTATTAAAGTTGCACGCGGTACACATGGAAATGGTGTAGTGCTAGCTGAGACACCAAAAGCAGCCAAGGCGGTTATGCAAGCGTTTTATGTTGAAGGCGTAAACTTTTTGGTGCAGGAATTCGTGAAAGAATCAGCTGGTGAAGATATTCGTGCGCTGGTTGTTGGAAGTCGTGTCGTCGCGAGTGTAAAACGTCAAAGTTTGGACGGTGATTTTCGCAGTAACACTCATCAAGGCGGCGAAGGTGTGTCGGTAAAGTTAACTGCCGAAGAAACGAAAACAGCAATTCGTGCTGCAAAAGCGATGGGGTTGCCGATTTGTGGTGTTGACATGATGCGAAGTGAACGAGGTCCTCTTGTCTTAGAGGTAAATTCATCCGCCAGTTTGAAAACTCCGGAATTAGTGACGAAGCGTGACGTTGCAACGAAGATTATCGAATACATAGAACTAAATGCAAAACGACGCAACAAAAAAGACAAAGTTGGCGCATAGTTCGTTGACCTCGCTATACTAGGGGTATGACAAAAAAGAGATTGTATTTGGCGCTGCTGATTGCGTTGACGGTGCTTGGTAGCGCGGTGATATATCAACGAGCGCGATCCGACCAATCTATATCTCGATATAACGAAACGATGACAATCAATGACAATCGGTTTGATGCAAACATAGCGCGTTCTGCAGCTGATCGGCAACATGGATTGTCTGATTCGCCGCAAATTGCTGCGAATCAGGCGATGGTGTTTGTGTTTCCTAGTGACGGCAGATGGGGGATATGGATGAAAGACATGAATTATCCAATTGATATCCTGTGGCTAGATAAGGCAAAAAAAGTGCAGCATATTGTCACGGATGCGCAGCCTGACAGTTATCCTGAAACCTCCTTTCGTCCACCGACTGATGTTCGCTATGTGATAGAGCTAAAATCGGGGACAGTTAAGGATAAACGTATTACAATAGGAACACAAGCCGCGTTTGACGCAGAATAAGGAGACTTGTATGAATGTCCTGATTATTGTTGCTATTATTTTTGGAGGAGTGCTGTTTGCATTAGCGTTCTTTACGAAGCGACGGTTTGGGGTGTTGGGGCTTGCGTTGACGGCTGGTGCTACACTGAGTGGTCTGTGGGCAAATGAATTAACGCCGTACGTTCAGCAAGCGGGATTAGAATTGGTGGCTCCTCCGCTTGAAACGGTTGTCGCGGCCGGACTGATTTTGTTGCCAGCCACAGCACTGCTATTTAGTGGTCCGACGGTTCATAAGTTTCCGCAAAAAGTAGTTGGTGCTGCGTTGTTTGCGTTACTTGCGCTGGCATTTATGCTAGAACCGCTTGGTAATGCGCTAGTACTAGAGGGCGACGGAAAGACGGCGTTTGGTTATTTGACTGACTATCGTGGGTGGATTATCACGGCGGGAATACTGTATGCGCTGTTCGATTTGTTATTCGTTAAAACGCTAAAACATGACAAGGAACACCATTAATTCTTGACAAAACACCTCTTAAAGTGCTATCTTTGTAGAGTTATAGTGCCATCAGGTCTATAAATAATGAGTCAGTCATAGTTCAGCTGCCTGTCCGAGTCACTTGTGACGAGAAAGATACTATGAAGCACTAGGTGCTCTCATCTTGCAGAAAAGTAAGCTTGGTACTATCTTTGAACTTCGTACATTTCGTGCATAATTTGGAGCCGTAGCTCAGCTGGTTAGAGCACCTGCCTTTTAAGCAGGGTGTCCTGAGTTCAAGTCTCAGCGGCTTCACCAAGTAAAAAGACGTACCCTTGCGGTAGGTCTTTTTACTTGGTAGAAATTATTTGATATGAACTCAGGACGTTTTGCTAAGTAAAACAATGTCCTGAGGTCGCAAAGTGAAATGAAATTCTGGAAAGTTCACTTTTGCCAGAATGAATGAACGGCGGAGCGGAGCGATAGTCTCCTGCCTGCAGTATCTACCTGACATGCTACTATAAAGAGATGAAACCTCGATTTATCTTTATTCATGGCAACGGTGGCACTGATTGGCAGTATGCTTGGGCGGTGTGGTTGAAACGAAAAATCGAGGAACTAGGGTTTGAAACAGTCTTCCAGACGATGCCCGACCCTGAAAAAGCCCGCGCTGAATATTGGCTACCATATTTAAAGAATACTGTTCAGGCGGGTGAAGACGACGTACTGATCGGCTACTCGTCTGGCGCAGTTGCGGCGATGCGGTACGCTGAAGCAAATCAAATACGAGGATCGATTCTTATCTCACCATCGTATACAGACCTTGGTGATCCGCTTGAAAAGCAGAGCGGCTATTTTGACGATAAATGGTTATGGAATGACATCAAACGGAATCAAAAAAAGATCGTGATGGTCTGGGGTGACGACGATCCGTATATTCCACAGTCGGAATTTGCCTATATCGTGCTGCATTTAGGTGCGGATCGGATCAAGATTCCGATGGGCGAACATTTTCAGCACAAGCAAGATTTTGCGGAAATACTGAATTATATCAAAAAGATGTATATTCCTAAAGCGTAGGTGTTGCTGCTTTATCTAAAAGCCACGTGACAGCGGCGCCGTGAGATTCGACGTGAGTTGCGGCAAGACCGACAGGCAACGGGTGACCTGCAGCGACTTCGGCGATCGCATCCTGTTTACCTTTTCCGCACGCCAGGATGACACATTCTTTTGTTCCTGATAGTCCGACTAGTGATAATGATATTCGGTCGGATGGAGGCTTTGGTGAATCATGGACTGGAATAACGAGTGCGTCTGTTGGGTTAAGGCTCGCGTGATTAGGAAACAACGAAAGTGTATGCCCGTCTTCGCCCATACCTAGCCATACGGCGTCAAAACGCGGATAGCCATCGGTTGTTTTAGGAAGAACAGCTAGCTGTTGCTGGTACTCTAAAGCGGCCGATTCGGCATCAAGATCTGAACGTGGTCGCAGAAATGTCGCGTGAGGAATGTGCTTTAGTAAAATTTGTTGGATACCGTGCCAGTTATTGTCTGGTCCATCAAGCAGGCCAATACGCTCGTCACCAAGTAAGATCGTTACTGCGGACCATTCGATGGCATTAAGCCTGGCGTCAGCGATGATGACATATGCAAGATTAGGTGTCGATCCTCCCGCAAGCACCCATGTTGCAGATCCATATGTATTAATGGCAGTAGATAGGGTGGACACTAGGTGGCCAACTGCTGCCTGGGCGACTGATGTTGGGTCGGTGTACGTTTCAATATGCATAATTCTAGTGTAGCATCAAACCGTTAGCTTATAGTATGCTGAGATTATGCAATGGTGGATGCTTCGTCGAAACGTTCATGTGTCGTGGTTGATCGCCATTTTGAGTGTTGCGATTGTTGCAGGTGTCGTTATGGCGCAATGGAATGTAACATTGTCGTCAATAGTCTGGATTGTTTTAGGTGTAACTGCTGCTATGGTGGTGCTATGGCGCCGGTCGATATATCTTTTACCTGGTTTGGTCATGGCTGGAATGATTATTGGGTTATGGCGAGGATCGATCGAGCAAGATCAGCTGATCGTCTATGAAAATCTGTATGAATCTGTCGTGACGGTGTCAGGTAAAGTTACTGACGACACAGACAGCGGAAAGAGTGGGGCGGTTGTTATGCGAGTTGGCAACGTGTCGATCGATGGCCATGAGATCGCTGGAAAGCTATGGATTAGTTCGTCTACAAGCTACGATATCAAGCGTGGAGATGTCGTTACTATCAATGGCACGCTTCGTGAGGGATTTGGTAATTTTGCAGCAACGATGTTTCGGGCAAATGTGACGAATGTACAGCGGCCACAACCTGGTGATGTTGCGCGCCGGGTGCGTGATTGGTTTGCTGATGCAGTCCGAACGGCGATCCCGGATCCTCAGGCGAGTTTGGGGATTGGGTACTTGGTTGGACAAAAGCGTGCGCTGCCGCCTGATCTAAGTGAGGCGCTGATGATTGTTGGGCTGACGCATGTCGTCGTTGCGAGCGGGTATAATTTAACTATTCTCGTACGTTTGGCACGGCGATTATTCGTAAAAGTGTCGAAATATTTGGCGCTGCTATCGGCGTCGATGATGGTGCTGGCATTTATGGCAGTCACTGGCGCAAGTCCAAGTATGTCACGAGCGGGGCTGGTGGCGGGGTTGAGTTTGGCGGCATGGTATTATGGCCGGTCGTTCCATCCATTGGTGCTGCTGCCGTTTGCCGCTGCAATAACCGTGCTGGTCGATCCGGGATTTGCATGGGGAGATTTGGGGTGGCAATTAAGTTTTGCGGCATTCGCCGGTGTGATGATTCTGGCGCCACTACTGCAGCGGTATTTTTATGGCGATAAAAAACCCGGTATCGTGCGACAGATATTGGGCGAGACGATTAGTGCATACATTGTTACGCTGCCAATTTTAATATACGCATTTGGTTTGTATAGTAATGTCGCAGTCGTTGCGAATGTGTTGGTGCTGCCACTTGTGCCGCTGGCGATGCTGCTGACATTTATTGCTGGTACTGGCGCACTTGTCGCCCCGCACTACGCAGTGATTATCGGTGCTCCAGCTAATTGGGTGTTGGAGTATATGGTATATGTTGCAAAGTATTTGGCTGGGTTGCCATGGGCGCAGGGTGAAATGCAGATCGGAGCACTGACGACCGTTGCCATGTACGGCATAATAGTCGGTGTTTGTGTGTATTTATGGCGAGTCACGAAGTATAATTTACGCGACAGCAATCTGGTGGAGTAAGCGTGGTGTATCTGTTATAATAGAATAAATACGATATAACTCAACCGGAGAAACACCATGTCAGGACACAGTAAATGGTCGACGATCAAGCGTGAAAAAGGCGCAAAAGATGCAAAGCGCGGCGCTGTATTTACACGAATCGGCAACCAAATTGCGATTGCAGCACGAGGCGGCACCGACCCGTCAATGAACTCTAGCCTTGCGCTTGCAATTGAAAAGGCAAAACAAGCGAATATGCCGAATGCCAACATCCAGCGCGCGATCGATCGTGTGAATGACAAAAATGCTGCTGCACTCGAAGAAATTACCTACGAGGGTATGGGGCCTGGCGGAATAGGTGTCATTATCGAGACGGCAACTGATAACAAGAATCGTACGTTTCCGGAAGTGCGCAATGCGCTGACAAAAAACGGTGGGCGAATTGCAGATGCTGGCAGTGTGATGTTTCAGTTTGACCGAAAAGGTGTTATCCGTGTTACTGCAACTGGCGAGGACGCGCTACTCCAAATCCTTGATGCGGGCGCCGAAGATGCCGTCGAAGAAGACGAAGGTATGACTGTCTATACCGACCAAAAAGACCTTGCAAAAGTACGGACGGCGCTGATAGAGACTGGTCTTGAGGTCATAGAAGCAGAGCTGCAATATGTTGCAAAGAATCATATTGAAATCGCAGATAACGAAATAGCAGCAAAGTTGTTCAAAGTGTTAGATGCGCTTGAAGATTTGGACGATGTCGCGAATGTTCATACGAACGCTGATGTTACTGCAGATATAGAATAATAGTTTTGAAAATGGTTGATAAAATATCCGCTAGTATATAGCGGATATTTTGTTATTGACAAGTATTATTTAAGCTTGATATAACTTATTTAATACTATAACCATAAGTAAAAAGGCTGACATGTTTCGATTGTTTCGTTTGCTCATTGCGTCTCTGCTAGTTATTTCGCTTGTTCCCACCGATGTGGTGGCAGCCGACTCACCTAATGACGGTATGAATGCAGTCGAACAGATAGTCGTTCAACCTGTCGAGACAATGTCGCCGGTTACTACGGACGCTGTTATGCCGGTTGATGTCACCTTATCGCCACCTGCTGTATCTGATTCTTCCGTGCAGGGCACTAGTTTGCCGGTAGTTTCGGAAAAAGCAGCAACTCCTACCGTAGTAGCGGTAGCGCCACCGACTATTGTCACAATTGCTGATGTGCCGGCGACTGCGGACATCTTGGTGTCGGCGGTCAAGGTTGCGAACAACAAGCAAGTTGAAGCAGTAGAAATAAGAAACACGACGACCAAGCCCATTGCCGTATCTGGATGGCATATTGATATTGCTCGATATAATTCGGTCGACGAAGATATCTGTAGAATAGCGCTGTCTGGATATATTTTGGCAAGTCGTGCGATGACATTTGCGAATGCGACAGAATCGAGCTTTAACGATGCCCTGTACCCGTTCGGTGATTGTCCAGAAAGTATGGTAACGGCAAGCGATGTGACTGTGCGTGTTTATCAAAATAATGAGCTTGTCGAGGAAGTACGTCCCGGTTCGACGGTGGGATCGCATGAACGAAAGGGATTCACCGACACGTATCGTAAAGGTGTTTTTGCAAATGATTTCAAAGCTATGACGCGACCATTTATGACGAGTCAATTATACATACCAAAACAAACGACCGCTCTCCAGATCCTCGAAATACACGCAAACCCAAATCCTTGCATTCCTGGTGACGCCAGCGCAACTTGCTACGATTACGTGAAGGTGTATAATCCTTCTGATCAGCCAGTTATGCTGAACACGTTGCGTCTGCGGGTTGGCCAGATTACGCAAAGTGCAACTACGTCAAATACTTATCCGTTAACCGGTAGTGTACAGCCGGGTGAGGTGAAGGTTGTGACGCATACGGCTGATGGAGCGAGATTAAGTATTCCAAATGTGTCGGGAACCGCATGGTTGCAGGATTCGGTTGGACTGGTTGACTATCCGTCTGGGGTGACACCTTACGAAAAGGGTGATCTCGTAGCAACAAGTGGTAAATCGTGGGCATATGATACCACTGATGGTGTGTGGAAGTGGGGTATTGCTTCACCGTATGGTGACAATACATTTAGTTCAGCTGATCCGGGTATGGGGAGCGCAGGTACAACGTCTACACTCAAACCGTGTCGAGATGACCAGTATCGCTCGGAGGAAACCAATAGATGTCGTGCGATTTCGTCGACAAGTGGGCAAACACCCTGTAAAGACGGGCAGTATCGAAGTGAAGAGACGAATCGCTGTCGCTCACTCGCGCTGGCTGGTAGCACGCTAAAACCATGCAAAGAAGACCAGTATCGTTCAGAGGAAACCAATAGATGTCGGAGTATTACGACTGCATCGGCAAATTTAAAGCCCTGTAAAGATAATCAGTACAGGAGCGAAGAAACAAATCGCTGTCGTAACATTATTGCCACTAGCGCGCCAGCTGCGGCATTTGCGGTAGAGCCTGTCAAAGAAGGCGCAAAGGTGTTTATGGGTTGGTGGGCGCTCGGCGGTATTTTGATCGCGGCTTTTGGGTATGCTGGATGGGAATGGCGAAAAGAGATTGCAAGTATCGGGCGAAGACTACTGTCGGTACGGCTATTCAAATAATCAGTTTCTCCTCAGTCGCTCGATTTAGTATAATAAGTATAGGATTAAATAAGGAGCTGGTTCGTGGACGTGCATAAGGGAATGAATAAATCGATTATAGGAATACTGGTGATTGTTGTGTTAGTTGTTGCAGTAACGGCAGCTGTGGCATTGAGCGGGAATCAGGCGACGCAAACGACAACGAGTGATAATGATACCGATACAGACGTGACTGAATCGACCGATACGTCCGGCAGCGGAACAAATAATGCCACGGCAGTAGCAGGCAATTACAAGGACGGCACCTACAGCGCAGCCGGGGCATACCGTACGCCTGGTGGCCAAGAATCGATTGATGTGACCCTAACGCTAGCAGGTGGAGTTATTAGTGATATATCTGTGACGCAAAACGCAAGCGGTGGCGAAGCAAAAGAATATCAGGACGCATTTGTTTCGGGGTATAAAAGCCAAGTAGTTGGCAAAAAAATAGATGAAGTATCGTTGTCTCGCGTTGCTGGGTCATCGTTGACCCCGAATGGATTTAATAGTTCTCTTACAGCTATCAAGCGTGAAGCCGAAGCATAATATTCGCTTTGAAGCGATCGGCACACATTGGTCGATCGAGACTGATGATCCGCTGGATGGTGGCGTACGGCAGGATATAAAAACGTGCATCAAACAATTTGATTATACCTATTCCCGTTTTCGACACGATTCACTGGTTGCGCGGCTTGACGTAGAACCAACGACAGTCCAGTTTCCCCAGTCGGCCGATGCATTGATGATATTGTATCGGCAGCTGTACGATGCGACGGACGGTCGAGTAACGCCGCTTATTGGAAGACAGCTGGTGGACGCTGGCTATGACACAGATTATTCGTTTGTTGCATCTGCGATTCATACATTGCCAGAATGGGACGCGGCGATGCGATGGCACGGTTCATCCGTGCAAACACACCAACCTATCGTTCTTGATGTCGGAGCTGCAGGAAAAGGATTATTGGTCGATGAAATTGCGGCAATTCTTGATAAAAGTGAGTATGGTGCATATGTCATTGATGCGAGTGGTGATATCCGGCACAAAGGGACTACCTGTGAGCGTATTGGCCTTGAAAATCCAGATGATTCATCACGGGTTCTTGGAATGGCGCAACTGCAAAATAAAAGTTTGTGTGCATCTGCAGGTAATCGTCGAACGTGGGGCAAAGGTATGCACCATATTTTTGACCCCTCCACTAAACAACCCGTTGATACGGTGCGAGCGACATGGGTAGTAGCGGATGATACAATGAGTGCGGATGGACTTGCGACGGCGCTCTTTTTTGTCGACGCAAGCAAATTATCTGAATGGCAATTTGAGTACGTACGGCTATTGAATAGCGGAACAATTGAACGATCAGAAAACTTTATTGGAGAATTATACGCATGAAACGATTGATTGATTCGGTATTGAATACAGTAACTATGTACCATGTTGTGGTTGCGGGATTGGTGACGATGTCGGTTGTTGCGTTGGTTCTAATGAGTACGGGAACGCTGGGCTATAGCCCACTAACGTTCATAATAAGTATCATTCTATCCGTCGGAACGGCGCTTGCGAGTAATAAACTATTCGGTTGGTTGTTTGGGGTGCGCGTTCATAGCGAATCGGCAACGATTACTGGTTTGATTATCGCCCTTGTTTTTACGCCGCCTGCCACATTTGTCATCGCTCTCAAACTGATACTTGTCGTTATGATTGCTATGGCATCAAAATATGTCATTACAATACGCAACAAGCACGTATTTAACGCAGCGGCATTCGGAATTGTTACAGGAAGTGTCAGTGGACTCGCATATGCGACATGGTGGATCGCGACACCAGCGATGATTCCAATAACACTCCTTGTTGCCGTGGCTATTCTATACAAGACAAAACGGTTACAGATGGGGAGCTTGTTCGTTGCTGTTAGTGTTGGACTACTTGGTATTCAGGCGGCCTTTGACGGATCGATATCAATTGATACGTTCGTTTCCGCTATAACATCTTGGCCATTATTATTCGTTGCAGGAGTAATGCTGAGTGAGCCATTGACACTACCGCCGCGTCGTAAGCAGCAGCTCGCTGTGGCCGCACTTGTCGGCGCTTTGTCGGTGTCGGCTATCCACATTGGACCAGTGCTCATGACGCCTGCACTCGCATTGATAGCTGGCAACGTGCTAGCATTTTATTGGAGTACTCGTGGGAGTATCAAGCTGCGATTTGCTGGCAAAAAACAAATGGGAAAATCATATTATGATTTACAATTTGATGTCAGTCGCCTTCCGTTTGTTCCTGGTCAGTACGTTGAATTGACGCTTCCTCATGCTCATGCTGACGTGCGTGGTCAGCGCCGTGTATTCACAATTGTTGGAAAACCCGGTGATGATCAGATAAGTATTGGGATACGCTTGCCTGAAACGACCAGTTCGTTCAAAAAAGCTTTGATAGGATTGAAACCGGGTGATGTCGTGTATGGTGTACGAATCGCTGGAGACTTTGTTTTACCGGATGACCCGGATACACCGATTGTATGCATCGCTGGTGGTATCGGTATTACTCCGTTTATGAGTTTTCTTATGTCGGTAGATCGACCAATAACAATCATCTACGCGGTTCGCTCAATCGACGATGTTGCCTACCTTCAGCAGCTGCGCCACTACAATGCCACCGTTACAATTGTGTCTTCCGATGGAGATGGCACGTTGGCTGACGATTCATGGAAACACCGTACGGGCGAGTTATCGCGAGCGGTGCTAGCAGATAGTATACCCGTTGCTGATCAGCCACATGTGTATATCTCTGGACCACCGGCGATGGTCTCGTCGACTAAAAAACAAGTGAAATCACTTGGTATACGGACAGTTCGAACAGATCATTTCACCGGCTACTAATGCTACAATAGGTCAAGATGAGGATTATAGGAATCGACCCAGGAACGGGTATATTGGGCTTTGGTGTTGTTGATGCACATGCTGGCAAGGTAAAGATGGTGACGGCTGGAGTTATTACGACGCCTGCGCATACGCCGCTCGATGTGCGCCTAGAGGATATTTATGACAGTCTGACTGACATTATTAGTGAGACAAAACCAGATGTGATGTCGATTGAAAAATTGTTCTTTGGTCAAAACGTCACGACTGCAATGAGTGTTTCGCATGCACGTGGCGTAGCGATGCTTGCTGGGCGTAAGGGTGCACTGCCGATTGCTGAATATACGCCGATGCAAATTAAGCAGACACTAACTGGATATGGCAAGGCGGATAAAAAGCAGGTGCAGGAGATGGTACGAATCCAGCTTGGGCTAAAAGACGTCCCACAACCAGACGATTGTGCAGATGCGTTAGCGGCGGCGATTACGCATTCATTGATGATTCGTGTGTAATCACAGTGCGAACGGAACAATAGTAAACAGCGCTGCAATTAGAACTCCGACCAATATCGACTGTAGATTAATTGTCTGCGCTTTACGCTTGTCTGCTTGTAATGATTCACTCGTAGTCACTGCTTCAACCGCGCCGTCATCTGCATGGTGTTTGCCCGCTCCGGCGTATCCAACGCAAAATTTATTCTTTGCTTGCAAGTAGCCAGTTGCTGCGACAAAAGTCGGGAAAAAGATAAAAAGTCTCACATACCAATCCAGGTTGCCGACAAGCACCATGGCAATAAATGCGATTGACGCGCTCAGCCCAAGATGACCGACAAACTGCCGTTTTTTAATCTCTGCTGGGTTGATATTACAGATACCTGGAATATAATTTGTTTCGCTCATCTATGCGTCTAGTATGGCATAGTCAGATAGCTTCGTATATGTCTGTCGGCGAAACCGGAAAAACCGTATATACTAACAGTATGAAACTACTTGTTATAGGTGCATCACGAGGAACGGGGTTCGAAGTCGTCAAAGCTGCACTTGCGGTCGGACATATAGTAACGGCATTATCACGGTCTGGGTCGGATGCGCTGTTGGCTGATCCAAATCTGACATGGGTGCAGGCTGATGCGACTGATAGGAAACAATTAATCAAAGCGATGCATGATCAGCACGCCGTGATCGTAGCGCTCGGTATGAGTATGGCCCAGATAAAGCAGCAGCCAACATTATTTAGTGACTCGGCTACTGCGACTATCGAGGCAATGAGACAGACGCAGCTTCGTAAAGTTGTCGTATTGAGTGCGTATGGAACGAATGAGTCATATGACGCGACAAACGTGCTGATAAGAATGATGATTGCGTCAATTCTCAAAGTACCGTTTAAAGATCATGCACTGCAGGAAAATTATTTCCGCGACGAAGAATCGATTGACTGGGTGATTGTTCGTCCCAGTGGCCTGCGACCAGGAAGGCTCAGTCGAACATATAAAGTACGAACTGCGTCGACGAAAGTGCCACTTATGATCAGTCGTGCGAGTGTCGCCGATTTTATGGTTCATGCATGTGAAACGAATGAATATGACAATCAAGCAGTGAGTATCGGCGGAAGTTAGTCGCACTCTTGGTATGAGCGACGAGAGGCAGTATGAAGTACAATAAGTAGTAATTATACCTTGACCTTATACTGACTGAAGAATAGGCAACGTAGAATCATGGATACTAAACAAGGAGAGCGACATGGGGAATAATTTACACAAACTAGGGGCGTGGGCGTATGGTCACGCATGGCATGTCGTAGCTGGCTGGGTTATTGTCATCGTGCTGCTTGGATTTGCAGCCGCGCATTTCATGAAGCCGACTACTTCAGCAATTTCGATACCAGGAACAGAGGCGCAAAAGGCACTTGATCGTGTATCTGAGCTGTTCCCTGATGCAGGTAAGGGTTCTGGACGAATAGTGTTTACGACGCATAACGGAACGACTATTCCCGAATCAAATGAAAAGATTACCTCTGTTGTCACACGACTTTCAGAACTTGATGGCGTGTCTCGCGTCGTTAGTCCATTTGAAAATACGGCTGCAATATCAGATGACAATACGATTGCATATGCACAGCTGCAGCTGAAAAATGAATCAGGATCTGTCCCGACTGAAACGATTGATGCGGCTGATTCAATTTTGGCTGCGGCTCGTAGTGACAATCTGCAGATCGAAGCTGGCGGAGATGTCATTAGTTTGGTGCCATCCGAGATCCTAGGTGTCGGCGAAGTCGGTGGTGTTGTCTTGGCACTTGTCGTTTTAGTGATGACACTCGGTTCGCTTATTGCCGCAGGGATGCCGATTATCACGGCGCTTGTTGCTATTGGTGCGAGTATGGCTGGATTATTTTCTCTCAGCCAAGTTGTCGAAATTGGTGCGACAACACCAGTACTTGCAGTGATGCTTGGCTTGGCTGTGGGTATCGACTACTCACTGTTTATCATCAGTAAATATCGTAGCTATGTACTGCGCGGGTTTACGTATAAAGATGCCGCTGCTCGAGCGATCGGAACGGCTGGAAATGCGGTCATATTCGCGGCAGCAACGGTCGTCATTGCATTGTCGGCATTGACGATTGTTCAGATTCCATTTATGGCAACGATGGGTCTGGCGGGTGCGGCAACAATTGCCATTGCGGCGCTAGTGTCTATTACACTTATTCCTGCACTCCTTGGTCTGGCTGGCGCACGTATATTTAGCCGAAAACAACGCACTGTTGTTGCGGCAGCACAGCAAAAAGGTCCGCAGACTGTTGAATCAATCGACCGAAAAACCATCTGGTATAAGTGGGGTGAGGTGATTACGAAACATCCTATCATCATTCTTGTGGCGTCCGTAGTTGTTATCGCCGGTATCGCGCTTCCGGTCTCGGACTTAAAACTAGGTCTTCCGACGGATGAATACGCGGCAACCGATACGACCGAACGAAAGGCATACGATCTGCTGTCAAAGGGTTTTGGCGAAGGGTTTAATGGCCCATTACTTGTTGTCGCTGAAGGATTACCAGAGGTGAGTGATGCAGACAAAGCAACAATTCGTGATCCAGCATTGAAACAATATACTGAACAAGTGGCTGCGGCGATGAGCCAACAGGAAACTGTATTCCAGCAAAAAGCAGCAACCCTAACGACGCCACAACAATACGCAGCATTTCAGCAGGAAGTTGCGGCAGTGCAAGCGGCGGGCGAACAGCAAAAGGCAGAGGCGCTTGCGAAAATAAATCAATCAGTTGAAGAGTACGCAAAACTAGTGCAGCTGAATAAATTGGCTGAAAAGATCGGTACTCGTGATGATGTTCAACAGGCTGTTCCTGCTATGGCAACAGACGATGGAACAAAAGGTATCATCCAAATCACTCCGAAATCCGCTCCGTCGTCAGACAAAACGATTGATCTGATCAGCTATTTGCGTGATAGCGACAATCAAAAGCAGCTAAGTAACGGCGATGTTACGTTGGCTGTGACTGGATCGACGGCACTCCAAAACGATATCAATGCGAAACTATCCGCTGCACTCCCGCTCTATCTTGCTGTGGTTGTTGGATTATCACTCCTTCTACTAGTCGTTGCATTTCGTTCAATTCTCGTACCGATTAAAGCAACGCTTGGATTCTTACTGTCTGTTCTTGCAATGTTTGGCGCGATGGTTGCCATATTCCAGTGGGGATGGTTCGGGATTGCTGATGCGCCTGGTCCAATCGTGAGCTTTATCCCTATTATTGCGATTGGAATTCTATTTGGACTGGCAATGGATTATGAGTTCTTCTTGGTGTCGAGCATGCATGAATCGTATCAGCATACAAAAAACGCCAAGAAATCAGTTATTGATGGATTTGGGCTTGGCAGCAAAGTTGTGACTGCAGCAGGTATCATTATGGTTGCGGTATTCGCAGGGTTTGTCTTTAATCACGACGTTACTATCCAGGCGATTGGATTTGGTCTGGCGATCGGTATTTTCATTGATGCATTCATTGTCCGAATGACAATCGTACCAGCGGTCATGACACTTCTTGGTAAAAGCGCCTGGTGGCTCCCAAAATGGCTCGATGCGATTATCCCCCATGTGTCGATTGAGGGCGAAGAGGCAAAGCCTGCGCAACAATCGAAAAAGCCTTCAATCTAGCCAATACATCCTTCTTTCAGCTAGGATTTGGTATAATAAGGTAAATGTTACGTCAAGGAAAATACACAAAGCGCGTTACTCCTGCACAGCAAGCCAAGCGTAAGGTCACGCAGCGATTTCGCTGGTGGCGACAGCTTAGTTGGAAAAAACGCCTTCTCTACATCGGTGGGCCGATTTTAGCGCTACTGATTATTATACCGATTGCGACATATTTGTACTTTGCCCGCGATATATCCGATCAGGAGCGGTTAATGAACCGCAATAACACCGGGGTTGTCTTGTATGCTAATGACGGCAAAACCGAGATATTTAGTTCTGGTCGCGCAAAACATCGTGAGCTTATTCCGCTAGATCAGATCAGTGATTCTACTGAAAAAGCATTGTTATCAAGTGAAGACAAGAACTTCTACGAGCATGGTGGGTTTTCGGTGACGAGCATCTTGGGTGCGACCGTCGCTAATATTACCAGCGGTGGAAGTAACTATGGTGGTTCAACCATCACGCAGCAACTTGCAAAAAACACGCTTCTGAGTAGTCAAAAGAGCTTTTTGCGAAAGTTCCAAGAACTGTCTGTTTCAATTGCAATAGAACAGACCTATTCAAAAGATGAAATATTGAGCATGTATTTGAACTCCGTATTCTTTGGAGGTAACGTCTTTGGAATAGAAGATGCCTCAAGGACGTATTACAACAAGGCGCCGGCTGACTTGACGTTGGGTGAGAGCGCTATGTTGATCGGTATCCTACCATCACCGAACAACTATTCACCACTGTATGGTGATATGGATCTTGCAAAACAGCGACAAAATACCGTGTTAACGCGCATGGTCGACAACAAAGCCATCACCGAAGAAGAGAAAACTGCTGCTCTTGCCGAAGTACTGCCGTTGCAGCCTGTGAAGGAATTAGCCGATGACAGTAAAGCGCCGCATTTTACCGAGATGGTAATGAACCAGTTATACGATAAATATGGCGAAGAAGACGTAACACGTAGCGGCTATCAGGTGATTACGAGCTTGGATATGAACGTACAGTCACAGCTACAGGCAGCGATCACTGCGAACATGCCAACGATCACTCGTAATGGTGGCACGAACGCAAGTGCGGTCGCAATCGATCCGTCGACGGGAGAAATACGAGGGCTGATCGGAAGTTATGATTGGACGGACGAAGGCTTTGGCAAGGTGAATATGGTCACGACGCCACGGCAGCCAGGAAGTAGCTTTAAACCCATTTATTACACGCAGGCGCTCGCTGATGGGACGATAACACCGGCCACGATTCTGAAAGATCAAAAAACTGATTTTGGCGGTGGCTATTCACCAAATAACGCCGATCGGCGCTTCCGTGGCAACGTAACGGTTCGTCAAGCACTCGACTGGTCATTGAATATTCCTGCGATAGAAGTGCTTCAAAAAGTTGGCATAGATACGACCGTCCAGACAGCGAAGCGGATGGGTATCACGACGATTGACGAAAATAAAAACTACGGATTAGCACTTGCACTTGGAACGGCCGAGGCACCCCTGCTTGAAATGACGAATGTCTACGCATCCTATGCAAATGGCGGGCAACAATATGCTTCGACGTCTATAAAATCGATCAACAGTAAATATGACACAAAAGTATTTACTGCAAAGGAAACAGCAAAGCAGGTAATCAGCGAGCAAGGTGCGTATCTCATTTCAAATATTCTTTCCGACAATACGACGCGCAGTTCGGTCTTTGGTTCGTCGCTGAATGTGTATGATGCAAAAACCCGTGCGGTCAAGAAAGCTGCGGTAAAAACAGGAACGACTGACGATTCACGCGATGCATGGACAATCGGCTATACGCCACAAATCGCCATCGGTGTATGGGTTGGTAACAACGATAACAAACAGATGTTGAACGGTGGATCAATTATGGCAGGACCAATATGGACAAAAGCGATGGGAAATATCCTTGCAGGTGTTCAGACTGATTTTCCGATAGTGCCTGGTGTTGTGCAGAAGAATGTTTGTCGAAGTAATGGTGGGCTGGCTGACGCAGCTACGAGCGCTACATACCAAGAATACTTCTTGTCTACGAACTTGCCGACAGCAAGTTGTAGTGTCAAGCCAACCGACACAACTACTGATGCTAAAAAAGAAGAAGAACCCGAAACGGATGATCCAGTAGAGACGACAACGTCACTTACTGTTAGTCCAGGTGATGGTTCGACGGCTGGGTCGTCGGTAACACTCACAGCAACGATTTCGGTTCCTGGTATTACGGGTACTGTGACATTCAAAGATGGAACAACAACGCTTGGCACGGCGCAAATTAATGGAAGCGTTAGTGCATCGTACACAACAAACGCACTAGTGGCTGGAACACGTCTATTTTCAGCCGAATTTACGCCAACGAATACGTCGGAGTATGAATCATCAACGTCAACGGTTATTTCATATACTGTAGCGACATCGTCAAACGGTGGTTCGGGTGGATCTGGTCAATCTGGCAACGGGACAACTCCACGCAATCGCTAGTAGATAAACGATAGTGTTTATGTCATAATAGACACTATGATTGCACATGTCTCTGGCGTTGTCGCCGAAAAATTTGGAAGTTCAGTAATTGTTGATGTGCATGGCATTGGGTATGAAGTTGCCGTGGCGCTAGGTGACTTTGAGCGTGCACTGCTTAATGAAAGTGTAAAATTCTATACCCATCATCATATTCGCGAACAGTCGCAGGAGTTATTCGGCTTTTCGTCATTAGCTGCAAAAAAGCTATTTGAATTATTGATTAGCGTGCAAGGTGTCGGCCCAAAAGCCGCCCTTGCAATCTTGAGCCTTGATGAAAGCGAAGTAGTGCGTAATGCAATTGCCAACGCTGATGCTGGATACATCACCAAAGCAACAGGTGTCGGCAAAAAGACAGCCGAACGTGTTGTTGTAGACCTATCTGACAAAGTCGGTATGCCACTTTACTATGACAATAAATCTACCACAGGGATTGCACAATCGATCAATCATAGCGATGAAGCGCTTGAGGCGCTAATGGCGCTTGGCTATTCATTGAACGATGCGACAATGGCGCTTGAAGGTGTTTCGACTGAATTATCAACTGCTGATCGTGTAACACAGGCGTTAAGAGGGTAACGCATGGCAATTGAGCGAATTGTAGACACGAGTGTCCATGACGAAAATACCGATGAGCAGATTGTCGAAGTAACATTACGCCCGCAAACGTTTGATGACTATACCGGGCAGGCGCGTTTGAAGCGTAACTTAAAACTTGCCATTGATGCCGCCAAGAAACGCGGTGATCCGATCGACCATGTACTTTTGTATGGTCCTCCCGGTCTAGGTAAAACAACGATGGCAACGGTGATTGCAAATGAAATGAGTACGAACATCCGCGTGACGGCTGGCCCTGCGATTGAGCGAGCAGGTGATCTTGCGAGCATTCTGACCAATCTTCAGGATGGTGATATATTATTCATCGATGAAATCCACCGTCTCAGTCGGACTGTTGAAGAAGTGCTGTATAGTGCGATGGAAGACTTCAAATTAGATATTGTCATTGGTAAAGGGCCAGCCGCACGAAGTGTTCGTTTGGATCTGCCAAAATTTACTGTTATTGGTGCAACGACGCGAACCGGAGCATTGGCCGCACCACTTCGGGATCGATTTGGTCATATCTATCGTTTAGAATTTTACACTCCAGACGAGATTAGTAGTATTATTGCGCGCGCTTCGAACATACTTGAGACGAAGATTCATCCAGATGCGGCGGCAATGTTATCGACGCGAGCGCGACTGACGCCACGTATCGCCAACCGACTTCTTAAGCGCGTACGTGACTATGCTGATGTGAATGGTGACGGAATTATTGATACGACGATTACGACTCAAGCCCTGCAACTACTCGAAGTCGATGAACTGGGATTGGATCCGGCTGACCGAAATTTGCTTGCAAGTATTATTGATAATTATGGTAATAACCCTGTTGGATTAAATACGATTGCAGCACTGACAGGTGATGAAGCAACAACAATCGAAGATTTTTATGAGCCATATTTGTTGCAGATTGGGTTTATGGAACGAACACCACGTGGTCGTCGAGTGACGGCAAAAGGCTACAAGCATCTAGGCAAAGTACATCCAGAACTAGCAGATAATGAAGATAAAAGATTGCTATAATAGTTATATGAATCCTGATCAACCACAGCAACCAGTTCAACCCGAGCAACCTCAGAAGCCTTCTGTAGTGCAGCCTGATTTTAGCCAGCCAGTTGCCTATGATAAAGAGGGTCGACCACTCTATGCTCACCCACCGCAGCAGCCAATGCCGCAGCAAGTGGTTGTTCCCCAGGTTGTGCAAATGACACGCGCAGCAGAGCCGCAAATGCCACATATGAGCGATGAAGTGCTGGCTCGGCATGACGAATCAAAGAAGAAGCATCCATCACTCAATTTGAGTAGTGGCGAATATATTATTAATGAGATTCGCCGGCATCCGGTCGGCTTACTTCCTCCGATTGGCTTGGCGGGTTTTCTGAGTGTGCTCGTGCTTGGTGGGCTGGCCTATTACCCTCAGCTGGCTAGTGAGTATAATTGGCCTCCGGTTGAAGGCATTATCCTCCCTGCTTTATTGACCGTTTTTTTGTTTTGTCTTATTGGGTATATTGCCGTCTATGTGTATTTGAGTAATAGATTTTTCTTGACGAATGAGAGTGTGATCCAAGAAATCCAGACCAGTCTGTTCTCTCGCCGCGAGCAGACAGTGAGTCTTGCAAATATTGAAGACGCAAGTTATAGGCAACATGGTATTATTCAAACATTGCTTAACTATGGGTCGATTCGCTTATCAACTGAGGGCGAAGAGACAACCTACCGTTTTTATTACGTCTCAAATCCAAAACGACAAATCGCAGTCCTTAATAATGCAGTTGAATCGTTCAAGAACGGTCGTCCGGTTACTGGCGAATAGCACAGCTAGTCTGCCTGTATCTAAAATCACCAGCTGTTCTTTATGCGAGAGCACTCTCTTTCTGGTTGTCTAGAATGGGTCTATAAGTTGAACGATGAAAATTTCTTTTGATTCAGAAGGAGCATCTACTGATGACGGCTCTTTTTGATATATTCAGCTTCGTTGACAAGAGTGACTCGAAGGGTGTAGCTTTTACATTTGCCTTCACTGTCACAATTGGTTGGCTCGTAGCGGTATTCTGATACCTGCTGTGTTGCAGACCCGCCAAGTTCGGATGCATCGACAACTTCATCGATTTTATATCCATTTGTGTCGGTGAGGAGTGCAGGATCCATTGCAGTCAGTACCCTTTCGTTCAATGTTTGTGGGTAGTAGTTATTTTTTGGATAAAATACTTCTTCGAGATTGTAGTACATGGCATTGACGGCGATTTTTCGTTTCTCATCTTGATTGGCCGTCTGAAGATTGTTCTTTTGATAGAAAAAGAGGCTGCCAGCGACCGCGACAACAACGATAACGATGAGTAGTTCAATAATGGTAAAACCAGCAGATTGACGACGAGAATGTGAATTCATTTCTACTAGTATAGCAAAGTTTCGACGCGCACCATAGCAATGTTAATTATCAGTATATATTCAGAGTAATGTTTATGTCTACCGGCCGCCATGGTATAATAGTGATAGTAAATAAGAGAGGGGCTGTTATGGCAAAAAAGACTGAAAAAGCTGAGATGGCAGAGAAGTCAACAACCGCAGAAGGAAAGCTAAAAGCACTAGGTCTTGCGATGGATCAAATTACAAAGCAATTTGGTGATGGTTCTATCATGAAACTTGGTGAGGCAAATAAAGTAGACGTAGAGTTGATTTCATCTGGTGCATTGTCGCTAGACCTTGCTTTGGGTGGTGGGTATCCAAAAGGTAGGATTCTTGAGATCTACGGCCCGGAATCAAGTGGTAAGACGACCCTGACTCTTCATGCAATCGCAGAAGTACAACGGGCTGGTGGAACTGCTGCATTTATTGATGCTGAGCATGCACTTGATCCGTCTTATGCGCGTCGACTTGGTGTCGATACAGACAATCTCCTGGTGTCGCAGCCAGATAATGGCGAGCAGGCGCTCGAGATTGCCGAGACACTCGTTCGCTCAAACGCGGTTGATCTTGTCGTTGTGGACTCTGTAGCGGCACTTGTTCCCCAGGCGGAAATTGACGGAGATATGGGTGATAGTCATATGGGACTACAGGCTCGCCTTATGAGCCAAGCGCTTCGTAAATTGACAGGTATTATCAACAAGTCAAAGACGACGGTCATCTTCATCAACCAGATCCGTATGAAAATTGGTGTCATGTTTGGTAACCCAGAGACGACGACTGGTGGTAATGCGCTAAAATTTTACGCGTCAGTTCGCCTTGATATCCGTCGTACCGGCCAAATTAAGAATGGCGAAGACATCATCGGTAATCGCACAAAAGTAAAGGTTGTCAAAAACAAGATTGCTCCACCATTCCGTATTGCTGAATTCGACATTATGTATAACGAAGGTATTAGTCAGACTGGTGATGTGCTTGATCTTGCGGTACTTCACGGTATCGTTGGAAAGGCCGGCGCATGGTTTGACTATAAAGATGCGAAGATCGGACAGGGACGAGAAGCGACGAAGGTCTACCTCAAACAAAATCCAGAAGTGCTCGCTGAAATCGATGCGCTCGTCCGCGAAAAAGTAGCCGAACTGGACGTATAGGTGATGGCGACGGCGCATAACGAGCCATGGCAGGTGTACGCAGAGAACGGAGCCCCTCTCGAAGGGGTTTCTGCTTCTCGCAACGAGTTCAAGCAAAACCCAGCGCTTATTATGGGAGCTGCGCATGTATGGATCTGGCGAAAACAGGGAACGAATATCGAAGTCTTGCTGCAGAGGCGATCGCGATCAAAGAGCACATGGCCGGGGTATTTAGATATCTCTGCTGCGGGTCATATTGACGCAGGAGAATCTCCCGTAGACTCGGTGTTACGTGAGGCCCAAGAAGAGATTGATATAGATATCGAGGCTGAAAAGCTTTACTATGTTTTTAGTCTCAGGACTCCGCTAAGCGGTAGGGAGTTTGATGTCGTTTACCTCTATCAACTTGATAGGGATATTCAGTTTAACTTTAACGATGGTGAAGTAGATGAGTTACTATGGAAAAGCCTTGATGAATTTGAGGTGATGACAAAAAACCCAGAGGAATACAATCTTGTTCCTCAAGGTGAAGCCTATTTCCTATTACTTATTGCTGCTCTTCGTCGTCTGTCTTTATGAAAATAACAGCGATTACTGCTCAGCAAAAAGATAAGAACCGTGTGAACATAATGGTTGACGGTCACTACCGGTTTTCACTCGATATCTATCAATACGCTGACCTAGGTATTCGTATCGGAAAGGAATATACAGACGAAGAATTGACTGAGCTGGAAACAGAAAGTCAATTTGGTAAGATGTATGCTAGAGCGCTTGAATATTGTTTGATGCGACCGCATAGCGCCCGTGAGATGCGCGATTATTTGTATCGAAAAACGAGGGAGCAGAAAGTAAGGAATCGCAAAACCGGCGATATCATTACAAAACCTGGCGTCAGTACGTCAATCACCGAACGTGTGTTTGTGCGCTTGGTTGATAAGGGGTATATTGATGACGAAAAATTTGCACACTACTGGGTAGAGAATCGCAACATGACAAAAGGCAGTAGCGCACGTAAACTACAATCAGAACTACAATCAAAAGGCGTCGAACGAAGTATCATCGAAAGACTACTCGATGCATCATCGCGAACAGATAGCAGCGAGCTACAAAAAATTATTACAAAAAAGCAAGCGCGGTATCCAGACAAACAGAAGTTTATGCAGTATCTCGCCCGGCAGGGTTTTGGCTATGATGACATTAAATCCGCGCTCGATGATGATGCGGGTAGCATGCAAAGCTAATCTTGCGAGTTATGTGATATGTCCGTTTGTGGTGACTGTTGCCTGAAGGGGTTGATATAGCTGTGTCCATTTTTTGTAATAGGCATTACTGTTGAATGTGCTTTTTCTTTGATGACTATTGCCTCATCTGTGACTTCGATAACTTGTGATCGATGAATGAGTAGTTCAGAGTCATTAAAGCTTTTTAGTAGGGGTCGTCTGACAACGATTTGCTGTATAACGAAGCTGTCACTATCAATAATATAGTCCATTACTTTCCCTAATTTATTTCTCTTTTCACTCAGTACTTGTTTATCTTTTAATGAAAAATGAAGGTCGTAGATTGGCTTTAGTTTAATCACGTCGTCAGGCTGGACAAATTCGTCACTTGAATCGACAATCATGCCGATCTGGCTAAATTCACGGATATCTTCAACGCGTAAAAGCGACAGTGGGTTGTCGAGAAGTTGTCCGGTGAGTTCGAAAGCGACAATCGATAGGTTATGAGGGTTGACTATCTCTGATTCAATGACAGCCAACTCACTGCCTGTTTGTAGACCTAGGATCGGGATATTTGTAAGGTCTGTTCCACTAATGAGCATACTTCTAGTATAGACGTTTATGTTGAACTACTCAACGAAAGGGCTGTTACGAGGAGATGGGAACGTGATAGATTGTGGAGTCTCACTACTGTCGCGCAGCGCTTCAATTTTTTTAATGGTATCTTCGTCAAAACTACTGCTGATAGTCTCGATTGCCGCCGTCTCGTCAACGGCAGTAGGTTCTTGGAGTGTAAGAGTCAGGAGGAATACCGCTACTGCAAGGAGTAGCCCTATGCTTACTAGAAAAATAGTGGGGTGGTATTTGCTGAAAAAATGACTTATCGGTGTTGTTAGTGATGCTGCTGAAATTTCCATTATCGTACGTAGACCTCTATATTAAGTGCACTGACCGTTACATTACCTGCCGTTTCTTCTTTGGTCATAGATATGCCCGAAAGTTGCATTTTTGTAAGGTTTTGTTCAACAAGATGCACAAAATTCATTAGTTTTGCGTAGCTGGTTGGCGATTTTACATTAACAGAAGCGGTAATAGATTTCGGTGCAGCTGTTACTGGCGTGGTGACTGATGGTGTCGTAGGCTCACCGCTCTCGTTCGTGGCTGGTGCTGGTGCCGGTGTTGTCGCGCCGGTGGTTGCAGCACCAAAAGTATATCCAGAAATCGTTATGCCTGCTTTCGATGCATATTGATTAAGGTCTTTGATGATCTGATCTTGATACGCGTATGACTTGCTGTCAGCTACAACCCTGCCTGTTCGCTCGACCGTGTCGGTGTCTTGTGCAAGCTTGGTTTTTAGGATTTCTAAGTTTGCGACGTTTTTGTCGCTGGTCTGTGCAGTAAGCGTACTTATGTGAACACTTTCAGCGTAATCCATTAACTGTATTCTCACAAAGTAGAACCCGACACTGGTAATCGCAACCACCGCAACAATGCTAGCGATGAGTAATAGGCGTAGTCTTTGCGCGCTCAATCGTGTGGCTTTTTTCATCATTATTGTAGTTCCTTGTTAACGGTAACACTCATAGTTACATTAATTGGATATGCGCTATTTCCTCCGCCTTCGCTTTGACTGTCACTAATAGTTTGAAACGACACATTTGAAAATACTTGAGATTCTTGGAATCTTTCTTTTAACGCGGTGGCAGCGTCGTAGTCTTTGGCCTGTGCAGTGATTGTTGTTTGATTTCCGAAATCAGCTGCACTGAGAGTCAAGTCATTGAGAATGACGCCTTTTGGAAGAAGACTCGTTACTGCAAAGACAACATCAGTATAGTTGATCTCTGTCGTGAGGATTTGCTTTGCAAGGGCTAGATTATTTCGATATTCCTCTGCCTGTTGTTTAGTGGACGCATAGCTGCTAGCCTTTTCTTCGTTCACCTTATTCGTGTCTTCGGCGGTGATTTTGTTGGTTGTCAAAATAGCAAAGAATATACCGCAAGTAAGCATAAGAAAGACGACTGCACTGGCTGTAATGACATTGTAGCGTAATAATACGACATTCATTCGGGCTGCGCGTAATTCTTTTTTGTATTCTGTAGGTAATAGATTTATCATTTCCACATCGCTCCCTTTTGTACATTCGATAGACCTGCTACCGTTATGTAGCGTGAACGGAACTGTTTTGCGGGTTGCGGTAGTTGACCAAAATCAAGTTGTTGCCATGGATTTGCTGTCCGCGCTGGCATGACGAGTTCGTTAGTAAAGTATTCGCCGATACCAGGTACATTACTGCCGCTACCTACAACAAGGACTTGTTCAAGCCGACGATCATTGCTGAGTCGTTCGTTATAATAACGAATCACCTTGCGCGTTTCTGTAATAATTCCCCTTAGCGATGGACGAAGCGCAGCAGTCAATTTTTCTTGACGAGCTCCTGGTGCAAGTCCGTTGAGGACTTTTAGCTGGTGAGCGTTTTCTAGTGTCACGCTTAACTTTTTGGCAATATCGAGCGTGAACGTATTTCCTCCGGTTCCAATACCTCCAGTAATACGAACAGATCCATCTAGGACGGCAATGTCGGTGTTTGCGGCGCCGATATCAACAATTACAGTTGGCAGATGGCCTTCTTCGGTCAATTTCAGCACGCGAGCAACGGCATTGATTGCAGGTTCGATCATATTGACCGTTAGTCCTGCGTCTTCGCATGACGCAAGTGCGTTGTCAACAAGTTTCTTTGGGACGGCACTCATAATAACGGTGAGTACTTTGTCATTTCGTTCAATCACTTCGTAGTCGACGTAGAGGAGCGACATAGGCAGTGGGATATATTGACTTACTTCGATTGCGACAGCATCTGCAAGTGTTTTTTCTGCAGACAATGGGACAGTGAACGTTCGAGAAAATGTTCGAGATGTTGGGATGCCAAGTACAACTTGGTCGCTGCCTAAACTACCAACAAGTTTGCTATCAAGCATGCTGCGGAGGCTTTCACTAAGATAGTTGTCATCTTCGTCGAATGCTTTTTTAATACGCAGTGGGTCGAGGTCGATATTGCCGTAGCCAAGTACCTGTTGCTTGTGTAAATCGATCGACATGAGCTTCATGTCCGTGCTACTGATATCAAGTCCGATGATTGGTTTGTCTTTGTAAAATAGTTTGTTCATGATGCCCACATTGTTTTATTGATGTTAGTATAGCATGCCATTATGCTTATGCCTAGCCTTGAATATTCTGTGCAAGACTAGCGATTGGCCCCATGACACTGACCGCGATAAGACCCACTGCACTACCCATAATGACGATCATGACTGGTTCGATAATCGAACTAAGACTGGCAATAGCGGTGTCGACTTCTTCCTCATAAAATTCGGCGACCTTAATGAGAACGACATCTGTTTGTCCTGTTTCTTCGCCGACAGAAAGCATCTGTGACACGATTGATGGGAATAGATCATCAGCTTCAAGGATATGAGACAGCTGCTGGCCATTTTTTACTTGGTCGATCGAATCAAGGAGGGCTTCTTCGTATACTTTGTTTCCAAGTGCATGCGCGGTAACGGTCAATGTCTCAAGGATTGATACACCTGCGCCGTTCAGTGACGAGAATGTTCGGGCAAAACGCGCGATGATAACTTTGCGGATGACACCATTTACTGCGGGTACTTTTAGTACGAATCTATGGAATAGCTTCTTTCCTTTTGGTGTTTTGATATATCGAAGCACGCCCCAGACGCCGCCGAAAAAAGCTGGAATGACAATAAACCAATAGGCAAGGATGAAGTCGCTGATAGCAAGCATCGCTAATGTCACAGCAGGTAATTCGCCGTCTCCTCCGCTTAGATCGGTGAGAATTTTGCCAATCTGTGGAATAACAAAAAGCATCAGTCCGAAAAAGCCAATAACCGTAATGAACATCAGAACCATCGGGTAAGTCATGGCGCTTTTTACCTTTTTACGAATCGTTGAGTTTTTCTCCTGCTGAAGCGCGAGTCGTTTGAGGATCTCGTCTAGGATTCCGGCTGTTTCGCCAGCACGAACCATGTTTACATAGACATCGCTAAACGTGTTTGGGTATTTGTCGAGCGCATCGCCAAGTGTCGAACCTCCCTCTACGTCTTTGATAACCCCAACGAGGATACCTTTTAGCGCCGGGCTTTCAGAGTGCTGCTCAAGTGAACTTAATGAGCGAAGGAGTGGCACGCCAGCGCTCACCATCGCAGATAGCTGTCGCGTGAATACAACGAGGTCATCGGATTTTACTTTGTTGCCGCCAAGAAGGTTGTTGACCGAAAATTTACTTTTTTTACGTTCAAGTGTCACACTGAGTGGGCGAAGATTCTGCTTTTTGAGAGCCTCTATAACCGATGTTTCATCGTTGGCATCAAGTGAACCGCTCGTCGTCTTATTAGTTTCTGATGTTGCTGTATATTGATATCGTGGCATGGGTTTATTCCTTCGTTACTCGTAATACTTCATCGATTGTCGTTTCACCTCGAAGCGCTTTTATTAATCCATCGGTATGCATTGTAATCATTCCCTCCATGATTGCCTGTGCTTGAATTTGATTACTGGTCGCGTTTGTCGTGATGAGCTTTTGAATCGTCAGCGTATTGTTGAGTACCTCGTAAATACCAATTCGTCCATGGTAGCCATCATGTTTCCCACTGGCGTCCTCGGTGTTGGCGGCTTTATAAAGTGTCTTGATGCCTTTTTCGTCTGTACTAAGCGGAGTGTTGCCTCCAACCCCAGCTGCTGCTGCTTGTTTTTCAAGTTCATGAATATAGCGAAAGTCTTGATCCGATGTCAGATTGAACATGTGAACGATGGCATGTTTTTCTTCTTCGGTTGGCGAATATGAGGTTCGAGTTTCTTTATCGAGACGACGAACAAGTCGTTGACCGACAATCGCGCGAACGGTACTTGCGATCAAGAAAGGCTCAATGTCCATATCAAGTAAACGCGGCAGACATGTCGCGGCGTTATTGGTGTGAAGCGTGCTGAACACTAGGTGTCCGGTGAGGGCTGCCTGCACGCCCAAGTTGGCGGTTTCACCGTCACGGATCTCTCCAACCATGATGATGTTTGGATCCTGACGAAGCAGTGCTCGTAATCCAGACGCAAATGTCATACCTGCTTTTGAGTTTGTTTGCGTTTGGTTAACGCCGGGAATCTTGTACTCAACCGGGTCTTCGATCGTAGATATATTGACGTCAGGTTTATTTAGCTGCGAAAGCACACTAAACAAACTGGTTGATTTTCCCGAACCTGTTGGTCCAGTAACAAGCACCATACCGTGAGGTTCGGTGATGGCCTCGCTGATGACACTGAGCGAGTGACCCCAATAGCCAAGTTGATCAAGCGCGATTGCTTGATTTGATTCGTCCAAAATACGCATGACAACCTTTTCTCCGTCGGAAATAGGTAGTGTGCTGACGCGGAGCGCGTACTGCTTGCCGCCAACTTTGATCTTGAATCGGCCATCTTGCGGAACACGACGTTCGTCAATCTTAAGATTGGAGAGGATTTTAATACGACTAACGAGCGCTGCATGAACGTTCCGGGGTAATCGGTTAACCTCTTTGAGGACGCCGTCAATACGATAGCGAATTTGGACAAATTCTTCGCGTGGTTCAATGTGGATATCACTTGCACTACTGCGAATAGCGTATTCAAGTAAGAGGTTGATTGTTTGTGCAATCGGTGAGTTTTCTGCAACGTCTTCGTCGCTGACTTTCTCGTTTGCCGTGTTGTCTTCACGCTGAATGTCAATAACATCGTTTAATTCTTTGTCGACATCACCACGGTAATTTTCGAGTGCAGACTGGATGTTGGTATGCGGCGAGATGTAGATTTTAACGTTTTCACCAATTTGTTTTTGAATAAAGTCGACAGCCTGGACGTCGTCCGGGTCATCCATCGCAAGATGCATCTTACCGTCCTCATCGACACGGAACAGGATGGCATTATATTGACGAGCAATATGTTCGGGGATCTTGTTTAGTACGTCGGTAGGGATATCGTTCGGATCGAGTTCGATAAAAGCCATGTCTGCGTATTCGGCGAACAATTTTGTCAGTGTGCGTTCGTCGACGATATTTGATTGCACAACGAGATCTTGCAATGGACGACGTGAACGAGTGCTCTCTTCTTTGAGGCCTGTTAGCTGGTCTGGGGTGATATGGTCACCTTGAACGAGAAGCTTTTCAATCGTACCGTCAGATATACGCATAATACTTATGCTCGATTATAAAGGACGGTGTATAAAAGTGCTAGTGTTTTAACAGACGTAATTAATAGAGGTGCGTCGTAAACATGGTATAATATGTCGAATGATTGTTGTATCAAGCGAACAGGCTATGAAGGAATTTGGCCAGACTATTGGCGCGTCTCTTCGGGGTGGCGAAGTGATCGAACTTGTCGGCGACGTCGGTGCTGGAAAAACGACGCTCGTGAAAGGTATGGCCGTTGGTCTTATGATCGACGAGGATATCCAAAGCCCTACCTACACGATCAATCGTTTGTACACGGCACGCGATGGAATTACTCTTGCGCACTACGATTTTTATAGATTAGGCACTGCCGGTATTATGGCTGATGAATTGAACGAAGTGGTAAAGGATAGTAGGACAGTGACGGTCATTGAATGGGCGGGCGTTGTTGATACCATACTACCTGCGGACACACTTCGTGTCACGATCACGGCGACTGCAGAAGACGAGCGTTTGGTGGAGTTGACGGCAGGCGGTGATGTGTCACGGCGTCTACACGAGGCGATTTCATGATCCTGCTTCTTGATACATCAACGGGGTTGTGTAGACTGTCGATTGTCGTTGATGGCTCACAGGTTGATGCGCAGTGGCAGGCGGATCGTCAATTAGCCAAAGGCTTACTTGCCTATATTCAATCGCAACTACACATCCATGGCATGGAACTGTCAGATTGTACAGGAATCGGTGTGTTCAAAGGTCCCGGTAGCTTTACAGGACTTCGCATTGGATTAACTGTCGTTAATACGCTCGCAGATGGTCTTGAGGTTCCAATTGTTGGCGAAAGTGGTGATACCTGGCAACAAAAAGCACTTCGTCGTTTACGCGATGGCCACGACGACAAGATAGTGTTGCCCGACTATGGTGCGGTAGCTCACATTACAAAACCACGAAAATAACTTGCACTGCAAACGATGTGCGGGCTACAATAGAGATAGCTTTTTATAAGCTTTGATGCATTTTCAATTTTGATACATTGCCGCCTACTTTCCGTTTATTTGCTTCATTACATTTTACTTTTGATTGCTTTTGTAGAGTATGGCTGGCAGAAAGGAACATATATGATAGAGGGTATAATTGCCGCTGTAATAGGGGTAGCTTTTGGTGTTGGCGGAACAGTGACGTACGAAAAGCGCCGTGCGGCAGTGGCAAAAAGATCGGCAGATCAAGAGGTGCTAAAAGCGCAAACCAGGGCGAGCGACATTGTTTTAAAGGCAAAAGATGAAGCGATAGCGCTAGAAAATGAACGACGCAAAGAATGGAAGCGGACTGAAAATCGTCTCGCTGATCGTGAAGTTCATTTGGATAAAAAAATCGATGAGATTGATAAACGAACCGAAAAGTTGCGTATCCAAGAGGATGAAGTCGAATCATTAAAATCTGAAATCCGTGAGGTACGAACGCGTCAGCAAGAGAAATTAGAAAAAATAGCAAAGCTATCAAAGTCAGATGCGGCAGATAAGCTAATGCAGATGACCGAACGTGACATCAAGAACGACTTGACTAATCTGGTTGCAAAATTACAGCAAGATGCTGCCGATGAAGCCGAAGAGCGGGCACAAATGATTATCGTAACCGCTATGGAACGTATGAGTAGCGAAGTGACGGCTGAGCGAACAGTGACGGCTATCAAGTTGACTGATGACGAAATGAAAGGCCGAATTATTGGTAAAGAAGGTCGTAACATTCAGGCACTTCAACGAGCAACTGGCGTTGATATCCTGGTCGATGATACGCCTGGTATGATCGTATTATCTAGCTTTGACCCTATTCGTAGGCAGGTTGCTCGGCTAAGTCTTGAACAGTTAATGAAGGACGGGCGTATTCATCCTGGACGCATAGAAGAAGTCGTGGCGAAGTCCGAAAAGCAGCTTGAAAAAGAAGTTATCCGTGCAGGTGAAGATGCTGCCCGAGAAGTTGGCGTGACCGGAATCCCTCGAGAAATGCTGCAATTGCTTGGCGAACTAAAATATCGAACCAGCTATGGCCAGAATGTGCTACTACATAGCACTGAAATGGCGCATCTATCGGGACTGATCGCCGAAGAAATAGGTGCAGATGTTCGAACGACGAAGATTGCAACGCTGCTTCATGATGTCGGCAAGGCAGTCTCGCACAAAATGGAAGGTAAACACCATCATGTTGGTGCAGAACTAGCGCGCAAATATGGGATGAAAGAGGATGTCGTCCACGCAATCGAAGCACATCATGACGACATCGAAGCGACAACGCCGGAAGCACTCGTGGTTCGTGTCTGCGATGCATTGTCTGCGGCACGTCCAGGTGCACGTAACATTAGCGCCGAAAACTTCGTTGAACGCATGCGCGATCTAGAGAATATCGCTGTGAGTTTTGACGGAATCGACAAAGCCTATGCGATTAGTGCTGGACGCGAAGTCCGCGTTATTGTCAGTCCAAAACACGTTGATGATTTGTCGGCAATCAAACTCGCTCGTGACATCGCCACCAAAATCGAAAGTACAATGCAATATCCAGGTACGATCAAAGTAAATGTCATTCGTGAAACACGCGCGATTGAGTTTGCAAAGTAGCGTATGCACTACACTGTTGACGAATCACGTGAATGGTACAATAATCTTCCAGGTAAGCGCTCGAGCGCTGGAGTGATTGTACGATTCGATGACAAAATACTGATGGTCAAAGATGATTATAAACCTGCGATGACGTTTCCGGGTGGCGCAATCGATCTAGACGAAGCACCAAAGCACGCTGCAATTCGCGAGACGCTCGAAGAGGTCGGTCTTACTCTCGATCCTCAGTTAGTATCGTTCTTTACGGCATTGTATGTCACGGAACGTATGGGATTTAAAGATTGTTACCATTTTTTCTTTATAATAGATATAGATGAGACGACGGCAGCGTCAATCGTCACCGAAGAAGGAATCGAATATTACAAATGGGTAGACCCGGACGAGATCGGCGAACTTGCTGGTCAGCGCCCACTCTATCAACGGGTAGGTGAGATGTTAATGACAAAAATCCCGCTTCCGTACTTAGAACTATAAGGAGAACTATATGGCAGACGCAGCAACCCGAGATGACGTGCAGCGAGCAGTTCGTGATGGACTGAATGATATCAAAAACGATATTAATCGAATCAAAGATGGCGTGCAAAAAATTGATCAGCGAACCGATGACCTCGACCGTTCCCAGGATGAGATCAAACAGGTCGCGCGGCTTATGGAAGAAGTGCATCATGATGCAGACAAAATCGACAAGGTCGTGGTAGATATCAATGATCTTCGGGCACAATTGCAGGCTACGAATCAATATTTACAAAAAGTATCGGCATATTTAGCTGCTATGGATGAGCGTGAACGTGCCAAAGACACGGGCGATGGCTACCATAAAGATTAGGTTAGTACTCGGTTCACAAAGAAAGACTCTCTGTTAAAAGGGAATTTTTTAAAATTGTATACCACAAGCACGATGTGGTATACTAATTCTCATATGGCACGTTTACCACAACCAGGAGGAGATAGTGGTAATTGGGGAGATATCCTCAATGACTATTTGTCACAGTCTCATAAAACAGACGGCACTATCAAAGACAATGCGGTTACAGCAAGCGTTCTCGCTCCCAACTCAGTAACAAACGCCGCACTTGCAAGTGATTCAGTGAATGCTGCTACCATTGCAGACGGATCAGTCACAGAGCCACTCTTGTCGGCTGCTGTTCAGACGAAGTTGAACGCACCTGCGAATATTGACGACGGTACGATAACCAAGTCAAAACTAGCTAGCTCTGTTCAGCTTAGTCTCGATAAAGCCGATAGCTCAATAGCTACGACAGACCTTGATACCCAAAACACGACACTCATTCAAAACAATAGCTCTGCGACGCGAGTTGCACTCGATGCCTTATATTCTTCAGGAGGCACGACAGCTGGTATATCAGCGACGCGTATTCCTGACATGCTTAATTCATGGCATGCATATCCTGATTTCGTCTACGATTCTGTGCGCCGACGAGCCTATATAACAGGCTCGTCAAGGGGTGGGGCAGTAAATGTTGGTTGGTTTGATCTAGCCTCCAAGACCGTTGGTCGCAAGGTGATATCTCAGGAGCGCCATGCAGCAGACGATCACTATACGCGATCAATAATGCTCCGAGAAGGCAAGCAGCCGTTTATTGTTGGTGCGTACCATGATCGAGACGCCATGCTACGAACGATAAAAGGCAAATCGTATGGTGAATTTGACATGATCGATAGCGAAATCAATACGACGCCAACTGGTGTCGATGCTGTTGCCTATGGTCAAATCATTGGACCTAATCCTAATAATATTGACAATGGATTTGGCGTTATGTTCCGCGGCAACAGTATGAATATGCTAATGCGCACAACTGACGCGGCGACAACATGGAGTGAAGGCCCATACCTTTTCCATACAAAAGCTTATTCTATGCATCGACGAAATGGCAATATTGGGCATTTCTTGGCATTCGACCATCCAACTGCAACAACACCGCAAATTCGCTACTTTAAATACGCGCTTTCTGCAGGCGGAGGGTCCCCAAAAAACGCAGCTGGAGCCGGTATTCTTTCACCTGGGGTAACTGGTACCGATATATGGAATCACACTCCTCCAGATACCAGTACCTCGATCGTCGCAACCAATTCTACCGACCTAGTAAGGTCAGCGCCAGCAGGGCAAAGTCAGCGTGCATTTGATATGACGCGA
>MGCS01000005.1 GCA_001790515.1 Candidatus Saccharibacteria bacterium RIFCSPHIGHO2_12_FULL_44_22
GGCCGAAAGGCTGCCGCCTGGCGGCGGGCTCTGTGCGTTTAATGCCGCCTAACAAACTTAAGTGGAGGCATACGCATGTTAGGCAAGTACATGAAGTTCAGTAAAAAAGTGATGGGTCTTTCTCCAGCAGTCATCGTAGGCAAAAAGTTAAAGGAGCAGTCAAACCAACGGAAGCTGGCTAAAGCCAGCCAACTCAAAGCATCTAAGCCAATAAAGTTTAACGGTGAGTACTTCAGCTCACACCCTGCAATTCATGGCTACAAGTGGCTTACACTGGAGCTAACCGATGACGGGGTGTTTGTATACGGCAAGAAGAACACGCCGTCAGTTAAAAAGTTCGAGTGGGATGAAGTCATCGGCTATGAGAACGAGATTGAAGAAAAGACAAACACTCAGACCACTCAACGATTAACTGCCACAAGAATGGCTACAATGGGTGTGTTTTCTTTAGCTGCACCAAAGAAGCAAACACATGGCTATGCTAAGGAGAGGTTTTACGATGTCCTGCGCACCACGACTGGCGACATTGAACTAGAGACACTCATTAACGGTGGCGGAAGCGGTGCGGTCGGTGATCTCAGCCGGAGTATGGCTGAACTGTTTATTATGAAACGTGAGTCCAAGACCAAGGACATCAGACGATTCGTAACCGAGCACATGAATCAGGGCACAGTCCAAACTTGACTCTTTTGGCAATTAGTCAAGAGCCGGAATCTGCTTTCTTTGGCAGTTTGGCAGAATCTAAGAACACCCAAGATCTGACTCTTTTGTCAGATGGTTAGGTTTTACCCCCATGCCCCAGAACTTGAAACTCTTTCAGTCTTTCAAGTTGCAAAAACTGATTCCTTTTTCAGTTTTTCAAACTTTTAACAGATAGAAGCATATCTCTGGGTCATTCTCGTGACCCCTAGCGCGCAGAAACCCAAAAAGTGTGTAGTTTATCATCTTTGATGACAGAGAATGACCAGAGAGCTCCTCGGTGTTACAATTACTGTGATGCGGTGACCGAGAACAGGTGGTAGCTCGCAAAGCTACATACGGTAGGTTCGTGTCTACCCCGCATCTCCAATTATTATGACTGCACAAGATTACATCCAGCTAAAACTTAACGAGCTCAAAAAGCCTGTTAGCTTAGAGAGGCCTGGTGATAACGACCAGCTAATTGAAGCAATCTTCAAAGCTTTGATGTCAAAGAAGTTCCGTAAGTACTCCGCCAACGAAGACCTGCAGAAACATGTTCGCAACGCGATTCGTATCAACGTCGAAAAGAACGAACCAATAAACGTTACTTTTTTACAGGGAGCCTACAAACTTTGGAGACTTGAAGAAACACCAGAAGCAGATTGGGCAGAACTGTTTTCACTCATGTACTACTCGAATTGGGTTAAGCCGGTTTGCGAGATCTATCAACCCGGTGTATGGTTTGACTTTTTCGTTGACGACCTAATAGTTCCGAAACTCGATAACGTTGATTTGGCAGACATCGAAGCATACATTAGAAGCTACCAGACCTTAGTAGACTTTTTAAAGCCTTACCAACCAAGTAACTTAAAGATGACTATCACTACTGTAGGTAGTAAGTTTTCCTCGCCAGAAGCTTTTAACGAGTCGCTGCAACGCAATGTTGAAAAACTAACAGCTGAAACGCCCGGAGGCCTGCCTGAACTTACCGAATCACAAAGAGCAATGGTTGAATTAAACACTAAGCCAACAGACGAGCAGCTTAAAGATCCAAAGTGGCGAGAAAAAGTTTACCATCTGCATAATGCCTACATGGCAACCAAAGCCGAACCAGGCTACCACAAAGGGAGACCAGAAAAGATTATGGCCTTTACCCAGCCGCTGCCTTCGGGTACCACAATCTCAGTCGGAACAACTAAAGATTCAGTTATGAAGTTCTGGGTTGGTGTTGGCGTACTTAAACCAAGTGATGATAGCTTTAGGCAGATCATACTTTCACCAGGTCAGCTCAAAGAGACTAGGTTCGAATTCGAAGATGTGAGAATTGAGGGACTTGAAGGAAAAAACTTTAAAAAAGTAAGGGTTTTGAGATGAAAAGAGCCGTCATTGTTCATTGCTGGGGTGGAAGTTCTAACTATGCTTGGTATCCATGGGCTAAAGCTGAGTTGGAAAAGAAAGGCTATCAAGTTATTGTTCCTGACATGCCAGATCCTGACCCACCGAAGCTTGCTACTTGGTTACCGCACTTGCAACAAGGGATTGGTCAACCCGATGATGAGCTTGTTTTAATCGGTCACAGTATAGGTACTGTTACAATCATGCGTTACCTCGAGACACTTAATGATGGACAAGTTGGCAAGGTCATCTTAGTAGCAGGTTTTACCGATCAACTTGGTTCTAAGGAACTTGAGAACTTTTTTGAAACTCGACTCGACTTTAGCAAGATTAAGCCAAAGTCAAAGCACGGATTCGTAGCTATACAATCAGACAATGATCCTTACGTATCAGAACAATACGGTACACGCCTAAAACATGAGTTAAGCGCAAAACTTGTCATTAAGCATGGTGCAAAACACATGTCTGGGGCAGTTGATGACGAAGAACCATGCCTTGAATTGCCGGAGTTAATAGAAAACTTATGAATTACACAGGCGTAATTATTGAAGAAAGTCTCAAAGATAAAGCCGTTTTGAGCCAAGTTAAAGTTACTAAAACAAAAGTTGAGCCGGTAACCGAACATCACAAAACACCATGGCTAAAACAATGGACGTTGCATACGTTTGAGATCTCGGAAGATCAGGCTGCATTAGTCGCAGAGCAGTTAAGCAAGTCCCTGGACAATAATTACTGGTACGCCGACTTTAAGAACAATGATTACCACTTTGTAATCTTCCCAAACAAAGTCTTCAAAGTTGACCGAAGCAAGCCCAAACAATACGAGCCAGTCGTCAAACATGGGTTAAGTCTTGGCATTCCTGATTACCAGCTAGACTTCTCACCGGCCATCAAACAATGGGAGCGACCAAAAGAATGATTGTTGCCATCACAGGTCCCACCGGTTCAGGTAAAAGCACGGTAGCGTCAAAGCTGGCTAAGCAGATTGAGAAGTGCGTGAACATTGACGCAGACCACTTAAAGCACATGGTTGTAAGCGGTTTTATCTACGACAAAAGTCCTGACGGTATTAAGCAATGGGAATTACTGGGCGAAAACATTGGGTTACTTGCTTATAACTTTCAGGAAGCCGGTTACAACGTAATCATTAACGGCTACATAAACGAACCTGCCTGGAAAAACATAGCCAAACACATTGATCTAACTCATAAGTTTTTACTACTTCCACATCTGGATAAAGTTAAAAGTCGAGATAAGGAACGTCATGAAGACTTTATCATGGGCGACAAAGCAGTTTTAGAACACCACGATTACTTTTCAACTGCCGACTTCTATAAAGACTTCACTAAGATTGACTCAACCGATCACAACGTCGAGCAGACTGTAGATCAGGTTTTAACGATTATAAGGGCAAAAAGTGAGTGACAGAGAGATTATAGATGTGGTTGATGATGCAGGAGATGTCATCAAGACCATTACACGCGAAGAAGCCGAGCGCGATAATCACATTATTGAAAACGTCATCGTTTTTGTCTTCAATTCTCTGGGCAAGGTATGGATCCAGAAACGCCCTACTCACAAAAAGCATTATCCTGGGTTGTGGGATGTCTCAGCTTGTGGAGCAATTCTTACCGGCGAAAAGCCATTGGCAGCCGCTAGACGGGAGCAGTTAGAAGAGATGGGCTTTGAAAGCAAACTGCAAAAAGTCGAGACCTTTATGAATGAATTTCCTGATGAAGATGGCTCAACTACTCGACGTCGTTTGTCACATCTTTTTATCGGCATTAGCGAAGAGATACCACAACCAAACGAAGAAGTAGATGAATTCTTAGTGTTACCTCACGCAGAACTTAAGCAAAGAGTAACTGACAAACCAGGAGACTACATACCTTCGTTCTTAATAGAATTGGATAAAGCTGTTGAGGCCTACGAAAGTCAGAAACATGAGAACAATTAAAAGAGACATTGTAGGTGCTTTCATACTATCTTCAGACAATAAACTTCTGCTTGGCAAAAGCCATAAAGGCGGGGTTTATACTGGATCTTGGATTGTCCCTGGCGGTGGAGTTGATGAGGGGGAGACTAAGCTCGATGCGCTTAAACGAGAGGTGCTAGAAGAGACTGGTATTAACATTACGGATGCTAAAGTTGAGCAAGTCGAGGGAGCATTAACAGGCGAGAGCGAGAAAACCCTGCGAGACACCGGGGAGCGTGTTCTTGTAGACATGAGCTTTTATAACTTTGTCATTAGATTGCCTAAGACTAGTAATGAAGTAATAACCAAAACTGAAGATGACTTTGTGGAAGCTACGTGGTTTTCAACTGATAAACTAAAGGGCTTAACAATGTCACCACCCACTGTACTGACATTACAGAAGCTTGGTTACGTCAATGAGTAAAAAGAACCGGTTTCTTGGCTTCCGTGACCTAATTGAAAACCAATGGAACAATTCGGTGAAGAGTAATACGGGCACAGACTTGTTTGACTGGGGACTGCTCATCTTATGGATAGCTGTAAGTGTGCTGGGAGTTCTAGCTTACAGGACTGCGGCACTTGAAAGTCAGATGAAGCTAAGCGATCTTCTAACTTTTGAGCTATTATGGTTCACCGCTTTTGCTGTAGTAAGGTACACAAAAGAAACGTACTGGCTCAAAAAAGTTGCACAGAAGCAGTATGATTACGAAACATTACCCTACCTTAGATTACAATGGTCATCCGAAGCGCCTGACGTCTTTCACATCAAAAACGAGGGTAGGGGTATCGCAGTTGATGTGGCTTTTGAGACCATTGAGATTCAACGGACACCACGGATTCCAGTTGTAATAAAAAGACGCCCGGTATTAGCGCCTGGTGGCTGGTCAGCCATCAAAGAAGAAGAACTTAAAGCAGCACCGGAAGTTTTGCCCTCTCTAAACATGCACGGTTTTATTGATGCAAGGCTCAAAAGCGGTAAGTTCAAGACCCTTCACGTGTCTTACACGGATCTACGCGGACGAATCTACGATGCTGAATTCGAGCCGGATGAAACTTATAATGATCGCTTCAGAATTACTTTCCAAAAAGAACGATGAATTGCCGGCTCTGCACAGTTCCCATCGATGAATCTAATAGGTGTGAGGCACATGTACTGCCGAGAGGACTGCTTAAAGCAATGTCTCCTGAAGAGTTCGGTACCTTGCTGATTGTCGGTACGGACATGGGCAAAAAGAAACGAGCACCCACAGGTTCTTACGATCAAGACATACTTTGCAGAAAGTGCGATAACAAACTCGGTGTTTACGATAACTATGCTCTCAACTTTATAAACACGAGTAAACTGGTAGATCATCCTACCGGTGTAGGTTGGACTATAAGCAATGTAGATCATAAAAAACTAAAGCTTTTCTGCATGTCTTACCTATGGCGAGCTTCTATTACCGAACGAAAGGAATTCAATGGCGTTAGCCTCGGTAATAAACATGAAGAAAGAATCCGACAATTATTACTTGCCGGGGATGCCGGAAGTCCTGATGACTACACTGTTACGTTTGCCAAGTTCAACTCGCTAGATGATAGTGCCGCCGGTGTACTTTTTCCGGCCTTAACACGTATTAAAGGCCTCAATCACTATGAGGCATACCTGCCGAAGCTTTATAAGTTTTGGGTTAAGGTTGATTCTCGTACGAACGAATCTTTTAGTAGGGTATCGCTTGGGGCGACGCAAGACTTGTTCGTACATAATAAAGGTGACTTTGACACATCTGTTGAAAAAAGTATTATGATTCGGGCTGCTAAAAACTCACAATGATTAAGTTAATAGAACTATATAGGTTTAGGCGGGGGTCTAGTTTAGTTTTTATAGATTGAATGCACTATTATTAGATAGCAGCATCATTCTAACCTCATCAATGATGCCGTACCACATGAGATTAACTAGTAGACGTCAGAACGGCGTCTACTTTTTGTTATACTTATCACATGCCCTACATAAAAAAAGACGACCGACCACCAATTGATGAATTATTAGCACCACTTATTTCACATCTTAAAGGCTTACCTACTGAGCAACAAGACGGTGCGTTGAATTATGCAGTTACAAGAATCCTTAAAGAGCTCTATGAACCTAAATACTTCAACTATAATCGTGCAATGGGCGTACTGAGTTCCATTCAAGCAGAATGGTATCGTCGAGATGTTGGCCCCTATGAAGACAGGAAAATAGCAGAAAACGGCGACGTTTAGACAAGTAGTCTCGTTCTAACTTCGTGCACTAAGCTGTACCAATTCCGCAATTTGAATATCACATCTGTTATCTGTTACTTTTTGGTTCTTACAATTGCATAACCCTGGCGAGATTTGAACTTTAGGGCGAATAACCAAGGAACTGTTAAACTTATAGCTAATGAAACAAGTCATTAAAGCAGTATTCAGGCCTGTTGACAATCGCCATTATACGAGCAAAAAGACGAGCGCTATACTTTACGCTTTTCGATTTTTCCCAGTGCTTTTAATTGGTCTATACGGGGCTGTTTTTGTTGACTCATTCTTTTGGTTTGTCTTAGGCGGAATAATTATTTATGGCTTTATTGATTACATAATATTCGATGCCTTCGTAGACAAATTGGCATGGAAATTAATTTGGAGCCGCTTTTACTCGAATGAGGCTAAACCTCATACACCAGAGCAGGATCTCATAAAGAAATATGAACAAAATCCTACCCCTGAAAATTACGAGGCCCTACAAAAGCACTTGAAGGTAAAGTAAGTCACGCAGCCATAAATGAGGTTCTAACTTCGTATACTAAGCTGTACCAGGTGAAATTCAAGCCACTCCCTGGGAGTGGTTTTAATTTCAGCTCGATATGTCGAGCACAGATTTGAACCGCAGGTTCGGCGTAGCGAAGCCACGCGCAGAAGCTTGCTTCGAGCATGGCTGAGGGGAGGAGTGTTCGCCGAAGGCGAATGTGCGCTATCCGTCCGCGGATAACACAAGCTGTTTTTATGCATTCCAATTCACGTACAATAACTTCATGACAAAGATTACAAATTTTTCTGATGCGCATAAAGTTTTGGCCCAGTTTGTGCCAAAGGCAACTCCTGGTGCCTACTCACTGGATCGCATGCAGGTGCTTATGGACAAGCTGGGCAATCCTCAGAACTCCTACAAAGTCATACACGTGGCCGGCACTTCGGGAAAAACATCCACAAGTTATTACATTGCCTCACTACTGCAACAAAGTTGCAAAAAAGTGGGCCTAACGGTGTCGCCGCATGTAGACGAGGTAAATGAGCGGGTTCAGATTAATCTGATGCCAATGCCAGAGGCAGAATTTTGCAAAGAACTTAGTGAATTTTTGAATACCTTAGAAAATACAGGTGTAAACCCTACATACTTTGAACTGCTGGTGGCTTTTGCCTACTGGGAGTTTGCTCGCCAGGGGGTGGATTATGCTGTGGTAGAAGTGGGTCTGGGTGGTCTGCTAGACGGAACAAACGTGGTTTCTAGATCTGACAAGGTCTGTGTAATAACAGACATAGGGTTAGACCATACAAACGTGCTGGGCACTAACCTGTCAGACATTGCCGCTCAAAAAGCTGGAATAGTCCAAGAACATAATGTCACATTTATGTACAGACAGCCCAAAGAGGTTATGGACGCGGTAAAAAAACGCTGCCAGCAGAAAGACGCACACCTAAATGCAATTACTCAAGCAGACTTTGACGGTTCAGAAAGTTTGCCGCTGTTTCAGCAGCGCAATTGGTATTTGGCCAAGAAAGTCTTTGAGTACATAGCTGAACGCGATAGTCTGCCAGAACTTCGAAAAGAGCAACTATTAAAATCCCAGCAAACTTATGTTCCGGC
>MGCS01000006.1 GCA_001790515.1 Candidatus Saccharibacteria bacterium RIFCSPHIGHO2_12_FULL_44_22
TACCGTACTTTGCTCTAAGCGTCATATTTCTAGTAGTTTGCCTCGCTGTAGTGAGGGAAGAAATCTTGATGGAGACTATCGCTACTCAATCCGTTATCTTCTAATTGCTTGCCGAGTGTTTCTACCATTGGTTCGGGGCCTGATATGAAGACCTGAGATGAATTGATATCTGGCACGAGCTCAGTGAGCTTTTCAGCAGTAAGTGGTTCGCCGATAACGTACTGGACTCTAAACTCTGGGTGGCGTTTGCTTGCCTCGTCGAACTCTGCCTTGAATGGCAAATCATCGGTTCGACCATTATAAATGAGCGTCGCCGATACGGGTTGCCCACTATGGCCTCTCGCCTTTAACATACTGTAAAATGGTGTAATACCGATACCGCCAGCAATAAGAACAAGTGGCTTGTCGCTTTCTTGCCAGACAAAATCACCGTCCGGCTGCTCGATAAGCTGCACTTTTTCGCCCACGTTGAGAGCAGCTAATGCTTGCTTAAACGTCGTATCGGTCACGCGCGTCGTGATTTGGATAAAGCCGTCATGCGGTGTCGATGAAATGGTAAACCATCGCTTTGTACCCTCATCATCAGGAGTATCATGAGGGATTTCGATACGGATGAATTGTCCGGGCATCCATGATAGCGGCTGGTCGGCAGTGAAGCGAAACGCCCAGACATTATCTGTCAGGTGTTCTTTTTCCTTCAAGCGTAGCGTGCCTGTTGTCGGAATATGATTGTGATGTTCGTGACCAAGATGATGATCTGCATACTGGTCAGGATTTTTATCGAATAGCTGTACGCATGTGGCGCAGCACAAATAAATCCGCTTGCCATCCACATCCCTGAAATGTCTAAGCTTTTCAGCTTCAGCCGTATCAATCGCGTCGCCCGTTACCGGACAGACGGCTATGCGGTCGACTGGAATATCAGCCGCCTCAGTATCATGATGATGGTGATGATGTTCGTGTTCGTCATGATTATGCATGTACGTACCTCCTTATAATTTAATTCGTCGTAAGAACTGTGCGTTGATAGCGACGATGATCGTCGAAAGTGACATCAGAACTGCGCCGAGTGCTGGCGAGAGGACAAAGCCGACTGCCGAGGTAACGCCAGCGGCCAGTGGAATCGCGAGAGCATTATAGCCAGTCGCCCAGGCCAGGTTTTGCAGCATCTTACGATACGTTGCCTTTGAGAGCGTGACAATTTTTGCTACACCACGCGGATCGCTGCTCGCCAGTACGATGCCCGCCGACTCAATCGCCACGTCAGTACCAGCGCCAATCGCAACGCCGATATTAGCTTGTGTCAGTGCTGGCGCATCGTTCACGCCATCGCCGACCATAGCCACCCGGCTGCCGTCAGCCTGCAATTTCTTGACTGTTTCAGCTTTATTCTCGGGTAAGACTTCAGCAAAGTATTCTTTAATTCCTAGCTCTTTGGCTACCCAAGCCGCCACACCTTTGCTATCGCCCGTCAGCATCGCGACACGTTTGCCCATATCGTGCAGTCGGGCGACGGCTTCTTTGGACTCTTCACGGATAACATCAGCTAGCATGATTGCACCGAGAATGGTCTTGTTCTCGACGACGTACACGACCGTTTTTCCGTCATTTGAGGCTTCTTCTGCTGCTTTCTGTAACTCACTATCAAGCTTTAGTTTCAGTTCTTCAAGTAACCTTGGGCCACCGACATACACTGTTCTGCCATCAGCTTTAGCCCGTACACCACGGCCAGAAAGTGCCGAAAAGTCAGTGGTGTGAGTTTCCGGCACATTTTGACTGTGTGCATACTGGAAAATTGCTTTTGCAATCGGGTGCTCTGATTCGCGTTCGAGTGCGGCGGCAAGACTCAAAGTACGACCCTTGTCTTTAGCGAGGATATCAACCACGCCTTGTTCGCCCTTGGTGAGTGTACCGGTTTTGTCAAACAGTACCACGTCGATATTACGAGCTGACTCAAGTGCCATTCGTTCACGCACCAGCAGCCCATTTTTCGCCGCTAGTGTCGTTGAGATAGCTGTGACAAGCGGGATAGCTAGACCAAGCGCGTGCGGACAGGCAATCACCAGAACCGTAACGACTCGTTCAAAAATAAAGCCTGCTGACGCGCCAGCCATCCACCAGCCTACCCACGTCAGGAGTGCCGCACCAAGCGCAACAAATGTCAGGTAGAAGGCCGCTTTATCTGCCAGTACCTGCGTCTTTGACTTGCTGGTTTGGGCGTCTTCAACCAATTTCATAATGCCAGCTAGCGCCGTATCACCGCCAACTTTCGTCACTTCAATTGTCAAAGCACCGTTCGCATTAATCGTCCCACCGATCACCTCAGCTCCGACTATTTTCTTCACCGGCTTTGACTCTCCAGTCAACATTGATTCGTTAACCTCAGACTCACCCTTGATAACTTTTCCATCGACCGGAACCTGCGCGCCAGGGCGAACCAAGACGGCATCGCCTACCTTTAGCTGACTTACTGAGACCTTACGGCTTTTACCATGTTCAATAAGCTCCGCTTCATCGGGTAGCAGCTTGGCAAGCTCATTGAGTGCGCCTTGCGCACTTTCCACCGACGCCATTTCTAGCCAATGGCCAAGCAGCATAATCGTCACCAGTGTGGCGAGTTCCCACCAAAAATCCATGCCACTGACAAGTTTGAGTGTGACGAGCGCGCTGTATACAAATGCCACAGTAATCGCCATCGAAATCAAGGTCATCATACCTGGCTGTCGAGCCGCGAGCTCCGCTTTCGCACTTTTGAGAAACACTAAACCGCCGTAAAAGAATATAATGATACCAAAAATTGCTGGGATGTATTCACTACCAGTAAACGCCAAATTAATCCCAAACCAACTCTGTACCATTGGTGAAAATATCAGTGTCGGAATGGTCAGTAAGAGGCTAAGCCAAAACTTCTGCTTAAACATGTTTGGATTGTGACCAGCATGCTTGTCGTGATGATCATGTTGGTCATGTCGTGATCGCTTTGTCTTCTCAAGTGCCATGTGGCATTTTGGACACATACCTGGCTTATCTGATGTGACATCTGGATGCATCGGACAAGCGTATACGCTGTCATGCGTAGTGGTCGCTTGATTGCCATGATCATGATCGTCGCTATTCTGGTCTTCTGATTCATCATCGGGCACAAGATTCATATTACATTTCGGACATACCCCCGGTTTATCACTGGTAATATCTGGGTGCATTGGGCATACGTACTTCGCCATTGTTTATCCCTCCTATACTCCTACGGTTATTTCTTTCGCTTCAATTTATATACTTTTAGAATTTCTTCGGTCGCCTGCGCGTCCTCGCCATTTTTAATCTGGTGAATAACATGGGTGCTCAAGTGGTTCTCAAGCAATAAGTCTTCCACACCGGACAACGCTTCTTTGATTGCCGAGGCCTGGGTGATGATGTCGATACAATACTTGTCTTCTTCGACCATTTTTTGCAGGCCGCGAATTTGACCTTCGATAATCTTGAGGCGACGAATCGCACGGGGTTTTAGTTCTTTCTTCATATTTCAATAATACCCCCTAGGGGTATACTACGTCAAGCCTTCATTTAGACAATAAATACAATCACTTGGCTACCTACCGTATAATTAACAGCATGGTACATAAAGACCAACAGATTGAATTAGTTGCTAAATCCGTACAACACGAAACACCGAACCATAGGAATGTATTCTTTCACCGGCCTCCTGGTTTTGTATTTGAGGCTGGAGACTGGGTAGATATTGAGTTCGAGGGGCGCAAACTCGGCGGCGGAAAGACCTACTCTATCTCATCATCGCCGACAGAAAGCGACATCCGTATTACACTTCGCGACGGATTAAGCGAGCTCAAGAAAGTTTTGGAGTCCCTCAAAGACGGCGAGAAGTTCGTTATAACCCAATATGGCAATGACTACGGCTTCCAGCTTCGTAGCAATAGGTCAAGCGTACTCATCGCTGGCGGCGTGGGTATTGCTCCATTTCGCAGTATGCTCAAGGAAATGTATGATAATCACGACCCGAATGAAGTCACGCTTATTTACCTCAACCAGAACGATAATTTTCTATTCAAGGAAGAGCTTAATGAGTGGGAGGAAAAACTCCCTAACGTCACCATCCACTACATCGAGACGAAGCTACTGAATCGCAAGAAACGAGAAAAGCTTATCCTCTCGCTCATTAAAGATCAACGACAGCACTTTTATATAGCGGGGCCGCCAGGAATGGTAGAAAGCATGGAGCACCTACTCCTCGACTCAGGGGTACTTTTGAAGAATATCAGGATCGATAGCTTCGGTGGCTATTAAAACTCTACACACCCAAAAAATAAAGAAGACTCCTGTTTTCTCGCAAAGAGTAAAACACGAATCTTCTCATCTCGATTATATAGGAAGTTGATCATTTATTAACTCTTCACTTCACGTACTGATCAATTATACGGGTCGAGCAAACGTATCAAGGTCGTTCGTTCTCTGGTAAACGTCAGGAGCGCTCCACCTTGACACCTTTGCCGTGCGACCCCGTCAGATAACTCCGTTACGTAAAGTAAAGGAGGAAGTCATGCACGACATAGCCGTAGAAAATCAAACTGCAACCACCGAGTACAATGGGTGGAGTAATCGAGAGACTTGGTTAGTGAACTTGTGGCTCTCGAACGACATGGAGAGCTATGAGCTTTTGCGCAGTATTTGCACAAGAGACTGTGAGTTGTGGGAGAAAGTTGAAGAGATTGAGGCACACTTCCAGAACCAACTAGAAGAAACGTACGACGAACCAAGCTTTTGGTCGGATATTCTCGGCACGGCACTAGATCGGGTCGATTGGTATCGAATCATCGAGAACAATCTCTCGTAGTCGATACGTCCTGAGCATGACGGTAAACGGCTCATACTAGAAATCAGCCGAACTACGGTACACCGGCCAGACCATGTAACATAGCCCCCATAAATGGGCAGCTAGTCACATCGTCTGGCCAGCGAGCAGCAGATAACGACATGCTCCATACTTACCCCCTCGGACAATTCCCTGCGTACCGCAGTGAAGTCCTCACGTGCAAGAATGAATCATGTCACAGGACGCACCGTTGGTGCGACATTGGTTACTTATTGTTTGTCTTATTCGTCGCAAGGCACGGACAGCTGGTACATACTGTCCGGTTGGACAGAATGTACACAGACTGCCGCGCACTTGGACAAATAAGCTCCGCAACCGAAGTACTGTAAATATGACCATTACAAGTTCGCTATCACTCTCTTGCAATCGTCATATTTACCTACTCTATATCCCGAAACATCACCTCAATCGACAATCTGTATTAGTTTATTTTTTATGTTTACGTAAGAATATATTTTTATGTATTTATAATCTGTTATTTCATATTTTTAATCAATCTGTATAATATAGAGAAAGAGAGAATAAGAGTATGAAGAATGTAGAAGAAAAGAAGAAAGAACGAAAGCTGAATAAAGGACAGGTAGAGGTATTGAGGCTACTTTACCGATACCGCTTTACTACCTCCGAATTATTAGCAAAGGCTGAGAACCAGAAGCATTTACAAGTAACCAGATCGCGCCTGACGACACTTGAAAAACAAGGCTATATTGGCAGACGCTACGAAAGTTCATATAAGCTGCTAGGTAAGTTTGCGACGTTCTATTTATTACCGAAAGGTTTGCAATATTTGAAATCAATCGACGCAGCCGATCAGCAGGCAATTAAGATGATGTATAACGACCGCAAAGCATCGGACAAGTTCGTTGATTTTTGCCTGGCAGTCTGCCGTACAGCGCAAGCGCTCATTTCCTTTTATGGTGAAGAATCTAGAATGTTTACTCGAACTGAATTGCTGGGCTACGACTATTTTCCACAGCCCTTACCTGACCTTTATATGTCTATTAAGAGAAAAACCGTACGGCACTATTTTGTTGATTTGTATGATGACGCAATACCGACCTTTGTACTGGTTAAGAAAATAAAAAAATACCGCGAACACTATGAGTCTGGCGAGTGGGAAGCAACCGATAGCGACTACCCCGAGATTATCGTAGCTTGTGCAAGCGCCAAAGCCGAGCAACGTCTACGTAGGAAGCTCCTAGGAGGCACTACAGACGATATTGTCGTGTATACCTGTACGATTGCCGGGCTAGAATCTGGTGGCGAAAATAATCCATTTACTGTGGTATAAAATCATAAAAAACTCTCCGAAAAGGGTTGAACTACAACTATATCTATAGTAAACTATAGATATAAGTATAGTACGTATACTTACGGAGGGCAATATCATGGGTAGAAGAAAAGGCTCAAAGAACAAAGAACCAACTATCGATCCGTTACACACAGTGATGACTAGCGAGGAGCGACTAGAGTTTATCGCCAGTCTGATAGTTGACCGTATCGAGGAAGACCAAGAGGGCGGCCACAAGCTATTGGAAAAGATTGGAGGCCAAGATGAACACAGACTTGCCTAGAATCTACGCAGTCGGTGCTATTCGTGTATCTACTGAAAAACAAGGCCGTGACGGCGACTCCCCAGACGACCAGCAAAAACAAATCGACCGCTATGGCGACTCTCATAATATGCCAATCCGTAAGTATTTTGCCTTCCTTGAGTCAGGCTCAAAAGCCGACCAGCCCATGCAAGAAGCTATCGACTACTGCAAAGACCCTCACAATCAGATCAAATACTTTATCATCAAATCCATTGACCGCTTTACCCGTGGCGGCTCACGTATTTACGAAGACCTCAAAGAGCAATTAGAAGCCTGCGGTGTAGCCCTTATTGATGTGTATGGCGTAATCAGCAGCGAGAGAGTGAATACTCTTGACCACCTCGGTTTTTCCTATAAATGGAGCGAGTATTCGCCAAGTAAAAAGACTGAGATATTAGAAGCAGAGCGCGCCAAAGACGAGCTGCGCGACATCATGAGTCGTATCATTGGTGCAGAAATACGCTATACCCAAGCTGGCTATTGGATGCGCCAACCGCCGTTTGGATTTACGAGCGAAAAAGCAGAAACCCGACACGGCAAGCGCTGCATTCTCAAGCCTCATCCTACCGAAGCACCACTCATGCGTAAGATGTTCGAGCTAAAAGCACTTGGTACGATGACCGACCGACAGATAGTTGACCGAATGAATGACCTGGGCTTTAAAACTCGTGAGTTCTATGTACGCGACAAAAAAGACCAGACAAAGATTATCGGCAAGAGGGGTGGCAATAAGCTACGTATCAACGATATCAACCGCTACCTACAAAGTCCCATCTATGCAGGTGTAGTAAAAGAAAAATGGACGAACGACAAACCAGTTAAAGCCTGTTTCGAGGGTCTGGTATCGTTTGAACTCTACAATCAGGCCAATAGAGGCCGGGCTGCACTACACGAGAGCGCAGATGGCGACATTGAGTATGAAAAAATCGAGCGAGAAGATAACAAAGCAAAACGAGGGGTAAAGAACGATGAGTTTCCGTATAGGCGCTTCATCACATGCCCGACATGCCATAACCCACTGCTAGGCAGCGCTTCGCGCGGTAAAATGGGCAAATACTATCCTGCCTATCATTGCAGCAACCATGGCCACTACTTCCGTATACCTAAGCAGGAGTTTGAGACGACTGTTACCGAGTTTATCAAAGGTATCACCGTTGATGCCGATAAGCTCGATGCGCTTACGGACGCTGTAATGACTGTATGGGAGCGAAAGCACCAGAGTATAAAAGAGGACGCAAAGACCCTCCAGAAGCGTATAAACAGCCTTACGCAGCAGAAATATGCCATTCTCGACAAGATTAAGCTAGTTAGCTCGGTAACAGCTATTGAAATGCTGGAGGCAGACCTAGTGAAGACTGACGAAGAAATCACAAAGCTAGAAAGCCTCAAAAATGGTACAAGTAACCCAGAAGAAACAGTCGATGTTCACAAGATTGTTGCTTACGTCAAATATTTTATGGAACACCTACACGAACTGTTAATTGACCTCTGTAATCCAACCCTCAAAGCCCAGTATTTCAGTGTGTTATTCGACAAAGCGCCAACCTACGAAGAAATAAAAGCTGGAACTCAAAAAGAGTCCGCATTACCAGAGGTAAACGAACTCTTTTCGGCACTGAATGTGCAATCTTCTCTTTTGGTGAGCTCAAAGGTCGAGATATGGAACTCTCTCCTCCCCGATTTGATAAGCATGGCGAATAAATTGGAGAACCGGGGATTTCGAATTGAGGACGGTAAAGTCGTATGTGATGATGTTGAGGATAGTTATTATGCGTAATATTTTCAGTAAGCAAACTACTATTGCGAGTAACGATATTCAGATGCTTTTATGCAACGAAAAGCAGTTCTATAAACATTTAGAAAAAGATCTAAAGTCAGCTTCTTCGCATGTATATATCGAGAGCCCGTATATGACTACGCGTCGAGTCGCGATGCTCGCTCCTCTCTTTGTTAAGCTTATAAAATGCGACGTTACTATAACAATTGTAACTCGCTCTCTTTCTGAGCATGACAGTAAGCTTCGTAAACATTCCATCAGCTGTTCGGCATACCTTCGACTTCTTGGTGTGCAAGTCATTCATATCACTGGGTATCACCATCGTAAGCTTGCAATTATTGACTCCGCTATCGTGTGGGAAGGAAGTCTAAATATACTATCTCAGAATAATAGTAAAGAAATCATGAGGCGAATCGCATCTAATAAGGTTGCGCGTGAAACTCTTGGTTTTGTGAAACGTTACAGATAGGAGGTATAATCATACTATGAATGATTCCTACGAGATTAATCAGAAGGATATCGACAGTACGCTGAACTTTCTTCGAATTTACGATCAAAAGAATGCTACACCGGAAAACGCTGTTTTGTTTTTAGAATATTTGCAATCTGGTGTACACAATATGGCACGAGATAATCCGGAAAAATTAGAAAAAATTTACGAGCAATTTTTAAAACGGGAGTAAATCAGACGATTTTACTTTAAGAGCTTTTGCAAGTTTTGCGAGCGTTTCGACAGACGGTGTTGATTCGGCACGTTCGACACCGGCATAAAAACTAATACTAAGTCCTGCTTTTTCTGCAAGTTCTGCCTGAGTCATATTCCTAGTGAGTCTCGCAGTTTTAATTTTGCGCGCTACTTTTTTAGTGATTTCGTCTTTTGTCATTGTCTATATAATACACCTAAATTATCTCGAATACATTATTACTAGGTGCTACAGGAGACTTGTGTCATTACTATTACTATCCTCTTGATACTTTATAGTTCAAGTCTATGGATTTGTTTGTCAAATTGAAAGTGTTCATGGGATACAATAATAACTATTTTTTTTCGTAAGATTGATTGTAGATCATCGATGATTTCTTTACTCGCTTGTTCGTCAATATGTGCTGTTGGTTCATCGAGTAATATAACATCTGTTTTTGCGAGTAGGGTTCTTGCTAACGCTAGACGTTGTCGCTCACCTCCTGAAAGTGCGTGGCCTTCACTTCCAATAGCAGTATCTAGTCCTTTCTCCATCCGACCTATGGTCTCAGAAAGACCAACATTATTTAGAGCCTTTAGTAACTCTTTATCACTAGGTATATCGCTGCGCGGACGGGCGATCAGTAAGTTGCCACGTAGCGTTGAATTGAATAGGAAGCTTTCCTGGGGACACCATGACATATGCATCTGAAGAGAACGGCTGTCTACGTTTTCAGTAGGATAATCATTAATAGCATACGATCCTTGTGTCGGAAGTAGGTTTTTAAGAAGCAAAGCAAGAAGCGTTGACTTTCCGGAGCCGGATGCACCTGACACAACAAGCCAACGCCTCACAGACACATCGAAAGAAACGTTGGAAAGTGCGTATACCTGGGAATTGGGATATTGGTACGATACTTCGTTAAGTGCTAATTTATGGATATTTCCTTCAATCTTTTCTTTACCGCTATTATTGGAACTTGTTTCTGTTATTGCACTGCTGCGACGCAACACTTCTAAGAAAAATGGCCATTTTTGAATCGCTAAGAGTGCATCATCAAAAAGTGGTAAAAGACCTAAGGGGGTTAGTAATATTATAGCCAGAATTGGACCGAGTACAGTACCGGTCTGAATTGATACAAATAAAAGTCCGGCGATATATCCGTAAATAACGATAATGCATAGTGCTTGGATTATTCCTGAAATGTAGGCGGTGTGCATTGTCATTTTGCCGATTGCACCACTACTTCGATAAATGTGCTCTTGTAACTTTTGGATGTAGCCGTTGGCTGTAGCCTGTGCTGCATTCTCCAAAAGCTTAGTTATCTCTATTGTAAGATGAGATTGACTGATAAGCTGTTTCTTCCCTTGGCGATGAGCGTGAGTACCGGCGATTGCTAAAAATAGCAAAAGTAGAATATGCACTAAAATAGTCAGCTGCGTAGCTGATGGTATTAACACTATAATGAGTGTCATAATGCATATTGACAGCACTATATATGTAACAATAGGCAGTAGCAATCGCGGTAAAAGGTCTTGAATTCTATCACTGTCACGGACAATCCGATCCATCGTATTGCCAGATGATAAAAGCGAGCGGAACGCAGGACCTTGGCGAGCAAGACCGTTCCATAGTCTGACACGCAGAGATGAAGCTGAAGTGAAAACTGCATTGTGCATCGCGAGGCGAGACCAATAATAAAGCAGTGACCGACCGATTCCAAAGAAGCGTACACCGACTATTGCGACCATCAAGTACAGGACAGGAGGTTGCTCACTTGCTCTGACAATGAGCCATCCTGAAACGGATGTCAGAGCAATTGCAAATCCAGCCGCCAATACACCGAGCAGTGATGCAGCGGCGTATTTTCGCCATGACGAAGAGATTAGCTGCAGCAACGGTATATAGACTGAAGAACCTGTCGCAATTGGAGAGAAGTTTCTAGGCCGAGAGACATGAGTGATTTTTTTCTGTTGAGTAACGGTAGTATTCGTAGAAGTATCCTTCATCGCAGATAAGGAATGAAGACCGAGGACGATACTATCGTTGGCCAACGCTTGCACTTGTACGTCGTGTGATGCCAGTATTATTAAAGAATGTTGCTGTAAATTCTTGATACAATGTATAATAAATTCCGCCGTTGCTCGATCAACATGTGCTGTCGGTTCATCAAGTACCACTATATGTCGAGGGTTTGAAGTAGCCCTGAGGTATACCCCGGCAAATGCAACTCTTCTCTTCTCGCCAGGGCTTAGTTGGTCAGGATCTTCATCAAGGAGTGAAGTAAGTCGTAATCCCGTGATTAACTGATCCATTTGCTCATATTTTTGATCTGAGTATAAAAGCAGCTCCTTTCTGACGCTTGACTGGGAAAATGTAGGATGCTGAGTTAACAATGCGTATGAGCGTGAGGACGTGATTGTTCCCTTCACAATGGCGGATGAAGGTAGCTGGGAGGTAATCGCTTTTATCATTGTTGTCTTGCCACTGCCGCTCTCTCCTTCAAGAAGAACAACGCCTTTTCTGGTAGAGACATAGGACACATCACTTAAAATATTACCTTCCCGACCATCGTATTGAACAGAAACACCTTTCAAAATTATGCCATGCTGCTTTGCATAGTTATTCTCAGCTCGTCTGATAGTACGTTGTGAAACTAAGCTTTTTATGCGCTCCAGTGCACGATTGCCAGTATTTGATGCATGATAAGCACCACCTACCCTTCGAAATGGCGCAAAACACTCTGGTGCTAGGAGCAGCGCGATGAGGCCCGTCTCGAGCGTTAATTGGCCATGAAGCAAGCGAAACCCGACAAAAACAGCTACAACGGCTACCGATATTGTTGCCAGAAGCTCAAGCACAAGTGCGGAAAGGAGGGCGGTACGGAGTGTCTCCATGTTGCGGCGACTCAGGTTGTCGGAAAGTTCTTTGATTGAAACGGCTTGCTCATCTGCACGACCCAATCCCATGAGAACTGGTAATCCTCTGGCAAGTTCTATGAGATGATTTGAAAAGCGAGTCAATGAGTCTAAGGCAGCTGCTGTTTGATCCTTTGTATATTTACCAACGAGTATCATGAATATGGGAATGAGAGGTAGAGTAACGGTTACGATTATTCCTGATAGCCAGTCGGTAGTATATAGCCATGCCAAAATAATGAATGGAATTACCATCGCATCGATATAAGCAGGTAAATATGAAGTGAAGTAATTGTCTCGCTCGTCAAGTCCATATGTTGCGAGTGATGTAACTGACCCAATTTCAATGTTGTCGTGAGCTGGTAGTTTTTTAACTATTTTTTCTCTAAATTTATGTTTTTCTGATGAAGCAAGCTGATTGTATACCCACTGTTCATTAAATGCTGCCGAAGCACGTAGAAGTGCGCCTATTGTGAGTAGTAGGATTGGTAGTTGCAGATCGCTAATTTTGCCATCTATGGCATATGTAATGCAGTAAGCCAGGCCAGTCGCGAGTAGCACATAGCTGACGGCTTTAACGACACTCGTAATACTTCCCCATATCTGAGCATAGCGAGGTAAGCTCTTGAATGGATTAGACCTTCGATGTTTCGATCGAGTGTTAGGGTTTTGGGTGGGTGTCATGAGGACTTTTCTTAAATAACTTCACGATAGGTATATCCTTGTCTGATAAGCGGTGACGGAATACCCAGTATGTCCATACTTGATATGTAATGACGATCGGTAAGCCAAAGAGAGCGACGATCGACATAATTGACAACGTGTAGGGAGACGAAGATGCGTTCATGACGGTTAGATTGTGCGCATTATCAATCGTGGAAGGGAGAACATTCGGGTATTGCGACATGAGGATTGCACCGAACGCACAAAAGAGGAAGACTCCTAATAGTGAGAATGTGAGTCCGTCACGGCGTAACGCGTTACTTATCCAGACTGCGATCACTAGTGCAGAGAGGGGTATGAGTGTATAGATAGTTATGTCTGGAGAGTATTGCCATAGAACGGCAGCTACCCAGGCTAAGAATGGAACTAGTAGAACAATACTCCATCTTGAGATGAATTGATGAGACTCATTTTTTACAGAGTCATTTGTTTTTAACGCTATGAATGCTGCGCCGTGCACTAGGCTGAACCCTAAGACTGATATGCCTGCAAGTATAAATCCAGGTGAAAACCATGCGAATGCCTCATAGCTATCACCATGCGCATCAATCGGTAGGCCAAAACTAACGAGTCCAAGTAGACCGCCAATACCGAATGCTATCATACCGGATCCGACGCCGATCGACCGTGTACACCATGCCCGCCATTGAGTCGTGTGTACTTTACTGCGATATTCAATGCCAACAGCTCGAAGGATGAGGCCGATAATAATAAAGAGACATACAAAGTATGAGCCTGATAGCAGGGATGCATACCAAAAAGGGAAAGCCGCAAACATCGCACCGATAGCAGTAATGAGCCAAACTTCATTGCCATCCCAGAATGGTCCGATGGCATTAAGAACCATTCGACGCTTCCGTTCGTCGCGATTGCCAAAAAGCATACGCATCCCTACTCCTAAATCAAACCCATCGAGAAGAATGAAGCCGAACCACAAAAGTCCAACTGCGACATACCAAATAGTAGGAAGTAACTCGGTCATGATATTCGCCTAGTAAACAAATGCAAGTACATCATCTTTTTCGCCTTTCTTTAGTGGGTCGTCAGAGCGCGTTTTCTCGTCTGGAGGAAGACCCGATTCTACTCCACCCTGCACATGACGCTTGATTACTCTTATTTCGAGTACGCACAAGACGGCATATACGGACGAAAGGAGGATCAATGATACCCATAACATAACAGCACTTACCCCAGGTGAAAGTGCTGCGGCAGTAAAAAGATATACACCATCCACACCAGTTGGGTTAGGAGCGACAACAAAAGGCTGACGACCCATTTCTGTAAATACCCATCCAAATGAACTAGCAATAAACGGAACAAAAATACCTACAATAGCTAATCGGGCCAATAGTTGTGATTTCGGCACGGTTCCCTTCCTTGTAAGCCAAAGAGCAAGAACTACAGCGCCTGTAGCTAGTAGGCCGAGTCCAATCATAAAACGAAAACTCCAATAAGTGACGATCATTAAGGGGACGTAGTTGATTTTGTCGCCAGAACGTTCGCCGTAAATATGATCATTTGGTAGATTTGTTCCGTATTTTTGCATATACTCTGGTTCAAGCTGCTTAATGCCTTTCACAGACTGCGTAAAATCACCGTTCGCCAAAAAGCCAAGCAAACCAGGTACGCTAAGTAGCGTGGAGACCTCAGAACAATTATTGCTAGCAGGGTTACCAATTGATAATATTGAAAAGTCAGCACCCTCATGGCATGCGGCTTCAGCGGAAGCCATCTTGAGCGGTTGTTGCTCGAACATGAGCTTACCTAGGACGTCTCCACTAGCTGCGATTCCAAGAAAGCCTACTACTGCTACAACACCACCAATTCGGAGTGATCGTATCCATACCCCATAATCAAGTTTTGGGTGAGCATCACTACCTCCTGGTATGACATAGCCCTTCTCGTCAACAGTATCAACATTGAGTTTACGACGTTGCCATAGTTTATGCCACGATATGCCCACAAGAAAGACGCCGGCGACACAGAACGACGCCGCCACGGCATGAGCGAATGATGCTATCGCCGTATTATTAGTCATTAACGCCCAAAAGTCATTTAATACCGGTCGTCCATCAATCAGCTCAACGCCTACGGGGTGCTGCATCCATGAGTTTGCGACAATAATGAAATAGGCAGAAACAACTGAACCAGTAACGGCAGCTGCAAGACACGCTAAATGCAGCTTTTTCGGAAGTCGATGCCAACCAAATATCCAAAGTCCTAAGAAGACAGACTCAAGGAAGAAAGCCAATAGCGCCTCCATTGCTAAGGGTACTCCAAAGACATCTCCGACCGTTCTACTGTATTCACTCCATGCCATGCCAAATTGAAACTCTTGAACAATTCCCGTAGCGACACCCATAACAAAGTTAATAAGAAATAATTTCCCCCAAAAACGCACCATTCGGTAGTATTTTTCATCACCAGTCTTAACCCAACGATGCTGCATCCAGATAAGCACAGGGCCTAACCCAATTGTAAGAGGTACCATCCAGAAATGGTAAATCGTCGTTATAGCAAACTGCAGCCTGCCTATGAGTAGTGGGTCGTCCATGATTATGCTAATCCTATTGTATTACAGTTGCTTCGATAAAGCGGTGGATATCTATTTTGCCGATTAGTCGTTTAGGCTCAAACTTTCACGTAATGGGTTGAGCTCGTTGGCTCGTTGGCTCGCTTCTTGGTATTCTTTTTCGGCAATTACTTTTGCCTGGACGCTCTCTAGCCGCTTTAGTGCTTCTAGTGCAAGCATCGTTCTGCTCATCGTGAGGACATCGATGTTCATAATGTATTGTAGTTCAAGATCCGCGCCTGAAAGTTTAGACATTTCATCTAGTTGTTGGTTGCGAAGCTTTGCTGCAAGCGTACTTACGTCTTGATTGGCAGGAGCAGCCTCTGCCTTTTTAGTTTGTTTAATTTCACCTAGCTGCATATTTAGTGATTGAATTTTTGACTGCTCATTCTGATAGATTAAATAACCAGGTATTCCAACTCCGAGCACTCCTATCAGCAATCCTAGTATAAATATCTTCATATCGTATTCTCTCCTTCTTAGAAGCTATATCCCCATTCTAATTGCCATTTTTGCATCTCCTCAAGCTCTTTAGACTGTGTTCCGATGATTGTTTTGGCAATATTCTTAACATCTTGATGAAGTGCATTTTTTGCTGCTGGTGTTGCTATGTCTATTGTATTCTTATAATTTTCGATCATAAGTTCAAGAAATTTCTTGTCAAAATGATTGCCTGTAAGATTCTTTAGTTCACTTTCTGTCGTCGTCATCCCCCCGTTACCTGATGTGCTATGTCCCGATGTTGTTGGATAACTTAGTTGCTGTTGGAGCGAAGCTAAGTCGTTAATTGTCTTACCTTGATTCGCAGTAATATTTTTTGCTATATCCAAGATCTTGATGTTGCTAGTTCCTTTTTTTGCAAGCGCAGCCATATCAACTGCACTTTTATGCTGCACGATCATATCTGAGATGAACGCCTTATCGTATTCCGCACCTTCGAGGGCTACATATTTTTTGTATATGTCTGACTCGCCACTTTTATATCCTATCGGTGTGTTGCTGGTGTAGGCTGGTGGTGATTGATTTTGTTTAATAAAATATCCGCCAACTACAAGGGTTAATATTGTTATAATTATCGCGACTGCCACAACTGCATAAATTTGATGCTTTTTCATAAAGTCTCCAGTTATTTGAAAGTAATTTGTTATTCACAAATTCTATCTCTGAATAACCGAGCAGAGTCTATATTTTGGTGTTTTGTCTGGTATGTCCACTGCACACGCTACGAGCTTCTCCTCGATAACTATCCCCGAGCTTGCCGTTAGATGAGGATATTGTGGTGGTATGGGCTCGCTATCTCTTTTCCTCTCAATCTCCTCTATCTTTCCATTTTTATTGTTGGCGAGGCTGCATGTTGTATTGCAATGAGCGGCTGCTTGTCCTCTCGCATCTGTATGACCGCGTTCTGCGATGCCTTTTATAGCAGAAGCATGGTTCAGGGGTATAGTTGCCAAGACCATAAGAAATCCTACACTACAAAGGAAAGTACCGATGGCTGTCATCGTTAGTTTACTGCAAAACATTCGTTTAATTGTGTACACTTCCCTTGTTCCCTGTAACAATACATAGTCTCGGCATAAAGCAGCTTACTGTTGATTTTTTTTCAATGCATCATCTATTAATTTTGATACGTCTTCGACAGAATTCTTTGGGCTGTCTATCTTTTCTCCGTTAATAGCAAAAGTTGGAGTACCTGTACCACCAATCCTTTTTACTTCTTTCAAATCGGCATTAATCACGGCACTTACTTCTCTACTTTCTAGATCAGTTTTTAATTTTGCCATATCAAGTTTGAGTTCCTGCGCATACTTGTCAAAGTACTCGTTGGGCTTTTGTGACGTTTCCCATGTTTTCTGGCCTTCAAATAATTTATCATGCATCTCAAAGAACTTACCTTGTCTGGCGGCAGACTCAGCGTATGCTGCGGCCATCTTGGCGTATTGGTGCCCACTTGTGATTGGGAAATACCTTATTTGAAACTTGACCCTATCTTTATACGTTTCTTTGACTTCTTTTATCGTCGGGTAGAATGCATAGCATGCCTCGCATTGAAAATCGACGTATTCTGTAAACGTTACTGGACTATCCATTTTTCCGATAAAATTACTTGATCCAGTACTGGTTGGTTCTGCTGGCGCTGTAATCTTGTTTACAATAACAAGACCCGCAAACCCAGCAAGGATTACTCCTATTATGATTAAAAATCGATTACCCATAATTACTCCTTAAAATTAGAAATTGCAACAAATAGTAGCTGAAATCTCAAAATCTAAGTTGTGTGGTCAGGAGTATCTCTTTACTTTTATAAGCAACCCATATCGCAAATATGAGAGGTGCTAGATATAGGAATTTAATGTCAACAGAAGATAAAGGCCATGCCGCCACGGGTGGTGTGGGCTCTAGATCATCATCTTCCTCTTTGACTTTTTGATTGTTTACGACCGCTAATTGGCTATGTGAAGTACATGATGTGACACAGTTAACGCTAGTCGAACCAGTCTTTTCCTGCTGTAGGGAGTGGGCAATTGTTGGTGTTGCTGCGATGATTACAACTAAGGAAGCAATGCTGAGCCATAGAACTCTCTTTGAGATGTCGAGGAAACGACTTAAGCGACGCATACGATCCCTGTCCTCGCGCGTAAGTAATTTATACATACAACCACAGTAATCGTTACAGCTATAATGGCATTGACTACTTCTCTCATAGTGTTACCAGTATACCATGTTCATAGTTACGCTTATGGTTGAGACCCAGTATATCCGTCGGAATCTTGGATGAATGGTTTGTAAAATATACCATATTATTTAATTTGAAATAAAGTCGACCAAAAATACCAAAAATGGTAAATGATAGTAACAATAATAAATATATACCATACGATTAGGATATCGATATTGTAGCGCTGTATAAAGTTGGAAACGCCCTCAAGAAATGGTGGCGTTTTGATATTGCCCTTACGTAAATTGTACACGGTTGTATACAAGAATATCGGAATCATAACCGTCCAGACTATCATGCAGTATTGACACAGCGCGCCTATAATAAAAATACTCTGATATTGTAGCCAAAATACAAAACAGATACCAAAAGTAACTCCGAGTTGCATTCCAACCCAGAACCACCGGTTGAACTTTGCTCCAGCGAGCAGACTCATGCCAATGCAGGTGATAATCGCGAACCCTGCGATACCTATAAGCGAATTCGGAAAACCAAATACTTCAGCTTGCGGTGTTGTCATGACAGAACCACAGCTAAGGAGAGGATTAAGGTTGCAGGATAGTTCGTATGTTGGGTCTTTTATGATCTTTATCTTTTCAGATGTCAAAATGAACGCAGCAAGAAATCCAATCCCTCCACCAATAGACAGAAGATATGGGAAAATACGTGATACTGTTAGATTTAATTTATTCATGTGTTTTGTATGGACGACGACCGCTCAATCATCGTCCATACTTCCTTCCTAGTTATTAATTGATCACGTAAGTGCTCAGAAGTAGATATACCTTAGGCCGCTACTTGATATCGTACGTTTTGAATACATCCCAGACCAGCCATAATTATATTCACTGATTGTTATTCGTGATTTATCCTGACTCACTGCCTCAACGTACATAGTATGTCCGTAGTAGCCTTGATATAAGACTGCGACAGATCCAACTACTGGATTTGAACCAGACTTTATACCGTAAGGAGCAGCCGTTGTTTCCCACTGATTTGCATTGCCACGTCCACCAAAGTGCGGTACAAATCTGCCAGTGCTCGCTACCTTCCAGGCCGTGTAACTAACGCATTGTCGATTGTATAATCCCCAGTTATCAACGAGGGCGTTCATAGGTGCATTTGCCCATTTTGCGGGATAGTTACCTCCACCCATAACGCTTGCTACAATCGTTTGGCTTCCACTGCTCTGGGCGGCTCGTGCATTTGCAGCAATTTGTTCATCCCGAAGGCTGTTCGCCTGTACCTGCTTATCACCTGCTAATTTCTGATATGCCGCTTCTTCGCCCTTAGTTTGAGTGAGTAGTGTTTGCTTTTCGGATTCTTTTTGCTGCAATGCCTGAACTGCATTCTTATTGTCTTGAAGAGCTTGCGCCATATTACTCTTTTGCGTCTCTAGAGAGCTCTTCAGTTTCTTTACTTCACCAATCTTCTGATTCAGCTGTTCGCTGACAGAACTACGGTAAGTTGACTGATCGATGTAGTCTCCGATAGATTGACTACTCGCCAGCATCTCTAAAGGAGAAGTGTCTTCTGCAATATATCTTTCAGCAACTAAGTCACCGAGTATATCTTGTGTGCTCACAATACGCTTTTTGGTGCTTGCGATATCCACTGTCAGTTTGTCTGACTTTGCTTGACTTAAATTGATCTGACTTTGAATAACCTGCTTATCATTGGTCAGCTGAGCGAGTTCTGTCTGAAGGCTAGTAGACCGATCCTTTAGTTCGCTCGACTTTTGCTGATAAGTTGTTATTTCACTTTGTAATGCCTTGATTCGCTCATCATACTGATTTGCGTATGCTGGCTCGGCGTATCCTGCTATAGTCAGACAAGTAAAAAGCGCAGCTACAACAAAGATGACTCTTCGTTTTACCTTTTGTCTTGTTACGCCACTCATATTTTGAGTAACAGTTGTCATATTAACTTGCATGCCTCTCCCGAATTACTTTTTCATAAAAATGGTTGTATGATGGCTAGCTACTTAAGAGCATATTGAAAAAAATAATAACAAAAGTCCGAAAATAGGTAATCTTTTTAGCTAGCCAATTATACTACCGTCGTATAACGCAGCAAAGCCTATATTTAGGAGTATCCTCAGATTCCTCGGGTATCTTCTGCGCAGTATGCTTTTTTAGTACATAATCTGTTCGGGTTGATTCGAATTGAAGATAATACGGTGGTGTTGGTTCGTCATCTTCATTATCAGGCGACTCAATATCTTCATTGTTTTTTGCTGGTGTATTCTTGCAAAAGGTCTTGCAGTGATCGAGTGTATTTGATGTCGTACCGTGGTTTGATGCCATCGTTGATTTTATCGCAGACACATGATCTACTGGACTGATCACTATAAAGAATAGCGACAGTATCAGTGCGGCACTGGTCTGTATTATTTTTTTCATGCTATCCCTATTATACTGGATTATTTTCAACCAGTAACATTATGCCGAGAAAAACTTATATTAGCGGGTTGGATTATTTATGACGAATATTAAGTATCTACAAACTACGAGACAGTATTTTCCTAGTTTTTACTTTTTCTCGGTATTCAGGTGTACTTAAGGAGACTGGAACCAGTCACAAATTAAAGATCGTGATAATTGATAGTAACCGTAAGCCGATCGGAGGGTTATAATTCGCTATTTTGCACCAAAATAAGCCATTTCTCTCAGATAAAATTAATATAAAATGCTTAACGTTTACATTTTGTTTTTCTTACTATATATTCCCTTTATTACAGTAACAAGGAGACAAGTGCCCCCTATGCGAACACGTAATATTACCCTAACAGTCATGGTAGTAGCTATTTTAGGCATGCCATTCGTACTTGCATCACCAGTGCTCGCCGCAGACGGCAACATTACGCAAGTCGAAACATTCATTCGAAGTATTATTAAAATCATTGCAGGTTTAGCCGGTCTTGTTGCGACCGGCTTTTTCGTAGTCGGTGGTTTTACGTACATTACGAGTTCTGGAAATCCAGAACATCTTGATCGAGCCAAGCGAACCATTCTATGGTCAGCCATCGGTCTTGGCGTAACGATCGCAGCATTCGTTATTAGTAACATTGTGGCAGATCTTGCCTACAACGCTTTCGGGAAGTAACTTACATGGACAATTTGATTTCTCTCAGCCTGATGGCTGACGCTATTAATGCATCCCAAACAATGCGTAGTTTCATAAATCCATTGATTATTACTCTTGGCGTTATTGCAGGACTGGTTGCGGCGGGATTCCTCGTTAACGGTGGTATTCAGATGATGACGAGTGCAGGTAAGCCGGAGCAGCTTTCGCAGGCGAAAATTATTATTCGCAATGCCCTGATTGGACTGGCGCTGGTCATAGCCTCTGTGACGGTCACGTCAATCTTGACGACGACCTATAAAGCCAGCGGTAATACGACAACAAGTGATATGCCAAAACTTGCCGAAGTAAAACCGGCGGAGTCATCTGGAAACCTTGTAGACGTACTCGTGAATGCAACGATTGGATTACTGCGAAATATCATCGAGACGGCTGCGACGCCGTTTATTGGTGCATTAAGTTATTTCACGACACAGACGCCGATGATGGCCAAGAACGCGAGTGTGTTTAATTTGTGGTTGATCATTCTTGCGATTGCGGATGTGCTATTTATTCTCGTCGTCATTCTCTTAGGTTTTCATATCATGAGCGCTCCATCACTCGGGTTTGATGAATTGGAATTTAAACATATGGTTCCGCAATTGATCGTGATATTCATCTTGATGAATTCTTCGATCTTCTTGATCGATACGATCATCGGGCTATCAAATGGAATGATCCAGGCGCTGCAAGCTGGGTTCGCAAGTACCGATGTCTGGCAGACATTGTCAAAAGTAGCGAGTGGTAATGTTGCAACGATGCAGCTCGCTGCTCTGCTAATTTTTATCGTGTTTATTATCCTGAGCGTGGTGTTAATCATCTATTATATTCTCAGGCTCGTGACGCTGTATATTGGTGCTGTGCTTTCACCATTGCTGTTAATGTTATGGCTAGTCCCGAGTTTCAAGGACTTCGTTGCAACGGCCTTTCGGACATACCTCACGACTATTTTCGTTCTATTCATTCATGTGGTCATTTTGGCGCTTGCTGCGTCAATCCTGCTTGGTATGTCTTCGGGTGAGAATGGAGCGCTTGATCCTATTATGTCGATGTTTGTAGGTATTGCTACTATTCTTGCGCTACTTAAAACACAGAGTGTTCTGTCACAGTTCGCGTATGTCAGTACGGGTGCACGAGCGATGCGGAAGCTCGGCGGGCAATTTACAAATGGCGTCAGTACGATGACGACCAAGATTCGAACCGCGAGCGTAACTAATAATACGAAGCATGCAGCACCGAGTCCCGGTCCAACTATCGTACGAGTGCCAGCAAAGAAAGGAAACTCATGAAAACCGCTATAGTTCCCGCACAAGTAACAACTGTTGAAGATAAGGTAGCAGGTAATTTAAATTTGACTCAGTTGGTATTAATTGCCAGTCCAGTGTTTCTTGGGGGTGTCCTCTATGCTCTACTTCCACCAAGTTTCGAGATTGCAACGTATAAGATTGTTGCAATGACAACTCTGTTCTGTGTTTTTGCATTACTTGCGATTCGCATTAAAGAACGACTGCTACTTATGTGGCTCGTGATCTTCTTTCGATATAATAGTCGGCCACGCTACTACATACTCGATAAGAATGATCTCTATCTTAGAGATATAGCAACGAAGTCGGATGAGCCAATTGTGATTGAAGCCGCGAGTCTGCCGGAAGGCGCTATTCAATCTCTCCTTCCCCAACTTGATACCGCCGAACGTGCTCGCTTTGAGGCAATGTTATCTAACCCTAATGCAAAGTTGTCGCTTATGACAAATAAGAAAGGAATGCTATATGTCTCTATTACGGAAATCAAATAAACGAATGTCATCTCGACGACAGGTTACGATCAAAGGCGTACGAGATAATATTTTATTACTGCCTGGCAATAACTATCGGATGGTGCTCCAAGTATCGTCAGTTAACTTCGAGCTAAAAAGCGAGGAGGAGCAAGATGCTCTTATTGAAACCTACCAAAGTTTCCTAAATTCACTCGTGTCGCCGCTGCAAATGACAATTCGAGTACGTGAAATGAATATGGATAAGTACCTCGATGAGTTTCGTTTGAGGATACAAGATGAGCCAGAAGAAATCTATAAACAGCAGATGCAGAACTATATCGAGTTCGTACAGAGTCTCATTACAACGAATAAAATTCTCGCTCGTCAGTTCTATGTCGTTATCCCCTACTCAAGTGATGGCAAACAAGATTTTACAGTCGTCCAGGAGCAACTAAAACTAAGCGCTGACATTGTGGCTAAAGGACTTAGTAAACTTGGCGTCCGCTCTCGACAGTTGACGAGCCTTGAGATTCTCGATTTATTCTATAGCTTTTATAGTCCCGAGTCAGCCAAACGACAACCACTAACTGACCAAACAATGCAATTGCTGAAGGAGGCGTTTATCTAATGAAATCAAAGAAGCCAACAGATACTCTTGTTATTCCAGTGCAGAAAATAAAGACTTGGAAGAAATTACGCGACGAGCAGCCAAAGAAGCGATCGTTATCATTTGGTGAACAAGACCCAATGGATGTTATTTCATATGCAGGCATGGAAGAACAGTCGAGCTATTTAGTGATCGATGGTCACTATGTTCGTACGCTGTTTATTTCCGGTTATCCACTCACTGCCTCATCAGGTTGGATAAATAGCCTGATTAACTTCTCGCATAATGCAGATATCTCCTATCACTTACATGCGGTCGACGCTTTGCAGGCACTGCCAAAACTTCGCCGTAAAATCACCGAGCTCGAATCGACCCGACGAGCTATGATTCGGAGTGGTAAGATCGTTGGCTCGGAAATCACTGATCCTCTGGAATCGGCAACGGAGCTCCGCGACAAGATTCAGAGAGGGCAGGAAAAACTGTTTCAGATGTCAATTTATGTGGCACTTTCTGCTGGGTCATTAAGTGAACTAAACAATAATACAATGCTTCTAGAAACGGAGCTCTCGGCACATCTCTTTTATATCAAGCAGGCACGGTACCAACAAATTGAGGGGTTGCAATCGGTGCTGCCGCGTGGCGAGGATATCCTTAGTCAAAAACGGAATCTGGACAGTTCCTCGGCTGCACTTACCTTCCCGCTTATTTCATCTGAATTAGTGCAAGAATCAGGAATACTTTACGGTGTAAATAAATCGAATAGCTCATTGGTCATTCTCGATAGGTTCAGTTTGAATAATGCCAATAGTATTATCTTTGCTCAATCAGGCAGCGGCAAAAGTTACACGACGAAAGTGGAGATACTCCGTCAGCTCATGCAGGGAACTAAAGTGATTGTGATCGATCCAGAGCGTGAGTATAAGCAGCTGACGGAATCAGTATCTGGTACGTATATTAAGCTGTCGGCAAAATCAAAGGAAAAGATTAACCCGTTTGATCTTGCAACGAATTCTTATTCGAAAGACAACTTGTCGGAACATGTCCAGGACTTAACGGAAATCATCTCACTTATGGCGGAAGGCTTGGACGCTCGTGAAAAAGCGGCAGTTGATAAAGCAATCTTGCAGATTTATAAAAAAGCTAGAGACGAGACTCCCCTTCTATCTGATTTGTATGCAGCGCTTCGAAAACTCGGACAACTGACATTATGCGAACGACTTGAAAAGTACATTAGTGGCTCACTAGCATCGGTATTCAATAGTCAGACAAATATCGAGCTTGATAATCGATTGGTTATTTTTGATATCAAAGACCTCCCGGAATCACTGCGTCAAATCATGATGATGATTATTTCTAACTTTGTACAAAATCAAGTCAAAGCAAGTCCACAAAAGCGCCTACTCGTTATTGATGAAGGCTGGATGCTACTGGAACACGAGCAGAGCGCACGGTTTGTAGCGGGACTTGTGCGACGTGCTCGCAAGTATTACTTAGGGGTGTCGATCATCTCGCAACAAGCCAATGACTTCCTTCGTAACGACTATGGCCGAGCAATTGCCTCGCAAAGTAGTCTTCGTATTCTTATGAAGCAGGATACGACAACAATTAAGAATGTTGTCTCGGAATTTAATCTGAGTGAGTATGAACAGAACTTTCTGCTCACCTGCGATAAAGGTGAGGCAATTGTCATCGCCGATCAGAATCATGTCGCAGTGCAGGTTGTTGCCTCGGATAAAGAACATCCACTCATTACGACAAATCCAGCCGAGGTCTATATCTAGTGCAGTACTTGGCGATTTTTCGCATCGCTTTGTCATTTAAGCGCGAGATATGGATCGTATTAGGAGTGATACTTTTCCTCCTAAGCCTCCCCGTTCTTAGTGTGGCGGTACTTGCGAATGCTGGCGTGGTGGCAGTATCTCAGGCACTGGTATCGGTCGATGAATCGACAAAAGAAGTTGAGATACGTAATCCCACCGGACTTGTTGTTAAACGACTGGCTGTTACATCGAGCTGGCCTGTCGAGGGAATTGTGACGCAGGAGTTTGGTAACCCAGGACCATGGTACGACCGGAGCGGTCATACGGGAATTGATATTGCTGACTCTCATGGCAAGATTGGTCGACCCATCACGACCTTCATGGTCGGTACAATCAGTAAAGTAGTGAATACAGATAATCAGTATGGACGGTATGTTTTTGTTGATCATGGGGATAGTATTGTCTCGCAGTATTGGCATTTGTCGAGTACTCCAGCAAAAGTTGGCCAAACATTGAAGCCGGGTGATGTGATTGGCTATTTAGGGAGCACCGGCATTTCCACTGGCCCGCATCTCCATTTTGAAGTTCAAGTATATGGAGTTCCGGTGAACCCACGGACGTTTGTAGGCGGTAATCCTGCGAGAGGAAATTAAATGGATCAGTTAACGGAATTCTTTACTCAAGCTTCCGAGTTTTTACCAGTTGTCGGTATTATTTTAGCAAGTTTGCTCATAGTCTGTTTAGTTACGAAGTTTGTGATTATGGTTTTGGCGTTTTGCTGGCAGTTCCGACAGTCAAAGGTGTACCTAGAGCTTACCCCGCCAGCTACGACAATAAAGAAAGCACATGCTACGCAGGAATTATTTGCAGTCCTTCACGGTCTTGATTCAACTCGATCATGGAAGGAACGACTACTTCGGCGGCGTACAAATATCTCACTTGAGATTAGGTCAACTCAAGCAAGAGGAATCCGTTATATTTTCGGTGTACCGTCTGTAGAGTATCAGAATGTAAAACGGATGGTTCATTCATATATGCCAGAAGCAAAAGTATCCATGGCGGATGATTTTGATCGGTATGTAGGCACGATGCATGCGCCGATCATCACGTTCAAGCAAGCTCGTCACTTTGCTTTTCCTCTACTTCCCCAGGACTCACTCGAAGAGCACGATCCAATAGCGTATGTCACGGGTGCGATGACAAAGCTGGATCCTGGCGAAACGATTACGTATCAGCTTATTTTAACACCACGAACGGTGAATGAGGCGCGGTCAATTGCGACAAAGATTCTTACGAACGAGCATACTGTTTCAAATTTAGGGCGGCATAGTTCAGGAATTCTACAAAGAGCGGCACATGGTGTGAACTCACTTATTTTTGGCGCACTCGACGGGTTCTCTTCTAGTCCGACCAGCAGTGGTAACTTATCTCGTCATAAACAAGAAGTAGCGATGAAACTAAAACCCGCCCGTGTACTGACATCGTTCGAGCAGGAACTGATTGAATCAATTCATAACAAAGTGAGTCAACCGTTGTTTGATGTCAGTATTCGAATAGGTGTACAGATGAACGATGGTGTGTCGCAAAAAGATCGGATAAAAAGTATGCGTAATTCTTTAGCATCGTTTAATAGTCCTGGGTATCAGGCGCTCGTGACGAATAATGGTCTTATCGCTCATATGACAAAGCGACTCAATTATTATTTATTTAGTCGTCGACTTCCGGGTTTTGGCGTCGGGACAACTAACCTATTTGCTGCATCTGAAATTAGTGATTTATACCACTTTCCTTTTACAGGAACGACTAATACCGAAAATATGGTGAAGTCATTGAGTAAGGTATTGCCCGCTCCCCTATCTCTGAAAAACGAACCGAAACTCGATGTAGCACTCGGCATGAATGAATATCATGGGACAAAGACTCCTATTGGGCTGACTGAATCTGAACGTGAACGACATGTATATATCATTGGTGGTACGGGTAACGGTAAAACGACCCTCCTCCAATATTCTATCGTGCACGATATGCAAAATGGAAAAGGTATTGCGGTAATTGACCCGCACGGTGACTTGGCGGAGACTATTCTTGATTATGTACCCGAAAAGCGTGTTAAGGATGTTATTTATTTTAATCCGGACGATCTCGACTACCCTATTGGGATGAATCTACTAGAATTGACTCCGGGTCTAACTGGCAATGATTTACTACGCGAAAAGGATTTAATTACTGAATCAGTTATTTCGATCTTTCGGAAGATATTTTCCGATGATGATGGCGGTGGGCACAGAATTGAATACGTACTGCGTAATGCAATTCATACAGCACTGACTCAGGAGGATGCTACTCTCTTTACGATCTATGATCTATTGAACGATCCTAGCTATAGGAGGAGAGTGGTGGCCAGCCTTGAAGATGAGAATCTCAAGAATTTTTGGAAAAACGAACTTGGCAAAGCTGGTGATATGCAGCGAGTCAAAATGGCGGCAGGTATCACGGCAAAAATTGGCCGATTCCTCTTCTCTGCCTCGGCACGACAAATTCTAGAACAGCCAAAGTCGACGATTGACTTTGACGATATTATTGATTCAGGTAAGATTCTAGTTTGTAATTTCAGCAAAGGTCTTATTGGTGAAGACACATCTGAATTATTCGGGATTACAATACTTGCAAAACTACAGCTTGCTGCTCTTCGGCGGGCTCGTATAAAGCAAGATGATCGCCGACCATTCTACCTGTATGTTGACGAGTTTCAGAACTTTGCAACGACTTCATTTGTACAGATGTTGAGCGAAGCGCGTAAATACAAATTGTTTCTTCTCATGGCTGAGCAATCAACATCTCAGCAAGATGACCAAAAGATGGTAAATGTGATTCTTGCTAATGTCGGAACAGTTATTACGTTTCGAACGGGTAATCCTGCGGACGAGAAATCTTTATTGCCACTATTTACGCCATATATCGAAGCTGGGGATATCGCTCAATTGCCGCCGTTCACTTTTTATGCACGACTGGCGGCGGTTCGGTCGCAGGAGCCAATGTCGGGGTCTACACTATTGTTAGATGAGAATCCTATCTCTTATAAAAATGTAATTATCGCGAAGACAAGAAAGCTTTTTGATAAAGGTAAGCGAAACGCATCAGTGACTAAAAAGGACGTCAATACTTCGCCTAATCGGTACGTGTTACCGGGTGAGTAAGTCTAGGGGAAGTGCTAGTGGCCAGCTTCCACTTCACGCTTCCCCACTTTTTTATGCAAAATATGGCACTGTGTTAAGTGTATGGATTCTCGTTTTGCTACTAACTTAGCGTCTCGCTGCCTGCAACATACCGCTAAAACAAGACTAGACTTCTTTTGGCTAGTGCATAAACAATAATACACTCTTTTATGAATTCATTTTTTAGTGTACTATACTGATATGAATATAGACACAACTTCTCGTTCGCTCGTGGCATTGTCCCGCTTTGGGCATGCAC
>MGCS01000007.1 GCA_001790515.1 Candidatus Saccharibacteria bacterium RIFCSPHIGHO2_12_FULL_44_22
GACCATACGTCTGGGTCTTAAAGACATCTCAAGCCTAGGCCGTGCCACCCAAGGCGTGCGCATCATGCGCCTTAACGACGGTGACAATGTAGTCTCTCTGGCCCTTGTAGACAAAGTTGAAGAGGGCGAAGAAGAACCAGAAGAAGCCAAAGAATCAGCAAGCTCCATTAGAAACCAAGTAGCAATCTAGGAGACCAGAAGTAGGCGATTATATACTTAACAAACCCAGTTAGATTAAATTGTCACTTTTACCTAAATTACAGTCTTGGCACAAAGTCTGCAGGTTATCTAGAGTATTTTCACCACCTTTAGAAAATGGTTTTATATGGTCAATGTGCAAGATAGTGCCTACATCAATAGCTGGACTCTTCCCACAAAACACACAACGAAACTTATCTCTACTTAGTACTTTCACTCGCAGGCTCAAAGGAATTGTTCTGGTTTTAACTTTAATAGGTACAGGTTTAATTTTAGGCGAGGTAGTCTTGTGAATATTAACTATGCCACTCTCTTCTGTAACCTTTTCGCCTGATTGATATTCAATAAATTTCAAACAGGCATTAGTCCAACCACCAAAGTGACGGTATAGTGTGTCGTAGCTTATTGAGGGATTAGCTCCAGCCCATTCATCCCTAGAGGGACGATGACCTAGCATTCTCCAAATTCGCTCCATTTCGTCAAACATCTCCTGTTCAGAATAAGAGTCTCTTCTGGTTGTAATTTTGAAGTCAATGCCTTGTGCTTTTAGGTGCTCGGCTAGAAATTGCAAAGCCTTATTCCAAGACCCAAACTCTCTATAAACTGTGTAATTGCTTATATCGGCAATTTCGTCAAAATCATCTTGCCTGAAATCCGTATAATTAAAATGCTTTGCGACTTTCTCAAGTTCAGCAATTATTTTCTCTCTAGAAATTTTGCTAATTTGTTGTCGCCCCAGTTCAAATTTAAAGTCTTCTACCATCTTGATGTGATTATTTCCCAGCTTTGGCTATTTTAGCCATAGCCTCGTCAAACGGCATATCAATTTTAGTTGGTAGCTCGCGTTTATCGTGGTCGTCTATAAACATTTCAAGCTGTAGAGGTTCTTTGCCGTATACATGCTTCATTTTCTTTTTAAGCTCATCTATCGTGTCGCAAGCTTGAGCCATACCAATTACTTGGTTTATATGCTCAACTAGTTTACGAACACCGTAGTCCTCAGTGAACCATTGATGATAGTTCTGCCCTTTACGCGGTTTTGGCTTATTGTCTTTAAGGTATTCTGCAACATCAGGGTCTAGGTAGCGGTATATTAGTTCCATAACTAGATAACCCCAGTAACGTGGGCGATTTTTAGTTGGCTCGCCGTGCCAATCCGTTAATCTTGCCAATTCAATCCATAGCTTATCGGGGAATGTTTTTTCCCAGCCTCGCATTTCTTCAGCTAAAAATAGTTTAAGCTTGAACTGAAGTTCTTGCTCTTGGCGTACATGTTGGTAGCCAGTGGCTTCATCAACTAAGGCTATAATGCCGACTTTTGAAGTAGCACGAAGCAACATGTTGGCACGTTTGCTTGCTGTTAATTGGCGCGGAGTAAGTTTAACTCCAGCGTCTTGTGCTTTTGAGAATGCTTGGCAAACATCCATGAACTGCTCTACGTCATAGCCAATTGCTTTTCCGTATCCACCAGTATCAAACTCAATTAGCTTTAATCCGCGAGCGTCTTTACCTCTGTCAATATACGGTTTTATAGCTCTAGCTGTTAAAACTTCGCGAGCGTTTACATTACTCTTAAAGCCTAAACTCACAAGCATACCTGTCGTACTAAATACTCGCGTGCCATCATCAAGCACGTAACAAGGTAATTCTGAATTACCAATCTCAAGTGTCCCGCTAAAAGCGGCAACGGGTATTTTCTTGCCCTTATTTTCGCTCATCCTAGTAACTCCTTATAACTTAATCTGCCATGTACATTAGCAAACCAATCATTGAACCTCTCGCCATCTGTCATATCTCTTGTATTGTAGCGATATTCATATTCACTACAATACTTTTGTAAGTGCTTAGAGCTAATGTGGATATAAATACCGTCAATTCCTCGCTTAAAGTGCGACCACAAGCCCTCTACTGTGTTAGTGTGGGCATTACCACGCTTAAACTCTAGCTGATGGTGTTTGACCGTCCCGTGCGGATAGCCGAGCTTAGGCAAAGTCTTGTAAGCTCCCCACTCATCACTATAAATCGTACTGGCTGGTTTCACAGTTGACCGTATCTCAGGCAGTAGCACACGCGCCCCTGAGCTTTTAACGTGCTTCATCTTGGCTCTGCCACCACGTTCAACCATGCCAAAGACTATGCTTTTATTGTCATACTTTTGTGCTAATTTTCGCGTTCCGCCTATGTATGTCTCGTCAATCTCAACCTCACCGTCTAAGGGCTTATCAAAACCAGTAGAGTTAACAGCATGACGGATACGATGTAGCATGAACCACGCTGTTTTTTGAGTGATACCCAAATATTTGCTGAGTTGGATTGAGCTAATACCTTTTTTGAGACTTGTAGCCAAATAAACAGCTAGAAACCACTTTTGAAGTGGTAATTTACTATCCTCAAATATCGTGCCAACGCGAACGGTGAACTGTTTACGGCAAGCACCGCATTTAAACAGGCGACCGTCTTTAAACTTATAAGAGTTATCTATAACACCACAGTGAGGGCAGATAATGTTGTCGCCCCAACGCATTTTCTCTAGATAGTCACGGCAAGTCTGTTCATCACTAAACTTGCTGTAAAAGTCAATTAGGTTTGTTAACTCCTGCATGTACACAGTATTGCACACTGTAGTGGGTGTGTCAAGTGCTATTGTTTTGGGTTTGCTTTATATATAATCGCCCAGAAGTAATATTGACAAAAGATAGGTTACGTATTTATATAACTTTATGACTGAAAAATATCAGCTTAAGGTACGCGGAATTAGTCCTGAGATATGCGCCATGTGCCCCAGGCGCTCACCACTTAATAGATTAATAGCTCGAGTAGTTCTTGGTTCGGAACATCAAGGTGCGGTTTGTGACCCCAAACAAATCGTGGCAGACGGGGATCTAAAAAACCAACTATATACACTAGGTTTAGTTGATCAGCCATACGGGATTATGCCAACAAAGGAATTTCAGGATCAAATCAAAGAGGGTGCTCCAACAAAGATTTATGGCGGAAGTCCCAAAACACGTGCACTTAATTCATTTGCCAATATTAGGATCGGCCTGAGCGATCAAGTTTGTCCCCTAGATGTACCGTTAGACTACAGAGGTAAAATCGATAACTAGTCCTCGGACCATAGTTATAAAATGATATGTCATCTCAAGAAATACAACGCATAGCTCTTCAACTAGAAACGATAGGCTATTCACACACTTCTTTTGACCAACTCGATATTCCTTTTGATGCTGAGCTAGCAGCAGAATTATCTATGAAGGTCGAGGCAAGTAGTGAGAGCGCCGAGGCATTGAGTGTTGTTGAACACATTAAGAGAGATGGTATGACTATTGTTCAAGATGAGTTATGTATGAATGTAGCAAAAACTATCATGGCTCCAGTAATTGAGGCTGTCTACATGGGTAATTCTGCCGCAATCGATACCTGGACAATATTTGGGCTTAACAGGTACACGACAGGGGGTAGTTTTGGTACTCACCGGGATAGCGTTGACACCACGATTTTTCTTACTACCATTAAGGGTTCACGTGAGTTTGAGATATATGTAACGGGGGATTCCGAGCCGGGTAGTACTGATTTTTCTGAAGTTGAAGCTCGGTTTCTATTAGAACCAGGCTCGATAATGATATTAGATGGCGAGAAAGACCCTGCTCATGCCGTATCGCGTGCGATTGTATCTAGCGTTGTCGTTGTGGCGGATGTACCGCTACCTCACCTATGTCGTGCTAACCGGCTGTAGGCACACTGGCAGATATATCGCCAACCACAGCTATGCTAGGGCCCTCAACACACCGTGCACCATGACCAAAGTCTTTATAGCCATTTAGTAGTAAAATAGTTCCCATGCTCAAGCTGTAAGTACGTTCAATCTGGTTAAAAACATCATCCTCATCTTCTTTTCGGTATATATCGATCTCTCTAGTTCCCAGGGCTGTGGCAATCATGACTGTTCCGTCCAAATAATCTTGGTGAGGATTAAAATAGTGTCCAGTTTCATAATGATTAACTGTATAGGGTACCCAACTAGGAGCTGTTTCTTTTCCTTCAACAAACAGAACTTCGACGACTGGCTTAACAAGACGAGCACCTGCTTGTTTGCTTGCGTCGTCCTTGCACATAACCATACCCGTTCGTTCTGCTGCTCTCACTGGCTGTAGTTGGCTATTTGTTACTATAGTCTGACGAAGGTCTCGTGCTAATTCTTCAAACTGAGCAATGCCTAACTGCTCGAAGCTAGTAAGTGCATATCCGACGTCCTGCAACTCTTCCCCGAGTCCATATAATACTTGTTTCGACACTACACTTATTATACCATATTAATGGATATGGTCATAGATCCTAAGGAGTTGGTCGAAATGAATATGGGCGAATTTGTGCCCCACGATGAGCATCTAGAAGAAAAACAATACCGAGATCCTATCGGTATTGTTGATTTGCTTTCGCCTGAATACCAAGAACTTACAGAATTAGTAATCGAGAGCATGACCACGCAGTTGGGTTTAGATACCACAGACATTCAGATAGTTGCTGTTAAAGGTGATGGCGCAACTAAGGTGTATGTTGTAGATTCTAGTCCGCATGGTCAGCATATAGGGAGGTACTCACGAATTGTCGAAAAGCGCAAAGAAGACAGTTCTTGGTATACCTTTGAACTTCTAGGGGCACAGATTGACCCACTTAAAGGCATGGACGAGGCAGTTTATCGCGCGATGATAGGGCAACTTATTACTGCGGGCAGCAAGATTATCCCGGATAGTATTGAGTTGAGCCATTCAAGTGACATACCCTGGACGGCAACTATGCTAACGGGCGAAGGTCTCACGGGCGAGGGTCAGATACCTATTGCAAGTTTTAGCTCCGACAAAGTTGACGTGGTAGATTTTAATCCCGATCGTGGCGGTGTAAGCATGCGGGTTAGGCCCGCGGTGCTCATTACTTCCATAACGCAAAGCCCCGAGCAAGCAAATCTTCCCGAAGAATATTTAGCCAAACTAGTGTTTTTGTCGTATAGGCTCTCGCAGGGGGGCATTGGAACACAGACCAGATTGTTACTCCGACTAGAATCTGACTATTATCCAGATCTTTTTGATACCGTAAAACACCCTAACCTGAAAGACCTTACTCGCGAAATGGTGGGAAGATTTTTTTTGAACCCAAAAGCTCACCCCGCGACTCCGTATACGTGGAATGACGACTCACCCGATGCAAGCTTACGTACGGGTGGGGTGGTAACCGAGGAAGTTGCAGGTGTGTTTGCACGCTTTGATGAGCGTTCAAAGATTTCTACGTTTGAATACGACCGAGTTTCAATCGCACAAAGTGTGATCGCCATGGACTATGACTACCTTTCTAGAAAGGGTGGCCGCGGGGGCGACAGTGAAGACCTCCAGATCAAAGTGCACCCCTTCGGTAGAGATGCTTTCGACAGCTGGTTTATTAAATATTCTGTGTTGGGTTACACTACAACAGCGCAAGAGTATGATGAAATTTTTGGAGAGCTGGCACACGAGGATACGATATCTATGTTAGATAAACATGCTATCGAACAACTCCAGAACATTCTTCAAGTGTATACTCGCGAGCATCTAGGGACAGGAAAAGATGCAAGGATCACCGATCTACTCAAACAATGTAGAGTAATACTTTATGGCGAGCGATAGACAACAGTTTGCCCGTGCATATTCGCATTGGGAAAAACTGGGTACTGATGGGCACTTTAGTGTGCCTGTCGAGATAGGTAAAACCGCCATCGTCAGCTCCTTATTTACTGATGAAGAACCAAATACTCTTCTGGGAGACACAGAATTAGCATCTTTTAGGGAAGAGGCAAAGGCTCTTGCCGAAAGGATTTACCAAAATGGAGGCACTCCTGAGTTAGCCATAGATGCATCGAGGAATGACATAACAAGTCTCGTGCAAGATCCAGAGGTAGCAACAATGTATGTTGTAGGCAACGGATCACTCTCTACACTAATTCTTGGCATTGAAGAACGTTACGACTGGTACAATGCAGCAACCGAAACAACACACCTAAAACGGGGACTGTTTGTTCAGCGCCAATGCGGGGGTTTAACGAGAACACTTAATGTGCCACTGGGACTTTTTGTGGTTAGTGATCCTCGTAATGTCTTTGCGGCAGTTGGCCAGGATTTCTACCCGTTAAGCCTTGACGATGAGGAGAACAGTAAAATCCAGCAGGTTTTCAAAACCCCGATTATTACGCATAGTGCTATAAAAGATATTGCCAGAGATGATGAATTACAGCCCAGGTTTATTGAGGAGCATGAAGATCTTGATGGATTAAACTTTCTGCGGCTGATGCGTCTGGCCTCGACACTACCTAAGATCACTACCGACGATCCACGTATACCCCAATTTCGCGAAACACAGTTGCTACCACCGCTTCACGGAGATAATTTCTATAAACGCTTTTTTGATCTAAAGGTAGCTTATGATGGAAAAGCTACTCACTTACAAACTTCCTACCTTCGGATGTCAAAAGAACGATTTGGTTTGGATCTCGAACAATTTTATAGGGATAACGTTTCGTTGTGTAATTCGATTTATGATGTGGTTATGCGGCTGCAGCCTTTTGAGGAGCTCACCGCTGCCAATAAAAAGTTACTACAAATGGAGGCAGAAGGTAAGATCCCAATAGGCAAGTCTGAGATACTAAATAGTGCCACCTCCCATCCACTGGGTATTAATGCAATAGGAATATATTTGAGAGATGAGCTTAACCCATTGCTTGAGCTCGCATATGCTCTTCTTGAAGACTTAACACCTAACGCACCATTCTATACCAGATAGTACCCGACAAGACACGCATACTTGAATTATTATAAATAAAGGCCAAACCCTAACGATGTAACTAGCACAACCATTTTGGTCTAATTACCCCTTGACATAAAGCTGCCCAATAGATAAGATTGAATGACGCTCTTTGAGG
>MGCS01000008.1 GCA_001790515.1 Candidatus Saccharibacteria bacterium RIFCSPHIGHO2_12_FULL_44_22
CATTTCCAAAATACGCATTGTAATTGCTGTTGCTTTCAACCTTTGCGATGGTATTGAGTAGCTCTGTAGTATAGATGTCCTTTTTGTCATTGTTCATCCCTACTAGTATAAACGAACCAGCTGTGATGAATATGACAAGTACCGCTATATTTTTGGCAGTGAAGAGTGATTTAGCAAGATAGCGACCATATTTATGGATGCGACGACTCAGTAGTTGTTTTTGCTTATGGATGTAGTTCACAACTTACTATTATAGCAACCCTACAGTGTTTGCATCCATTATCCAAAATGAATCACACGGTTTATAGACGAAATTGAGCCCGCTCCGTAGGAGCGATCGTTGACAAGATGTCAGCAGCTCAACTTCGGTGCGGGCTATTGGAGAATTGTGTAGGTGGGTGTAGTGTTGCCGTTGACAACGATCCGCACTGCTGTTTCCGGCTCGTCGGATGTGTCGTCATCGATTGCCTCGGCTGACACCAGTGTACCTTCCCATATTCGACGATTGCCGATAGTCTGGGATTCCCCGTCGATCACCTCTACTCTTTGTTCGACATTGTTACTGGACAGTAGCGTGAACTGAATCATGCTATCCTTGTTTCGCTCGAGCAGTGACATTTTGCGTCGCGACGGAAAGTCGATCACTGATCCAGATAGAAATGGCAAAACAACATCTTCGTGCGCTTCGGTCATCTGGTGCTCACTTTTCTTGATCATGTGCCGGGGTTGACACTTAAAGTACTATATAACCTTTGTATATAAAAAGCAATTGATTATGCGGACGCTACGTAGTAGAATAGTACTGCTGTATTCATCCGAATACTTGCACCTACTATAGATTGGAAATGAATTGAAATCATTGAATGAACTACGCACCGAGTGTGGATGGACTGTCAAAGAGTTATCGATGAAATCAGGCGTTCGTCCACCGACGATCTACAAGATCGAAGGCGGTCATCATCGTCCCGGCGAAACGACAGTTACCCTACTGGCAGATGCATTTGGCGTCAAGATAACAGATATCGAATGGCCAAAAGGTTTTTCGCATTTAGGTAAGCCCGCCCAGAGTGGCGGACGATTAAAGCCTAATGCCGAAAAGCGAGTTGCCGAAACCTGTCCTACTTGCCATGAAACGAAATCGCTTCATGGTGAATGTTTTTCGCACTGATTAGTGCAAGATGTACAGATTAGTACCGATTAAAGATTCCACATTCAATTTCCTCTAGAGATCAGGATTAAGCCCCTGGAAGTTGAACTCATTGCTTGTAAAAGTTGAGCTCCTTCTAAGGGGCTCTTCTTTTATGGATAAAACTATCATGATAGACGTTAAGCGCCGCGAGGGTGTGTTTGGGTATAGCGTATACTAGATATATAACAAGGAGAAGTATATGCCGCCGAACCAGAAACGATCACCACTGTCCGCCAAGATGACCGCCGTTGCTTTGGTTGGGCTGGTATCGGCGCTCGCATGTATACTTTTGGCGCTGTTTCCAGATACCGTGCCACTTCCGGACGCTGCGCGAATCGGATTTATTTTGCTCACGATAGTTATTACGGCCGGGTCATTAGTGTATTTGGTAGCAGGATTGCGAGTAAAAACTAAGTAGTTTCATAGTGTTCGCGGGCGGCATCAACTGCCAGTTGTAGATCCTGATGAACGATTCGTTTGATCTGGTTGATCGATTTGGGGATGCGGCCTGTTGTAATAGGTGGGTTAATATATACGCTTGCGTTATTGAGGTTGGGTTCGTCGCCAGGAGCGTCATACGCGATACCGATAGATAGCAAATGAAGCGGTGTGTCTAGTTTGAGCGCACGATGTGCAATATGTCCGATGCCTGAATGGATCGCATCAATACGATTTGGATGCTGTGACTCATGCTCTCCCTGTACAAATACAGCCAGGCTGTCTCCGTCCTTTAGTCGTTGGGCGCTGACATCTATCATGCGATTACCGGCCGCTGCTACTGCTTTCATTCCATGGTCTTTGGGTCGAAACACAGGGATACTTCCCATCATATCAATCTTTTTTCGGCGTTCTTCGTCTTCGAATAAATCATCTTTACCTAAAACGCGCATATGGCCGATGTTACGTCGGAGCGGCGATTTAAACGCCGCACCAGCCAGTATAAACTGATCACTAGTGTTAGTTGGATGGTTGACGCTTATCAAAAACGAATCGCCACGATCACAAAACCGTTTGATTTGGTCGCCTGTTTCCTGCATGTAATTGACAACGGGATTATATTTGAGCGCTAGATATGCGTAGCTAGCAAGCGCTTGCATGCGTGGTTGTTGATGGGTTTGATAATAATCATATACCGCTTCGTAATTTTCCAGCGTGACCGTGGGCGGTTGATTATGACGCATTGTTTATTGGTGTTATCGTTAGTTTTGTAGTAGACTGAGACGGAACAGAAAACTTTTTGACGACAATGAATGTTGCATATTCTGCGACAGTTGATTCTATAGCAGGAACATTGTGGCCGGGTAATATTGTAAATTGGTCGGGCAGTGAATGAATGTTGTCGTAAATGTCTGGTGTGATTGCTATTCGTTTGCGGCAGTTTTCGTCCGAGCATTCGCAGTAAAACTGGAGCGCTTGACCATCATGACGCATGTCGTCCATGCGTTTATCATCGTCGGCAATGCGCGATAGTTCATTAATAGAAGCCATAGCCTGCTCGTTCATCTTGCGGAAAACAACCTGGTTTTCGGCCATTCGACGAAGTGATGGTTGGCTGGTCATACAATGATAATAGCAAAAAGCGAGAGTAACGCCTATTCCCTATTAGAAAACTGAGGGCCAAATTTGAACGCTATTTCGTCGAACGCTTTGGCTGATTCAGATGTGTCATTAAATTGATCAATATGTCGGCAGATTGTCGCAAAGCCACTTCTATACAACTGGTCGCCGTAGTTACTAAAACTGATTGTCTGGCTGACCGTATCAATAATTGGCGCTATGACGGTTGACAACCGACTTGACCCATCAGTTGGTTGTGGATTGAACTCGTAATGGTCTTGATAATATTCAGTGCCTGCAGTGATAATCTGATCTGCATGACGCATGTACGAGCTCTTGTCGGAATCGTTCGGAGCTTCTTTGTGTATAGCTGTTGCTAGAATAGTGTCGTAGTCTTCGCTTAACATCGTATGAGCTAGGTGAATTCCTAGAACGGCACCGTAGATAAAATGCAATCCGTGAGGTATCCGAGGTTCGCTAGCAGATACAGGTATTAGTGTCGTAGCGCGTGATAATTGCTGAATTGTTTTGAATGTCGCTGTTGACTCGTATCGATGGAGTAGCGCACTATTAAATTGTTGAGGCGCTAATTCTTGACCGAAGTAGTACTCGTATTCATTATATTCGTTGACAATCTTTTTGCAATTTCTGTCGAATCCGATTAATCGTGCAAACTCGGTCATTTCGATGTGCGGTATTGGCGACTTTTCACTCATAATATAGAGTATAAACAAAGACTAGTTAATTATCACTAGATAATGACACACTCCACCTGCTTCATGATATGGTAGATGTAACCAGCGGTACTGAAATATGTACCGTGAGGTACATTTACAAGAGAGGTGAACCATGACCGATGACCTTCGGCCAATGCATGAAGCACTGCTTGAGACTGCGATAGCTCTTTGCAAGGCAGTGACATCCGGCGTTATCAGGAAGTCGCAAGATGAATTTGCTGAACTAGAGAGAGTGCTGAATGAGCGGTACGCTGCACTTAGTAAGCGTTATGATCAAGAAAGTGATGCGTTTATCGATCTTCTTGAGAAAGAATTGAACCATCTTGAGGCGGAGAGGCTCTTTCCGTGCAAGCCATCGCCTAGGGTTTCATCATGTCTACTGTCGTATATAATTTTAATGTATTCCACGCAATACTATTTATTCAAGTGAGCGAAAGTACTCTGCGATACGGGCATTTATAGTATGCGGATCTGTATCAAATGACGTATCCATTTGGTCTGTAATGAACGTACTAAATAAACGAAATCGTTCGTTGCATGCATCGGTGTAATTGTGCATAACATACCCAAGCCCAAGTCGCATGAATCCACTTTTGTCATAACTATTTTGGCACAGATAGTTAACAATATCATCATACTGAGATCCAAGCATATCAGCACCTTGTTCTGCGTATTCGCATAGATAAAAGGCCAGATCTGCCATTGGTGGGTTGGTGCTATCTATAGATATCCTATTGCCCAGGTTACGCATGAGTAATTCCATCTCTTGGCCAAGTAGTTGGTCGCTAACGGCCACACCCGCATGGCTGGTTGCCTCGATGCCAAGGAGTGCTCCATTGTCCATGTAGGTAATATAGGTATCTGACGATATATCGTTGGCTATGCATTCCGAGATAACCACCGAGCGCATCATTTTGTAGGCCGTGTAGGTTTTGCTGTCATTGTATTTTTCGTAGAGTGTATCAAAGTAGTTCGATACGTCATAATTTTCCCCTCCCTCATCATCCGAAGCAGCACAACTCAAAAAATCAGGGTTAAATGTATGCCAGTATTCTTTACTTTCGGGGTTCATGTAGCACGAGTATACGCGCTAGTATTTTGTCGTGCAAGCGTAAGTGTCAAATCGTAAAGTGTAATGAAACTAAATATTTAAAGATACATTAAATACTTGGGCTCACTAGTGAAGCTCCTTTTGGGAGCTTCACCGCGTGACACCGATGTGATCAGCTGGTCGTGCAGACGGTTGCCTGTACGAGGTTGCCCACTGCACTGTAGAATGGGATCACCCATTCACCTCCGACAGCTTCCTTCACGCCGAGGATATCCACCTTGGTGAAGCTGCCGACGACAGCAATGCCGTCGATCGGTTCGCTTGTCCTGATTTTCCATCCGTTCAACATGTCCACGTCCGGGACGAGCCTCAGTTCGGTGTTCGCGAACGACGCAGTGTTGTACGGCCTGAGTGTGACGGATTCCTTGCCGTCACACGTAGCAAGCCTTGGAACGGTCGGATCCATGTGCGGGCTGAAGTCGCTCACCACACTTTCGACGTGCGTCGATTTGGCGGCAGGCGTCTGCGTATCGTCTACGAGCAGCCAACCAATCATTGTCCCTGTAATCACAAGAACGGCAATGACCGCGATGGCGATCTTTCCTTTGCTCGTGGACTTGGTGGCAGTGGTCTTCTTGAAGTCTACAGTTGCGTTGGTCATGTCAATTTCCTTCGGATCGTGGATGGTTAGATCTTGAAGTACTACTGTGATCACACATCGGATGTGTCACTTAATATAAATTATAGCATAAGTACTATAAAAAGTCAATAATATGGTTATGTATAGATTAGCGATAGCTGAGAAATGGTATGATAGGTGTATATGTTAGATCACCATATTCAACGAACAATCGTTTACACTCTAGCGTTTAGCGAAGGTATGCGATTTAGTGATCTGAAGCCTGATGACCTAGAAAACAAAGCGTTTAACTACCATCTGAAAAAAGTAATCGCCGCGGGATATGTGGCGAAAACTGACGAAGGATTGTATACGCTAACAAGTGAAGGGCGACGTGTCGGTAAGGGGGCGCTTAAAAAGCAAAACCGTATGATCGATCGGGCCTACTCTACGTTACTACTCGCAGTGCAACGGAGCGAAGACGGTGCATGGCTATTGTATCGCCGGCGCACTCACCCGATGATCGGACTAACGGGGTTTATGCATGCCCAGCCATCGGCGGAGCGGGATGCGGCGCAAGTGGCTGCGGACGTATTGCGCAATCAGACTGGATTGACCGGTGAATTCGTAGTCCATGGTCACGGGTATTTCCGAGTCTATCGCGCCGGGTCGTTGGAAAGTTTTACTCATTTTACGCTACTTCGTTGCACTGAAACACAGGGAGCGTTGACCCAAAACAGTGAACTAGCGGAATACTACTGGGATACGGATCCCGATTTTTCGGCACCGGATATGCTACCGAACATGCAAATACTTCACAAAATGTCGCAAGCTCGGCCGGGACAGTTTGTTGAGTGTACGTTTGATATTTAGTTGTTGATGCGTTCATTGTTATCTCCTTCGTTATCTATTACTAGTATGCCGGGAAAGGTACAGCAAAGCAGTGAACAGTTTTTCACCTACTCATAGCTATGCGGCTAGGCCGAAGGTATCTTGAGCTTCGTCGAGCGCTCGATAAGCTTCGTTTGTCTGTGGTGCACGGTCTTGCCAGGCAACTGATAATGGACTACGCGATCGTGCAATCTGCGCAACTGATGGAAAGATTGTGTTCTGCTGGGATGTTGTGCGCGATTCGCGTAGTAGATCGAGTGAGCGCAGCCGTTGTGCGTAAGAGATATCAAACGCGCTTTGACCACGAGGGGCAGGTACGAAGTCTATAGATGAGAGCAGGATCGCGCTATTACCCATTTGTCTGCCAAGTTTTGTGCGAATACGGCCGGTGCTGCGCTCGGACGCATGTGCAACCGCTAATTCTTGCCCCAATTCGGCGGCATACCCCAGACTATCCTGCGCGCGAGCCAACAGTCCTGCTGGTGTTTCGCGCCAATCAGCATCGTCATCTGCAAGTTCTGGCAAGAGCAGTCGACGACGCATGACGTCTTGTGATCCCTGGGCGAACAAATACCAGCTACTGTTGAACAATGCTTTGGATAGTTCGTTGAATGCAAAGCGACGATCCGATTCGTGCTGGAATGGATGTTCGACAACTGCATGACTAACGTTTAGCCCAGTACTTTGATGTGCGAGTATTTTAGTGCCTAGTGGGACATCTTGGAGGTACGTAATTTCATCTGGGTCACGTGACAGTGGCGGAATGTAGTGATTCCCGTCACTTTCATGCAGGTTAACAACTGGTTGATCGATATTCTTGTATGGTTTATTCATACTTTTACTATGCGCCGAGTGCGTAGTAAAAGCAGTGAATAGTTTTTCACCTACTGCGGCGGATAGTTGTGTCTAATGATAGTTATGAAATTGTCGATAGTATTAGGTATATCACCATCTTCAAAGTCGGCTATCGTCGATGGACGAGTAAGGGATTTTATCTCTTTATTTGTTTCTTCGGTCTGATGGGCTGCATGTAGCGCATAGCCTGCGCCATCGTTAAATAACCCCAGGTCGTTGCCACGAAGACCCAGGCCATTGGTAATAAGGGGTACGTCGTTTGATTCGCAGAGTAGATCGGCGAATGCTTGCCTGCCGATGTCGCGAATTGACTCTCCTGCCGTAGGTACGTAATCGCCACCAGATTGACGCGTGTTGAATGTCTGTCGATGACGGAGAGGCAGCGTCATTAACATATGGTTATAATTGATGATATTTTCACGCTGGCGCTTTTGTGCGGCCGCGTTCATTATTGGGTCATTAGGGGTGGTCACTGTGCTTAGATGATATCCGACAACCGACCCGTAGTAAAATGGTGTCGTGTCTATATGGTCGTCTGAACGCGCAAAGCGTTTGCTCGAATCGGTATAGCGAGCAACTTGTTTGGCCGCATCTGCGAGTGCATCGCGGGTTGTTCTAGGGATTTTGGTGTCATGGATAGACCGAATGATTTCAAGTGATTGTGATTCTGTTAACGGAGTATTGCCGTACGGCGCTTTAATACGGTTATCGTTGTCGCCGTGTGATTGAAATTCACTCATAATATGATTATATCATAAATATAGATATATTACTAGTGCTATGTGTTCAAGATGTCATCGTACGTATTCGGATTATCATGGTTTTAAGTTTATCCATTCCGCTTCTCTAAACCGCACACTTGAATGTCAGTAGTGCTGTTGCTGGTCGCAAATGACATCTACACTTTACGAGCTTCGCGTCCTTTACTGAGTACTCTTCTGCCGAATAATTTATGCGCTTCAACCAGGATGATCGGTACAAGGAATGCGATTACGCCTGTTATGACTAGGTCGCCGATCGCAACAGGACTAAGGTGGAGCCACTGGCCTAATGGACCGAAGATGGCGAGCATTTGGGCGGTTATAGCAATGGTCATGCCGATAGCAAATGGCGTACTCCAGACTCTTAGTCGTTTAAAGATTGATTCGTATTCGCTGCGAGCATTCATGGCGTTTGACCACTGCATAACGACGAGTGCGTTAAATGCGATAGTGTTCGCATAGTTGTGATCGTATTGTCCGCTGTAGATGGCATAGATGACGAGCATCATTGCTGCCATACTGAATGCGACCATGATCATGCGAGTAATAATAAACCGGCTGATGATTGGTGAATTTGGGCGCTTTGGTGGATGTTTCATGACGTTACTTTCACCCTTTTCTAGCCCAAGCGGGATAACGAGCGCGCTGTCGGTGACAAGGTTTACCCAAAGGATCTGTACAGGGACGAGTGGTACTGGCATGCCAACGACGAGTGCTCCCATCATGGTTAGTGCTTCACCTGCATTTGTCGAGAGCAAGTAATAGAGCATTCGTCGAATATTAGAGACAATAATGCGACCCTCACGCATAGCTTCGATGATAGATCGGAAGTTGTCGTCAAGTAGTATGATATCGCCAGCGTCTTTGGCTATTTGCGATCCACTTCCCATTGCGACACCGACGTGGGCGTTACTGAGCGCTGGTACATCGTTCACTCCGTCACCGGTCATTGCGGTGATATTGTGACGTTTCAATAGCTCTAGGATGCGATATTTGTGCTCTGGGATGACGCGAGAGAACACACGGACGTCTCGTATAGCGGTATCTAGTTCATCGTCAGACATAATGTTCATATGGCGGCTATCGAAGACTTGTTCGCGGCTAGACACCATGCCTAGCTGTTTTGCTATATGGTAGGCAGTTTCTAAGTGGTCACCAGTGATCATACGGACGGTAACTCCGGCGTTCAGCGCGTCGGCAATGGCTTTTTTCGCTTCGGGTCGTAACACGTCTGCAACGGCAATAAACCCTACAAAGTCAAATTGCGTTTTCTTTGGTAGTTCAACAAACGATTCGATTGGCTTGCCGATGACTGCGGTGGCAAGTGCAATCACACGGTAACCCTGGCCTGTCAGTTTATGGAGCGCCAAGGTCGCTGTTTCGTGCTCGCTTGCGGTCAAATGACTATGTTGCAGTACATGTTCTGGAGCACCTTTGATGTCAAGCGTGTAATTGACGCCATGATGCCAAACATTGCCGCTCATTGCTCGTTCTTGATCAAATGGCAGCGTGTGAACGGGCTTTGCAATCACGGGTTTTAGATGTTCAGCCGTGACATAATTGATCATTGCAACATCCAACGGATCATGGGCATTTGTCAGTTCTCCGTTGATGGTACGTTCGACGATCTCTGGCAAGTGATGATGCGATCCTTCGGGTTGCCAGATTTCCTGAACGGTCAATTTGTTCTTTGTCAGTGTACCTGTTTTGTCGGTGGCAATTGTCGTGATAGCGCCGACTGTTTCAATAGCACGCATGTTGCTGATCAGCGCTTTGCGTGCAGCCATACGACGCATACCAAGCACCAGGATGACCGATATTGCAACAGGCAAACTTTCTGGGACGGCACTGACTGATAGCGCTAGGACGAATTTGACCGCTTCGGTAATTTCCATACCACGAAGTAGCGACAACCCAAAGGCAACAAGCGCCATCGCACCAACGGCTCCAATGATCTGTGTGATCAGTTTATCGATCTTTTTTTGGACAGGGCTTTCTGTGTTACGGTTTTGTGTCAGGGCAGCTAATTGTCCAAATTCTGAATCATTACCTGTTTTGACGACGACTGCAATGGCCGTTCCGGCAACGATGAATGAGCCCTGAAACAACATGTTACTTTGTTCGTAGATTTCTTTTTCACCGTGAAGCGCTTCAACTTGTTTGCTGATTGGTAGTGATTCGCCTGTTAGGAGTGCTTCGTCTGTGCGAACGCTGTTAGAATCGATCAGGCGCGCGTCGGCTGGAACTTTTTCGCCTTCGGAAAGTACTATGATATCGCCAATCACCAAATCAACGCTATCGACATGTTCAGACTTTCCGTTGCGGTAGACATTCACGGCTTGTGCGGTATGTTTTTGGAGCGAACGCAAGATTCGTTCTGTTGAAAAACGCTGAACATAATAAATGCCCGCGCTAATGCCCATGATAGTCAAGATAATGATGGCATCGACCGTATCGTGATGGTAAAAGCTAATGACGACTGCAAGGAATAGTACAAACATAAAGATGTTTGCAAATGGTTCGATCAGTTTTTTCCAGAACGAATCTTGGCGAACCTTGATACTGTTAGGGCCATGCAGGCGCAAGCGTTCTTCTGCGTCAATCGAAGAAAGTCCGTGCTCGCTGGTTTCTAATTCTTTTAAAACGGCGTGGGCGGATTTGTTAAAATAAAGCATTAGGACTATTATATCAAAAATACTCCGTGGATGACGGAGTATTTAGATGTAAAATGTATTGGTTACGAAATTCTGACAAGCTGGAACTGGTTCATTTTTAGTCCCGCGCCCCATTTGACCGTGTCGGCGATTGTCTTGCCAATCAGATTCTGGCCAAGTGGACTTTTAAAGCTAATGCGACCATCGCTTGGGTTTGCCTCGATGCTGTCGACGATCGTATATACGACTTTGCGGCCACTTGCGTCGACTAATTCGACCATAGATCCAATCGCTACCTTGAGCGCATCGCGTTTGCGTGGAAATAGTTTCGCGGATGCTAGATATGCTTGCTTGTCGGCTAGTTCGCTTTCGATTGATTCGAGAACGGCTAGTTTTTCGACACGAGCGAGTCGTTCGTCGTGTCCATCAGTTTTGTCAAGATCGCGTAATTCAACAATAGTTTGGTGGCGATCACGTTCCAGGTTGGCGACAGATTTACGTAATTCTTTCATGCCTTTTTTGCTCAGATAAATAATTTCGGTGGTATTCATTGTAGATGTCCTCCAGTGTTAATTTCGTTGTTAGTTGGTAGCCTGTTTCGAAGCTTTTTGTCTCTCACACTGCTTCTGGTTTGCTACTGTCACTAGTATGCAATATCTATCTGAGAAAACTATGAAATATCTTACATAAGTTAAAAATACAATAAAGTCTTTATGGTCATATAACAGGGATACTATTGCTTTATGCTTATAATTATGATATAAGTTTAGTGAGCTTTTGGCTCCGTTTGGTCAAGGTGACTGGACGATAATGACAAGAGGTGGCGCTATGGAAGTGTTCTGGTTGTTTTGTGAACCGATGTTTGTTGCGTTTACAGGAATGACTCCTGCACGTAAGGAGCAACTATCAATACACCGTCCTGTCGATCATAGTGACATGACCGTGTTGCGACCGCGCGAAGATCGAGGCGCTGACGTGGCGCCGGCAACTGCAGCTCAAGCTGAAGGATTTCCGGCACGACTGAGCTGTCTCGATGCACAGTTGCCGGAGAAAATCTCCAAAGAGTTTCATGAGAAATTCGGTGATTTTTAGTTAGTCGGGCTGCCAAGATCACCTCTTGTCACGCCCTCATTGCTATTGTTTTTTAATGATGGTGATGAGGGTGCAGTGTATTTGTCATCCTGAACTTGATTCAGGATCCAGTTATTGTTTATTTAATTAAAACTCTTCTCCTATTGTTCTTTTCTGCCAAAGAACCAAATCTAATCCTTACTTTTGCACCCAAAAGTAACAAAACGTCTTCTTTTCGTGTCGACGAAAAGAAGCAAAAGACTTTGTGACGGCTTCACTCCGCGGTAAAAGTAAACCGCCTACATTCTTGGGTATCTGCGGAACTCGCGCTTCCAGCGCTCAAACAGTCCTCGATACGCCATGAATACAGCCGGTCTACTTTCCCGGTCGTTGCAGATGTCACGGTTAGTTGATGACTTGTTTACGCAGTAGGACTGCGATGTATTGACAAAAAGTACTAAAAGTAGTATAATGAAACTATAACTATAGTTTTTATGGTTAGTATTTTGATACTATGTTCAAATTTGCACGAAGAGTAGATACTATTTGTATTGCTTTGGTGTGGGTTTGAACAGTCGGTTCATCCCCCTTTCTGAAAAGGAAAAAAATGAACGAGATGATGATTCTCGAAAAACTTGACTACAATCGCAAGTACACTGAAGATCGTATTCGCTGCGCTTTAGGCACGGTTGCGTCCATTATTGGCGGCACGATTATCGTTCTATCCTTCGGTGCCTTCGTGGCCATCACCGCGGGCTTTGTAATAGCGGTTTTTGGTATAGCACTTGTCGTGTCTTCGATTCGAAGCACGAATAAGTTGAAGATATGGGCTAAAGCACGTGGTGAATTTTGGACTCGTGAATACTTCCGGGAATTATCCGAGTCTGTACAGCGAGATCAAAAATCGGCAAATTGACAGTTTCTGCCGTTAGGAGGATATCCTCCAGTACTGTCCCCGCGGAGCGGGTTGAGCGCTGCGTCCATCTGGATGCGCCTCCCCGCCCCGTGCGCGAAACATTTTATTGTTGAGCCTTCCAGCTCCAAAAAATGCAAAGACCCCAAATGGGGTCTTTTTCTTGCATATATATTTTTTGGCTATTTGTGTTTGATCAGCTTGCCATCTTGCAAACGGAAGGTGCGATCCGTTTTGCCAGCGATATCAAGGTCGTGTGTGACGGCGATGATTGTTGTGTTTTCGCTACGAGACAAATTATGAAGCAGGTCAAATATCTTTTTTCCTGTTTCAGTGTCGAGGTTTCCTGTTGGTTCGTCCGCCAGGATGACTGCAGGGTGGTTAGCGAGTGCTCGAGCGATGCTAACGCGTTGCTGCTGTCCCCCACTCAGACGCGACGGTTTGCGTTTTTGCTGATCGGCATCGATTCCGACTTCTTCTAACAGCTCCACTGCCCTGTCTTTGCGTTCGCGGGATGGGACGCCACCGAATTCTAGCGCCAAAATGACATTGTCGAGCGCACTAAGGTTTGGTATCAGGTTGTAATGCTGAAACACAAGTCCAATCTTTTTCGAACGATACGCTGTTTGTTTGCTCGACGACAACTTGGTAATATCTTCGTTATCGACAAGTATTTCACCGCTTGTTGGGATATCGAGTGCGCCGAGTAGGCTGAGGAGCGTACTTTTGCCACTACCGGATTTACCGATGATGCTGGCGAATTCTCCGGTGTCGACATGGAAGTCGACGCTGTTGAGGGCAGTGACGGTACCGCCGCTGGTGCTAAATGACTTCGTAAGTTTTTTGACTGTTAATGACATAAAGATCCTTTCTATTCTGACCTTAGTACTTCTGCTGGACGAACACGAGCTATCAGCCATGCCGGAATTGCGCTACCGATGATTGCAATCAAGAATGTAATACCGATTGCGCCCGCAAATACTGCTGGTGAAAGTGTCGCAGTGATTTGGTCTAAGTTGGATTGTGCTTCCTGAGCGATACCACGCGGACCACCAGCTCCCATAGCTCTCATGCCGCCAGGATTTCCACCGCCAGGCATCTGGTTTGTCGTCGAAGTTGTTGACGATGAGCTTGTGCTGACTAATGCGCTGGTCAATGGACCGCTTGCGAATATGCCGATTGCCATACCAAGAACCGCACCAATAAAGGTTAAGGTAACTGATTCGACAATAAACTGCGTAATAACCTTGAAGTTGTTACCGCCGAGTGCTTTGATAACGCCGATTTCTCGTCTTCGTTCACGCACGATCATGATCATCGCCATCAGTACGATGACTGCACCCGTGCCAGCCGCGCCCACAACACCGACAAGTGTCAGGCTTTCGATACTTTCAAGCGAAGTTAGGCTCTCTGCTGCGCGCTCGGATGCGCTTGTCACATCTGCTTTGTCGCCGAGCATTGACTCAAGCGCTGTTGCAGTTGCTTCGACATTCTCGCTAGAATCGACAGACACGGTTGCGCTGATAACTTTACCAGCTTGATCAGTTAGATTTTGAACAGTCGCAAGAGGCATGACAACGCCATTGTCTGCAAAATTGTTTCCGGTTTCGTAGACACCTTTGACAGTGATTGTCTGGCCGTATGCCGTAAATGTACTCCCGACTGATAAATTGTTCTTTGTGGCGAGTGATGTACCGACGAGTGCGATGAGTTCGTCGCTGTTCCCGTCGATGGTTGCACCACTTTTGAGTGTCAGTTCGCCACCATCTGTCGCGACTGAGTTTGGATCTGATGTTCCTGTGACGGTTGTACGAGCAGCCGGCGGTGTCCGTATGGCTGTTGCACCGTCCCCAGCTTCTCCTTCTGGCATAGGGAATGAAGGCATACCCGAACCTTCGAATCGCTGCTGACGTTCGCCAAAGCTACCTAGTTCTGTTGACGGGGTAAGATCGGTATCGTCTGTACCCATTTGATCCGTTAGTGTCGAAACAACACCCGTCACATGTTCAGTGTTTGTGATGGTTGTCACTTGGTCTGCCGTGAGCGGGTCACCTCCACCCATACCACCTTGTATACCGGCCGGTGAAATGTCGATCGTCGTTGCTGTCGTTGTTTTTACTTGATCGATCTGTGCCGTGACGCTTGATCGCGCTGACAGCATGACAAGAATGAGCGCCACACTGATTGACAGCATAATGACAATTGCTCCACTCCTGATCGGACTACGCAGGGCATTTTTTGTACCCCGGGTTACTACGTTCATATATTCTCCTTATCGTTATTTGAATAGTACAAACGTAGTGTATGGTTCAATGTTGAGATTTGGCTTGAGTTTGCTTAAAAATAGGTAATAATACGGTGAATGTCGTTGCATGGTTGATCGCGCTCGTGGCGGATAGCTCGCCTTTGTGGATTTCTACGATTTTTTTGGCAAGCGCCAGACCGAGTCCATAGCCCGATTGCGAACTATTTGTACGCGATGCGTCTGCACGATAGAATCGATCGAATATATATGGCAGGTCTTGTTCGCTGATACCGGTACCCGTGTTGGTGATTTCGATGCATGCTTTGCCGCTACGCTTTGATAGCCTAATAGTAACAAGTGAATCAGGTGGGCTGTATTTTAATGCGTTATCCACAAGTATCATAGCCAACTCTTCAATACTGGCAAGATTACCCATGGCGTTTGGTGTGTTTTTTGCCGTAGTTACAGATAGACGTTCTATCGACTGTGTTTGCCGCTTGGCTACTTGATTAATGATGTTTTCTAGATCAAGCTCTGTTATTTCAAGCTCGCTGTATTCTGCTTTTGAGAGCTGTAGCAGCATATGTGACAATCGTGTCAGTTTTTCAACTTCCTCTAGATTACTTTCAAGAATTTCACGTAGCTCAACCTTTGACGCTGATGTATCTCGCAGGACAAGCTCCAGCTCTGTTTTCATAACAGCCAAAGGTGTTCGCAGTTCATGGCTAGCATCACTTGTGAATCGCGATTGTGCAACATGAACTTGCTCGATATCACGTAACGTTCGCCGAGCCAGGACGTAACTGGCCGTGCCTCCACCGATCAGAATGAGAAGATTGATATAGACAAGTGAAAAGAATAGATTGCTATGCGCGCGCGAGTTTTGATCGTCGCGTACTTGATTAAAGTCAGGAACAGGAGTTCCATCGGTGCGAAATGACGGAAAGTCACTACGTTCATATCGTGATTGAAATTGCTCAAGCCGTGCGTCGACTTCGCTGGCTGAAATACTGTATATCGCCACACTAAAAAGCAAGCTGATAGTCATCAAAATGAGAACATACCAGCCTGTTAATTTGAGCGTTGCAAATTGAAACATTGCTTGATCAGATGCTTATTTAACGTCGATTTTGTACCCAAATCCACGAACTGTTTGAATGAGAGGTGGTGTTTTGAATGGTTGATCGACTTTGGTGCGCAAATATTTGATATAGACCTCGACTGTGTTGAGGAGAATGTCTGCATCGTAATCCCAGACATGTGAGATAATCGTTTCTTTGGAAAGTGGGCGGCCTTGATTTCGAAGCAAATATTCTAGCAACGCAAATTCTTTGCTGGTCAGTTTGATCTCTTGTCCGTCACGAGTTACCTTGAATATAGTTGTATCGAGCGTAAGATCGCCTGCGGTCAAGATGACGCTTTGTTGTTCAGTCGGGCGTCGTAGTAGCGCGCGAACGCGTGCTAATAGTTCTTCAAGTGCGAATGGTTTGACTAAATAGTCGTCTGCTCCGCTATCGAGTCCTTTTGTTTTGTCTGACGTCGTACCAAGTGCAGTCAGTAGGAGTACTGGTGTATGAATCTTTGCTTCGCGCATTGCTTTGACGATTGCGATACCGTCGTACTCACCAGGGATCATCCTGTCAAGGATCGCCAAGTCATAAGGTTCGGTTGTTGCCATAGAATAGCCTTCGTCTCCGTCGTAGACAACGTCCACGGCAAAATTCTCTTGCTCTAGCGCACGTTTTAGCGCTCGTGCAATTTTGTGCTCGTCTTCAACTACTAATATTCTCATACTTAATATATTACTCCCTATTGCTTATAGAACGCTGTAAGTTATTTTACAGGTTTGTACGAAACCACAGTTTTTATGAATACTGCGTGCTCCAGGATTGCATTGCGTGCAATACGGGCATGAGGTCGCGACCTTTTTCGGTGAGCGAATACTCACAGCGACTATTGCCTGTCGCATGGTCTTTGATGATAATTCCTTTATCTTCGAGCTGCGCTAATCGTGCAGAAAGCGTACGGGGGTTTATACCACCGACAAGGTCTTGTATTTGGCAAAACCGTACCTTCTCTTCATTGATAAAAAAACGAAGAAGTTGGGGCGTCCATTTGTCGCCTAAAATATCAGTGGCTGCTTTGATGCACCCAATTTCATTATCAGTGGTTACTGTGGTCACCATAATGTTTACTATACATTATCTAGTGTCTAGCGTCAATTATCGCTTGTCCTTGAATCAAGAGGTTACCTGTCTATATTTCACGATAGAGGCATGGTCGAGTCGGATCATCAGCAGTTCAATCCCAGGTTTACTTAATCCATCCGTTGCTGCTTGTCGAACGAATATGTTCCATGCTATAGTCCCATGCTGCGTCTGTCTTTTTGTGAGGGTTAAAAATATTCATTGGGTCAAATATCTCTTTCGTTTCGCGGAATAGCTGATAGATGTCATCGCCAAACATGGCCGGTAGCCATGGTCCACGGATCATGCCGTCGTTATGCTCGCCTGCAAGTGTGCCGTTGTATTCTTGTATCAGTGGTATTACTTCACGAAGCACCGGTTCTAGTTTCGCCTGTTCCTTTGGAGATTCTATGCTCATTAATGGAATGATATGGAAGTTGCCGTCACCGAAATGACCAGCAACGGTTGCAGGTAGTTTATATTTACGAATAATCTTTTGTAACCGCGGGAGAAATTCCGGGATATGCTGCGGCTGGACGGTAAGGTCATCGATGAACGGTGCTGCATATTTGTCATGGATCTTATTGCGCAGTAGGCTGAGGCTGGCGCGGCGGATTTGCCAAAATAGAGCGCTATCATAATCATCGTGTTCGATTGTTGTTTTCAGTTTGAATGTTTTCAGATCATGCTGAAGCGTCGCAATATGGGTATCTATTTCTTGAATGGTTTCACCGTCGAATTCTATCATCAGTACGGTATTTGGCATGCGACCGTGTAGCTTTGTTGTTTGCAGTGCAAGGTGCGCCTGTTGTTTAGTCCATTCTTTGATACCTAGCTGTTTACGAAACATCTTGAAGTATTTAATGCCAAGTCCGAATGTTATATCGTCAAACCCTTCAAATGTCACTGGGTTATGTTTCATGACGAGTAGAATAATATCGGCAAGCTGCGATGCATTCTCGACGTATGCAATCAACAGGCCGTTATGTCGAGGTTTGTGAAAGGTCTGAATTTTGATGTCAGTGACGATGCCTAGTGTACCTTGGCTGCCAGTGATAACGCGAGTTAGGTCAAATATACCAGTGTGACGATCCCAAACGTTCCACAGGCTATAGCCCATAGAATTTTTGTTAACATGCGGTTTGGCGTTTTTGATGTCATCGTAGTTTGCTTCGCATAGATCATACATTCGCCGGTAGATATCGCCTTCAAATGAATCTTCTGCCATTTTCACTTTTAATTCCGATCGGTTGATCGGTCTGATGGTATGTTCTTTTCCATCCGCCAACACAACGGTCAGCTCGCGGACTGATTGTTCTGTGTTGCCATGACGAAGTGACCGTTCACCGCCGGAATTATTACCGACCATGCCACCTATCGTACATAACGCTCGACTGGCTGGAACGCTACCGATCATTAATTGCTTTGCAGTTGTAAGGACGTCGATGTCTCGCATGTACACGCCAGGATCAACATGAAGAATGTTGTGTTGCAAACTGTGAATGGTCGTAAAGTGCCTAGTCATGTCAACCAATAACGAATTACTGATAGCGCCACCCGACATGTCAGTACCGGCGCCGCGCGGCGTAATGGAAAGCGCTGGGTAGTCATGTTTATGAAGTGAAACGAATTGGACGAGTTTTCGTATATCAGCAGTCGATTTTGGATACAATACTGCCTGTGGCGTTAACTCAAAAATACTTGCGTCGTGACTGTACTGCCGTCTGATTTTTGGAGTTGTATTTATTTCGCCGTCAAAAACCTCACCCAGTGCCGAAATAAATGTTTGCATATGTATTTATAGTACCGTAATCATAAGCGCTTTGTCGAGGTGTCTTTACGATTGAAGCTACAAAGTTTTTTTCGCAAAGATTGTCTTGAGAGACAGGCGCTTTGAATATTCAAGTGCACCATAGCGGAACATACGGATTGCTATCGACAATGCAACGACCGCACTGACAGCGAGGATTCCTATGCCTAAGACGACATCAAACGTTGTCAAATTGCCGATTGCATTCCGTAGCATCAACGGGATTGGGGCGGTTAGCGGGAAGAATGTCAGAAAGCGGACGATTGGTGAATCTGGCTGTGAAAAGAATAGAGTTACCGCGTATAGTGGTCCAAATATGAACACCATTGCAATGCCAAAGAACCCGCCCGCCTCTTTGGCAGTTGGTGATGCCGCGCCAATACCAACCAGCATACCGGTAAATAATAAGAAGCTAAATAGGAACAGTACCGCACCAATGGCGATGCGAACTGGATCGAGTGGAATTGATGTTAGGTCAAAGCTTGGTAGTTGTAACTGTTCTCTAAACAGTAAATATATGACTAGCACCGGAACAAGCACAATAAAGGCTTGTATTGCTGCAAGGACAAGGAGCGATATGATCTTACCGATGATCAAAACGCGAGCCTCGATAGTTGTAAGTACCATTTCGATGACACGATTTTCTTTTTCTTCGGTAGTGCTGGTTAACATTTGATTGCCGAACATTGCGATCAAGAAATAGAACATGACAAGGAAGATACCAGGCGCAATCAACTCTTTGATGCCGTCGAATTGTCGACCATCCTTGTATGTGGCCGCACTAAAGCCGACGGTGTCTTGCAGGATAGCGGTTGTTTGTGGATCAACATTCGAGGCGACAGATTGTTGAAGCAGTAATTTTGCAACGGCTTCGTATTTTCCGTTATTAAAAAGTCCGACATCTTCACCGTATACCTCTACTCTATCTCTGGAAAGGTCACTCGGATAGTAGAAATATGCATCAAGTGTCCCATTCGATACCTTGTCGATCGTTGCCTGTTTCTGGCTTTCGGCTACACGCTGCGCTTCGTACTGGCTAGATATAGTTTCGGGGATTACATTTGACGCGTCTGTTATTGCAATGCTAAACTTTTCGTTTTTTGCGTTTTCAGCAACTTCGTCAGACGATTTGTTCGAAAAGAAGATGACAGCAACAACGACTGCAATAATCACCGGGAATGATAACGCTGTAATCCAAAACGACTTTTTCTTTAATGAGCGGATGACTTCAAATCGAAAAACGGTACCTAAATTGTGCATTACTTCACCTCCTCGTGCGTATGGTCTTGTTCGGTATTCTCATCACCGTATACCGAAATAAATATATCATCAAGAGACATGCCACCGTGTTCTTTTTTGACCTCGGCGATCGTACCATAGGCATGAGCCTTGCCGTCCTTGAGCAAGATAATCCGATCACACAATCGTTCCACTTCTTCCATTTGGTGAGTGACAAAAATGACCGTCGCACCTGCGTTTTGATGTTCTTCGATAATATCCATAAGTAGTCGCCTGTTGACTGGGTCGAAACCTTTTGTTGGTTCGTCGAGTATCAACAGCTCGGGATCATTCATAATTGTAATTCCAAGCTGAATCTTTTGTTGCTGACCGCCAGATAGTTTGCCGAGTGTTGTCTTTGCTTTATCGGTCAGCTTTACTCGCTCCAAATACGCGTCAGATCGCTGTTTGGCATCTGTTTTAGACAAGCCTTTTAACTGACCAAAATAGACCATGACGTCGATAACTGATTCGTTTTTGTAAAGTCCACGCTCTTCTGGCAGGTAGCCTAGTTTTGTTCCACTTGCTACATTGAACGGCTTGCCGTCGATCAGTAACGTGCCGCCAGTCGGTTGATAAATTCCTAGCAATGAGCGAATCGTCGTTGTTTTGCCAGACCCATTACTTCCTAAAAACCCAAATACTTCGCCTCGTTGGACTTCAAACGACAGATCTTTGATGACTGTTTTGCCGCCAAAATCCATCCTAAAGTTATCGATTGTTACAATTGCTTCCGTGCTGTTTGTTCTCGACTTTGTGGCTGTAGCGTCGGGCATGTTGGTCAACTCCTGATTATTCTTTTATTGTATCATCGGATGGCTTTGTTGTCTGTACTATTGTAATGCTTGTTCGTCTGAATTCAGTTTTGATAATCGTGATTGTAATGTCTGCATATGATCAGTTAAACCTTGGATCTGTTGCTGTGTTGTATCAATATCCTGCAGTATGGGGTCACGTTGCTGCCTAATCTGATCAATGCGCTGCTGCAGGTCATCGGCTTCTTGCTGATGTCGATCAAGCGCCTGTTGGAACATCATTGCTTTTTGGTCGTAGTCTGCCGCGCGCTTTTGACTGTCAGCGATACGCTGCTGATCTGTCTCTGGATTTAAAGATGCAGCCGTGCTACGCTCGCGTTCTGCTTGTTTTTGCTCTTCGGTAATTTTACGACGCTCATCTTCGATATTTTGAAAAATAGATTGCAGACCCATGATTACACTCCTATATCACTTAAATCAAATCCATAATCTTCGAGCGCTGTTACGACAAGCTCTTTGTCTCCAGACTTGTATTCGTGCGCAAGTGCATCAAGAAAAGTCCCAGCGTTTTCATATATTTCACCACCAAATTCATATATTGCGTGTTCCATGTTTTCTCCTTGTTTCATAAATTGTATAGTTGTTGCCAGTTGTAGTCCGTAAAATATCTAACAGCCAGTTGGTTTGCTATACTAGTTGTATAACGAATTGGAGGCTGCATATGGCATTAGAGGGAACAAAATTAGATGGGTTTGAACCACGATCAAACGTTGCAGAATTAGAGATTATTGATATTGTTGAAGGAACGGGCGATGAAGTACCTGTTGGCGCGACAATCACGGCGCACTACACAGGGGCGCTGGTTGCTGACGGAACGATATTCCAGAGTTCAAAAGATTTTGGCAATCCTATCTCGTTCGGACTGAATCAAGTGATCAAAGGCTGGACTGACGGAGTACCTGGTATGAAAGTTGGCGGTACTCGTCGCTTGATTATCCCTGCAGCGCAAGCATATGGCGCCAGTTCGCCATCTGCAAACATTCCCGCGAATTCTGATTTGGTATTTGATATCGAGCTTACGGCTATCAACTAGGTGTATACTGGATAGCAGGAGAAGTTTACGCATTATGAGCAAGTAAAAACTTTTATACGAGCAATATTGACTGCATAATGAAAGGATTTTTATGGCCGAAAAAAAACTGCATCGAAAAGAAGTAAAAAAGAAAAAACAAGTAAAGACTGACGTTTAATCTTTAGTACATTTCCAAATACCTCGCAACTACTTGCGAGGTATTTTTTATGCAACGCGAAGTTTCTCTGCTGTGGCGACTCGTCGTTTGTACGTGTTCTTACGTCGTTTGTTTATGTCGGCGGGTTCTATGTTGTGACGGAAATATGGGCCATAATCCCACGGTTCGCTAGTGGCGACGTGTGCTAATATTCTGGCTATATTCTTTGGGTGGCTTTGGGCGATTATTTCCTTGTGATCTGCAAAAATAGTCGTGTCAGGTGTATATGCCATGTAGTTTTCTTTGTGCCATTCAAACGCGTATATGTATTTACGATGAAGGCTAGCGAGATGTTCATGAGTGTCCTTATCGATGTTACTTCGAGGATCAATTTCGGATCCAGGAACAACTGCCCCACTTTGGATTGACTGGCGACGTATGCCAAACCCTCTACCTGTCTGGTCGGTCAGCAGCGCAGCGCGGTATAGTGCGAGACTCAGGTTGGCGCCGCGCAGATGGTCTTTACTGTAGCTAAGGTCTGGAACGATTGTGTCTGCATATATGTTTGTTTTCACGACGTGTATTAGTTGCGGCTCTTTCATTTTGCGTTCAGGATTGTCACAAAATGCAAAAAAACCTTCTGGGTTGAGACTGCCAGCTTTTTTATGAAGCTTTACTTCTTGTGTATGATCGACATTGTCATCATAGCGACGAATCATTGAACTTTCGAATCCATTAGCGTCTATATAGTGTTTTCGATACCTGCGAGGAAAACGATACCCTGGTTTGAATAGGCTTTTTAGGTCGAATGCGAGTGCCGGGATGTCAACCACCGGGCGAGTGTCTGGATCGACAAGCGGAACTGTACGAAGTTCAAAATCAAATTCACCGGTTTTGGTCGTTTTTAGATTGCCATTGTCGTCGAGGTACGTTTCTGCGGCCTCGTCAGTCCAAAATTCGCGCTCGGGGATGTAAGAATTTGATACGTCATGGCGTGGCGCATCAAATCTATGCATCATTTAGTCAGCTAGCTCCGCATAGTCTGTATTGCTCATGTTAATCAAAGTGTACGAGATCTTTCTTAGATGGTCAATATGTGGATGTAGGATAATTAACAGAAATCTGTATGTAGTTGAGTATACTAACTATATGACTAAAACGACAGAAGAATTCAAGATCAATGGCGAGCAGCTAGTTGGCAAGGTGAAGCAACTAGTAAAAGAAGGTAATGTTCGCCGTATTATAATCAAGAATAAAGACGGCAAGACGTTAGTAGAGCTTCCATTGACGATTGGTGTTGTAGGGGCTATTTTTGCACCTGCTCTTGCTGCTGTCGGTGCGGTTGCTGCATTAGTAACCGAGTGTACTGTTGTTGTTGAGCGTGATGGGTCTAAAAAAGAAGATGCAGTTGAAGGTGAAGTAGTTAAGTAACAGCTATTTTTAACTGGCTGCAAATGATTGTTCAGCCAAGTAGAGTTTTTGATTCTCGCTATCTGTTCCTATCAAAAAGTAACCGACCATATACAACGGAATATTATATCTTGTAGGGCGGATCAATCCTGTGTTATTTTGTTCCAGGCCAACTCTTTTTAGTGCTGTCATTGCGATCGATTCGAGTATTGGGACGTGGTTGATGTATTTCTCGCTGACATCCATGATCTTGCCCGCTAGCTCATCGCCTTCGATATGGTGAGACTGGCGATCCATTTGGCGTGGCCCTGGTGATATGAACTCAGATCCAGCTGCCTCTGCGATTTTGGCAGCAGCAAATATTGCTTCTGGCATCTTTGAGTCCATAGTCAAGCCTGAGCCTGGCGTCAAAATATCATAGAGCTGATGAGCATAAAAGACGAGGCCTTCGTGAACGTCTGGACTAACTACGGGCAGATACGTATGCTTGTCTTCGTATGACGTCTTTAGTTCATTTTGGATATGGTCGCTGTTTAGTGTGATGCGGTTTGTAAGTAGTCTGTCTGGCGATGGTACATTGGACATAATTATGAGTATATTACTATCATTTTGACGTAAATGCAAATAGAGGCCTCCTCTGCAGGAAGCCTCTATTTTTCTCTATGCTGTCTACCCGATACTCACGAGCGTCCAGCTACCACCATGGTTGTCGCTCCGCAGACGAATGTCACTTTGTCCATCACTCATCGTGAGCACTTGTGCCATTCGCTCGCCGCTTCGGATGACTGTGCGCAACCCATTATCGACAAAGTCGTAGGTGCGCCCTGCGTACTCCATGCGTCGTGGGATTGCACGCATATCGCGTCCAAATCCCATTGCTGTGATTGCGACTGGTGTATTAATTGTTGTTTTCATTATCCTATTCCCCCTCTTGGATGTGTTGTTTTGAGTATAAAAAATACTGACTACAAATGAGTGTGCCAGCGTACGGATTTATGGGTGGAACTACAAGACTAAACAAAATTAACCGCACGTATTTGTTCGTAATGTCTGAAGTAGTGATTTGAAGTACGACAGGGACGCTTGGCGTAGCCAGTGTGTGTATCGACTTTGGTTTTGATTAGTCTGCGAGTGAAAAGGTTTCCCAGTACTCCCATGACTATCTACTAGTATAGCGCGGGCATTAGCTGACCGGTCAATGGCGTATGCTTGCTATTGTTGACATTAATTATTTCTTCAGTTTTTTGCCACGTTTGCCAAAGCCAAAGCTTCCTAGAACAACAGCAACGACGATCACCCATGCAGCACTGACACACCATCCTGCCAGTACATCGGTCGGGTAGTGTACGCCCAGATACAATCGCGTAAAGCCTATCGCTATTACGTAGAACGTCGCAATCGAAAACGTAATCCATCGCCAGCGCGTATGCCACATAACGACTACGAATGAAAACGCCAAAGCGCTTGATAGCATGGCGTGTCCGCTAGGGAATGAATAGCTATTTTCGAATATAAGATGCTGCCAAAGGTTCGGTCGGTCACGCTCGAATATGAGCTTTAGAGCGACATTAAGCAGCGCGGCACCTGCGACACCTGCAGCTATCTGCAGGCATGATTGCCAACGGGAACGATACATAAATATCCCGATTGCTGCCGCTGTTAGTCCGGCAACTCCCAGAACGCCGCCAAGGCCAGTGATATGAAGGACGATTTCGTTAAGAACAGGGGTTGATTGATGATAGATACCAAGCAAAATACGAGTATCGATTTGCATCGTATCGCCTTCAACAACTTCATCGGCAATGTAGGCAAATGCAACGACCGGAATAATAAATATGATAAATGCAACGATTAATTTCCGGAGGGTCGTGCGGCCTACGGGCTTGTCTGTTTGATCATAAATGTTACGCGTCCATGACATTGTCCATCTATAGTATCATTTCTATAAATAATCACGAGTATAATAGATAGTACATGGAGGTAAACGAATTCAGTTTAGGAGACTATCGCGGCCCGATGGTGTTTGTCGATGTCGAAACGGACGGTATGAACTACACACGTGGCCATGTTATTGAGGTTGCGGCAATTCGTGTCGAAAACGGCCAGATTGTTGATGAATTCAAATCACTGATCAATCCCGACAGTGAACTGCCCTACTTTATAACAAAACTAACTGGCATCAGTTCGTCGGATCTTGTTGGTGCGCCTCATTTTTCGCAAATCGCAGACAAACTGTATGGCGTAATGGAAGGCGCGCTGTTTGTCGCACATAACGTCAAGTTCGACTATTCGTTTTTGAAATCAGAATTTCGTCGCGTCGGCATGGATTTCTCTCCACGATTGTTTTGCACTGTGCGACTAAGCCGCGCGCTGTACCCTGAACAGTCGAGCCACAAGCTGGCGTCACTTATTGATCGTCACGGATTGCAATTTACTGATCGTCACCGAGCATACGATGATGCACATGCACTCTGGCAATTTGTGCAGATTGCGGTGTCGACATTTGATACTGCGACGATCACTGCAGCGTTCAAAAAACAGTTACGATACCAGTCGTTGCCGCAACATCTTTCGTGGGAAGATATCAACGCCCTACCCGATACGCCAGGCGTCTATTTTTTTGACGATGACGACGGTAATCCACTATATATTGGTAAAAGTGTGACGATTCGCCGTCGTGTTATGAGCCACTTTAATCAAGATAGTGAACAATACAAAGAATTCAAAATGGCGCAACAAGTAAAAAAGATTCGGTATCAAGAAACGAGTGGAGAGTTAGAGGCGTTACTACTTGAATCGCACCTGATAAAAACAATGCAGCCTCTGTTTAACCGACGATTGCGCCGCGTATCAAGTTTGATTGTCGCCAGACAAGTGTTCGACGTTCACGGCTACGCAACAATTACAGCAGGTGTTCTCGACGATCCATCCCAGGCTGACGACCAATCGATTGTTGCCACCTATGCTAGCCGAGGCAAAGCAAAGAGCTCGCTCGAAAGTACTGTAAAGTTATTTCAGCTATGCCCAAAGCTATGTGGACTAGAAAAGTCCAAGGGTGCTTGTTTTTCGTACCAGCTTGGTCGATGTAATGGTGCCTGCGTGGGTGCGGAATTACCACAACTATATAATCAACGTGTCGACGATGCGTTTGATGCGCGCCGCGTTGATGCATGGCCGTACGAAAGTCCTATTGTCGTACAAGAGCGGCTGATAGATACGCCAGCCCATAAAGGCTTTGTGGTTGATGACTGGCGTGTACTTGGCCATATTGAGCAACAGGATGATTGCGATCCAGTGTTTCACCGGCGTGAGCAGCCGTTCGATCTCGATGCCTACAAAATATTGCACGCATTTATTATGGATGGCAAGAAAGTGACGGTATCAACGATACCCCGGGACTATTTAGAGCATCTATAGACATATCTAGTTGTTTATATTATGATACCCGTAACCCGCTCTATCCCAACTGTGAGAAAGAAGGTCGCACTATGTATTACCGAAGACTGAAGCTAGTCGCACTTGCAGCCGGCATGGTCGCTGCAGTGATCTTCAACGTGATCATGGACAACAAGCTGAGGGAACAGGCATGAAGCCATGCGCTCTGGCAGTTGTGGTGGTAGCGGCAATCACCGCTGTCGTTACTGCTGTATGCAGATCCGCGCTTGGATCATCGGCTGGTCCAGTCAGGACTAGATAGCTCCACTCCATTTCTGGCCATGTCAACATAAGGAGCGGTTATGAAGCAGTTTGACCTTGCGGTGTTGTCAAGTAAGAACGCGCCGTTTATGCGAAAACGATCGCGACGGTGGTCAATTGCATCGAGGATTGGTGGAATGATTCCACTGTCGGTCCAGTGTAGTCGTCCAGTCGTCAGCCTTCGTGCCAGCATTTCCTGGATACAGGAAATGCGTCGAGCATTGGGGCGTCAGTACCCGTAGTGTGCGTGTGTCGCTCGTGAGGAGATCCTCACGAGCGACACACGTTTTGAATTTGTGATACGCTAATACAGATGAAAAAAGCACTCGAATTTGAAATCCACGATCGTTTACCTGGCGCGTTGGCGCGGACTGGGACGATTACGACGCCACACGGCATAATCCAAACTCCCGCATTTATTCCTGTGGGAACGAAAGCGACGCTAAAGGCACTGACACCAGAACAATTGTCTGAAACGGGCGCACAGGCAGTGTTAGCAAACGCCTATCATTTATATCTTCGCCCTGGGCACGATATCATCGACCAGGCTGGTGGACTGAACGAATTCATGCATTGGGACAAGCCGACATTCACTGACAGCGGCGGATTCCAGGTTATGTCATTAGGTGTCGGGTTTAAAAAAATTATCGACATGGACGGCAAGACTGACGAGCGTCCACTTGGCAAAAAGGAAAAGTTGGCATGGATTGACAATGACGGTGTAAAATTCAAGTCGCATTTAGACGGCAGTATGCATAAATTTACACCAGAACTATCGATGCAGATTCAGCATGGCATTGGTGCTGACATTACATTCGCTTTTGACGAATTGACGACGCTACATCATAATTATGAGTATCAAGTGGAATCACTTCACGAACGCACGCATCCATGGGCAGTGCGGAGCCTTGTTGAACACCAGCGCTTGAACGAAGTGCGTACGCATCGACCGCCGCAAGCATTATTTGGTGTCGTTCAAGGAGCTAATTACGAAGATTTGCGACGGGAATGCTCAAAGTTTTTGGGTGCAATGGATTTTGACGGATACGGACTGGGTGGTGCATTCACCAAAGAAAATATCGGCGAAATCACTGGCTGGATGTGCCAAGAATTGCCCGAAAACAAACCACGGCATATGCTAGGGATCAGCGAACCTGATGATATATTTGATTGCATTGAAAACGGTGCTGACACATTCGACTGCGTGTCACCTGCCCGTGTAGGTAGAAACGGTGCATTGTACACTAAATTCGGCCGGGTTAATGTCACTCGTGCGCAATATGCTACTGACTTTACTTCGTTCGATGCCGACTGCGATTGCTATACGTGTCAGAATTTTACATCCGCTTATCTTCATCACCTATTCAAATCTGGTGAATTACTGTCAAATACGCTAGCGACGATTCATAACGAACGCTTCATTATTCGGTTAGTCGATGATATTCGCCGTAGTATTAGCGACGGAACGTTCTATGATTTCAAACAGGTATTTTTGAATAATTACTATTCCAAATAATAGGAAATCCCTCGCTGACTACGGATTTCTAGTATAGATGTCGGTAGTCAATCACCTGTATATTTGCTATCATACAGTTATGCATACGTTTATTCTTGTCACTCACATACTATCAATGTCGTTATCACTTTTGCTAATGACGGGCGCGATAGGTATGGCTCTGTTTGGTGTAAAATCTTCGGTAACGGCAGCAACAATAGGCATGGTGATGACAGTTAGTGGCTTTGTAACTGGCGGCCTATTGCTTCTAGGATCTCCATTGACGATGCAATGCGTAACACTGACGGCGTATCTATTGGTCATGGTTGTGGTATACCGATTCGGATTTGGCATGGGTCATGTCGAAAATGCACGGCTTGTTCGATCTAGCTAGTCACTACTGTAATAATGCGACAATATAGAGTATACTTACAGACATGAAAGTCCGTATTGAAATTGATACCCATACCTTTGTTCGTTTTTGGCTTGTAGTCATTGGATTTGCGCTTGCCGCATTGGCAATATTCAGTGCTCGATCTGCACTGATGATTCTTGGTATCGCTTTTTTCTTGGCGCTAGCCCTTAATAGCCCAGTGACAAAACTAGCCGGGTGGTTACCTGGCAAAAGTCGTGTTGGCGGCACTGCAATCGCCTTCGTTATCGTCGTGGCGCTGTTGGGTGCGTTTATCGTACTGGTAGTCCCACCTATTATCCAACAGACTGCCAAGGTTGCAGAGACGATTCCGTCTCTTGTCGATTCGGCGCAGCAGCAGTGGCATGGTGTCGATGAATTGGTAACGAAATACCATCTTGAATCCCAAGTTGACAACGCGGTCAATTCTATCAAAGACAATGCAGCTGGCTGGGCTGCTAATGCTGGACAGATTGCAGTCTCTAGTCTTGGGTCGTTGCTTGGTCTGATCGCGTCAACATTCTTGGTGTTGGTACTGTCGTTCTTGATGCTTATCGAAGCGCCGATGTGGTTGCGCCGACTGTGGGCGGTCTACAACGACAACGAACGCATGGAGGCTCATAAAAAACTTGCATCGCGCATGTATAATGTCGTAACGGGATATGTCACAGGACAACTGACAGTATCGGCCATAGGTGCGTTCACTACGGGTATCGTCGTGTTTGTGTTGCACTTTGTATTTCCTAATATCCCAATCAACCTTGCACTCCCTGCTGCTGCGATTGCATTTGTATTTTCACTGATTCCTATGTTCGGATCGACAATCGCAGGAGTATTGATTTCGATTTTGCTGGCATTTAACGATGTTACTGCTGCAATTGTGTTCGTGATCTTCTTTATTCTGTATCAGCAAGTTGAAAACAATCTTATTGCCCCGAAAATCCAGTCAAAGGCTGTCGAATTGTCTGCACTGGCTGTACTCGCCGCGGTAACGGTTGGGCTATATGTGTTCGGCATAGCTGGAGGTATTATATCGATACCAATAGCAGGCTGCATCAAAGTACTTCTTGAAGATTATCTAGAGCGTGCAAAACTGAAGCGTCACAAGAGTGACAAGCCGCTTCACAAACTTGTGAAAAAAATGCATAGTGAGTCTTAGAGAGACCTGCAACGACCACCAATACTTGCCATTTAGTTCATTATATGCTATAATTATAGTATGTATGAATCTGCACAAAAGACCGAATATATAGCATCTCAATTTGACATGATTGCTTCGTCTGAACTACGCAAGAAAGCGATGGCTGTATGTTTAGCTTTAAGCGTTGCGGCGCTATCTGGCTGTTCAGGATCAGAAGAACAAATGCAAAGCGTTGCTATATCCGAGCAGGAGCGAAACCGTAATGACAGTAATTTTTCTATCACTGGGTTAGAATGTAACTCAGATGAAATGACAGTATCTGTTATTGCCAGAGGTGCTACATTCATACGTCTTGAGAACAGAGACGATCTGGATGCTGGCTACACTCTTATGAAATCTGATGACGCGTCTATAAAGACCATTGTAGATGCAGATACAAATGTTTCTGATGTAGCACTTGTAAAAGGTGATCTTGCTCAGAATATAGCAATCAAAGTGACGGATTTCAATCCGAATGAAGTAATGCGCGTGTTATCGGGGTCGGAATATGGAGATAGTATCGACGAGATTATAAACCCGGTCGCTACTTGTAACGTCTAGATTATTTATATTCCCAAATGCTGCCATGGGCAGTGTCGCGAACTATGATTCCTGCGTCGAGCAGTTCGTTGCGCAGCTCATCTGATTTTGCCCAATCTTTCTCATCACGTGCTCGCTGTCGCTCGATAACCTTCTGTTTTAAATCGTCGTCGATGTCTGGTGTCGACTTTTTTAATTGGATTCCCAGAGTCTGATCGATAGTGTCGATAAGTTGATTGAGTCCGTGTTGGTGAATGTCTTGCAGTGATTTACCATCCAGTTGGCCGAATGCGCCATCAATAACTTTTAATGCTTCTGGAGTGTTCATGTCATCATTCAATGCCTCTACGATAGCCTGGTTGGCCGCTAGCAATAGAATGGCTTTCTCGTCGTCATCGACGAGGGTGTCATGTGTTTGGTGACGAAGCACCGCGATAGCTTGCCAGTGTTTCAACCGATTATGCGCGGCATCGATATTGTCGAAACTAAATTGTGTCTGATGACGATAGTGAGACTGGAGTACTAATAGTCGAAACGCGAGCGGATCTATGCCTTTATCAATCAAATCTCGGAGGGTGTAGAAATTGTGCGCACTTTTGCTCATCTTTTTGCCATCGACGAGTATATGCTCATTGTGGACAAATATTTTGGCGTACGTAGCGTCAGTAGTAAGTGCTGTACTTTGTGCAATCTCATTTTCATGATGAGGGAATGTCAGGTCGATGCCACCGGTGTGAATATCGAATGGCTGTCCAAGTTGCGAACTACTCATGACGGAGCATTCAATATGCCAGCCTGGACGACCGGCTAAATCGTGTCCGTCCAATTCAAATTTCCACGCCGGTTCACCCGGTTTTTTTGTTTTCCATAATGCAAAATCGTGGGCAGAATCTTTGTCGTATTCATCGTTGGCGATGCGTTCAGAACTGGTGTTTTCATCAGTTAGTTCGACAAGCTGCCCGTATACTTTGCCAGATCTCTTGTAGGCGTCTATCGAAAAGTAGACTCCGTCATCCGCAATATAAGCAAAGCCCTTAGTATGGAGATCACTAATAAGTTGCTTCATGCCGTCAATCGTTGAATCGTCCGCGGCCTTTATGAAAGTGAGTGCATTTGTATCGTTACCGATTGTTTGCATGTCATCAAGAAAAATATCTCCGTATTCCGTCGTTAGTTTTCGAAGCGCATCCAACGCGTCCATGTCTGGATATTTCTCGCTGCTTCGTCTGATAGTCTTGTCGTCGACATCCGTAAAGTTCATCACATGCTTAACTGTATAGCCATTTGCAACAACCGTTCTGCGTAGAATGTCTGCGGCAATAAATGCACTTAAATTACCAATGTGTACATTGTCGTAAACGGTTGGACCGCAACTGTAAATGGTTACTTGGTCGGGGTTTATCGCAGCAAATGATTCGAGTTCTTTTGTGAGAGTGTTATGAAGTCGTAGTGTCATATGCTGTGATTGCCTTGTCTGTTGCGTCAACTAATTCTTTTACGATTGTATCGTATTCTTCATATGCACGAAAGCCCGCTGCATATTTATGTCCGCCACCGCCAAAATAGCCAGCGACTGTCTCTGCTATAGGCATGTTGCCGCGCAGTTTACCGGTAATTTTGCCGTCTGGGTAGGTTTTGATAGCAACGCCTAATTCGACACCTTCAACCAGTCGCATTTCATCCAGTACTAGTACGCTTGGGTTATATTGATCACTATATTTTTGAATGTCTTCCCATGGAATATGGACGATCGCCAGTCTGCCACCAAGGAGGTATTGAATACGTGATATCAATTGACCTTTGTATTCTAATATCTCTGGGGATTTCTTCATGAATTCTCGTCGACGTTCTTCGATCGCGGCATTACTGGCTCCACATTCGACTAATTTTCCGGCAACATAAAATGCATTTGGTGTGACATTTTGCGTCGTTAATCCAAGGCTATCGCTCATGATAGCAACCAGCATACACTCTGCGGCGCGTTCGTTAATAGCCCATTGATTGTCCGCCGCTAATTTATAGATCACTTCGCTTGTGGCGACGGCGGTGTCGGACAGCATCGTATGATCGAATGTTAGATTCGATTCGGTAGTATGGTGATCGATGACAAGCACGGGATGTGATTCCAGAAAATGGCGGACACCTGGCGTATCGAGCACTTTCGTAATCAAGACGTCGGCACTTGTATCGACGATGATTGCAAGGTCTGCGAACGTGTCAAAATCACTCACTACCCTATCCCAACCCTGGATGTAGCGCATATATTTTGGTATTTCCACCGGACAATACATGATGACATCTTTGCCTAGATCACCCAGAATTTCTTCGAGTGCAATTGAACTTCCGAGCGAATCTCCGTCTGGGTTTTCGGCTTGGATAACAATTATTTTTTTGGCGTCAGTGATGAGTTTGGTTGCAGATTCGTACATTACTTCTTATTGTAACAGAGACGCACGTTGATCTATAGATCTCTGCGGCCTTCGAGTGCGTGGGATAGAGTAATTTGATCCGCGTATTCCAGGTCGACTCCAACAGGAATGCCGCGAGCTAGTCGTGACATCTTGACCTCTAGTCCGGCATCTTGGATATGACGCTGCAGAAACAGCGCAGTTGATTCACCTTCGACGCTCGCATTTGTAGCGATGATAAGTTCAACGACATTGTCGTCGACAATGCGCTTTGTTAGTTCTGGAATATGGAGCTGTTCTGGTCCAACGCCGTCGATAGGACTGATTGCACCACCCAGGACGTGGTAGGTGCCACTGAACTGCCCCGTTCGCTCTAACGCGATGATATCGAGCGGCTCTTCAACAACTGCGATGGTTGTTTTATCACGCGATGAATCATCATAGAGCGGCGATACGTCTTGGTCTGTGTTGATGAGCGCGAATGTTACTGGACATTGTTTGACGCCGCGATGTAACTGTGTCAGGCTGCCAGCAAGCTTCTCAGACACCGACGGTTGAGCTTTTAATAGATAATACGCATAGCGCTCGGCTGTCCGAGCACCAACGCCTGGCAATCGACCAAGTTCGTCGATTGCATCCAATAATGCCTCTGGCAGCAGCTGTGCCACTCTAGAGTCCGAGGTTACCAAGGCCACCCATCAGTGGCTTCATTTTTTCGGCAGCGATTTCTTGAGCTTTTTGCATGCCATCACGGATAGCGATTTCAAGCCAGTGCTCTAGTTCGCTGATATCTTTGATATCAACCATTTCTGGATTAATCTTGATACTTACCACCTTTAGTTCACCGTTAATCTGCACGACAACGGCGCCATCGCCTGCTTCTACTTCAACGATCTGTTTCTTGAGATCTTTTTGCGCTTTGCGTAGATCATTCAACATTTTCATTTGATCAAATGCCATAATTATAGGACTCCTTCAGTATGTTAAAACTATACTATTATACGTTATTTTTACTGATTATTATAGATGTAGAACCGGTCGGCATTCTGGCTATGGCTTGTGACGATGATTCGACTAACGACCATGTTTTCTACTTGCTGGTGAGCGGCTTTCGTGGCCGTGAACGAACCTTGGCTAGGAACGATTGTTGTCACCGCTAGATCATCAGAATACTTAGCGACTGCATCGTAGAACGGTTGTTCTTTTTCATCAACGAGAAGCGTTGTATAGCTATCTGGTTTTCCTTGATAGTTAAGAAGTGTTAAATCGCGTGTAAAATTATTTACAGTCATTGGGTCGTAATGATATCCATAGACATACCGATCGACGCCAGATATCAACAGCCCTGATACGAGGACGATCAGTGGGAGAAGCCCCGCAACTCGTGCATACGGATTGCGTGGAAATAGGCTATACCACGACCGTAATAAAGACTCTAGGCCGCTTGCAAGTAGTAGTAGAAAAGGAACGAACGTAATACTGGTATAGGCAGGATTAATCAATACGATCGGAATAAGTAACACAAACCAGGCTGTGACAGTATAGCTGCGGGCAGTGTAGCGTGTCTTGAATAAACGAAACGCACCCAGCAGGATAAGAATCATCGAACCAAGACCGAACACTGGTGTCATAAGATTGCCGCCTACTGGTTCAAAAAACGCAAGATACTGCTGGGCAATGATAGATGCATTGGCAAAAATGTCAGGTGGCCAGTTTGACGGTAGGCCTAGGAGCAACAATCCTAGGTCGGGGTCGAGGTATATTAAATAAGCTAATGGTGCGACAAAAGCTAGCAGGACTAGTCCGAATAAAAATAGCTTGGCAAGTGAAATCCGCTTGAGAACGTAACGGACATGCGGGTGAAGCAGCGCGGCACTAACGATAGCGATCAATAGATATAGCGACAGCGGCGTGTAAAGCGACAAACCTGCTGTGACAAAGAACACCACTTTCCAAAAGGTTTTATGTGACGAACCTCCAGTAATCATAGATGCAGATAGCAGTAAGAGCACTGACCACATAATGAACGTAATGCTGGATGCGCCTAACTGTGCGACAAATAAAAATTGCCCTGTTGTAATCATGATCATGGTTGCAAGAACAGCTATATTTGAGCTGAACCAACGCCGAAGGAGGAATATTGCGCTCACACTTGTAATAGCCGCAAAAATCAGCGACGGCAGTTTAATACTAAAATTGCTAATGCCAAGAATTTCGATGCTTAACTGTTGTGACAATATGTACGGCAGACTGGTAACCGCAAGTGTAGAAGGCTGGTGAATGTCGACTCCGGCACTCTTGATGACTGAATTTACTTCCGTTGAGGCTAGTCCGCCGGGCACGTATAATCCTGCAAACAGTAGCAGCGACACAAATAAAAGTGCGATTATAGAATAGCCTATATAATACCGATACCGGTAAGAAAAGAGTCGAGTTGCTGTTTTAATGGCCATAAATTCTAACTTATTATAGCATGCATAGATGCGTGGTTACTTTTTTCGCTACACGCAATAGTCTGCGCGCCGATTTACTCGTGTGTCTTATCAAGCGACATAAAGCGTAGTCGTTCCGGATGAAAGTATAGTTCGACCTTACCAACAGGGCCGTTACGATGTTTTGCGATGATCAGATCGGTAATGTTTTCGCGCTCTGTTTCTGGATTATAATATGCTTCGCGGTAGATAAACATGACAATATCGGCATCTTGCTCGATTGATCCAGACTCACGAAGGTCTGAAAGTTGCGGAATTTGTGGCGTACGATTCTCTACAGATCGGGATAGCTGCGATAGCGCGATGACAGGGACGTTCATCTCACGTGCAATGAGCTTTAGTCCACGGCTGATCTCACTCACTTCTTGCACGCGGTTACCTTCATTCTTACTGCTACCTTGCATGAGCTGAAGGTAATCAACGATAATCAGACCAAGTGGCGCATCATGTGCTGCCCGGCGAGCTTTTGTGCGCATTTCGAGAACCGACAACCCTGGTTTGTCGTCAATAAAGATTGGGGCTTCTGCCATTTCACCCATTGCTTCTGATAATTTGCTAAAATCTTCATCCGACAAATTACCTGTGCGGATATTCCATGCGTCAACGCCTGACGCATCTGCTAGCATACGGTCGACTAACTGTTCTTTGCTCATCTCGAGACTAAAAAACAATACAGATTGTTTGTTGGCAGTCGCGACATTGTATGCCAGATTTGTCACTAGCGTCGTTTTTCCCATTGCGGGTCGAGCAGCTAGGATGATCAGATCTGACCGTTGTAGCCCAGCAGTCATACCGTCAAGATCACGGTAGCCTGTACGTACGCCTCGGAGTGCTCCTTTGTTTCTGTGAAGCTCTTCCATGCGGTCAAAGCTGTCGGTGAGGATGGTTTCGATACTTGTGAGGTCTTGCTTGAGCGATTGGTCGCTCACGCTAAATAGTTCCTGTTCGGCTTTACCGAGTAGTTCTTGAACGTCGTACTCCTCGTCAAACCCTAATTCGGATATCTCTGAGCTTGCTTTTATCAGGCGACGACGGATAGCCTTTTGCGACACCATTTCGGCGTACGCGGCAGCGTGAGCAGCTGTTGGGACATAATTTGTTAGTTCGGACAGATATGCAGATCCGCCTACCATCTCAAGTTCATCTTTTTTCTTTAGCTCGTCGGTAAGCGTCAATAGATCGACTGGTTTGTGGCGCTCAAAAAGTCGCAACATCGCGGCGTAGACGGCAGCATGGCGTTTATCATAAAAATCACGCGTTGTGACAAATTCGGTGACGTCTGACAGTGCCTCTTCGTCGATCAATACAGCGCCAAGCAAACTCATCTCTGCATCGATGTTTTGTGGTGGCACTTTGCCGGCGAAAATCTCTTTAGAACTTCGCTCTTTCTTCTTTTTCTTAAACTCAGCCATCTACAGTCACTTCTTCTCCTCCACCCATAATAGCAGCTACAGCGGCAGCTGTACTGTCTTTTGGTGGTGGTGCCGTCGGAATCGTCTCAATTAACAGATCTCCAGCACCTGTTTCGATCAGGCATTGTGCTAGGAGCAGCCGGTATTTTGCATCATCCAACTTTGTTTTATTGAATCGACGGACAGTATATAGTACTAATGTTTCGTTTTGTAGTTCATACGAACACTTCGACAAAACACTGTGAAGTGCAACATGATTCATCCTGGTGTATTCTATGAGCTTTTCCCAATCGAGTACGCCAACCGTTCTTGGTTGAGATGAGTCAATGACAGGGGTTACCTGTGTAGTCGCGGCAATCAGTGAGGCTGTGGTGGATGGCTGTTGAGTTGCTGGTGACTGAGGTGTTTTAGGGACTGGCTTTTGTGCAACGACTTTTTGTGTCGCTGGAATACGTATTGTCGGTGCATGCGTGGCGAGTGCAGCCGTTGATGTATGCTGCTTTGGTTTTGCGCCTGCTTGTGTCAAAAGCACCGTCAAAAGTTTAAGATGTGGTTTTGATGAATCGCTTGCGATCAGTAGTCCATCAAGTAATTCAACAAGTTGCGGTGTTTCGATCATGCGCTGCGACACTTCGCTTATCAGCTGATCGACTAAAACTGTCGCCTGAATGCCACTGGCAGTACTGTCTGCTAGATATGTCATGATGGCACTCGTGTCTTTGGCGACAACTGCGCTAAGTATCTGATCGACAGTTGTATGTGATGCTAGCCCGAGTGTTGCCTCGACAAGGTCAAGTGTTATGCCTGTTTTTTCGTCCGCAAGGCTAGATAATTGATCAAGCAAACTGATACTATCACGAAAACTGCCATCGCCACGCAGTGCGATTGCTTGGAGTGATTCGTCGTCAATCGTAATCTTTTCTTTGGCTGCTATTTCTTTGAGATGCTTGACGATGTCAGATCGAGAGATGGATCGAAACCCAAAACGTTGTGTCCGACTGATGATTGTATCGGGTAGTTTTTCAATGTTTGTCGTCGCAAGAATAAAGACGATGTGTTCAGGGGGTTCTTCGAGTGTCTTGAGCAGTGCATTAAAGGCTGGTTTTGAAAGCATATGTACCTCGTCGATAATGTATACTTTCTTGGCTGCAGACACTGGCGCAATTTGTACTTTATCTCGCAGATCACGGACGTCATCGACGCCATTGTTGCTTGCGGCGTCAATCTCTATGATGTCTAAATGTGTCGATTCTTCGGAATATGGCAGACCATTTATTTCATGCGCCAATATGCGCGCGATGGATGTCTTGCCGACGCCGCGCGGTCCAGTGAGCAGATATGCGTGCGCAATATTGCCTTTAGCAAGAGCCCGACGAAGAATATCAGTGACATGTGACTGACCGACGATTTCGTCCAGAGATTTGCTGCGATATTTACGATAGAGTGCTTTTGCCATTACTGTCACTATTGTACGCTGAGTTGGTGAAAAATGATGTTGTGTATTATATCACTGCTATTGTCATTAATCATCCTGTTGGCGTGTCATTCTGAATTCATTCCAGAATCTATCCAGTTGCCATTGTTCTTTTTCACGAAAGAACCAAAACGTCTTCTTTTTGTAACGACGAAAAGAAGCAAAAGAACGTTGTGACGGCTTCCATCCGCCGAGAACTGTACTCGAATAAGGACGGTTGCTCCGGGGCTCCCTTTGGTCGGTTCATTTTGTTTTCTTTAGCTATTTAAAATGGACTGATCCTCGCAAGCTACTCCGTCCTTATTCGAGTACAGTTCTCGGGTCAGTCCAGATGTCACAGGGAAGATGATTTATTTTTACGCAGTAGGACTACGGATGAATTGTTAGTGATGCATAATTTAATATCCTGAACGGGTTCAGGATATTAAGTGAATAATTGAGTGTGGCTACAGTGCTGCTTCGACAGCAGCCCAGATAGCTTCTGGGTTGTCTTCTGGGACGATGATCGTCACCTGATCGCCTTCTTTGATACGGAAATACGTCACGCTCGCTAGTAGGATGCGATATTCGCGACCATTAGCTTCTACATAAAAGGCTCCATCGTGCTGCACGAGCGTTCCGATGATCTGGCGTCGCTCGATTGGACCGATTTGTTTGTAGATGAATCCACCGTCATCGGCAATTGTCAGCTTGAGGATGTCACCTTCGACGAGCTTTGATTTACTGGCGTAGTTAGCAGGCACTGGATAGTTTTTGCCGTCAGGGCCAATCATCACCTGTCCATCGAATACGCCTTCGATAACCTTGCCGCTTACATCCTCTTGACTGTTACGTGGCGTCACGATAGATCCATCGTCACCGACGATGCTAATTAATAATTCTTTGGCGGCTGCCAGGTTCGTCTCAGCTTCCTGAATGAGCCCTGCCAGTCGTTTGACTTGTTTTTCTGGTAATTCAGACATGTCTCGCAAATTCCTTGTCTGTTTTTGTAGTAATATTACCTCTATATATACCAGTCCATATCGACATTGTCAATTGTTAGTACCCGTTATCCACAATGTTTTTAGGGGTGGAGCCTAAAACGTTGTATATTTTGTTATTGCAATCAAAAAGCCGCCTGTGTTAGGCGACTGAATGATGCATTGATTGACAATGGTCGAATAGATTTTGCTAGGAAATCCTAGCGAGCGAATTAGCTAAGTTCAACAGTTGCGCCAGCTTCTTCAAGCTGTTTCTTTGCTGCTTCAGCGTCGTCTTTGCTCACTTTTTCTTTGACAGGTGCAGGTGCGCCGTCAACGATAGCTTTAGCTTCACCTAGTCCAAGACCGGTGATTTCTTTTACAGCCTTGATGACTGCAACTTTCTGGCTACCTGCGTCTTTCAACGTAACGGTGAATTCAGATTTTTCGTCTTCTGCAGGACCAGCTTCAGCAGCAGGACCAGCAACAGCAACAGCTGCAGCAGCAGGTTCGATGCCGTATTCGTCTTTTAGAACAGTTTTAAGGTCGTTAACCTCTAGGACAGTAAGCTTAGTTAGCTCTTCTGCCAATTTTTTAATATCAGCCATAGTAGACTCCTTTATATTCGTAAATGTAGTAAATCGTTTCACTCCGTAAGGTACGGATGCGTGGCATCCGCTTTAGGGAGAGGAACGGGTTTTGGAATTTACTTCCAAAAGCACGTGGAGAGGCGAGCCTCTCCTTATGCGTTAGCGTTAGCTTTTGCTTCAACACCATCAAGTAGTGCGTGAAGGTTGCCAGATAGTGCATTTGTAATATCGTGAACAGGTGAAAGCAATTGAGCGACCACTTCTCCGATGAGTTGGTTCTTGCTAGGTAGTCCAGCAAGTGCCGTTACTTCAGCGGCACTAAGCAGTGCACCTTCGCCAGAAAACGCGCCTGCAAATTGTAGTGCAGGGTGTGTTTTTGCGAATGTGTGAAGTACTTGCGCAGGTGCGACTTCATCAGTTTTGCTGACAGCGTATAATAGCTGGCCAGTTAGAGCTGATGTGTCGATGCCTTTGTAAGTCGGGTTCGCTTCAAGTGCAACACGAACCAGGCGGTTTTTGACCACACGGATCACAACGCCTGATTCACGAGCAGCGCGACGGAGTTCTTGCACGTCAGCGACAGTAAGTCCCTGATATTGCGCAAACACAGCCATTTTTGAATCTTGCAATAGTTCACTTATCTCAGCAACCAAAGCATTCTTTTTATCGCGAGTAATTGCCATAAAAATCCTTTCTTTAGTTGTTTTTTATTCGACCAGATTGTCAATGTACAGGTAATGTGAGTTTCGCAGGAAGATTTGAATAAACAAAAAGCCTTTGATGCTCGCATCACCAAAGACCTACTGTGTTCACAAAAGATTGTTTGCACCTCGGTAGCTGATTAAGCATTGATTTCTCGTTGCCGCCACTGTCTCTGGTAATGTCACCTATTATTATATCGCAAGTAACAGCATTAATCAACCGTACGAAAGCTATTGTTAAGATTAAAGATTTGTGGTATAATAAAGATATATGTCGGAGCGACAGCCCCCTAGCGAATATGGCCGGTTTGATGCTGATGCTTTGCAGTCAGCACTTCCCTTTAGTGATATCGATTATTCTCACGCTCCCTCGTCATTTCCAGAGTTAGAATATAGCGCAGAGGCTCCAACTAATAGCGCTCAAATTTTGCTCAATGCCGACATCTCAAGGAATACCAGAGAGAGTTCATTGATGTCGCGTCAATTTTCGCAGACGCCGTTACTTCCCTCGAAACTATTTGAACTAGGCCACATCGCCTACCCTACTGCAGTCGAAATGCTACTCGTTGATCGAATTAATCAATCTTGTAGTGAAGCAAACTTGCCAGAAGTTTTTCATCAAGCGATAGAATTTGAAATATCACTTGAATCGGATCGCAGGCGCATAGGAAATGATAATGCGGGGCGAAGATTAAAAAACTATCTTGGAGATGTTGAACTTAGTGACGACGATGCGCAGTTGCTATGGCGAGCACGAACAGGTGATGCGAGTATGGCAGAGACAGCAGAGTTGCTGTTACGATATCCGATAATGGGCGCGATAGAAGCAGCGAAACACACAGAACCACTAAAATGGAATGGTGTTGCGAATACAGATATACATATTACAAGCGGCCTCGAGGACTTCGCGAGCCATATCAGTGATCCAAGTAAAGTCCATGCTATATGGTTTTCTGCGAACGACCAACGAAGAGGCGGCCGGGCTATCGACCCGCTTAAAGCGATCGAAGACCCACAAGTTCGAGAGCGTCAGCACGTTATTGCCGGTATGAAAGATAACCTCGCTCAAATTACAAATGGAACAACAACGATCGAATTAGTACGAAAAAGAACGTTGATCATGCTACCCGATTCATTAGCTCTAAACGGCATAACGAAGGTACCAAAGCGTGTACTTGACTCTGAGCTGATTAACTTGCAGCCCATTGCCACGTCATGCTACTGGCGAACTATAGACGCTGTGTGATTTTTTCCCAGATCCGTTCCGTTACCTCTGGAATAGGCAGTAGTGCTTCATTCATAGTTCCTTCAATCGGCTGGAACGTATCTGGGAACTGTTCACATAACTTTTCGTAAGCTGCGACAGCGCGCTGCAAATGGTTGAGATCGGCTTCATGGATGTCGCGCTTTTTGTCGGTATAATTTCGCGCAGCTTTTTGGTCGACAAGTTTTTGTGCGATCTCGGCAGGTACTAATAGAACGATATTCAAGTCAGGTTTCGGTATACCTAGAATATTAAACTCCAGGTCGTAGAGCCAATCGTAATATTTCGTCCGTTCTTTGTCGTCATGAATCTTCTGGCCTTGATGTGCAAGGTTAGCGCCTATAAAACGATTTGATAGGACGATCTTACCCGCTGCGAGATCCTTCTTGATCGACTGTGACGCCTGAAACCGATCAAGCGCAAAAAATAGTGATGGCGTATAGGCACCTAGCTCATCTGCACCGCCGTAATTGCCATTCAGATATTCTCGTACAAAATATGACGATTCTTGGTCGTATTGTGGGAAATCATAGGTCGCAACATCATAGCCTCGTTCTTTTAAACGGTCACCAATTAACGCAAATTGCGTTCCTTTGCCAGACCCATCACTACCTTCGATGACAATGAATGTCCCCGTCTTTTGACCTGTCATTACTTCATTCCCTCGGCTAAGCCAGCGATGACAGGGGCAGGTTTGCGGCTGTCTTTGTAGGCACGCGGCAACATATCTTCGGGTTTCCATGTACGAATCAGTTCGTCTAGGTCGCTTGTATGTTGGTATTTGCCGCTCATACCGCCACGACCGTCGCTATAGTCACCTTCGACTGGGCCTGTTTTATGAAATATCAGTTGGCCGATACGTTCTCCAACAGGCAGTACAACTGATTCGTGCATATTCAAATTATAGATTTCGAGCGTAATTCGGTTGATATAGCCAGGATCTACCCAGCCAGCGTCAAAACAGACCGCCACGCCGTTACGACCCCAGCTGCTGCGTGATTTTACTTCACACGCGCCCCCATGAGAACGAATACCGACAAATTCATGTGTATGTGCCAAGATGCGTTCGCCAGGACGCAAAACAATAATCGGATGATCTTCCGGGATGTTTGCAAACAATTTATAGCCGTTTTTGTCACACCATTCTTTGTGCGGCTGCGCTTCCAGTGGACCTTTGAAATAGCGGTCGACATCACCCTTGTCGAATGGGTTGTAGACGTTGGCGTCCTCTTGATACTCTTGTTTGAAGAAATAGTGTCCTAGGGTGAAATCGAGGCTTGCTTCGGATACGTTTGATGGAGCAAACGGTACGCAGACGATTGTTCCGTCATTGATAGCGGATGTAATCTCTGTATTACTATAGACGCTCATTAATTAACCTCCTGTACTTGGCGTAAAGCGTATTCAGCGCGACTGTGAACGCCTTTTGGTGCGTCTTTGAGCTGCTTGATTTCGTCGAGTGTAAACCATCTCATATCGAGCGCACCGTTTTCTTCGACAGTAAATTTGTCGGTGTTACTGATAAGTATGTAGCCGAAATCAATATGACGATGACCGTCATTGCCGGCTTCGTGTACGTCGATATCAAAAGGCATCGGCTGTGTGGTGTTTGTATCCGTATCGCGTGGGAACGACAGGTTATCAGAATACGGCGTGATGAGCGTCAGATCATCTGGTTTGATGCCCGTCTCTTCTTGCACTTCACGAAATACTGCTTCCAGTGGCGTTTCGTCCAGTTCAACGTGTCCGCCCGGCATAAGCCATTTATTTAGTTTGTGGTGCAACAGTAGTAATATCTTGTCGTCATGCACAATAGCGCCGCTTACAGCGAAATCGTATTCGCTGTTTGAATGAATATGTCCCATAATTTCCCTCTCCTAGAATCTGTATCGATTGTAGCATAGCGCCCAAGTTTGTTACTATACACTATATGAAAAGAATCATCGTTGCCTACGATCAAACCCGAACAATTGGTAAAAGCGGACAGTTGCCTTGGCAAGGCCAGTTGCCTGCTGACATGCGTCATTTCCGTAGCATCACCTCTGGACATACCGTTATCATGGGGCGAAAAACATATAATTCTATCGGGAAGCCTTTACCTAATCGCCAGAACATTGTTGTAAC
>MGCS01000009.1 GCA_001790515.1 Candidatus Saccharibacteria bacterium RIFCSPHIGHO2_12_FULL_44_22
ATAGCCAATACGGGCATAGCGAATTTCAGCACCAATCACGCGACTCATGATATCGCGCATTTCATCTTTTGCTCGCTCTGCTTCAAGAAGCTCTGATTTGCGGGAAGGTGAGAAAGTACTCCATGAATACGAAAGGCCTAAGTGCTCCAAGGTATTAATCTTTTGATGACTAATCACTCCGTAGACGTCTACGAGTGAAATATCTACTTTCTCAAGCTGCATTTTGAGAAAATCGTAGGCATATGTCCCGCCACGAGTGAACCGGTCGATTGACTTGATGAGCACAAGATCAATTTCATTGGCTGGATTAGTGCAGTAATCAATTACTTCCTGCATCGGTTGCTGATCCTTCGAGGCCGATTCTAGGAAGACAAATATCTTCTTGATCGTTATGCCTTGTTGCTGCGCATACCGTTCAAGCTGCTCGCGCTGTGCCTCAGGGGAATCTCCGTCAGTACCCTGGCGAATAGAGGAGGCTCGTATTGCAGCGACACCGTTGCGCGTAGATTCTAGAGGATTCATGGCATTATCTTCTGGTTATCAAGATTCGAATCATTTCTAAGCTGATCAATCACAATAGCATCAACGATAAGATTGGCGATAAATTGAATACGCTGTTCAGTAGAAAGAGAGATAGCTGGAAGCTGATATCGTTCCTTATTTTCTGCGCCTTTTGTTCGTGCCATCGTACCCTCCACATGCAACTTAACTACCTGTATATAGGTAGTATACTACATCTATGTCGGTAGTTGCAATAGTCAACCGTAACATTTTAAACTACTGATGGGCGGGATAATTTTTATCTATACGCACCACAATATTTGAACCGTGAAGCCGGGTTAGGTGTCGAACTCGCTTTTCAACTCTTGGTCTCATAGCTTCTGATTCACAGACGATTAAGATAGTAGGAAAGTCGGCTCCAGTATTCTCCCATTCACCATCTTCTTTGTACCGTATATATTTATTAATCTGTCGTCCGTGGATACCGATACTCACCGCATCATCAAAATATTCGATAAAGAAATACTGATCTTTATCTTCTTTAGTTTCCGCCTTCACGATAAAGAAACCGTCAGGCAGTGGCTGCGGAAAATAGCCGTAGCTGTCTATATTTAGCTCAGGCTTTGAAGAATAGCGGAGTCGATCACCATATGTCCTGCGTAGCTGTAGGTAGATTGAGAAGATTACCACGCTACGTTTTACAAACCGCTCGGATACTTTCGCTCGAACAAACAGTTGCTTTAGCTCACGTTCACTATGTCCGTCGATAATCCCTCGAAACAGCTTTACGCATTTAGTTGTCGCATAGTACTCAGCTGGGCGATGCGCCAAGCGATACGACGCGTTATGGCGTTTAGCTAAATAGCCAAGCGGGACTAAATGATTAAGTCGTTCGTTTGCAGTCTGTAGATAGTTTTGACCAGCGAGTTCAGCAATTTGAGGTGTAGTCACAAAGCGAAAGCGATAAACGAGCATCAGCAAATCTTGCTGCTTTTTTGTTAGCTTCTGTTCTTTAAATTCTTGCCCCTTATTTATTCTTTCTTCCATTATCACTTCTTCTTTTCTTCCTTCTTTATTATAAATAAAGACAAGCTATATAACTTAAAATAACAGGTATCATCAATATATAAAATACTATCTTCGAAAACAGGAAAATGCTTCGTGTTTTACTTATACATTACTGTGGAATTATGACTCGTAGAGACTGCGGCAGTCGTGTTATAATTTACAATATCACTATACTTAGAAAGTAGGATCATAAAATGGAAATATTCAATTTGATTTTAGGAATTATAGCATCTATTGCGTCAATCATTTCAGTTGTATGGAACTATAAAAATACTCAAAGTATCAAAAAAATAAATCGACAAAAACAAAATGTCGGTAATAATTCCGCCGCTGCTTTGGGCAATGGAAATAAGGTGCAAAATGGACGATACAACAAGCAGTAGCTTAACTGTTGGCGATGGCTCAGTGGGTGTTATTGGCAATGGCAATGACATTGACTTAGAGTTCCACCCATTTCAAATGAGTATCCTACACCAAGTCTGCAAGGCTATCATGGAATCTGACATCAGTGTCACCCCCGAAGATGACTATTCACTCAAGACGAATAGCAATTGGATGAAGAAATTTGAATATAATAAGGTCGTCGCATACATAGACATCTTTGATGATGAGGCGCCAGACATTGATCAGCTAGAAGAGGTTATGGAGGGCTTCCCCAATCGCGTTCTTATGATAAATAAAATTAAACATATATATCGTATGGTAGCGAAAGAATCGCCAGAAAGTGAATTTGACGGCGATTTCGTCCTGGAGACGGTGTTTAAGGATCTTTGTAAAGTTATCGACGAGAGTGGCTTACCCGCCGATGATCAGACGCCTTTAGAGCAAATGGAGCGATATATAAAGTTAGTCATGTTCTACGCCTTTACAAAATGTCAACTCCTTAAGCCGGTAGATAATTAATGTTTATTATCGATAAAGATTCCAAACCTCAGGATACAGTATATTACACCTCGGCCTGTATACTGGATATTCTTAAACGTAAGAGTTATGATAGTATTGAGGACTTAAGAATAGATACCGAAAAAAAATTTGGCATAAATATAAAATATCCAACTTTTATATCAGCGCTTAATTTTCTATTTTTAATCGATAAAATAAAAATCAATAATGAAGTAGTTGAATGTACATAGCGAAGCTAACAGTCTATAAGTCTGTACCCTTAGTAGAGATTATCCGTGAAATCACTTTCAAAAAAGGTGCTAATTTCATCGTGGATGCTCGTACGACCGAATATTCTAGAGGCAACGGCATTGGCAAGACAACAGCCTTAAGAGTAATCGATCTATGCATGGGGGCTAAGGGCCGTAAATATCTTTATACAGACGAGGAGCTTAGCCTCGTGAATGAAGGGCTCAAAGATTTTATTGATAATGGCAAGTTATATGCCGAGCTGATACTACAGGACTCATTAACCAATCCTAAGATTTCTCATACGTTATGTGTCGAGCTCTTTACGAGAGGTACACGATCTATTGACGGCGAGAAGTATAACGAGAAAGATTACAGAACAGAACTAAACAAAATACTGTTTGATAATAATTTCGACAAGCCTAAGTTTAGAGAGCTCATTGGAATGTTCGTACGAGTAAACCTAAAGGACGACAACAATAAATTTCTTAAGTACCTAGATAACTATTCGTCAAATGCAGAATACGATAACATCTATTCATTTTTATTTCGCCTTGGTGATCAAGCCCTAAACGATGCAATCCTTGAAGCCAGGAGGCGACTCGGGAGTCTTGATACAAGCATCTTACAACTTTTTGCAATGAACCGCATAAAAGATATCAGCTCTGTAGAGCAAGAGGTTGTTGAATTCGACAAAGAAATTAGAATCGTTAAGCAAAACTTGGACAACATTATCGACACAGATGCCCTAAAGAAAAACGAAGCCGAAATTGGATATGTGCGCACTAAATATTCCGAATTCAGCGAAAACCTTAGCAGATACGGCTATAGGTTACAAAAAGCAGCAGAGACATTACGCAATGCAGAGCAGGAAAAAGAAATGCCGATAGATCAAACTGTTCTAAAGGGCATTTATGATGATACTAGGCTGAACACCGACAATCTTTCTAGAACCTTTCAAGATTTAATTGATTTCAATAAACAGCTAATAGACAATAAGATATCTTTCTTCACCAGACAGGTTGATAAAATTACTAAAAAAATAGACCAGCTTTCGCTACAGCGCGAGGAACTCCTACATGCGCATGAAGATACTGTCATGATGATAAAAAACAAGGACGTCCAAGGCTACGTCAGCTTACAGGCTAGGCTAGAAGATTTGATACGCGAACAGGCAAAATTACAAAAAGTCATAGAAATATATGAAGACCTCTCATCTCAGTACGAAGACACAAAACTCGAGCTAGATCGACTTAGCAAGTCTAACGAGTATGACCCTAGAGCGAATATCTCACAGTTTAATTCCTTCTTTACAAAATATAGCCAAGATATTAATAATGAGTCGTTCATGCTTTACCGAAACACAAGTAATTTTCCACTTGCAATTAAAAACAGATCTTCCGGTGTAAGTACGGGTACAAAAAAATCTGCTATAGCTGGATTTGATCTCGCATATCAGTCATATGCTACAAAGGAGAATATCAAACACCCCCATTTTGTCGTACACGATCTTATTGAGAATATGGACAGCGCCGGACTCTCCGCTGCGGTTAAGATTGCCAACTCTATTGACTGTCAGTATATTGTAGCGGTACTTAAAGAAAAAATTGACAATGCTCAAAACGTCGACCAAACAGTAGATGTGAGGATGCGTCTAACCCAAGAAGATAAGTTCTTTAAATTTAAATCAAAAGACGAAAAGTAGCTCGCTAAGATATATATTTTTCTGTTTATACTTCACATCAAATCGAAGGCACGATCACAGCACTCGAAGCTTAAGGGTAGGCTGTGAGTCACGAAGAAAGTGGGCGTGAGAAATTTATTATACGAGGAGCAGTAAAGTAAGTGTACGTACTCTTTAGCACTAATTGCTTTGAGGCTGTCTATTGTCTATAATGAGCCGTGTCAAAAAGCATAAAATAGGGGAGATTGAGCAATGGGATGGATATTTGTAAAAAACTACCCAGACATGACACCTGAAGACTATGGCTTTAAAATAACCGAGTTCACACCCGTAACTGATAACGAGATCGCCGATTTATACCAAAAATCTAGAGAAATGTATGGCAATATTATTCCCAAGCTAGAAAAGTATCTTGTTGGTCGAACTGAGGCCGAACGCATCACAGTTGAGGAAGCTACCACTCATTCAAATATAGATAAGAACAAATGTCTGCAAAAAGATTAAAACCAATTGCATTCATAGATAACATAGTTAGCTATGAAGAGGGACTGCCGTTACCCTATGTTCATTACCCGGGACACTACGGGGCTTTTATTGGATATTCCGAAAATTCAGATGATCAAATATGCCTGTGTTCATGTTCGTATGATGCAGTTGCCAATTACGCTCTACTAAGAATAGAGGACGATAGCAGGTATAGTGACCCGCATAACAATTTTATTCTTAGCTCCAAAGAATTTCCATATCAGCTCGTAAATGCCATGCTTGCCAGCAATGTAGAGAATAGTACGGCCATTAACAATATAGTTTTCAGACATAAAATATGTCATCAATGCAACAATCAGTTGCCAGCATATCGCTATTGTCATGAGATGTATGGATCCGTATTCCAACAAAATTATGGCTGGTTCGTAAAAATGCATGGATACACGCATGGCATCGATACGCTCATGATGAAAAGGCTAAAGGGCGTGACCTCAGATGATGTTGAACTCGCGATTGAAGATGAGTTTAAAAATGTATCGAATATTGGTGCTTTGGAATTTTTGCAAAATTCACATAGTACTGATAATGAGATGCAGAAAAGGGCACGAGATCAAAATCGTAAGATACGAAATCTTATCGAAAATGAAGTGCGTAAACAATTTGGTCACAAAAACGTAGGTGAGGCCTGGACAAGTGAAACAATCCTCTACTACATAATCAAGGATTTCTATAGGGATAAGAATGTACACCGTCATTATCGTCCAAAATTCATGAATGGACTTGAGCTTGATATCTATATCGAAGACTTGAAAATAGCAATCGAGTACCAAGGTATTCAACACTATAAGCCCGTAAAACATTGGGGTGGAGATGAAGCTTACCGAAAACTCATTATTCGAGATACGCTAAAGAAAAAGAGATGTAGAGAACTTGGTATTCGACTTATCTACTTTAAATATGATGAGGAAATTTCTATTTACAACGTAAAGAAAAAGTTAAGAGAGAGATAAAAGCAGAATGCCATTTTGCCGTATATAGCAAACGGTGTAATAAATATATCGTAGAAATACATGCGAATATACGATTAAGCCAATAGAGGGTTAAGCTTTCTCTTCAAACAGGAATTCGGCAGAGCTACAACTGTCACCCTTCCACGCTTCAATTCCTTCACGAACAGCTAGACCAGCAATTATTAACGCCGCTATTGCATCAGCCCACCACCAGCCAAACAGGCTGTTTGTTACAAGACCTAGCAATAGCGCACCCGACATATAAGTGCAGAGTAAAGTTTGTTTCGAGTCGGCTATAGCCGAGTGGGAGCCTAATTCTGTACCTGCTTTTCTCTGAATGAATGATACGAAAGGCATAATCATAATGCTAAGAATTGCAATAATGATACCAGCTATTGAAGTCTCGGGCACTTCCTTTGTAATGAGACTGCTGACGGCGTCATAAGTTACGAATATAGCTAGTGCGAAGAAAGATACAGATATGATTTTCAAGGCAATCTTCTCTCGTTTTTCCGGGTCGCTTCCCGAGAATTGCCAAGCAACAGCGATTGCTGACGATACTTCAATTACTGAGTCGAGACCAAAGCCGAGTAGAGCGCTCGAGTTGGCTATGCTACCCGCTACAAGAGCTACGAGTGCTTCGATTACATTGTAGCTAATGGTGAAGATGACTAGAAAGCGAATTGTCCTTATGAGCTGTGAGCGTCGTTCTGATGAAATCTTTGGGTGGTGATGTTCGTGAGAAGACATATTAGCAACAATCCTTATCATTAGCGTCGTCGCATACCGTAGGGTCTGTCTTAAGAACAACCTGCTGTAAATCAACAAGAGCGTGTTTGATGCGTTCATCGGCTAGCTGGTATTTGCTTCGTCGACCGTCGGCTTTTTGCGTTACTAAGCCACAGCCTCTAAGGCAGGCGAGATGGTTAGACATTGATTGTCGTGTAACTTCGAGCTTGTCAGCCATATCTGCCGGATACTGAGGCTCCTCACTTAGTAGTACAAGGATTTCTACACGGGTTGCATCAGAGAGTGCATGCCCAAAGCGGGACAATGCCACGAGCGAA
>MGCS01000010.1 GCA_001790515.1 Candidatus Saccharibacteria bacterium RIFCSPHIGHO2_12_FULL_44_22
AGCAGAGCGAGCAAAAGATGAAATGCGCGATATCATGAGTCGCGTGATTGGTGCTGAAATTCGCTATGCCCGTATTGGCTATTGGATGCGTCAACCGCCCTACGGCTATGCGAGTGAGAAAGTAGAGACGCAGAACGGTAAGCGTTGTCTGCTAGCGCCCCACCCTACTGAAGCGGCGTTTATTCGTCAGATGTACGAGCTTTGCGCTCGTGGCACTATGGATGATCACCAGATAGCCGAGGAAATGAATCGGCAGGGATTTATGACGAGGAGCCGCTATATTCGTGATGATAGCGACAAAACAAAGATTATCGGTCAGCGAGGTAAGCAGCGGCTCACTGCAAAGCGGATGCGCCGGATGATTGAACGACCGATATACGCTGGTGTTATAAAAGAAAAATGGACGGAAGATAAGCCAATCATGGCGCGATTTGAAGGTCTTGTGTCGTTCGACTTATATAATCGAGCAAATAGCGGAAGGCTGACGCTTGTAAAAGATGATAGCGGAACCGTTCATCTTCATAAGGAGAAGCCACTCGAGCATCTTGTAAACAAAGGGGTTCGTAATCCAGACTTTCCTTATAAGAAGGCAGTTGCTTGTTCTAAGTGTGGCAGAGCACTACTCGGGAGTTCATCACGAGGAAAATCTGGGAAATACTATCCCGGATACCACTGTAGCAATCACGGTCACTACTTCCGTGTATCCGCAAAGGAATTTGAGAAAACAATTGAATCTTTTGTTCAGTCAATAAAAATCGATCCTGCTCATTTAGACGACATTCTAGGTGCTGCGCAAGCAGAATGGGAAAATAGACAGCTGAAGGATAAACAACTCGCTGGCGAGCTTGAGGCGCGCCAGGAGAGCCTTCGCGTGCAAGTTCGCGCAATCGTGGACAAGATGCAAATGATTAGCTCGGAAACAGCTATTAAATACATGGAGGAGGATATCGTGAAACTAGAAGAACAAATCACACATATAGATGAAGAGAGGCGACTTGCAGTAACTCAAAATACGGTCAATACACAGGTCATTATCCAATATGTCAAATACTTTATGGAACACCTTGATCAATTACTACTCCACCTCAGTAATCCGGTCAATAAAGCTAATTATTTTGCGGTGTTATTCGAAAAGACGCCAACCTACCAAGAAATAAAAGATGGAACACTAAAAATAGCCCAGATACCAGGGGTAAATGAGCTATTTAAAGTCGCAAATTGCGAAAATGAACTTATGGTGACCCCGCGGAGAATCGAACTCCGATTGCCAGGATGAGAACCTGGTGTCCTAACCGTTAGACGACGGGACCAATAATCGTACTGCCCTACTTTAACAGAGACGAATTTGTTTGTCTAGCTGAGTGATTCTATTAATGCAATCAAACGTCGTGGAGTGATTTCTGCCTTGATCAGGTATGCATCGGCACGATGTTCCATCGCCATGCGCGATTCGTCGTCTTGTTCGAAGTTTGTCAGGACGATTACTTTCGTGTCCGGAATCAGGTCTTCGCCGCCACCGCGCAGTGAATCAAGAATTTCGTTGCCGCGTCGTTCTGGCAGCATGACATCGAGTAGTATCAGGTCGTAGTGTTTATTACGCGCCGCGATAAGCCCATCGTTTCCGCCCACCATCCAATCTATTTCATATCCAGCCTTTTTGAGGCTACGAACATACATCTCGCCGATGAATCGATCGTCCTCTATGCATAATATTGTTTTGATAGCCATGTTTATTATCCCCTATACAATGAATGATTTCTGATCCAGCCACTACCGTGTTCGATCAGGAGCTTGTTACTATTATCTCCTGCTTTGATCTTGTCTGCAACAGTATCGTAGATTGGTAGCGTGAACGTAAAGGTGGAACCTTCGGCTTCGGTGCTACGAACTTCGACGATACCGCCATGCGACTCGACGATTGCCTTACTGATGTAAAGCCCGATGCCAGTCCCTGCGACTGTTTCGCGTGATCGATGCGATCGATAAAATTTATGGAATAAGTTTGGCATGACACTCGACGGCATGCCGATGCCACGATCAGCAATTGATACTTCTACAAAACCGCTGATTGTTCGAGCGCTTACTATTATCTGGCCACCCTCGTTGCTGTATTTGATCGCGTTGTCGATAAGGTTGCTTAGTACCTCCCCAATACTATTGCGGTCTGCGGCAACAGTTGGCAATGAATCGGGCACATCGATAGTCAAAATGCGGTTCTGGGATATTGCACGGAGTTGCATGTCGTCCTTGATGATATCGTAAATACCAAGAATTGTTTCTTCGCTGATATGAATCTTGAAGTGACGTCGATCATATCGTGATGCATTAAGAATATTATTGACATAACTAGATAGACGATTAGACGAGACGATGAGACGTTGGAGCAATTCTGCTTGGTCATTTTGCAGCACGGGACTTAACTCGTCTTCAAGTACGTCTAGGTAGCCTCGAATGACAGTAATTGGTCCTCGTAATTCATGAGCCGCAAAAGAAATAAAGTCGAGATCGTCTTCTTCTGGTGCGTATGTTTCTGTTCGGTCAAACAATGTTAAGATCGTTTCCGCCGGACTACCTTTTTGATACGATGCAACGACGTCATAGATTCGTCGACCTTTTTCTCCAGCGGGTTTGTCGGATAGGCGTGTCCAGATGTTTTCTGCATGAACAGATTTTTTCTCACAGGCTTTCAGCCATTTTTTGAGCGAGTCGTTTTCGGGAAACACGACATCGAGCAGTTTATCACCATTTGAATTTATTCGAATCGGTGCTTTTTTGTTGTTGTAGATGATGGTTTGGTGTGTATCGTAAATGATAATACCGCTCGATGTATGATCGAGTCCTTCATGAAGTGGACCGTCGGGGTCGAGCGCAGGCAGTTTTGGCTGGTTGTCACGTACCGCTAGTTCGTAGATTGTCTGAAGAATCTGTTTAAATCCATCCTCCTCGTAACTTTTTTTATTTGGATTTGGTGGCAATAGAGTTGTTGGTTCGCCACCGATAATCACGACCTCCCGAACAATATCACGGAATGGCTGACCTAGTTTCCAGAACAAGAATAGTCCACCAAGGCTGTAAATAAAACTAACAATAATACACGTCGCCCAGAATGAGACAGACCAGAGTGGCATCAGGCGGCTAAGAGACAAGATGAGTGTTGTCGTGACGCCGATTAGTATCATTGTGATAATAATCGCCATGAACGAGCGCCGCTGAAACCTGGCCAGATAGTCGCGCATTAATACTGGCTTTGTTTCTACTGCCATGTCACCGCCCCCGTTCCGTTCGGAATTGCAGTAATCCATGTCTGGCCTCTGTTTAGCTCGAGCACTTTGCCCGCAGCATCAACAAAGGAAATTTGTGTACCACGGTCGGGTTTGCGCCAGACACCTTCGGTGACGATACCATCCTGAAAGATCGTCGCTTTACCTTCGCCTGTCGTTGTGATCTGTTCGCGGTAGCCGTCTTCCATCACTTTCGTCATAGCAACGTTCATTACTACAACGGTTGTTGGCGTAATCTGACCAGCTTCACGATCAGTATGTGGTGCATTTGCCTGCGAACGTAGATATGTATTGGACGTAGCGTCATACGTATACGCCGAATTATACGATGGACCGCTGATCTTGACGGCGATCGATGTTGCATTTGGGGTGGCCGAAGGCGCCGCATCTTTACGCGCAAATCCCGCAACGGCTGATTGAGTGTATCCCTTGGCTGCGTTTAGTGCATCAAGTCGTTCAAAGTTGGTGTAGACGTTGTGTGGCGCGTAGCGGTCAGTTGCTCTCCAGTATGTCCCTGCATTGAAGAATTGGTCAATATCCCGGTAGTTGCCATTGCGTACTTCGTCGAGAGCGAATTTACTGCCACCAATATGTGCCACGCTCGCTTGGAACGGAGCAAGCCAATCGACATAATACAAGCGAACGCTTCGAACTGGGCCAACGAGTTGTGGTTTTTCCTGTTGGTACACCGCCAAGAATCGAGTGATGCCACCTTCGGCAACTGCCTCAAACACTACGCCGGCAGCTTTTAATCCAGATTGTGGACGTGCATCGGGGCTGTTTTCTATCATGATCGCCGTCGCTGCTTGTGTGGTCGCAGCCTGATCGGCGACCTCTATGCCCGTCAGCGCCGAGTAGAATTTAACAGGCGCTGGGGCTGGCTGTTGTTTTACGACGGTGTTCGATTGGATTGCTTTTTCTGGCGATTTGTAGAATAGAATCGCACCAACCAACAGGCTAATGAGCAATATAAATATAGCAGCAATTGCGTATGTCGCAGTATGGTGGTGATGGAACCACGTTTCTACTTTTTCTAACCATTTTGGTGTTTGTAGTTTGCGCATAGCTTAAGCATTATTGTATCAGAAAACAGGCTAAAATGAGAAAAACTATGCGGCGTCAATGGCTGTTTGTAGACGAGTGAGCGTTTCGCCGCGACCAATAGTCGCAAGTGTATCATTGAGCGCGGGACTAAAGGGTGCCCAGGATACTGCAAGCCGAATAAGGCTAAAGAGGATGCCTGGTTTTTGCCCAGTTGTGATCAGTAGCTGATTGAGTGCTGATTGAATGTTATCTGTAGTAAAATCTTTTACCTGCTCGATTGCTTTCATTGTTTGCGATAACAACTCGCTCTGTTCTTGTCTATTCAATTTTCGTAGTTGCTTGTTGTCATCGGCCATCAGCCAATTTGGCACTGGAGACTGAAAGAAATAATCGGTAATGATCGGAAGGTCTTTGAGAGTTTTGAGGCGATCTTGCACCAGAGCAAGTACCTGTTTTTTGTAGATTTCGTCGGCATCTTTTGCACTTGCTGGCCAAAAATCTGTGACACGAACATAAAGGTCATCAAGCGACAAAAGGCGGATGTGTTGACCATTCAGCCAGAGTAATCGTTGTTCATCAAAGCGAGCTGGTGATCGCTGAACACGATCCAGGCTAAATTTCTCTATCATTTCATGGACGGTAAATACCTCTTGTTCAGTGCCATCGTTCCATCCCAGTGTCGCCAGAAAATTCATCATTGCCTCGGGCAAGAATCCCTCACTGCCATATTCCAGAATATCTTTTGCTCCGTCGCGCTTTCCGAGTTTCTTTTTGCCGTCGATCGCCATCACATACGGAAGTGTCCCCAGTATCGGTCGTTGGATTTGCAGTGCTTCATACAGGTTTAAAAACTTAGGAGTACTACTAATGAATTCTTGACTACGGAGAACATGTGTAATTTCCATCAGCATATCGTCAATGATGTGGCAGAAATTATATGTTGGAAAGCCATCCGATTTTATTAGTATGAAGTCATCGATTGCGTCGGCTCCAGTCGATAAATCTCCCATGACGGCATCTGTCCATGTGTATGGCTTTGGATCTGATTTGAATCGCAGCGGCTGACTGCCGTCCCACTCTGGTGGGTTTTCAGGACGATGACGACGATACAAAAAGGGCTGCTTGTTCATCTTTGCTTGCACACGAAATGCTTCCAGTTCGTCTTTCGAGTAAGGATCAGCATACGCCCTGCCTTGGTCGATAAGCTTTTGCGCCCATTCTTTATATATCGCAAGCCGTTTGGACTGCAAGTATGGTCCAAATGTGCCGCCCTTATCAATACCCTCCTGCCAATCAATACCAAGCCATCTGAGGCTGTTTTCGATTTGCGTAATACTTCCCTCAACCTCACGAACTTTGTCAGTGTCTTCGATGCGTAAAATAAACGTGCCTGAAGACTGCTGTGCGATAAACCAGGCAAAAAGTGCGGTACGGACACCGCCAACATGCATAAAACCAGTAGGGCTAGGAGCGAATCGAGTGCGAATTGTCGTCATATTCTTTTATTTTAACAGATTAGAAGGTATGTAAGAAGTGTTACGGTTTTTGATAGAGAGACGCATATGCTGCTGGACGACCGGTCTTAGAATCGTTTATGACAATGTACTTCGTTTTTATCCAGCCAGGTTGAGGTGGCGTTGTCGCACTTGATATGTCTTCAGATAATAGCCAGATTGCAGTATGTTTTTGAGCGAATGCCTGTATATCTTTGATCCCTCGTTTGTCAGGATGGTCGTATAGTACATGGGTTGACCCGACGTCACTGAGGCTTTCGCTAAATGTGTAGTAAACAGGAAAGCGAGTTGTCTCGTACTGTGATGCAGTGAAATACGTATATGGTGATCGAGAGATGATTGGCGCCTGTATATCGCTGTTATGTATCTTTGTGATTGTCTGGGAAACCATGTTTTTTACTCCAGTATCAAGACTCCGATTGCCAGCCTGAAAGACATTTACAACGGCGATGCACATCACAATGATCGCGATAGTGTAGAGGCCACTTTTTTTCACTGTGTTATGATGCTGGAACCGGACGAGCGCAAACGAAATACCCATCACGATTGTCATGAAGAATACTCCGTTGAGTACATATCGGTAGACGAATGATGAACGGAACGGAGGCAGTGACAGGAGGAGTAGTCCTACGATTGGTATCATAGCGCATAGCAAGAACAGCCTGTAGATTCGTCGCTGTGGCCTGTTGAGGCGTCGATACGTCCAAATGCACACATAGACTATAGCTGCTGTGTATAGACAAATAAGCGGTGCAACCCAGTTTGTCGCTTTGGACGCATCAAGATAAACGAGTGATGTTGTGATCGTTGATGTAATGGTAGTAATCGAAACAGGGAGAATCCAAAAGCCAGTTGCTTGTACTTCGGTAAAACGCACTATGAGCCATGGCAGCCATGGAATATAGAGGATGATTGCCAGTCCGACGGCAAAGACCCACCGCTTCAGGTGTGATGTATATTCTTTCTTTTCTTTTGTCGAAGACGTGCTGTGTCGTTCACTGAGTATCCATAGCAAATGAGCGATCCAAATAAATGCCGTAAAGTAATTCGTCCACATTCCTGCCGATACGAGAACGCCATAGCTTGCCCAAAGCATTCGCCGTCGCATAGTCGATTGGTGGGAGTGAGAGAGTAATCGTACGAGAATGTAGGTCGCACCGACAACGATCGCTATTGCCATCGTATACATGCGCATCGCTTCACTGTAGCGAATAAAAAGCGGTGACATTGTTATGAAAAGTAGTGTGCTATAGCTAGCCATCCGCCCAAACCACTCTTTTACTAATATGAATGTCAGTATGATCGCGATCCATGCCCATATAATACTAAAAAATCGCAGCCAAAAGACATCGATTCCAACGATAGACTGCCAGTAATGAAGGGTTATGTAATAGAGTGGCGGATGGACATCGAGTGCTGTGTAATACGCAATTTCAAATGGTGAAAACCGTGCGAGGTATGATGTAAATCCCTCGTCAAAATACGAACTCTCATGGGCTAGTGCGAATGTTGCAATGACGGCAAAGATCGTGCAAGCAGTGACGATTGCAAGCGTATCGTATGCGAATGTATGCCGAGGATTGGCTCGACCAAAGCGAGCAAAGAATTTCATGGACATAGTGTATCATAAATACCGTTAGATCAGGCTGGTTGCGATGCGTCGAATTTGTTCGCTAGAAAGCGGTGCATTGCCTTCGATGGTATAAAGAACGCCACCATTTACCCATGCTGCGTTATTGTCGTACGTGTAGATAGTCAAGCCGCGTTCAGTGTATGGAATGTAGCTGACGCCTGCACGTGGACTGACGTAGTTATCAAGTACAGCTGACGAATCCCAGCTGCTCTTTGTTTGGTTGATAGTAAAGTTTTGTGGTCCACCATTAGCGGCAAATTTCATACTTACTTGCCCTTTGCTATAACCGACAACGCCATTCAGGCTATAGCCATCTGGCTGGTAGCTTGGATACGTTGCGTTGACGCCTGCCTGTGCGGCTGCAACACGCACCGAAAGGCTTGGCATATTAAGATAGGTAAAATAGCCACCAAGCATGACAAGTGCGATTGAGGCGGTAACGATGCTAAATGTTCGTGGGTGACGTTTTAGAAATTGTTTCTTTACCGGTTTGTGCTTAGTTGTGTTTGCGACTGCTGTAGCGAGCGCGGTTTCTTTGATTGTATGTGCTGTCGGATGAACCGTTGCCGCCTTTGCTGCGTGTTGCTGCTGTGGCACTCGTGGTGACGGTGCGACCGGCAGAGGAATGTTCGCCTTCGCTTTACTAATTGCGTGTGCTTTTGTGACGTGCGGATGAACGGCTGGGCCGATATCCATTGACCGTTGTCGTGTCGTCTGTTGAGTGGCGACGGGATGTGGAGCGAATTTTGTTATCCGACTATCGGTCGATTGGATTGATGGACGATGTGCTGAAGGTGTCGTGCGGGGAATGATTTTGTGAACAGAATTGTTTTTTACGATAATCTTGTGTTCTGGTCGTTTGATTGTTCGGCGATTAAGAGTGCTTGAACGCTGTGTCGTACTGTGAATCTGTTTGGCGGTAACGGATGGATGTGCGTGCTTTGATGGGGCGTGCGACGGCTGTGGCGTGACTGCAATACCAGGGCTATCTACCATTAAACCTGAATGAGCGTCGTAATGACGACCGTTAATGGTGATAGTTTTTGCTTCGCTCATCCCTCGTACCCCTCGTCGCTTATGGTTTTTTGCTGTTACTCATTATCTTAGGCAGAATTGAGTGATTTTGCAAGTACATTCTATGAACGTAGGTTATAATATGTACTATGTATCAACAAAAATCAAAACGACGCCAGCTTTTAGCGAGGACGTTCGTTTATTCGTTTATGACTCTTTCTGTTATAACTATCGTTGTCGTGCTTATGTTGGTGATTTTAGGATATTCATTTAACCGTCAAGATGGACGATTAGAACAAGGAGGATTACTGCAATTCAGTAGTATCCCAAGCGGTGCTAGCGTCACGCTTGACGATTCGATTCAGAGTTCACTTACCCCTAGCAAAGCAAGTGTTGACGCGCGCAGCCACAGTGTCATTATGAAAAAAGCCAATTATCGATCATGGCAAAAGACGATTTCTGTCACCGCTGGTAGTATTGGCTGGCTGAGCTATGCACGATTAATTCCAAACGACGTAGCAACAGAATCTCTTCGCACATTCCCCCAAGTCGCAGCAGCTGTTTCTTCGCCAGATCGCAAGTGGATGGCGATTCACGAAGATGGTACAAGCCCGACATTTTCTTTGGTAAATATAGAATCGACGACGCCTCGATACACAACGATGACAATTCCCTCGGCGAGTATGACAGCCGCGCAAACGGAAGCTCCGCAAAGCTTCGTGATCGATTCGTGGAGTAATAACGAAAACTACCTACTCATTAAGCGAACATATGACACCGACAAATCAGAGTGGATTGTACTCGATCGCGCCGACCCACAACGATCTGTTAATATTACGTCTACATTTGCAATCAATGTGTCGAAAGTCGTGTTTGGCGAGCGAGGCGGTCGCGATTTGTATGTGCAGACTGATGACATTGTTCGTCGTGTCAACCTTGACGATAAAACATTATCAAACGCACTTGTAGCGAACGTAGCCGAGTATGCGGTATATGATCAATCAACCGTTGTCTATGTGACGGCGCCTGACCCAAGTAACGACAATCAGCGCTCGATAGGATACATACAACAAGGTATGGATCAGGCCGAGACGATACGGCTGTATCCCGGCGAAACCACAAACCTTCATGTGGCATTAGGAGAGTATTTCGATAAACGTTACGTTGCAATTACTCACGGTCAGTCACTTGAACTGCTATCGGGTACGTTACCTCGGGGGAATACAAAGGCCGACCTTCGTTCAGAGATGTCGCATACGATGAAAAGTGCAGATGTAAAATTGACGATGAGTCGTAACGGGCGATTTGTTCTGACACAAGATAGTGCGGGCTATAGCGCCTATGATATCGAGCTGAAAAAGACAGATGCAACGACGTTCAAGTCACCTGCGGCAGTGGATCGACCTCTGCAATGGATAGATGATTATACTATTTGGTCTGGTAGCGGCGATGTTCTACGCTTTTACGATTTTGACGGCGCGAATCAGCAAGATATTATGCCTATTGTCGAAGGCTTATCGGTGGCAGTGAGTGGAGATAACAAGTATGTGTACGGACTTACTCGTACCGATAATGGTATTGTGTTTCAGCGCGGTAAACTGATACTCAACTAGGTGTCGTATCCATTGCCCTATTGACCGAATAGCTTTTGCAGCGCGGTACTTGTGTTGCCCGGCATCTCGGCGCTTACACCTGGCGTTGTTGTCGCGGCGGGTGCTGCCTTGGCTGGATCTGGCGAAATTTGTTCGGCCGTGACAAGTAGGCGGTTTGTCGAAGTACCAAGTGGCGTACAGGTGATCAGCGTAAGTATAGGCTTGTCGGTGGCATAGACTAGTTTTGCTGCATCATTTGGTCCGACAACTTCTTTTTTTGTCACTGAATAGGAATATCGGACGCCCTCGTAATTTGCATAGATTATATCTCCGTTTTGTAGTTTGTCTAGTTGCGCAAAAATAAACTTATAATCACCTGGCTCGAATAAATCGTTGCTTGAATGTCCAGAGATCGGCGTGTTCCCTATTTGGCCAGGAACACTATTTGCGCCAGGTATGGCGAAGTGCGCGACGCCTTTTTCCATGGCTGCCATCTGGGCATTATGGCTATTACCTACTCCATAAACAACCGGAACATCAACATTGATCTTCGGAATGATAAGCTTTGGATCGGCGCTTACTTGAACGTTTGCAGTTGGATCGACGATAATGTTTTGTGGATTAATTGCGCCGGGACTGACATAGGCCTGTACGGTCGCCATCAGAATGCTATTGTATTGCAAAAACGCAACAACAAACACTACCACGCACGCTGCGGCAATAGGTATAAAGTGTCGACTTTTACGAACTTTGCTTGCCGATGTTTGGACATTATTTTTTAGTTTGTCACGTAACTGTTCGACGGATTCTTTGGCGTTTTTCGGTGTTTCAACCGGCCTTTCTGCTGATGTATCTGATGCGTTTTGTTGTGGAGACTGGTTACTCAGGATTTTTTGCACATGTCCGGCATAGTATCGTTCGTAGTACTGCTGATAGTAGTCTTGCCATGCGCTATGATATTGCTGCCATGGGTCGGAGGCTGTCGATGCTACTGGCTGTTGCTTTTGCGCGATTGCTGGCTGTTGATTTGGCGTATCGACAACATCGCTACCTGATTTGTTATTATATAAATCATCGATTTGACCACGAACGACGTTGACCGCTGCATCACGTGCCGGCACATTAATATCCCTGCTTGGGGCTTTACTCGGTGAATTCGTTTGATCTTGTGGTCGCATTATCGTGGTTTCCTACTGATTTAAGTATACAATACATAGTGATAGTTTTGTAAGTGGGCGTAATCTGTTATTATAAAAAGCGTTATTTTTAACAACTTGTGCCATAGTGGTGGCTGCGTGAAGCGCAAATCATGCGTCGACACGCTGCGTTTCCCTGGGGCACCGTCTGTATGACGTAAATCTATTTTTTAACAACTTGTGCCGCGGTGGTGGAATTGGTAGACACGCCAGACTCAAAATCTTGTGTCCTTCGGGACGTACCGGTTCAAGTCCGGTCCGCGGTACCAGTTGTTAAAAAATCTGTCGATATTGACTGCACTGCTGCAGTTCTTTTTAGCGCGTGTTTTGATATTTTTTGCATAGAAAATAAATTATTCCTAGCTCTCTGTGCTTGTTCTGTGTGATGAGTATAGAAGTCTCGAGATAACCGATAATGGACTAGTGGCCAGAAGTTTTCGTGGAGCGCCTCCAAATAACTTTTATCCGAAGGCGATATTGTTTCATCCTCTTCTTCGATCAAGAGTCTCGTTATCTCTTGATCATGCAAGATATCTTTACCATTGCTTCTGTTCCCAAAATCCTTAGCATCAAGTAAGGCAATATTTGGAATAGGATCGTAGGGACTTATATTCGTCTTTGCTTGTATGTTTTGTTGCCAACTGACCATACCGAATCTATTGATACGCGACGCGACAAGGTCGGTTTTTTCTTTCATATCTTCCTCATGAGTCGCAAGTGTTACGACCGTATCACCACGAGAGTATACACCGATTGGTGTGATTTCATTCATGACGCCAATGATGTTATTTGCTTGCGTAGACCACACACCCTTATTAAAAGCTGCTAGCATTTCACGACCGGCCGACACAGCTCCCTTTTGTAGGGATTGTTGGTACCTACGAAGCCTTTCTTTACTGACACTTTTTTCGCGGCTAAAATTTATGAGTGCTGGTAGAGCGGTTTCCATGAAAACGAGTCTGTAATAATTTGGATCTGTATAGTATTCAGAATCCTGTCGACGGTGCTCTAATAAAAACAGCGAAAGATTAGCCTGATGTTGTTCGCTTGCATCGTCGACGAATGTATCGCCTTCATGAGATATCGGAATCTCTCGTAATTCTTGAACGTCATTCCATAGATCAATAAGCTGACGATTGAACGAAGGAAGAGATTGTTGGTGCTCCATTCCTGTAAGCTGCTGGGGTGACAATTCTGTTGACATAATCAATATACATTTTACAGTAATATAATCTAATCTGCAAATACACGGGCTACTCGAGGAAGCTTGACGTCACTGCCTGAAGCGGTTTACTTGGTGTCCACGACCAATACACGGCCGCTTGCATACCGACACTTCCCCGCCAAATTGCCATAGGATTATGCCATGGTGTTGTCGTTACTTCTCCGTTGGTAGCAACGATCAGCTGATCTTGATGAAAGGTAACGATCGTTACTGGGTATGTTATGGTAAATTTATGCACCGCTTCGATCACTTGCGCTAGCTGCATGCTGAACGCCAACATTTTTGGATAATAAACACTTTGAAATATTTTTTGTAACTGCGCGAAGGACACTACTAGTAGCGTATTTGGCCGCTCGACCACCACCTCTAGCGTATTTCGGAGCAAATCAACAGCGTCGCGAGTAATTGTCAGTTGACCTTCATAATCCCGAACAAAATCTTCGTACAAAATCGCTGTTTCGCTGTTTCGGCCAGCATCCCCGATCAATATAACACCTGTGGACCATTCACCAAGTACCTTCATGTCCGTCAACGCATCGCGACTGAGTCCACCCGAAGGATTAGTCGGCGCGAAGAATGCATCTGATATCGTTGCTGGAATCGTTTTTCGCAAAACATCGGGCAGTAACACTCGTAGCTGCCCGACACCTGCCGCCGTCGCTATCGAATAACTCTCACTAACGCCTGCAAACCCTAGTTTGTTGCCGCCGATAATAGCTAACTTTCCAGCCATACTGCGCTGTTCGGGTTTATTCCACTCGATGTCTGGATAGAGTGGCTTCGTAGGATCTTGTCTGTGCCAATAACTATGAAGCGCCATATTTTCGCCTCAGTATGCCAATAGTTTCTATCATTGCAGTCGCAATATTCGGCCCACTACTATCGCTCGTGTTGAGGTCGATGACATTTATAAGCGCATCAGCTGCGTGGTCGTGTGCCATTTCTCTGTTTTTGACCCAATATACACTGCTTGCGTGTTGCGTCAGTAGCCATGACAGTGATTGGTGTGCTTCTGTCAGACGGGACAGCGCCTCGGGCTGGTCGTCTTGAGTGAATCTATTCTGAAACCACCTTTTCCAGTCAAGTGGGTCGGCGACTAATCCGACAACTTTATAACTGCCAAATCCAACTTTACGATAATTGTCGACAGCAGAATACAGAGTATCTTGCAAATTATACTGCCCTGGATAATCACTCAGCTCAGTCCCGTAGACCACGTCTTTTACAGGGCTAACTGCATATTGCACCAGTTGTCGATCCGTAATCAACTGCTGCATTCGTTCGTGGTTATTGTCGGTTATGTAGCGGTACATACCTGGTTCGTCATCAGGGCGTGCATCACGACTTGTAAAACCACTGACGCGATCAAACCTGCTGTCTTTGACGATGACATTGTTCATCGTCGTCGATTTGCCAATTGCCGAAGGTCCAACAACCATGATTAACGTTTTTTTGGCGATCTGTTGCCGGATGTCGTTACTTGGAAGATATGCCTGCTGGTTTGATCGGAGTGTCGAGAAAAAGTCTTGCTGCATGGTCATGCATTTAGTATAGCATCGAGAAGTATATGTGACGGTATTATGCTAACGTTACGCTGACAGGACAATGATCGGATCCCATGACGTCCGGGTGGATATCGGCGGAGACGATTTTGTCGGCGATTGCCGAAGACGCCAAGAAGTAATCGATACGCCATCCGACATTTCGTTCACGTGCTTTTGCCCAATGTGTCCACCAGGTGTATGCGTCAGTTTTGTCGGGATGAGCGGCGCGATAAGTGTCCACGAACCCAGCAGCTAGGATTTTGTCAAACCCTTCACGCTCTTCGTTTGTAAATCCGTGCTTGCCGACATTTGGTTTTGGATTAGCGAGGTCAATTTCTTGGTGGGCGACATTCAAATCACCGCAGAAGAGTACGGGCTTTGTTTCGGTACGCCTGGATACATAGGCTAAAAACGCTGGATCCCAGCGTTCATGGCGAAGCGCCAATCGGGTTAAGTCGCCTTTACTATTTGGCGTATAGACCGTTACCAAGTAGAAATCGTCGAATTCTACCGTCAGGACGCGACCTTCGCCAGTAACATCACCGTATTTGTCGGATTCTAATGTGTATTCGGTGACAAGTTCTTCGGGTAGTCCATAATAAACGTTCAACGGATCGGTCTTGGTCCAGATAGCTGTACCGCTATAGCCCTTTTTTTCGGCACTATTCCAAAACTTATTATACTGCGGAAATTTAAGGTCTAGCTGTGCTTCGTTGGCTTTTGTTTCCTGAAAGCAGACGACGTCCGGATCTTCTGTTTCGATAAACGTATCAAGTGCGCCTTTATTGGCGACAGCGCGGATTCCGTTGACGTTCCAAGAATAGATTTTCATTCTATTGATTATATCATGGTGGACTAGTCGGTATGTGCTGCTATACGTTTTTTATAGCACGTGCTGCTTCGCGTGACTGATCGCGACGCTTGAGTGTTTCACGTTTGTCGTAGTTCTTTTTACCTTTACCAAGAGCGATAACGACCTTGATAAACTTACCACTAGTGAGCAGTTTTGTAGGGACGATTGTCATGCCGGTTTGTTTTTTGGCATCTAGCGCGTCGATCTGTTTACGGCTAGCAAGGAGCTTGCGCGGGCTGGTGTCGATCGAACGTGCGCTCGGCTCGCCTTTTTGTTGCAAGCGAATACTAAAACTGGCGTTATTAAGCCATAGTTCGTTATTCCGGATAGTCACAAACGACCCCTTGAGCTGGACATGATTTTCGCGGGCAGCGCGCACTTCGGGGCCAGTCAGTGCGATTCCGGCGACTATGTCTTCACCTAATTCATAGTCAAATCGAGCCCTGCGGTTGAGGACGGCGGATTGTTTTTGCGGTGACTTCTTTTTTTGCGCCATAGTATTTGTAGTATAGCATATTGGCACCCCTGTAAATTATTGACAAGATATATAAAATTTGCTATAATATAGATTGATACGTACAATCCTGTACGATCGTCCTTCTACATACGAGAGTGGTGAAAAGACGTGGTTTCCGAAACTATCGGTCTACTTCCTGGCTTCGGCTGGATCGTCGATGGACCGTTCTGGCTGGTGGCTGTGAAGCTGCTCATGATCACGCCGATTGGGTTTATCCTGGTTGGTGTAATCGGTGAAGGTCGTCTCGTCCCGCTCGACGGGGCAAGGCAGTTCAAGAGTTTCTTCCCGGGAGACATCTTCCTGGGGATCGCGACAGCCTTCATGGTCTTCGCGGCGGGTTTTGTGCCCGCCAGTGACAGATGGTATACGTCAACGCTGTTTCATGTCGCCGTCATCGCTGTGACGTTCATTGTTGCAGTGGTGATGACCTACATGGAATACGCTGACCGTGTATAACCCACTGGCCGCAATTCTGTCGCCGACGAAGTTGTACCATAACTTCGTGCTGTATACAGGATACGGTTACGTGGCGTCCGCCACAATCATCGCTGTCATCTTCGGTGTCGACTGGTCGCTGGGGGTCGCTCTAGTAATAGCGGCGTCTCTGGCGATGCTTGGAGTTTGGGTCTACCTCGTGATCCAGGACAACTCACTGAACAAGCACGACCAGTCTTTCAAGGCTGGATGCGCCCACATCAGCGACTGGCAGTTCCTGGGGGTGATCGGCCCTCGATCATTCTCACGACTCGCCAGCTAGTAGAAGGTTACCGCCCGCTCCTGTCCACATTTAGTGGTCGTGGAACGGGCGGTATTCTATTTGTCTGCTACACTAGAAAGTGCTTATGACATACACTGCAGATGCCGAAAATATTGATGCTATTATCCCCGGTGTGACGGCGGCTTATGCTGCATTAAAAAGTCCTGATAGTATGGGGCTACAGACAAGTACGGGTAGTTTCTATAACCACACATTATTTGGCCGTGATGCATCGAACGCAGCAAAATTCGTCAGCGATTTTGATCATGAACTTGTCGCAGAGACGATCTTGGTGCTCGCAAAGTTTCAGGGGGTGCAACACAACACTCGTACGCAAGAAGAGCCTGGGCGAATTCATCATGAATACCGCGATTTTCGCACCTGGAAAGGCACACTTTTTGAAAACATTCCTTTCTTTATTTTGCGCAACAAATGGGATATCAAAGACCGTCGTTTACTTTCATATTTTTCGCTTGATACAACGGCTTCGTTCATTCGTTTGACGCACAAACATGCTACGTATACGGACGCATCAATACTGCAAAAGAGTGTTACGAATCGTCACGGCCAAACACGAACAATCCAAGAATCTGCTGAAGCGGCAGCCGAGTGGATCATGGAAAAAATCGATGATCGTGGATTAATTGGCGAAGTTCAGACAAATGAATATGCCCTGCCCTTTCAGACGTATCAAGATTCGCTCTATGCCCGTCAGGATGGTATATTAGCTGACTACCGTAACCCTATTATCTATGTCGAAGTTCAGTCACTTGCGGCAGACGCACTCCACGATATGGCGCACATGCTACCAGACCACAAAATGGCACACGCATGGCGCGATACGGCACTGCGCTTGCAGTATACAATGGTGCAGCAGTTTGGTGATGAAAAAGGTTTTTTGGCATCTGCTATTGATTCTCGCGGGAAAGTTGATGTTGCCAATGTCAGTGCAGGATGGACACTAAACACGTCGCTATGGACAGAAATGTCACAACATGACCAGCAGCGGTATGTGACTGCTATCGTTGAAAAATTGTTCTCTGACGAATTTTTGACGACGGTCGGGATCCGTAGTCGTGCTAAATCGGCATCAAATCCTATCTCAAAAACCCTCGATTATCATGGTTCAGAAACTGTGTGGCCGATGTTCAGTTTTATGGTTGTCGAAGGGTTGCGGCGACACCGATTGCACGGCCTTGCGAATCAATTGGAACATCGGATTGTGAATGGATTGAATGCTGTCGGTAATTTTCCGGAGTTTATTATAGTGACGCGTAATGACAGCGTCATTATGGCCACTAAAGACCGTTTAATGCCGCAACTAAATGTGCAGATGAAGCCCGAAAAGAATATAGGGTTTTCTGTTGTCCCTGCGATGGTGATGGGGCATCGTGCGGCCACTAAACCTCGCTACAGCGAGCCAAACAGATGGCAACGAGAATTAGATGAACGTATACTAGCGACAATTCCACGCATTGAACGCGTTGCGTCTTCGCAGGCAATTAATGCAATAGGAGCATTTGAGTATCGTCATTTGCGCCGATGGATGTCGACTATTCGAACGATGTATTATTTTTGGCAACAACGTAAATAATCAGTTCGCTAAATACTGTCGTATCATATGCTCGGCGTCGTCAACCGTTTTGACGAGTGTATGATGCCCCGATTCAGCCATTAAAAGTGTGACATTGGACGGAAGAGATCGTCTTTGGAGATTTTCTTGATACACGATTCTATCGTATTTTCCGACAACAATCAGTGTTTCTACTGCTGTTTTACGTAGATCACTAAAAAATTCTCCAGATGCAATGATATTCTTGTATGATCCTTCACGGGCGTGTCGTGACACGCGAACAGTATCGGCAAAGTTTATGGGAGGCCGACGGGATGTTGCGTTGTGAGGAACTAATTTTAGTGCGCTCCAGTACCCTTCCCTTAGTCGAGAGTACAGTAGTGATTGATAATGAGTGCCACTTGACTTGTGGGTTTTAATCATTTGGTTAACATCCGTAAACATAGGAGCATTAAATAGTTGCAGGCGTACAATCTGATCTGGATGCAAGGTTGCGTAACGTAGCGCAATGAGTGCTCCCATAGAGTGGCCTATCAGCGTAAATGGTGTCTTGATCTTATAATAGACAAGAGTACGGTGTATTGCTTCGATATGGTCTTCAAAGGTATAGCTGATATGTGGTTTTGGAGATTTACCAAATCCTAGCAGGTCAAGTGTGATGACTTGGTGTGTTTTCTCCAGACGCTGGACAAGCGGTTTGAAATAATGAGACGATGACAAAAACCCATGAAGAAGCACAATCGGTTCGCCTCTACCCCTGATAGTTGCATAAAGCACTTTTTTTGCGGCCATAACTTTATAATATCATTTTGAAGAAACGGTAAAATGATATAAAATAACCGTAAGCATGACAAAAACACTCACGAACAGACATACATTCATTGTTAACAGTATCGGTGCATTGGGCTACGTGTCTATACTGCTCGTGTGGCTGCTTGTGATCAATGCGATCATCCACATCGCTGCTCTGCAACAAGTACTAACATCGACATCATCTTCACTCTATGCATTTGCTATCATTTCGGATGATCAGTCGTCGACATCAGACACCGAACAGCATGCGATTGTTCGCTTTTTACTCGCTAGTCTATTGCTTATAGTCGTATGGATATTGGTATATTTTGCAAGCAAAGTAGGTTCGCGGATTGTTCGTCATTTTCTTTTACTCTTCGGAGTAAAGGTGACTGCCGTGTCACTTATTCGCGCAAAATACTTTTGGCTGGCATTTGGGCTAGTCCTGCTGGCTAGTCTTCTTGTGTTTGTTCCAAATGTAATGGTGGATGTCAAATTGCCACTCGCACTTATTGGCTTTACGGCTGGCGCTACTGGTGTCGGTGCAATTTGGGTGCAGTCGGTACTTGCTGCACGATATCGTGTCAAGATCGATGATCTAGTCTAGGTTTGTTACAATAGGATCATATATGTATAAACGAGTCTTATTAAAACTGTCCGGTGAACAATTACAAGGTAAATTTGATGGAGGATTTGACGCCGAACGTGCAGCGTGGATTGCTCACGAGATTGAGCGAGCGACAACAGTAGGAGCTCAGATAGTAGTGATGATTGGTGGCGGTAACTACGCCCGAGGCACCCAGCTGGTTGGTGGCGGCGTTCAGCGTGTGACGGCCGACAATATTGGTATGATGGCGACGATGATGAATGCTGTAGCGCTTGCAGATGTTTTCAATACCGAGGGTTTGCCCGCTCGCGCATTGACTAATATCAAGGCAGACCAGGTTGCAGATCAATTCACCCATCGTCGTGCGCTATCGCATCTTGAAAAAAATCGTGTTGTCATTGTCGCTGGAGGTATTGGTCGCCCTTATTTGACAACTGACACGGCGGCTGTCAGCTTGGCGCTTGAACTAGAGTGCGACGTGATCTTAAAGGCAACAAAAGTTGATGGTGTCTATGATAGTGACCCGCATCAAAACCCCGACGCAAAGCGTTTTGCCTCGTTGACACTACAAGAAGCGGTCGAGCGACCTGATATAAAGGTGATGGACAAGGCAGCAATTGCACTTGCGGCCGATCATGATCAATCAATTATTGTATTTGAATTGCTTCACGAAGGTAATATTATGAGTGCTGTCAAAGGCGACACTATTGGAACTGTCATTAGCTAGCCTGATACCGAAAATGACACTATGACAAACACTACAAAGATACGAGTAAATCTAGCATCCGAAAGTGAAATATCGGTAAAGGGACATGGTGTCCATACTGCCTATGAAGAAATGACGGCTTCGTTAGAAAAACGCGACGATATCGAAGTAATCCGTGGCCGGTTTTCAGAATCTGTCGACTGCGATGTTATTCACCTTCACACGATTGGTATGCGTGCATGGCGCAAGTTATTGCAGCGAGGGCCAAAAAAGGTCGTATCAGTGCACGTTGTCCCTGATTCGTTCGTCGGTTCAGTTATTGGTGCACGGTATTGGCGATTCGCCGCCAGTATCTATATGCGGTTGTTTTACGACAGAGCTGATCTATTACTCGCAGTATCTGAGGAAACAAAAAAAGATCTTTTGGCAATGAACGTCACGAAACCGATTGTTGTTGAATACAATTCCATTGACACGCAAAAATACCGAACAGTCAAACCGGATGCACGCGAACAAATACGAAAGAATTTAGGAATAGATTCTGATGCTTTTGTTGTAATGGGCGCTGGTCAAGTGCAACCACGAAAGCGTATCGATAGTTTTATTGCATGCGCAACGGCGCTGCCTGACGTGCTGTTCGTATGGGTTGGCGGCATGCCATTTGGCAAATTGGCAGCAGACAGTATGCATATGGACAAATTAATCAAGTCAGCTCCTTCGAACATGTTATTTCCGGGTATCGTCGATCTACGATCGATGCCCGAATATTATGCAGCAGCCGATATGTTTTTTCTTCCGTCAGACCAAGAAACATTTGGGTTAGTTGTTCTAGAAGCGTCTGCAGCTGGCCTGCCTGTCATGGTTCGTCGGCTAGACGATTATGCCGATTCATTTGGTAATGACGTGCTGCAGTGCGTCGAGGCTGATTTCCCCTCTAACATTAAACGTCTTCGTGATGATCCGTCGTTCTATCAACAGCGCCGTGATCGATCAAAGTTGCTAGCAAGCCGATTTGACAGTACAGCCGCCGCAGAACGATACGTAAAACTATATGCTGGTTTACTCAATGAGTAATGTTGATCCTATTCGAGTAAATATTGTTTCAGAAAGCGATATTTGGGTAAAAGGCCACGGTGTTCATACCGCCTACGATGAAATGGCAACCGCACTCGAGGCTCGAGATGACGTAACGGTGATTCGTGGCGAGTTTGACCAACAGATTGATTGTGACATCATTCATTTTCATACGATTGGTAGTCGCACATTTTTGAAATTATTTCAGCGCGGTCCAAAAAAAGTCATCACGGCACACATCATCCCGCAGTCATACATAGGTTCACTTGTCCTTGCTAAATACTGGTCTTTCGCCGCCAGTTGGTATATGAGCCTTTACTATCGTCGTGGCGATAAAGTACTTGCAGTATCGCAAACTGTTGCAAAAACACTCCATGAAAAACTCCATGTTCCTAGTGACAAGATCGAGGTAATGTATAATACGATCGACATGAAGCAATATGCACCGAACGAGCTTTCAAAACAAGCTGCACGTAAAGTACTGAACCTCCGTGAAGATAGTTTTATTGTCTACGGAAACGGTCAAGTGCAGCCACGAAAGCGCATCGATATCTTTATCAAAATGGCTCGCGAATTGCCTGACGTGCTATTTGTATGGGTCGGCGGTATTCCGTTCAAGCAGCTTGCAGCAGACTACTCATCAATGCAAAAAATGCTAAACGATGTGCCATCGAATTTACTGTGTGTCGGTATTGTCCCTCACGAGAATGTCATTAATTATCTGCATGCAGCCGACGTATTTTGTCTGCCGGCCGAACAAGAAAATCATCCCATGAGCGTACTAGAGGCTGCCGGTGCGGGTCTACCAATTATTGTTCGAGATATACCAGAATATAACGATTCATTCGGTGATAACGTTTTGCGATGTCATGATGATATGTTCGTAGATGCCGTCGTTCGACTACGGGATGATGCAGCTGCGTATCAGGAATGGCAAGGTCACGCTGCTGTCATAGCAGAACGATTTGATAGTACCGCCGCTGCAAAGCAATACGTCGATTTGTACCGAAATTTGATACAATAGAATATATATTATGCGCATTGGCTTATTTACAGACACGTATCACCCCGCAACGAATGGTATCGTCAATGTCGTTGACATCACCCGCGAACAGCTTGAAACGATGGGTCACGAAGTGTACGTGTTTTGTCCAAAAGTCAGTTCTGACACGAAAGAGTACGATGATCACGTTATCCGCTTCCCTAGCTTGCCATCAGGATTATTTGACGATAACCGTGTCTCGGTGTTTTTTCCTCCGATTGCGCTTCGTAGTATTCGCAAACTAAATCTCGATGTAATCCATTTCTTTACGCCACTCCAGATTGGGATGATGGGTATCTATGCAGCCCAGCGAACGGACGCTATTTTGGTCGGACAGCATTGTACTGATTTTTATCAATATGTCGAACATTATCCTCAGGTATTGCCTGGAATCCTTGCTATGGCAATGACATTACCGTTTACGGTGAAGTTCGATGGCGTTGACGCACGAACGTTGCTACACATTTATCGTCCGCAATTAGGCGCTGTACAGTGGAACAAAGATGTCGTCGAAGGCCTAATGTCGCTTGTCTATAGTCGATGTAATGTCGTTATCTCTGTTTCACGCAAAAGTCAGCGCCAATTAGAATCATGGCGCAAAAAATACGACTATGATGTCATGGTGCTGCCGACAGGTGTCGATCCATTGCCACGTCCGTCCAAAGCACAAACAAAGCAATTTCGAGAAGATTGGGGCATCGCACTAGATGATCAGGTGTTCTCAAATATCGGACGAATTGGAGCCGAAAAGAACTTAGCCATCCTGATTCCTGCCCTGAAAAAGATTTTAAAAACAAACCCCAAAGCTCGTTTATTGTACGTGGGTGACTTTGATTATTTAGAAACACTCAAACAATTAGCGGCAGAGTCGGGCGTTAATGACCGGATCACGTTTACAGGACGTATTCCCCGTCAAGAACTCGGTGCCGCGTATGCAGCATCTGACGTTTTCGTCTTTCCCTCCGTTATGGATACGCAAGGTCTGGTGGTGCACGAAGCGGCCAATGCTGGCTTGCCTATCGTCTATGTTGATAAGTATGTTACAGAAGCTGTCGAAGATGGCAAAAACGGATTCCTGGCACGTAATTCAGCCGCAAGTATTGCCGATAAGATCACGACGTTATTTAATGATGATCAACTGCGCAAAAAATTTGGCGCCAAAAGTCGAGCGATCGCAGCGAAATTTAGCGAATACGGACAAACCCGCAAGCTTGAAGGGCTGTACCGCGAGGCGCTTGCCGAACTCGAAATTGAAGTTGAAAACTAGCCTTTAAATGAAAAGGTCGCCGAAAAGGCTCAAGCTGAAGAGGGATCTCTTCGGCGAACCTTTTCGGCGATAGCTAGAGCGACAGGACGTCAAATAGTGTGTGCCTGCCGCCAGATCGTTTATTCTGCAACACGCATACAAAGATGCATTGTTCTCCTCCGTCCGCATGGAGCTGGAGTTTTCTCATGACGTGTTGTCGCTGTGTGTCGCTCATTCCGCGCTTTAGATGAAACACACCTCGATCAGTCGTTACGACTGCTGGTCGTACTGCCTCGTTGACAGTAGCGACTGTCACGCGTACTCTGTTTGTCATGAAGCCACCTCATTGATGAGTAGGGATACATTATTATTATAAAACTAAAATTATTAAAGTCAATGAATGTGCTATACTAAACAGATATGATCGCTGATATTGTTGTAACCGAAAAATCATTCGGCCCTAAGGTCTTGATGTCTAATATCAAGTTCTCTATTGATGATGGCGAAAAAGTTGGTGTTATCGGCCGAAATGGCGTGGGCAAATCAACGCTATTCGGTATCGTTGCTGGCATGGACAAAGATTTCACCGGTGATATTATATTTCGTCGTGGAACCGTTGTCGTCGCAACGCAGCAGGAACACCACGACATGGGTGAAACGACAGTACTACAATATGTACTACAGGGCTTGCCTGAATACAGCGAACTGTCGCATATCATCGAAACGTACCCAGTAACAATGGGTGACGACATGAAATTGATCGACGAATACACTCAGGCTTTGATGCGATTTGATGACAAAGGGTTCTATCAGATCGAAGAGCAGATCGAACGTGAACTAGATAACTTTCAATTGCCTGACGTTGCTCATCGTGCCTTCTCTACTCTATCTGGTGGTCAAAAGCGTTTAGTAGAGGTCGTGAAAGTCATGCATAGTGATGCGCATTTGGCGCTTGTCGACGAACCGACCAACCATATGGACTACGTCGCCAAAGCACAATATGTTGAATGGATGAAGACCGCCCGCGAAGCCATGCTGGTGATTACGCACGACCGTGATGTGTTGAACGAAGTTGATCGTATCGTCGAATTAAAAGATGGTGAGAGTGTCAGCTACAAAGGCAATTATGATGCCTACCTAAAACAAAATGCAGTATCAACTGGTACGCAGATGAATGATTTTGAGATGGTCGAAAAACGTATCGTTAATCTGAAAGCAAAAGTGATTGACTATCAACGACTAAAAGAAAAATCACGCAACCCAGGTACGATCCAAAAGTTTAAACGACTTGAAGAAACGTCGCGTAAAGAACTTTCTGAACTGCAAGCCAAAGAAAAGCCAACATTTTGGATAGATAAAGAATCTGCTGCGAATCTGAATTACAAAGTAGCCGCACAGTACGACAAATTCAAAGCAAAAAACATTCGCATGAACCTAAAGAATGATGAATCACGCAGTAAGCATATCCTTGTCAATCTGAAGGATGTGTCGCTTGGCTATGGTGACACGCCGCTTTTCGATGGTATTAATATCGATCTTCGCGAGGGCGAGGCGATGGAACTTCGCGGGCGCAATGGTGCTGGTAAAACAACGCTGATCAAAATGATTCTCGGTGATACGACGCCCGTTACTTTTAGTGGAGACGTCACATTGGATAAACAAATGCGCATCGGTGTCTACGAACAAGAAGTCTCGCCTACTTATTTCGGGCTGGCGCTTGGTGATGCGATTGAACGAATGTATCTCGACCGAGGTTTGAGTATTACCGAGACAAAAGTAAGAAACCTTCTGAGCAATTATCTATTTAACGAAGGCGATGCACGCATTCCACTATCAAAACTATCTGGTGGCCAAAAAGCGCGATTTCAGCTGATAAGCATGCTGGCAAACGAACCGCAGCTGCTGATTCTTGACGAACCGACGAACCACCTTGACCTGCCGTCCATTGAAGAATTAGAAACAGCGCTTGCTAAATATTCTGGTGCAACGCTCTATGTCAGTCACGACGGATACTTCCGAAATGCCTTAGGCGGTGAAGTTATCCAAGTCGGCGCTAAATAACAGCATAAAGAATATGATTGACTTTTAGTCAAAATTATGATTCTATAATCATGTATGCCGTATCGTTATGATGCGGATTTTTTTGCGTTGACTACTACCATATTTTTGGCTAGTAGTTCGCTATTGTATTGCTATATTTTGTGTATTTACGCTGATGCGTCGCTAACTAAGCGGAGATTGTCTGGATATTCTTGTCTTTTATTGCAGTTTGAATTTTAGGTCGATCAAACCCTAGCACGACTTCTCCGGCGATATCTGTAACGGGGACACCCTGAAAGTTGCCGCCAATTTTGCCCATAAGCTCTTCGTACGCATCTTTGTCCGCCTCAATATCTTTTGCAACGTAAGGGATACCTAATTTATCGAGCCATTGCATTTCTGTATGGCAAAATGCACACCAAGTTGTGCTATAGATGGTAATTTGTGGTGTTGCTGTATCGCTCATGATGATTCCCTCTTTCTTTACTATACTAAGTATATCAATCTTGCATATATTTCGCAATATCTACGCTTAAGTATACTCTACTCTTTGCGCATTATATGTATACACAACTGATGATCACACGTGCTGTATTCATCTGCAGAGTGACATTGAGTTTTGCATCTATACGGAGTATCCTAAACGCAGAGAAGCACGTCGTCAATTTATGAAAAAATACATCTTATCTATTACTGTAATCATATCGTGTGTTGCGGTGACAATGCTGTGCGTATCAGCTGTTGGCGCACGTCAACCAATCCTTGACCAACCGAAAGAATCGGATCCAGTATACGACGGTATCAGTGTTGCAAAAACCGACGTGCAAACAAAACTGGAGTCTATTACATATGATGCAGAGCAAAAGGTACGCACGATAACACAACGAGGTAGCGAGCAAACCGTCAATCAAGAAACGGACAGTACTACTCATCGCAAAAATGACCTGAAGCTAGGTAAAGATGCGTTGACAAAATGTCTGAACTACGAAAAACAACTAAGGATAACGATGCAATCTATCGCCGATCGTCAACAGCAACGCTTTGACAAAATAAGTACAGTGTATGATAAAGTTGCTTCATTTTACGTACAATCTGGTCGTATAGTAGAAAATTACAAAGACATTGCAAAGCTACTTACTCAGCAAAGGGCTGCTGCTCAAGCGACAATTACGCTACTTGGACAAAGTCAGGAGTTTGCCTGTACTGCGGCTGCACCACACCAACGTCTCGCAGATTTTCGAACCCAACAGGCAACGGCTGTCGTCCAGTTGACGGTATATCGTGATTCACTGAAAGAGTTAATCAAAGCAATCCAATCGTCGGATACTACACCGCAGCAGGAAGAGCGTGATGACAAGAATTAAACCGTTTCACCTTACCGAAGGTGCGGCATTCGTTGGATTTCTTTGCATACTTGCTGCAGTTGGCTTTTTGCTATATGTATTTTTCATCGCACCTCAGTCACTCGATAATTCCTCTACTACAGCACCTTCTGATCAGTCGTCGCCTATTTCTAATGATGACAGATCTATCCAAGACAATGACGACCTAGAATCTGTTATGGGTGATCTTGATCAAACGTCACTTGACGATGATATGAGTGAATTTGAAAGAGATGCTGGATCCTTTTAATATTTCATACTGTGTAGATTAAAGAGCCAGTACAGCAATGAGTGAGTTTTTTGACTGTACCGCGTAGTAATACTTAGGTAGTATCTTCTTCAGTTGGCTTGCTTGTCAAATACCACCCACCATCTAGCTGAGATTTGTAAACGTACAATGTGAGATGCATATGAAGTAGCATTCGATGCTCGGCAGCGGCTTCGGCCGCACGCTTTGTTGTGTAGCGAGTTTTTGTGAGTTCGCTACCGCTAATACGGAATGGTATGTGTTTTGGTGTGTTATTCTTTCGTGGCACGGTTGTGGAAATCCTTAGTAGTTGTTATTATATAGGCAGATGAGCACCTCTCCAAATGATAAGGGTGAATCTGCGCCGCCGCCGGATCGATCGACGGTACTTTTATTGCTTGGGACTATTGGCGATACGACATGGCGAATGTTCCTCCCGACCCTAGGTTTGGCTGCAATTGGCCTGTATGCCGATAAGGCATACGGTACGAGACCATGGCTTTCGATCGTCGGAGTCATCGCAGGCGCAACCATCGCAGGGCTTTTGGTTGCCCGACAACTAAAGAAAGTGAACAAATAATATGATGAACTATTTTGCCGCCACAGAACTCCACATTAGCCTCGCGGCTGAGACTATTTTTCATATCGGTTCTTTCCCTGTCACGAATTCGATGATACTTGGTGGCTTTGGCGTTATTGTCATGTTAGCGCTGCTCTTTTACGCGGCAAGCAAAGTCAAAAAGGGCGGGTATAACCGCTTTATCGGACTACTTCATTGGACATTCGAAGGATTTTTGAACCAAGCCGAAGAAATTATCGGCGACAAAAAGATCGCCCGCAAAATCTTCCCTCTCGTCATGACGATGTTTTTTACTGTCATTGTAACCTACTGGATTAGTGTGTTGCCTGGTGTCGGTGCAATTAGCTGGAACGGTACTCCGCTATTTCGTGGACTGCCGGCTGATCTGAACTTTACATTTGCGCTGGCGATCATAACGGTCGTTGCATCTCAGGTATATGCCATTCAAAAACATGGTGCCTTTGGAAACGTCAAACGCTACGTCAAAAACCCTCTCAAAGATCCTATTGGTGCGTTCGAAGGTATTTTGGAACTTGTTGGTGAATTCTCTCGATTGGTCGCACTGAGTTTCCGTTTGTTTGGTAACGCATTTGCCGGTGAAGTGTTGCTCCTCGTCGTTGCAGTGCTCGCTGGTGTCTTCTCTATCGCCGGGCTGCCGCTCGTCATGGCGTTCGAATTGTTTATTGGATTTATCCAGGCGTACGTCTTCTTTGTCTTGACTCTTATCTTTACATCGCTCGCTATTCAAACACATGGCGGTCACGACGACCACGAACCAAGCCTGACTTCACCTGATCATTCCCCTGTTGATACGACGAAAAAGCCGTTGGCGGCTGCTCAGCTGGAATGATTGACGTAAAGTCAGTATAATTTAGATAATAATTAAAGGAGATAATTAATAATGGAATCACTAGCATTTGGATTGACATACGCACTACCAGCACTTGGCGCTGCGCTTGGTATTGGATTTATTGGTGCAGCTGCGTTGAACGCGCTTGCTCGTAACCCAGAAAAACTTTCAGACATTCGAACACTCATGATCACGGCTATCGTTTTTGCCGATGCACTTGCGATCATTGGTATCATTGTCGCGTTTATCGCTCGTTCATAAGGATTGAATAATCTCAATGGACTATTCTACATCATTTAACACGTTCGCTAACGCAGCGGCCGACCCAGAAAAAACAGGTATCCTTGCATCGCTTGGTATTGACTGGATGCTTTTGGCATTCCAGACGATTGCCTTTTTAATCTTGGTTGTACTTCTTGGTAAGTTTGTGTACCCAGTCTTTGTTCGAATTATTGACGAACGTCAAGAAAAGATCGATGCAGCGACAAATGCCGCTGAACAAGCGGAGCAAACTGCTGCTGCGGCTCAAGAAGATGTTGCAAAACTCCTCAAAGAAGCTCGCAAAGAAGCAAGTGCGATAGTTGCAACAGCCAAGGACGAAGCAAACGCCGCTATCGAAGCTAGCGAGAAGAAAGCAAAGTCACGAGCTGAAAAGATCGTGGCCGATGCGCATGATCAGATCGAAAAAGATGTGATTGCCGCGCGAAAAACACTTCACAATGACACGATTGATCTTGTTGCTATGGCGACAGAGAAAATCATCGGCAAAACAATGACTGGTGCGATCGACGATAAAGTGATTGCAGCTGCCGTCAAGGAAGCTAAATAACACTATGGCTATTCGTCTGAGTCGCCGAAAAATTGCCAGCTATTACGCTGACGAGCTGATTGCAGGTCGCGATATTGTTCGCAGCTTGGCTGCGTATCTTGTTGATAGTCGACGCTTGCGCGAAATTGAATTGATCGTTCGCGACATCGAATCAGCACTTGCCGATCGCGGTGTCGTCGTGGCCGATGTGACAACAAGTCGCTCATTGACTGATCAGGCAAAAACGGCGATTCAGACGTACATCAAAGCGACAACGGGTGCAAAGTCAATCGAACTTCGTCAATTAATAGATGACGATCTGATTGGTGGCGTTAAAGTCGCTGTGCCTGGTCGCGAGCTTGATGCGACGATCCGTCATCGACTGAATCTATTGAAAGCAACTAAAGTCTAAGAACTAAGATATTAAGGGAGAAATAATGGCTGAATTATCGGTAACAGAACTGAGCAAGGACTTGCGAGACGCAATCGCTCAGTTAGAAGTAGCCGGCGACCTCGAAACAGTCGGTGTTGTAACTCGCGTCGGTGACGGTGTTGCATGGGTGCATGGACTACGAAGCGCTGGATATAGCGAAGTATTACAAATTGAAACCGTAGACGGCATCGTTGAGGCGTTTACGCTAAACTTGAACGAAGACGAAATCGGTGCGGTGCTACTTGGTAGTGACGAAGGAGTCTCGGCTGGCGCGAAGGTGACGTTGAAAGGAACTGTCCTTGACGTTCCTGTCGGCCCAGAACTATTAGGTCGCGTGGTTGATCCACTCGGAAATCCTATTGATGGTGGTCCAGCAATCAAAACAAAGCAGCGTGGACTTGTCGAACGAGAAGCAGTCGGTGTACTCGGTCGTAAGCACGTTCACGAACCTATGATGACGGGAATTATGGCAATTGATGCGATGTTCCCTATCGGTCGTGGTCAGCGAGAGTTGATCATTGGTGACCGCCAGACTGGTAAAACAGCCATTGCAATCGATACGATGATTAACCAAGGTCGTCAAAAGACCGGGGTTATTAATGTCTATGTTGCGATTGGACAAAAACTTTCCAAGGTTGCTCGTTTAGTTGAACGCCTGAAAGAAGAAGGCGTCATGGATCAAACGATTATCGTTGCGACTGGTCCGTCTGACCCAGCATCACTCCTGTATCTAGCGCCATATGCTGCAACAGCTATGGGTGAATACTTCCGTGACAACAAACAACACGCGCTTATGATCTATGACGATCTAACGAAGCACGCTGTTGCCTACCGACAGATGTCACTCCTTCTTCGCCGTCCACCAGGACGCGAAGCATTCCCAGGTGACGTGTTTTACCTCCACTCACGCCTTCTTGAACGATCAGCGAAACTTTCTGATGATCTTGGTGCCGGTTCATTGACTGCGCTTCCTATCATCGAAACTCAAGCTGGCGACATTAGTGCCTACGTTCCAACGAACGTGATTTCGATCACCGATGGCCAGATCTTCCTGGAAACTGATCTGTTTAATCAAGGTATTCGACCAGCAATCAGCGCCGGACTATCCGTGTCGCGTGTTGGTGGTGATGCACAAACCAAAGCAGTTAAATCTGTCGGTTCACACTTAAAGCTTGGCCTTTCTCAGTTCCGCGAACTAGCGTCATTTGCACAGTTTGGTAGCGACCTAGACGAAGCAACAAAAAGCCAGATCGATCGCGGTCAGCGTTTGACGGAACTTCTAAAGCAACACCAATACACTCCGGCGGGTGTATGGGAGCAAGTTGCGAGTATCTATGCGGTATCTGAAGGTATCTTCGATAAAGTACCTGTTGCAAAGATCAAAGAAGCGCAAACTGCCCTATTGACTCGTTTGTGGACTGATCACAAAAAAGACATGCAAGAACTTAATAAGGGTGGCGAGAAAATCAACGGTGATTCGCCGTTTGCTAAGTTGATCGAAAAGGCTGCGAAATCCGTCGTAAAGGGATTTGAGGATTAATACATGGCTTCAACTCAGCAACTAAAGGGACGTATCCGCTCGGTAAAATCAACCAAGCAGATTACGAAAGCGATGCAGTTGGTTGCTGCCAGTAAGATGCGACGTGCTCAAGAAGCTGAAAAGGCATCTGCGCCGTATACTCGTGCAGCTAATGAGTTGTTGACGCATCTTGCAAGTCAGGGTGTGACAAAAGGTCATCCACTATTCGAAATTCGTGATCAAATCCGATCACGACTGCTGATTGTTGTCGCAACAGACAAAGGTTTGGCCGGTGCATACGATTCAAATATCTTGAAATTGTATGCAAAACAACTGATTGCTGACGATCAAGCTGGTGTAAAGAACGAGACAATTACAATTGGTCGTCGTGCGAATCGTTTCGCATCCCGCATCAAGGGCACGAAAGTTATCGCGGCCTATCAAGACTTGCCTGACGATCCAGCTGGTAGTCAGTTGCGGGCAATCGTCGATATGGCCCGCGAGAAATTCGAAGCTGGTGAAGTTGACGCGGTTGATATTCTGTATACGGAATTCATCACGAGCGTTAACCAGATGCCAATGATGCAGCGTGTTATGCCTGCAGGCTACGAGATCACCGAAGTAACGGATGAAATCAAAGAAGCGTTGTTCGAACCAAGTGCCGAAGAAGTACTCGAAGCTGTCACCTATCGATTGATCGAGGCGCAGGTCTATCACGCACTTCTGACTGCTCGTGCATCAGAATACATGATGCGAATGATGGCGATGAAGAATGCAACAGATAATGCCAATGATTTGATCGATGACCTGACGCTTGCAATGAATAAAGCCCGTCAGGGTGCCATCACGCAAGAACTGGCAGAGATCAGTGGTGGTGTGGAGGCGCTTAATGAATAAGGCTTATCAGATTGAAGGCGGCATTTGGACTAAAGATCCGGAAATACCATACGATTCTCGAAGTAGAAACGAAATATTGGAATCAGCTGATGAATTCGTAACAAAGACAGTAATGTGGCGAGCTAAAGTAGATCGAGAACAAGCTAAGAGAGTATTAACGTCACTAGGACTTTACAGAGGAGAAGATAATGAGTAAGACAGAAAATACAGGCCATATCATCCAAGTTGTGGGTGTAGTGGTCGACGTAGAATTTAAAGAAGGCAAGATCCCGGCGATCTACGACGCGATTCACGTTGCGCATGATGGCCGCACGATTACACTAGAGGTTGCGCAACACTTGGACGAACACACTGTTCGTACGATTGCCCTATCAAGCACAGACGGCCTGAAACGTGGTCAGTCAGCGGCTGCAACTGGCGCTGCTATTAGCGTCCCAGTTGGTGAACAAACGCAAGGTCGCATGTTTAATGTTGTTGGTGAGCCAATTGACGGCAAACCAGCACCAACAGGCAAAACCGCCCCTATCCACCGTCAGCCGCCATCGTTCACAGAACAGTCGAACAAAGCCGAGATCTTGGAAACGGGTATCAAAGTTTTGGACTTGATCGCACCACTCACTAAAGGCGGTAAGGCTGGACTATTCGCTGGTGCCGGTGTCGGTAAGACCGTGCTTATCCAAGAGTTAATCTTTAACATCGCGAAATTCCATAGCGGTAACAGTGTGTTTGCCGGTGTTGGTGAGCGTACTCGTGAAGGTAACGACCTATACTTCGAAATGGAAGAAGCAGGAGTGTTGCCGAAAACCTCCCTTGTCTTTGGACAGATGAATGAGCCACCTGGAGCTCGTCTTCGTGTTGCTCTATCAGCACTTGCAATGGCAGAAGATTTTCGTGATAGCGGTAAAGACGTGTTGTTGTTCGTTGACAACATCTTCCGCTACACACAGGCCGGTGCCGAAGTGTCTGCCCTCCTCGGCCGTTTGCCATCTGCAGTAGGATACCAACCTAATCTGCAACAAGAAATGGGTATGCTACAGGAACGTATTACATCAACAAAGAAGGGTTCTATTACCTCTGTACAAGCTGTCTATGTGCCTGCCGATGACTTTACTGACCCAGCGCCAGCAACGACATTCGCTCACCTTGACGCAACGATCAGCATGAACCGTTCACTCACAGAAATCGGTATCTACCCTGCTGTCGACGTGCTTGATAGTACCAGTACAAGCCTTGATCCAGAGATTGTTGGCGAAGAACATTACCGAGTTGCGCGTGAAGTACAACGATTACTACAGGAATACAAAGACTTACAGGACATCATTGCAATCCTTGGTATGGAAGAACTATCTGACGATCAAAAGCAGACAGTCAACCGTGCTCGCCGTTTGCAACGATTCTTCGCGCAGCCATTCCACGTCGCTGAACAATTCACCGGCGCAAAGGGTGTGTATATCAAACTTGAAGACACAGTCAAAGATGCTTCCGACATTATTGCAGGTAAGTACGATGACAAGCCCGAGAGCTGGTTCTATATGGCGCCAGGCCCACTGTCGGAGAAAAAGGATTAATCAGTCGTGAAATTCCAACTGATAACCCTTTTAGGTGTAAAAGTTGACCAAGATGTCTATGAAGTCATCTTGCCGACAGCCGATGGTGAAATCGCAGTATTTCCAGGCCACGAACCGTTAGTCAGCTTGGCGGTTCCTGGTGCGATTGCTGTTCGTCATAATAAGGGCGACGCCGACGACAAACTAGAATACTTCGCGATTAGCGGTGGTGTTATCGAAGTGTCGCAGGAAATCCTAAAGGTACTTGTTGATGAGGCAGATAGCGGTGAGGACATCGTCGAAGCTGAAAGTAAGGCTGCTCTTGAACGTGCACTCAAGGCGCGAGACAACGCAACGAATCAAGTTGAACTTGAAAAAGCACACCAACTGGTCGATCGTCATGCGGTGCGACTAAAGGTTGCTGATCTTCGTCGTCGACATCGTCGATAGTAGGTCTACTCTTTTGACACTTGCCTACTGAGCCCTATGTGGGCTCAGTTTGAGTATGTAGTCGTTGTCATCCTGAACTTGTTTCAGGATCCAATCCTCATCCATTCAACTAACCGTACTCCCTTATGTTCCTTTTTACGAAAGAACCAAACCGTCTTCTTTTCATTATCGAACGAAAAGAAGCAAAAGAACTAGTGACGGCTTCACCACGCGGATATACACCCTAATTACCAATAATCGGAATCTGCGGAACTCGCGCCGACATGTGATGTCGGGCTCAGACAGTCCTCGATTCACGACTATCGTTACTCAGGCTGTTTTCCGGAGGCTGCAGATGTCACGATAAGTTGATGACATAATGACGCAGTAGGGCTGCGAATGATGAATGCAATTCAAATGACCCTGCCGGGACCTGCTTCGCCTTGCGGCAATGCTGATCCTGACAGGGTCTTTTGAGCTAATGGTGCTCCGCTGTTCAGGCTGGCTGATGTGCCCGCTGATCCAGCAAAATGTTCTCCGGATAGTAATCCGGCATCTGTTCGCCGAGGGTGTTGCACTCGGCGAACGTCGGACGAACCACGTCACGAGCGGTTGTTGCCAACCGTTCGATCTTCGCGTCGTCATCGAACTGTGTCCGAGTGAGTGTGACGGTACCGCCATTCTCACCTGGAGTCAGCCAGGGCCCGGTGATGAGAATCTCATCTCCGGCGTTCATTAGGCGCGGCACTGTGATCGGGTCGGAGAGATACTTCTCTCCGAATGATCCCTGATCGAGGACGTAGCGAAGCGCGTAAGCTCCATCGACTTCGGCAGTTCCGAGGCCTTTGACGACTGCGTCAGCGCAGGTGTTTCCACCTTTGATGACGTAACTCGAGGTGGTTTCGTCGGATTGAAGTGGACTTGCTCCTGCAACGCCAAAGCTCGCCCAGACCGTTCCTCCAACGAACACCAGTCCGATGATTCCTACGGCAATTTTACCGAGGATTTCTCCGATTCGATTCAATGTAATCTCCTCCGTTGAGGACCGCTTTTGCGGTTTGAGCACCATGCTCATATTTTATTATAGCATAAAAGCTATGAAGTGTAAATACTAACTTCTCTCTACCGCTTAAACGATTGCCAACACTTGCAGTCAAAATACGCTACAATATACAAAGAATAAAGTATAAAAAGAGATATCTATATGGACGAACAATCAAAACAGACTACTCGCATTGTTGGCGCCGGTAAAATGACAACCGGTAGCTGGCCTGGAGCGGTGGATGGAAGCACCACAACGATTACGACGGACGAGATTATAGACCGTTTAGATGACTTCTATGTTGCGACCAGTTTCACCGCAGCGACTCGCTGTATTGACGGTCGTCATGATCCAAATCTAGATGAATCAAAGTTAGGTGCACAGATGCCAGGCGGTGCACCCGGTGCCGCTCTTGCCCATAGGCTGGGTGTGGACAGTGAGGATATCACGCGAGCAACTTTCATCAATGATGCCGAGACGATGATCGATACTTTTATGCGATTCGATCTTACTCCGGGTGGGCATAAAGATGATCAGGCGTCTGATGGCCATGTTGGATGTGGCGCGCTGGACAGTATGGAAGCGATCGTTACGAACATGACCGACCCGCGCTACGTCGAAGATCATAAACGTGTCGTCAAAACACTTCTGGATACCGATTTTCAGCGCGACGACTACTTGCGCATATTAGGCGCAGCACTCGTACTGCGTAGTCGATCTGATGAGTATTTCAAAGGCACTGGAGAGGTGCTGGATATTCTTGAACATCGTGCACCAGGCAGCATTGCAACACTTGAAGGTACGCACAAAGAAGCCTTTGTGTTTGTGAACCTTGTCGAGGACACAACGTTCTCGTCAAACAGATTTAGTGAGGCATTTGGCGTGCAAGCGTTCGGGTATGATCTATGGCGTTCAAAGCAGCTTGCATCGCAACTTTTTGGGTTTAGCCCGCACGATGCTCGATATGCTAGGTTTGTCCACGCGCGCGTCATGCTGACGGTCGCGACACTTATGACGCTAACAAATGGAACACAGCGATTATTCATACGACTCCCTGACGATCAAACTATCGCGCTGTAGTTTTATCAGTGATGACGAGTAGTTGTTAGCTCTTTCGGTTGATATATAACATATCAGCATAAGACTGCCACCACTGCCCTGCTGGTGGCGCGCCACTACCGCAGGCACCATCGCTATCTCCTGGGGTCTTGATCCATAAGTATGCATCCACTAGCGATTTACCGGTTGCCAGCGTTGGTGCTTCGCCTAGTCCGCGGCCTGCGGGATTACACCACTCATTATTTGTCGATGCTCCATTGCCATTGCGACTTGTATCAACGACGAAGTGTTTATCACCTACTTTTGCTGACAATGAATTGCCATATGTTATGCTTTCGCTGGTTGTGCGAAAATTGGACACATTCAAGCTAAAGCCATTTGCTTTGGCGATGCCTGCCGATTTCAATCTTGTGGCCATTGTCGCAGTCGATTGCCAATCAGAGTGTCCTGCATCAATATAGACTCGCGACTGGACGGTTTTTACTATACTGACAACCTGTGAGATGGCGTTTATACGCTGATGACGCTCGCTACTACTGAGGCAGTCCATGGCCGCCAGCGCATCCGGCTCGACAATAATAGTTACGTTTCGGCCGTTGATTCCGTCTGCGACTTGTCGCACCCAGTCAATATACTTGTCATACGTGGTCGCGCCGCCCGCCGAATAGTTTCCGCAGTCACGTCCGGGGATGTTATACATAACGATTGTCGGCGTTGCATTTGCTGCAGTTGCTCTCGATATATAATTATCCACATCACTACTTACGTTAGTATTCCAATCTCCATACCAGTGGGCCGTCGATTGTTTTGCCATATATTGCAATGATTGGTTTTGCGGATTTCGACTCAGTTGTTTTGCAACTGTACCCTCTGAATCAACATACAATACATCATGGGTGAGTTTTGGAGACACCGGAATGAGTTCAGGCGTACTGGTAGTTTGCGACGGAGGTACTGTAGCGCTTGTTTGTAGAGGCGGTGTTCCTTTGTTAATGACAAGAGAACTTTCGATCGGACGCCAGCCGTCTTTTAGCAGTGCAATATAACGAATAACATATCTGTTATCCTGTTGCCAATTCCAGGTGCTGGTGTCAATTACCGCCATTGACACTCCGGTTGACACACTTGTTGTCATTTTGTTCCATTCGCCATTTCCGACAGCCCAGAACATTTCATATGTGTCGGGTAATGCTCCGTCTACTTGTGACGACAATGTAACCAAACCTGTATGATAGCTGTTATCTATTGGTGACGTTGGTTGTACTGTCGGTAGCGATTGAGCATGCACCTGTTGATGTTTGCTATTAAAGACAAATGCGGCTAACGTAATAGCGACTGCAGCGCAAGCGCTTATGGCCATTACAAGTACTGTATAGCGGTGGACTTTGTTGAATGAGATTCGTAACATTTTCACCTCCTTATCATTCCACTATGACAAATAACCGAACATCGCGCAACATTTTGACATTAATGAAATAACGCTGAATAAAAATGCTTGTGTTTCAAAAAAGGATGGAGTACAATGGCCGTAACATAGCTATAAACAAAAAAGGATTCACATGGATTCGCAGCAAAGTAAATCAAAAACAAAGTTATTCGTAGTAATAGGTAGTCTAGTGGCACTGCTGATCGTTGCAGGCGCAGCGTATGCTATTTATCTTACCGCTACTATGGAAACACAAGAACAAGCTCAGCAAAACTCATCCGAAACACAGTCAGATGAAGTCACAGTAACCGAACAGTCGCTCAAACAAGATCTTACGGACATTAACACATCAGTAAATGAACAAAAAGCGACACATGAAGCAGCAAAAAAAATCGTCAATGAAACACAAGTAAAGGTAGCGAAATAATATGAAACAAACATCTCTATTTCCGTCTGTGTCTAGGTTTGTAACGCTGACACTCATTTTTATATCAGTTGCAGTAATTGCGACTCAGTCAACCGTGACATTGATGACTGCACATGCACAAGCTGTTGCGCTCGACAAAGAAACGCAATCAGTTGTTAGTAAAGTAACGACGGAACTAAACCGTCGTTCGGCGGCAATTGAATCGGCTACTGCTGGTGTTGCCCGAAGCAAGACGCTGACGGATAGTCAAAAAAACCAACTAAAAGCAACATTAGACGAAGTTAACTCGACTAATAATGGTTTGTTAACAAAAATCAAAGGTGTCAAAAATGCAGCCGAAGCTCAACTTGTTGCATTAGAAGTCGATGCGGCGTATGAAAAGTACCAGACTGCCGTAGGTCAATCTTCGCTGCTTCAGGACAGTGATGCACAATCAGCAGTTAAGCAGCAACTAGAGACAACAGCAGCTAACATCCAGAGCTTGATTGATGAAAAGGGTGCAGAGGGTCAAGATGTGTCGTCTGAACAGAAACAGATGAAGGGACTTGATCAGCTTATCGAGACGATAGCTGCGATTATTCAGTCAATCATTGCACTACTTCTCAGTCTTGTTGCTGGAGATATAGGTCAAGCTGCCTCTATCTTTAAAAGCATTCTTGGTCAGCTTGGGCTGAACATGGAAAGCTTCTTGACTGTTGAGGGTGCACTATCCGATCTGGTCGGTTCATTGACTGGTGGAATATCATTCGGCGCAAGCGGTAGCTAAATCGTTGCCATATCAATCGAATCAAGTATTGAACGGACTTGAGTGGTTGAGGTTGTATGCATCAGCCGATCGCGCAACTCGCTGGCGCCAGTAAAATCACGAATATAAATTTTGAAATATCGTTTCAGGGGCTCGAACTTGCGCGGTTCGAGCTCTTTATCGTATTGATCGTGTAGATCTAGCTGCATGCGTAGCAGTCCAATCAGCTGTTCGTGACTGTGTTGCGAAGGTACTTGTTCGAATGCAAATGGATTCGTGAATATGCCACGGCCAATCATCACACCGTCGACACCGTATTGTTCGACTAGTTCGTCACCATGTTGACGGTCGCGAATGTCACCATTTATCGTCAATAGTGTATGTGGCGCTATCTGGTCACGAAGTGCTTTGATTTCCGGGATAAGTTCGAAGTGCGCGGGTACTTTACTGGCCTCTTTGCGGGTTCGTAAATGGATTGTCAGATTTGCGATATCTTGTTGCAGCAAAAACCCTAGCCAATCATGCCATTCTTCGACTTTGTAGGCGCCTAGCCTTGCCTTGACGCTGACTGGCAGGCCACCTTCTTTGGCAGCTGCGATCAGCTGCGCGGTTAATTCGTAATTACCAATCAGCCCACTACCACTGCCCTGTTTGACAACGGCCTTATCTGGGCAGCCAGTGTTGATGTCGATACCTTTGTATCCCATGTCAGCTAGGCCTTGCGCCATAAATGCAAAGTTATCAGGGTTATTGCCCCAGATTTGGGCTACCATTGGGTGCTCATCAGCAGTAAAGGCTAATCGCCCTTTGGTGCTATGCGCACCCTTTGGGCTGGCATAGCTAGCTGCATTGGTAAATTCAGTAAAGAACACATCGGGTCGTGCGGCAGCTGCGACGACGTGGCGGAATACTACGTCGGTCACTGCCTCCATTGGAGCCAGGATATAAAATGGTTTTGGTAAGTCTTGCCAGAAATTATTCACAATAGATCGTACTTTTATTCGGTTTTGTCTGATTCTGGATCTGCGATTTCAACTGTTCCTTCAAGGGCTGTAGCACCCATGTTTTCATGGAAACTTTCGGGTAATGTTTTATACTCCGAATTTATTAACTCTTCGACATGCTTGTCCAGCGCTTGTTGCCCTTCGTTTCTAGAATCGAACCCCATATATTTTTATTATAACACGTTTTTGCTTATTTTAACAGATAGATATGAGAGAACCCGCGCAAAATGCGCGGGCTGGTATCTCAATTTGATGAAACTAGGATATGATGACGCGCCCAGTACATTCACTCTACCGCGGTGAGTTCTGCAGAGGAATGACTGGGTCGCGTCACCTAAAGATGGAGATGGCAGGGGGGGTGCTCATCTTTTCCACGGATTGCTCCGCGCCATCGACGGCATGCAGGCCTCCTCAGTGCAAAGGCCTGTGAAGTTGGTGGATGCGACGGGTATCGAGCCCGACGCATCCTGATAGCGGCGCATGACTGACAGGTCGCCGTTTTCTACGGATTCCTCCGCACAATCAGTTTTTACGACCGCGCGCCTCGAAATCCGCATTGCGGACTTCCTGGATGTTGGAGCCTTTCTCCACCATCCTCTGCTGTTCCGGCGTTCGCTTGTCGGGCGATACCTTCGCGGCAGCGACATACTGTGACTTTGTTGCCAATCTAATCACCTCCTTGGTGATCCGATGTGAAGTGTCGAACGGATGTTCGGCACTGTGTCCGCAGTGACGGGAATGAGTTAACAACTCTCGTCACCGTTCGCCAAAAAAGCTCCCCTGACAGGAATTGAACCTGCACGTCTTCGCCAAAAAGCGCGATGTGTTTACCACAAGCACCTCAGGGGAATAACATGCAATCCATGTTTCATCAAATTGAAAATGAACGGTAGGAATGCATGGCAGGCTATTTATGAACATTATAATCTCCTAAATACTCTGCCGCGCACTCAACTACACGAACATCATAATAGCTTTAAATTGACAGTATGTCAATAGAACCTTCATTGCGAACCTGATTTAGTATCTTTTCTTTACTCTTCGTTCAGTAAATCTTGCTCAAACTGTACTATCCCCGCATACGTCTGATCATATCCGCTTGTGTCAGGTAGATGAACTGTCGTGATGCAGTGCCAGATCTTTTGGAGTAACTGAGCGAACCGGTCTAGTTCTTCGCGGTTGAATGATGCATCTAGGCCGATGATATCACCGTCGCGCGTTGGTTCGACGAACTGCAGGCAGCCGTTTTCAACGGTGTAGGTGTTGTAGTTGCGAGAATGTTCAACCAATAATTTATAGAACATTAGCTGTTGGCGGTATTTATGTAACTTGATCTTTTCGTAATCAGTCTTGCCTTTCCAGTCACGGGTTGGTTTGCCTGTTTTGTAATCGGTCACGGTCATCGTTTTTAATTTGGTGTCGATATCGACCAGGTCTAATTTACCTGTGAGATGGGCATCGCCAACGATTGAATGCTCGCCCGCAAAATCTAGCTCTGCTTTTTGCGTTGTCTTAAAATCGATGTATTTGTGCTGCAAAAATACTTGCAAGGAGTCACTCCCCTTTTGCAGGTAGGTCTGGAATTGATCATCGGGAAGATGTTGATCGCGCAGGTTACTTTCAAAATCATGCAGTATGTCTTCGACTGCCCTATGGCTTTCGATTGCTGCTAAATGTGAATGCGCGCGCTGCAATGTTGCATGAATCGCTGTTCCGTAGGCTGCTTGCGGGCTTTTTGCCTGCGGAAACATCAGGAGGTTTTGCAATAGGAAGCCTTGAGGGCCACCACGGGTAACGTCTAGGAATGCTCCGACATGTGTGGCGCTTAATTTGTATCGTTCAAGTAGTGGTGCTAGCAAATCTTTCATGGTGCCACGGTCAACCGCGACGACTGGTTCATACCATCGTAATTCCGCTGCACGCACGATGGTTTCCATCGTATGATTGACTGGCGTATGAATTGCCTCCCAGCCATCTATGCTGAGAAAGCTTGCAGGAAGTGTCTTTTTGGCATTGTCATCAGCGAGTGAGTAGCTAATGGTCAGTTGTTTTTTGGCGCGTGTCATTGCGACAAAGAACAGTCGCATGCGTTCATCTAACGATCCACCACTTGGTGATAATGGTAGGTTTTCGGGATAGCTGATCATACTTGATCTGCTACGAACACGTTCGCCCCACGTCGTGTCGATGGCATTGACGATGTACACGTGATCAAACTCAAGTCCTTTTGATTTGTGTGCTGTCATCAAATTAACTGCCCCGTCTAGTTGTTCGACATTTGGTCGCAAACTGGTTATCGTGCTACCTAGTTCATGATGCAGATCAATAAATTCCAAGAATGTTTGCAGACGTGGCTCTTCATTCGGTTGGTATTCCCTTAGCTTCGCACGGATGGTTCGCAGTGCTTCTAAATATGCTAAGTACTCATCTGGCTGTTCATCCAGTTTTTCTGCACTAAAGAAATAATCGAATATCGGCGACACGAACCCTATCGCTGATTCGGTCGTGTTACCGTCTTTACCGACAATCTTGTCTAGCATAAATTCTAGTGGCGTGTGTTCGATCGCAGCGGCCATAGTCACCAGCCATGTATGGAATGCGACGAACTCTGGCGTTGTCGCCATGACTTCCATCCAGGTCGTGTGATTGTTCTTTGCGCTCAGGCTCAATTTCCAGATAGATACTGGATCTACTCTCCAGGCTGGGTGTGTCATGACTTCCGGCAACATTGCGTTAACTTCATCGTGACGTGCTTCGTACAGTGCGACGATGATTCGACTGACGAGTTCGATGTGCGTAATAACGTCTAGTTCTAACACATTGTCCCGGCGTTCGTAGTTCACCGGAATCTCGGCATCGGCAAAATACGGCAGTAAACTAATGATTTCGCTGTGGCGCCGCGCCAGTACTGCCATTGACGATGCAGATATGCCAGCTTTGATTTTGGTAGCAATCGATTGAACGACGAGTGTTTTCTCGTCGCTCGCGTTGTCGGCTTCGACATAGTCAACGCTGTCGATGTCACTGCTGACATGCGGCGTAAGTGTTTTGTTAAGATCAGGAATACGTGTTTCCAACCTGTCGCCACCTTGCACAATAACACTGCGAGATTTTTCTAGTATCACAGCAGCGCTACGGTAATTGTCGGTCAATGTAATAATTCTAGCCAGTGGGTATGTGTCTTTAAATCCAACAATATTACCGATATCAGCACCCTGAAAACTGTAAATTGCTTGGTCGTCGTCACCGACTACTAAGACATTAGGCATTCCCTCACTAACTGGGTTGTCGGTTAGGTTATGTAGGATGCGCATTTGTGCCATGTTCGTATCCTGGAACTCGTCCACCATGATGTACTGATGTTTTTCTTGTAGATTAAACCGTAGTTCTGGGGTACGTTCGATAGTATGGACGACGTTCAGTATCATGTCGTCAAAGTCATATAGTGCCGATTCCTGCATCTTTGCGAGGTACTGATAGTAAATAAAACTGACAGAACGGAGTTTCACTTGCCGTTCGCGCGTTTTGAAAACGAATTCACCTTTGTCGTTCTTTTTCATCCAGATATTTCGCCATGCCGTAATAGCTTTGGTGGAGTTGTCGGTCGTCGCAGTAACAACAGCGTACTGCAAACTGTCGGCCAGTATCTGCGCCAGAGGAGTGATGTTTGCAACGGTTGTTTTTGTAGTTGTTTGGCGGATATCTTCGATATGCGGCGCTAATTGTTCTGCAGTCGTTTTGCTGATTCGTCCGGCGAATATTTCGGCCAGTGGTTTTTCGGCTGCATCAAGTGCGGTATCGTTCGCGTCGAGTACCGCCAGTAGTTCATCGCTGGTCAATCCGCTCTTCTTTAATTCTGATATGGCACGTAACGTGTCGGATAAATAGGTGTATTCTCCGTTCATTTTACTTGACAGCGGATTTGTATATTCAAGTTCGTCGAATATCCCACGAATGATTTCATAGGTCGATAATTCGTCCGCCGGATGAAAATCAGCGCCGCGATAAAAATGTTCACGATTTTGGCCGATAACTTCGCTACCAAAACTATGGAACGTATGAATAGCAACTTTATATGCATCTTTGCCGATAATGTTGACTAATCGCTGACGCATGGCAGCAGCACCACTGTCGGTAAAGGTTAGGCATAGGATATTTTCGGGCAAGGTGTCCGTTTTGCGGAGAATGTTTGCTGCGCGCATCGATAGGAGTTCAGTTTTGCCTGTTCCCGGCCCTGCAACAACCATGACTGGCCCGTCGATGGTGTCGACTGCTTGTTTTTGTGCGGCATTCAAGTTTTTGTAGCGAGATTCAAAATTCATTACTTTAATTATACCCTAGCAATACCTCAGAAAAGGAAAACTCCCGGACACCACATGGGTATTCGGGAGGGTTCCGTCCTCAAGATAAACGCACAGCTCATCGTCGAATGATTCGTGGATGCCTGTTCCATGATCCACCACGATCGCGTTGCCATGTCATTTGGCAGAACGATGACATGTTGACGGCGAAATAGCCAGCTGTCGTTATTGCGCCATCTGTCAGATCGCTGAGCAGGCTTGCCGAGTTCTGTGACGCCTGCCCGGTCGAATCATCGTAGGCATGACCACAGCTTGTGAATGCCGCGATGGTATGGCCATCGCGCAATGTGATCTCTGCACACGATCGAGCGATATCGATGCAGACAATATCGTCGCGGTCGAGCTGCTGATCCGACATTTTGTCAAACAGAAGGTTGACGGGGTTCGGTGCGTAAGCTGCGTACCCTGTCGATACAACGAACATGTTGTATTCGAAATGGATATGCGAACTGGGATCAAGCTGACGGTAGACGGCATATCGAAGTGCGTGTATGTCGGTATGATCCGTCAGGACACAAATGTCCCGTTGAAGTTGCTGGATCCATCCGATATTCGGACCCCAGCCGAAATGGCGAGCAATGGCGGGGATCTCATCTTGTATCGCTTGGACATTACTATCGCACTCATTGTTCTGGGCGTTCATGATGTGGTTCATGTGCAATCCTAACCTTGTTGGGTGGACGGTATGGTCACAATAGTATCATTTTCGTATAATGTCAATAGTTGTAGAAAAACGAAATCCCCGCCACCTATACGCGGCAGCGCGGATATCGCGTGCGGCATGTTTAGGCGCGGGGTTGAATCTGTTTTCGCAGGTACTCATTTGGAGTCACGAGAAAACAGAATGATGGTATCTCTTCGACTGAGTCATTCAGGTTAGCCGATTCGTCGGAATCGTATGACTCGTCGCGAAGTCGATCGATTGCGCAATCAAGCTCGGCATCGATGCTGATTGCTTGCTTGACGGGCAACGCTAAACTAACTCCTCTGCCGACACTGCCAATGATCTTTGCGTGTGCGACCAAACCTACCTGCTCCCAATGAACAAATTGGTAAATCTGGTCAAGGCTGGTATATCTGACACAGCCGAAATGCTCGCTGTGTTCGTGGACGACCAAAAACTCGTCGCCATGTTTCAGATCGTTAGGACTGACGGTTTCGAATCCGCTTGGTCGCTGTAGTTTTGATACGACGTCGATCTGTCTCACCTTTTCTGATATGAAGGGGTGGATTTGAATTTGTACCGATATGTATTACATAGTAATTTGGCTATGAAGTCAAGATATTTCCATATTGTTTAGAACTTATCAATGGATATGAAACGAGCCACCCGGCTACCGCGGTTGCGGTGGCTGGGTGGCTAATGTTTCACTTTCTGTGCCGAATCCATTCAAAGAAGGACTTCCTCGGCGGAAGCTTGACTCCGAGCTGGAAGCTCGACGCGGGAGCCTCTAGATCATCGAGTAGGTACCTCAGGCTATTGCGGAGTGCTATGTACTCCGCTCGCAGTCTTCCGGCTAGCTCTGAGCTGGGACGCTCGTAGCTCTCGATGATTTCATCGATTTGTCCGATCGCCCCTCTGACAACTTCGATCTGTGATGATCCCAGATCTCGTCGCCTCCCGTTGGTAGCGATGCCGCCGAGCAACGACACGTACGCCCGGCTCGAAAGGCATTCGTGTCCAACAATAACATTAGACGACGTGTAGAATCCGGCGGGCTGCTGTATGGCAGCTTCTCCCCGCAGGTGCTCCGCACATGCCGAGAGTACTGCCTGGGTATAGCGTTGAGACATGTGTCCCTTTCCAAAAAGTGAAAACATCAAGGCGATTTGCCTATATATTCATTATAACATAAAAATAAGCATTATGCAATAATAATGATAAGTATAAGTTACGCGACGCTATGAAGTCCAGTATGTGGCGGGGTTGGTATCGTTGGACGGGTCACTAACTTTCTGGTAGCGTTATGCGCTCGTAGCCAGCGCAGCTCTGCGTTTTCATCCGACTTTGACCCACATCCTAAATGGCCAGAAAAAACACCACGGATCTCACGCACAGTTGCGTTCGGGAAATTATTACGTGCGAATTCTGAATATGACCAATCTTGATTGAACACATCGTTTGATGCCTCGGTAATTATCATTTTTGTTTCCGGGTCAAGTAGGCTCATTGCATAGGCGATGCCACCTATTAGTTTTGGGACAACAAGTGCGTGGTTGATTAGTTCATTGCTGGATGTTCTGAATACTTTTGCTCCCTCGATGAAATTACGGGGGTCTTCAAATGCTAGGGCAATTGTTGGGACTATCTCATGAATCGGTAGCGGAAGTGTTTGTTGTGCCGCATGTTTAAATGAGCGTTTGTCGAACATAGCTGGTCGATTCAGTCGAAGTCCGTCAACTTCTATGTCGTGCTGAGCTGCTTGCGCGGCGGCGACGGCTGCTTTGGTACCACCCTGCGAATAGCCAGAAAACATAACAGATCGAAGCTGATCTAAATCATACGGCCGATCTGCAAATTCTGTCGTTGCTATAACATTGGCTATCGCATTCATGTCATTGCCCAAATCAAAGAATCGCGTGTCTTGGCCTAGCCTACTCTGGACATGACTGATTGATATCACGCGGTGACCAAGTTTTGCTTCGCGTTCTGCACGCTTATCATACAAATTCCCCGGTGCGCGTTCTGTCAACCAACCATGTGTCTGTACATCGTCGGCTGGTTGTCGTAGTCCAGATGCGGCAAAGTCAATCTCTGGCTGGTCAACTGATGTTGTGTAGACATTATATCGACGACCACTAGAGATGACATTATATAGCGATGTCTTGCCGATCACCCTCCCTCGGGACGAAAACGGTGAAAACGCTTCTTCTTCACGAACAGCATAACTGCTGACAGGTTCGAAATCTTCGATGACGCTAGGTGCGTAATCTGTAAACAACTCGTGGGGCTGTTGACTATAATTTTCAGACAAAAAAGACCCACGTTCGTGGGCTGAAGGATGGCTAATTGCTTGACTCATATTGCTGTCTCCTGAGGTTGTGACAGAAGTATACTGCTAATGAATGAAAAAGTAAAGATGAATACTGGTATATGGATCGTTGGTGGGTCTTCTCGTGAAAGAAGACCCACCTGTGACGCACCCTGTCGCAGGATCAGCTGACGAAGTAAATCGCCTTAATACTGTCGAACCCACTGAAGTCGTATGCAATCACACCAGTGCCGTTTCCGATATTGATGTTCGTGCTCGAAAGATTGAATCGCGAACCTGAAAAGTCAGGTTGTGATTCGTTCTGAACGACAATGTACGACCAGCTGACAGTCGGTGTTGCCGTGAACATCAGCTCCGAAAAGCCGTTCGCGCCAACAGAGCGTAACCGAGGATTGCCATACCCCGCTGGAGGGATGTATGTTGGATCTTGATCTGAGTACACCGGTGTTCCGGCCGCGTCCACGACTGAACCGACATTGTCCTGCGGGATGAGCGCACGACGTTCGACGGTTACTGACGGTGCTGGTGTCGATGGCTGAGCAGCTTGCGGCTGCACTTTCGTCGGTGCCAGCACTGGAGCCGGAAGTGAAGTCGTTGGCGGATAGGTGTACGTTTCTTGCGGTCGACCATCACTGTGAACAACAACGTATCCGTTTTCGAACGGAACGATCGATATTGTGTCTGGCGCTGCAGATGTCGTCGATGACGTTGTTGTCGGTACGGTTGTCGACGTCGTTGTCGTTGTGCTGGGTGTCCGTGAGACCGATGTCGTCGGCTTGACGGACGACGACGGCACTGCTGATGACGTAGTGAACGACGCATCGCAATCGATGCTTTTGTTGTCGACGTTGCACGACGGTGTGCCGTTGCTGCTGCATCCGGTCAGTATCACAGTGGCTGCAACAGTTGCGGCAAACGCCACAACTACTTTGTACCATCTATCGTACATAGGTATCCTTTGAGTGTAGGTACGTGCGCGGGTCTGCGCCACTGGTTTATTACAGCATATTTCACTATAAATGTCTATATTTATCAGTGTTCTGTGCTATAATACGCTCAGTTATGAACGATGAAATATACGACGACCTTGCCCTCGAGCAAATTGCCAAAGCCAAGTTTGGTATGAAAGTCGAAATCGATAAAGTCATCGTTCGCCAAATTCCGGTTAGCCACGTTGCCGAAGCGACAGTATTTATGACGACCAAAAAACAGTTGTTTGTCTATGTGACGGCGCACTCCAAACTAGTACTTGGTGACGTCAAAAAGATCGTCACTCGAATGGGTCTAAAGGCTGAACTATTTCTGCCGCCTAAGGGTGAGATTGATTATTTTGATGAAATCGGTCGTGCTAAATACCGCGAGGTATTCCCTGCTCGAACCAAACCATCTGCAGATGATATTATTTTTTATCGGACGTTAGCGCCATATAATCCGGCGTTGGTGCAAATTCATGAAGTAAAAGATGGCGAGATTAAAAAATTTGATACCGATAGCAGTAGCGGATGGCGCACGGCTGCGAAGTTTGCATATCGTCGAATCAAAACAAGCTGATTGTGATGTGTCATTCTGAACTTGATTCAGGATCCAATCGTTATATACTCAACTAAACTTACTGTCTTATGTTCTTTTTTGCCAAAGAACCAAAAGGCTTTCTTTTGTATCGACAAAAGAAACAAAAACTTTCGTGACGGCTTCACTACGCGGCCAAACCTGCAACAGCTATTTCTTGGGTAGCTGCGGAACTCGTTTTTCTGGTTAGTATACCAGAAAACCTCAAACAGTCCTCGCTCCGCCAAGATCTAGCTATCGCAGGTTTTCCGGTGGCTCCAGATGTCACGTTAGTTGATTTATTTCTACGCAGTAGAGCTGCGATTAATTGTAGATCTATTTCTTTAGATCGAGTACGACGAGGTGTTCGATGTGCGGTGTTCGTGGAAAGAAATTGTAGCCCTGATGATGGCGAATGCCGTATTTGTCAGCTAGGCGCATGACATCGCGGGCTTGCGTGACTGGATTGCAGGATAGATAGATGATTCGTTCTGGCGCAGATTCAAGGAGTTTATTGACAACATCTTCATGAAGACCTGCTCGTGGCGGATCAAGAATAATTGTGCTATCACTAGTGATATGTTCGAGCGCTGTTTCACTTGGTGCCAAGATCGCTTTGGCTGTCTTTGCGCGATCCATTGCTGTGATGTTTCGTTCCATTTCGCGAACAGCATGTTCGTTGATTTCGACCATGGTCACGTTGTCGCCACCAATTGTCAGGCCGATACTACCCACGCCACTATATAGGTCGACGGTAGGTTTTTTGCTATCAACCCACTCTTTCATGTCTAACAGCGCTTGTTCGTAGACAGGCACATTTATCTGGAAAAACCCTTCAACGGCATACGTAAATGGTACGTCCAAAATCGTATCGGTTAACGTCGTTTCGCCCCATGCCTGCAGGCGTTTCGTAATAACGCTAGCTGGGCTTTTTGGGTTGCTATAAATGAGTTCAAATCCAGCGACTGGAAGTGACATTAACTCTGCTTCTGTGAATGCGTCAAACATCTCGTCTTTGACATACAGCTGCGCGGCAACATTACCCTGTTGATCGCAGCGAATAATGATTGTTTTTAGCTGAAACGCCTGAATACCTTCACGTAATCGCAGGATGTCGCGAATGGCTGTTGCAGCTGTGTTGATCGCCGGTAACGCTAAACTTGTTCCTTGAACAGGGATTTTGCCATGTGTACCACGTCGGAAAAATGCGAGATCTAACTGATCTAATTCTTTGTCCCACCAAAAACTAAATTCGATTTTGTTACGGTATTCGTACTCTTTTCCATCACTGTAGACGGTGATGGGTTGTGGTAGTACGATATCGTGCAGTTCGAATGCTTCTTCGATCAATGCAGATTTGTAGTGCTGCTCTGCTTCAAATCGAACAATTTGCCACGGACTGGTTGACAAGTAACTTTCGGGATCGCGTGGATCGACACGATCACTGCTCGTCGTATCAACATCAGTCACAATACCTTCCACAAGGTTGGATTTCTTTTTCGTCAGTTGTACTTGTACTTTTTCGCCAGGTAGTCCACCCCATGCGAATAGTTTTTTGCCATAGTCTAATTGACCGAGGGTTTGGCCGCCGCCCACGATCTTGTCGAGCGTTGCTTCGACAATTGGTAAAGTTTTTTTAATCATTCCTTCTATTTTAACATCAGTAGGAGGATATTCATAACGTCACAGCATGATTGCTCTCTGTTAGGGATTGCCTATAGCATACTATAGTAGTATTATAATCAAATATATGCGTATACATGACAGATTCAAATCTACTATGGAAACATCAGCGAAACCATCGCGATTTGATCGCTTCAAGGATGCTGCTCGCGAAAAGAACTATTATGCGCGGAACATTCTTGTAGGAACGGTGCTTGCAACGACAGCAATGAACATGCTGTCCGCTGACGCGGCGGAAAAACAACAAGTACCGCAAGCTCCAGAAACGAGTACGGCAATCGACAGTCCTGCTTCTATCGCTGCAACCGAGACGATGACGGTTGCAGAATCTGGTCCATCTATGCGCGTGACTTTCCCTGACATGAACACAAACTTCGATGTGGCGATTCCGGAATCAACCCAGTTCGATTCGTTTTTGCAAAATGTCGGTACGTATATACAGAACGATCCCTCCGCAGTCGTTACATTCTCGATCAACGGCAGTGCCTCTGACGAAGATCGTTCATCGTCTATTAATGGCGACAGTAACCTGGGATTGCCGTCCGCGTCAAACGAACAGCTTGCCTATGACTACGCGACTACTACGTACCAGCAATTGAGCGAATCGGTTGCGCGAACATCGGGTAACGAAGCATTCCGAGTTGGTGATGTTTCCTCTCAAGAGGCGCTTCTAGCTCAGGTTGACCAAAGTGCTATCGAAAAGATTGCTACAGAAAAAGGTTTGTCTCGTTACGCACTGCTTGGTGCATACAACGACCAAACAATTCAGCTGGATGGCGCAGACGCGTTGACATTGACGACGCTTATCGATGACAACCGCGGTGCAACAATCACGACATCGATTGAACGATCATCGACGCCGTTAACTGAACTGCCCCCTGAAACTGCGCCTATTCCTACAGACCAGGCTGAAGTACGACCAATGAGCGAAACGCCCCATAGATTCATGTTCGTACCGTTTGCCGTGCCACTTCGTTTGCGTCGTCGGAAAAACACTGAAAACACATCAGTCGCTCTGACAAACGAACCAGTCGTGAGTTATGTTCAGATGCTAACGCCTGTCACTCAAGAATATAATTCGGCTGCGTCAGTAATACCGGCGACGGAAAACTATAATCATCAGCTTTCCCCTATCTCCGCGATTACACCCGAGTATAAGCCGCGGCTTGCTGAGAGAATGCCTCCTACTTTAAGGCGAATGACTCGACCTATCCGCCACCAGGTTTCATATGCGATAAGTGAGTTTGAACGAAAGAAATCGGGTCGTGAGATGGATCGTAGTAACAAAGCATCAATGAAACGAGCATACTTGCAGTTACGAGAAAAACCGAGTCTTCGACGAATAGTACGTGATTTCAAACACGATGTAACACATGCCTTTAGGTCACGCATCTAGTATTTTACTATAGAATATGATATAATATAAATATGAGTCGTTCGATGGTGTCATTAGAGTCATTCGGTATAGTGCTTCCAAAAGTGCCTGACGGCGAATTTATCGTTGATGACAAACATCATTATAATTCTTATGCTTTTGACGAAGCTACCTTTATTTTGACGCCACTCGGTGAGAAAATATACCATGCTCAGAATGAGCAAGCATCAAAGCTGCATCATGCGCTGCTCGTTGGTGTTAATCTTGCTACGGAGTATGGTACTCAAATTGCATCAGAAACTATGCCACTATATGATGTTGCAACGAAGCACCATGGTACCCAACAAATAGGATATACTCCTGGCTTTTCGGTCGGTTACGTTAAGACTAGTGATCGGCTTGGTGCGTTGACAGAATTTATGACGTCACCCGACCATGCTCATGACCAGCCGCGAAAATTAGCCTGCGTTCTTGCTCAATCGGCAGTGTGGTTATGTGCTGTTCCTAAAACTCGTCTCGAACAATTCCATGACGGACTTGTTGAAGCACCAAGCTTGCCGTTAGAGGCGCAAAGGCAGCTACAAGATCAAATTTATCGTTATTCACGATAAACACAATGTAAATATAGTGTATGTAGGCGCTGAGTCCAAAGACTAGCCAATTCATTCACTTAATATCGAGTGCGTGTTTTGTCGTTAGTAGTTATATATTTTGACAATGTTCTCAAGTGGAATATAGCCTACTCTATTCCCTTCAACCGAACACGGTATAAATAACTGGTAATACATCTTATCTTCGTCCGGATGTTGTGCCTGTAGCGTTATGAGCTCTCCAAAACCAGTCTGTACTAACATTGGACGATCATCTGGGCTGACTAGAGGACGGTAGTCCTCCCCTGCGCTAGTAGGCGGATATATAATCAGTGAAGTGGCTATTGAAACAGCGCGACTCAGTTCTGTTATATGCATTACGTAATCCATTATCGCATCAGTAAATTGAGGATTGTATTGTAATGTCGGTTCATTCAGAAGGGTTTTTGTATGCTTTGCAATTGCACGAAACCCGTTCTCGGAGTTTAATTCGTCATCGGCAAATGTCATTACCAGATCTATGAACGTAGCATTGACTGCAGGATCATTTGTAAATTTTTCTATCTTTTCGGTAGCTGCTTTAAGTGTATCTTCTGTCTTGTCTTTGTCAAATTCAACACTCACATCTTCAATTTTTGCCGCTGTATAATACGTCACGTCGGCGAGTGCCGTTGCTGCACTGCCGAGTGCTTGCCGGATATAAATCTCTCCATGACATGGAAGGTCATCGTGATCGATATCCTCAAACTTGTCGCGTGTGTCACTGACTGCTATGCTAAAGCCAAACCCGGCGAATGGTGCGGTAATTGAACGTAGAGATGGTTGAACGTCATCTTCATCGATTGTCCAGTCTAGCGTATCTCTATATTCTTCGTCGTCTTCTTCATCGTCGTCGGCATAATCTCCTACATCATCATATGTTGATGTAGTATCAGCATCGATTGCCACAGAGCCGTCTGCATAATTAACGCTCGTTTCAGGCACTATTACAGAGGTTGATGCTCCCGTGAGAGTGACTGGCTCTTCGTAAAGATTTGTTTGCTTGACTTCATGATTCAACCTATTACAAACATCCGTCAAGCCCATGAGTAGGTCTGTGTATGAAGCTACACTATCATTCAATACGTCTTGAATGGCTTTTGCACGAAGAAATACGGGATGATCAGCGAATCGACCAGTATGCGATTGCATAGCCTCGTCAAATTGTAATAATTCGCCAATCTTTTCATTCATAAGTCATTGTATTTTAGAGCGTATGCAGTTCCGTCGCAAGCATGAGTACTATTCGCCGACGGCAAGTTTTAGCAGGATTACCCCGATACCGACTGACATCTCTAATGCACTGACAAGTAATAGGCGCCATACATTATCATAGATTCGTCGACCTGCATTAAATGACAAAAGAAATAATGACAGTAGTGTGACGACGATCGCTGCCATCAACCCAGTCTTTAGCGTGTACCAATGCGTTGCGCCACCTAGAATCAATATAAGGCTTGGGAGGATCACAGGAGCCAGTAGTCCAGCTGAGGTAAATAACGTTTTCACATATTCTGTTCGATCAATGCTTTTGCCATGGACTGCCCTATACGACATGCGTGTTGCGATAAGTGTCGCCAACCATAGGCCAAATGCCGCACCGACCAAGCTGATGATTGCGCCTTTTATCGTATGTTCTGCCGCTGTCTGCCACATCGCTGCCATTAACGCTAGTAATGTGATCGTCGAATATATTCGCTCTTTCATGTTTTCGGCCACGGCTTCGCGCATGGCTGGTGTCAAGTTTTGGAGTGTTTTTACTTTTTCCATCAGTATCAATAGTAGCGTATGTCTATGAGTTTTTGGTGAAGTTTATGGCAGGGCTTTCATCGTGCCTGGGTGTATGGTGGTATGATAAAGGTAATGATTATCCACGAAAACCTTAGTACCATCGACCCGTGGCTTGCACCCTACAGTGCGCAACTACAGCAGCGCATTGATTACGCTGAGCGAGTTCGCGAAAAGGTACTTGGCGATACAGACATTACTGACTTTTCACTAGGATATCTGCATTTTGGACTACATCAAACGTCAGATGGCTGGGTGTTTCGGGAATGGGCGCCGAATGCAACAAAAATCTATCTTGTTGGTGAGTTTTCGGGTTGGAAAGACGATGAGCGATTTGCATTGGTGGCGACTGATCACGGCCAATGGGAAATTGTGATACCTACTGGGGTTTTGAAGCACAGAGACCTCTATAAGTTACATATATATTGGTCTGACGGTGACGGCTATCGCATTCCTGCGTGGGCGACGCGAACTGTTCAAGACGAAACAACGCATGAATTTAACGCCCAAGTGTGGACACCACCGCTGCCCTACGAATGGAAGTCGGACTTTGTGCGACCAACTGACCCTCCAGTAATATACGAAGCTCACATCGGCATGAGCAGCCAGGATGAAAAGGTCGCGACCTACGCAGAATTTACCCGTGACGTGTTGCCGCGTATCATTGCGGGCGGCTACAACACTATCCAGTTAATGGCTATCCAAGAGCACCCGTACTACGGGAGTTTTGGCTATCATGTGTCGAGTTTTTTTGCTGCCAGTTCACGGTTCGGAACGCCAGAAGATTTGAAAGCACTCGTCGATACAGCGCATGCAGCTGGTGTTGCTGTCGTACTCGACCTCGTCCATTCTCATGCTGTCAAAAATGAGATCGAAGGTTTGAGTCGGTTTGATGGCAGCTATACGCAATATTTCCACGAAGGTGATCGTGGCAACCACGAAGCTTGGGATTCACGGGTGTTCGACTATGGCAAACCCGAAGTATTGCACTTTCTACTGTCGAACTGTCGATATTGGCTAGATGAATACCATTTTGACGGGTATCGTTTTGATGGCGTGACAAGTATGCTGTATCTTGATCACGGGCTAGAGAAATCGTTTACCAGCTATGACGACTATTTTGCAAATACCGACCCCGATGCCCTGGCCTATCTGACGCTTGCAAATCAGCTGATTCATAGTATTAAACCGTCTGCGCTAACCATTGCGGAAGAAATGAGCGGTATGCCAGGAATTGCTGGTTCTATGGCCGATGGCGGCATCGGGTTTGACTATCGATTGTCGATGGGTATGCCAGACCTATGGATTAAATACATTAAAGAACTGCAAGACGAAGAGTGGCAAGTGTCGCAGTTGTTTCATGAGCTGTCGCAACATCGTCCCGAAGAAAAAACGATCAGTTACGCAGAATCTCATGATCAAGCGCTGGTTGGCGACAAAACGCTGCTATTTCGGTTGATCGACAAAGATATGTATGATCATATGACGATTGGTGATCAGTCGCTGGTCGTCGATCGCGGCGTAGCGCTTCACAAAATGATTCGCCTACTGACGGCGAGTATGCACCATGGCGGGTATTTGAATTTTATGGGCAACGAATTTGGCCATCCTGAATGGATTGATTTTCCCCGGGAAGGTAACGAATGGTCATACAAATACGCACGTCGACAATGGAATCTTGTTGATAATGATCAACTAAAGTACGCACAGTTAGGCGAATTTGACGCTGCGATGACGCGGGCGGTTGCTGATACGGCCGGTGATTACGAATGGGTTACCATTAACGACCAAGACCATGTCCTTGCCTTTACGCGCGGTGGGCAGTTATTTGTCTATAATTTTCACCCAACCAATTCCTATACTGACTATGGTCTGATCGCGGATGCCGGCGATTACCGTGTGATAGTATCGAGCGATGATCAAATATACGGCGGTCAAGGTCGCATCGATGCATCGCTCGTCTACCCGGCAGTTCCCGTCGAAAACCCGATGCTTCGGCTATATCTCCCCGCTCGTACAGCTATTGTCTTGCAAAAAATTGATTAAATCTATAGTTTGTTATATAATATAATGGTGAACCAAGCGACCGTTTGTGTTCAAAACTCCGTGAAAAGGATGTGATAGCGATGACTGTTGGTATCCTAGGTACTGAGGTTAATTTCGGCACAGCTGTTCTGGGCGTAGCGCTCGCTGCAGGATTCGTCCTGATCGTCTGGCCGCTTGCAGTGCGCTGCCGCCGCCGCGCAAAACGAGTTCAAGCAGCCCGGCTGACATTCGTCGGCGACGTCATGCGCGCGATGAACGAGCACGATGAGTATCTCAGCGCACGAACGACGACCTCGCGGCAGGAACTCGCCTACGTCGCCAGTATGCTCGACAGGGGCTCATCGACGCAGCAATAGCCTCCCTTCTTCACGGAGACCGGTGAAAATCCGGTTCTCCCCTGTCGTCATTACCTATAGTGACCGCAGGAGAGAATCGAATGAATCGACAGCGCGTTAATCTATTACTAGCGTATACTAGTAATAGATTAACGACGGAGGATTCTATGAAAATTGCTATTTCTGGCCTAGGGCGAATGGGCGGACAAATTGCCAAAAAACTGCATGACAACGGACACGAGGTCATTGCGCACAATCGCAGTCCCGAAAAGGTTGACGAAGCCAAAACGTATGGCGCAACGCCAGCCTATACCGACCAAGAAGTGATCGATGCATTTGGCAGTGATCAAGTCGTACTATGGATTATGCTGCCAGCAGATATTATCGATGCAAAGATTGATGAGTGGCTAACGATTCTGCCTGCGGGAAGTATTGTCATTGATGGCGGTAACAGCGACTATCGGGGTGATGCGGCACGTGCAGAGCGTGTTCGCGCAGCCGGTAGCGAACTGATGGATATTGGGACAAGTGGCGGTGTTCATGGCCTTGCGAACGGGTTCTCTATGATGGTCGGCGGTGATGCTTCGGCGTACCAAGCCGTCTCGCCTGCCCTCGACACGCTGGCGGCTCCGCGTGGTGGTCATGAACATTTTGGCGTCACTGGTACCGGTCACTTTGTTAAAATGGTTCACAATGCCATCGAATACGGCATGATGCAATCGCTTGCCGAAGGCTATCGTGTGCTCCGCGAAGGGCCATACAAAGAGCTCGACCTGGCAAAAGCCGGTGATATTTGGCAGCAATCGAGTGTCGTCACCAGCTGGTTGAACGACTTGACACGGCAAGCACTTCACGAAAATCCAAACATGGATGGAATCAGTGGTGTTGTTGCCGAATCAGGCGAAGCTCGATGGACGCTCGAAACAGCACAAGCATCCGGTATCCCGATGCCTGCAATTCAAGCATCGTTTGATGTTCGCCTCGCTTCTCAGCAAGGTCAAGTCGACTTCTCAACAAAATTGCTCGCAGCAATGCGAGCAAAATTTGGTGGTCACGATATTAACGGTATTCAGTAGCTAATAGTTGCAGCTTGCTAACTCGTCGTCGTGAGCAAACGCTGCTGCCCTTTGCTCTGGAGTGCCGTGGTTCATGTCGTCTTCTCCGGCGCTTAAATTTGCCATATATTCAGCACCGCGCGCTGTTTCGGCTGCATCTGAATACCCCATTCGCTCGCTCCAGAGTGCTTGAACACCAGCTGCACAGTCAGATCGCTGTTCGTATGGGAATGGTGAGCTGTCGCTCATTGGATCACCTGATGTCATCGATTTCAGTAGGGTTGTAGAAACGTTCTCTCCCTCGTTCTCTTGAACGGTATGATTCCATTCATGAGCAACAAGCCACTTATACTCTTCTGCTTTTGGCGGTTCTTTCATAAGGTCGGGGTTTGTCAAAAAAACTGTATTGTCGCAGGCATGATCGCCGATAATTGGTGCGTATCCACAAAAATCAGTTGGATTTTCTGGATTTACCGATACCCCGACTCCTAGTGATGGACTAAGGACGGTTGTTGCGTGTATGTATTCATCGCCCTGCACTTCTTGGTAAAACTGTTCTGTCTGCCCAACGGCACACTGGATGTCAGCATAGCTAGAGCTATTCGGAGATTCGCAGGCGTCAAGATCGCCTGGGACTACTTCGGGGACGAATGTATAGACGGTGTTTTCAATGTTGTTTGTTACATCTCCGATGAGCTGTTGCTGTTCGGGTGTCGTCTGTTCAAGACTTGTGTTAATAGCTGCGGTGAGCTCGGGCGGCAGCATACTTTCTAGTTGCATTGCTGAACCTGGATTCAACTGGTCGATATTCAATTCCTCTGCATTTGCTGAAGCGTGGCTACCCAAGAATGCTGCGCTGCCAAATCCAACAAGTACAGCTGCGCGGCCTAATAAGCGACGTACATTGAACGTACTTGATTCTGTTTCAGCTGTGCGACTTTTCCTAAATTCGAATGATTTCATACTTACAGTATAGCATAAGTACAATAAAATGTCAATACTGTCAACTGCGATACTATCTAGATTGTAATGCGTCAAGGGCAACGGCCATTGCCGCCCACACCCGCCAATCGGTTGCCTGATATGTTGTATCTTTCATTTCTAATCTGTAATGATCACGGAATACTGTCGTTTTGATATATTTGCCTACTTCACCGTTGTCATTGTCCACGAATACAAAGTGATATCGAAAGAAGTTTAGTACAATGTCGAATATGTCACCGATAAACGGTATAAATCCGACAAAGCGGCGGAGTACCGCGAGTGTTTTATTGCTTTCTGATACGGTTACAACGACTGAATCATCAGTATTCAGGACATTCCAGGTGCTATTGAGTAGCGATGCGCCAAACTGCTTTTTGAATGCGCCTATTAAAGTGTCATTGGCATCTTCGACGAAGTATTTGCCATGAATATCCATGACCTTTTCGGCACGGAATTGAAATAATTTGGTTGTTTTGAATTCATCACTAAAGAATTCAATCTTTTCTTTGATCGCAAGTCGGCGTTGCTGAGCGAACGCCACCATCTCGGTTTTGTTGCCATCTGTATCTGTAGCGTAGATTTCGTAACGGTTGACGAATGCGGTAATCTTTTGTTCGACAATAAGGTGTGGGGTCATAGTATTTATCATATCATGGTGTAATGAAAGCATATGTGGTATAATCCGTACAATTCAATATACATTCGTATATCCCTTGCCTATTGAATCGCACCTTGTCTGGGGTGTTGATTTGTGCCCTAGGCGGTTTCTTTAACTAAAAAGAGGTAAAAAATGCTCAAAAATGCTGAAACATTCAGTGAGTCGCGTTTTAATAAAATCAAGACCATATCTGCAATTGCGGCAATTGCCCTTGTAGGCGTCATGCACGCTGGGTCACCGGCATCTGCCGAAGTAACGATCTATTCCGGTGGGACGTGGGATAAGCATTCCGCTGGCAGCGCGGGACAAACCGAAGTACCCGATGTTCGCATCGAAAAGCCTGCCGAACCACCTATCATCGGTGCAATGCCGATGCTACAGAGTGTCGATGCTGGATCAACGAGTGTGACCGAAGCACTTGACCGAGCACCCGACGATGAATCGATGACTGTGACGGGGTATTCTGCCGGTGCAGTAGAGGTGCGCCATGCACTACAAACCAGCAATAGTACTACGGATCGTGTGACAGAAGTAAGATTACCAGGTGATCCATGTGCTCGAAACGGGATACTACGATTAGCTGAGGCGCAAATGCTGACGGGTACATCGTGTGGAGCAGATATGCAGTTAAATCCTACAGCGACAGTGACGGAATTTGGCTATCAACAGGATCCTATTTTTAATATGCCACACATGCCAGCGAATTTAGCCCAGGCTGCAAACATGTTGGCTGGCTATTACAACGCAAAGCAAGGTCATGGAAGTTATGATTATCTTGATCCAGACACCGTCGACCCAAGTCGAAAAACGGTAGTTGTGAACGGAAACGTCCATACGGTGACATTAAAGAACGACACGTCTGCATCGGTGCAATATCTACGAGAACATGGCATATTTCCATCTGTCGCGGATGAATCAGCTATCAACGCCATGGTCGGTTTTACAGATGAAGTTGTACCGGTCACTCCCTCGCCATCCGAAGTGCCTGCTGCTGTGACGCCGGTATCTGCGAACATTGAGCCGTCGCAGGTCGTCGCTCCGGAAGCTCCACAATACCGACCACCAGAGGTTGCAGCGGCGTTGAGTTGGGTTGATATCTCTGCTAGTTCGGTAGACGTGGCTATCGAATCATATGCCGCCGATGTTGAGCGGGTGGTTCCAGCGGCCGCGCCACAGATCACACAAGTAGCTATTCAGGCACATGAAGCAGTGGCTAATGCGCAGCAGCAAGCAAACCAGTTCCTGGCTCAATTTGCGCCACGATAACAGATAAATACAGTTTATGAATACCCTTCAGTAATGGAGGGTATTTTGTAGTATAAATATAACATAAGAGTATTTACAAATAAGCAAAAGTGTGATATAATGCAAGTATGTTGAAAGCCGCTCAATGAGTGGTACGAAGGCAGTCCGGAGGCACCCGCCTCAGGATAACAACTCAGAATAGAAAGTAAGGTGAGTTCCGTGAAGACACGGAGACGAAACTGGCTGCAACGCAGCACGATCATCATGGGTATTATTGCCCTATTGATGACGGCACTTCAGCTGTTTGGCGCAAGTACGGCATCCGCCGCAACTCCCGAACAGATGATCATGGGCATGTTCAAGTCGGGGGATGCAAGTAGTATCGCTTCGGCACTCATGCCGAAGACAACGCCGGTTGCTTCCGCAGTTGCTGGCGTAACGCCAACACCTGCGGCACTTGCTACGCGTGGTCCCACAACGTACTATGTTGCTGGAACCGGTGGAGGCCAAGACAGTCCCGCTGTGCATACGGACAAAGGAACCTACGTAGTTTCTCCGTACCCGGCTAGTATTTTGCCGGGACCGATCATGGGTCCGTATTCCTACGGGGATTCGGTTCAGATCGGTGCAGCACAAGCGGTCGCCAACTCCAAAGTAAATCCCCAGCCCGTCAACGAGTTCAATGGCCACAGCCAAGGAGCTTCAGCGGCATGGGAAGCAGCGGCAAAAGATGGACAGGCGTCGCACATTACTGCAACAGGTACGCCGACCAACCCGGGAACGGGATTTGTGTCGGTTATGCCGAGTAACCTGTTCATCACCGATGTCGGTACGCCATCAGAGTTGGCACCCGAAGATTCGGCTGATCTCTACAATCTTTCCGGAGATTGCTGGGGAAATATGCCTGATTTCCGCAACGTGCTTTCGCTGATTGCGTGCATTCCGTCGACTATCGATACCCATTACAATCAGGGTGAAGGTGGTTACGGCACGTTCAAGGAGGACGAAGTTTACAAGTCCGCCCCGAACATCACGCAACACGTGCAGTATACCGAGAATGGCCTTGTCCTGATCGGTCAGCAGTTGAATCCCAACCTGCCAGAGGATCAGAAGCAGATGCTTCGAGATCTTGCTCCTCAGGGTCGCCCGGGCGTTCAGTCCGGACCGACACTTCGTGAACTCACCGACCCAGTCGGTATGGTTCAGGATGCAGTTGAAGGTGCGCTCACACAGGCACCTGCCGCAGTCAACAATGATGCATCCGTAGCGCCGGCAAACCCGGTCGCAGCGATTGCAGAAGTTGCCGCTCCTCTGATGGAGCAGTTTGCTGCACAGGCTCCACCCGAGGTTCAGCAGTTTGTTGCTCCGATCGTGGAGCAGTGGTCGGCTCCCGAGCCTACGTACACAGCGCAGCAGCAGTACTCCGCACCTGCGCCCGTTCAGGACTTCGTTCAGAATGTCCAGACCCAGGTTCAGGATGTGGTTGCATCGTTCGCGACGCCTGCAGTTGGCAATGTCAATGCAGCTCCCGCTGCACCCGCAATGCCGGCACTTCCCGACCTCGGCGCACTTGCCGCTTCCTTCATGGGAGGCGTCTAATAGTCGAGTGCTAGATCAAGTTCAACTTCATCAGTTGGCGACTGTTTCCCGTATCTGTTTCGACAGGTGCCTGATTCACGCAGCTGAAGTGAGTGGAGCTTGGAACGTCATACGTAAGTGTGACGCAGCAATCCGCGATTTCGTGGTGGAAAGGATTCATATAATCCTGACTACGTCCCCGTACCTACGAGGGCACAATCCGCATCGAGTGAAGTAGAATATGGTTCATCTATTGATTGAACCAGCACTGCAGAATCTGATTTTTGTCGGTTTTTAAAACCGTCAGACTTCAAATTTTGTAAAACCATTCCACGACACTTCGGTGTAGCTTCAACCCCTGTGGAGTGTTTTACCCTCCCGCTTTCTATTCTGTACCTTTTTCAACATATGCAACCCCGTTTCAGTTTGATGTTTTACGTCACTGGCGGGGTTATTCGCTTTTTATGGCTTATTTATTTTTCAACTTTTTCGGTTAGTGGGGCGTATCGCGGAATTGTCACGGTAAAGGTTGTACCGGATTCAACCTCTGATTTGACTGTAATTTCGCCGTTGTGCAGACGTATGATCTCATGTGACCAATACAACCCTAGTCCTGTGCCATTCGCTTCGATTGATAAGGGATTTGGTATACGCGAGAATTTTTTGAACAGTCGTCCCATTTCATCTTTGGCTATGCCAACTCCATGATCTGTAATGGTGACAGTACAAACGTCACGTACTGATTTGGCGTGGATAGAGACGGATGTTTTGGTGCGACTGTATTTGTTGGCATTATCGACGATGTTGTTGATCGCAGTGCTAAGATATGTGTAATCAGCGCTTACAATCAGTGGTGTGTCCGGCATGGTGAGTTTCAAGGTTTGTTTTTTGTCTAAAAACTCTGGTCGCAAATCATTGTCTATTTCTTGCAGTAGCCCGCGAATATCAAACTCTTTGCGGTCTAGTTTGATACGATCAAGGTCAAGTCGGGCGATTCGTAATATGTCGTTTATGATATCCAGCTGTCGTTCGTTGCTATTGTAGGCGCGATCCAAAAAATCACGTTGCTGTTCGCTGATGTCACCGACGAATCCTTGGATGATCATACCGATATATTGTTTGACCGCAGTCGCCGGTGTTCGCAACTGGTGTGACGCTAACGATATAAATTCATCTTTGGATTCGTTGATCTCTATTAGTTCGCGAACACGCTGTGCCTCCATTTCTTTGCGAGACAGTGAATAGTTCAGCACGCGTGATAATAAATTTGCATCGAACCCACCCTTCACTAGATAATCTGCCGTGCCAAGTTTCATCGCTGCTGCTTCGATGTTACGGTCGCCTGCACCTGTCAAGATGATAAAGGGTTGACGTCGTTCAGATAGGTTAAAATGCTCAAGCAGCTCAAGCCCGGTGTTTTTACCTAGTCGATAGTCGACGAGATAAATATCGTGTTCGTTGTTGGCGATAAGTCGCTCGGCCTCGTCGATGTCACCAGTCCATTCAAGTGCGAATGGTGATTTTGAGATTTTATCGAACAAGCGCTTGATGATGAAGTAATCGTCTTCATCATCATCGATCAGGAGGACTCTTTTGTACATCTTATCGCCCGACATGATCTTGCGGGAGCTCCACGATTTCTAGCCAATATTTGCCCAACGTTTGCATCACTTTGATCAGGTTATCGAACGTAACAGGCTTGGTAATGAACGAATTGACGCCCAATTGGTACGTTTTATACACGTCTTCTTCGGCCTTTGACGTCGTAAATACGACGACGGGAATGCTGCTGAGGTTTGGATCGGATTTGATTTCTTTGAGTGCCTCGCGGCCGTCTTTGCGCGGCATGTTTAGGTCGAGCAATATAATGCCTGGTCGTTCGAACTCGCTAATATTTGTATACTGACCTTCGTGTCGTAGATATTCAATCAGTTCCTCTCCGTCTTTGACGCGGTGGAGTTTGTTTAGTAGCTTGCTTTCTGCTAATGCCTTTTTGGTCAGTAAATAGTCATCGTCATCATCGTCAGCCATGACTATTGTGATGTGTGATTTGTTTGCGGTCATGATGGTACTCCTTTAGCTGCTTGCTTTTCTTGTTTTTTGATCGGTAATCGAATAATAAATGTCGAACCTTTGCCCGGTGTGCTTGTTGCGGTGATTTCTCCGTTGTGGCGTTCAACGATTTTTCGGCAGACAGCAAGTCCTATGCCAGTTCCTTCGTAGCTGTCGCGGCCATGAAGGCGTTGAAAAACGGCAAAAATACGATCAAGATATTTTTCATCAAAGCCTACCCCATTGTCACTTACTCGTATTTCGTACGTGCCATTACTATTGGAGGTTGGTTTGATGATTGTTGATTCGATGATAACGTTCGGTGGAATATCGGGTCTATGGAATTTTAGCGCATTACCGATCAGGTTCTGAAACAGTTGACGCATTTGCATTGGGTCGGCATGAATTTTGGGGAGTTTTCCAACCGATACTGTTCCGTGAGTATCACCTATGCGCGCTTCGAGGTCTTCGAGCACTTCGCCAATAATTGTCGTCAGATCAATTTCTGCATGCTCTTTGGCATGAGTCGTGACCCTGGAAAAAGCCAGTAGATCTTCGATCAATGTACTCATGCGTGCAGCGGCACTGCGCATTCGCACCAAATAATCTCCACCTTCGCCGAGTGTTTCGGCATATTCATCCTGTAGGATTGTCCCGAATGCTTGGATCTTGCGAAGCGGTTCTTGCAGGTCATGTGAGGCAACATATGCAAAATCTTGCAGTTCTTGGTTACTTCGTTGGAGGTTCAGATTTGTGACTTCTAGTTGAGCGGTTCGTCGTTTGACACGTGTTTCAAGTGCTTCGTTGGCTGCCTGCAACTGAATGCGCAATCGGTCTAGTTCAACAACTTGTCGTCTGGTTTCTTCGATGAAATGAGTGTTAGTCATGGTCAGTGAAATACGTTTTGCTAGATCTTCAAACATTGCGAGGTCGGATTTGGTATAGTGATGCTTTTGCTCGGTCGACACAAAGGTGATTGTCCCGACTGTTTTTTCGCGAACGATCAGAGGCGCAATGACGACGGACGATATTTTGAGCTTTTCGATAATACGACTGTCCTCGGATCGGTCGGTCGGTGTTTCGGGTGTAATATACGGGTAGTATTCACTTTGTCCGGTGGCTAGTACTTTTCCGATCGCTGAATCTTCGTTGTATCGGTCTTCGCCCTGCTGTTTCTGGAGTTGTTTTACCCAGGCTACTGCTGATTGATCTTTGTGCGTTAGTGCAATTTGCTTTAGTTTACCATTGTCGTCAAGTATATCAACACTACACCAGTCAGCAATTTCGCGAACAATCATGTGCGCGAGGTTATGAAGTGTTCGTGTATAATCAAGCGAACTCGCCAGTTCTGCGCTTGCAGCTGCAAGGAACGTAAGGTTCTGTTCGGCTGTTTTACGATCGCTGATATCGACAACGACGCCCGGAAACCCAACGACCTCACCCTTTCTATTGCGGCTGATACGTCCACGAGCAATAACCCAACGGATGGTTCCGTCAGTGCTGATTGTTCTATATTCGGATTCAAACGCCGCACCAGTTGCAACTGCGGCTTCAATTTCGTCGACGACTCGCGCGCGATCTTCTGAATAAATAGCGTTTGTGAATGTCTCTAGCGAAATACCGCTCGCCGCTACGTCTACCGGTACACCAAACATCCGTGCTAAGTTTTTATCGGCGACAACGGTATCCCCTTGCACGTCCCATGCCCAAGTGCCGATCTGTCCGATCGCCAGCGCTTCATCCAGTTGATACTGAGTGTCAGCAAGTCGTTCCTCGGTTTTGACGTGTTCAGTGATGTCTTCGGTTTGTTGGAGGATCGCAATAACAGTACTGTTGTCCTCATCAAGCAGCGGATAATGTGTCACCTGCCAGAATCGTTCGACGAAATCTCCATGGCTGTTTTTGATGTCATATTTCAGTACATCCATCGTGTCGGGTTTGCCTGTCGCGATGACGCGGTTGAAGGATTCTGTGATATCACTGACGCCAGTTTTTTTAAATTTTTCAGATGTATCTGGAAACACGTCAAAAAACGGTTTTCCCACGACATTTTCACGCGTGGTCAACGCAACGCGTGCATGCGCTTCGTTTTCGTCGATTAAAGTAAAGACGGGATCATCAACATCGACGATAATGTGCCGGCCTGGTAATGAACGGAACAGATAAGAGTAATCGATGGGGGTGTGATGATTAGCCACTATCTTCACTATACGCTAGTTTGACCGCATCTGTTAAGGTGTGCTCTAGTTTTTACCACCCTTCCAAAGCTTTGAAGGCCACCAGATTAATTTGCCAATGTCATAGGCAAGCGCGGGTACGAGCAGTGATCGAACGATAACCGTATCAAGCAAGACGCCAAATGCGACAATAAACGCAATCTGCGCCAGGAATAGGATTGGTATAATCCCAAGTGCGGCAAAGGTCGCTGCAAGAACGATGCCTGCAGATGTAATCACACCACCTGTTTTTGATAGTCCAATAATAATCCCCTTCTTTGTCCCGTGTTTTTTGGATTCTTCACGAACGCGCGACATAAGGAATATATTGTAATCAACACCAAGTGCAACCAAGAATACAAATCCGAATAACGGCACTGCAGCATCTGCACCTGGAAAACCAAAGATATGGTTGAAAACCAACGCCGACACACCCAAAGCCGCCGCATAACTAACGATGACACTGGTAATGAGTAGTACTGGCGCAACGATTGAACGCAGCAGAGCTATGAGGATAAGTAAGATAACGAACAGGACGATCGGAATGATCTTTACAAGATCGTCTTGCGCCGTCTGGTTGGTGTCGAGCGCGATTGCCGTAGTACCACCGACGAGTATCGAACTATCAACTGTAGCAAGCTTTTCGCGCGCGTTTTTGACGACTGCTTCTGATTGGTCTGAATCTGCCTCTTCGGTTGCTAGGGTAACGTTGATAAGTATTTGACCATCGATTACCTTTGCTGGCTGAGCCGGTGCGCCTGGACGGCTAAAGGCTGATCCAGAATATGTTGCGACGTTTTCTACATCGTTCAGGTTTTCGAGTACCTTCACTGTTTCATCTTGTTCTGCCTGAGGAGCAATGACGATCATCGGAGTAGCGATACTACTATCGAAATGCTTTTGAAGGATTGCTTGCCCGTCTACGGCGTCGGATTGAGTGAGAATCAAATCCGACTGAGGTACGCCATTTGCTTTGAGTTGCAATATACCAGCTCCTGAAGCAAGAAGTATACCACCAGTAACGATCCACGTTGCGCGTGGTCGGTTGCGAATGAGCGCGCCTATTTTGTGCCATATTGGTGAGTCGTTATGTTTCAATGGATTTTTCAAGAGCACGTGTTTGGGTGTGCGCGGCCAAAAAGCACCACGTCCAAATAGTAACAGCAACGCCGGCAGGAATGTCATTGTTGCAACAAGCGAAAATACAATGCCCGTCGCTGCAATCGGGCCAAGGCTTTTGTTTGAATTGAGATCCGAAAACAACAAGCATAAAAGCGCGATGATAACGGTAAGTCCCGAGGCGAGAATCGGTTCAAACGATGCTTTGAACGCATGTTTCAATGCTTCCCATTTATGGGCAATTGTCTGTAGCGATTCGCGGTATCGAGCGACAAGGAGCAATGAGTAATCCGTTGCTGCACCAATAACTAATATCGATAAGATACCTTGGCTTTGACCATTCAGGCTGATCCAACCCCATTTCGCCATATAATAGACAACGAGAATTGATGCGCACAACGCAAATACTGCGTTGAGTAGCACCAGAAACGGCAGCGCAACCGAACGGTAAACAAGTAGCAGGATGATAAATACCGCACCTAATGCAACGAGCAGTAACAGGCCGTCAATGCCGCCAAATGCTTTTATTAAATCAGCGCTTAGTCCTGCAGGTCCAGTAACGTAGGCCGTCTGACCGTCTGGTACTGCGTCTTTTATGGTGCTGCGAAGTTCGGGAATGATCGTTTTGAGGTTTTCACTGTCACTGATCGGAACGATAAACTCGACTGCACGCTTGTCGTCGGACGGAATTGGTCCAATAACGACGGGCGTTTGTGCGTTTGCGCGCTGCTCGACGCCGTTCACGGATTCTATCTTTTTGATTATTGATTGATACTGTGCATAATCACTAGGCTGGATAGCATCATCCGATTCGATAACAACGATTGCCGGAATGGATTGTGATGATTGGAACTTGGCTTGGATATCTTGCACTTTTGTTGATTGTGCACTAGCCGGGAGAAATGCAACTTGGCCTTCTGTCGAGACAGATGACAATTTGCCGAATGTTGGCCCACCGATACCAGCAACCGCAAACCATATGACGATAATGAGTGGTGCGATAGTATAACGTAACCATTTTTTGTTGGCGAACGAAAGCGCTTTGGACTTTGATGATAGTTTCATGTATGTATTCTAGCAGCAAAAAAATAATCCCGCAGCTCGATGCGGGATTATTGTACTATCGCTGAAGCTTTAGCTTGAGAGATTTCAGTTTTTTCTTTAGCAGACGCTTGCGTGCAGCACCATGCCAGTTTTTATGCTTAGCCATCGTTAGTAGTCCAATCTTTTATATATTTATTCGATTATAGCATGTAACAGGGGTTGTGTCATCATGTATTTTATAGTTTGCCGATGAGATTATCTAATTGTGTATGATAGTCTGCTAATTCTGGATGAAGCTGCTCAAATTCAGTTGCGTTCAGCCGGAGTATGTTCTTTATGACGGTCTGTTCGCCGCTCGTTAAATTGTGGTAGTTTTGTACAAATTCGTCTGGAAATGTTAGTGCTACATTCAACATCGACGCTATTAATTCTTCCCAGCCATCCCATGGATGACCTTCAAGTTCGTCGATCATGGGTTCTTCTAGATAGGGAGATTCGCGGATTGCTCTATAGAATGTTTGGTCGCGAAGCGCATCGCCCCATGAATTAATCGTGAGGGCTAACTGATCACGCGCTTGCCGTGGCATGGAATCATAGAAGCTTTCTGTATCGATCCCATTTGATCGCATAAGGTATAAAAGCATGTTCTTTGGCGGTAAAGTGACACATTCTTGGACAGCGCTAGTCGTCGTCACGATCTGATTACCAAAGGCCGGTTGTATGTTGGCGATAGATCCGTCTTGGATTGATTGGATGATGGCTTGAATTTGTGCACTGTACTGCCATGACACCGATGCCGCAACGCTCTCGAGCTGCTGTACTATTTCTGCAGAATTAGTTGCAACCTGGTTAAGCGCGAGCGAGCGTAATGAACGACATGCGTTTGAGAATTCATAAAGCGTATCGGCATCTATGGAGTACCCGGCTTCGTTATTGGAATGATATAAATCTGACGTCGCTGTTAGCGAATGGAGTGTTTCATGACGGAGCATGGTAGCAATGTCGGCGACGGTCTGTATGTCGTAGCTATCGAATGCCATATAGATTACTCCACCACCATCGGCATTCATATAATCTTCTGCAACGTATTGCGGTTTTGCAAGCGAATAGTTGCGAGGTACAGGGTCATCTTTAACGATCCTAAAGTTAATGATGTCAAGGCTGTCGTTTTTGAACGCACTCTCAAGTAGCTCGTGATTGACAGCGACGGCGTCAATCAGCTGCTGTTTTGGGGCGTTTTCGAGAGTCTGACCTATTGTTACATCGCTGTATTCAAGCTTCCCGTTGACATACGTGACCTCCAAAAGAGATGCTGTGTAGGCGTGATCTTCCTTGTAGGGGTTAGCTGGATCATTCGGGTTTGGGTTAATAAGTTGCGTAAATTGATCCGGATAGGTAGTGACGGATGCTTGTGCGGTATCGAAACTGAATGGTGTGTCCTCTATGTCCTCAAACGATAGCTTACCGACCTCGCCGATTGGCGCTATGCGTTCGGCTGTTACGGACGTTTCTGGCGTCGTTGGTGCTGGCCGCGCTTCAACGGTGCAGGCGCTCAATGATATCGCTGCAATTCCAGCGATAATGCTTTTTGCGACACGATGCTTTTCATACGCGGCTTTATGATCGATTTCGGGTGGGAAAGTGTCCATTTAGCAACATTATAACATAAATAAGAGATATGTAAATATGCTAATATTCTATTACGATTTTGCGTAATAGGTGCTGAGCAATCGATACGACTTCGTGGTAAAGGCAGCGATGACAAAAATGAGTGTAATCAAGCCCGTGACGAACAAAATGAGCGCAATACCACGCGCTTCACCATCGCCCAACAGCCAGCCCAACTGTGTTTTTCCTGCATCACCATTCATATATGGAATAATCCAGAATTCGGCGATTGGTCCGATCATAAATGCCGTAATTGGTGATGCAGCCGATTCGATGCTTTGTGCAAATCCAAAGACTCTCCCCTGGCGATTGAATGGAACGACACGCTGAATGATTGTCTGTTCGGCTGCTTCTGCTGCCGGCATCAGGCACATAAAGACGAAAATACCCACCGCATATAGTAGCCAGAACTCTCGGATTATAAACAACATACCTAATATAGCAATCGCAATATTGACGAACAATAATGTCCTGATTGGATTTTTGCCCAACCCGAATTTAGCGATGGCAAGTCCACCGAGTATAAACCCTGTGCTGGTGATTCCAAGGACAATCCCCCACAATTCAACAGAAAATAGCGTTAGTCCGTATGGATCCATCAGCGCTATATATGACCCACCGACAAAGTTATTGAATGTCGTAAATATAATCAATGCAAATAGCCCTGGAATTGCATGAATGGCGTTTAAGCTGCCGCGAATATCAATCTTTTTGTTCTGTAATTCTGGGTCGTGGGCGATGCTTTTTTCTGGGATCGATACAAAGACGAGGTGTAGTAATGCGACGCCGGTCAATGTAATCGCAATAGCCAGCGTCCATCCCATGCCAAGCAGCCCAATTGATAACCCGCTAAATACTGAGGTCACCATAAAAGCGACACCCTGCACCGTTCCAACCATTCCGTTTGCTTTATCGCGTCTATCTTTTGGAACAAGCAGTGTGACGGTGGTCGAAAGCGCAATATTACGCATATTTTCAACCACTCCACCGATAAGAATAATGCCACTAAACAGCCAGAATACACCTGATTTCCAATTAATCAATTGGTCTTCCGGGAAAAGTAAGAACATTATTCCAGCAATGGCATACGCGACGAACGTGATAATAGTTGACGCCATCATAACGACTTTCTTTTTGTTGTGATCAACGATGGTCCCAAATACCAAGCTTAGTATTGCAACTAGTAGCATGTATGATCCGCCAATAAATGCCGTTGCAAGGACTGATCTGGTTTCTAAATAGACCCAGAATGTTAGCGCAAACCATAGATAGCTCGTCGTGACATTTGCGACGAGTGTGTTGAGGAGGACGTTATAAAACTGTCTCATGATTACGATTGTAGCTGTTGTTTTGTTTGTTTCAAAATCTTTAGGCTATCCTCTGCTGGCGTCTCTTACTGTAATAGGTATCTGCTTTAGCTTTACTGGTTTTAGTCCGTCAATCACATTTGACCAATCTTGGTCGCTGTAGCGGTCTATCGCACCTTTTTTGACATGAATGAATGTGTAGGTACGCCCTCAATATATTGAATAAATTGCGTTGAATCTGCGGTTGGGTTATTGTTGTCGTCAACGAAATTCGTTTCTACTCTGTACTGCCTATTGTTTTGAGTGGTAACCATGCGGCAACTGGCATTTTCAGACTCAAGCCTGCAAGAAAGCGGTTCAGAAAAGGGGGTATGTTCCTGAGAGATACTAATCGTATCAGTATCAACACTATATGAAATAGACTTGTTATAGGTAGTCGGCGTGTCGTATTGTTTACTGGCAGTTAACGATGTTGATGTGAGCCGTATGCCATTTGGCAGAGCTGTTGGTTGCATAGGCATGAATGTTAGTCGTCCATCCGGAAAGTATTTTGCCAAAACCGGTGAATACGCCACAAATAATAGCGCGACAACCAATACGCCACATACGGCAATTATAATCTGGTAGCGTCTCTTCCGTAAAAACTTATGCACCGTATTTACTCATAGACAGTTGATCCTGACGGTTTGCGTACTCATAAATGCGACGTTCGGCTGATTTTTCAGATGTTTTGAATATCTCTGGGTTCATGAACGCAATCTCATCAGCATCTTCGCCCGGGCTAAATACAGGATTTTCTGCTGTAATCTCGTAGATCAAGCGAACTTGCCATAAATCATGCTTCGCCAGGTAAGATGGATCATCAACAGAGATAATTCGAGCACTAAATCCGCCTTCCAGATTCACCTCTTCCTTCATTTCGCGCGCAATTGCCAGTTCAATATTTTCGCCATGATCCATACCACCACCTGGTAAATCCCACCAGTCGCGGCCTGTTTCTTTGACGACCAATACTTCTCCGTGCTCATTGCGAACCAGCCCTTTCATGGATATACGGTATAGGTAATCGGTCTTGCGTGCGCCCGTCGTGTAGTGGATAGAACCCAAGGAATTTTGTTCAGACATAAAGATAGTATAGCAAACTCAAGTATAATTTTGATCCGTTACGTGGTAGGCGTGTTTTTATTGATTGCTTTGACGGTTGTTATGGCTACTATTTTTTCGAGTGCATCGGTAATGTCGGTTCCGATATCTTGTAGTTGTGACTGGTGTCTGTAAAAATCATTGAAATCGCGAATTAGTTTAGCGCGAAATACGACACCTTCTTTGGTTAATTCGATCGTTTTTATGCGTCGGTCTAATGAGCTTTCTTGGCGTCGTATGTACCCCAGATTCGTTAGTTTATCGACGATACTTGTAATGTAGGACGCATCGCAACTAATCATGCAAGATAGTTGGTTCATAGCGATTTGCTTTTTGGGTTCGACGAGCAGTAGTGCGTGCATTTGGCTTGGGGCGAGACCATGCTGCTCTGCAACCTGAGCAACATCATGTTTGAGGCGTGACGATAGTAAAGTAATTTGCCAATACGGATTATTCTTTAATTCATCGTTATTCATACTTTCATTATACTACACAAACTAAATACTTGACAATCTAAACTATATACAAATACAATGATTGATATAGTAAATGACTTAGGAGGGTGCAAATGGGTATTGCAAAGAATAAAATAATTGTGTTAGTGCTACTAGCGCTAACACAATTCCTGGTTGTGCTGGATAGTTCGATTGTGAATGTCGCATTGCCAGCAATCAAAGAATCGCTCGGGTTTACTGACGCGTCGCTGCAATGGATACTAACGGCATATGTTTTGACATTCGGTGGCTTTTTGCTGCTGGGTGGACGTGCGGCAGACCTGTACGGCCGGCGGAAAGTGCTTGTTATTGGACTAAGTGGATTCACGCTTACGTCGCTATTAATTGGACTATCGCAATCAAGTGAATCGTTTATCGTTCTTCGGGCGCTCCAAGGACTAACTGCCGCGTTCATGTCGCCAGCTGCCATGTCGGTGCTGTTGACAACGTTCAATGAAGGCGCAGAACGCACGCGTGCGCTGAGTGTTTGGACGATCGTTGCTGCTGGCGGTGGCGCTGCTGGGGTGTTGCTTGGCGGCATTATTACGCAATTGTTTGGATGGCATTGGGATTTCTTTATTAATGTTCCGATCGGTATTCTAGCCGTCATTGGCATCATGAAATACGTTCCAGCACATGCCAAAGAAGAAAGTGACAAGAATCTTGATTTACCCGGAGCGGCGCTCATTACATCTGGCTTGATTGCACTTGTCTACGCGATTAGTCAAGCACCAGAAGCCGGAATTGCCGATCCATATGTACTACTTACTCTTCTTTCTGCAGTGATTCTCATCGCAGCATTTATATACAACGAATCACGAGTCAGACATCCGCTTGTGCCGCTTTCTGTTTTCCGACTGCGCAACGTTAGTGGCGGTAACCTGATTATGATTCCTGCGATGGCTGGTATGCTTGGTATGTTCTATTTCATATCATTGTATTTGCAGAATATTCTACACTTTTCACCTATTCAAAGTGGACTAGCATTCCTCCCCTTCCCGATTATCTTGGGTATTGTGTCATGGAATGCGCCGAAGTTAGTTGATCGATTCGGCATCAAGAAGCTTTTGATCGTTGGGACGATATTACCAACGATCGGTATCGGTCTGTTTACTCTTTTGCCGCTCCAAGGAAGCTATATCGTCAATATTCTGCCAAGCATCATTTTGATTCCGACAGGTATGGGCTTGTTCTTCTTGTCCGCCATCTTGGCCGCGACATCTGGTGTACCAGCACGTGAGTCGGGGCTCGTATCTGGACTGATCAATACTTCACAGCAAGTCGGTGGTGCGCTCGGAATCGCAGTACTTGCCGGTGTCGCAGCTTTTGCTACTGGCACGTCGACCGGGCCAGAAGCGCAGCTAGCAGGGTTTCATGCAGCGTTCATGGCCGCAACATTACTAATGATCGGTGCGCTGGCAATTGCACTGTTTGTCATAAAAGTACCAAAAAAGTAGATACTATCGCCACGTAATGACGGTCGCTATATACTAGGTAGTATATGATTCAGTCAAAATTATTTGTAGCGTTTGCTACCGTTCTTCTAGTTGCAGCGACAAGTCTGGTCGCTGCATTCTATATTCAACTATGGCCGCTAGAACTTCTGGTTAGTTTTGCGCCGACAGCGACGACACTTCTCTTCATTGGAGTTGCTGTACTTGGCGGTCTCATTGCCTGGAAGGGTGGCTTTCGTCGACATCTTATTGCGACATGTCTCGGGGCGGGTGCCCTGCTATTGGGTATCTTTAGTCTCTGCTACGTCATGCTAGGCCACCCATCCGCCGCGGTAACTACAATCTCTTCTTCAAAACAAGCCATTCGCTTTACGACGTTTAATCGTGAATTTTCGAACACAGAGCTAGAGCGCGCTAGTACGTACTTGCGCACACAAGATAGTGACGTGATCGCGTTACAAGAAGCAAACCCGGATGTGACGAAGCAAATCAGTGAACAGACTGGGTTTGCGCATTACTACAATGCAACGCGATTAAATACAGTTCAATATACGAGCACTGCGTTGGTATCAAAGTATCCAATCCTTGAATCGTATACCTATGAATTAGAAGTCCATTCGTCTTTAGTAAAAATTGTTATTGCTATTCCTAGGGTCGGGAAAATGGCGTTTTATAGCCTTCATCTCACTGGGCCGTTCAGTGCTCAGTTTTACGATGAAAGAATGGTTGATAGTAACTCGGTCATAAATATACTCGCAAAAGAAACATTGCCATATGCTATTGGCGGTGATTTCAATACGACTGTTTACTCACCCGGCTTGCGTCATTTCACTAATGGCATCGCCTCGTCGGCGCAGCCAACGGTGTCTGGTATGCTTCCTGAGTGTAGCCGATTCAAAGGGCTGCGTATTTTGTGTCTTCGTATTGACCATGTTTATATCCCCCGATCTGCATTTATGACGAAAGCGACAATATCGCCAGATCTGGGCTCAGATCATCGGGCGTTGACGGTACAATTTCATTTCTAATACCCGCCAAAACTATCAATTCTGATATTCCTCACAGGTACGCCTGTATCAATAAGTAAATGTTCGTTTGACTCAACCATTGCTGATGGACCCGAGATATAGAAATTTTGATCTACATTTTTGATCAGTGACAGAATTATCTTTTCGCGTTTCTTTCTGTTGATATCGTTTGTTGTTATATACGTTATCGCCAGATTCGGCATTGTTTTTCTCCATAGATCCAGATCATCTTTGAACAAAAAATGTTCATTCTGATTCAGGTATATCAGTGACACTTCATTTTTGTTATTGTTGTCGTACATTTCCTTGATCATGCTGCGAAACGGCGCTATCCCTACTCCACCTGCAATCAAGACGCTCGATTGATTTTTATTGAGCTGAAAATCATAGTCATTGCCATATTGAGTGATCGTCAGCTTTTCGTTTGGTTGAATTGTTTGTAGCGCTTGTTTGAGCTCGCTGATTCCTTCGCGAAATGTAATACGTATATCGTCCTCTGTTGGTGACGATGATATCGAATATGTCATACCGCCATTCAGTACGCGGCCATTGAACTGTAAGTCAATCCAATCGCCGGGTTGGAATATAAACTTCATCGGTCGTTCAAAGTAGACACTCCAGCAATTTGGCGTGTCATGTGTAATTCGTTTGGCGATCAGTTCGATGCTTTGATGTTTGGTTATCATGAGTTTGATGTAGCAATTCAAGAAGACTTACTAAGGTTATTTTCTGACGGGAACTCTATGATAATCTGTTTGTAATCGTCAGGGTCTTGATATCCTAGGCTCGTCGTTCGGTTGACGACTACTTTGTTTTCGTATGCTTCTTTGATGATGCATGGATACCAATCGTGATCGTCACTGTCGTAGTATTGCCAGACGCCCATCAGGTGTAGTAAACCCTTTTCTTTCAGGATACGCTCTGCGTCTTTACGGCTTGTCGTCAATTCAATTTGTGCCCCAAATATAGTCAGCGCTTGCCAACTTGTACTGCTACTCGCAACGTATCCCAAAAGCTTGTTGTCGTCATCACGATAAAGCGGCGTCTTTGTATTGTTTGTCATCATATCAATTGTAACAAGTTTGACGACCAGTTGATATGTGATTGGTTGCCATGATATATATAGCCAGGTTCACTGCACTCCAAATAGCAAAGAGAGACATTTACATGTCTCTCTTCTGGAAGATTTGCACCAACAGATGTGGCCTACTAACTAATTAACTGAGCTGTAACTGAACTATTTAACTTGATCGGCCACACATAATGATAATGTGCTGTATCACTTGATCTTCCTAATGCCCAGATTAACAAACTCAATTTGCGTCGTCAACACTATTTTTTGTCATTAATTTTCTTCCAAGGTCACACCTCGGAAACTTAGTCTCGCAACATGGCTATTGAATCAAGAATTGCAAAATCTCCGCCAGGGGTAATTGATAGATTGTAGACGCACTGCGGTATCCCCGTCCTCACCAAAGTAGCTGATGTAGCCTACTTCGAGAGTAGCGATTCGAATATATTATCAATGGTCACGTCAATATCGGACTCACTATCTCTATGTGATTCAAATTCATCGTCATCTTTTGAATAAAAGCTTGAACCGTCATAATCTTCGGGCGGCTCACTCCACCTCACAAAGATTTCGTCTATAAAAATATCTCCTAGTCCAAAATAAGCTAGAGTTTCTTCCATTTCTTCTTTAATACTCTGTTCGTCTTGATCATCCGACAACCGCTGCCTAATTTCTTCGTCTAAAATATCAAGATGATCACTCCTGGCAGACATCTCATCGATAATCATGTCTGACATAACACCCTTCATATCCCGGCTCCACCCTATTTCAGCGATAGCCTTTAGGTCTTCATAGTCAACAAACGAGGTTGTGATAGATTCGACGAAATGAGTAGCGACTGTTTCGGATATATCCTCGGGTTCAAAATAGTAGTCAAAGATATTCAAAGCCGACTGTACATCCCTCGTGGGTATAGCTGATTTCTCTAGGTCTTCAAGCAGCTTTTTTGATAAATCCAATTTTACTTCTTCTATTTCAATAGAGCTATCTAGTAGTCGAGACAAACTGTCGAAAATATCGAAATCGTCGGGAACGGCTCTGCTGCCAATCCAGGCGAGTTTCCTCCAATCTCTTAGTACTTTATCTTTGAACACTACGGCGCTTGATTCATCCAGCAAGATAGGATCATAGCCCGACAGTGATGAGCGTACTTCGTAGCTAAGGTTATCTTTATCTATAACAAAAGTATGCGTTAACTGGTTGAGGTATAGCGCACTCTCGATAAGTTTTTGTAGCGAGTGGAAGTGATTGCGGTGATAGTGGGTGACGAAATCGTAGATAGTAGGGTTGAGGACATCGACTACGATATGGCCGCTTCCGTCCTTTGAGGTCTTTAGGAATGTATTTTCCAGGATATCAATAGACCTACCCAGCTGGGTTTCGTCGATCGTTTCGTCAAACGAGACCACTGCGCGGTGAAGATAATCGAACCGTATCTCTTTTCCAATCGACATCATGACAAGCATGACATTTCGCTCTTTCTCGTCAATCTTATTAACATACACGTCTTCGTAAAGCGTCCATGGGTTTTCAAATAAATCGATAACCATGTCACTAAAAGCTTCGGGCGTGCGACCTTGCCATAGCTTTTGCTTATTGATAGCTCCGATTAAACGAGGAGAATAATTCCGGTGGTTGATGACATCGCGATACACCCTTTCGCTCACAAAGTATTCGAGATGCTTATCTGGTATATCGGATGACGCCAAGTGATTATAGAGAATCCTCGCTTTAGTGGTAGCGTCGTATTTAGACAGATTTATAATGTACTCGGCATCAAGGAACTCTTGGTCTTTGAACACCTCGGTACTTTGTTGAGCCTGATGCAATATATACTCGCGCGTAGTCATAATCAGAGCTTTATTTTTCTTGAGATGACCAATGTTTTCTATGAGCGATTTAAATACTGAGTCTTCGCGTCGAGATAATTTATAATCTAAATAGTTACTGCCCAAAAAATCATCGAACAAGAAAAGTTGCTTTTTCTCGGGGTTACTACTCATCATTTCAAGGGCATCATTAATATCTTGAGGAAGCGCTATGAGTTCGTCAAAGTCTTTGTCGCCCAAAAGGTAAAAGCTCATAACCTGCGCTAAGGTAGTCTTGCCAACCCCTGGCTCGCCAGCAATAACAATAAATCCATTTTCTTTTAGTGCGCTCATCGCCTCGCCAAAGCTAGGAGTTGGAGAATAGAGCGTTAGCGTACTCTCGATGCTCTCTTGTATCAAACTAGTATAATTCACCACTCTACTCGACAATATAGTTCGCAGTACATTGCTACTTGCCAGCCAGAGTTTGTAATGCCTTCGCTCGACACTTTGATGTCTACTCAACATAGTATTCAGCTGCTTTGGAGTGATAATATCATCTGCCGACAACAAGTAAGGCGAAAAGAGTGCCGCTATCTCATTGACTTTCGCCTCGGATATGTCCAAGGACACTGTCAATATGTACCTTTTAGGTTTGGGGTTCATCGTGTCGAGCTTGGCGCGTTCTTTAGCGAGGTTCGACATCAAGCTAGGTACATTCTTATACCGTTTACACTGAACGACTATATCTCGTGCATCTCCACCTGATGAATATCTCAGATCTATACCACCGTCCGGTCCGTTTGCAAATGACTGAAATACTACATCCATTTCAGCAGAGAGCAAGTCTTTTGTGAATTCCTCGAATTCTTCCCACGTCAGCACATTGAAATTATATTGATTCATCACCTAAATTATACACTGTCGTCAGTCGATCAAACCTTTTTGCTTTAGGTAACGGTATTATCCCACTTCCAGTCACGTATCTCTGGCATATCGATGCCATGACGATGAATGTAATTTTTATGCTCAATCAGCTTTTGTTGCATATGCTGCTTCAGTTGTTCGCTTTCGGGGCTGTCGAGTTCGAGGTGTTTCAATACGTCGATTACTAAATGATACCGATCCATGTCATTCAGCACCGTCATATCAAAAGCAGTCGTGATAGTACCTTCTTCTTTATAGCCGCGGACATGCAAATTGCGGTTTGCTCGCTGGTACGTCAGACGATGGATTAACCAAGGGTATCCATGAAAGGCAAATTTGATTTGCTTGTCTCGAGTAAATAGCTCATCATACTCGGGGTCGCTCAGCCCGTGAGGATGTTCTGATTGCGGCAATAATCTCATCAGATCAACAACATTAACAACCCGAACTTTTAATTCTGGGAGATGCTGACGCAATATTGATACAGCAGCCAATGTTTCGAGCGTCGGCACATCGCCAGCACACGCCATGACGATATCCGGTTCGCCGCCCTTGTCGTTACTCGCCCATTCCCAAACGCTCACACCTTTCGTGCAGTGCGTTATCGCCTCTTCCATCGTCAGCCACTGCGGGCTATCGTGTTTGCCGGCAATTATCAGGTTGATATAATTTCTGCTCTTTAGGCAATGATTCAAACTAGAAATAGTCGTGTTTGCATCGGGCGGAAGATAAATACGCGTCACATCTGCTTTTTTGTTGGCAAGATGGTCAATAAAACCAGGATCTTGATGAGTAAAGCCATTGTGATCTTGTCGCCAAACATGAGAGGTCAAAAGATAGTTGAGCGAAGGTATGTCGTTCCTCCAGGGCAGCTCCGAGCACATCTTGAGCCACTTGGCGTGCTGGTTGACCATGGAATCAATGATCCGTATAAATGCCTCGTAACTGTTCAGTACGCCGTGCCGCCCCGTCAGTAAATACCCTTCTAACCAACCTTGTGATTGATGTTCGCTCAGCATCGAATCAAGCACTGCACCGTCATGCGCCAAAAACTCGTCGTTTGCACCGATGCGAGCCGACCACTGCCGATTCGTTTCTTCGAACACCGCCTCTAATCTGTTAGACATTTGTTCATCGGGGCTGAATATTCGGAAATTTCGATGTACCTGGTTCAACTTTACAACGTCGCGCAAAAACGGTCCGAGCGCATGGACATTCCCTTCGCTACTGATCCCACGATGAGGAATATCGATGCCGTACGAGCGAAAGTCCGGCAAATGTAGTTCGCGAATATAACCGCCAGCGTTCGCGTGATCATTAGACCCCATTCTGCGGCCGCCAACCGGTGTGAGTTTGGCTAGTTCTGGACGCAAAGCGCCTTCTTCGGTGAATAGTTCGTCCGGTCGATAACTCTGCAGCCACTGTTCGAGTATTGCGAGGTTGTCTGGATGCGCTTCATCAACAGCAAGGGGCACTTGGTGCGCGCGAAATGTTCCTTCAATCAGCTTGCCGTTAATCTCTTTCGGACCTGTCCAGCCTTTGGGGGAACTAAGTATGATCAGTGGCCAGCGGGGTCGAGTTGTATCGTGATTGTCGCGGGCGTTTGATTGGATACGGCGTATTTCTTCAACTGCCTCGTCCATTTTTGCCGCCATCAGCTGATGCATATGTTCGGGTTCATCTCCTTCAACAAAATACGGCACCCATCCATAACCCCGAAACAGTTGTTCTAATTCATCCCGTTCAATCCGAGCGAGAATCGTGGGGTTACTGATTTTGTACCCATTCAAATGGAGGATCGGCAGGACAGCGCCATCCGTGCGCGGATTCAAGAATTTATTCGAATGCCAAGCCGTGGCAAGCGGTCCGGTCTCGGCTTCTCCGTCGCCAACAACGCAGGCGACAATCAGCTCGGGGTTATCAAATACCGCTCCGAACGCATGACTCAGCGAATAGCCCAGCTCACCACCTTCGTGCATAGATCCGGGCACCTGAGGTGACACGTGGCTCGACAGTCCGCCGGGAAATGACGAAGTTTTGAATAATTTGCGCAGGCCAGCGGTATCTTGAGTAATTTCAGGGTAATACTCGCTGAAAGTTCCTTCCAGATAGACATTACTCACCACGGCAGGCCCGCCATGACCGGGTCCGGATATGTATATCATATTCAAATCGTGCTGTTTGATAACTCTGTTCAGGTGCGTATAGATGAAATTTTGGCCGGGCGACGTTCCCCAGTGACCCAGCAAGAGTTTTTTGACATGCTCTAAACGCAGCGGCTCTTTTAGTAGCGGGTTGTCGCACAAATAGATTTGCCCTACGGTTACATAATTTGACGCCCGCCAATACGCATCCATCTTTTCGAGCATTTCACGACTGAGCGGCGCGTCTGTGTTCATCCGAGTATCTCTTTTTGCCCTATTATTCCTTTGGCTAATCGACACATCACCATTGATTCGTCTGTCGGTATAACATGAACCCCAACCCGACTAGACTCAGAAGAAATGCACTTTTCATGCACGCTATTTAGCTTGGTATCGACAGTAATTCCCAAAAAATCTAGATTTTGACACACTCTTTGCCTGATTTCTGACGATTGTTCGCCTATTCCTCCAGAAAATATGAGCGAATCTAATCCGCCGATTGTCGTTGCGAGTGAACCGATTGCTTTTTGCACATTGTACACAAACAACGCGACAGCATCTCTCGAACCTGCATGCTGGTCTTGCTCTTGCAATAACCTATGCATATCTGCACTACGGCCAGAAACACCCAAAAGACCCGATTCAAAGTTAACCATATGTTTGAATGATTCTTCGTCAACGTCATACTTTGTATGCATATACCAGGCCAAACTTGGATCGATGTCACCTGATCGTGTGCTCATGACTATTCCTGATGCAGGCGAAAATCCCATTGTCGTGTCGACTGGTTTTCCACTGCGAGTAGCAGCGAGACTCGCGCCACTACCCAGGTGCGCATAAATAACACGGCCATTAACGGCCACGTCGCCTGCATATTCCTGAAAGGCCTGCTGTAAATACGCATACGACAATCCATGAAAACCATATCTACGAAATGCAGGGTCTGCGCCCTGGTTCGGCACACTCAATAGTTGTGCAACGCGGGGTAGATTATGAAAATAAGCGGTATCATAACAAACAACATGCAGTACCCCTGGTAGATTTTTACGAAAGAGGTCTATGAGTCGTAGTGAACGAGTAAGATGCCCGGGATCCAGTGGTATGTAGGTTTCTAGTTCGCGAACAAGTTCATCTGTGATTGTTTCGGCCTGCTGACTTCGTGGGCCAGCCTGGACGATTCTATGACTGATCGTGTCGACATTCTGTAAATAACCAGACTGCTCGAGGGTGTCATACAGCTTCTGTTCGATTGGCTGGTCAGCATCAATCTGGATAGTTGCATTGACCGTCTCTTTGTCAGGTTCGGTGACGCGAATTTGAATCTCACCTTGGCCGAGACCGATTATACGGAGCGTATATAGCCGCTGATTCGCAGTAAAGATATCTAATTTAATACTAGATGACCCAGCGTTGACCGTCATTATCGTTGAATCTACAGTACTCACATCTTGATTGTATCATTGTAAGCATAAGAATTGATGTTACCGAGAATACGTTTATTATATCCAATCAGGACTAGGGGCGTGGGGGCGTGCTTCATAGGGGAGACGTCACGCCTCTATTTAATCACAGAACCTAACTACTCAAGGCATGTACTATGCCAGGGAATACGGCGACTACCCTACCTTCATGCACAAAATAAAATACCCGTGTGCTTTCTTTTGTAAAAGTATCCGTGGGTTCGAACCATAATCTAAGGCAAAGAAAAAAGTCCCAGATCGGAAGATCTAAGACTTTTTTCATGGCTGGGCTGGAGGGATTCGAACCCCCGAATGTCGGCACCAAAAACCGATGCCTTACCACTTGGCGACAGCCCATTAAAGTGCTTGATTATTATACCATACCTCAGTTGTCCGAAGCTACTATATTTGACTTAACCTGCAAATTAATTTATTGACTATCCATTAGATGCATTTGTCAAAATGGATCAGTTCATCGACGAGGTAAAGTAAAGGTCTTTGTATTTAATACACCCGACAGATGAATGCCGGGTGTATCTTCTATGCGGAGGTGCGAGGTTTTATCATGACAAAACCCATAGTCGGTAGATACGCATAGGTACCTAAACAAAGATTTCTCTTTACGGAATTCATATGTATAGTTCATCAATACGATTCGCGTGTCTGGCGTATATGTGCCGTTAGTGACAGGGCGAACGCCTGATTACAACGTATGTAATCGAGGTGAAATCTAGCGTGAATCGGTGCGTCAATAGATTGACTGCAAAGGTATACAAGAAAACGTTTGTTATTATCAATATAGCACACATTATCAAATTTGTCAATAGTAATTTTGATTCGGACATGAATTGGGCTCCTAAAATCTAGGAGCCCGTATCCAGGTGCCGATAATATGGTCGGGGTATGCGCGCGACAGTGCGCGCAGTCGTACTGCATGTCGCGATGAACCTACTTCCGGTGTTTTCCTGTTCGTTCGGGTCGGACGATGTTGGTATCGAGTAGTAGCGCCTCCTCGAGATCGCTCATATCGGTCAGGGATCCCCCCTCCGATCGATTTCCTTTTCGAGATTGTTGACCTGACTGGTCAGTACCTCTTGCGTGATTTTCCCTGCATCGTAGTGATTCCGCAACGTTGTGATCCGTGCTTTTAGCTGATCGCGGGTCTGGTCATTGTACATTGCTACCTCCAGATTTGGCACCCGGAATGATAGCACGCTCACGGGCGCTATGAAAGTGTAAAAATGAACATAAAAAGTCGCATGAATACGTCAAATATTGACAGCATGCTTATGTCAGAACATTCGTGGTTTGTTATTGCCAGGTCGTTGCCATCGTTAAGTAATGACGTACACGAGCTGGATCTAGCTGCTCTCGTTCGGCGCGAGTGGCAACGGCAGAATGGATATAGCGATGTTTTATGCGAGGTACGACAGAAAGTGCTCGGGCGACAAATAACGTTCGTTTCATGTCAAGCGCAACTTGTTCGGCTGCAAATTCTTCAAAATCCGTACGCTCTGATGTCGAAAGTGTCTGAAACGTTTGGAGGTGATCGAGTATTTCGCGAGCAACCTGACCGCCGGATCGCCTTTCGTCGCTACCTGATACCTTACCTGCGTATTGGTGACTATTGCCGTAAAAATATTCGGTATTCGCCTGTGACCTATGTAAACTATCCTGCGTAACGGATAGAAGAAACGGCGCTTGTGGAGTATCACGTTCATCAAGTCGCAGCGCCGCACCGGACGCCTTGTCAGACCATTCGACGTAGCGGAGCAGTGTGTCATCTCTCCCCTGTCCGTTACTTTCCCAGTTAAATATATTATGGGTTTGTTGCATAACGTCTCTGTTTAAACGATGAAGGTCTTTGGCGCTATGGTGAGGAGGGGATTTTTCGGACATAATTGATTAGTCGGTTTGTATATTAGATTCAGTTGGCGACACTTGGTTCATATGGGTTACTTTGTGTACTTCGCCCTTGGCATTATAGGTCACCCACTCACCGACTTGTCTGCCATCATCAAAATGTCCTGACCGTAGTTTGGTGCCGTCTTTGCGGAACCATTCCCAGTATCCTGCAGGCAATCCTTCGATAGTAAATCCTCTTGCCCAGACTGTGCCGTCTTTGTGGTAGTGAATGTAGGGCTTCATAATTCTATAGTACGCCTTTACGCCGTATGCGCAACATGATGATGTATAGATTTTAGATAGGTAATAACGACTGGCCACGATGTGTCTGGCGACTGATGCGAAGTCAGTGTATCAAGCGTTGCTTGCGGATCGGCCCAATGGTACTGATCATGTTCCCAGCTGATCTGTATGTCAGGAGTTGCATCTAGCTGTGCTATAAAGACATGGTGATGCTCATGCTCGTCGCCTGTCTGGTCGTGTACTTGACGAACGGCTGTTGTTGATAGTTTTATGCCTGTTTCTTCACGCACTTCACGAAGAAGTCCGTCGATGACGGTTTCATTTCGTTCGATGATACCACCAGGAAAATCAATTTCGTATGCCAATACTGGATGTGTACTGCTTCGTCGCAACACTAAAATCTGCCCGGCAGGGTTATATAGTATTGCTTTGGCGACGTATCTCATACCACCATCCTAACAGATATGGCGCGAAAAGTTGAGCATAAGCGAATTGTGGTGGTATAGTATGAGACTAAAAACTGATTACACTATATCGTCAATACCGACATCAAGTTCTAGGCCTTTAATCTTTGGCATGCTTGCCTGTCCGATATGTCCCTGCATGCTGCCGATGATATTTGCCGTGCCCATCAGTAGTTTATTAGCTTGCTTTTCGCGCTGCGCCCAAAGTTTTTCGTAGACAACGCGCTCTTTGGTGACCTGTGTCGTCATTTCTTGGTACGTTTCAATCATGCTTTCGATTTGCTGTGAAAACTCGTGGCTGGTGACGAATGAATACAGCGCATCTGCTTTGTCACCTTGGTTGGCTGCAAGGGCTTTTTGGCGACCAACATCTAGCAGTCCTTTTCGGAGTAGTGTCGCAAGGATAATCGCAAGTTTTGGTTTGACAATCCACACACCATCGACTTGTCCCATGTCGGTATCAAGTTGCTTTGGCAATATCTCGCTAATAATGACAGGGATATTTGCTTTTGCGCTACGCAAATCAGTTTTGAGTTTTGGGATCCAGTCATCCGTCCAGTTTTTTGTTCGTTTGATCTCCCATAATATGATGCCGCAGGCAATGCCGCTCTGGCTCTTGACGGTATGACTGATATCGGCACCATTAACACCTTTCGCGACCGGATTAATCTCGTCATCACGGAAGTGATTTGCCAGTGCTTCTTCTAGGTCTAATTCCAATATTTCGCCCTGAAGCTGCTGGCTCCCTTGAGCGGCTTTGCGTTGAGCGTCGTCCAATGCTTTTTGCAAGTCGGTAATCGTCTTTTCTTTCGCAGCCAAATTTAAACGCTGTTTTTCATCGGCTGTCTTTTGCACTTCTTCACGGATACGCGACTCTTCTTCGGCAAGTTTCTTTTTTGCTTCCAGCTCGGCGTTGTCTTTTGCTTTATTACTTTCGCGTAACTGATCCATTAATTTACCCAGATCCTCACGAAGTTTTTTGCTGTCTTGTTTGGCATTTTCAGCATCGTTTTTCAACATCTGAATTAATGATTCTTGTTCCGCCGCGGTTTTCCGCGCTTCATTCGCAGTATCTTGGGCGATCTTTTTACGCTCTAGCTCCAGATCTGCCGCTGCTTGTTTTTGAAGTAATTCACGTTCCCCTGCAAGCTGTTTTTCGGCCATAGCACTTGCTGCGGCTCGCTCTTTTGCAACGGCCGCTTCTTGTTCTGACTTGATCGCCACGAGCTCTTCGGCGTGCTTGTGTCGCTCGGCACTTAGAACGCGAGCCTCGATCTGACTCTCTAGTACTTTGTCGACTTCGATCTCCGTTCCGCAGTGGGTGCACGTAATTGTATTCATCAATATTAGTATACCTGAATCAGGGTAGTGTCCGGAAATATACTACCAAGCTGGTCGTGCAGTTCTCTGTTTGGCAGGAAGTGTACGAAGTGTGTAGTCGCGGGTCCAGTCATTCAAATGGATTGTCGCTATTTTTTCGTGTGCAGCTGCACCAAGTTCGTCAAATGCTTCAATTAATTCTTCATCGTTCACATCAACAACTGCCTTTAATTCGGCATCAACTGGTATAATGCGGTCATTCCAATAGATAGAATTCAACGCTGCTCGCGTCAAACCTGATCGGTTATCTGTTGATTTGAGTGCGAAAGCATCGAGTCCGACAGCCTTTTTATCGAGTTTCAAAAGTGATTTTAATCTGACGAGCGTCGGTGAAGTAAAAGATCTTTCGTACTCCGTGCCCCATGGCGCAATTTTTGCCACACCTATCATATCTGGATTTCCAGGTTCGTACATGCCGTAATAATGCGTGTCATCTGGTGCCCTGGATAGTCGACCAGCTTGAAGTTCAACTTTTGCTTCATCTCTGGGATCGCATAGTGTACGAAGGTCATCCAGGTCTGCGTTATGTAGTCGCGAAAAATCGTCCCAAAGAATGGATTGAACGGTATGTGCTACTTCTTTTGTGTCGTAGAGTGATATGTCTGTACGGATTGGATCTATATATACTTCGTGGTTGTGTTGGCTCATGACTGAAACTCCAATTAGTTACTGATAAATATACCATACCCATACCGTCGTCAGCTGTCGGAAATCTTACAGTCGTTTCCTATCGAAAGGGACAACTGATACACTAATAGCAGATGAATACACTCAATACGTACGGCTGGGATGACCGGCGAGCGGCAGAATGGACTGGCCTGGCAATGAGCGGCTATATTCCTGCTCGCGTGGTAGCCGATCACGGTGGGCAGTATCGTGTTGCGTGCCCAGACGAGATTGCTGCACAACTGGCTGGGTCGTTGATGCACAAATTAAAAGCGATTGACATGCCAAAGATCGGTGATTGGGTGGCAATCGAGCGAACGGACGACCAGCCAGCTATCATTCAGTCTGTCCTAACCAGGCGAAGCGAAATCGTTCGCGGGCACGTGGGACGTTTGATTGACAAACAAGTTATCGCAGCAAATATAGACCTGGCGTTTATTGTGCAACCGCTCGATCACGATTTTAGTCCAACGCGATTAGAACGCTACATCTTCCAGTTGTCCGCACAAAATATTGATGTTGTCATTTTGCTGAACAAAGCGGATAAGGCGCTTGATGCAGCTGACAAACAAATCGAAATCAAAGACCTCAAAGCAGAATCAATTGTGATGAGTGCGCTGAACGACACAGATCTGTCACGTGTCGAATCGTTTATCCAGCCCGGACAGACGATAGTTGTTATGGGTTCGTCGGGCGCTGGTAAATCAACACTTATTAATAAATTATTAGGCGAAGAACGTCAGAAAACACAATCGGTACGTGAGCGCGATTCAAAGGGGCGACATACGACCGTCCACCGTGAATTATTTGTGCTGCCAAACGGTGGACTGATTATTGATACGCCGGGTATTCGCGAACTACAGCTGTGGGGTGACTACGCTGACCTAGAGGTGCTATTCCCCGAGATTTTCGATGCGATTCGCCACTGCCACTACCCTAACTGCCAGCACGATACCGAATCTCAGTGCGCAGTGAAAGCTGGGTTTGCCGATGGAACGATTGATCCGGTGCGATTTCGTATTTATACTAATTTCAAACAAGAACTAGACGGGTTAGAAAAGCGACGCGGGTATATTGCCGAGCGCAAATCTGCACAGTCCAAAGAATCGTTTAAACGTCGACGGCTGCGTGATTTGCGCCATAGTGCTGCGGTTGAAATGGACGACGAATAGGCATTGTACCCCTGGTGCGGTATACTAGTACAATGTTTGATCGCTACGCCATTTATGAAATAGAGTCACTTCGTGATAGATTTAGCCTACCAAATGGCGTACCTGCTGGCGTAAAGCGAAATTATAACGTCAGCCCAACGAATTATGTGCCGGTCATTTTAGTAAAAGACAATGTCCGTGTTTTGCAGCAAATGAACTGGGGATTTGTCACCCAAGGCGCCAAAGATATGAATGGTGTGTTTCGCTACAAAACGTTTAGCGCAAAATCCGAAACAGTGTTCAACAAAACAATGTGGCGCGATGCGGTACGATCACGGCGCTGCATCATACCGGCCAACGGATTTTATGAATGGACAAAGACGGATGCTGGAAAGCATCCGTACTACACGCAATTGGCCGACAAGAGCCTGTTTGGGTTTGCCGGAGTCTACTCATCGTGGATTGATCCCGAAGGCAAAGAGCATGCGACGTGTGCAATCCTAACGATCGACGGACATTCAACGACACTCCGCCAAAAAAACCGTCGCCCAATTATTATTAGCAAAGCAGACGAACAATTATGGTTAGACCCGGTTGTTGTCGATGCGAATGATTTGTACGGCTGCATGAAATCATATACTGATGACATGCTGAGCGTGACAAAAGCGAATACTGCACTGACTTCACCAAAAGCAAAGGGTTCTGGATTACTTATTCCATAGCGGTAAGGCTTAGATCTAACAATCTCAAGTCTCTATTCTCGTTTCTTTGAATTGTAACGATGCTTCTGGCCACAAAGCCGATACCCGACATCAACAGCCCCTGCTCGTATGAACTGAGGTTCTTACGGGCACTGTATTCAGCAACAGCGTGATACATTATTGGTAGCCGCATCCTTTCCGCGCTTCCAGAGATATGAATACGGTCAAACATATCGTGCATCTTTGGGTTGTGTAATTGTAGGTTTTTTTGAATGGTTTGCATAGATACACTCAGCTGCGAGGACAGTCTACTATCGTAGGATTTACCCAGTGCACGTCTCCCAAGTTCTATGCCAATCAGTGTTCCGTTGAGCAGATAACGGCGCTCATCATGTCGTCGTCTCGAATTTATTTCCAAGTGATTAGGCACGTCGTTGCGGTACACTTCTGTGCCAAGTAGGAAGTATGAATCAGACACTACGTGGTCGCTCCACTCAATGTCATTCATAAACTCGACTTCACAAGCAAGCCGTTTATTTGCTTCGTCTAAGCCTGCAAGTGTCGATTCTTGCATGGAGAAATGATTAAAATTACTCATCGCCTAGGTTTGGTTTGTACCATACCTTTTATGATACTCAACGTTATGCACAAGGTCATTAATCGCATCAGTAATGTATTCTGGATCGGTAATGTCATAGCCTCTCGAGAGTATCGACCGAGCTAATCCATCGAGCGCCAGATCTCGTTCGGGTTCCGGTGTCTTTAGTATGTCGCGCAACTCTTGTTTGTCCAACTCGTCTGCTTTGGTTGTTGTGTCGACACTTAATATCTGAGCAGAGATAGACTCAACTAGCGTCTGATTGATCTCGCCATTTTCATTAGTTGTTGCGCCAGTGATTTGATGTGCCACAAATTCAGTACTCAGTGCAAAGGTCGCAGCGAGTGGCCAGAACTTTTCTTCGTACGATGCGCTGTCAATAATCTCACTTGTGTCAGGCGAAGATCGACTTAAAAGTCCGTGAACGACGAGTGTAGCGTCGTATGTGTCTCTAATAAAATCATCGTAAACTTCCTCCTCCCTTTCATTTACCCGAACTGCTTCATAGGTTTCGTTATCAAAACGAAAATGATTCAATGCAATCCCTCCAGCTTCATCATATGTAGTTAGGTAAAAAACACTACCTTCTTCGCTGTATGCGACTTTTGTAAGTGCTACTCTACATTCTCCGCTTTTGTCATACCAATCTGCCATCGGCATATTGTCCTCGTCTTCTATGAGTGACGCCCCATCGCTCATAATCGCGGTAGTAATGGTTTCGATTTCGCCTATTCGCCGTTCGTGATCTTCAAAATTTTTATCATCATCCGCTCCATCACCGAACTCATCTGGCTCACTGCTTGGCATGGGTTCAAAGAATGGGTTGCTCATGATGATACTGTATTGCTTCATTATGATACTGTCAAACGTAAGCATTCTGAATAATTCAAACTGATATCATTGCATAATTTTGGCTTAGATGAAATAATATACTCACCATTTAAACTAGGAGTAGATATGGCTAGTGAATCGTTGGCGATATATATCAACCATCTAAACCTAATGATGATTCATGGTGTTCTTGGGCGAAAATACCTTACGAAGGTGACGAAAGCCTTGCTGCGCTGCATTACCGTGTCGAAATGACATTCTCTCCAATCCTTGAGCGTCATCGCCAATCTATTATTCAAATTGATACTCGTCATAACAGTGGCTCAGAACATATGGGTGTTGAAGTGTTTTATCGGAGTCCTGCTATCGTCTCGCTGATACATAGAGCGATTGCTGAAACGATGTATGCTCCCAAGCACCATGCAGAACTTGTAGCCAAGTCAGACTATTATATTCCAGGCTGTCAACTGGACAAAAATGGTAGTATTATCTATCCAGACGAGGATTAGAACTTCTATACCTTTGCAATGATGGGAAGCTGTTTCAAGTAGCTATTCTGTTCTATGAGTGTCACGATGATCTGCGCGACTTCATTTCGCGAGGTAAATGTTTTGACCGGGCCATTTGGCGATAGGAAATATGTACCGACCTTTTGATTAGTGAGTTTCAGTACTCGTACGACCGTCCAGTCTAGCTGACTGTTTTGTAAGATGCTGATATGATTTTGGCCATCCTTGATGCGTTCCGGGTCTATAATCGTAATCGCAGCGTTCATAATTCTATCGATGAGCGTTATTCTATCGCCTGGCATGCGGACGGCAGTGCCAGTAAGCCCGACATATCGCTTTATTTGTTGCTGTTCCATAGCAGTGACGATTACCTTTGTAGCGTCAGTTTGAACTGTGGCCGGAGATCCTTTTACGTGTCCAATCAAATTAACGACGCAATCACAACCTTGGATCAGCTGACTGACGCTCAGCAGATCGGTTGCATCGCATGTTTTGACAGTTAAATCCTTCTGATCGTTAAAAGGATTTGAACGATGAACGCCAGCTACTACTTCGTGTCCGGCTGTGAGTGCGGCATGCACGAATGCTTGACCTGATTTTCCGTTGGCGGCGATAACGGCAATTCTCATCCTAATCCCATGATTTCCATCCGGGACTACCCCATCCTGGTGGATGATAGCCTTGCGCATAAGACCTGTTCGGTTCTCCTGTATCTGGAATACCATAAATTTTACAGTCTGTTCCATGTGCACCTGTCCATGCACCTGTATACGTTTGCCCACTACCTCCAGATGAATGAGTAAACTGTGCTTTTGACTTGCTTTTCGCTGCAACGACAAAACGAGCATTTGCACCAGCGGTGATCGCGCAGTATAGCATATTGCCTGTCGTTTCGTCGTAGCTGCCTCTTGAAGCTTTAAATCCTAACGACTCTAGCTGTGCAGTGGTCGAAGGATATTCATCGTTATGGGTGTAAAATATTTGAAGTTTGTTTGACAAACTTTTAAGATCACTTTTTATTGCACTATCGTTCGCCCTGTTTGTTACGCCTTGGTATGCAACAATGACAATCGCAGCTAATATACCAATGACTACTATGACGATTAGTAGCTCGACAATCGTAAATCCTCGAGTCTTCACTTGCGGCGCTGCCATTGAGAATGTGTGAGATGCTTGAATATATTTATTAATCATAAGTACTATGCAAAGTATACTACAATCTTATTCAACCGTCAGCACTTAAGAATATATGGCGCTTGTACTGTGGAAATGCTGGCCGTTTCTACTGTTATGTCTCGCGTCCGAAGGCACTCAAAACTACACACTATTCACAATTTGACACGCATAGAACCGTTTATTTATGAAGCTGTTTTGTTTCAATACCGTGTACGACAATCTGAGGCATCGCTATGATGATTTTGTCGTGCGCGAATGCCTTTAGCAGTCGACGGCGGAAGTCGCCAGCGATTGTCCATTGCTCTGCTGGCATGACTTTTCCGACTGCCTTGACAGTTACGCCCGAATCAGTGAACGTATCGACACGGAGGTATTGGATAGGTTCGCTAATTAGTTTGCCGTACGTTTCGTCCTGCAACATTGCATTGCCGACTTCGTTCATGACTTTTTCGACCTTGTCGATATCAGTACCGAATGCAACAGTAACGTCTACGACGACACTCGAATACTCGAACGTGCGATTGGTGATAACACTGGCTTCGCCATTTCTGACGATGTTGAGCGTCCCGTCTAGGTCGCGTAGTTTTGTGATACGTAATGAGATATCTTCGACCACGCCAGATGTGCCGATCCCAGTTGTTCCGCCACTAAGCGTCACGATATCGCCCACGCGATATTGGTTTTCGAGTAAGATGTAAATACCAGCGACGTAGTCGCGAATGGTTGTCTGCGCACCCAGCCCAATGACGATGCCGATCAGCCCCGCACTCGCCGCAATCGCTCCAAAGTTTAGGTTAAAAATAGATGCAATAGTACCGATAGCAACTACCCAAATAACCACACCGGCTAATGTGCCGAACACTTTACTGATAGTGTCTTCGCGCTTGCGTTCTTCGGCACGGGTGACATATTTATGGCTTTTGATGACTTGACGAACGATGCGGTCGATAATATTGCCACTTATCATTTTGATAAGCAATGCTGCGATTATGACGATAATTGTTTGGATAATGGGGTTTTGCAGGACTTGTTGGATGTCTGAACTCATAGTACTACTGTAGCATGACAAAGGTAGCAACGACAGGCTACAAATTAAACGATCCGCCATGTTTCCATGGCGGATCTTGTTTAACAGCTTAGGTCCAGAGGTGGCCGAGACCAAAGCGGATGGTATCGAGCATGTCCAGCTCATTCACTAGAGATGTCTGCATTTTTTCGGGTGTCTCGCGTAGGCCGTACCCCGACTTTGGATGTATCAGCGGTTCGTAGAGTTCCGCTGTTTGCTTTACGTAGAGCACTCCGTGGTGGTCGATGACTGCAGAGTACGTCCAGGCGTCGGTAGGTGCCGATCTCGCCACATGCCACACGACTACTCGCACTCTGCCCTGATGTTGCTTGACGTTCAAGAGTTCTGACCCCTTCAATGCGTTGTCGATGTCGGCTGCTGAGTAACTATCTCTGCGTGCTGTGGCGACATCGATGGCATTCATGATCTTCTCGACCAGTTCCGCGCATTGCCTGACAAGCGTTCCAATCTCTCGGTGATCCTCGTAGCTGTTCCCGCTGCGTAGAAATTCTTCCTGTAGGTGTAGCAGATATGCCCTGCCTTCACGACGCAAGCTGGCGTCGTAGAACGCGGAGTCGTTGCAGATAGGTGTTGTATTCATAGTCTGATCCTGATCTCTCGATGGACTGTCGACTGTTAAACATCATTTTGATGAGCAACAGTATGGATGTAGGCTCGACAAAACTATGAATACTATACATTAAAATGATATTGACTACAAGTAAATAAGCATGTAATAAAATGAAAACACCCCACCCTGCAAGAGGGCGGGATGCTCTCGATTGCAAGATGAGGTGCTATGCACTGACTGTCACGGCAACCAATGTTTCGTAGCGAATGGTTGCCGCCTCGATAGTGCGCTGTCCATGTTCGACGACATCTACTACGATGTCCCGGATGTTGTCGACGCAGTGCTCTGGAAGCCAAGTCGAGTATCCAGGTTCTTTCTCGGTGATCTGGTCTAGCAATGCACGGAGGTCATCTGCGAGGAGCTCGACAAGATTTGCTCCGTTGTTGGCGAACGCCTTCTCGTAGATCGATGCCGCAGCGAGGATTGCCCTGACTTCGTCGTCGCAATACAGTTGCTTGACAAACCACTGCAGGCTTCCTCGAGGGCTGTGATCAACCGTGTAGTCTGCGATGACGGTGTGAAACTGCTGGTAAAGCGGCACCATCATCTCGACGATGAAGTCGTCGCCTTTACCGACATGCTTCTGTATGGTTCCGCCTGAGAAATGACTTTTCTCGACGATCTCCTTCTTCATGATCGCAGAGGTCTTCTCTTTTAGTAGTGACAGGATGATTCTTTGCAGAATCAGTCTTGTGCGGTTCGTTTTTGCATTGCCAGCCCGGGTTCGGTAACCGGATAGCTTGACCATGTGCGCCCAGCCTTTCTGTGAATGGGATAACAATACTATATCATATTAATTAAAATAAAAAAGAATCATTAAATTCAATATCGTAATAATCTTTTTGTCAATGCTATACATAATATAGTATTTACGATATACTAAATATAGCAATGAAGTTGTCATCATTCATTTTGACACTTGATTCTATATAACCAATTAATGAAATACGGAGTATATTACCCATGTCTACTATTCTTGTTGTTCTTGGAAGCGCACGACCTGGTCGCGTAGCCGACAAAGTACTTAACTATATCAAAGCAGATGTCGAAACACGTGACGATGTGACTATCACTGTTGCCGATCTAAAAGAAATTAATCTTCCGTTCTTTGATAACGAACAGCCGCCAATCTCACCCGACTATACAATCACCAATCCACAAGTCGCCGCATGGAGCGAAATGGTGAAATCTGCAGACAGCGTGCTGTTTATCACGCCTGAGTATAACCATACGCTGAGTGCTATCCAAAAGAACGCCCTCGATTCACTTGGACCTGACTGGAATGAAAAGCCTGCGACTGCAGTTGCTTATGGTTGGAGTGGTGGTTCGCTTGCAGTGGAAACACTTCGTGAAGTTCTAGGTCACCTAAAGGCAGACGTCAAACACGATATCGCTCAGCTTGGATTCATGAAAGACCTAAATCCAGACGGCTCGTTACTTGACGAAGCAAATGTTGCATTGCAGATCAAGGCCGCGATTGACGAAATCGCCTAGTAGAATAGTTTACTGACAAAGACACCGGTTTTCCCGGTGTCTTTTATATAAAGCACGGTTTTAGTAACCGTTAGTGCCTGGCCGAATATGATAGATTTTTCACACGCTCCCATTGCTTCATCTGCTATGATGTTGCAATGACAAATGATTTTTTGCAGAATAATCGTCGTCTGCTGACTCGCATTGGAATGGCGTTCGCATTATTTCTTGCAGCGGCAGGATTATTCGGATTTGTTGCAACAAATGTCCACCAGGGCGACACGCTTGCCTTCGACCAATCTTTTCTGCGAAGTATAAACACGTATTCATCGCCACTTCTTGACTCATTCTTCCTCGTCTTCACAGAACTCGGGGGTGTGATTGCCGTGACGATAACGTCGATTGCACTATTTAGTTATTTTGTGTATAAGCGTCAGCGCTATAATGCCTTACTTCTTGGTGTAGGTGTGGGCGGTGCGGCATTCATTAATTACATAGCAAAAATTACTTTTGAACGCGCACGTCCAGAGCTATGGCCGCAACTAATTGCTGAAACGACCTACTCTTTCCCTAGCGGTCATGCCGCAGGTAGTGGTGCTCTCGCCATATGTATCGTTGCATTGTTGTGGCGTACTAAATGGCGTATGCTGGCGTTGGTTATTGCAGTTCCCTACATACTCCTTATTGGATTTTCACGGATGTATTTAGGTGTTCATTATCTTACGGATGTGCTTGCGGGATGGGTGCTGAGCATTGCGTGGGTGACGATTGTCATTTCTCTCGTTTATGTGCGACGATCGCGTCGTAAACAACCTGCAGATGAACGAGTGACGATCTGATGAGTATGTTTGATGAAATCGTTATTATTTATAATCCAAACAGTACTGGCGATGGCAAAGCAAATGCAGAAAAGTTGCGCGATGATATAACTGCGGCTAGTGAAACGCCACATGTTCGCCTGCGCGAAACACAACATGCGGGGCACGCCGAGCAAATGGCACATGAATATGCCCGGTCGAATAAACACTATGCCCTGGTATCATCAAGTGGTGACGGCGGCTATCATGAACTAGTAAACGGGATTATTCATTCCGGCGCAACGAACATTACCGCTGGTTTGTTGCCGTCCGGCAATGCAAACGATCACTTTAACGCCGTTGCGAATAATACCGACATGGTTACGAATAGTATTTCAGGCAATAGTCGGTCAATAGATGTGATAAAAATCTCTGGTGTTATCGATGGAAAGCCATGGATGCGCTATGCACATTCATATGCAGGTATCGGGCTGAGTCCTGCAATTGGTCAGCAACTGACAAAAGCTAACTTGAATATATTCAATGAGAAATGGCTAGTTGCGAAATATCTGTTCAAACATACGCACGCGACGATACGTATTGATGGCGTCAAAAAGCGATTTAGCAGTTTAGTATTTAGTAATATTGATCAAATGTCGAAAGTTTTAAAGCTATCGCAAACATCAAGTATTGATGACGGCAAATTCGAAATCAGTGCTATCGCCTATCGTACAAAATTTCATGTGCTGTGGATGTTGCTAAAGTCTGCAACGGTCGGGCTGGAAGAGCGAGGATCGTTTAATGTGTATTCGTTCCAAACGACAAAACGTCTATTAATTCAATTGGATGGCGAAATCTATAAACTTGATGCAGACAGCGAAGTGACGGTTGAATGCGTCCCAGAATCACTGCAAATAATTTGTTAAATATATTGGTATATTGTATAATAAATATATATTTATTGTCCGTTTAGTGGCTATGTATTATGACTGAGAAATTTTCTATAAAACCTAAATGGGACCTTGATAAGCAGGACGAGCTTGATACTACAAAGCCGTGTTCGCAGGGATATGATAAAAAAGAAAAGTACATGAAGCGTACTGGCTATTTGCTCTATAGCGATATTGGCCATCAATTTTTGGAAGAAGTCGAGACAATACTCCCCACTAAAGCAACTCGCATCAGAGACTCTAGCTTCGACCATATCATTCCGCCGACTCAGCTTAATATTGCGGCAGCAGCGGTGGCGCTATCTAAAAACGTAGTAAAGTTCTCACGACTTTCAAACGAAAGAGATCAGAGACTATCGCGAATGTATCGAAAATATCATATTACTTCTGACGAACAGATCAAGATACCTTCCAATGCATTCAATCAAGGACTCGATGATCTTGATTTTACGTTCCACTTTGCACCAGCCGTTGCGGTTGATGTTGTGGATGCGTTTCTTGATGCAGGCATCATAACGCAAGAAGAGTATGATCAGCTTACCTTGGGTGATATAGCGGATATGGTGGGGTCTGGGTGGTTTAGCGATTTGATGCACGACATGGCGCTGACGAGAAATGGCGTCTATGGCGGGTATGGCAAAGAAGCGAGTCATTATCAAAGTGGCCGCCTGGAGACTCTTTTAGAGGAGACGTGTGATGTGCCACGTACCCAACGATTATTCTCAATTAGCGAACAATCTGACGATGATGGATTTACTTATGTAACAGCGGCATTAGCAAGACCTGTTCGCAGAAAATTACGCGGTGAAATGTCGCTTCGTAGTATGGGCGGACAAACTGAAGACTCGGTAGGGTGCCCCGTTGCGCGACGGGCTGGAAGCGTTGCCGTAGAACTTGCCCAAGGAAAGCGCGCGCAGTCACTTGTTGACCGCTCGTATATGCACATTGGTGAACTAACTGAGTCTGGTAACGTCCGATTACATCAGGACTATACCGCAATCGATCACGCACTTGATGTTACTGCTACACTCCTCGATCGATACGATTCACTCTATGGCACTCCTGTGACCGGTGGAAATCCATGGTTGTCTGGTGCTGTGCTGCATGAGAAACGACAAAAAGTCGATTGTTTTCGATATAGAGACGTGCGTAGTAATTGATAGTTCCTATTTTTATTCGGTCGCTCTATTAGCCTGCGGCAGTTAATCTAGCACGACAATTCATCAAATTTGAAGCTGCTACATTAGAATTCAGCAGGTAAAGTCCACTAATGGCTGGGCATGACGTTCCTGTAATTTGATAAAGAATATAATATCCCGCTACATTTACACCAGCTGCAGTGTCGGCGGTAGTGCCGTAATTAAGGAGAATCGTATGTGTTGTCGTAGTGGGAAGGCCTGGCGTAATTTGTATCAATGCGGAGCGGAGGGCAGCCGATTTTGCCGCATCAGCAGACCCCCAGCAGGTATCGGTTCCGTCAAAACAGGCTAAGTTTGTCGTAGGAGACCCAACCCCTGTTGTTGGGTACGATCCCTCGTTATTGATATGAATTGTTAGCGACTTTGCAAACTGACTGACATATGAAACAACTTGTGTGTTTTTTGATCGCTGGGTGACCCCCTGATAGGCAACGATTACAATTGCCGCAAGTATACCAATGACGACAATGACAATCAGTAGTTCAACGATCGTAAAGCCACTCGGTTTAGTTTGACGGATTGCGCTTAAATACCTAGGGAGTAGTCGTATATTCATAGTTGTAATTTAGCTTATAACTTATATTTAAAAAAATTTATTTCAGTACTAGACTTTTGCTAGTGCGGTTGCATGCAGCCTTCTCTGCGAACTATTGAACCCAACTGCGCCAAGCGCCAGTAGTAAATCCAAACCGTGGATAGTTTACGCCAAGTAAGTTTGTGCAGATAGCTATATAGCTTCCCATCGATGTATGGTCAGTGTAAGGAGCAATACCGCCAGATGAGGTGATGGTATATATATTACCGGACTTGCTTTGCGACGCAAGTGCATACGCAGAATTATCAGCAGTTCCGCAGTATAATAAATTCCCAGAGCTTGTCGAATATGCTTCCTTGGTGGCTTTTATACCGACTGCAGCCAGACTACTGTCGGTATTTGATGGATACACATCCGATGTCCCCATCAATTTGTGGTGTTCAAGTTGTTTTGATATATTACGCAAATCAGACTGGATCGTTGTATCGTTGGCGCGATTTGTCACTCCCTGATACGCAACGATAACTATCGCAGCTAGTATGCCAATGACGACAATAACGATGAGTAATTCGACAATCGTAAAACCATTGGGCTTGCGCTGTTGTAAGTTGTTTGCAAAGTAGCCGTTAAGTGCATCACCCACCTGGTTGACGATCACTTTGAGTTGTGGGAACTGCACCATACTACGGTCTCCTATCAGTTGGCTCTATTTCCAGTATACACTATAGTGCTAGCGCTTTGATTGTAGGTGTTAGGTAAGGTTATGGTATCTTTGTATCTTGTTCTGTCGGGCAGAACACCACTACTATCGTCCGTCGTTGTTTGTCCAGTCGGTCGCCAAGTCAAACCCATGCGGGTGTTTGACGGCAAATCCACCAGTGTCATAGACCTTGCCTGGTCCCATGCTGGTTTCGACGATAGAACATCGTGGATAATTTTTGAGGTTAGCGGCAACTAATATATAGCCGTCTTTGTCTACCTTTGCACCATCGGCCGCCCTGACGGTATATGTGTCGCCACCGCATGCGCCCATAACAACATTCATCGGCAGGTCGTAGTATGTTTCGCGGTGCGAAATGCCTTTGCTGTCAGTGAATTGTTGTGCGCCTTTTGATTTGGTCAGGCCATTGCCTGGTTTTGCGCCAATGATTTCTATTTGCTCTTTGGGTTGTTCGAGTGTGACAGTCTGAATAGCCTTTCGGCCAGTCTCACGACCGCTGACAATCGTAATCTCATACGTTACGCTTTTTTTGCCGTTCACTCCGGGCGTCTGCACGCTTCGATGACCAATTGGTTGATCAACGTCTAACACTTGACGTACTGGGAATGTAATCGGTTCTTCGACGGTGGCAGTTTGCGCACCTTCGCGCCAGATAGCAACGGTCATGCCAGCTGTAATCGGCGTATCTTGGTCGACTGATACTGTATCATTTGCCGCTAGCTTGACGCCTTTTTGATCTAACATTTCGCCGACAGTAGTTTCGTGTGTATAGGCAGTTGTCGGTTTGCCGTATAACTGCAGTGTAAATTCGGTTGCGCGGTCGATCGTTAAAACAGTACTTGCGCCATCGGTAATAATGTCACCGTTTGCTGCAGTCGTGGTTCTATCTTCGTCGCGAAGTGCATCAACGTCTGCTGATTCTACAATGCTACTTGGTGTTTGCGCTGCTGTCATGATCTTTTGACGGACAGACCCATCGACTACGACGACTGGGCGTGCACGGTAAATATTGATCGCATAGTCAGTTGCGACCAGTTCGGTATCAAGTTTTGGTTCGACTGTGTCTTCGGCCGCCGTGGCAATATCAGCGTCGTTGAGCGCTTCTTTAACAGATTTTGCATGTGTCAGGATGACCTTTTGACTGCCTCGGTCATGGAATGTTACTAATCGTCCGTTGCGGGCAGTTGCCGTGCCATCGTCAGCAGTTGCGTTGCCTACCCATATAAAACTAAGCACGAATAGTAGCGTGCTTGCGATAAGTAGTTTGAAACGATGTTCCCGAAAAAATGAAAGTGATAGTTGCATTGATAACCGAGCCTCACGGGTTGCTGTGTCTATTGTAATGCACAGCGGTATATAAATACCAGTACTGCACACAAATGTACCTCTACTCATAATAACATATATCTATATTAATGTCAATAACTGAGGATGATAATGCTATTCGCACAACTGAATGGTCATAGGTAACTTTCCTTATGACATAGACGTATGTATGTCATAAGGAAAATGCACGATACACTTTCTGGATGGGGCGTACGAACCAAGTCCGCACGCCCCATCACTAGGTACTTAAACAAGCGGTAGGTTTGCGAAAACTCCGCCGATGCAGTCACCGACTCCGGAGGCTTCGTACCCAGTCCGGAAGGCGTTGATACGGTCTTCACTCGATCCGTGAGTCTCTGTTGTCGATCCAAGCTTGAACACCGACTCAATTCCCTGCGCATCACTGTATGTGAAACGTCCCTGCGCAACGTAGTACGCGATGGTCAGCCCTCCTATGCAATCGGCTTGCAGTTCGAATGGTTTTACTGCTGGGCTGAGGAAGATATCTGTCAGATCCCTCCCTCTAGCTTTTACCTGCGAATGATGCGCGGCTTCGTGAGAAGTCAGAAATGCTGCGTACGCTTGAGGATTGACGCCTAGCGTGAAAGAATCACGCAGCGAGACCACGCCAAGGCGTACCCTTCCACCACAGTAAAGAGTGGTGATCGGTGCCCAGCCGCACAGAGGCTTCAGCGTGCCGCCTGGCAAGGTGACATAGCTGTAGCGTGGGTTCGGCGACAAGCCAACGCTATTTCGAAACTCATTCGTCAGCCCGCTTGCGCAGGCTCCCAGTGTCGCCGCATCCTGAGTATTTGCGCAGAATGCGATGTCTGGAACCAGTTGCATCGGTTGCCAGAATCCGTCACTCATCAACGGTGATGAGGGTTGAGCGGTTGCAGAGGGCGTAAAGACGAGGGAAAAGATCGTAGCAATGACTATTGTCATCACTACTGCGTATCTCGATTTCATAGGATCTCTCTTCTGTAAAAGGACGCTCCAGGCATCCTAGGAGGTGTATCGTGCGGTATAATTAAAACACAATTATTATAATAAAGCAATTATTTATAGATACTTTTAATATTATTTGGATCCATTCATAATTAAAAGTTTTTTGAGGAACTGTCTTAGTTATATCATTCAGAAACGGTTGAAATCAACTCAAGTACTAGATCATCAGCCTGTACTCCAGTGGACAATACCTCAAGACCTGCGAAGTTTGATGTAATTGATGTATCTGCAGCTTCGAGCACAACAGTATCGTTCAAATATGCCTTTATATTAGGGCCATCTGCTTCGATGCTTAATTTGTCTCCGACAACTGGAATAATATCTCCACTACTCTTCAAAGACGATACGACATTGCCGACGTTTTTCCATATAGATATTCCTTCTTGCGTGGAATTACGCCGTGGTGACACGAAGTAGTACGTGTTCAGGTCAGCAACACGTGCAGTAACTCGCAAAGCTTTCGTGGCGGGATCTGATCCGAGTGCAGCGAGTGTAACTGTGACACGATGATTTGGGCCTGAGGTTGGAAGAACTGCTCGCCGTGCTGTAGAATTTGTATTCGCTGCTCGTCCGCTGATAATATTCAGAAAATTGCCAGCAGGGCTATTCAACGGAGCCGCCCATGTAAGCACGCCGGTTGTGGTAGTCTGCCCTATAATTGATCCGTCGGACTTATTGAAGTTCTCTGTGGCAATAATGGTCCGATCCCCGGGTGTTGTTGGGATAGCTCCGGGAAGCCACGCAAGCTCAAGCAGTCGCGCCATGATTTTGTTTACAACTGCTAAATAAGCGGATCCATTCATATGTCCGTTATCTGTCGACAAGCTCGGTGGTTTATTGCCGAGTGCTTGCTGATCCGTATCTTCGGTTGTTGGCGTGATGCCAGTGTCTGTCCAGACTTGTGTTCCCGTCAGATAGGCGTGCAAATCAAAATAGCGATCTCCGTAGGTGGCCTTTTGGGAATTATTTACTAAGGTAATTCGATCACGAGTTGTAGACGAGGCGGGATGATTTGTGTTGTTGAACTGTCCAATCACGAGCACACGACCACTTGCTCCACCAAACTTTGCAGCTATCTGATCAGTCAAGTCTATTACACGTTGTGCATCCCAGCCCGTACGGGTCGTAGTAAGTGTGTTTTTGCCTGTGTTGAGTAGGATGACCGAACCCTCGTAGCTTGTTGGCGTAGATGGTATGAATGGTGTGCCCTTAGGTACTTCAACAGTCGATCCCGATGACGTCCTTGTGAACGTCCATATTGCCGAACTTGCGGGTGAAGTGAGCGTTCCGGGTATGCCTGCAAGAGCGCCAGGCCATGTGATTGAAGAACTGGTGTTGTTCGCTTCACCCATATTTAGTGGTACGACTGCAATTGCGCCGGACGCGGGGATAGATACAGTGTCGACGGTCAATGGCCTGACTCCGGTCGCTGCTGCCATGTGTGATATTTGCCACGAACCATTGGCTGTCGCACTGCTGGCGTGGCTAATCCCATATGTAGAAAACGCTGTCACGAGGCGACTTAACATACCAGACATTGTTGAAGAACCAATTCCAAGGGATTTTGTGTAATCTTCTCCGGAAATCCCGACATCGTCACCTGTTCCTAGGGGCATATAAAGCGCATCTGCTGCTGACCTGCTGAGTTTAGCGTCTAGTTCGTTCTGTAATGAAGTCTCTAGTTGGTTTTTAGAGATCGAGTTTATTGCAATCTTTGCATTCGTTATGCTGCCGTCGTCTATATTGGCAGGTGCGTTCAGCTTTGTCTGAACAAGTGAAGACAAGAGTGGCTCTGTAATTGAGCCATCTGCAATAGTCGCTGCATTTACAGAATCATTCGCAAGAGCAGCGTTCGTGACTGAATTCGGAGCAAGTGTATTGGCAGTAACCGCATTGTCTTTGATCGTTCCGTCAGCCTTATGTGACTGCGACAAATAATCATTGAGGATGTCTCCCCAATTGCCATTATCTCCTCCTGGTTGCGGTAGGCGTGCCATATGCTGTTTAGTATACTACATTCTGCTTGCGGCTAGAAAACGCCATAGAATAATCATGGCGACTGTGTTTTTTGTATTGTTATTTTATAAATATATTCTTATACTATAATAAACCCTATTTGACAACGTGTCATAGGGATGTACCTACGTTGAAGGAGACAAATGTCTGATAATATCAATGAGCGAATCAAAGCTCGCATGGCGGCAGAATCGGCAGTCAAAGAAGATGCATTGATCGCGAGCTATCACGATGATCGCGCAAAGCTCGCGAAGCTTACGGTGCATGCCCATGTCGAATTACAACGCACCGACTATCCACGTATCGGTCCGTATTCTTCCAGTCTCAGTTTTCAGTTTATAACTGAGTACAAAAAAGAAGACACGGCGGCGTGGAGGCTTAGCGTCGATGACGACGAGGGGTATACTGGTACGAGTGCATTCATGACTGCCGACGGGAGGCTGGTGTACTTCAGGCTAGATCATGTCGGCGGGTCAATCCATACAGGTAATGCCATGTACAAGCCGCGATTTATGTCGTATTTGAATTACCTCACCGCACCCTTCCCGCTTGGTCCGTCAAACGATATGTCTCGGGCTCGGGATGCTCGTGATACCGTCAGCCGTCTTCAAAACTTCATCGAACGATTACAGCGAATGTAAAAATCCGGTGTAATCATCGCCCATGTAGTGCAGCTCTCCGGAGCTTCGCTACATGGGCTTTTTGCTTGATTATTTCTGTTGTAAAAGAGCCAAAAGATTATCAGAAGTATATTTGTACGGTTCGAGTGCTTTG
>MGCS01000011.1:0-112242 GCA_001790515.1 Candidatus Saccharibacteria bacterium RIFCSPHIGHO2_12_FULL_44_22
ACAAATTACAAGGCTTAAAAGGTGAAGCATACGATAAAGAGTTTCTGAAGCAAATGATTCTTCACCACGAGCAAGCAGTTGAAATGTCTCAATACGCCGCGGCCAATGCAAAACACCAAGAGATAAAAGACCTTGCAAGTGCCGTTATTGGCGCGCAGACAAAAGAAATCGAGCAGATGAAGCAGTGGCAAAAAGACTGGAGTTATTAAACTTCTGTTTTTGTTCGATCAGATACTTTAAAATCACGAACGACCTGTACTACAAGACATGGAACAAGCAACACGCCTAAGAATATCCACCACAACATGAAATAGCTGCTATTCATACTCGCTCCCAATGTTAAGCCATGTATGAAAATTGCCGCCATAGCGCAGGCTTGAAGTAAACCGACGTACGGCCATATGCCACGAGCAATGAGTTTGCCACGAAAATGTTTTAGGACATCATAGAGCAAAAAAGTTACCAATGCGGCTATCGCAATCACCACTACCCACGCACGATACGAGCCAACGTAACTGACATAGCTTTCTGGAGGCAGTAAACCGGTATCGAGGAAGCGTTGCACCAAAAAGATACCGGGATGCATCAGTATGAACAATAAAACTATATATCCAGTCCACGTTGCGAATCGCTTGCTATTAGCAGGTTTGCCGATGGAGCTTGCGACATAGTGAACCCACATTGTCGTCCATGCAAGAACCCCGAGTATAGGAAAAAATTGGTACATCGACGAAACACTCCCGGATAGTGTTATGAGCCATAAAGCGACACTTATAGTAGATACCGTTCCAAATAAAATCCAGGTGCGATAACGTTTAATCAAATAATACACTACCCCCTCATTATACTGGAGAAAGGATAATACTAGTTATGAAGAAAAACACGATCATACTCATTACGATCACCCTCGTACTACTCGCTCTTATAGGAGCAGGTGTATGGACACTGGTGAATCGTCCGAATAATCAGAGGCCAGAAGCGGCACAGGACACAGCCGTCGATCAACAAAATAAAACATTCACCATGGCCGAAATAGCCACCCATAACTCAAAAACAGACTGCTGGACAGTTATTTCAGGGCAGGTGTACGAACTTACCGATTTTGTAAATCGTCATCCAGGTGGCAATGAGGTAGTTCGTGCTTGCGGGATAGATGCGACAACTTTATTTACTTCTCGTACTGCTGAAGATGGGCAGCCTATTGGTTCGGGTACACCACATAGCCAAGTAGCCCAGGAACAACTTGACCAGCTAAAAATCGGTAGCCTTGCTGAGTAGGTGAACCATGAATAATGATACAAATAGTCAAAGGCGACTTATCGTCGATATTCTCGCAAGTAAATGGGTCATACGGATTATATATACGCTTGAGCACGATACAAAACGTTTTAGCGAAATCCACAAATCCATCCCTGATGCGACACAGAAAATGCTTACTGAGGCACTACGAAAATTAGAGCGGAACGGCCTCATTGACCGGCATATATACCCAGTAATACCACCGCAAGTAGAATACAAACTCACTGCCCTTGGCCGCGATTTGCTCAAGTTAACTGATGTCATATCCGAATGGGCTGATACACATGCAGGAGAAATAAAGCGCGCACAAAAGTCCTACCATCGTCGTAAAAAATCGTAACTCTTCTATCACTTCGATTTTTCTTTAGAAAAGTCGAAGTCCCACCCTAGCTTGCTGGGGTGGTTTGGTATTTATGAGGGATTATTCCTCGCCAGGTAGCTTTCTGTGGCTAGTTGATGGCGGCGTTTCCTTTTTCTGCGTCGTTCTTTTTGGAGTGGCTACTTTTGCCCTGGCTGGCTTGGGTGCTTTTGGTGCATATTTGATAGCGTAAGCTTTGCGAGAATTGTTGATGATTGCTTGACGGGCTGCGGTGCCTTGAGTAGAGTTGTCGTCAAGCAGTAATGTTTCACCCGACAACGGCTCTTGTGACAGTACGGCGGCAATTCTGACATAGTAATTAAACGCTGGCAGGTTAGCAATCTCGCCTTGCTCAATGTATGGCGCAAACATCTGTAGCAATGATTGTTCGTCTGCCGGGTTGCCTGTTCTGAAGCAGATTACCGTACCGACGTTGGCAAGGATGATATTTACCATGCGCTGATCATCCTGTTGCGATGTGGACTGTTCGGCCATTGTCAGGAATAGTTTGTATTTACGCGACTCGGACAGCATTTGGACAAAAGACATAGTGGCAAAGTTTTGAAACTCATCGACATAGAGATGATACGGTGTGCGCTCAGACTGCTGCACACGAGCGCGGCGAAGCGAGGCAAGCTGGAGTTTGGCAAGCACCATGATACCGAATAGCTCAGAGGTGTCTTCACCGAGCAAACCTTTTGAAAAATTGCAAATGAGGATTTTGCGGTTATTGATAATGTCGTCAAAGTCGATTGTCGATTTTTCTTGCTCCAAAATACGCTTGGCACTGGCCGAAAAGAGGAACCGCCCGATCTTGGCAGTAATACCGGCCGCCATCTTGACTTGCTGCATGCCTCCAGCTTTACCAAACTCATTGCGCCAGAAATGCTTGAGGTTCTCATCTTCGAGCGTCGGAATGACCTTTTTGCGGCAAGCCGGGTCATTGATGAGATCGTACACTGTGAACAAAGTGGCATTTTCTTGCGTGAGCGCCGTCTGTACGGCATTGCGTAGCATGTACTCAATCCTGTGTCCGCCTGAATCATCTTCGGAAAATATCTTACGAAAAATTGAAACAACCGTTTCGGTGATGAGGTCTTTTTCGCGCAGCAGTTCGTCACCCTCAAGTCCGTGGTCTAGTTCGAGTAAATTAAGTCCGATCGGGTACGTTAGATCGTCGGGATTGAAGTATACGACATCTTTCACACGCTCCTCTGGCACATATCGCAGTAGTGTCTCTGCCATGTCGCCGTGCGGGTCTATCACGGCAACGCCCTTGCCACTGCAAATATCTTGCACAAGCGCATATTGCAGCATGGTTGTCTTGCCATTGCCCGTGCCACCGATGATATACACATGGCGTTCGCGCTCCTTTTCGGTTAAGCCAATCAGCGTAGCCTCACCATGATAGCGATTAACGCCCAATACAACATCGAAGTCTGAGTCTTTTTTGAGCGATAGTGGTGCTGGCAAAGTACGACTAAGTGACTTGACGATATTCTCGGTTTTGGTCGTGCCAGCATACGGAAAGTGATAGAGGTCTGATAGCTCGCTCGTGGCTAGCAAGGCTGTCTTGCTGTGCAAAAAAGATGGTAGGCGGTGTCGCAAAGCAAAGGTGCGGTAGCGGTTGATGAGTTGCCGAGGAAAACTGTACCGAGCTTGCAGTGACTGGTATTTGGGTACATTGAACGATGCTAGTGACGCTCTAATACCTTTGATACGCTGTGAGCGTTTTTGTTTGTTTGGGCTAGCGACGTATACTCTAATGACTACCTGAAAGATTGGCTGATTGACCTTGTGATGAATAGACTCAACCAACTCTTGTTCAAAGCTGCTCAGTATACGAGCTGGTTTGAGACCGAGTGCAGCCTGCTGTTTGTGTTGGGTAAGCTGCGTATCGAAGGAGTCGCGTCGATAGGTACTTGATGAGCCAGAAAGCCCACTACCAATGCCGTCCATGATGCTAAACATAGACGAATTAATAGCCGTAAAGATACCGCTGATACCTGGCGTATGTCTACCCTCGAGCTTTCCAAGCAAATCCTCATTAGTGAGGATTTTTCGAGCAATAATCTCTGCTTCCTTGGCGCGCGTGGGAGTAAGTACTATCTGAAAAGCGACTTGCTCATTGGCTTCAAGTTTTGTCATTGAGCCCGTGAGATAGGCTATCGGGTCGTGTTCCTCAAGTTCCTCTTGCATATTGAGGGGAAACGCAAAATGTCCGGTCTGGCGAAACTCGATTGTTTGCCCCGATAGCTGCGGTGCAAAATAATCACTTGTTTCCTTGACGATCATATCGGGGAGATATGAAGTAATCGTCTGGTGGAATGTTTCAACCACATCATCAGGTACTCTCGCAATGTACCTGATGCCACCTTGCTTGGTTGAGGTTACTTCAAGTGAGAGGTGCGGATGGCGGCGTAGCAATCTATCTGAAAGTGTACGCGAAGTGTGGAGGCCGTGAAGCACAGCGAAAAACTCCTGTGTAGCGCGTGGTCTTTTGGCAGCTTGTACTGGAGGTATGAGCTCGAAAAAAGTATGCGGTGATTTAAGTGCATACATAAAATCCCAGACTCGCACGCCCACAGCTACCAATACTACGACACCCGCTATCACGAGCAACCACAGCCCGACCGTCGGTAGTAAATCGGCTACCGACGACAATAGCTCAAATACTTTATCCACCTAGTTCTCCTGCCATAAATGTACGCGGATTGACTGGTATGTCGTGGACGTTGATTTGAAAATGTAAATGATTACCTGTAGACGCGCCAGTTGTGCCGACATAACCAACCACATCGCCCGGCTTCACCTCTTGGCCAACTGTCGCATTCGTTTTTGACATGTGACAATAAAGCGACTCAACACCGCCTCCATGATCGATCTCGACACTAATGCCGCAGGCACTATCGTTAATGTTATCGACCACTGTCACTTTGCCCTTGGCAAATGGAGTAATGGGCGTGCCAGCATTTGCCGCAATATCAATACCAGTGTGTGCGCCATAGCCAAAGTTTTGACGAAAAGTGTCAAAATTACCAAAAGTGTCGGTCATTATGCCTTGAATCGGCCAGACCGTTGATAGCTCACGCTCATCAATCTTTTTACCCTTGGAGTCGAATATCTCAACGAGGTGCGTGACTGGATTTATCGCCACCAGAGCCTGTGAAACTGCGGCAACACCAGCATTCGCTATGACAACTACCGAAATGAGTGGCAGAAACAATATAAACGCCAATGTACCGAGTACAATGTACGCCTCCTTTTTAAACGAAATAACAACGCTAAAAAGGAGTTTGTTCATGTATAAATCTCATTCGGGTTAGTAGTAATGAGAGGGTGCTCTTTTTCGCTGGCGACAACTTTGACGGCGACATGATTTTGATCGGCAATAATCAACGCATCACCACGCTCACACGTAAGTAAAAAAGTTTGCTCGTATTCGCTCAAATTAAACTCTGATACGACATTCTTGATCGTTGTCGTGTCTTGCTTCATCAAGATACGCAGACTACTCTGCGAGGCGATGGCTCGACCATAGTCATTTCGCAAAAAGTCATTGGCTTGTTGCGAGATAATTGACACACCAAGATAGTATTTGCGAGCACGACGCACAAGGCCAGCTACAAAACGAGCTGATTCTTCATGCTGCAATAGCATCCAGCCCTCATCGATCACCAACATACGCTTTTCAGGGTGAGTTTTAACTTGGTTCTGCACAAAGTTAGAAATAATCATCATCATGATTTGGCGTAGTGACTCTGGTAAATCTTTGATATCAAAGATAACCAGGCGATTATCGAGCTTGATGTTTGTTTGCTCGTTAAAAACGTTAGCCAGTGAGCCACTGATGTACTTTTCTAGGCGTTCGCAAAGCGTGAGATGACCCATGTCTTTCAAGGCGGCGTATAAATCGGACAGTAGCGGCGTCGTGTTCTTTTTAGCTTTACGGTAAACATGCAATATCGCTTTATCGACGGCCGCTTTTTCTCGCGGTTCTAGTCCCTCGGCCATGAGGCCGATTACTTCGGTTAGGTCTTGGGCATGTTCAGCTATTCTATCTTGTGTATACGAGTTGGTAGTAAGGTCAAACGGATTTATCTTTTCCTTGCTCTTGGCTGATAACCTAATATACGTGCCGTTCACTGATTCGGTGAGCTGCTTGTACTCGCGTTCTGGGTCAATTACGATGACACGCGTGCCTTGCATGAGCTGTCGGAGTATCTCGACCTTTGTTGCATAGCTTTTGCCACTTCCAGACTGCGCGAAAATAATACTATTCGCATTATTGAGCGCAAACCTATCAAGTATCACAAGGGAGTTATTTGATTTGTTGACGCCATACAAAATGCCCGATTCTTGCACCAGCTCAGATGACATAAGAGGAAATGTAAGTGCTGCTGATGAGCTGTCGAGATTGCGCTTTTGATCAAGTATATCTTCGCCGCGAGGCAAGACGGATTGCAGGCCCTCTATCTGTTGGTATCTTGTAGTTTTGACATAAAATAACCGTGCCGATAGCTCGGTCTCAAGCAATTTCGTGACATTTTCTAGTTCTGCCTGCGTCTGGGCACTGATCGTCATATAAATCGACATTTGAAATAGCTTTTCTTGTCCGCGTTGGATTTTGTCACGTAGTTCAACCGCAGACTCAAGAGGGTCTGTAATCTCCGAACCGATCACTTTGCCGCTTCGTATCATGGCACGCTTGGTAGACTCAAGCTCGGTAATCTTTCGGCGCAGTTTGGGGAGTGCCTGCAACGCATTAACTTCGTGAACGTGGTACGAGATATCAATATTATGACTAAAGTTGATGAGACTATTAAGCCAGCCGGATGAGGCCGTAAGTGGGTAGCCGGAAATAAACAGCGTGCGAATGAATTGATCGTCGAGCTTGAGATAGTTCGGCTGCTCCTCTAGTCCGGCATACGAGAGGATGTCCATCGGGTCTTGTTCGCCATAAGTCAATGCGAGATGTTTTGGTCGCTCATCACGTTGCTTTTTCCATGAACGGAGTTTTTTGAGGGGCGGCAGATTCGTTAGTGGATTTTTACGTTTTGATTTCTTAGCTGGTTTTTTGACTGGTTTTTTGACTGGAGTTTTGACAGGTCTCTGTGATTTCACTTTCATAAATAAGACTCCTTTAATAACTGCATGGTTTGTTCGGTAATTGGTTGATTCTTGGCAGAGTGCGGACTGTAAAATGTATAAAACAGGTCGAGTACCTCGAGACTGTTTAGTTGATAGGTATGTACACCGAGTCTGGCAAGCCCTTTCGCTACGATATCGCTGTTGAGCAGCAGCTGTTCTTTGATCATCTCGAAGTCTTGGCGGTCTTTGGCATTAAATGGTACGACAACATAGAAATGTCGAGCAAGGATTTTGTTTTTGGTGATAAGTCCCTGAACGAACTCGATGTAGTTCTTGATTTGATGTCGGTACACTTTCTCTTTTTCGCCATCAATTTTGAATCGGAACTCCTCTAAATATTTGTCCATATCCATTTCGCGGACGCGGATGATAATCTGTAGGGGACAAGCCAGAGAGTTTAGAAAGTTTTGGTAGGTGTCAATGAGTGCGTCCTGCTCGGCCTCGCTCTTTAATTCAAAGTTAAGAGACGAAACTTGCAAAATCATTCGATAACGGTTGCCAGGAAGGATTAAAATGCCGTCTTGTACTCCTTTGATAGCAATTTGGCTGCGTGAGGACACTTTGTTATTTGATTTCCTGAATATGGACATTGAGGCCTCCTTTCTTGTTGGTTTGGAATGTCAGCTTGGCACGAGGGTCGGTAACAATCTGTTCTAGCCGGGCTTTATCGTGTATAGGAACAGTTGCCGTGATGACTGGTGAAGTTACTTTATTCGGTGGCTGTTTCGTTACTTTTGCCGTTGGTGTTTCGTCGTATTTGTTGCGTAAATAGGTATCATTCTTGTCATAAATATGGAAGCGAGGACGTTGGTTGTAGCGTAACAATACGCCAATCCATTGAATGAGCAATCTGCCCTTGATGCGTATAGCGAGGGTAGCAAAAACAGCAAAAACCACTGTAATAATCACGATCTTGTACGGTTCAGCTTTGAAAAATGGCGGAAATAGGACATATACCACGCTACCCAGAAAAATAGGTGACGTAAGCATAATAAGCTGCTGCAAGCTGAGGCTACCAGCTACTTTGTCTTCGACCGTTGTGACCTGTGCTGGTACTACAGTTGTTTTCACTACTTCGCTCCTTTTTTGCTGCCTGACATCGCTGCATTACTGGCACTACGTGATACAAGTCCTTGGGGTTTGTCGGCTGCTGCACTTTGTCGAACCTTACCCGACAGGTGACTCACGCTATTTACGAATTGGCCACCTAGTTTACGAGCCGTCCTCGCACCAGCACTCGCATAGGCCATTTGCGCGATAACACTCTGTGTTTTGAGAAGCGCTAGGATTGTCGCAACACCGACCACCATTGACATGATTGGGTCGAGGCCTTTGTTCCCGTCGTTTGTCGTCATACCAGCGAAAATCGACGAGGCTAATATGAGAATGACGACATGCACAAAGAGGACAAACACTGTTGTAAGATATGAACGAATTGCGTTTGCTGCAAAATCTTTGAAGCTTGGTAGTAGCCATAACATAGCAACAATCGGTGACAGTACGGCACCAATATATAGCACCACCAACCTCAAAATGTAATAGATGAGGAGCAGCACTGACAGTATAATGAACACGACGTATATCAATAGGGCGGCGAGCTTCATATCTTTTGATTCATCCATGACTTTTGACAGCGATTCCCATACCGTTGATGATGAAAAGCCAGTCTGCACGGCTGATATCATGCCATTTGATAGGCTAATAATGGCGTCAATCGCAAATATCGACGAGTTCATCAGTAAGAACACAACGATCAATTGTGGCAACAGGTGTTTAAACTCGATTTCTTCTAGGCCGAGTGCTGAGAAACTCATAACATGAAAACCGAGCAATATTACTATCAAGATAAAGAGTACGTCGGCAATTGCTAAAATCGTCAGCCATAAATTAAAGACACTGGAGTTTTCAGCCATGAGGGGCGTTGCTTTTGTAAAATATTGCAAAGCGTCAATAAATGGCTTGCCGATTGTCTCGACAATATTCTTGAGTAAGCCAACGACAGCGTTTATAAGTACCTCGACCAACCCGCCGCCACCTTCTTCGGGTTTTACTTGTGTCAGAGCGGGCATTTCTTTGACCGGTTTGTTTGCACTACTTTGGTAGGTATGCGTCAAAATAGCCGTGAGCGAGGCTGCCGACAAGACAATTATCAGCCCAAGTAGGGCATTCCGTATAGTTGTCTTGGCATGATCAAGCCGGTCAGGTTGTCCCGAGCTACTTATCATCTGAAATCCACCATGTATCAAGAAACCTGTTGCCGCAAGTCCAGCTATCACGCACAGTGTCGTGATTGTTGGTGCGATAAAGTTCCTCATCGCGTTCCCTGCGGCCGTTGCATCCGCAAAGAACGTGAGCTGGCTAATCATGGAGAACATATCCATGATTATCTACTTTCCAAAAGCGCCTGTTGCGATGTCCGTGATGATGTTACTGATAACAAAGGCTGCGATAGTAATACCTAGTCCAATCGCTGCCCATAGCAATGTTCGTTTGGCTCTATCAAGATGTTCAGGGTTGCCCGAGCTTGTGATGTAGGTAAAACCGCCCACAACGAAAAATCCGGTCGCAACCAGACCAGCAAGACCCGCAATAACCTTAATGATATTTCGTATAAAGGTTTCCACTTGCGATATATCGCTACTTGCTGCAAAAACTGGCTGTGAAATAATAAATGGCAATCCTAATACAGCTAGCATTGCCACGAAATATAATGTCTTTTTTGTCCCCATGATGTTCCCCTCGTTTTTTATGCAAGGCTCCCACCATACCTAAGCGTCAGTATTTTAATGCGTAAATACGCTACTCGATAACACTCCCACTTATTCTTAAAGCTATCAGAGAGGTAACCTCGGTGACAAGAAGGCACTTTGAAGATACTATGTTACTTCTATGATAGTAACTTACCCAAAAGTAAGTAAAGATCAAGGAGGCGTTAACAAGAAACGTGTGAAGCATAAGTTTTTTGAAAAATCGTCGAACAAAGTAGAGGCCGTACCAGTCTACGTCAATCAAGAAATGATACAATAATAACAATATGACTAATAACTCACTGCAAACAATCGGACGTAGGCTACGCGAGGCACGCGAAAAAAAGCACCTCACGCAGTCGGATGTTGCAAGTGGCGCTGATATAAGCACCAATCATTATGCCCAGATTGAACGCGGTGAAGCGAATGCCTCTATTGAAACACTTGAAAGTATACTCAAGGTTCTCAAAGTAAAATCGTCAAAAATATTACCGTTCTAAACTATAGCTTTGAACCGTCTACCAATAGGCAGTCTTGGCTCTTGGCGAGTTCAATAGCCGGACGCGAAAAGACGCTGTTCGTGATGACCATTGCGCGGTCGCATTTGTATTTCTTGAGAGCAACCACTACTTGTCTTACAGCTTCGATGCCGACCAGTCAATTGTAATGTTTGACTTGTACACCCCATGTAATGCCGTCCTTTTTGGCGATAATATCAACACCAAGGTCATACTTCTCGGTGATACGCACATTTGTATATCCCTTATCCTTCAGCCACGCAGCCACAAAATACTCAAACTCTGCCCACGTCATAGCATCAAGTGGTTTGTATGTATGAGCGATACGTTTGAGTCTTTGCCTCTGCACCAGCCGTCCAAGAAAACGAATGATACTAGCGATAGGGCTATAAAAGATAGACAGCAGTACAATAAGGATGATTCCAGCTGCAATAGTATTGAATATGGCAGGTGCCGACAAACCTTGTGAATACATCACACCGCCAGCGAGAAGTATGATGATAACGATTGCGCTGCCGAGGCCATTGTTCCGAGAACGACGCGACATAGTAGGCCGCCTCTACTCGTGTTTCTTTAGATCATCTTCGATAAACTGCTTGTAGAACTTATCGAGTTCTGACTCAAGAGGGCTATTTATATCTCGCTCGCGTAGATTTTTCTTCCATGTTGCCAAGAATCGCACCGCTCGCTCTGGCGAGGCATGTTCGGGGTCATTCAGCTCCATATACCGCAGAACAGCATCAATGTCTGCTTCGTTCAGGTCATAACCGATCTGGTCGTCAACTTTCTTCATTAGGTCTATTATATCATTTAGCATCTGTTTCCTCCTTTGCTATAATGACTTTGCTATCGACATACCGAAACCCGAGGGCTTCAAGTCTGTGGGTGAGATTAATCAAATACGGTAGAAAAGAGTTCCAGGTAATATCAACATGGTTCACCAAAGAAAAATACCAATCACGTTGGATTGGTATTTTTCTTTGGTAGGTTTGTGAAGCAAACCGAACTCCGAAGGAGTGCGATAAAGCGACAAAACGAGAGAAAAACTAGCTTGCTCGTTTTTCCGAGTGAGGAAGGTTTACATCTGGATATTCTCCGCGGGATCACCTGAACTTGAGTAATCATCATCTTTGAACACTTATAGCCGGTTCGCCAGCTCTTCTCGTATTGGCCTCAACTTATCTGCCCAAAAACTGATATTTTTCAATAATAGATGACCTTTGGCGGTTTGTTCGTCTGACGGAGACAAATTACCAGCCTCGTCCAAATGTTTGTAATATTCATTGAAGTGAATATGGTCAGCTAAGCCAAGTAGGCTAAGGTAAGCAAAAATTGAACGCCAATTGTTGACTGCCAAAATTCCACCGCCACCTGCGCCGTAACTCACAAATGCCACTGGTTTATGGCGCCATTCGACAGCGAGATAGTCAACGGCGTTTTTCATAGCCGCAGGTACACCAGAGTTATATTCTGGTGTGATAAATATAAATCCGTCAGCTTCATCAACTATCTTTGACCACTGTTTAGTATGTTCATGAACATACTCTTGACTCATCAGTGCAGGCACCGGCTCGTCCAGGAGTGGTAGGTTAATCTCTTTTAAATCAACCAGTTCAAATTTTGCCCCTGGGTGACTTTTGGCTAGCTCCATAATCCATTTCGCCGGCTGTTCTCCGAAACGTCCAGGGCGCGTCGATCCTAGGATAACTTTAATTAAAGGCATAAAAGCCTCCTTTCACTACTCGTTAATATATCTGCAACTAAGTATAGGTAGCTTTTTCTATTGCGCAAGAACTGTATTTATGGTAATATACTAACCAAAATGAAAGTACTGAGATGAGCGACACAATAGATCCCTATGCAAAACCAGAATTAGCCCTTGAGAAGATTGGTGGCAAATGGAAAATGCCGATCCTATGGAGGCTTGGTCAGCGTGATGTTTGGCGATATAGTGAACTCAAGCGAGCGTTTGACCCGATTTCCGACAAAATGCTATCTCGGCAGTTACGCGAACTTGAGGCCGAAGGCCTTATTCATCGCGAGCTTTACCCGGTAGTCCCACCGAAAGTTGAATACAGCCTGACAGATACGGGTCGCAAAGCATTGCCTGCCGTAAAAGCACTCTGTACATTTTATGCAGAAGTAAGTCAAGATACGTTGCAACACTAGAAAACAACTCGTAGCATCATCTTTCATTCGACTATTTACATCAGCGTGACTGATCGTAAATAGTCATCGTTTTTGAACGCTATTCACTTACTTGCCCAGGTGGACGATGACCTTTCACTGCAGCGCTTGCTCGTCCACTACGAACGCTTTCCTGTATCGCGGCCATCACCGCCTCGCGGTCTCTCTCGAAACTTTCGGGATTCTTATAGGCAAATTTGACGTTTATACCGGGGAGATCTAGTCCACGCTCCTCGTATAGTGCGTCCTGACGTCGAGGGTCTAGAAGATGCATGAGGTGACGAACTAGTTTGTGTACCCGCTCTGTACGTGTCACTTTGCAACTCTCCACAGCCTCGGAACTCGCGCAAAAATCCGAGTCCAAGCCGTTATAGTTTCCTTGTGCACCCGATCTAAAGTGAGCCATTTAGTTTATTTAATACCATTGAACCTACTTAGTCAATTAGGCGAAAACATCCTGATAATCGCTAGCACATCATCAAACAACCTGCGTAGCTAAAAAACTATGCGCCTTCCAGATAAGGGGAGTCTGGTGACGAATGATCAAATTCTATATAGATTATTTGCGACTGAACTAAGCGAGCTACGCCTATAGCAAACGCCTCGGCTGTGCGATACATCATGTCGTTATTATTACTAGCATAGTAACTCATCGTAAGTGAGCTTTCATCCAATCTTGACACCGGAAGCCGACCACGAAGATGATCGTGGATTTTACTGACGAGTATACTCTGGGTTTTATCATTTAGCTTGCCAAGGACGCGAGTCTCATCAATATCTATAGAAACTCTCCATGCCTTTGACTGCGCATGGCGACGGATCTCTAGCGTATCAGCAGAATTATCAGGTAGTACGTCTTCGATTAACGCATGGCTGAGACCTAGCTCTGACAAAGCAATCGACTCGGAAACTAAACGACGTATAGATTCTACGCTCTGGTCCACGCTATTCACTAGATGAAAGCTATTCACATCCATTCTTTTACTGAACTCATGATCCGCATAGCTCATGGTATGAATTATAGGCAATGTCTCCACTCTAATCAATTCGCGGATGGGCAATAAACTCAACGTTTACCACCCTAAAGCATAAACATATTATAATATTTTATTTACAATAAATACATTTTAGTGTATTATAAGCAAGATTAATTAACGGCAGGTGGTAGCCAAAAAACAGGAGACATAAAGTCATGAGCAGTGACAATCAATTGGCGAGTGCCGTCGGTGGAACAGTAATGGCCAGCGCAGGTGTAACGATGTTACCACATACAAGTAATAATACAGCCACAGTAATAATCAGTATTGCTCTTATTACCCTAGGACTAATTGTCCTAGGCAGCTTCATAGCAATGAAGATCGTTACGAGATTAAAGTAACCCTTGGTAAATGCGTCGGTATTTATCAAGCCACGTCTGGTGGCAAGTAGGCATAGTATATATTGGCATCGTCTTTGCCGTTTTGCTGACGTACCTTTTTGGAGGTAGCGGACACCTGTCAGGCGAACTACCCACTGCCCACGCCGTCCAACCAGCTACAACAACCACCGAGAGTGTCGATGAACTTGTGCGTATTACAGTGCCGTCCGTAGACATTGATCTGCCGATTATTCGCGGTGAATATGACTCACAAAGTGGATGGACTGTCGAGAAACTTGCGGCAAATTACATCCCATCCTCCCATGGCATTAATAGACCTGGCACAACTGTCATCTATGGTCATGATACGTCGGAAGTATTCCGTCGCATTAAAGCGATGGAATATGGGGCAGAAGTAGAGGTCACAACGAAAAAAGGTGCAACATATCACTACATACGTGATTCATCTGATGCGATGATTATACAACCAGATGATGTATCTATCCTCAGCGAAACATCATCAAAACATAAAATCTATCTACTAACGTGCGATGGATGGCAATCAGACAAAAGATACGTACTATCTCTGTCATTGAGAGAAGAGAAATAATGGAAAATTTTATTCCCTATATAATCATCGGCCTTTCTTTTTATAGCGTGCTCCGGCTTGCAGTCTATTCTGTATCGAGTAATATGCACGCTATCCAACAACACAGCCAAGCGAAAATAAGAGCAAAGGACTACTATCGTCCGACGATCAGCATCATCGTGCCTGCACATAACGAATCGGCGGTGATAGAACGAACATTATCATCGCTACTGAACGTGAGATATCCACGATCCCGAATAGAAATAATCGTCGCAAATGATGGTTCAAACGATGACACGGCGCGCAAAGTTCGCTCATTTGCCGCACGTCACAAGAAAGAACTAACGATCCGTTTAGTGTCCCGGCCAAACAGAGGCAAAGCAGCCGCGATGAATTATGCAATACGACACCGCGCAACCGGCCAGCTGATTATGTGTCTGGATGCCGATTCTATTATTCATCCGGATTGCGTTGTCAAATCAGTCCAATACTTTAGAGATACAAAGGTCCTAGCGACAGCCTCGAATGTGAACATTATCGAAAACGGAACGCTGCTCGGGCTCATTCAACGATTCGAATACCTATTCTCGCATCACTTCAAACGATCTCATACATTACTCAATATGGAATATATCATAGGTGGGGTTGGATCGACGTTTCGACGTACAACGCTGAACCAAGTGCAATTATACGATTCCGATACTTTAACCGAAGACATCGACTTGACGATGAAAATTATTGCAAATAAAGGCAACAGGGATTACAAAATCATCTTTGCCGCCGACGCCATTACGTACACCGAACCCGTACAGTCATACAGAGGCCTCATCAAACAAAGATACCGCTGGAAATACGGTCGCCTGCAAACATTCTATAAAAACAGGTCACTGTTCTTTAGTCGCCAAGCTAAACACAACAAACAACTCACGTGGTTTTTAATGCCAACGACACTGCTCTATGAAATCTTCACACTGCTGGAGCCATTCCTAATCGCGTATATCATTTCAATTGTCATTCAAACACGTGACATCTCTACGATACTCACTGCTGCAAGTATTTTTACTGCGCTAATAATTGCTAATATATGGGCATCCACACATGTTCCCGTCCGTGACCGTATCCGTTTGAGTTTTTATGCTCCTGCCATGTATATTGGGATGTACGCGCTCACATTTGTAGAGTATTCCACTGCAATGCTATCCGCTATACGGTTACATAAGCTTGCTGGAAGTCTAAAGTCAAAACATACAACATGGAAATCGCCAGTTCGTAACGCAGACGCTAGTATGAGTATATAATCAGAGTACTTATAGCTTATTTCTAAAAGAGCCGAATCTTTGCGTAGACAGATATCGTGTTTCACGTAGTAAGTTGAAATACCTGTGTACGCCATTCATAGATACCGCATCGAAAGACATGAGTATAGGTACAGGAGGTGCTTTGTATCCTGATTCAACATTCTGATCTTGCTCGTTTGCACCACGACCCTCGGTAGCACCTGTATCGTTTTCATCCGACTCAACGAAATGATCTTTACGTAATCTAGGAGATTCCATAAGGTTAACTATAGGATAATTTCATCACTTCGTAAATATCCAGGCTTATTCGGTTTCAATCATATAAAAGAAGATCGGGCTTTTCAATTTCAGACCAATGTTACAATGAAGATAACTATGTATACCGGCACAATCATCGAAGAGAGTTTACTCGATAGTAGGATCCTTAATGAATTCAAAATTAATGCCGTCAAAATTTCTAACTCTGAAAAACCTGAGGAGAGGTGGCATCTATATGAAGTCGAGGCGACAATAGATCAAATAAGAATGCTCACGACACAGCTAAAGCCCACTGGCTGGTATACGCATTTTTGGCAAGACGATGATATTATCGTTATCTTTCCGGGTCGAAAATTCAGGATACACCATTCAGATAAAGCTACATGGTCTGAAGCAATCAGTTATGGTCAGAGTATTGGAATACCGACTAAACAATTAGATTTTAGGATTAAGGAAATTTAAGTAGTCAGATTATAGGAAATATCATGAGCAACATTAGCATAAAACCAACTAAAATACAGTCCGAAGCGGACATAACCAGACTACTCCAATCAGACCCATGGCGAATGGATGTGCTGCGTACTGCAGAAAAATTAAACCTACCGGATTGGTGGATTGGTGCTGGATTTTTGCGAAACCTAGTATGGGATGCTATCGAGGGTGTTAAATCAACTCCAACCCGAGATGTTGACCTCGTCTATTTTGACAATAAGAACATCGCACCTGAAACCGATTGGGCATACGATGAGCAAATGAAGGCAATATATCCAGATGCCGAATGGGAAGTGCGCAATCAAGCCAGAATGCATTACGTCAATAACTTCGATCCATATACTTCAGCAGAGGATGGCATTGCTCACTGGGTAGAGACCGCGACATGCGTTGCAGTAAAGATAGAAAATGAATCGCTCAAATATTTATTTTGTCACGGTACGGATGATCTATATGAGCTAATCGCACGTCCTATTCCGCTATTCACGCAGCCAGAACTTCTGCCGACCTTTTATGACAGGGTCGAGAAAAAGCGATGGAGAGAGAAGTGGCCTCGTTTGAGGGTTGAGTTGTAATCTCGCATATCCGAAAATTTATCTGATATTAATTCAAGATACCATGCCGACCTTGGCTTCAAATAGTCTTCATGCATGTATGCGCATAATTAAACAGCCCCGCTAGCTCAGAGAGAACCAATTCTCTATCTATAAATAGAAAAGGAGCCCGCTAGTAAACCTAGCGGGTCCTCTTTGTGACATGTGGCGAGGAACTACTGCATACCCCATTCGTTGAATATGTGAATGGATCCGTGCCTCGCAAGCTCAAACGTCTGTCCCGATCCTGAGATCGGGCGGCACTCGACATCAAACGTCGGTTGACCTACCGCTTTCTGCAAGCTGTTGTGAACCCAGGCGTTGGCGTAGTACAGATTATGCGCCAGTTCATGCGCGGCACTACTGGCAATCTGCGCTCGACGAACTTTACGTTCGGCGAATGGGGCATCAATATCACCGGGTTCGATGACGATCTCGACGGATGGCGCATTGAATGCCCACTCGTGGAATGGCTCCGGAATGACGATGATCTCCGAAGCGTCGTACGTACGAGTAGAAACGGCGTTCATCGCGTGAACAACTGCATTCGGTATGCAATCCTGCACGAGTATTCGTGCCGCCTCGTAATTATGCTTCTGACTGTCGCTCAGTTCACTCGAACCGAGGTCGTAGAGCAGGGGGGCGAGTCTGCGATCGAGCCGTACTTGAACTTTCGGCATGATAATCCTCTCGTCGTTTTTGTATGCCTGTAAATACATGGTTGATGCACTTACACCCACACAAAAACTTTTTTGTCATAAAGAGCAGCTCATATGAGCATATTTTTATTATAACATATTATATAAATATAGTCCATAGACTAACTTACTAAGAAACTTTTTAAACGATCACGAAGCACGAAGAGATCGACAAGAGTGCTCTAATTTAATATTTACAGTTATACCAAACGTCATCACACAAAATAATTTTCCGGATGAGCCTCCTCGTGAATACTGTTCTTTTTTGATCATAAAAATCCGCACAGTGATGGTGCGGATTGATCATAATTTCGTCATTTTAGATTACGACAAACACACAACGCAGAGTGGGCGGCTATAGAACCAAGTTACGTTTTACATGTACGTCATACTGAAACTATAGCATATCGAAGTCTCTACAGCTGTATTTCATTCATTACTACCAAGTGAAGTTTATTATAATGTTATTGTAATATAATGTCGAATGCGCTATGCTATAAGCATGACAATTACAACAACTCAAAAGATCATCAAGATCGGAACTAGCAAGGGAGTGACAATCCCGGCGAAAGACCTTCGCCAACTGCAGGCTGACACAGGCGACGAGCTGATAATCACTATTGAACGATCACCTCAACCAAGCAGCGACACGACTGCTCTTGTTGCGCTCACACAAAAATTGATTGCACGCCATAAAAAAGCGCTCGATAACCTCAGTCAGCGTTAACTATGCAGTATTTTACCGTCGATGAGATTGAGCTGGTACATATACAAATTGTCGACGCCAGTGGTGGAGCACATGGTACGCGAGATAGAGGTCGATTAGAGTCGGCTGTCGCTGCCCAAACACAGGGGGTATTTGGCGAAGAGCTCTACGAAACAATTTTTGATAAAGCCGCAGCTATAACAAAAGGTATCATCGCAGACCACCCGTTCTTTGATGGCAATAAACGAACGGGGATACTGTTGGCACTCGTATTGCTGGAACGCAACGGCATACAAACAAATATTGCCGATAAAGAACTCGAAGACTTCGCAGTCCAAATAGCGATAGACCATCTCGACATTCCGGCCATCGCAGCGTGGTTGCGTGAACATAGCAAGAGTAGTTCAGTAGAATAGCTTAATCCCCTCTGTACCTTAGCAATCGCAGATATAGCTCGTTTAGAAATCATATGATATAATATAAAAATGAATCAGTCAAACGAAACGTTTCGCTACCCATCTGTGCGCGTGGCAGTGACAGAAAATTGCAATCTGCGCTGCGAATATTGCCCGAGTGACGGAGATAGTGTTGAAATGCAATCAAATGCACTCGAAACAGAAGGCTTCAAGCAAATCCTGAAAGAAGCTGTCGAGGTTGGTTTTACCGACTTTAGCTTTACTGGCGGCGAGCCACTCCTTACTCCTCAGACAGCTCAGCGAACATTTGACCTAGCCGACTTCGTCAATGAATTACGCGACGATGAAAGCGGCGGCTATACAAAACTCAATACCAATGGGGCGCATTTGCTGCGTTACCAAGATGAAATTGTCACAACAGGCTTTACCGAACTAAAAGTCAGCCTTGATACACTTGACCCAGCAACCTTTCGCTCACTTGCAAAACGAGGAGAAAAAGTGTTTCAGGATACTGTCGATGGCATCATGGCCCTAAAAGACGAAGTGCCAATACGATTACAGACCGTGGTCGGAAAATATAACATCGATCAGATTCCAGACATGATTGATTTCTGCGCAGAGAATAATATAGATATTAAATTGTTCGACATTAGTCGCTACGACAACGCACTCTCTGGCTCTGCTGCATTTGCAAACGACAACTATATTTCGCTCGAAGCAATAAGTACGGCGCTTGAATATCGGTACGGAACAGCCGAAATAAAGTATGCAGTAGGTGGGTACGGACACCCAAAAAAAGTGTTTACAACTAGTTCGGGTACGAAAATTGAGATCAGAGATACGTCGCCAAGTGCGCACTATTCATCCGAACTATGTCAGAGTTGCCCGAATTATCAGTGTCAAGATGGCCTATGCAATCTCGTCATTGCTGCCGATGGTCATATTCGATTTTGCCGTGAAGGTGGCGTTGACCAAACCATTCCATCACACGATACCGATGGCGCACTAATGACACCTCAAGCTATACGATTAAACCTCGCGAAAGCCGCTGGTATTTTCTCGGCTGCTCAGAATGTTGAGCATCATGGAGCACTAAAATCTTCTCGTCTTCATCTTCCACTTAGCGTGTTATAACCCTTAGACTATCGATAAACTCACTGAGCAATGGTAGGGTGTACAGATGTTATATGTCGTACACATAGTATGCAATAGTGTAGTATAGTGGCATAGATGGAACGAGAACATCATCCAGCCGAAAATCGCAACATGGATAACAATGCTCAAGTATTTGAGCTTGGTCGAGCAGCCATGTTAGATGAAAACCGCCTCGCTCCGCTCATGGATATTAGCGTTGATCATGAAACTGAGCTTCACTTACGTACTACATATTTTTTTGCTACGATTCAAATTCAACTGCCGTCAAATGAACCACCTCGTCATCCTCAATTCGAAATGTTTCTTCGAGAACATGCCAAGGGACGCAATCTTTTCCCAACAATCGATCGACAGCACATGCTCGATTTACAGTTTGATATTGAAGACGCGCAAGACAACTCCTTACAGCTAACCACTTCTTTTGCTCAAGATCTGGTTCGATTCCTCGATCTATCAGATGACGCAATTACCGATATAGGCATACGACGGTTCACCTCCGACGATGCGACGCGAGCACTACATGGTGACATACCTTCTCCACAGGAATGATCCACACATGAGAACTTATGTGTATGCTATTTAAGATATCCCGCTCACGCCTGCGCGTGATGAGTACAACTTGCTATAGCGACGCCAGGCTAGCATAATTTAATATCGCCGCTCTACGATGCCGTCGCAACGCAACCATCAGCGATGAGAAGCGAATCGTTCGCGTACAAGCCGGCTCATATGTACTAGTATACGCTGCCTAAAAGCTACTCTCTTAGCACTTAGGTAGTGCACCAATTTTCTGTACGGAGAAAATTGGCAAAAGACCGGCATCTCCCATCGTCCACTAGTCACTGCCAGACTCACTCATCACCCAACCAACGGCCACAGAGTATACTGCAAAGAGTATATTAGCTATGACTACATAGACATAAAGCGACGGATCTGTAGCAGCGATAAACACGACACTATATAGATACCACATAATGGCAGCGAACGCAGTAACCGTCCACATAAGCTTACGGTTAAGAATGGCCATAAAAGCTGCCCACGGCACTATTAGCATAGTGACCACCATCGCTATAAATGCGAGCTGGGTATTTGGATCAGACATGAACTTCTCCTTCGTATACCGTACGAGATGGATGACTTTCATACTATAACATAATATAATAATAAGTGCTAGCTACGAGAAGTAGGCTCTGCAATTTGCGGATGTTTGTGGTGTGGTTCGTAATAAGGCGGAACAATCAGATGTCTTACGGATGGGGTACCCAGTACGACATTACTATCGACGAGAGGGGAGATAACTGTCGTTTTCTTAATTAATATTATTGTATTACTTCTATAGATTAGGCTGCAGCTATGAAAGTCAGTAATATTGACTGAAGTTGACAACTGGCGTATAACTTCATAGTATATTAGCCTTGCGAGAGCATAAAGTAATCACTACGATAATAACTAGGTTAAACAATAGACAGTAGCAACCTGAAGAAAGATAGAATACATGGACAATCGAGAAAAAGAATTTTATCAGCACCTCCCCACCTCATGGGTAATTCCAGGAATCGCTACGAGGGATGGTGAGCTAAAAATAAACCCTGTATCTGAATATTTAGTTCCTCACAACCGCTATGATTCAATTTTTGACTTTCCCGACGAAGACACTCCCAACGGCGACCAAGAACTTCTAGACTGCCTCGACAACCAAGAGCAAAGTTTCATTTTAGCATGGGCAGAACTCGGTAGTGCAGAAGCTGCAGCCGAGTTGCTTGGGCTCGAATTTGCAGGCGACGATAGTCTTAAAGAGTATTCAAAGCGCATCGGAGATAAAATGGAAGTAACTCTCAAAGAACGACGACTAAATCTTTAGGTCTGCGTTGTACGATACCAAAACTACGAAGATATCATTCCTCCACTAACAAATATCGCACAATCAAAATTTTAGGGTCATTTTTTACCAGTAACGATACCGCGTATCCAAACCGTAAAAAGTACCATCACGACTGCGCATATTGCCGCCACCGCCGAAAATCCTGTGGTAAATGCAGCCGTTGCGGTATCGAGCAGTTCGACGTCACTTGTGACTCTACTTAATTTGACAGCACTCGCCAATGAGTCTTGAGCGACCACTGAGACATTGTGAGGTTCTAATTCCATTTTATAAATAAATGCACCAAGTGAACCCAAAAACGCTATCCCGAGCGCTCCACCAAGTTCGGAACTTGTCTCCTGAATAGCAGACGCCGCGCCGGCACGCTTGGCTGGTACGCCGGCTATAACAATATTCGTTGCGATAGCCATGACCGCAGTCAGCCCAGTACTCAGCAGTACACTTCCTACAAGCACAGTACCGACCCCACTAAACATAAATAACAGCGCTAGTATTGATAACCCCGCTATCGCCACCGCAAAGCAACTACTCAGCGCCAACTTTGGCCTCAGCGTCATTGTTAACTGTGAACCTACAATAGAACCGACAATGCCCGATAGCGCGATCGGTGACATCCAAAGCGCTGCTGCGAGCGGACTCATCCCAAGTACTAATTGGAGATACTGAGCGGTGTACATATTTGAACCAAGCAACACCACCATTGCGATCATTAACGTCATAATCGCTACAGAAAATTGCCTGTTTTTAAACAAAACTACATCAAAAAGCGGATTCTTGACCGTGCGGAGACGTCGCACAAAAAACGTCAGAAGAACCGCACTTGCAATCATCGCCAGAATACCGAATATATCCCAGTTCATTTTTTCAGCCATGTGCTTGATGCCATATACAAATAAAAAGATCGTCGCCACCGATAAAAGTGCGCCTGGTATGTCTAATCGCGCTTTAGACGCATGACGAACTTCAGGAATAAGAATAGGAGCCGCCACGAGTAATACGATCAGAAAGGGGATATTGATCAGAAATACAGAACCCCAAGAAAAAACACTAAGCAGCCCTCCTCCGATAATAGGCCCGATGATACCGCCTCCTGCAAAAGCCGCTGTCCAGACACCAATAGCTTTCGCACGCTCCCTACTATCTGTAAACAAATGACGGATCAATGCAAGCGTTGATGGCATTAAAGTAGCGCCACCGAGACCCATGAGCGCTCGCGCTGCGATCAACATCTCGGGAGTTGATGAAAACGCCGCTGCTAACGATGCGAGGCCAAACAGCGTCGCTCCAATCAAAAGAACTTTTCGCTGCCCGAATTTATCACTTAGATTTCCCGCCGTGATCAATAGCCCAGCTAGCACAAAACCATATATATCAAGTATCCACAAAGACTGACTGCTTGTCGGCGAAAGATCAGTATTTATAGCAGGCGCAGCTAAATAAAGTATCGAAAAATCCATCGAAGTAAGCAGAACAGGGAGGACTAGCACAGCCAGCGCGATCCAGCGCCTAGGTTTCAAATTTTTCTTTTGCATTCATATCCTCGCTTCCGATGACTGTTACTATCGCAAGTACCACTATAGTTATATGTATCTTTATTACAAGAACTAACTATTTGGTGTTATACTATACGTATGGTTAGTATAAAGTACGATATATCAGATACCAGGAAGCCTGAAATTGCTCTAGAAAAAATCGGTGGCAAATGGAAGATGCCTATTATTTGGAGGCTTAGTTTGCAGGACGTATGGCGCTACAGCGATCTAAAGCGTGATCTAGATCCGATTTCACATAAAATGTTATCCAAACAACTGAAAGAGCTGGAAGTCGATGGATATATCGCTCGAAAACAATATCCAGTGATGCCACCAAAAGTCGAATACAGACTAACGAAACTTGGCGAAAAAGCGCTGCCAACAATTCGCGCACTGTGTGAATTTGCAGCTGACACTATTGTTGATACCGACAAGTAGTGTAATGGTGGGTATGCGATAGTTGAAGAATACAGGCGACAAATTACCGCCAAGGTGAGATAATAGTTGCTTGATGACACAACCCGTAGCACAAACAAAACCCTCATCGACGCTTGATTCGCGTCATCTCTATAGTTTAGAGCAGTATGTGGCAGATGGTAATAAAGCGGATGTTCTATATGAGCATCAAAAAGCGATTATCAAGGATACTGCGGAGTTCTTGCGGAACGGTCACCATCGTGGTTATATCGAGGCACCGACAGGGACGGGCAAAACAGTTTTGTTCGTCACTTTAGCCGAGGCGTTCAGCTACCGAGCGGAAAAACTACCAAAAATCCTTGTCGTCACACCGACAAAAGACCTTGTTCGACAAACACTCGGTGGGAGTCGCAGTGACAAAGGCTTTGCAGGATTTGCACCACATATGAGCGTTGGGACATTTTATAGTGATACGCCAGCTGCAATACGCGGACTTGATACTCAGGTGACTATCACGACCTATGCGTCACTGGCAAAGCTAGCCGCAGCCCCGATAACGACAATCGACGAACGAGGCAAACACCACACCAAGATAGTCAACTTGGTCAACCAACATTTTGATATTATTTTTTTAGACGAAGGCCACAAAGCACTCGGTTCGAGTAGCCGACACATCATCGACGACATCAACCCCGACACTCTCATTATCGGTTTTACTGCAACGCCCGATTATCATGCATCGCGCGGCCTAGAGAGTTTGTTGCCAGCGCTCATTCATCGCCTTGACCTGAAAGAAGCGATAAAACTCGACATGCTTTCGTCAGTGATTCCTATTGCCATTCCGGCACCCACAACAACCGCTCAGGAATTTTCAATTGGTGCACTTGGTGAATACGAAAACAAGAGTCTCAGGCAGTTAATTCATAATGCTCCGCGCAACCAGATGATCGTATCAATCGCTACCCAGCTTATTCAAGCAGGCAACACACCGATTATCGCATGCATTCCAGGGGAAACAATGACACATCCACAGCTTATCGCTGATATGCTGTCCGAACAATTCGTCGATGACGGCCATGGGATTCCACGCCCTCTACGCGTTCATGCAATCACTAGTTCAATCTCGGCGGCCGCTCGTCAAAAGATTTACGCCGAACTTGAAAAAGGAACGATCGATGCATTGACCTATATCGATGTACTGACCGAAGGCTGGGATAGTCAACGTGCAAACGTGATTATCAACGCTAGACCAACAAGGTCACTAGTCGCTGCGCGTCAACGAATGGGACGGATACTGCGCAATAAATATGACAATCGTCCAGCGCTCGCAATAGATATCGTCGATACGATTGAGTCAAATACTGCACCGCAAGTTTCAATGGCTGATATATTTACACTAAAAACCATGACGAACGGTTCGTCGATAGGTGACATAGACCCGACGCATGGGCGCGTTATGAAGCAATCGATTGAAGCAATCTTCAAACAATACGGTGCCGTCAAGGCGATTACAAACAACTACACATTATATGCTGAGATGCTCGAAACATTACCTCACTTGACCAGAGGTCAAGCATCGATCAAACAGGACGGTGTCGTGCGAACATTCGCATCAGCTGCGCGATTATCTAGCCGTCTTGCAGTCGACAGCTTTGCGCTTGACTATATCAAGAAAAATCATTCAATCGCCATTCGCATGGTTCGTCGCCATCACGAAGCAATCGAAGCTTACGATGAAGAGCAGATCCAAACCTATCTCGCAGACCTGCCAAATGCCGTCCATACGGGCCACGGACTTCGTGTGAGCGATACGACATACATTAGTCTTGGCGAACTTGTCACTATTATTCGTCGAAAATATCCGTACGTCGATGCAACGTATCGGAGTGTCGAAACAATTGCGCATGAAATCGTCAAATCCGACAACGATCTGCATTTCACCAAAAGATTCCGAGCCCGCACGCATCGAGGTGTTGTGCTATACACCGCTCAGACAATGGTATCAGTTGCGATAGGGCAGGCGATTGTGGCCGCACATCGTGATGGCTAGTTTTTGCATCGCCATCATGCAGTACAATAGGAAAGATGACAGCCAGACAGCCCTCCGATTCGCTAGGTAGTAAACGATCGACTTCACTTCTTGATAATGAACGCTTTTATATACTCATACTATCTTTCAGTATCGCCGTTATCGTTCCGGCACTACTTCAGCTTTCTATCGCAAATAGTCAACTTGTACTAATTCGAACAGAGCAGCTTTACGGCTTGCTATCGCTCCTGTTTTGGTACATTGCGCTTCTTGTCTCACCCCTTAGCTCGATCATAGGAAAACAGCGGATGAGAATTATCATCCATTCTCGTCGAGCAATTGGCGTGTCGGCAGCATTCTTTGCGATACTTCATGGCAGTGTCGCACTATTCGGACAGCTCGGTGGATTTGCAGGAATCGAACGTTTGCCAGAATTATTTCAGTGGTCGATGCTTGCCGGGGCAATTGCCGCAGGGGTTCTGATTATCATGGCAGTAACGTCATTCGATAGCGTCGTCAGACGAATGACACCAAGGCGCTGGAAATGGCTCCACCGCACTGGCTATATTGGCGGCATATTAGTTCTCATTCACATCTGGACAGTTGGCACACATGTGTCATATACAGCTATCCAACTGACGGCTTTTGTCGCACTCGTCGTGCTTGGTGTGCTTGAAGCATACAGAATTGCTCGCGCATCAACACAGAAAGACAGCGATAAACTACTATTTTCTATTCTTTTTCTCACAATAACCGTATCATGGTCAGTACTGCTTCTTTTTATTCCTGCATACATTGAAAACTACCACACCGCACGCCATACTTCATCACAAGGAGTAAGTCATGAATAAGCAAACTCTTATCATCGTATTGGTCATGGGTCTTGTCACGGCATTCATCACGGCTGTTCCTGTTCAGGCACACGTTCTTTTGTCGGACACACGGGGTGAGGTTGGTGCAATCCTCCATGTCTCTCCAGACGATGATCCAATAGCTGGTCAATCGAGCATATTGTTTTTTGATATTCAAAAGGATATTTCTGCGGTCGAATCAAACGATATCCAACTGACAATCACCGACTCAACTGGACAGAAAACAACTGCACCAGTCACCAAACAAGGCTCGTACATCAGCAGCGCATACACGTTCCCTTCACAAGCCGCCTACGAAATACATCTCAGCATTCCTCAGCAGCATACGACGCTTGAGTTCACCGCGATCCAGCGTGTTTCGAGAGGAATATCGACAGATAGGGTAGCGCACGAGGCGATCTGGGCAAAAACCGCCCTGGTCATGGGAATTTGTAGTATTGCAGTAGCATGTATACTGGCATTTAATCATCGAAAAGCATTTTAGAATGTGATCGATCATTTATACTGGAATAAAGCATAAGGAGCATACAATGAATTATCTAAAACTTTCTATCATCGGAGTGACTTTAACGGCGCTTTTCGTCATTACTCCTTCGGTATCCGCACATGTTGTTGTGACACCTAGCGAAGTTGTGACCGCGAAATATCAGACATTCACGATAAGTATTCCGAATGAAAAAGACATTCCAACGACAACAGTCAGGTTGGTCATCCCTGACACAATCAAAACCATCACCCCCACTGCCATACCAGGCTGGACTATTACCACCGAAAACGACGCGGCTGGCAATACCAAAAGCGTTACATGGCAAGGTGGAGAGATTCCACCGGAACAACGAAGCGAATTTACATTCAGCACAAAATCGCCTGATGCAGTAGGCGAACTACATTGGAAAGCATATCAAACATATACAGATGGTACCGTTGCGTCATGGGACGCCGCAACCACAAGTCATTCACATTCAGATGAAGATGCGGCAGGCCCATACTCAATAACAAAGGTTGTAGCGCAGACAAGCGAGCAACAGCTGCGTGAATCGGTCGATGCATCCGTATCTACCTCGCAGACTGCCATTATTATATCTGTGATTAGTTGTGTTATCGCTCTTGGTACTGTATTCCTGACAACGCGAAAAAAATAAAAATCCTCATAGCACCAGTTACGTAATGATCCTCAAACTGTGTACAAGAAATAATAGTATTGTAGATGGTAGACGTGGCAGGTATAATAACCACAAGCACGTCAGCACGTAAATAGGGGAACCGGGCATCAAACCACTGACACTCACATCATTTTGGCACCGCCGCATAAGCGAAGCGACTATTTTGTTGGCGACTATCATTCTTGCTGTCACTCTATGGGCGCTTGCTACCGACATACATAGTGCAGGCGTTTCGTGGGGGAGTGTCGTTATTGTTGCGGGCCTTTCTACAGCCGTTATCGCTTGCTCAATCGTGTCCTATTTCTTCATCCCAGAAAAATTCAAAACGATAAGCGCCTACGTATCGTATTTACTCCTCGTCATTACAGCGGGATTGCTAGTTGTCGGCAGTGGCGCAAACACTTCGCCATTTATTGCGCTATGGATGGTAACAGCGGTGTTTGCCGGTATATTTGGCAGCAAAACAACCCTTCTTTTATTTGCAGGTGTCAATGCATACTTTTTATGGCAAGTGGTCGGCGGCGAGATCTCCAAAGAAGCAATAGTCAGTATCGTTCTTGCTGGTGAACTACCAATACTTATAAGCTACATTTTGTGGCACAGTAAATCATCACATAACGAAAGCAGCAAAGACAGGGCATACTACGACCTCGCAAACGAGCTTAATCAAGTATCGAACAAGGCAGAAGTTGTCATTAACGCTATCGGTGATGGCGTTATTGCAGTTGATAATCAAGGTATGGTTGAACTTATTAATCCCGCAGCACAGCGTATTGTCGGCTGGGGTCGTCAAGACGCCATTGGACTTGATTACAAGTCCGTCCTACAATTGCTCGGTAAAAACGGTCATGAGCTTGATAAGGCGATCGATCCAATATTTGACGTGTTGACCACCAACCAACAAAAACGATCAAACGATTTATTACTCCAGACAAATTCCGGTAAACGCCTCAATGTCTCGATCGTAGCATCACCGATTGGTCGACTGGGGGCTGGTGCTATTATCGTCTTTCGCGATATCACCAAAGAGCTCGCCGAGGAACACGAACAGGCAGAATTTATAAGTACCGCCAGCCATGAAATGCGGACACCGGTTGCATCAATAGAAGGCTATCTTGGACTTGCACTCAATCCAGCAACAGCCACGGTCGACCAAAAAGCACGCGATTTTATTACCAAAGCCCACGAATCGGCACAACACCTTGGCCGACTATTCCAGGATCTCCTAGATGTCAGCAAGGCTGACGACGGACGTCTATCAAACAATCCAAAAGTTATTAACATCGTCAGTTTTACCAACGATATCATCACAGGTCTCATACCAAAAGCTGAAGAAAAAGGGCTACGCATTTTCTTTAAGCCGTCAACGACCACGGGTGGTGATGGGTCTGGGGTTAGTTCAATCAGCCCGATGTACTACATTCACCTTGATAGCGACCACCTTCGCGAAGTACTCTCAAATTTAATCGAAAATGCCGTCAAGTATACACCGAAGGGTGAGGTCGTCGTCGACATCACGGGGGACAATACTCACGTCGTCATCAGCGTGTCGGATAGTGGCATTGGTATCCCGGCTGAAGATATTCCTCACTTGTTCCAGAAATTTTACCGAGTAGACAACAGTGACACTCGTGAGATTGGCGGAACAGGGCTTGGTCTTTATCTTTGCAGAAGACTCATCGAAGCCATGAATGGTCGTATCTGGGTAGAAAGTGAATACAAAAAGGGGAGTACGTTCTTTGTTGAAGTTCCACGAATCACCCACGAAGAGGCGAATCGCCTGATCGAATCTTCGATTGAGACGCAAAACACTGAACCCGTCAAGGCCTATGTCCGAGCGGCAGACCTTAGCGCCACACCCGACGAGCAAGCGAGCGCCCTTAATACACCACTTATCCTGTCGCATGGTGCTCGGCTTGAAGCGCCAACACTTAAAAAACTACCGGATCAAGATGAAAACGAGTCTACAGACCCGTTAATGGGCGGCGCTAGCACGCCTCAAGAAGCAGCACCGGCACGCCTCACGGTTCAAGTTGCTTCAATCCCAGCCCCTGCTGCCGTAGCCCCCGCCTCGAGCGTTGCTCAGCCAGCTATGCAGCAACCTCTCCCTCCCGTTGCATCTGCGCAAAGCATTCAACAACCGCAAGCGACGCCTCCTCTTCAGCCACAAGTCGGTATTCCAGTAGCACCGCAACAGCAAGTGCCAACACTCACCTCTGCTCCACAACCTACGCCGACCATCCAACAAGCCAATCTCTCGCAACCACAGCAACCTGAATCTATCGCTGCTGCTACTCCAGTCAGCACTACCACCGCTCCTTTGCAAGCCATCCAGCAACCACAATCCGCGACTTTTCAAGGAGGAGCGGTGCCTCCAGACTCACCACTGCGAATGAATATTCCAGAGCGCAAATAAAAATAACCATGAGAGCTATAGCAATTTCATTTTTTGTTTAGTAGAATAGGGGATAATATGACAAAAATACTATTAGTAGAAGATGACAAGAGTCTAAGAGAAATTTACGGGGTTCGTTTACTTGCAGAAGGATACGATATTGTATCTGCTGGCGACGGCGAAGAAGCCCTTGCGATGGCAATCAAGGAACGACCACAGCTTATCGTGAGTGACGTTATGATGCCAAAGATTAGCGGCTTCGACATGCTTGATATTCTGCGAAGCACTACCGAAACTCGTGAAATCAAAGTAATTATGATGACAGCACTTTCGAGCGATGACCAGCGCGCACGAGGCGAGCAGCTTGGCGCTGATCGCTATCTTGTCAAATCTCAGGTCGGTATCGAGGACGTCGTACGAACAGTTCATGACGTACTTGGTGACGCCGGTACAACACAAGCACTTACAACGCAGCCCGTCCCAACTTCTGACCCCACACCTGTAGAGTCAACCAGTCCCGTCGCTCCACCAGAAGAGACATCGCTACCACTACCCACAGCACCCTTTTCATCACCGCGCCCAGCAACACTTGGCGAAAGAGTAATTAATCCTATTGAATCTTCGGAATCAACTGTGAGCGCATCAGTAAAGAGTCAGATCGAACAAGAGTTACAAGCACCGGTCGTCCCTGTTACATCGACACAAGTTGATCAAGCAACTGACGATGCTATGATTGCCGCACAGCTTAGTGTGACACCTCAATCAGCTCCAGCTGAACCTCAACAGCCCATCAACCCAGTAATGGGCGCACCCTATCCACAACAGCCAGTTACCAGCGACGATGACAATAACGCTACATCTTCTACGCAACCTACAGCCCCTCAACCCCCTGTTAGTCCATTGAGTTAAATGGTACTCTAGGAGCATATGGCCAACACGACCGAATCAACACGTCTTAATAAATACCTAGCGCTCCAGCTAGGTATTTCACGTCGCGAAGCAGACGAATATATTGAACGTGGCCAAGTAACCGTAAACGACAAGGCAGTCGAACTTGGCGCACAAATCACAAAAGACGCGGTCGTCACCGTAAAGGGTAATATCATCGGTGGACATGTTGTTCATGCATACCTGTTATTCAACAAACCCGCAGGGTACGTTTGCTCACGCAAACAGCAGGGCGACGCTCCAACTATCTATGATCTTATTCCTTCTGAATACAAGTCGCTGAAAACCGTTGGGCGTCTCGATAAAGACAGTAGTGGCCTTATCATCTTAACAAATGATGGCGACTTCGCCTTTCACATGACACATCCTAAATTCTACAAAGTAAAAGTATACGGGGTTCATCTAGACCGTGATCTTGCACCACTCCACCAGCAAATGATTAGCGACCATGGCATTACACTCGACGACGGTCCGAGCAAATTTGAACTAGAGCGTGTTTCTGATGACAGACGTGACATGTGGCGTATCCGTATGAGCGAAGGTCGTAATCGACAGATTCGTCGTACGTTCAGCGCGATCGGATACACCGTTACTGCACTTCATCGAACAGATTTCGGACCATATACACTTGGTGACTTAGAACCCGGCAAATACCGTATTACAAACAAGAGATAGTCAATTTATAAGTAAGCATTAATTTGACTGATAATATTAAGTGTGATATAATATATAAGTACATCCACAATATGTCAGGAGATGAAATGCGTAATCCGCTTAGCTTGGCAGCACTCGCTGCCGACGAGGTGAAAGAGCACGGCAGATTCAAGACGTACGTCGCATTCGGACAGCAGGGTGACGTTCAGACCGGCACTTTCGTATCGGAAGTCAGTCGAAACGAACGAGAGGAGTTTGTCGTCAACATCACCACAGACGACAATCCCGCGCCTCGTACAGTCGAGCTCTGCACGCTCGGTATCACACCATCCAACGAAGGTGTGTGGAGTCCAGGACGTGTTACGATCGAATTGGAGGCCGACATCGATTGAAGAATGTGCAACGGGTACCGCAGGCGACACACGTCGCCAGCGGTACCCGTATTCTTTTTGTCTTGATTTTATTTTGCTCATGCTTGAAGAATTCGCGTACCTCTGTTATAGTTAGCAAAAGTTATGGCGAGCAAACTTCCTACAGTAGCAATTATCGGCCAAGCGAACGTTGGAAAAAGTTCGCTTTTTAATCGTATGGTACGCGCGCAGCAAGCAATCGTTGCTCGCGAGGCGGGAACAACGCGCGATAACGTTCTTGGTCGCGTCGAGCACAACTATCACCAGTTCTGGCTAGTTGACACTGCAGGACTCAAGGATGCTAACGACGAATTCGAGGCATCCATACAAGAACAGATCACAGAGGCAGCCGACGCAGCCGACGTCATTCTTGTCGTTGTTGACAGTAGTCAGTACGTCAGTGATCAGGATCGTTTTGTCGCAAAAAAAGCACTTCGCAGCAAAAAACCAGTCATCCTCATTACCAACAAAGCCGACCTGAAAGATAGTTTGCCAGATGACGAATTTCGTCGACTTGGCATCAAGACGATTATTCGCACGTCAGCTGAACACAAAAGCGGTATCACCGACGTACTCAACGAAGTTGTCAATCACATTCCATCGAAAAGCGAAGCACCAGCTGACGACGTCCTGCGTATTGCACTCATCGGCCGTCCGAATGTTGGTAAATCATACCTATTCAATACACTCGCCGGTAAACAACAGGCAATCGTAGCAAACATCGCCGGCACAACACGTGACGTCAACCGCATCGCACTTCGTTATGGCGCACGCGACATCGAACTACTCGACACTGCAGGCATGCGAAAGCCAGGCAAACAAGAGGTTGGTATCGAAAAATTTAGCGTACTCCGTACACTCCAAGCAATCGAAGAGTCAGACGTTTGCTTTTTACTCATGGACGTCAACGAATTAAACACCCAGCTTGACCAGCGACTTGCGGGTATTATTGACGAGAGCGGCAAAGGCATGGCTATTGTTGTCAGTAAATGGGATAGTGTCGAAGGCAAAGATGCGTATACGCGCGACGCTATCGCACCAAAAATTTCTCGAACTTTCAAATTCACTCCATGGGCACCGCTCATTTTCACAAGTAGCGTCACAGGACAGAATGTCACGAAATTATTTGATCTCGCACTCGACATCGACGCTCGACGCAAACAAGAAACGAAAACTCGTGTCCTCAACGATATGCTACAAAAGGCCGTCCAGCGTCATCCACCAGCAGGTCTCAAGAATACACATCCAAAGTTGCGTTATGTCGTCCAAACCGACACCTCGCCACCCTGGTTTGTTATTCATGGTAGCAATTTAAAGTTCGTTCACTGGTCATACAAGCGTCACCTAGAGCGTTTGCTCCGAGAAACCTATAACTACGCCGGAACACCAATAAAGTTTAGCTACATCGACGAGAAGCAGGTCAAGGCGAACAAAGAACGTATCGCCCAAGGTAAAGACCCAGTTACCAAAAAATACAAAGCCGAAAAGCAAGCCGAAAAAGAAGCCAAGGAGTTGGCGGAAAAGAAAAAACTTAACAGCGAATTACTATAAAAAATACCCGTTCTGATCAATGAGCGGGTATTTTAAATGTATGACACTATCAAGATTCCTACGAATAATCTCGAGAATTCTGTATAGCGCGCCTCGCTATTTGCCACTTCGTACAATTTCGCTCGTTTCTTTCCCACACCTCAGCTATAATACAAATAGTAATGAAGATCATCTTAGCACAAGGAAATCCCGGTAGGGAATACGAGAACACCCGTCACAACGTAGGGTTTTTAGCGATTGATGAGTTCGCTAATCGGCACGATGCGACATTTCAGTACAAAGACAAATTCAAAGCAGAGATCGCTGAATTAGCCTATGACAACCAGGAAATACTCCTCGTAAAGCCGACCACCTTTTACAACGAGACTGGACTCAGCGCTCGATCACTTATTGACTTTTACAAAGTAGAGCCAGCTGATGTTTTGGTGATCCATGACGAACTAGCACTTCCATTTGGCACCATTCGGATACGAGGAAAGGGAAGTGATGCAGGAAATAATGGCATAAAGTCGCTCAATGCACATATTGGTCAAGAGTACGTGCGTGTACGTATAGGCATTGCAAACGATATCAGCGAACGTGCTGACGCTATGAATTTTGTACTGGCACGATTCTCGGCGGAAGATCACGCCATACTGAAAGACAGGATTTTTCCAAAGATCGCTGAAATCATCCCATCATTTTGTCTGGGCACTATTAATTTCACAAGCTATGTCGCCAGCCAGAGCATTTCAGATACTGATAGTTAAAGTTCAGCAAGTACGTCAACGAGTCGGTTAATGTCGTCGTCGGTTGTATAAGCGTGCATACTAACGCGCACTACATCTCTATCGACAACGTCGCCGTCGACACAATGATCCCCCGCCCGCACGTTGATATGGTGGTCATTTAATATCATGGCAATATCTTGTGATCCATAGCCTTCAATTTTGAACGAAACGATGCCAACATTTCGACAGCGATAGTCGGAATGCGCCATACCTTTACTGAACGTTACTCTAGCCACCCGATCATTCATTTGTTGCACAAGCAGCGATGACTGACGCATGAGCTGAAGATCAATGGCATGAATACCTTGTTTCATAATAATTTTTGCAGCTGCACCCATTGAAACAATCGCCGGTATCGGAACGGTATTTGGTTCGATCAGATTGCGATACTCTGAACGAATATCGCGAACATACAGCACACCCGCACCTGCTATACCGCCGATTTTTTGCGATGAAAAATAAAGCGCGTCACATTCCAGTGACGTCACATCAACGGCCATCCTGCCAATAGCTTGCGATGCGTCCACCACAATAAACGCGTTTGGCCACTTATGCCTAAGCGAAGTGAGATCATTGTCACTACCATACAGATGATGAACCAAGCTTACGAACATCATCGGAACCTGACCTTTTTTTGCCGCGATGGACGACAGATCATACGTACCATCATACCCATAGGTAAGTGGCGTCACATGTCTGGTATCGGCAAATAATCGAATCGTACTCGTATGATCTTCGGGCGAATAGATAAAATCTTTGTATCTTTTTCCAATAACATCGTAGGTCAGTCGAGCACTATCACTTGCGCTTGTTGTAAAGAATATCTGATCTGCGGTCGCGCCGATTAATGCTGCGATTGCCGCACGAGCGTTCGCTACGTCGCTAGTAGCATCAAATGACCAGTCGTAGCTCGCTTTGGCCGCAGCACCAACGTAGGCTGTCATAGCATGCTGCACCGCTTGTATCACTGCTTCATGGATAGGAAACGTAGCGGATGCATCCATATGTGCAACCGAGGGATTGTCGCGAAGCACTGGGTACTGCAGCTTATCCATCAATATCTCGCTTGCGCACCAACGGTAACCCATTCGTACGCCACGACAATAGTCCGCCCTCCAGCCCGTATGCGTCGTATCCTCGTTGGCGCAATATAGCTGCCAATATGTCACTCCGTTCGCCAATCGGACATACGAACAATAACGGCACATCACGATCAAATGGCGCACCGAGACTGAGTATTTCTCGTAACATTTCTTCTGGATAACTGATAGATCCTGGAATATGAAAGTTAGCAAACGGCTTTACGCCACGCGTGTCAATGACTAACGCGCGTGACTGCTCGATCCAATCTTGCGTTTGCGCGTTGGCCGGTTTACGAAGGGCATCTACGTCAATCGTCGTTAGATCGATTGAATAAAGGTCACTATAGGTATGTGTACCAAACAAATCAGGCTGCCGCTTCATGATATATGACATATACGGTTCGATTCTGTCACATGCGACAAAAACAAGGGATTGTTTATCGCCATTTTTTCTTGGTACATCATGCGATTGAAGGTACCGCAAAGATGCGGCAAAATTGGCGCCTGTTGTTGGTCCTGCGAGTATTCCTTCGTTCAGTACTAAATCACGCAGCGCCTCAAGCGCATCGGTTGACGTCACCTCAAGAATATCGTTAAAATCATCTTCGTTAAATAACTCCGTTTCGAATAGCTCATTCTTTGTGCGAATGCCCGGCAAAAAATCGCTCGGGTGCGCTACAACACCAACATGTTTCGCTGCGCTACGATGAGCCTTGGCGTACTCAATCAACCCTCCGCTTGAACCGCCGGTCCCAACGCCCGTAACGACATGGTCAACGATCGAAAGATCATCATAAATCTCGGCAGCAGTTGTATGTTGGTGAATCAGCGTATTGTCTCTATTTTCATATTGCGATGTATGATGATAGCGATCTGGACTAGCAGTAATCATAGCGTTAATCGTTGCAATAGCATTACCGCTGTCGTTTGGATCAGGGCATTCAGATCGTCCGGGTAACGAGACGATTGTCGTTCCAAAGTAGCGTAACTGCTGTTCAACTTCAGGGACTTTAATACGATTGGTGACACTCGTAAAGGGGACGCCGTGCCTCGCAGCCAGTATCTGCAGCGCCTTCGCCGTGTTCCCACTTGAACTTTCTATAATGTGCTTGTCGTGAGTCTTTAGGTCATCCATAGAGACATTCGACAATAACCCTACTGCCGTTCGGTCTTTTATTGATCCAAATGGATTGAGGTATTCTAGTTTGACATATACGTTCGTGTGAACGATCCCATAGCGCTCGGCATCAATCTGCAATAGGGGAGTATGGCCAATGATTGATTCAATTGATGTGTATATCATGATTCATACTCCGGTTCATAGATAGTTGTTTTGTGACGATAGACAAGTTTCGTAGGAGACGTATGTCCGATTGCGGTCGATGTACTGAAGTGTGATCGATATGCTCCTGTGTGTGTCCACACTAATAAATCTCCGGCCATCGGCATCGTATCAAATACGATATGACGGTACGACAGCAGATCGCTTTCTGCGCACAAATGTCCCAGCAACACACATTCAGTTTTTTTGATTTCTTGCGGAGTTCGTTGGATCAACAGAGGATCAGACAGCACCTCATTGTTTTCAAAGCATATTTGATTTCTATGAGCATCGACCAGCACAACCTGGTGATCATCAAGCTGTCGCACTTCTATAATCTCAGCAACAACGAATCCGGCGTCGTGAAACAGTGACGCACCAGGTTCTATCCATAGTTCTATCAAATTCTCATTCACCATTTCCGCCAGCATATGACCATCGCTATCCGTCGATGCAAGTACCGCCCGCAACCGATCAGCACCACTCAGCTCTGCTGGTAACTCGACACCTTGTAATTGAGCTCTTGCATCGAGTCCATACGAAAAACCTTGCCACGTATGCATGCTTCCACCAGTTTTATGTGCACGCTTTAAGGTATTCTCAAACAGTTGCGCTTGTTCGTATGACAATCCGTAATTTGCTCCATAACCGCCACCAATATCGAGCACTGTTGCAGACGGAAACTGAGACTGTAAGTCGATCAAACAATCCATTGCTTTTTGTATTGCAGTAACACGTTCGGTGATTGATTGACTATCCAGATGAAATGCGATGCCGCGTAATGTTATCTGCGGATGTCTATTTAGTATCGTAAGCGCGTCAGTAAATCCCGCCTGATCCATACCAAATCGACTCCGCTTTGTTATCGTCTGATCATTGATCATCGTCCGCGTTAGTCGTAGCAACACTGATACCTCACCAATACAGACGGCAGTCAATCTGTCTAATTCTTCTGGGCTGTCGACAATGATCGTCGCGCGTTCCTGCACTAAATCGCGCAGGAACGATGTCGTTTTAGGCCCAGTTGCAATGATGTCGCTCGGCTCGAAACCACACGCGACCGCATTGCGAAGTTCCCATGAGGATGCAACGTCAACGCCTCCATGACCCAGCAGTGTCGCCACTAAGCTGGGGCTATATGTCGCTTTATGAGCACCGAACAAACGCATTCGCACATTTAATTCACGGGCAACATCCATAAAATTATCACGATTTTCATGAACCATACTAGGCAACCCAACAGATAGGGGAGTAGGGTATGTGTCGACTGCGTCAAAAAGGCTGTTTTTGTCGTCTAGCGCTCGTTTCATTTCACTCAAAACCAAAGGGCGATACGTCATACTACCGCTCATTGCTAGCTCCACTACTGCGATATAGCGGATCGATTTGATCCTGCATACCCGAACGATATGATCCGACTACCCAGCTCTCTTGGGATATCTTTCGGTGCAGATCAATAATATTTTTGTAGTGAACATCTTCCGACTGCTTTAGTGTCTTAGCCTTGTTGTATAATTTCTTGAACAGTTCCTGGTAGTTACTGGCGACATGTCCAAGTGATATCTTTTCACCATCAAGCCGAGCATCAACAATCTCATCGCTGACGGGTAATATTCCAAGTAGCAGCTTCGGATCAATGTTGTCTCGTAAAAAATCTCGCTGCCTATCGGTCGCTACTTGATTTCCGACAACGACCACACGATCACCAATCCCAGCCTTTACGGCCAATTCATAGAATCGCTCAAACACATGAATACCTTCACGCTCGGGTTTAACAACAAACACCAGCAAATCTTGCATATACAAACTATTACCAAATGCATCATTTCCAGCGACAGAATCAATCACAAGTAACTGCTGATTCGAAAGTTCAGCATGCGACAGCAGATTTTCGGCAATATACTGAGTACTGTGATGACAATCAATTCCTATCGATTGATCTTTATACGATCCAACTGTAAAAACATGTCCTTTATCGCCAAACGGCTGACCGTATTTTTTGGTCACATAATTATCGGCGCTTGGTGAAAACATATTAGAGCCTCGCCCAGGAGGTGTAGAATTGAGAAATTCATCTTCGAAGATTGCATCCCTCGATCCGATAAGATGCCGACGAATATCATTCGATACACTATCCTGAGATAGATCATACTGGCCGTCTGACGTAATACCTAACACTTCCGCCGTATGACTGTTGACATCAACATCTAATAATCCGACCGTCATACCAAGACTATCCATATAAAGGGAAAATAATGCGGAGACAGTCGTCTTGCCACTGCCACCTTTTCCAACAAATGCTATTCTCATATATAGTAAGTATCGCAGCCCGATTTTCTTATTGCAAATTTGTTGCAATAATATGCTATACTGCACATATGCACAATGAACTCGAGACCGTTTTTGCCAAAGAAGGTTATCGCTTAACCTCACCTAGAAGGGCAGTGTTCGATGTACTTCATGGCAGCGAATCGCCGCTTGCAATCGCAGTGATCATAAAAGCATGTCCAGATGTCGATCGCGTAAGCATCTACAGGACTCTCGAACTGTTCACGCGTCTAGGAATCACAGAGATTATTCCATTCGGCTGGAAACAGCGCTACGAATTAACGAGCCCCTTTAAACCACACCATCACCACCTTTATTGTACGAACTGTGGGGTACTTATCGATATACATTCTCAAAAACTTGAACAAGTTGTCGCAGCCATTGCCCGAGAGCAAGATTTTCAGCCAGCTGCACACAAATTCGAGATTACTGGTTTGTGCCGTCATTGCCAAGCAAACATTCAGTAGCAACCACTAATGTGCGTGATCTTCGTCACCATGATCCTCGTGATGATCAGTTGAATGAGCCTCCTCTAAGTGACTATCGTGAGTATCATGGCCTTCATGGCCATGCAAACCAGTACTATGTAGCAACGTGACCAATCCACCAACAAAGATGATTCCAATTACCAACATAATTGCCTGAATCGTTCCCTGCTTTTGTGGTTGTTCATGAATATCTGGGATAATGTCGCTTGCTGCAATATAGATAAAGAACCCAGCAGTCATCGCCAGAAGCGGTGCAACCTGCAGATGGCTATCCGACCCAAGTAGATACACCGTTACTGCAGCGACAAGTGTCGCGATCGCCGTAGCAACATTCGCGAGCAGCACTTTTTTGTCCTTCCAGCCACGAGACAACAGTAGCGCAAATGTACCAAGTTCTTTTGGTATTTCGTGCGCACTAACGGCTAGCGTAGTAATAATACCCGTCACTGGACTCACGATAAATGCTGCGCCAATCGCGATGCCATCGATAGCATTATGTATCATGTCACCAAATATAATCAGACGACGTTGACTGACGTGTGCCACCGAGCTATCGTGCTCGTGATGGTGATGAAACCAGCCGGCAAACCTTTCTAATAGGAAAAACAGCAAGAACCCACCGAGCGTCCATAGCAACAACGTTTGCGGGTCGCCCATCTCGAATGATTCCGGCAACAAATCAAAGAATGCTGCCGCTAGCAACGCTCCCGCGCCAAACGGCATTGCAATTAATATTGCCCGGGATCGACGCTTTTTTGTCGTGAAGAGTAGTGCGCCGCCAGCAAGCGATATGCTGCTGCCGATTATAATTGCCAAAATAAGGTAGATGAGATCCATTGCATGCTTTCTGTTTAGATTATTTATAGAGTAACGTCATGATGTCAATGAGACAAATTTGTTGCAATAGCATTCTTGTTTGCAACAAACACCCATACTCACCCTCCCACAACTCACAGCATCAAATAATTGATACCGCAAGTTGGGGGAGGCGGAAGGAAGAACCGACCGCCGCCACCCAGACCACATCGTTCAACGATTCAGATGAAGAATGGTTCAAGAATCGCATACGCAACAGCCAGCGCGATGCCTAAGAGAAATATAACCGCACAGCGCTGCGCAGAAACACTTCCGTGGACGAACACGTTGTACTCAGGGTCCGACAGCGTCAAGCCACCGGGACGAACGACCGGAGCGTCACGCAGACCATGACGGCCGCTAACGCACCGATGCTCCTTCAGCATCAGCTCCCTCTGCCTCTGTAACTGTTCTTCGTCGGTCAACGAGACATCGAACGACAACTCGTTTTGATCTTTGTCATAGGCACGATCGGGTACAGACAAGGTTTTTCCTTCCGCCAGTGACCGCACTGGTTGTGTGGTCGATGAAAAACATCTAAGTCGCGAAAGAAATCTGCGGCTTATGAATGCACTATATCATAATTATGCTTATTTATCAATCGTTGTTTTAGCAAGTCGGCGTTTTTCAATGACGCTTGATATAATAGCCGTCACAATAAAGACCAGCCCAAGTGAGCCCGTTACCCATTCCGGTGGAGAAACGTGGTACAACTTTACCAACATGACACAGCCAAGCGCAAGGATTGCCCAGTGAGCACCATGCTCTAAATACCGATACTTCGCAAGCGTTCCTGCACGCATCAGATAAACAGTCAGTGATCGCACCCAGAATGCACCCACGCCGAGTCCCGCTACAATCAGTACGATATTTGTCGTTATGGCGAACGCCCCGATAACACCGTCAAAACTAAATGATGCATCTAGCACTTCGAGGTACATAAATGATGCAAACGCTGCCCAACCCACCTGGTGTGTCGTACCGCTCGTCTTCATCTTTTTATCAAACAATGTCGCCAGTGTCGACAGCCCAAACTGCAATGTAATACCTAGCAAACTAGAAATAAGAACCGTTTCTTTCAACTTGTCTTCCACTGTAAAGTACAGAAGTGCCGCAACAAGCCCCATAACAATCAATTTGATAAAACGAATTTTTCCAGCGGCCGCAAGCACGCGTTCGATAGGTCGCAGCCAGTGCACGATCTTGTCATGATCAAGGAAATAACTAATTCCTAGCATCAGCAGGAATGTACCACCAAATGCGTCTATAACGGGCGCTGCCTTGTACAACTCTTCGCCGTAGCGATCTGCGTCGTTCAATGCCAGATCGGTCACACTGCCAAACCCAAGCCCAGTCGCAGCCATTACAACAAATATCGGCAACGCAAATCGCACGACAAATACCGCGATAAATATACCGATCGTTAGGAATAATGTTTGCCACAACGGGCTCATTCGTACCAGTATTCGGCTATTGATAACCGCATTATCAAAACTAAATGTGACTTCCATGATGGCAAGGACAGTAAATAGCCATAGCGCCGCCAAACCCAGTTCGTAACCAACAAATGCTCCGATAAGTAGAGTAATAATTCCAGAAATAGCGAAGATTCGTAAGGGATGGGCTTTGTGCATATTAATTTATTGTAGCAGTATATTGCCGAAATTTAGTCAGTTTCTAGTGTCATAAATCATAAAATAAAATAGACCCTACATACATAGAGTCTACGTTCATTAACTAAAAAAGCGCCAGGTAAGGGTGGGCATCACCTGGCGCCGTTTTACCCTTCAACCCACCCGTGGGGCATGCGTAGTTGTCTCGATTAAACGCAGAAACTCGCTGGTTAAAGGGGTTAGTATGCATGCAATGCATTGTCAAGCTCAATGAGCTAATCCTGAAAAGTGGAGGGTAGATTACTTTAAAGAAACATTGCACACAACCTAACATAAGTTAGAATAGGGGGTATAAGGTGCGTTTGATTGTTCTCGCAGATCAATCAATCATGTACCATATTAGCACGGATTCGACTTTGTGTCAACACATTTGGACATAATTATGATTAAAATCAATAGAATATCACCCCAGAACAATAATTTCACACAGATCATAAATACTATTGCGCTTGTGCCTAGAAAGTTATATTACTTAGGAGAATTACCGACAACTCGGCACCCGACTGTCGCCATCGTCGGTACACGCAAACCAACACGCTACGGGCAAGAAGTCACCCATCGTTTATCGTACGACCTAGCAAAAAGGGGAGTGGTCATTGTCAGCGGCATGGCACTCGGTGTCGATGCAATCGCACATCGTGCTACACTTGAAGCAGGCGGCACAACAATAGCCGTTCAAGCAAATGGATTATCGACACTCTATCCGGCGACAAATCGACAACTTGGCGAGGACATCATTAAAAGTGGTGGAGCTATAGTCAGTGAGTATGAGCCTGATGTCAGCGCACGCGACTTCCAGTTCTTAGAACGCAACCGTATTGTCAGCGGATTATCCGACGCTGTTCTGATTACAGAGGCGGCAGCGCGCAGTGGGACATTAAACACAGCGGCTCATGCACTAGAACAAGGGCGTGAAGTGTTTATCGTTCCCGGTAATATCACCAGTCCCTTGTCGGCGGGTTGCAATGCGCTTCTCAAGCAAGGTGCAACACCCGTTACCTGTGCCGAAGATATACTAGAAGTCGTCGCGCCACAGCTCCTGCAAACACAGGCGACGTTAGCACTCGGTGATAATCCATTGCAATCAAAAATTATTACATTACTCAACGAAGGTGTTCGAGATGGTGATGAGTTATGTACGCTAAGTGGCGCAGATGCCAGACAATTTGCCGCAGAACTGACAATGATGGAACTAACGGGATTGATCCGAGCATTGGGCGGCAATCAGTGGACTTTAAAATAAAGTAGTGTATTGACTTTAATTATATAATATTGTATAATGCACATAAATGAGTACACACTCCAGAGACATCCAGCATGATCGACTTATGCTCGCGTACGGAACCGCAGATTCGATTAAGTATGGTGGCATATACGAAACTGCACTATATGACCACATCGGGCTTGTAGATTTCCTCAAAGAAATGGCAGATGATCAGATTAGTTCCAAAGAGGCAAACCGTGTCAACCAGCAAGTAATGCGTACCGAGGTCGGCAAGAGAGCACTATACTTAGCAACTGAAAACGTTGTGTACGATACAGACGCAGATTGCTGCGAAGAGTCTGAACCAAGACTCATAAAAGCACTCCAACCTGAAATTATGCAAAATCCTGCAACAAAATCACCAATTATTTTTACTTACCATGGCGCACTTGCAGGGGTCTTGAAGCGCTTCGGCGAACGAACGACCTATGGATTAGCCGACCATCCAGACAAAGACCTTTACGCAAAAACATTTCATGGATTAACTCGACATAAAAAATTCATTGAATCTCTGCCTCCCTCAGATCATGCATGGGAGGTCGCATTAGACACCCCTACACTTCAAATGTTTGACCCTCTGCGATTATCGACTTTTACCGTCCCAATAGAAGAGCGCCAACTGTATCAGCCGATAGATATTGATTACCTGCCCGGACTATCTAATGAAGAAATGAACACCACACAGTCCTATACGCACGAAATGATCTATGATCTTGCCGAGGCAGCGCGAAAAAATGCGGTGACAGTAAGTCCAGTTTGATCTATCATTGACTTATATATAGTAATATGTTAATATGGTATTATTCAGTCTGATCAGGTGTTGATCAGATATCCATCTGTCAGGCTGTATCGTAGCTTGATAGATCAACCAAGGAGATACAATGATTGCAACACAGTCATTTCGACCGGAAATGTTCGCAATCGGCCAGTTGCGACTGTATCCTACATGGAAAGCAGTCGGAGCCAACGCTCTCACGAGCGTGATCAACGACTGCCATTTTGGAGAGGAGGAACTGGAGAAGATTGTCCTGCACGTACCGAACTTCATGTTCAAGCATGTCAAGCAGGAGGACACCTACGACATGGCGACGCGGCTTCACTGCAGGCTCGACGGCCTCGGGAGGATTATTCGCCATATCGAAGTCGAGCAACGCCACAATCATGTGGTCGTGACGGTCATCAAAGACTTTGGCATGTCGTGGACCGACACGATCAGCCTAGTCACCGGTAACATCACCTGGTTCTGCAGCCGCTCCACCTGGGAGCCTCATTACCGCTGACACTCCCTGATCTATCGAGCTCTGAGCCACCCGTAAAAAGGTGGCTCAACTCATATAATGACGCCAGATCCAGCAGCAATCCTATTGACGCCAATCAATAAGTTGCATACAATCAGCCACTGTGCCATGCTAAATAGACTAGCAAGCGTAAGAATTTATGAGTAAAAACCTACTAATCGTCGAGTCCCCTGCAAAAGCAAAAACTATCGAGAAATACCTTGGTAGTGATTTTCGCGTACTGTCGAGCGTCGGACATATTCGATCTATTGTCAAAAAAACAAGCGATGGAACACCGCCGATCGACGTCGCAAACGGGTTCAAGACACAGTACGAAGTCGACCCCGAAAAAACCAAGATCGTCCGCGAACTTAAAAAAGCAGTCAAAGAAGTAGAGACTGTTTACCTTGCAACCGACCCCGACCGTGAAGGTGAGGCAATTGCGTGGCATTTGTGCGAAGTATTAGGTCTTGATCCCAAAACAACAAAACGAGTGACGTACCACGAGATCAGCAAAGCTGCGATTGAAGCAGCAATCAAAGAAGCCCATTTAGTCGATATGGATTTGGTGCAGGCGCAGCAAGCACGCCAAATCCTCGACCGTCTGGTCGGGTTTGAATTATCACCAGTCGTATGGCAAAAAGTACCTGGTGGCAAATCCGCTGGGCGAGTGCAGTCTCCAGCCGTCCGACTACTGGTCGAGCGTGAACGCGAGATCAATAAATTTGAAGGATCATTCCAATTCAAGGTCACCGCAGAATTTAGCCACAATGGTGATACTTTAAAGGCAGAGCTGCCACAGCGATTTGACACCGAACCTGAAGCACAGAAATTCCTGGAAAGTCTTGTTGGTGCGCAATTTAGTGTGACTGACATTACTACCAGCCCAAGCACACGCAACCCGGCTGCGCCTTTTACGACCAGCACACTACAGCAAGACGCCAACGCCAAATTAGGCTTTGGATCAAAGGCAACCATGTCGAGCGCGCAAAAACTCTACCAAGAGGGTAAAATTACCTACATGCGTACCGATAGCGTGAATCTATCCGGCCAAGCAATCGCAGCAGCCGCGGACTACATTAAATCTGCATTTGGCCCACAATACAGCCAAGTTCGGACGTTCAAGACCAAAAGCAATAACGCCCAGGAAGCCCACGAAGCGATCCGCCCAACAGACATGCGTGCAGAGCGGGGCAGTAGTAACGAGTACGACCAAAAATTATATACGCTCATCCGTAACCGTACGCTTGCCAGTCAAATGGCACCTGCAAAACTAGAGAAAACGACGGTAACCATCGCCATCAGCACTGGTACACAGGTTTTCGAGGCGAAGGGTGAGGTCATTATCTTTGACGGATTTCTAAAAGTCTACGGTGGTGGCAAAAAAGATCCAGACATCTTGCCCGCAGTTGCAAACGGAGACACGCTCGACCTTAGTACGGCAACTGCCAAACAAATTTTCGCTCGACCACCAGCACGATTCACCGAAGGTTCACTGGTCAAAAAACTCGAAGAACTCGGTATCGGTCGCCCATCTACCTATGCAACGATTATTGGCACCGTCCAAGCACGTGGCTACGCAGAAAAGGGCGATGGCGAGGGCACTCCACGAGATGTCATTATTCTCAATCTCGAAGGCAATAGCGTTAACCGCGAAGTAGCCCAAGAAAAAACAGGCGCCGACAAGGGCAAACTCGTCCCAACACCAAGCGGTGAATTGATCAGTGACTTTCTATCAAATCACTTCGACCAAATTGTCGATTACGGCTTTACTGCCGACGTAGAAGAAGAATTCGATCAGATCGCCACCGGGGCGCTTGCACGCAACACTATGTTAGAGCGTTTTTATAAACCATTCCATATGCTTATCACCGAATCAGGCGGTATCGACCGTGCAACGGTAGGACAATCACGCGACGTCGGTATCGACCCCAAATCCGGCAAACCGATCATTGCGCGTTTTGGCCGCTTTGGTCCGATGCTACAGCTAGGAAGTACTGACAGCGAAGAAAAGCCTCAGTTCGCACCGATGCCAGCACGTACAAAGATCGAATCAATCACGCTTGAAGAAGCACTCTATGCATTCAAGTTACCACGCGTCGTTGGTCAAACCAAAGAAGGCATCGATATCAAAGCAAATATTGGTCGTTTTGGCCCCTACATACAGATCGATAAGTTGTTTGTCAGCATCAAACCGCTCGACCCACACGAAATTACACTCGACCAAGCACTCGAGCTGTACGATGCTAAATTAAAAACCGAGGCAGAGAAGAACATTAGTGATTTTGGCGATGGCATAAAAGTACTCAACGGCCGCTACGGACCCTATATTACAGATGGCAAGAAAAATGCCAAGATTCCAAAAGACGTCGAGCCAAAAGACATTACTCACGACCAAGCCAAAGAATTATTAGCGAATGCCGTTCCAGCCAAAGGTCGCTTCGCCAAAAAGACAACTGCAAAAACAATGGCCAAAAAAGCTGCGACGAAAAAGGCAGCAGTAAAGAAAACGGCTGTGAAAAAACCTGCCGCCACAAAGACCGTCACCGCTCGCCGCAAAAAAGCATAGCTATGTAGCACATGCGCAGCTTTCTAGAATAAACGACATTTTGACCCTACAGACTCAATCAGAACTAAAACCCATGACTCGATCTATACCGTGTCATTTGGCCGTTCTTTCGCGGTGGGTTCCTTTCTTTTCATATAAACACAAACGCTATTGGTAGTGCTATATCACATCTACCGCGCACTGTATATACATAATGAAACATAGGGTAGATATAAAAAGCTTCAAAACACTCTTTACTAAACACGTCTATTTCATGATATAATTGACTAAATCTTCAAATTTGAAAAAGTGTTTGACATTATGAAAAATATGTTTTATAGTGGATAACAAGATTATAAGAATAAACTAATCTGAGGTGAGGCAGAGAGGACAGTAATTACTATGAGCGACGCTCCCAAAGCAGAGAAAAGTCTAGAGACAACTTTTGACATCGATGGAACAGTAGAGGCTATCCTAGGCGCTATCGACCAGGAACGTGAACGCGAAATCATTACTCGTCGTTTTGGTTTATACGACCGCAAAGAAACATTAGAACAAATCGGTGAACTTCTTGGTATTACTCGCGAACGCGTTCGCCAGCTCGAAAAAGCAATTCTTATTCGACTAAAGATCGCCAGCGAAGAAGGAAAAATTCCAAACGTTCAAACACTTGAGAAAATCATTGTCCGCGAACTGTCAGAAATGGGCCGACTAGCAACAGTTTCGGATCTTACGGATAAATTAACAGAAAAAGCCGACAATCTTAAACGATCTCGTGTCGCATTTATCGCAGAACTTGCGCCACATTTAACTGTTGTGAACGAAAACGATAATTACCGTTATGCAGTCGGTATTTCTGAATACGGTGATGAAAAAAAGCTTCGTACAGCAATCGACGAAATCGTCAAAACGATTAAAAAACACGGCGAACCACTAACGATCGATCAGCTTCATGATCAATTGGATTACGAGCACCCATCAATCGTTCGCGCACTTGCCAGCGTCAGTAAACACCTGTCAAACCTCAAAGACATGTGGGGATTAAATAAATGGCCAACCGTCAATCCAAAGAATATTCGTGATAAAATCTACGTTATCTTGGCAGAAAACGGCAAACCACTTCACTTTAGCGAAATTGCAGATGCCATCAAAGATAGTAGCTTTAGTCGCAAAAACGTTACTACACAGGCTATTCACAACGAACTTATCAAGGACAAACGATTCGTATTGATCGGTCGCGGTATTTATGCACTCGATAGCTGGGGATACAGCAAAGGAACAGTGGCAGATACGATCGCTGACATTCTTCGCAAATCTACAGAGCCACTCCATCGTGACGAAATCGTTAAGCGTGTCCTCAAGAACCGTCAGGTAAAAGAAACAACCATCCTTCTTAACTTGCAAAGCAAGCCACAGTTCAAACGAGTTGCAAAAGCAACTTACGCACTCGCCGAATAGGGTAAAGGGGTAGTACTTTCGCTAAATACACAGCATATGCTGTGTATTTGTGTATAATTGTAAAATATATGTATTTATGCTATAATTATGATATTAAGCATTACCTTGCATACAGCTACGCAAGGTGCGACAATAAAAAGGTACTATTATGGAAGTCATTTCCTGGATCATCGGTCTCTTACTCTCCTGGTACGTCTGGCTTCCAGTCGTACTTATTTTGGGCTATTTAACCTATCGCAATTATCGTCGAATTGATGCCGTCAAAGCAATCGAAAGTACGCTGCTCATCCTCGAGATTCCAAAAGCAAACGACAAGTCTGAAATGGCCGCTGAACAGCTATTTGCCAGTCTTCATGGCATCTTACGCGACAAAGAAGAACTAAAGATTAACGGTGGCATCCAAGAACACCTCAGCTTTGAAATCGCATCGGTAAACGGCCAAATCAGGTTCTATGTCTGGGTACCAAAAACACTTCAAAGCTTTATCGAAGGCCAAATTTATGCACAATACCCAACAGTGCAGATTCATGAAGCCGACGAAGACTACGTTGCACACGAACGGAACCATAGCGTCACCTACACTGGTGAAATTATCCCGACCGACAGTGAATTCCTACCGATTAAAACATTCCAAAATTTCGAAGTCGACCCATTAGCCGGTATCACCGGCACCCTCGCAAAATTAGAATCAACCGGTGAAGAAGTTTGGGTGCAAGTGCTTGTCCGTCCGATTCCTGACACATGGCACAAATCAACCGACAACTGGATTAACGGTCTGAGGGGTGGTGGTAGCCCACTTGGTTTTCTAACTGACGGCAAAGGGTTTGATGCAAAATGGTTTTTTGGACTACTTGAAGTATTATGGAAACCGCCAGAGGCTGGATCGGGTGGCGACGCAAAACCGAAGGAACTATCTGAGCGAACAAAGACACGCATTAGCGAGGCCGAAAAAAAGGCAACAAAACTTGGGTATCAGGTAAAGATCCGCATTGCATTTCTTGGTGAGAGTACGATCAACGCCAAGCAGCGTATGCAAGCGATTGTCGGTACATTCAAACAGTACAACAGCACCAACCTAAACGGATTCAAACTCAGTGGCGCTAGCTTCAAAAGTGAAGACCTAGCAAAATATCGTTCACGCTTGTTTATCGACAGGGGATACATCCTCAATATCGAAGAAGTCGCGTCGGTATTTCACTTGCCACATACTAACGTCGAAACACCAAACATCGTGTGGGCAAGCACCAAAACCGCTGAACCACCAGCAAAACTACCCGTCATTACAGGCAATAGTGCAATTGATGAAAATATTAGCGCGTTCGGACTGACGAACTTCCGTGGCATCAATCATCAATTTGGCATGCTTCGCTACGACAGGTCACGTCACATGTATATCATTGGACAGACCGGTGCTGGTAAATCAGGTACATTGTCGCTCCTGGCGCTGAGTGATATTTTCCATGGTCAAGGCTATGCAATCATTGATCCACACGGTGACTTTGCTATCGATAACATGAAATTTATTCCGGCATCACGTGTCAAAGACGTTGTCTACTTTAACCCGGCCGACACGGCGTTTCCACTCGGATTCAACCCGCTTGAAGCACCCGATCCTTCGATGAAGAGCAACATCAGCTCTGAAGTAATTGGGGTATTAAAACGCATGTTTGGTGAATCATGGGGTCCACGACTTGAATATATCCTTCGCTATACCATTCTGGCGCTACTCGATCGTCCAGAAACAACCATGCTCGACATAACACGCATGCTTACCGACAAAAAATTCCGCAAAGAAACACTGACATACTGTACCGACACAGTCGTTCTGCAGTTTTGGAACATCGAATTTGCCAGCTGGACAGACAAATTCCAAGCTGAAGCAATCGCACCAGTACTTAACAAAGTAGGTGCTTTTACCGCTAACCCGGTTATTCGTAATATTATCGGGCAGCCCAAATCGACATTCAATATCCGTCAAATGATGGATGAGGGGAAGATCCTGATCGTTAATCTGTCGAAAGGCCTGATCGGTGAAGACAATGCCGGTATTCTTGGTTCGTTCCTGGTCACCAAAATTCAGCTGGCCGCGATGTCCCGATCTGATATTCCAGACATCAAAGATCGTCGCCCATTCTACCTGTATGTGGACGAATTTCAGAACTTTGCGACAGATTCATTTGCGACGATTTTATCAGAAGCTCGTAAATATGGCCTTAATTTAACAGTTGCCAATCAGTATATTTCACAGATGAACGAGACTGTTCGCGATGCTGTGTTTGGTAATGTCGGTACGATGATCACGTTCCGTGTATCGGCCGACGATGCTCCAATCCTGGTAAAGCAGTTTGAACCACAATTCGAAGCGAATGACTTGCTGCAAATGGCTAATCGTAACTTTGTTATCAATATGGTTATCGGGGGAGAGAAGACGCCCGCATTTAGCGCTCGAACGCTAGAGCTACCACCTCCGCAGACAGATAACAGCGCCTACATTATTGAACACACCCGTAAAAACTACAGTCGTCGTCGCGAAGACGTTGAAAAAGAAATTTCAGACGCTATTCAACCACCAGCGAACCTCCAAAAGAATCCGCCGAAATCCGTCGCCCAGCAACAGCAATGGCCAGTCAATGCACAGTCGCAAACAGTAACACCTCAACAGCAAACTACACCTCACATTCAAAAACCCGCGACAGCACCGCCACTGTCAGCTCAGAACACGCCAGAGCAGGGGAGTCAACACTCTCATCAGCAGCCAGATCAGCAACACGGCAGCGCCCAGCAGGCTCAACAACCTCCAGCGCTCAATCCTGATGGCACACCTGTCAAAAAGAAGCGTACTCGTAGCCGCAAGAAAAAGAACCCGGCAAATGGCACGCCAGCAGGTGAGGGGCAGCAACCTCAAGCGTCCGCCGCTCCTCAACAGCAACAATCCAGTCTTCATGTCGCCCCTACTAACAATCAAGCGCAGTCCGTAGCAGCGGTGCCACAACATAACAGCGTTACTCCTCAGCAGCAACCAGCTTCAGCACCAATACAGCACGCCAAGCCACAATCACAACATGACCCAACAAAGGTATCAGTTCCACACACGCCGCCACAAACAGCTCAACGATCAGCCACCACTCCAAGGCAACACATACAATCGCCAAAGGAATCACATACACAGCCTACGCCAAAGCAGCAGCCACAGGATGATGGTGTCCTCCGACTTCGATAAAAAATCCACCCAAAAGCAAGATACATCGCAGCGGAATTTGCAGAGATCAATAAACAAGGCGAGATCATTGACGAAATAGGTTCGCCAGACACTTTTAAGTTAAAACCTCTAAAGGGTTTATGGAACAAAAATAGAACATACTGGTATAAATTCTATGAGCAATATTTCATTGAACCAAGCGGCAACATAGTACGAAACTAGCTAGTGTGAGTACCGTCTCGAATATAATCTGAAAATATAATTAACGCATCATGCAAAGTAAGCCATGATAGCTAATAGCTGCAAATCAAAGAGAAGGTATGAAAAAGAGGAAGCGAAGCAGTAATAAATCACAACCAAGCAAAAACAGTATACTAAATAATGGCATAAGTAATCATGTTTAAAATATAGAGTTAACGTCGCACAATATATCTTTTACGACATTAATTATACTATACTTAGTTGAATGAGTGTTCATCTAAGTATGTGGTCAAATCCATGCACAATCTCTCGTTAAGAGTGGAGGAGTACAATTTCATATACATATTAGCAATTATCCCACTAGCCAGCCCTTATTACACGACAACACTGACTACTTATAATAAACGCCGGTATGCGACTTTTGAGCTACTGGATCACATAAGTCTTCGTCACGTTTCATATCCAGCAGAGTATCGTTTGCATTTTCTCAGGAATTTGACATAATATACTTTTCCACATGCTCGTATAGTTTTTTGCATATTCTAATACGACAGTACTTTGCCCTGCCCACTACCCTCCTACCTCGCCTATTTTATTATATTTGACTTTTCTATATTAATATATTTTTATATGTATTTTCTCACAATCAACGTCCGTATTTATAAATAGAACAAAAATAGAACAAAGGTGAGAGTAGTAGAGTAGCCTACTTGTAAAATGCCTTACCAGAAATACGCACATCTAAATACGCCGGTTTGACACCTTTGCTGTCTAAATAAGCGATTGACCGCTGCATGTCTTCTATCTGCTCCCCTACTGGCCTATCCAATGATACCTTTACGGGATAATCATGCCCGGCTACCTTCAACTGAATCTGCCTTGTTGTCTCTGGCGGAATAATCGCCTGTTCGACACTCAATCCATAATCCTTCGCCATCGATACGCTTCGACCAACAAAGTTTAAAAATCGACTACTTGCAATCGCAGTACCTGCCGTCTGCTGAATACCACTCTGATCAACTATGCGAACGGATGGCGTGTCATAATAGTTTTTCTGAAAGGGAACACCGTTTGAATCGACATAGTATTGCTCTTGTCCAATGAGCCAACTTGCTATCGGTTGACGAAGTGTCACTATGTAACGACTCTTACCAAACCCATCATTACCATCAGATTGGGTAGTCACAACCTCAGGTAACGTCTGCTGCATGTATTCACTCAAGCGCTGATCGTTTAAAACAAAGCGAAGTCGCTCAATTGGATGAAGCGTCAGATACTGGTCGATTACCTTTGTGTACCGACTAGTATCAATTGACAACGACCCGTCAGCCGACAATACAGAGGTTGATGCAGTTAGCTGATACAGCCCAAAACCCGATATTCCAATCAGTAACAATATACCCAACAGGACACTCCCAAGCTTACGTCGCAATTTCGACAATTCGTGTGCTAATGAACGAGGTGATTTTAGATCAGACTGAAGTTCGTTTGCACTCGCAACGTTTGCAGATACGCTTCCTGTTAATGTCCTATTTCGCCGAAATGTTTCATTTGAAGTAACATCTGCGGCTTGTCGTTTTGTTGCAGCACCCGAGGCATTTTGCCTACGTCTAGGCACATCTGTATTTTTTTTACGAGAGAATAATGACATAATACTTATGTTTATTGTAGCAGATGGGTGCTATTTTTTGGTGGCCGCAACAGATAAAATCAAGGCAGCCATGTCTCTTGCTGCATGGGGACGTGCGAGTGCATGAATATTTTTTGCTAATGTCCGCTGCAAATTAGTATCATGAAGTAGTCTTTTGACAGCGTTGACCAAACTCATATCACCGGCTGTGCTTAAAAGTGTGTCATCAACAACGATTACTGCGTGTTTATCTTCATACACTTTTGCGTTTTTTAGCTGATGACCACCAGTTAACTGCCCATTAGGCACCAAGATTGTGGGTTTTGCGAGTGCAGCCAGTTCCAATAGTGTCGTTGCCCCAGCACGTGCAATCACTATATCTGCAGCACCAAGCATTGTCACCATCCCCGTTGAAACGAACGAATGTAGCTGAAATTTTGGATTATCATGTGGCGTCAATGCGCGTAGTTCGTCATATTGCTCAGACCCTGCTATAAGGATCGTTGTTGCAAGCCCAGTCAAAGCAACATGATGCAACGCAACTGAATCATTAATTCTGCGGGCACCTAAGCCTCCTCCCGTGATGACGACAAGTGGGTCATCAGGGTCGACATTCAATGATTGTTTCGCTGCTCGTCGCTGCGCTGGATTATACGGTTTAAACGCCTCCCCTACTGGTACGCCGACATATGTCGTCTTTGCGTGCGGATACGAATAATATTTCAATGGTGCCCCCGTAGCAATTGCCGTTGCCGATCGCGCCAAAAGCCTGTTAGTCAGTCCAGGATGGGCATCACTATCATGAATAACAAGTGGAATACGTAGCAACCGTGCTGCCCACCCTACTGGCAAACAAACATACCCACCCTTGGTAAATACAACATCTGGCCGCCATAAAATCAGTTTAACAATACTTTGAATCATCCCTGCGATAACCAAAATAATGTCCCGTATATTTGGCCACACAACCGTCGGAATTGTGAAATGTTGTAGTAGCGTCAGGTGATTGTAACGACGAAGCTTTCCTGCGGCAATCGTACTAATCGGGATGGTTGGATCATAGCTATGGACGATAGTCCGTGCCTGTGGCGCAAATTTACGATCACACCAAAAACGAATCTCTGCGTCTGGTGCGCTTTTTGCTACCTCACGAAGGACGGCGACGACTGGCGTAACGTGTCCGCCCGACCCCCCGCCGACTGCTAGAATCTTCATTTTCATTTCCTCTTAGTTTACTACCAAATGCCGTATAACGCGACATCTGAAATGCCATCCCCAGCGCCGCCGCAATGAATATCATGCTTGTGCCGCCAAAACTCAGAAGTGGCAACGTGATACCTGTTAATGGAAATATACCAATCATTGCCGCAATATTCAATATCACATGTGACGCCAACCAACCAAACACACCAGCAGCAAGCAGCTTCATTCGCATGTCATTCAGGTGGTCTGTTACTTTTAGAAGTCGTAGTAATAGTGCCGTGAATACAGCGATTACCCCCGTCAGTCCAAGGAATCCAAACGTTTCGCCCATAATCGCAAAGACGGAGTCATTGATTGATTCCGGCAAATAGCCAGATGCCTGGATGCTATTGCCAATGCCGACACCGGCAAGCCCGCCAGTGCCAATAGCGATTTTTGAATGAGAAATATGATAGCCACTCGCGTCATCAACAGATGTATTGTCGCCATTTAAAAATGTTGCTACTCGATCAATTCGGTGTGGAGCGACAACAATCAGTAGTACTCCTGCAGCCAACAACCCCGCAAATACCAAACCGAGAATTCTCCATTTAATATTCGCTGCAATCAGCATTGCAACAAGAATTGATACAAGTGCAATCCCAGTCCCCATGTCCTTTTGCATTATGATCACAAAGAACATTGATAACACTGCGATGATACCGACCGGAAACAGCGTTCGATTAATGTCATTTATAAGCCCCTGTTGAGAGCGTATGCCTAGAAAACCAGCGACAAATACAAGTACCCCAAATTTAAGAAATTCTGCTGGCTGTATCGTTCCTAAACCACCAGGTATGATAAACCACCTACAAGCACCTTTTGTACAAAGTGTTAGCTGGTCAATATTCAAAATATTGCCAAGTATCACCAAAAGTCCACACGCAACAAAAGCAAGTAGCAGAACTTTGCCGGCGTATTTCATAATAAGTCTATAGGGAATCGTCGCCATGAATGCAAACGCAGCCATTGCGAGTAGCAGACTTGCCGTCTGTTTGATAAAAAAGTAGTTGGTTGTATAAAAATCGGTTCCTTCGATATTATTCAAAAAGTTAGCGCGCTGTGGGCCAATCGCATACATCACTATCAGCCCCATAAGCATTAATAGCCCCATATAGAGCGCAATTTGATAATCGGGTGCATGGCGTCGAACGATCGTTACTGCCTGTCCAGTAGATCGCCCTACCTGTTCCGCAGCTTTCTTGAGGGATTGTCGCATATTATTTAGTATCTCGTTTATATATCTTCATATTTGCCTTCACTAACCCTTTGGTTGCAACTTTAAATAATCAAGCATCCAGTTGGAAATGTCTGTAAATATCGGCATTGCATGCTTGCCACCCTCTAAATTCATGTTTTTACCAGATACTTGCACCATAATCACATACCGAGGGGCATCATCGCCTCCGTATCCTAGATACGTACCAATTGTCTGATCATCACTGTAGTCACCATTAACGATCGTCTGTGATGTTCCTGTTTTGCCGCCTACTTCAAATCCTTTCTTGTCTGATCCCGCATAAAACGTTGATCGAGCAGTGTGCACCATAGACCGAACTTTATCGGATGTCGCTTGACTAATCACGCCAGACTGCGCAACTACCGACTGCTTTTCTTTGAAATCCGTGCCATCCATAACACCATTTATCACTGTTGGCTGATAATATGTGCCGCCATTGATTATCGAACAAAAGGCCGCGCTTACTTGAACCATGGTAACATCCATGCCTTGGCCGAATGACATATTAGAATAACGCACCTCAGCACCGCTGGCATCGTTAGGCAGCACAACGTTACCCTCAGATTCATATGCCAGTTCAACACCAGTTTGCCTACCCAAGCCGAATTTGTCATGAAAATAGCTATACATCGTACCGCGAGCTTGCACGTTAATATTTTTGCCATCTCCAAGTCGCTGCGCTATCGTGACCATACCCGTGTTCAATGAGTAATTCAAAGCACGCTGCATTGTTATAGTGCCCGTCTGGCCTTTTGTCGCGTTCTTGATAGTTTTTCCGCCCACCGTAATCGTGTCTGTGTTTACATAGGTTGAGTCAGGTGTTATGACGCCTTTATCAATACCGGTGGCCACGGTCAGTGTTTTAATGACCGATCCTGCTTCGTATGGCGTTGAAACCGTTCCATTATTGAACGCAGCACCGTCCTGCACTTTATTAAACTCTGCCGGATTGTATGTCGGTTGATTTGCCATTGCCATGATCTTTCCAGTTTGCGGATCCATTATAATAACGCTCCCCTTTTCGGCTTTGGTGCGCTGCAATCCATCAGCGAGCGCTTTTTCCGCATAGGATTGAATATTTTTATCAATACTAAGAACAATATTCTCACCATCTTGCGCTGGCTGATTGACATTATTCCGTCCAATCGTTAACGGCACATTACTAACGTCAGTCACCGACTGAAGTAAACCATCCTTACCAGTCAATCGATCATCCAGCTTGCCTTCGATACCATATTGACCATGGCCTTCCGCATTGACGAACCCAAGGGTCTGCGCTGCTAGCCCACCTTCAGGATAGTAGCGCTGTGAGACTTCTTGAAACCCAACCCCAGTGAGAGTCTCTTTTTTGATTAATTCTGCCTGAGTGCGAGTTAATTTGGTAGCAAGAATCTGATACCTGGTATCTGTACGAGATATCAACTCTTCAATACTCGGCTGTACATTGCCGCCTGCAATACGACGAATAGTTTTGAGTACATTGGCACGATCTTTTTCTTTGATAACCTGTGGATCAACAAACAGTGTATACACTGTCGTATTCATCACTAGCTTCGCAGGTGTCGCCCCGTCCATCGCATAGATCATACCGCGTTTAGCAGGGATGGTCAGACGTTTCACCTGCTCTTCCATTGCCATTGCAACATACTCGTCATGTTTTATGATCTGCAAATAAAATAATCGAACGACAAAAATCGCCATAAGTCCGAGGACAATAAAGGCGAGTAATCTCGTCCGACTACCGTGTTGCAATTCAAGTTTCATATTTTTTATTGGCGAACGTATTCAGTACTCGCCGGTGTTGTCATTGCCTTTGCAACAGTACTATTCTTCACCGCTTCGAGTGCTGTCAGTCGTGCGTTCTCTACTTCTAAATCACCCTTTTTTGTTGTTAGGTCGGCAATCTGGCTATCGATTTTTTGCGCTTCGTAATCATAGCTCGTTGCACGTGTGGCCTGTGTTAAGTATATCAGACCAAGCACAGTAATCATAAGTGCGATCAAGACAGTATGTGCAATCGGCCCAAGTTTAACGGCAGAGACAAATGCAACAGTATTTTGGTTGCGATTCCAGTTATTCGCACGACGACTTTGGAATTGTTGTGTTCTTTGGTATGACATAGTTTTTTGTTCTTTTTGTTTTATGTTTGTGGTGGTTTTTGAGTAGGCTGCTGCTCGCGCTACATATACTAGTATGCAGTTCTGTAGAATATGTAGCGTAAGCCGGTGAATAAGTATTCACCGGATCTACGAGTTACTGAGAACTATTTATGTCGAACAACGACCGCTGTTTCGACTGATTGGTTCTGTACTTTGATGTGGATTGGCATGGTGTTTTGCCCCTTCCGTTTTTTTGTTTTATTTTTTCACTGCTGCCCGTAGTTTTGCGCTACGTGACCGCGGATTGTGAACGTCGTAAGTGGCTCCGTCGAGTGGTTTTTTGGTAAGTATCTGCAATTCGGCCTCAAATCCAGCGTCTCGCTGCTCTGTAAAATACTGCTTTACCAATCGGTCTTCTAGACTGTGAAAGCTGATAATGCCTACCCTACCCCCAGCTTTTAATAAACGTGGTAGAAATGGAAGGACCTCTTCAACTTGTCGCAGTTCTTGATTGACCGCTATCCGGAGTGCTTGAAAGGTGCGCGTCGCGGGATGAACTTTCGTCCATTTGCCACGATGATGTTGCTTGATACAGTCAGCGAGTGTCTGGGTATCTTTGAATGGCCGGTTTGCTGCGATTGCTTCTGCAATACGCTTTGCAAGCCCATATGGCTCTTCGCCATACTTCACTATGATACTCGCTAGTTCATCGGTTGATGCGGTATTGACCAGCGTTTCCGCTGAGACATCTTGCCGACGATCCATACGCATATCGAGTGGTCCATTGTTTTTGAAAGAAAACCCTCGTTCGCCCATATCGAGCTGTGGTGACGACACCCCCAGGTCAATTAGTACGATGCTAAATTGCTGCCCCTCTTCGACCAATGCCTGTGCAGCAGTGACGAAGTCGGTATGCATCAAACGAACCCCTTGTTGTTCAAATTCTGACAACTTTGCGATAGCAAAATCATCTCGATCGACCAATACGGAATCCGAGAAATTAGTGGTTGCTTGTAGAAAACGCCGTGCGTGACCGCCATACCCCGCCGTCAAGTCGAGATAATTCTCGCCCTGAATGGGTGCTAGCAGATCAAGCGTCGCTTCTAAAAGAACCGGAACATGTAATGAATCTTGTGGTGGATGTTCTTTACTCATCTCCCCTATCATACCATTTCTAGTCTGAAAGAAGAGTTCCACGAAATTTCTTTCGTGGACTCGAGATCACCTAACTGGTAACAGTACTGTTTGTTTTCGCAAGGTGTGTTTGTTTTTGTATAAGTGGTCCAGTTACGGTTGTATTACTGTGTAATCCATAATTGTAACTGGTTGAGAGACTTATGTGTTGTGAGGTGGAGTTTTTTGGGAGGTGTGTTTTAAGAAAGGTACGATAGGTCTTTTTTTGATGATGTGGTTCCTACAGGTTTCCACGTACTGCTACCAGATAGTTGATCTCGAGAGTGTTTCTTTATTTCAAATTGTTAAAGAGCTGCGTTTCCTGACTAGTCGCTTGCTTCGGGACTCATAATGCGCCAATACGCCCCTGCCCTAACTGCAACTACATCACGATCGATTCTCGCATACTCAAGCAAATGCTGCTCGATTGTCACTCGACCTTGTTTTAGGTCAAGCTGCGCATCGGTCTTTCCGCGCCTAAACCGAACGTTCAAATCAGCAATTCTTTCATCAAGAATGCTTCCTTTTAGTTCTGGTTCTACCTCGTTATCCCATGTGCCACTTGGGTACATGTGGAGATAGTTGCCAAATCCCCTTGTAAGGACGACGCCACTTGATAATTCATCACGCAACTCAGATGGTATCGTCAGTCGACGCTTTTCATCAAGCTTTCGTTCAAAATAATCTATTGTTAACACCGTTTTCCCTTTCAGGAGTTGGTTAATTGTTTTCATTTAGTGGTGTGTTTGTTTTTTGTATGTTCTACGTTTGCCACTGGACTTATCATACTACCCACTTTTACCCACTACAACCCCCATTTTTGATTTTTCTAGTATAATCTGGCATGTTATCCACAATACTGTGGATAACCGCTTCTACTTACAGGGGTAAATTAAAATACCACAGACTCTAAAATCTGTGGTATTTTGCGCTATGAGATCCGTAAAACTATCGAATAAACAAGAATGTTGCTACTTGAAAGTCATATACCGTTGTCACCTGAAGAAGGATCCAACCGACTAGCACGAATGCATTGATGAATAATGACACGACAAGAATTGCAGTTTTGAGATCTTGATCTGTTTGATTGAATACAAGAGCCTGGGCTGCTGATGCGTCGAGTTCGAGTGATTCAACTACTTTTTTCGTTTTTGGTGTTTTTGTTTGGTGTTTCATGATATATCTACATTAGCATAGTGTTTATGTTTTGTCAATATAGTGATTTTGTATGTTGTATAGTATTTTTTATTCCAAGAGAACAACAATATCATTGAGATCATCTACGACAGTCACATTCGAAGGTATGTCGCCTCGCTGAGACGGAAGTATTTTATCCTTTTCAACAACTTGATACCCTATGGACGGATATCCGGGGAACCCATCAAAACTCACCGCCTTGTCGTCCAACATAATAATGCGCTTGACAGTGCCGCCACCAAATTCCTGTGGCAAATGAAACAATTCGTCTTCTCGACGCCAACTGTTTACCAACTCCCCCTTCTCTTTTTGCTCCATGACAATACGGTGGACATGATTAAAGCCGCTCGCCGTCAATTTCAAATGTTGCCATAATGGGTTACCGTAGGTAAGAATACCGAATCGCTTTTGCGATGACTGAAGATAGGCAAGTAGTTCTACAGCACCAGGCAAGAGCATGTTTAGCGCACGTGACTCGTGAATAAACTGCTTTTCTAGCTGCTCCCACTGCTGCGTATCGCCTCTATCTGCCAGATGATCCCGAACATAACTGGCAGTATCAAACGAATCCCCTCGTGCCTTTACGTCTGCATAAGCAGCTTCTACTTGCTCTCGAGGTAAAACAAGGTAATGGTCAACAACGCCTAAAAACACATCAAATAATTTATCAGAATCTGCGAGTGTTCGGTCAAAATCAATTATATAAAAGCTATCGTCGTCCATCGTACTGACTACCCTGTAATTATGTTATGATGCGTCATTCTGTAATTTTTTAATCACTTTTGAAAACCAAACGGCACTTGGGCGCGCCTTTCGTTTTAGCGTATCATAATCGACCTCGATTAGTCCAAACCGTGGCCATTTTCCTTTATCCCATTCAAAATTATCAAGCAAGCTCCAGTGTAAATAACCGTCAATCTTTACACCGTTACTCATCGCCTTTTGCATACCAATAATCGTTTGTGTGATCCACCATTTGCGGTGTTCATCTGCAGCATCCGCCAACCCGTTCTCGGTGATAATGATCGGCAAGTGATATTTTTCGTATAATCTTTCGAGGGCATGCTGAATGTTTTCTGGTGCCATATCCCACCCCATATCGCTCACATCTTCATCGGGGTTGTGTATTCGATAGCCATAAACACGGTTACTAAAATAGTAGTTTACCCCTAGGTAATCACATTGCTTTACGACTTTTTTCAAAAAGTAATCGTCCTGAAAGTACTGAAGTATATCAGTCACCTTGCGGCTAAGTAGCGCATCATCGCCCGAATAGTAGTACGCACTATTTTTTGCAACCGACACTTTGTACCGCCTATTAAGGCCGTGAATTGTTTTTGCAGCTTGGTTATGGGCATAGGCGAGGTTTCCAAGTACGATCCGCATAGATCGTTTACTCATTTTGTTTGGAGGCCAGTGACCGGCGTGATAGCTCTCGTTGGCATACACTTCTGGTTCGTTAATCGTAACGATATACCGGACATTAACACCTAATTCACTGATAATTTTTTCAGCAAATCTCACAAAATATTTGACATTCTTACGTTTTTCAAACCCGCCAAGTTTTGCGAACCAAACAGGCAATGTAAAATGAAACAGTGTCACAACAGGTTCAATCTCACTTTTTTTCAGTGTCTGCACATACTGTATGTAGTGCTCGATTTCTTTTGCGTTCCAGACACCCTCTTCAGGCTCGACTCGTGACCATTCAATACTAAATCGAAATGCATTCATATTCATTTTTTTGATGATATCAAAATCAGCTTTGTATGAATCGTAATGTCCAGCTGCCGTACCTGAGATGTAGTTGTCGGGTGAGGTAGCGGCGTCTTTGATATGATCCCAGTTCTTTAGATCATTATAATGATACTCTGCCTGTGTCGCGAGTGCCTTTGCATTTTCTAGTTCCCATTCTGTCCATTGATTATGCGTACCGCCCTCGACTTGATGTGCTGCGGTCGAAGCCCCCCACAGAAAATTTTTTGGAAATGTTTGATTTGAATTTTGCTTCACCATATCTATGTATTATACCATCCAGATGTTTAGTATAATAACCGTAAGTAATGGTTCACTTTTTATTTCGTACTCTATGGCGCATCTTGATATTCGTGCTTGGCTTTAGTGCTCTAGGTGTGATTGTTGCTGTATTGTGGCCAGAGACAAATAGCCGACTGTCTATCTTTATTGTCTTGCTCGTCACCTACTGCTTAATGGCCTACCTTGTGATTCCAAACCTCATGCGGTTATTTCATGTATTTCAAAAACCTCATCATATTCCCCTATACGTCACGACTGGGGACGGCTGGCCGTCAGACCCCGTCACGATAGCGCTCAGTGTTCGCGATGTTGCACACCTCGAGTCTGCTATGAATAAAGCCGGTTGGTACACCGCCGACCCTCTCACGTTCAAAAATGGGATCCGCGAAGTCATATCGATCATATTCAATACTCGCTATCCAGCCTCACCCCTTAGTAACCTATACCTTTTTGATCGTCCTCACGATATTGGATTCGAAATACCAACCAACGACGCTGGCAGCGCTCGAACGCGACATCATGTTCGTTTCTGGCGCTTACAGGAGCCTGAAATCGGAACGAAGAACGAAGCGCACTTTCATTTTTGGAAAGAAAAATTACAACATATATTTACTACAAAACGAGAAATTTGGATTGGCGCTGCCACCGAAGAGACAAAGCCGATAGACGTCCAGTGGCGTACCGGTCGTTTAACACATGGCGGTAGCCACGAGGCAGACAAAGAACGCGATTACATTATCCAGACGCTGTCTGACAAAAAACTCATCACCCAAGAATTAATGAGTGAACCGGGCGATGCATTACGCTTCCGTGGCCAGCAATTTCGGACATTTTACATTAGTGATGGAAGCATCAAAATCATACGGCTCAAATAGCTACAGTACCATGTCTTCGCCATAGTGTTTTTGTAGTCGCATTTTGATACTACCTTCATGACGGCCGAGCTTGTCGCTTAGCCCCTTTAGATCAACGCCATTATTGAACTCTTGCTTTAGCAGTTCGTCATCAGCATCCTCCCACGGCATATAGGCCTTGGGATGTGTTTCACGCATTTTAGCTATCTTTTCCGACCAGCCGTTACTCCCTGGCATTTTCTTTGCAGACTGCGGTTCAGTCTTTCGTTTTTCAGCTTTTTCACTGAGATGTGCAAATCGCTTCGAATCATTCGACGCGCGCGATCGTAGCATGCCATCAATCGATTGCGCATCTTCACTGACAGCGAGCGCCATCCTATTAATCCCCGTCAGATACAGATTTTCGAGATTTTTTACACGGCTGAGTGCGACATATCCCATTCCTTCAACAAATGCCTTACGGAGGTCAATTCGTGCCGCGTCGAGTGTCATACCCTGAGATTTATGGACAGTTATTGCCCACGCTAATCGAAGCGGGATTTGCGAAATACTTGCACGTTTTTTGTCACCATCACGCAGTTCCCAGCTATCAGGCTGCATACTGACTGTACGCCCATTTTGAAACTGCACAACTGGGTATTCGGTTGCGGGCTCAAAATCAATGACAGTTCCAATGCTACCGTTTGCATATTTACGATCCGTCGCATTCTTTACTGCCATCACTAACGCACCTTTTTTTAAACGGAGTGTTGCAGGTGCCAGGACAGAACGTTGCAAGTTCTCTACATAGTTTGCCGATCCGGTTGTAATCTGTGTATAAAACAATTCGTCGCCATCGAGTTCATCCAGACGACCTTCATTCATACGATCAACATCCATATTTACTGTGTGTAACTCTGTCAGGATCGCTCCCTTAGGTGGACTGACGTCGACACGTGCCAGTAGCTTTTCTGCGTGATGACGACGCACGTCACCATCACGAAGCGCATTCAAGATACCAAGCAATTCTTCGTCATCTTGACGGTGCTGTTCTTGCAGGTAGCAGATCGTTGGATCAAGTTCTTGCCACACCTGACTATGCACAACAAACCCACCTGTTCGTGAATCATCCCTATTTATCGGTGGCAGCTGAAAAAAATCACCCGACATGATTACCTGAATACCACCAAATGGCACATCGGGTTTTTTACGCACCAAACGACATGCCTCATCCACCATATCTAATCGATAATCATGCAGCATACTAATTTCGTCAATAATCAATACGTCGGTTTTTTCGATAATTTCCCTGCGGCCTTTTGCAACATGGTCTGCAAATCCATTCGGCAGACTATCCATAACGCCGATGCCAGCCCAACTGTGAATAGTTGTACCGCCCAGGTGCGTTGCAGCCAATCCTGTGGTCGCAGTCACTGATACATGCTTTCCATCGTGTTTACTCAGACGTATGAATTGATTCAACACATACGTTTTACCAGACCCAGCTGGGCCTGTTAGCAACACACTTTCCCCAGAAAGCATCACCTCCAATGCAAGTTCTTGTTTCATCTTTTTCCAGTATACCAAACATCCGACCTGATAAGTCGGATGTTCTTTATATTTTAGCGGTCACCTACCCCCGAGGTGGCTCACCTTCAGCTTCATCGAGTAGTTTTTTACTTTTAATCTCGTATCGCTTGCCAGTGATTTGACTAGTGATATAGTCTTCGTTAATCAGATTAACAAACGTATCAAGATCATTTCCATCCATAATAATGATTGCTCCAGCATCATCTGTCATCAGCTCTAGCTGCATATCATCTGCATATTCGATTGCCTGTTCTTGAGACACTGCACCAATTTCAATTTTCTGTAATTTATTGACGATCTTTTTCTTTTCGCGAACGAGCGTCTGCAAGTCCATCCCGTCAGGAAAAATCAATTTGAAATTCTTTTCAATCTCTTCAATTTTTTGGTCAGCCAATACGAGTTTCTTGTATTCATAGTTAAACAACTTTTCGAATTTCGCCTGATTAAACACAAAGATATCTTTGTCAATGATCATGACTTGATTATCGTCTGGCATCTTTAGTCCAACATCAGCTTGGAATGATCCGAATTTACCATCACGGAATTCCCAAGCAGTCGCGCCCTTGATGACATTTCCCTGCGAAATTGCCTTGATAGAATAAAAGACTTTTTTCGGGTCATCTTTGCGGGTAAACCTTGCGGCGATACCTTTGATTCGTTTGAATTCATGCTCACTTTCGCTAAACTCAACGATATCATGACGCTCATGTTCAATTAAATGGATCAATGTCTCTGCGCGACCAACTTTCTCTAAATCAGTCCGGAGCAATGTGTTTTCTTCTCCGTCACTCTCTTCGTAGTTACGAACAGCCAATCCAGTACCAGCGCCCAGATTAACGAAATTGATGAGGTCGTACAAAAACAGTGGTTTGATCTGCACGTTTAGTTCTGCGGCAAAATTCGTACTGTACGGCGTGTAATTTTTGTTAAACAAAAAGAATTCAACATCTAGGTCGTTTTTGACTGCATCAGTGTTATTTGCCCACAAAAAAATGTCCGTGTGATCGAGCGAATGTGTCTGCTCGACAACTTTCGGAGCCTCAGACTCGATTTTGGCCACAATATCGTCCTTCACTCTTAGCGTCTCATCGGCAGCGTCAGTAGTTTTTTCAATTTCATCAGGTGTCTCAGGTTCCATATTCTAACTTTCTTTTGATTTACAACTTGTTATATTGTACCTCATTTCGATCATGTTTATTATGCAAATATGTTGCACTATTGTCATCTTTTATGTCAGATAATGTGAACGATTATTGCTTATCTTCATAATCAGAATAACAATCAGCGCGCTGTTCACTATAAGCTAGATCTCCACTATCAACGCGCGCCATTATACTTTTTATACCATTTGTTAACAAGATAAAATCTCCTCTGTTTACTTCCGCAAACTCCTGTTCCACTTCTATCTCTGTTGAAAAATCAGATGGCACATATACATTATCTAGATTCATATCCTTAAGTTTTACGTGTGATTTACTGCCAAAGTTGTGAGACCGATTAGAAACAACGGCATCAAGTACTGAATTAAACGTATAGGTTTGACTAAAAACCCCGCCGTTAGAGCCCATATTTTCAACAACTAGGCCATGAATTATTTTCAGTGAATCAATACTACCATCAGTCATTGACGCAAGAACAGAATAGGTATCTTTATAAATCGATCCAAATGGTTCACCATCCCAAAGATCAGCGGCACGGTAATGTGACATTGGGCCTACGACGAACCGCTTACCATCCTTACTTCGACGTAATTGATCATGCCTATGTGCAAATAATACGCATTCACGGCCAAAGTTCTTAATCTGCTTAGCAGTTGGCTGTTTTTCGATTTCTCTGTTTGCAAATAGTCTCTCACTCACACCTAGCATCCATTTAATGTATGGATTACTATATACTTCTATACGTGAAACCGTCAAGCCTCCCAGTCAAACCCGTGACCGAAATGACCATACCGTGCCGTCTGTTCATAGATCGACCGCTTCAAATCAAGTCGTTGAATGATTCCATTTGGCGTCAAATCAAATCCTGTTATCTGCTCTGCAACGCCGTCAATTATAACCGTTTGTTCAAGCGGTTGCGCAATACCAATAGCATAGGCAATTCGCACAAACACTTCGTCAGCCTGCCTGGCGTGCAAATAATGCACAGCTACCTGTCTTGCAGCGTAGGCAGCACTGCGATCGACCTTGCTTGGGTCTTTGCCGCTAAATGCACCGCCGCCAACAGGAATACGTGGTCCGTAGTTATCGACCGCCAGCTTGCGCCCTGTCAGTCCAGCATCAGCGTCGAACCCTCCAACTTGCCAGTCCCCCGCTGGATTTGCATAGATAACAATATCGTCAGCTGTCTGGTAGCTGTCTAGCCATTCGTCGATTGCAGCATGCAACTCATCGTGAGGTGCATGCTGAAAACTTGCGACAACACCAACAATCGTATTACGGCTATTCAGCGTGATCTGTGTTTTGCCATCATACGGCCACTTCGAATATAGTAACTGATTTAGTTCTCTCGACAAGACCACTTCGAGCGGTAATAGCTGTGGCGTTTCGCTGGTTGCGTAGCCAACAACGATTCCTTGATCACCCGCGCCTCCCGTATCAACACCAGCGGCAATTTCAGGGCTTTGTTTTGCAATATGCTCAATTAATTCAACATCACCCGCTAGTCGCTGGACGATTGCTGGCACGTCAACGTATTGTGCGGCCGAAGTCACTTCACCCGTAACGAACACCTTGCCGTGTCCACCGGCGACATCCACCGCTACACGTGCGTTTGGATCTTCTGTCAAATGAGCATCCAAAATCGCATCACTGATTTGATCGGCAATTTTATCCGGATGTTTCGGACTGACACTCTCGGCCGTTCGATAGTTTGTTTGTTGTATAGACATAAAAAATCCTTTCTATCTACCCCGAATGGCAAAACAGAAAGGATTCCAAGGATGAAATATCTTCCTGAATTACTTCAGGCTGGACGTAGCACCGTGATGTCTCCATTCGGTTGCTGGCGAGTCATAGGACCAGAATCCCTCGTCGCTCTCTTGATATTTAGATTGTTAACATAACTATCATAACATATTCGTAGTGTCATATTAAAAAACTAATGGCGTCATAGTTCTACGAACAAATGCAGGTGCATCCTGTTTGCTTTGTGACTTATCATAGACATAACCGAACCTATCAAACAAGACAAGCTGATCAGGGTTCGTTATACGATGATCAATGATCCACCTTGCCATAACACCACGCATCATCTTGCTGTATATCGGAACAGAACCGACAGTCCCATTCGGTTTGTGATCCATGAATACCGGCGTGACAATTCGTGAAGTACTATACTTACGAATTGGCCGAGCATATTCTTCCGATGACAGGGTACAGATAACGCCATTAGCCTGATCGTCTGCGTATTTTGCCAATACGTCACCCCAAAATTCATAAAGATTTTTTGACCCATTTACCGATAACGGTGCTTTCATCTCCAGCCGATACAGTGATATTTCGTCTAACGGCCGCAGTAATCCATACAGGCCACTGAGAATCATTAGGTTATCTTGCATCCATGCAACATCTTCGGTTTTCAACGTGTTTGAATAAAATCCTTTATATACGTCGCCGCGATACATGAACGCACTTGGTTTCGTAGCACTTCCCCAGTTTTTATACATCGTAGCAGTATTCGCCACAATCGCGTCACTTGCACGTATGACTGGATGCAAGTTTTTTGTTTGACGAATAACCGTAACAATCGATTGAGCTTGCGACAAAAAGTGTGGCAATGTCGTCGTAACACCCAGCCTTATTGGTGTTGTGTCCATCGTTTTGGAAGGCGCAAGAAGAGTTAACATAGTACTTAGTATACAGCGAACGAAAGAATCAACTACTGTATTGGCGGTTGAGGATCGCCTGGCCCAGGATAGGTAGTTGTCTGTTGATGGCGCTCTGCTTCACGCAGCAGAATAATTCGACGATGACGACGAACAAGTAGTAACGTGATAATCGCGACGACAGCTATAATCACAATACCTAATAGCACTGCGACGATAACAGCACCGTTTGACCCACCGTTTAATGTTGCCATGACGATATCTTGTGGATAGACGATCTGGTTTGTGCCATCAATACGAGCCGACGCATACGCCCAATCATCGATGAATCGCTGATCACCCCAAGATCCGACAGTAAATGACCATCCATGGACACCACCACTGCTATCTGGACAGTTTCGTCCATCAACTTTTGACGTCATAAGGGTTTGGTCATCAGCTTTTGTCAGTTCCGTGTCGTTCCAGCACATACGCGTTGTCGGTGCGTTATCACCACTCAAGCGAGTAAGCTCGATACCCCCAGTACGACCCTCAACATCAGCATTTACCAAGTGAATTTCGGCAATTTTTTCGATTTCGATCTTGATGCCTATTTTGCGCGATGCCGGGATCGTGCGACCATCGCCATCAATACCGTTAAACGTCACTTTCTGCTTTATACCGGACTTTAATTCTTTAATCGTCTTCTGGATAGTAATGTCTTCTTTGGCATTAAAATTATCGTCACCATTTGTATCGATTTTTATTTGATATTGTCCGACAAAATTATCGAGTACGAATTCTATATCACCAGACTGTGTGTCTCCGTTGTCATCAGACGTGAACATCAGATCTTTTACCACCGGTCGACTGATCTTTGGGCTTATCCATTCGGTAGAATCATCCCAGGTTTTTGCCGTGGTTGGTAATTCACCCGATGGCTGATCAAAGAACAGTTTATAACTTCCCTGGCAGGTACCAAATGCAGGAGAATTCTTCGTATCAGTCACTTCGATACTTCGATATATTGATACGCATTCATTATTCTTGCGATTACCAAATGCATCCGCTGAGAGTGTTGCAATCTGACCATTAAAACCTTTGTAGACTGCTTTGTATAGATAACCAGCCTCACTCATGTAGTAGTACGTCAGATCTTCAGCATCGGCGGCATTATTTTGTTGACGAACAGCATATAGCTCTGACCATAGTCGTCCAGTCTTTTCACTTGTACCATCGCGAATAGAAATATCCCAATTAAAAAGATTACCGCCCCAACGAACCGTTGGTGAGACTTCTTTGTATATCGGTGCATCCGAAGGCAGTGTGAATGAAATTCTATAAACACCAGTTTGTGGCGCAGTAACATTCGTGAATGCACATCCCTGACCAACTGCAACTTCTTTTGCGATTTCACATTTTTGTTGCGTCAACCCAGGACCATCAAGCGCCACGGTAACGATTTGCTTCGGAAAACCGACTGGTTCTGTTCGATCAGTTTTTGAAAATGACGCAGACATAATCTCACCTGCTTTTATATAAGCATAGAAAATGTTATCACCACTGATCGCCTGTTTAGGGGTCGACCCGACAGCAGACGCGCTACTCGTCGTTATACTGGCTAACAATACGATGCTTGCAAAGAATAAGAATACTGCTAATAGTAGTATGTAGTATCTCTTTATTTCAGTAAAAAACGCGCCCATTACTCTCTATAGCATAACCGTGTTGCGTCTATACGTAAAGGTGCCTATCGAAATTTTACTGGCGATTCGTTCGGGTAATGTAGCTCATCAAACACATCAAGCGACTGAATCGTCATCTTGTAGAGTGAATGCTTGTGTGCACCAGCGCTAAACTGCTTTAAATAGTTTTTTGCTTGGCCTTTATACTTTGCTGAATATTCCGATGTCACGTATTCGATCTGTGTGATGTCTGTGACGACTTCGGCCACACCGGTGCATTGCAGTCCAATGACTGGCATATCGTTTTTCACTGCGATTGCTGCCGCAACACGAGGATTAGAAATAATATTAATACTATGAACACGCTCAGGTTCGCTAAACCAATAAACTGCTGCGTCGTCTTTACTTGGCACATAATACACAGTGCAAACACGAGGAGCGCCATCATGGAGTGTTGCTAGTTGCATCGTTTGTCCAGCGCGTAAATGCGCATGCACATGCTGTTCAAGCGTCATAGGCACTGCTGCCATAAGTTTTTCGGGTAACGTCGCTTTGCGTTGACGAGCATTATTGGCCCATTCGTCTGCCATTTCATTACCCTCATCACCTTCATGTCCACGCACCCATGTCAAAGTCGCATCAGACTTTACGTAAAGCGGATAGACATCTTGAACAATATCGAGGTTCTTGATCTCACCACCCTTTTTCTTCCAGCCGTTCGCAGCCCAGCTTGGCGCCCATTTCGTGATGACATTTATCCAAAACTCACTGTCAGTGTATATCTGACACTCAGCACCATCAGCATCAGTCAATGCTGTTTTGATTGCAAGCCCCTCCATGCGAATATTCGTCGTTATTTCGCCACTAGGTTCGCCGCCAATCATATATGGTTGGCCGTTTTTTATCACTGCGAATCCGCCGGGTCCTGGATTTGGGCTTGCACTGCCGTCTGTATAGTAAGTAATCATTTATTCTAGTATAGCAAAATAGCCTCTATACTACTCGGTGACTTGGATGCCGTTCCAAAACGCCACATAATTCACAAAGTCCTTGCCGACGCGCTCAATCGAACCATCTTGCGGCTGAGGATAATACCAAGCACCAAATTCGTTACGATTTCCATTAACGACGACATCGTAATAATACGCCTCCCCTTTCCAAAAACACGTCGTACGATGATCGCTCGATTTATAGAATTCTTTTTTGATTGATTCTGGTGGAAAATACCAGTTTCCCTCGATGCGGATCAATTCATCTTTTATTGCTTCTGCGATAATTTCATTATTCCAAATTGCTTTCATAATACTAGTATGCTCGCATTTTACTGCGTGTGCAAATCAGCTACTGACAGATCCGTTGAGATCACTGTCGACGACATGACGCATCAGCACGTCATATCCATCAGTTATTTGATCTACAGCCGTCACTCCAACTATATTTAACGTAGCCCATAATTCAGCTTCCACCTCGGTATAATCAGCATCTTCAGTCGTTAGTTTTTCAGCTTCGATAAAATGACCCAATGTATCGACAACATCAATACACAACTCAATGTCACCAATTTTTGATTTGCGGCGAGTCTTCGTAACATCCGAATATGGCTCATATCCAATATGCGTAAAAATACGCAGTAATTCATCAGGGTCAGCAATATCAGTCTCGTGCTCAATACTATCTAATTGATTAGTGACTGACTTTTTCAAAGTAAATATATAGCGAACGTTACCATCTTTCTTTTCGGTGCGCAAACGTAGCCAAGGCTGATGATTATCGTCATCGCCGGCAATGCCAGGTAGTCCAAACACCCGATCATGCTGCGTCACTGGATCACTGACGCTGTATCCTGCCTTTATCAAAAGTTCACAAACAGTATCACAATTTTCTATACGAGCTTTTACTTCAATCTCTCTCATAGTGTTCAGTATAGCGTAAGTTGCATACTATTTTTATGCAAATATACATCGTTCGACAAACGCACCTTCAGATGCTTTCCCTATGCGTACATTTGTAATAATTATTACATCGACACCGTAGAACTCTATGATATTATGTAGCAACTACAGTAAACAAAGGAACTTATTATGAATATACTTGCATGGATTATTTTAGGCGGCATTGCTGGGTGGATCGCATCAAAAATAGCAAAGACTGATAAACAGCAAGGTATATTTTTGAACATTGTCGTTGGTATTATCGGCGCTGGCCTTGGCGGATTTATCATGAGCGCTATCGGAGGTGAAGGCGTCAACGGGTTCAATCTCTACAGCTTATTCGTGGCAGTACTTGGTGCAGTTGTCGCGTTATTTATCGTCAAAGCAATTACTGGCAAAAAAGCATAACACGGCTTCCTTAACCTAATTATTTTGATTTTGATGCAGAAATAAATCCAACAATAGTCATTGATATAAAGGCAACGACAACAAGGAGCGCACATGCAATCGATACAAGCGTTTGATCAAAAATATCAGACTGACTACCAACCGTAAGCAGGACGGTGACCAACCCAAGTGATAATAGCGCGATCACCATATGCGCAAATGCAAGTTCTCTTCGTAGTATTTTTTCATTCTTACGCGAAAAACGTTTTAATATATTCTTCATATTGCCTCTCTATCCTATTCTTTAAATTGCTTCGGCACGGGATCTTCAAAGCGTATCACAGGGGTCTTTCGGTTAATGATCTCTGCGGCCTGATCGCCCATTGAAGGATATTTCAATACGTAGACGGATGCAACTCCCCCGAATATCGCGTCACTCCACTTAAACCCAAGCACTCCAGCGACAGATTTTACATGTTCTTCACTTGGGCCTTCAATTTCAATATACGGGTCGACCCATGGCCACTGATCTAACACGATTTCAACGTCATCTAGCATCCACGTCTCTCGTTTTGTTTCCTGGTACGTGTCTTTTGACAATCCAGCTTGCTCTAAAATAGCAACGGCGATTTCAAAATCACCTACCGTCGTTTCGATTTCTCGAACACCATGAATAGAACCAGCGTCATCAAATTGCTTATACGTAATCGTTACTTTATCTCCTTCATCACGAACACGAGTATACGCATTTTTACTCACCATCAAGTCATTATGAAATACAGATCGTCGCATGAGACGCATTGGGTGTATACATGTCGCTCCAGCTAGCTTTAACTTCATACGAACATCGTCATGATCAACATTGACAAATTTTGCTTCAATTTCGGAATTCATATCATTAGTATAATCGATTTGTCGTAATACTATACCCATTGTGACTAAGTCAGTAGTTGGATGGCATGATCATAATTTGATGCAACATACCGTGCAGCTGTTTGATCCAATTCATCGACAGTATGTGACGTGGCGATTGCCAGTACAGCACAGCCTGCTGCAGTTGCCGACACAATACCACTTTTGGAATCTTCGATCACCACGGACTGCTCGGGTTTTGTCTGCGACATCTGGAGTGAACGAAGGTATGGTTCTGGATGAGGTTTTCCTTGCTGGACATCGTCACCCGTAACAATAGTATCAAAATAGTCGCTCAGCCCCATTCGCCCAATTATACGCTGCTGCACGCGACGATTGCTTGACGTAACGAGCGCCACTGTTTCAAATTTTTCCTTGGCCCAATCAATGAACATGAAGATGCCATCTACAGGGCGCAGCTGACTGTCGATAAGATCAACGACAACATCAGTCTTATAGTCTATCAGTTCATTAATTTTACTCCTGCTATCCGCACCGTTACCATATATATTAACTATGTGTGTAAATATAGCATCCGCCGTTTGACCCTTAAAACCCATCCATTTTTCAGTATCAATGGCTATCCCATGATCACGACATGTTTGCTATTCTGCTTGGACATGAAGTGCTTCGGTATCCGCTATAACTCCATCCATATCAAAATGAATTGCTTTGTATCGATTATCCATACTATTTTCTTTCATAATAAGCATAATAGCTACTATGTGTGCAGGTATCTATATATAATTGTCGAAATAAATTGACACTATATTTTCTATGTAAAGTTTTCAATCTGTGGTATTAATTAATAATGTTTGATTTTAATATAATTGGCTTGAATGGTCGTGACAAAAGAGTGTACGAAGCATTACTACAATTACCCCATGCTTCGGTTCGTACGATCGCCGAACACGTAAACATTAATCGTGGCAGTGTTCACGAATCGCTATTATCCCTTCAGAAGGCGGGGATCGTTGGATACGCAATCTATGGCAAACGTCAGCGATATATTGCTCACCCGCCACAAGTGCTTCATGAATTGATAGATGAAAAACGTCGTGCGCTATCAATCTCACATAGCAATGTCGAAGAGTATGCACAATCTCTTCGCGACAAACAACACACTGAAACAATCCCTTTTGCAACAAACTATGAAGACATAGAAGGTTTGGCGAGCATACTCCGTGATGTCATCAGTACATTAAAAATAAGCACAGACAAGACGTATCGCGTCATATCTTCTGCAGATCTTCATGAATATCTTTATCATAATTTTCGCAACTACACTAATGAACGTATTAAAAATAATATCTCAGTTAAAGTTATCGCCCACGAAAAAGGTGCTCCTATCTCAGAACATGATCTAGCAGAGCGACGAGTCCTCCCTTCTAGGCAGCTTCGTGTCCCTCGCTGCTACACGATCATATACGCCCATAAAACTGCTTTTATCGCGCTCAGTGACACGAATGTTCCGTCGGGTATCGTGATAGAAAACCATGACATTACAAAACTACAAATAGAACTATTCGAAACATTATGGAAAGAGCTAAAATAATGATTGTAACTGTCGCATAGTTAATTGATAGTCAGTATGAACTACACCAACCATACCCGTATCTCTAGCAGCCGCAACATTTACCCGGCTATCATCAACAAAAACAATCTCAGGAGCATTTAAACCAAGCTGCGCAGCAGCTAGCCTGAATAGTTTAGCACTTGGCTTACTCATGCCGACGTCCGCAGATATAATGACATCCTTAAAAACATCGCTTAAATCATTCGCTTCGAGATGGGGCACCACCTCCTGGCTGCATGCATTACTAAGAAGTGCTGTACTGTAACCACTTACTGATACCTTTTTGATCAGATCCACCATCTTAGTGTCAACCCTCGCATACTTACTTAGTTGCGTCTGCACAATCTCGGCATCTATTTCTGCAACGCCAGCCAAGCACTCAATATATTCGTCATAATCTATCATGCCTAAATCTAACTGATCCGAAGCTTGAGCTAACAAACCTTCTCGCTGTAATCCATGGGCATCCAGCCAAATTCTTTGCGGATCATCGCAAATAACACCAAAAAAATCGAAGATGACACCTTTTATATCCGTTTGCCTTATTGTCTCTTTTGTCATACTATTCCAGCTCCTTATAATTTATCGTAAAACTGCCACTGTTCACTAGCGCGGTATTGGTTATGTTCTTTTCGTGACTCAAACCGCAGTACATCCCACTCAAAATACTTATCTTCGTGTATATCAATCAAAAATCGAGCGGTTAATTCTAGCACCATTCTTTTTGTTGCATAGATACATTTGTTCATAAATGTCGTCACGTTATCCACAGATTCGAATTCCGATATATATGCTACTGCTATATCGCGTAGCAGGTGTTCGTTTATTTGTCGCCCAGCACGACTTTCCTGCAGCAAAACAGAACGTATGAAATCACCAATATCAATCCACTTTGATCCTTGCATGACGGTGTCAAAGTCGATAATTGAGACTGCAGTGCTGTTACTGAAAAGTATATTACTCAATTGAGGATCGCCGTGAATAATTTGCCGCTCATCAGACGGGTAGTATTGGCAGTCGCGTTCAAATGCCATTTGCAAGTCTGCCGCAATCTCTCTGCACGTAATATTCAGCGAACCGACACATAACTGCAATTGATTCATGATGTGGTCAATATCGTGAAAGTTTTTAATCGCATCTTTTGGTATATAAGATATTGTTGCAACAGCAGCATGAAATTTACCCAGCAGAGCAACCGCGCTCGTTATCTCATACGTACTCATCCCAGATACCGCTACAGTATCGTGAGGAATATACTGCATTGCACGCCACCTGTCGCCACAAGAATCAGTATAGATAAAGCTGCCGTTACGACTATTGATTAAATCTGGTACGCGCCATCCACATACATTATTCAAGTATGTTGTCACTACATGACAGTTCTGTATTACTCCTTTTGTTACAATTGGTGCGATCTTTTGTAGGATGTAATCCTCGTTGACTGTACATACATAGTACGTCTGATTGATGATGCCTCCTTGCATCAGCTCTATTTGACGAATGTCTTCGATAAAGAATTCCTTTGCAACACCCTTCAACAATTCCATTAGTGAATCTCTACAGAAAACGTTAGTGATTCGTCTTGCCGCTTTACACCTTGACGCTCGTAAAAACTGATTGCAGCTCTGCGCACAGGTTCCGTTTGCAGATAGAGTGATGTCATCTCTTTTTGCCGGCACCATGCTTCAAGCGCCATCCAAGCACACTGCGCCGCCCCCAACCCTCGATAGGACTCATCAATCACAAAATCTTCCAGCTGACCTCGCTTCCCAAATCCCGCGCCATATACGACTGACAAAGTCGCTGCGCCAATAATCTTACGCTCTTCACCTGCCTCGACTACTAGTTGATCGTGATTCAGCGATGAAATAATCGCTTCCATATGCGCCTGCTCTACCGGGGCATCACTGAATGATTCATCGAGCTGTGGCATTAGCGCGCCAATCGCTCTTGCATCATCTTGGCTATATTGATCTAACAATCTTGCGGATATTTTTTCCTGCATTATACCTCCTCTGTATGTTTTCCTGCCCTGTTATTTATAGCCTCAAGCAGCCGCAGCCTCAATACAATTCGGTCACTAAAAAATGACACATAACCGTGTCATTTTTAGTGCTTGCTATGGAATTCTATAAATCTGCAATCGCCACGCGCTTTTGCTCGGTCGTATCTCGATCACGAATCGTTACAGCGTTGTCATTAAGTGAATCAAAGTCGATGACAACACAATATGGCGTACCGATTTCGTCCTGACGGCGATAGCGTTTGCCAATATTTCCATTGTCATCCCACATCACATTACCGTGCTTTTTCTTCAATAGCGTGTATACTTCACGAGCTTTGGCAACAAGCTCCGGTTTGTTTTTCAGAAGTGGTGAGATGCAGTATTTTACAGGAGCCAAGTGCTCTGGGAATTTCATAACAATTCGCTTTTCACCATTCACTTCATCCTCGGTGTATGCCGCCGATAGTACCGCCATTAACGCACGCTCGACACCAAACGATGGTTCGATGACATGAGGGATAAATTTCTCATTCGTACCTTTGATCGTATATTCCATATTCTTACCAGCAACACGCTGAATGTTCGACAGGTCAAAATCAGTTCGGTATGCCAATCCAAGTAGCTCTTCGCGGCCAATCGGAAAATCAAATTCGATATCGATCGTACGTTTACTGTAGTGTGCGCGATCGTTCTCTTCCACTTCTAATTCGTGAATCTTATCGACAGGCAATCCCAACGCAGCTAGATACGCATGGATATCTTTAAGAAGCGCCTCAAAAGATTCTTCCCAATTAGCTGGATTAACAAAGTATTCAATCTCCATTTGTTCAAACTCGCGCGACCGGAAAATAAAGTCGCGTGGGCTAATCTCGTTACGAAACGCCTTGCCTTGCTGCGCCAAACCAAATGGAAGATCAGGATAGAACGTATCGACAACATTTTTATAGTTTGTAAAAATTCCCTGAGCTGTTTCTGGCCGCAAATAGCTAACTGACTTTTCATCTGCGACCGGCCCGACAGTCGTCGTGAACATCATATTAAATGTGCGGACTTCTGATAAATCATTGCCGTTCGGACTTTTGATCTGCTTTTCAATAATAAGCTCGTTTAACTCACCATTTGTTAATCCGTCAACGACAAATCCAGCGTCTTTTACCAGGTGATCAGCGCGGAAACGCTGCTTTGTTTCGAGATCCTCAACAAGCGGATCGGTAAACGTATCGACATGCCCGCTCGCCTTCCATACATTCTGATTCATCAAGATTGCCGCATCAACGCCATACATATCATCTCGATCATCGACAAACATCTTCCACCAAAGCTGCATAATGTTACGTTTTAGCTGCACGCCAAGCGGGCCGTAATCCCACGTACCCGACAAACCACCATACACATCAGAACCCGGATAAATAAACCCTCGGCGCTTTGCCAAACTGACTATGTTTTCCATTTCTTGGTTCTTTTCGGATGATTTGCTCATAATTAATTCATTATAACAGATGTAACGATACTATTCACAGACTTGCATGCTGACGTGCAACGTATAGACATTCCGGCAAGAATTGGCCAATCCCGCCAACCTGCATAATCACCTGCAGCGATCGAGTCGCAGCAAGTCGCAGCACTTTAATATGATCCGTTGTAATCTCACCATTCGATGCAGCGACCAATCCCTTTTCATGACTGTCATAGCGATAGGTAGTACCTGCACTCAATTTTTCACCTTTATAATCACGATCAATATTTAATTGATCCCCCAGCATGGCGCTCATATGTAGATAGAACCACATCTGCGTTAGTTGCAAAGGGACAGTTTTATTATCAAGCCCCATAAGTATTTCCGTCGCGATATCATACCACTCTGGCTCGTCCAACGATTCACTTGCTTTACTGATTTGCGCGATCATTTCATAGGCGAACTGTAGACGATCATAATCTTCAAGAATATGACGATAGAACTGTACTAACCGTGATGATGTCAAGACCTGTAGCTGTCCCTTGCCTTGCCCGACAACAATGTCACTGATTGCGAATAGCTCTATTCCCCCAGCCAGTTTTGATTTTTCGCGTCGAACACCACGCGCCATCACAGCAATGCGGCCGGTTGGTGTTAATAGTTGTAATATTCTATCTGCTTCTCCATAATTCGTTCGTCGCAGCACAATCGCACGTGTTCGTGTGGTTTTCACAAAAGAACACTCCGGACAGCCGTGGCGATATCGTCTGGATGCATTGTTGTTTTATCGATAATGCGGCGTACCCCATAGTCTGACACGTCGTCCAGCCGAATCAACGAAGCCAGGTTTGTACATAAAATAATCGGGATATCACCAGTGTCTTTATATGACTGCAGTTCGTGCATAAGCGTTACGGCAGTGCTGCCCGTCAACAGCATGTCGAGTAATACAACTTGCGGTTTTAATTCATCAATCAAATCCATAGCCGTATGACCCTCGAATGCACGACGAGTAACATAACCCGCTTTGCTCAATGTTCGTTCAAACTGTTCCGACAACCATATATCATCTTCGACGATCAGCACGTCTACTGCCATGTTTTTCATAAAAAGCTCAATTGACGAGATGCTGTCATATCAACATAGAACGTCGCGCCATCGCGATGACGAATTGCACCTATCTCGCCACTCATCATTCTTGCAAACTGGTCAGCGATATAAAGACCCAGCCCGCTACTTTGTGGTCTCCCACTAACTGGTTGCGCTGTATGAGCATGCAGCCGCTCCTGCAGCACCTGCCACATATCAGGCGTCACAGCAGGGCCGTAGTCGCGCACGCCAACCCTCACTTTATCCCCTGTTGCCTGAACTGCCAGCGACACAGGATGATCAGCCGACGAATAATGAAGCGCATTGTCACCAAAGTTAAGTAATATGCGACGCAGTAGGTCACGATTGCCCACTACTAGTGGAGGCTTCGTCCGGCTAATGACCTCTATTTTCTTGTCTTGCGCGGTAAATAATGGCGTCAGTTCATGAGCGACGTCTTCGCACAACGTTACTGGGTTGAGTGGCTCTAAATCAAACAATGTGTCTTGACGGCTCGATGTCGTCAGGTCTGTCGTTAAACGAAGCGCACGCTCACTTGTCAGGATAATCTGCTGTGCAATACGATCTTGCTCACCGCTTGTTAGTTGACCTGCATCAAGCGCGAACGCCAACTGACGAATCAACGCTAGCGGTGACTTCAATTCATGTGCCGCCATCAAAAATGCAGCCGTGTCACCGCCGAATGGCTCACTAGCTGCATTTTTTGTTAGTCTACCCTCTCTCATTACTCCATCTAGTGTAGCATGAACGATCGGCTCAGAGCTTCACTATTTGAAAGAAAGTGTTCGGACAAGCGCATCGAAATCTGCCTTGAAAGTCGTCAGCGTATCTGTACGAAGCGTGATAGTATAGGCACCGCATTTATAGATAACCGCTGATCCACTAATCTGCTTGTCGAATGCACCGTCCAGTCGGCTACCTTCGTTACCCTCTGATGCAGTCGAGCTACGCTTTAGTTCACCTTTTGATATCTTTTGCTCATAACTCTTCATTACCTGGTCATAATCTTCTTGTTCAATCGTCACACGTAACGCGTATGGTTCGTCTGCTTTGACTGGATTAACTACGCCTGGATGTAAATACGCTTCGTAATTACCACCGTTGGTGATATCATTCGCAACGTACGCGCTCCATGTCTTTGGGTAATTAAATCGTAATGCACAATAATCTTCCGGTCCTTTAAATACTGTGTTCGGCTGCTTTTGTCGTTCTGCAAATTTTTCGTCATCAATAACTTGTTGCTCGTTTTTAGCTTCTGCAACCGCAACGGCAATCTTGCTATCAACATTTTGCTGCGCATCTTGATAGTTGACAAAAGACCATATACCAAAAGATCCTAGGCCTAATACCAGCACAGCAAGCCCAATGACAGTCACTTGCAATCCTGATATTTCACCTTTTTCGTGTGTGTGTTTACTGCGTATCATGCCGCTATTATACTTATGGTTTCGTACTCTGTAAATAGCCACGACTACTTTGGCTCAAAAAGATACAATGTATGAGCATCAAGTGTTCGAACGGGAACTTTTTGTTTCATTGTCGATCCATACGTCACAAACCATACTGCATGACCCGTGTCGTCTGCAGTTTCCTGCAACTTTCGCTCCATTTTATCCATATCCCGAGTGACACTAAACGCATACACGATCGTCGTTTCCTGCGGTAGCTTCGTCAACCAAAAATCCGCGAACCGAGTAGTGACAAGGGGCTGTCTAATACTAAGCAGCTTACTGATAGCGACTAATATTGGATTGATTTCATATCCAATCGCACGCGCACCTTTATTCGCTGCGATACGTAATATAACTCCATCACCCGACCCAACATCAACCAATGTGTCTCCTGTCGACAATTTATAAAGTTCTGTGAGTGATTTTTCGGCAAAACGTTTATGACTTGGCACATATGGCGCACCACGAAATGCAACAATGCCAAACAGAAAGATGACGCCAAGAACAATGTACAAAAAGACCACTACTCACTCGTTTCAGTATCAAACTTTTGTTTGATAACTTGAATATCATTCTTTAGCGATAAAAGATCGTGCTCGATATCTGCTGCGAGTGCTTCTGCTTTTTTGAACGTATCCATCGCTTTTTCTAGCGTAAATTCGTCACTATCAAACCATGCGACAATTTCATGCAATTCTATTGTTTTTTGTTGAATTGTTTTTTGACTAGTTTTATTTACTTGTGACATCTCGTACCTCTGCTTTTATTATAGCCTGTTTCGTTTCAATCTGTATCTCGTTGCCAACAGTCACGTCGCCACGTAATAACGCATACCCACGCTCTAGTACTCGTCGTGGATCAAGTTGAGCCAGTATGGTACGTGACTGCTGATTTTCAGCTAGCTTCTCATCGACTTGCCGATCAATTGTCTGCAGAATGGCGCGCAGTAGTGCTCGAACCTCCGTTTGCTGCTCGCTAACGATTCGCTCCATTCTTGGCAACAATGTCCGTACGCTGGATTGCACCGAACGGATGGTCTCGTATTTGTCAGGAACAATAATCTGCGCTGCATTACTTGGCGTCGCCGCACTCTTATCTGCTACCAGATCAGACAAACTTTCATCAACCTCATGACCAACACCCACTAGCGTTGGTATTCGACTGCCAGCAATCTCTCGGACTAATAACTCATCGTTAAACGCACTCAAATCGTCAGCACTACCTCCGCCTCGTATGATAACAAGCACTTCCGGCAACACTTCTCGCTCATTAAAGTATTTAATAGCCCTGATGATCTGATCAGGTGCACTTGCACCCTGCACCTGCACATGTGCCACATCGACTGCCACACCACCCCATCGATCATTCAAAATCTTAATAAAATCAGCATACCCAGCTGCCTGTGTACTGCTTATCACTGCAATGTGTTGCGGGCTTTGTGGTAGTAGTCGCTTACGATCGAGTGCGAACAATCCTTCGCTGTCCAGCTTTGCCTTGAGTATTTCAAAACTCTTTTTCAAACTACCTTCACCGCTTGGACGAATTGCTCGGACGGTCAGACTAAATTTCCCCCATTGCGTCAGTTTCGGACTAGCACTAATAATAACCTTCATGCCATCTTCGATCGGAACACGAAGCGCATACACCATCATAAAACACCCGACACTCGCACCAGCATCTTTAATGTCAAAAAAGACATATTTACCCTGATTGATCTTAAAACCAGCTACTTCACCTTCAATTTCAACCGTTGGATAGGCGTACTCAAGTGTCTGATTTGTCAGCGCAATATATTCACTTACTGATAGTTTTGGGGACATTTTTATCTTTACCATATTTCATTAACGCGCGCTGATATAAAAAGTATCCGAACACAATAGTTCCGAGTAACAAAATGATTCGGGTCAAAACAATTCCTGCGATTGCCGTACCGGACTGCAATCCAGCAACCGACAGAAACGCCACCATGATTGCCTCGTACGCACCTGCCCCACCTGGCGTTAACACAAAGAATCCCGCCATTGCCGCAACACCGTAGGCTATCAAAATAGGTGCTGGATTGACAAACTCACCCAGCGCGGCAAAGGTAATCACGAATAATCCAACATCGGCGATAGTATAAACAAGTCCCCACAAAAATGGTTTTTTCAAAAGTTTTTTGTCATGTCGCAGTTCCAAAAAATCATGGTGCATATCATCAAAAAATTCATGAACACGGTTTTGGTTCAGAACCACTCTTTTACGTCCGAACGTTACTTTGCGAACCAACCGATTTACATTTCGCACCAGCCACCGAGAAAACCCATCGATACGCCTTTTGCTGCTCAACAAAAATATCGCACCGACGATCGCGGCAGTCATGCCGCCAATAAGCGTTGAACTTGTCAAGATTATCCAGCGATTAACATTCCCGTCTACCGTCACGGCGAATAGCGCTATGAGAAGCAGTACAGTAAACGCCACAAATCCCATCGCATGCCGAACAACTTGTGCCATCGTCGCACGGCCAGCTGGAATGCCTAAATGTTTCAATCTCCATGTTAAATACGACACTCCGCTTACGCCACCACTTGGCAGTACATGATTGACGAAGTTTCCTTCCAGTGCAATTGATATTAATTGCGGTCGCGCCACATCCTTCATCTTACCTTTGTCTTTTAGATACGAAAAGATCATTTCACCACCAGCGTAATACACTAATATCTGGCCTGGAATAAGCAATAGTAGGATCCATATATTAACTCGACTCAGTAGTTCCCATGCATGAGCTAGCTCATGTCTTGAAAAGAACAGTATGACTGCAATCAGGGCAAACGTAATCACACTCAGCCAAGTACGGAAGGACATATTTTTAGTATACCACTTAGCGCCTCCGATGCTAACCACCTACCCATGCTAACGTTTTCCCGCGACTACTGTTATACTAGTGTCATGTATATAGCAATTCTTGGCCGTCAGCCAGCACTTGGCATGGCCGAACTAGAACGTTTATTTGGCGACGTCACATGGTTTTCGGATCAATCTGCCGTCATTAATGTAGATTCATTTTCTATCGAACAATTAGGCGGCACCCTAAAAGCAGGTCGTATTGTCGCTGAATTATCCAATGCCGACTGGCGCCGCGCGAGTATGAAATTAGTTCAAGCCTACACTCAAGCCTGGAGTGGCACCGAGGGAAAAGTGACGCTCGGTATTAGCGCCTATGGATTTAATGTTAGCCCACGTGAAGTACAAAAAACCGGCATTATCCTGAAGCAAAAACTGAAAGCAAACGGCGTCAGTTTACGAATGATCCCTAACCAAGATAACGAATTAAGTACCGCAACTAGCCATCACAACAAACTAGGCTTATCCGACAACAAAGTCGAATTATTAGTCGTTCGTTCCAAAAACGGTAAAGTCATCATCGCTGAAAGCAACGGTGCCCAAAACATCACTGCCCTCGCCCGTCGCGATCAAGAACGACCAAAGCGTGACGCATTTGTCGGGATGCTCCCTCCAAAACTTGCCCAGATTATGATTAATCTTACCGGCAAGCATAGCGACGGCGATAGAATCCTCGACCCATTCTGCGGCACTGGTGTTATTCCTCAGGAATCGTTACTACTTGGCTATGACGCATACGGGACTGACCTGGCAGACAAAATGATCGATTATACAAATGCTAACCTGCAGTGGCTCAAAGACACTCATCACGTTCACGGGTCATGGACTGTCGACCAAGGTGACGCTATGGATGCAATCTGGAACAGTCCTATCGACGCTGTCGCCTGCGAATCGTACCTTGGCCAACCGTTCAGTGCCCCACCATCATCCAGTAAACTTATCGAAGTCCGCGGCAACTGTAATCATATTATTTCGCAGTTTTTGCGTAACATGCTTGGCCAGATCAACGTCGGTACGCCACTTTGTGTCGCCGTACCCGCATGGCGCGACGGTAATGGAGATTTCACTCACCTACCCCTTATTGATCAACTCGAACAACTTGGATATGCTCGCGTACCATTCAAAAATGTTCGAAACAGCGAGCTACTCTACTACCGCGAAGATCAGATCGTCGCACGTGAATTACTTGTTCTAGAGAAGATTTAGTTATATAATATCTTTGTTCAGAATCCTCAAACGAAACGAGATGCTATGTCCACAGTCTCACTGACACTGGAAATCTCTCAGGATATCTACGACAAGCTGGAGGAACTAGCAGAGATGCATAATGTCTCTGTACCAGAGCTTTCATTAATGCTCATCAAAGACGGCGCAAACATGGTGCTTAACCCCGAAGAAATCGATGCCGCTATTAAAGCCGAGAAACACCGTCTGGTGAAAGCCGCTCGCATGATGCCGACTCCACCGGAAGACTGAACAGCGCCCGCCCACCGAAGACCCGCCTCGAGATACCATCTCGGCATACGCTTCATAGGGGCGGGTTTTCATTTCTAAATAAAAAAACTCCACATTGTGGAGTTAAGAGCAAGAGTGGGTGGTTCGAGCCGCCTGATCGTATTACTACGACCAGGCGACCCCACCTAGATACGTTTTACGGCACTAGGATTTACTCAAGGTTGACCTTCCGATACAGATTCCGGCTGCATTGGCTGAGTCGGCGAATGGGGAGAGATGTCCACTACCGGAGGCTCCGGAGGTGTGGTGATTTCGGCCCATCCAGCCCCGGGTAACGATGGATAGTCATCCGAATCGCTACTCTTGGGTGTGAGAGGTGGTGGCATCTCGCACTCGCCTACCTTGGCAACAAAGCCAGGTTGGACGAGATTGAGATCACTACCGGCCTGTGCCCTAGCGATGTTGACGTACTCCAAGATCATGCCCTCTCGAGTCTGATCCGGCGTCGGCTCGTAGCCTCGATCCCAAGTGTAACGATCGACAGCTTGCCAGACGCTTGAATCTTGCTCTACAGTCACTGCAAAACAAGGTGATTGCTGGTAGATTCGCTGCGATCGATCGTAGTCGTAGAAATCCACGGGGTTTGGTGACAGGACTGAAGGATTCTGCTCGTACGAATAGTACGAGCTTTCGTCGTCTTCCAGCAGCAGTGGAATGCCCACTCCCACGAAGATACCGATCAAAAAACCGGTAGCGACAGCAGTGGAAATTCTGGTGAAATTCTTGAGGTTCGACATGCGAACCTCCTTTCTTTTCTCGGGTGGTTCGAATGTGTAAATATATTATAACAAAATATTGTATGAAAGTCAATATTGTTTATGTTTACTTTATTTTACAATTTTTAGTACCCTACCCTATTGACGAAATGCCTATTATCCCTTACAATGGTACAGATTGAATTAGCAACTATAAGGAGTTTGCCACATGTCACATGTCAAAGCTGGTGGAACTAGCAAAAACAACCGAAACAATGCTGGTGCGCGTCTAGGCGTTAAACGTTTTGGCGGCCAAACAGTACGCGCTGGTGAAGTACTTGTTCGTCAAACAGGAAGTACAAAGTTAGCTGGCCCTGGTACATATATCAGCCGCAACTTCACTATCCATGCAGAAGTTGACGGTGTCGTATCTTTTACCAAAGTTCGTAAAAGTAAGTTTACAGGCAAGACTGCACCACGTACACAAGTACTTGTTACTACTCAAGTAGCGTAATTAGTAAGGTAATCTAACTAATTAAATACCGCTTCATTCGAAGCGGTATTTAATTTATATTAGAACGTCTAAAGTAGTATAACTCTACAAAAAAATAATAACGCCGTACAGGCGCTATTATTTTGACACCGATCGAACTAGGCGTTCAAACCAAGATGGTGCTTGACACGATCAACCACGTCGCCGATAACGACCTGTGATTTAACCAGGTAATCATCGACACCAAGTGCTTCAGCGCGCTCTTTGTCTTTTGGCTGGCTCAGCGCCGTCAACATAATGACTCTGATGTTTGACGTCTCTGGCGTATTGCGCAAGATATCAAGTACATCGAACCCGCTGATCTTTGGCATCATTGCGTCAAGCAGTATCAGATCAGGTTTGAAGTCTTTCGCAGCCTGGAGTGCTTGCTCTCCGTTGTTTACTTCGTATGTTTCGAACTCTTCGAGTTCAAGTCGAGAACGATATACCGCCGCAAGCGCCACATCATCTTCAACTAGTAGGATTTTCTTCTTTGGTTCATCTTGCATATGTATCTATAGTACTACAGGCTATGACCAGCGGCAATAATTAACCGTTGATGCGTTGTTTTGCAGCCTCTAACTGTGGATCGCGGTTCGCGTTTACATCGTCCTTCGTCAGCTCTACGATCTGATCGGGCGTAATCCCCTTCTTGTCAACATTTTTGCCCTGCGGTGTGTACCAGCGTTGTATTGTCACTTTCAGCATCGCGCCATTATTGACATCGACAACTGTTTGAACGGTGCCTTTACCGTATGTCTTTTCGCCAACCACACTGGCAACGCCATATTCCTTTAACGCGGCTGCTACAATCTCACTAGCACTTGCTGTACCGCCATTGACCAATATAACTGTCGGTAGTCCCGCTAAAATTGCGTTTTTACTAGATCGTTGCTCTGCGATCGTCCTCGATCCAATTCGTTCACTGACGACAACCTTGTCATCCAGCCAAAGACTAGCAAGTGCAGGGGCTGCTTCGAGCGTTCCACCCCCGTTATCACGTAGATCAAGAATGATTTTTTTGACGTTTTTATTACGAAGTTCTTGTGCTGCCGCCCTTGCCTGCGTGCCAGTGTCATCATTGAATCTAGCGACAGTAAGGATACCAGTATCGCCATCTACTTTGGACGTGACACTTGGACTAGTAATCTCCGCCCGAGTGAGTGTCGCCTCTTTGACAGCGTCATCCCGAAGGTACGACAGTTTAACTGTTGTACCAATTTCACCACGGATCTTTTGAACTACTTGGTCAACCGTCAGTCCGTTCACCGCCTCGTCATTCACTGATATAATCACGTCTCCAGCTTTTAGACCGCCCTTTTCGGCAGGCGTATCTGCCAGCGTACCAATAATCGTTGGCTTTTCTTCTCGCATACCTACCTCTGCGCCAATACCGCCGCCGATATTTCCAGACAAATCACTATTAAACTGCTCTGCTTCTTTTTGCGTGAAGTATTCGGTGTGAATATCGCCAGCCGCAGCGACAAGACCCTTACTTGCACCTTCGATAAGCGCGGTATCGTCGAGAGACCCATCATAGTTAGCTTTTAGTTGCTGAAATGTCGTCTGCACACTGCTTAGATCCAATGTACCCGTTTCGACCTTTATATTGAATACTGGTGCGACGGCAGCAACAATCTGATCATTTCGCGTACCTGCAGCGTACCCTAAAATGACCGCAATCCCTAAAATTAATACAAATGCACTCGGCGTAAATTTCCATCGCTTCACTTCTGCAAGTGGCGCATGATGGGCGCTTGGCTGTCGCTTATCAGTCACATAATTCTCCCTATTCGAACAGTAAATACTTCCTATAATTATAGCGCATTCGTTCCAGAATACGCTATAACGGTTTTGGTTTCAGATTGTTTAGAAGTAAATGTAGGTGTCGTAGGTTGATGCACTGACGCGCATTTTGCTATAGTGACCCCAGCCTGATCCACCGGCGTTGAAATAGTTATATTGGCTAATATCGACAGTTCCGTCGCCATTCACCGCCTCTACCCAGACGACATGTCCGTATGCACCTGCAGATATTACACCGACTGAACCAACGCGGGGTGTACTGCCAGTTGCAATACCGGCTTTGCGTGCGCTGTTTGGCCACATGTTGGCATTACCCCAGTAGCGTGGATAATTGCCGGTTTTTGCACCAGCTTTGTATGCAGTATAGCTAACGCATTGTCGGCAACCGTATCCTAATGGATCAGTGCCGTCGCCGCCTGAACCGCCGTGTGACCAAGCGTTTGCGTCGACGTAACACCCAGCTTCCCATGGGTATCCGCCCTTGTTTGGATCACCTGGAAGAATATTGACAACGCTTGATCCGCCGTTGCGAGAAGCAGCTGCACGCATCGCTGCTTCGATTGCTGCTTGCTGAGCCTGCTGTACCTTTAATTTGTCCTGTTCGCGAGTGTTGGTCAGCTGCTGGTAGGCTGCTTCTTGACCACGAGTCTGGTTGACTAATGATTGCTGCTGCGCCTCTTTATCAGCAAGTGCATTACGCGCAAGCTGTTCTTCGGCCAATATGCGTTCAATATCTTTCTTTTGCGTTTCCAGTTGTTGTTTCAACTGACGAATATCATCAATCGTCGTCTTCAACTGATCACGAACAGATGATCGATATGATTGTTTGTCAACATATTCGCCAATATTTTGGCTACTTGCTAGCATCTCGAGTGGCGAAATTTTGTTATCGACATACATATCTGCAATTGTCGATCCAAGCGCATCTTGGTTTTCTACAATCTTCAATTCATTCGCTTTGATTTCTGCTGTAATTTTATCAAACTCAGCCTGCTTCAAATTAATTTGAGCTTGAATAGTATCTTTTTGAATCGTAATAGCATTTACTTCTTTTTGAAGCGAATCAGCTTGATCTTTCAAAGCACCCGCACGAGCACTATATTGATCGATTTCTTGTTGAATAGCATTAATGCGATCATCGTAAGGATCGGCGTTCACCACCCTAGCAACTTGGATAGGTGTTAGTATCGCAAATAAAACTGCTGTCGTAATCAGGGTGATCTTTTTGGCAGCTTTTTTATTTTTGAAAACTGGTGTGGTGGACCGTCGTTTCATTGATTCCATCATAGCATAAGAACTATAATTTGTCCATAGATATATAGGCGACTTTTCAAAAATTACCTATCTTTGAATCGTAACAGTATAACGCCAGAATTCTTGACGTCCATAGTACTATACTGACCTGTTCCGTAGAAGTTAAATTGACTGACACGCATCCAACCGTTGTTTACTGATTCGACGATCATAACATGACCTACGGGCGCAAACGAGCCAGATTGAGGCAATACGACAACATCACCCGGCTGCGGATCAGCAACACGATACGCGCCGCTGTAGGCAGCTGCCGCGCTAGGCCACTGATATGCATTCCCTTGGCCACGGAAATTATTCACACGTTTGCCAAAACGACTCTCTAGCGCCCAGGCGACGTAGCTAACGCACTCACGATTATAAAGACCCCAGTCGTCAACAACAGTATCCTGACCAACACACCATTTGCCTGGATAACCACCGCTACATCCACCAGCGCCGTTACTTGGACTAAGATTAGTGTACGTAAATGCTCCGACAACCCCACCACCACTATTACCACTGGCAATCAAGCTTTGATAATACGAACGTTGCTGCGCAGTGATATCAGCCATTTGGCTTTTTGTGTTATTAACAAGGTTTTGATACGCCGCCTCTTCACCTCGAGTCTGATCCACTAAACTCTGTTGTTCTGCCTGAGCCGCAGCGAGTTGCTTATTCTGTGCATCCAGCTCGGATAACACTTTTTCAAGTGCTTTTTTGTCATCTTCCAGTTGCTTCTTGATTGCTTTGATCGAATCAATAGATTGTTTCAGGTGATCACGTACGGTCGATCGATACGACTGTTTATCGATGTAATCACCAATGTTCTGACTGCTCGCCAACATTTCAAGTGCCGATACCTTGCCGTCAACATACAGATTAGCAAGCGTTTCACCAAGTGCACTCTGCGCATCTTCCATCTTTTTGGTATTTGCGGCAATGTCTGCGGTTAATTGCGCTTGTTTGGCTTGGCTAATCTGAATTTGTGCCTCTAGCGCAGTCTTTTCGGCAGTAATTTGATTTAACTTATTCTGAAGCGTATCAGCCTGCGCACGATACTGGTTAGCCTGGGCCTGTGCCTGGTTAGCCTGGGCTTGCAATGAGCGTAGTTGATCATCAAAGCGATCAGCATACACATCACTACCAAAAGATATTGGTACCGCAACCGATACTACCAGCGCCATACACAACAATCCTGCGCGTGTCGCATAGCGAGAAACCCGTTGTTGAGTAGCGATCAATAATTTCATATACATGTACTATCCTAATGCACGCTCGACGAACCCGTCAATGCTTATGCTTATCGTTATAACTTTAGATATTTTTGCGTCGCCATTAGTGACGATACGATACCAATCAGTGCACCAGTCAGGATCATCCCTAGTAGTACAAATCCAAGATAGAGCATCATTGCATCTATTGTAGTTTGCACAGCAATGCCATATGACAGTAATGGTTCGCGCGCCGCATACATGATAGCTACACCAAGTCCAGTGGCGAGTAGTGCGGCGATAAATCCATACATTACCGCTTCGACAATGAATGGCCCTCGAATAAAGCCGCGATCTGCACCAATTAGCTTCATCATCTGAATTTCTTCTTTGCGGTTAAAGATCGCCATTCGAATTGTGTTAAAAATAATGAGTGATGAGATGACGATAAATAGAACACTGGCACCGATACCCACTTTTTCGGCAAATCCAACCCAGCGACCAATTGTTTGGATAATACCGTTAGTAAACGATGGCTGCCTACCCTGCACTTCTTTGTATAGCTCGTCGTCTTGGACAAACGTTTGCAGTTCGGATGAATCATTCAGGTCTTTAATAGATATATTGAATGTTCCCGGTAACTTATTGCTCGCCTCGCTCAATGCTGCAATCGTCCCCTCGTCACCCTTTTCCTGATCCGAAAAATCGACCTTCGCCTGTTCGGGACTAATGTAGGTTACTCGGGTAACGCTATCGAGTTTTTCAAGCTTTGATTTAATTTCGTCAGCCTGCGACGGTGTCGTTTCGGTTTTTACATAAATCGATACGTCAACTTTCTCTCGAATCTGGTCAACAGTATCGACCAGCACCTGACGTGCGGTAAGCGTCATAAAGACTATTAGCAGCGTTACTGTCATAACAGCGGTCGCAGCAATCGTCAGCCATGCATTACGGCTAAAATTATTAACACCATAGCGACACATCCGAACAAACGTCAACCATTGGCGTCGTTTTCGTTTTTGCTGCGAAAACGCTTTTGCGTCGTATTTTTTTGCCATTATTGTCTGTAGCTCCCCTGTGCTTGATCACTGGTGATCTTTCCATGTTCAATAGTTATCACACGTCGTTGTAATTTATTTACTATCTCAACATTATGCGTTGTTAGCAGTACTGTTGTGCCGTATTTGTTAATTTTTTCTAGCAGCCGAACAATATCCCAGCTGTGCTTTGGGTCGAGATTACCCGTTGGTTCGTCCGCTATTAAAATCTTTGGTTGGCGCACAACGGCACGTGCAATTGCGACGCGCTGACGTTCACCACCAGATAATTGATGAGGGAAGTTCTTTTCCTTGCCAGTCAGTCCTACTAGTTCGATTACTTTAGGAACGGTCGTCTTGATCTCGCGGCCAGTCATGCCAGCGATTTCCAATGCAAAGGCGACATTTTCATACACCGTACGTTGCGGCAGTAGCTTAAAGTCCTGGAATACCACGCCGATTTTACGACGCAACAGTGGAATATGCTTGTCTTTGAGCGTGTCGTAGTCGATGCCGCCGACGACAATCTTGCCACTCGTTGGTTTTTCCTCACGAGTCAGCAGCTTAAGAAGCGTTGACTTACCCGCTCCGCTCGTTCCAACGATGATGACAAACTCTTTCGGTTCTACATGCAAACTGACACGGTTCAGTGCCGGTTTCATGTCTTTACCGTAAGTCTTGGTTACCCTATCTAACAGAATCATTACTATCGATATTATAGCATAAGTTGCATCTGTTCAACCTGAAGCGTCCCGAGACTTAGCTTATTCTACTCCCCCATTTGTGATTCGAGGTAGGATTGAATAAAGCCGTCAATCTTGCCGTCTAGCACAGCAGACGGGTCTTTTTCCTCATATTTTGTGCGTGTATCCTTGACGAGTGTATAGGGGTGCAGTACGTAGTTTCGTATTTGAGAACCCCAATTAGCCGATTCACCTGCCTGAAGATCGCTGATATTCTCAGCGTGTTGCTCGGTTTGCAGTTGCGCTAGTTTCGATCGCAAAATCTTCATTGCAGTTTCTTTGTTTTGAAGTTGTGAGCGTTCATTTTGAATCGCGACAACAATATTTGTCGGCAAGTGTGTAATACGCACTGCACTATCGGTCGTATTCACCGATTGACCACCGTGACCGCCCGCGCGATAGACATCGATCTTCAGATCCTTATCGTCAATTTTCACAGCGTCGGGCGTATCAATTTGAGGAAGTACCTCAACCAGTGCAAAGCTTGTCTGTCTCAGATTATCACTGTTAAATGGACTTAGCCGTACGAGTCGATGAACACCATTCTCGCCTCGCAACTTGCCATACACATATGGACCAGTCAACTCGATCACACTTGTCTTTAATCCGGCTTCATCTCCTGTCGATCGTTCAACTTGTGTCGACGATACTCCGGTTTTTTCCGCCCAACGAAGATACATACGTTCTAACATTTCAGCAAAATCCTGGGCATCCGTTCCACCTACTCCAGCAGTAATACGCAAAATCACATTATGGTCGTCATAGTGTCCGTTAAATAGTAGTTCTTTTTTACGCTCAGCAAATTCATTTTCAAGAGCAGTCACCTGACCCTCAAATTCAGTTAATAGACTGTCGTCACCCAGTTCCATGAGTTCTATAATATCTGCAGTCTGCGCACGGAGTGTCTCCCACGGTTCAACAACTGCCGTCACTGCAGCTAGCTGTTTACTCTTTTCTTGAGCGTGCGTCGGATTATTCCAAATCTCTGGCCTCGCCATTTCTTGATCAAGTTGCGTCACTAACAAGCGCTTATCGTCGATAGACAGCTGATCATACGCTACGTCGATATCATGACGGAGTGTCGTCACGCGTTTTAATAGAGGTTGCATTACTCTTATTGTACCAGATCAATCATAGCCACATAGCTAGAGGGCGTTCACCGCGGCAATAAATTGATCGCCGCGATCGGCATAATTTTTGAACATACCAAAACTCGCACAAGCAGGGCTCAGGATTACGACATCACCAGCGTCCGCCCTACTGGCGGCTACCGTCACCACTTCAGTCATAGATACTTGCGACCCAAGGTTAAATGTCAGGACTTGATGTATACGAAGTGCCCGCTCAATAGCCGTTGCTTCATCACCAATTGCAATGACACATTTTACATTACCAGCATGAACTGCACTTGCAAGCTTGTCGAACTGAGCGCCCTTTGATGAACCGCCAAGAATCACTACTTTTGGCTGAGCAAATGCTCGTATCGCAGCCATGCTGCTTCCTGGAGTTGTAGCAATACTATCGTCGTAATATGAAACACCATTGACGTCCTTTACAAACTTCAAACGATGAGGTAATCCTGTAAATGTCGATAGACCTTCTTGGATAGCCGTGTCATCAACACCAAACTGCAGTGCGGCGCTGATTGCAGCGCAAGCATTCAACTGGTTGAATTTGCCAGGAATCTGCATCACGTTTGTATGAACTGTCGACACAACAGCCTGACCAGGTCGCTGCATGCAGAAAACATCTTTGTCGAGGTATGCCATCGCTATCGATTCATCGCGTGTATTCCGAACGCCATATTGGAATGCACGCCATCGCCATTCACGAAGCTGCAAATCGTTTACCTCAAATAACGGTGGCATATCAATAATTTGTTGGTCATAGGTGTTATCGGGCGCATAAAAACAAATATCACCAACCGACTGATGTCGCCGTATGTTTGCTTTCGCTGTGATATATTCATTCATATCAGCATGCACATCTAAATGGTCAGGTTCCATATGAACAATGACCGCAACCTGTGGTGACCGCTCTAGATCCCATAACTGAAAACTACTTAGCTCGTATACAACAATGTCCGTTGACTGAATACTAGGAAGCACTTCGAGTGCTGGAATACCGATATTACCGACAAGGTGAACGGTTTTGCCGCTTGCGCGGAGGATACTCGTGATCAGACTACAAGTTGTTCCTTTTCCCTTGCTACCGGTAACACCGATAATCGGCGCCGGACATTTTGCGAAAAATTCATTTGTTGCCGACCATATTTTACCATTTGTTTTAATCTTGTTCGGATTAAGACCGGCCGTACGAATAACCAAATCAAAGTCTTGCAATAATCCAAACACACCCTCACCCAGAAGTGTTTGTACACCCTCGGGAAGTGGTTTTGACGGGACGGCGTTCTGGTCAACGATCGTTATGGCGTACCCTTGCTCAGCCCAATAGCGATAGCTTTCTTGACCTTCCATTCCATATCCAGCAATTGCAATCTTCATACTTGTTACTATACTCCCCGTTGATCAAAACGTACTAAAAATAATGATTATTGACGAGCTTGAGCGAACAATGTATCAAGCTTGTCGTTTAACTCGACTATATCACTTCGTTCACCACTACTTACGCCTGCAAGTACGGTAGTGTCGTGTGTGATAAATTCACGTGCGGTCGAAATCATACAGTCACGCGAAGTGCCCGTAATCGAATCTGGAACCTTCTCGTAGTCTTTGACAACACCGTCGGCAAAATAACGGTTTGTATAAAAATTACTGATTTGCGCAACGGTCTGTGCGCCCATTTGATGACGCCCGAGTGCGTATGATTTTGCCGCTGCAATTTCGTTTTCGGTAATCTTACCATCTAAAACGTGCTTCAGTTCTCGAACAATAATATCGAATAGCGCGCCCGATGTCTCTAGATTCACTTGACCACCAAAATCCCAGCTGCTGTCATGGAATCCGACGGACGTGTCGCTAAACATACCGTACGCAAGTCCTTTTTTACGTGCAGAACCATAAATACGTGAATGCATAGTGCCCGTCAAAATATGATCAAGACAATTCATTGCGTCTGATTCCTCGTCAGTAAGTTCACGCGGGATCACCATCGACAGTGCAAAAGTTAAATTTGATGCTTCCTTGCGGCGGATCAAAGTTGGCTTTGCAGATTTGAACTCATCATGAGGAGCGTCAAAACGTTCACCCGCTGCAAGCTCCCAGTCATCCAACTGTCGTTTGATCTCCGCTTTGCGACCAGCTAGTTTACCGGCAATAACAAATCGCATGTTATTGCTTGTATGTGTCCGTGCATGATGCTCTTTGATGTCCTTTAGTGCGACATTTGGAATCGTCTTGAGACGTTGGTTAAATGTATACACATCTTCACCAAGCAACTGTTGAACTTTTGGCCATAGTACACGGTTATGATTATTTAGGTACCCTGTTAATTCACTCTTAACATTACCCTTCTCCGCCTCTAATTCTTCACCATTGAATTTTGGCTGACAGATCGATACACGCTGTAAATCAAAAATTCGTTCCCATTCAAAATCTGCACAGTCAGCAACATATACCATCGACATATCGCTTGTATATGCGTTGTGATAGGCACCATTTTTCGTAAACTCCGATTCAAAATCATGTTCGTTTTTGAATCGAGCATTTGCACCAAAGGCCATATGCTCCATGATGTGCGCAGTTTCATAAATATCTTTATGTGCAACATACCGGTTACCAGCGCGAAACTGGAACTGAAAACTCATTACTGTTGCACCTGGTACATCGATCAGCAGACCGCGGGCACCATTTTTTAACCGCACTTCTTCGACAGTGTGCTTCATGTTATTTCCTCACTCCGTCTATTTACGGTTCTTTTTACGGTTCTGTCGCTGTGCCTTTTTCTTTTTGCGCGCGTCATTCTTTACTTTGCCCGTTTCGGCAACCGTTTTAGCCTTTTTGATTGATCCAAAATCATCATCACGATTATCTTCGCCACCCGTTATCTCATTCACGCCTTTTTCAACAGCATCTTCGGCCAATTTTGTTAGTTCCGTCGAAAACTCGTCAGACGTCTGAATCGTAACATCGCTTGGGCGAACATGCATGACTTCACGAAGCACTTCATCACGAAGTGTTGCTTGCAAGCTTTCAAACAATTTCTGTGATTCTGATCGATATTCTACAAGTGGATCACGCTGCCCGACACTTCGCCAATGAATTCCTTCGCGAAGATGTTGCATGTTCTCTAGGTGTTGCATCCATAGCGTATCAAGCACTGTTAAATACACCTGCCGTTCAACTTGACGAATAATTTCAGTCGTCAACTCTTTTTCCTTGTCGCTGTACAGTGTCGAAACAGCTTCTTTTGCAGCATCGAAACGAAGTTTATCTTTCTTGATAAGACCAATCTCAGCGATCTTCTTCTCATCAATTGGAAAAACTGCCTTGAATTCTTCGGCGAAGTTTTTGTTATTCTTTGCTGGAACAATAACTAGTTCGCGAACTTTCTCTTCGAGCAATTTCTGTACTTCAGGCTTGATGTCATCACCTTCCAAAATTCGGCGACGGATAACATAGACAACACGGCGATGACGATTGATGACATTGTCGTATTGCACGACGTTCTTTCGGGTATCGTAGTTGTAGCCCTCGACCCGCTTTTGCGCTGACTCAAGGGTACGCGATACGGCCTTGTTCTGAATTGGCGTCTCTTCATCAACACCTAGGCGATCCATCAGGCTAGCAATTCGCTCGCCCTGGAAAATTCGCATCAGGTCATCCTCGGTTGATACGTAAAACTGTGTCTCGCCAGGATCGCCTTGACGTCCACCACGGCCACGTAGCTGATTATCAATACGGCGTGATTCATGTCGTTCAGACCCAATAACAACAAGTCCACCAAGATCTTTTACGCCATCACCCAACTTGATATCAGTACCACGACCAGCGATGTTAGTAGCTAATGTTACCGCACCTTTTTGACCAGCTTTATCAACAATCGCCGCTTCGCGCTCGTTGTTCTTAGCATTCAATAATTCGTATTTTACGCCTTCTTTGTCAAGGTAATTAGCAATCAATTCATTTTTTGCAATCGACGCACTACCGACAAGAACTGGTCGTCCAGCCGCGTTATGCTCTTTGATAGCATCAGCCACTGCCTTTAGCTTGCCCTTTTCGGTCTTAAAAATAAGATCTTCTTTGTCAACACGAGTAATCGGACGGTTTGGCGGTACTTGAACAACATCCAAACTGTAAATTTGCTGGAATTCTTCGGCTTCGGTAAATGCCGTACCTGTCATCCCTGACAGTTTATTATACAGACGGAAGTAATTCTGGAACGATACTGTCGCTAGTGTCATACTTTCTTGTAATACCGGCACTTTTTCTTTTGCCTCAATCGCCTGGTGAAGCCCTTCATTATAGCGACGACCCTGCATCAAACGACCCGTGTGTTCATCAACGATAATCACTTCGCCGTCATTTGTTACGACATAGTCTTTGTCACGCTTAAATAATGTCTGCGCCTTTAGTGCCTGATCCATGTGATACACCGAGCGAACGTATTCTGGTGTATAGAGATTCTTGATGCCAAGCATTTTTTGCACTTTTTCAACGCCATCGTCAGTCAACGCGACACTGCGACGCTTTTCGTCTAACGTAAAGTCTTCATCAACCAATCGCGCAGCAACCTTTGCAAATTGCAGATAATTGTCCGGGTTTTCAGCCGCTGGCGCGCTGATGATAAGTGGCGTTCGAGCCTCATCAATCAAAATTGAGTCGACCTCATCCACAATCGCAAAATTGAGTGTTCGCTGACGCAAATCATTGACTTCATTGACCATGTTGTCACGCAAGTAGTCAAATCCAAATTCATTATTCGTGCCATATGTAATATCAGCGGCATACGCTTCTTTACGAGTTGCTGGTCGCAGTTTGCGCATACGAGCATCTTCGTGGAGGTCATTATCGTATGTTTTGTCATAGATAAATGACGCATCATTAATAATCACACCAGTTGACAGACCTAGAAAATCAAATAACTCACCATTCCAGCTAGCATCACGCTGCGCTAGATAATCATTGACCGTCACAACATGCACACCTTTGCCGTCGAGCGCATTCAAGTAGCTTGGAAGCGTAGCCATTAATGTCTTACCTTCACCAGTTTTAAGCTCGGCAACGTCACCGTCATGTAGTACCATGCCACCCATCAACTGTACGTCAAAATGTCGCATTCCCAGTACGCGATCGCTTGCTTCGCGGACTAACGCAAACGCATCGGGCAGAATACTATCGAGCGTTGTACCTTTCTTGGCAAGCCTTTTTTGCAAGACTTCCGTCTGCTTTTTCAAGTCTGTTTTGCTCATTTTTTTATAAGTGTCGCTCAACGCATTCACTGCTTCGACGCGCTTTTCGAGACCTTTTAAAAGCCGCTTTTGCGGATCACCAAATACCTTCGTTAACACCTTTTGTCGACTGACCATAGTAAAACCCTTACTCCTCAAGAAACTGTCTGAAATTATCTATGGTTTAGTATACCCTTTTTCACCAGAACTTAAAAGGGCTTAGCTGATATATCTAAAGGGCTGTGCGTTATAGCACAGCCCCAATTTTGTTGTCAAATAATACTACTACGATGCTTCGCGTGCATAACTTCGTTTAAATCGTGCCAAAACTCCACGTCGTCCAACATGAGGAATACTGTTTTCCTTATATTTATGAAGTTGTGCAACAATCTTTGCCTCAACAATATCGAGAGCTGCCAGTACATTCACCGTCGAATCTTTAGCGGTGATTGTTTTATCTGGAATGTGCATAATGACTTCTGCCTCATACTTGTTTGCGTGATCTTTATTGACTTGCCGTAGTTTTACCTCGGCAGTAGCGCTTTTGCGAGCGTGGCGCGGCAGGTAGCGATCGAGTCGTCCGATCTTCTTGATAACATACCTTTTGGTTGTTTCATCCAGATCGAATTTGACTCCAGTTATGTTGATTGAGTTAATCATTCGCTATCCTCCTTGGTTAGTACCCGTTCGGTTTAGTACTTATTAGTATAGCAAATAGTAGACACTAGCGCGAATACAACCATTATTAAATCCAATCACGGCTACCAAGATATGGGCGTAATACTTCCGGTACGGTCAATGTTCCGTCTGCATTCTGGAAGTGTTCAATAATCGTAACTAGCGAACGAGCAAGTGACACAGCAGTGCCGTTTAGCGTATGAAGCGTCTCGACCGTACCGTCTTTTCGACGCACCCGAATATTGAGATTACGTGCCTGAAAATCAGTACAGTTTGAACAACTTGTTAGTTCGCGGTACATTTCATCGACAGGCGACCAATATTCAATGTCATATTTCTTTGCTGCGGGCGCACCCAAATCACCACTTGCGATGTTTATTACATGATATGGAATCCCAATGGATTGCCATAGTTCTTCTTCGATTTCGCGAATGGTTTCGTGCATCGCTTCACTCTGTTGCGGTGTCGTAAAGGCGTACATTTCTAATTTATTAAACTGATGAACACGGAACAATCCGCGCGCATGCTTGCCGTATGTACCCGCCTCTTTGCGATAGCAAGGACTGAGCCCGACATACATAAGCGGCAATTTATCTTCGTCAATAATTTCGTCCGCGTGATATCCTGTTAATGGCATTTCTGCTGTCGCGATGAGTGACAAATCCTCGCCTTCAATAAAGTATTCATCACTCTGACTATCAGAACGTGGCGCAAATCCTGTCCCAGTTGCAATTCGACCATTCACCATATTCGGCACGGTCATATAAGTAAAGCCTTTTTTCGTCACAAAATCGAGTGCGTACTGCGTAATTGCGTTTTCAAGTAAGGCTAAGTCACCTTTTAAATAATAGAACTTTGCACCAGCTACCTTTGCGCCGCGCTCAAAGTCGACCCAGTCGCGCTTTGTCGCAAAATCAAGATGATCAATCGCACCGCTCGTGTGTTCACCCCACTGTTTTATCTCGACGCTATCCTCTTCGTCGCCGATCGGAACATCGGGTTTGATAGCATTTGGAATCCCCCACATTAATTTCGTATACAATTCATCAAGTTCTTTGTAGGTCAATTCAAGCGAGGCGATTTCTGTTTTCAAAACCCGCCCACGCTCAATCTGCTCTTGGTCGGGTTTACCCTGTGCCTTTTTCATGACATCCGCAATACTATTGCGTTCGGTTCGCAAAACATCCATCTTTTGCTGCACATCACGACGCTGCTCGTCGACGGTCAATACGTGATGCACATCGACGTCATACCCTTTTTGCCTAGAGAACTCTTTAACGGTATCTGGATTTTCGCGGATATAACGGATGTCTAACATAGTTCTATTGTACCAAAAACCGCCTCATTTTCAGAGACGGTTTTCAAATAAGATACTATCCGGCTTATTCTGTACGCAGTGCTTCAATAGGATCAAGTCGCGCCGCTTTTCGGGCAGGTAAGATACCCGCGCCGATCGACACCAACATCAGACCGACAATAACTGCAACAAACGACCATGGTTCGAATATCAGAAGATTCGTATCATCACCCAAATTCAGTGTATCCCGAATCCATGGATTTGCTGCCGTACCAGCAATAAATGCTAGTCCAGAACCAAGCGCACCACCCAAAAATCCGATCCATGCAGCTTCGAATTTAAACAGACGACCCACATCGCGGCGTCGCATTCCAAGCGCCTTCATCAATCCAATTTGCTGCGTTCGCTCTAAAACACTAATATATTGAGTATTGATAATCCCAAATATTGATGTCAGCACCGCTAGTGCACCAAATCCTATTAAAATGCCCTGGAGAACATTAATGAACTGGAAAATAAATCCCATTAGATCTTCGGCAGTTTGCGCCTCATAACCCTGACTATTGATTGCAGTCTTAATGTCCTGAACCTTGCTCTCCGATATGGCTGTCACGGTCGCACCCGTATAGGCATTTTCATTCGGTGTACCAGCTTGGCTATATTGATACAGCTCTTTTACTATATCTTTATTTAGCTGCAGACCTGCCGAACCACCGATCGATGCCAGTGCAGATTCTCCCACAACGCCAACAACTTTCAATGTTACAACTTTATCTGGAGCTCCAAGCGTTGCCCCGTCAACTGCGACAGTGACATTCTGGCCTATCGCGGCGGAGTTATCCACAAATCCCAGCACCTCACGAAACGCCTCTGGTATAACGACGTCATTCGCACCCATTGTGTCGCCATTTCCTGCTACGTATTCCTGCTTCAGAGTACTTGTAAACGATTCAATACTTGCCTGGTATTTCTTCTGCCCTTCACGCGTAACGTATTTCGCGCTCACATTATATACAGGCGTTATATCTTCGACACCATCAATTTTTTCGATTTTATCAATATCTGATTGCTGTAGTAATTTTAGACTAAATCCACCGCCATACGATATCGAAGGATCCTCGCTGTATTCTTTGGGTTTTGAAGAATCAGATTGATCATCTTGTTTTGGCTGCACGTACAATTCCAAAACATTCGTGTTGCTCGCCACGATATCTTGAGCATATTGCCGCCCGCCCGCACCAGCAGCAAGACTTAATATGATCGTAAATGCACCGACACCAATAGCAAGGCTCGTTAATAACGTCCTCGCCTTTGCGTTTCGCAGGCTACGGCCGGCGCGTCGAATTGTGTCTGTTACTTTCATACTGTCGATACTCCCTTTTTTGTCACATTGGCGATAGACTTTGTTTTTGATTCACGGATAGATTCAATCTTGCCGTCTTTTACATTGATCTGCATATCGCACTTTCGAGCTAAATCAGGGTCATGCGTCACAATGATCAGCGTGACTCCGTTCTTTTTGTTATACCCGAACAATATATCTTCAACTTTTTCACCAGTTGCACTATCCAAATTTCCAGTTGGCTCGTCGGCAAAAATAATCTGAGGCTTATTCACAATTGCTCTTGCTATCGCCAAACGCTGTTTTTGACCGCCTGACAAGTTTTTCGCTTTTGATTTGATCTTGTCGCCTAGTTCCACCGATTCCAATGCGTCCGTAACACGCTTCCTACGCTCTTTGAGCGGAACATTTGCGATTTCAAGGGGGAGACTAACATTGTCGTAACAGTTTTCGTTCGCTTGAATAAAGAACGATTGGAATATGAAGCTCATTTTTGTCGCCCTAAACTTGTCTACTGCTTTCGTTTTGAGTGTCAGAATATCTTCGCCGTCAATCACAACCTTGCCAGTCTGTGGACGGTCAAGGCCGCTCATCGCGTGCATCAGTGTTGATTTCCCGCTTCCTGACTTTCCCAGTATCGCCACACTTGCTCCGTCTGGAATGGTAAACGATACATCGTCAAGTGCAGTAAATATATTGTGTTTTTTGCCATACGTCTTTGTCAGCTGCGTAACTTCGATCATGCTCCCCCTTATCTTTATTCTATTGTAGCATCAACCGTTTATTCATTCATGTCAGTATCAGTTGATTGACCGATACTCATGTATGCACAAGGTTGGTCGACTACCGTTCCATTCGTAGCAGGTCGTTCCGTAGAGTTATACGTCATCTTTCCAGAACTCACGCCAGCGATCGTGCCCCAGCTTTGTATTGCATATCCAGATGTAGACGGACATACCTCAGGGACAGTGGCGATGAGTGTCTTTACCACTCCAAACGAATATCTTCCTTGGTCTTTAGCATCAACAACTACTTGCTCTACTGTTGCATCAGTTGCTTCAATGCTTGATTGACCTGACGGCCGCGCAGTAACTAGCTGATAACTACCGTCTTTGACGATAACTGATGCGCTATTCATAGAATCAACCGTCAATGTTCCGCTGCCACCTTTATAGTTGATCTGAGTGCCATCAGCGCTGATTGCTTCTAGCTTTGGTCCGTACACAGTAATCCGCGTAAATGCTTTGGAAAAGTTACCATAGTCTTTCCCGTCAAATGATAGTGTTGCTTGCTTGTCATTGATGTCCATCTTCGGTAACGAGGTATTTTCAACCGAGGTAACTATCATACGAGGCGTCGCATCGACAATATACTTTACATCAGCAGAATGAAATGTTGTTTTGAGTGACGTTGCATCACGGAATGACACCGGTAATTCAATTGTTCGTGTTTGCATTGATCGATCAATTTCTTCGCTCATAAACCTATCGCGGTAACTCATAATTCCAGCTGCTGCTGCAAACGATGTCGCTCCCGCCGCGATGACAATGATAATCGCAATTATAATTCGTTTGGTGAACTTTCGCGCCATTAATGTATAGGCAATGATGCCGAATAGCGCCGATAACAAAAGCCCACTTGTTATCGCCAAACCGTACGCTACCAGATATGGCCATTCCGGACCATGATCGATCGGTACCTGTATGTTTGACAGGTAGTCTGTACTACGAAACCCGATGGCCAGCGCGACAAACCCCGTAAACAGTGCAGTTCCTATTGCCGCCACTGCACTGCATATTCCCAATATCGACAGAATAACCCGCTGTGCAACATTCGTTTGCCCGGCCGCTTGATCACTCACCGCGCTTTCGTTCAGTTCACGAATTTGCGCTAATGTGACGGGTCGACCTGCCATTTGTAATTTTTCTGCGGCTGTTCGTGCTGGCGGAATAACCACCCAAAGAATGACATAAATCAACGCCATCGGCATAAAAGCGGTCACAAATAGTAGAATAATAAAAATCAAGCGTGTCCATAGTGGATTTATGTTAAAGAAGTATGCAACACCACTCAACACTCCCCCAAACACCGCACCGTCGATATTGCGATATAGTTTACGGTTTGGATTACTCGACAATTCTACCCCTGGCCCAATTGCAATATCACCATTGTCCATAAACTCTTCTGGTTCACCCAGCTGCGTACGAACTGCCTTTACGTCATCGGCCGTAATGACCCCGTTTGGCTGGACATTGCGTTCAGCTAGTAGTTCCGTTATGCGAATCTCGATATCATTAAGCAATTCATCGTCTTCGGCATACGCTTCTAGAACGCTAATATATTTTTCAAGCGCTTTTTTGGCGGCGATTTCAATGTCATATGACGTTTTTGCAATATGAATTCGTGTCGTTTCTTTCATAATACCTTCCTTATAGTTTCTTTAACGTTGCGTTCAATGCAATTATTTTTTTACTCACATGCTGTTCAACGTTTCCGCCAAACTCTGTAATCTTGTAATACTTCCGCGGCGGACCTTGTTCCGATTCTTGCCATTCATGTGCCAGTAGTCCGTCTTTTTGCAACCTACTGAGTAGCGGATAAATCGTCCCTTCGACGACCACCAACTCAGCCTGGCTAAGTGCTCGGATAATGTCACTTGTGTACTTGGGCTCGTGCGAACACACTTTTAGAACACAGTATGCCAAAAATCCTTTCCGCAGCTGCGTCGCTAGCTGTTCAGCATAGACTTCACTCTCGTCCATCGTCATTCCTTCTATCATTACTATTCACTGTCATAGTTCTATGTTAAACAAGGTACTATGTTTTGTCAACACATATAGCTTATAAATAAAGCGGCCTCACACTAGCATCTGTTCGGCATCCCACTAGAATTGACCGAAGAATATGCACTGATAGCCGTCACGGTTATAGCTACGATCAACTTTGTGTTCACCAGCTCGTGGACATACCCGCTTGTATCTGCTGCGTTTGCCTCGCAATCCTTTGCGTTCGTTCTGAACTGCCCAAACTCAATCCAATGAGTTCGCTGACCGAGTATGGTTACCCGCATCGAAGCCATCGATGCGGGTTGTTTTACTTTTTGGGTGATGTTGTTACACTGTCAGTGATGTACAAATCCCCTGCAAAACCCGGCTGGTATAAAGTTGATGGCGAGAATGTCTATTTGGATTCTAAATCTGAAGCCATATTCATACGCAGATTAGTGAGGAATGGATTTTCGGGAAAATGGCGCAGACCAAGCGGTGTCGCATTAGGCAAGAATCAATATACGCCGGATTTTGAATTGTCAGTCGTATGGAACGGTCAGAATTCACGCGCTCATGTTGAATATAAGTCGACTAGCGCTACAGAGTTTGAGATGGACCATCGCAGGCGTGCACTTGCAGCGCTCCACTATCACGGGAGTAATCCGTTATTGTTACTTTACGTAAACAAGACAAAGCGCTGGTATTACATAGACCACACAACCAAGCATGTAATCAACTGCACGCGCCCAACACCCAGCTCGCTTCAAATATCCGCATATCAACCTGCCCGCAGTAGAGTTCCTATCACTAATAAATACGGCAGAAAGTATAAAAGTGACACGAAAGCATTTTTTGGTAACAAAATTGCCGACGCGCTCGAGTTCTCTGTGAAAATGATATTCGGTAGTCCGAAAAAGAAGCGAAAAAAACGACGCAAGTAATATGGCACCTTGAAAGATTGTAACGATCGCTCATAATATGTTCATAAGGAAAATTTCTATACAAACAAATCAACCAGTCAACATAATACAGTTCCACACAGTTATCAACGAAGACGGAACCCACGCCATCTATGCGCTAACATTTACCTATACTGAGAACTAGACCTACTTTAGAACTAATCCCCGATATCCATATCCGATCGAAAAATAATCGGCTCATCAAATACACCGAATTTCTTGCTGATGTATATCCGTCGGTACGGGAGTCCTTCAAGAGGCGACTGACTAAGCTCCGATAGGTATCTGTATATTTCACGGCCGCTCTCTCCCCCAAATAGGTCGCCTTGATCATGAATAATTAACTCTACAAATTCCAAGTCATCCATCTTATACTCTTGCATCGAGGTAATTTTCGCGTTAATTATGTCGTTTAATTTCTTCAACCTATCCTGAATAGGTTGAGACTGACGATATACCGCATCCTGCGTATACATAGGTACACCTCCCATCTCAAAACCTACCCGTACTTTCTCAAGCTTTCCCCTATCTTTTCTCTTAATCATCGATTCATCATCGAGGATGTTATTCATGTAATTCGGTACATTGGCATAGTCTGCGCTTGTTTGATCTTGGTAATACTCAGTTACCTCAACTCCGAATAATATGCCGTTATGGCTCACGACAAAGTCAGGTTTATCATCTTGCTTAATATTCGGATAATCATTCAACTGAAAAACTTGTCGAAATGATATTAATTCTCGCTGTTTCTTCGACCTTTTCATTTCTGAGATTTTCACGATTCCGTTAGAGGAAGCTCTGTAAACATTTTATCTAACGTAAATCGCTCGTTCACTTCGTGCAGTGTGGCGGCGTAGGAAGATTCAGATACCGAATATTCATTAACCTCCTCAAGACTTTTAAAATAGTGATCTTTTAGCCGAGCATGGCAGACCACATACGTAAAAAGCGACCGAGTTTCTTTCAGAAGTATCTCGTTAGCTTGTTCAACCTCACGTGCAAAGCTTGCGAGTACCGCGTAATCATGATGTACAATATCTTGATCTATCTTTTTTGACTCAAGGGATAACATGTGTATAGCCTTAGCAGTATCTAGATAAAAAACCGTAAACTCTTTTAACTGCTTGTCAAAAATCTTTGCTTGCATGGAGTATTTCAACCATTTGTTTGCGAGCTCAATATTTCTAAAACGCCTCAGGAGACCCATCTCTACATCAACTGTATTTGGCATATTCAAAAAACTAGTCCCACTCTCTAAGTTTCGTCTACATTGAGGCAGAACTCGCGCATTCATCGACAGGACACCAATTTGATCCTGAAGAACCACCTCGGCAGCTTGAATCGTCCTATGGTATTCTCCGATTTTCTTTTGCTCTTCTACTTTTAACTCATGTTGACGCTCCAATCGATAAGCAAGCAGTGCAACACTCACCGCACCTATGACACCAATAATTCCCCCTAGTATATTTCCGAAGAAACCTAGTAATTCACCACTTTGGTGACTTTGTTCAGAATCTTGAATATTTAGACTAAATACCATTAGCATTATTGATAAAGATATAATAAATATCCACAGCACGCCTAAGATTTTAGAGCCTCGCGTCAATTATCTATCTCCCTATACCTCTGAAATAATAGTGCAACACGTTCAGCATCACCAACGAATGGTATGGGTCGGTAGAGTCTGTCGACGGCTCGATCGAGGGTTTTGTGGGCATGCGAGAGAGATGGTGGCATTGTGAGTGGATCGTAGAGGTCTGCAAGCGATGTATCTGGAAATTCGGCGCGAGCGTCGAGAATATTTTTGGCTAGTTTTGATATTTCTGCTTTTTGATCTTCCGTTGCGTCTGGCCAAATGAAGTTATTGTAGACAATATCTTTACTGTAACGGTAGTCGCTTTTCAGGCGACCCGCAACGGCACGCATCCACGCCATGTGCATTCGAGAGGTCAGTATTCCAAAATCATAGTTCGTAGCATTTGGAATGAGCTGGACGGTATTACTGGCGATTACCTGATAGTCAAAGAACGCTAGAGGTATATAATTCCTTCGCTCTGACGAAACTTCCGGAATAGCCAAATAATTTCCAGTTAATGGCTGTGATATCTGTCGAAATAGTGTTGGGTAATCCGAAAAGGCCTGTGTCGTCTCGGCCTTGCTGAGGCGTCGAAATATCCCTACAGAGTTTATGCGACTCCGTAAAAAATCAGAAGACCTAATGTCATTCGGGCTAGCATCCTTGAGCCAAAGACAGTACCGAATATTATTATTCAGAAAATCTCCGCCACCTATATATCGTTTGATATACTTGCTGGCGTACGGATCAGATTTTGACACCAATTCATACTCATCTTTATTGAGTAGGAAATTTCCACCATCCGTTGGCTTGTTTCCCCATATCATTTTTGGCGCATCACTCAGCGGCGTATTTCTGTTCTCGATAACTACACCAACGGCATCAACCAGATAAGGGTTGATATTCTTGACCGTACCATCAATTGGCTCATCAGTGATATTCGGATAATCAAATATTTTCTTTTCCGACTTATTAAAAAGTGCGAACCCAATAATTACACAATGCACCGCCGCGACCCCTTTGGCATCGTTTGCCCATTTAAACGTACGGTGAGCGAAATTAATCTTTACTCCCTGATCAAGCATATATTTCCATAATATCGATACTTGTTCGCCCTGAGTAATCGAATTCGTCGACACTAATGCGGTCTGTATCTTTGTATTCAACTTCATCATCTGTGCTGATTTGCCATACCATGCAGATACATAATCAAGTACACCCGTCTTTTTGATATCTTTTAATACTGCTGCAACTTCTTGCTTTTGCTGAGAGCTTTGATAGGTTTGCCCCAAGAACGGTGGATTACCAAGAATATAATCTAATTTTTGTGGGTCGACGACATCCGCCCAATCGGTCATCAGTGCATTGCCGTGTGTGATATTCGCGCTGGCGGTCAACGGCAAACGTTTGAACATGCTGCCCGATTGTTTGCTGAATTCCATGTTCATCTGATGATCTGTCAGCCACAGTGCGGCGCGGGCGATCATACTCGGGAATTCTTCGTATTCGATACCGTACATCTGGTCGACATCGATCCGAACACTTCCGTGATCGCTTGTCGCTAGCCAGTCGATAGTCTGGTCACCTTTTCGCTTTGCGTCGATAACTTTATGTTCTAGTCGGCGTAGTTCGCGGTAGGCAATGATCAAGAAGTTACCCGATCCACAGGCCGGATCTAGAAACCGCAAATTGGCTAACTTTGCATGAAACTTTTCTAGTTCGTCGAACTTTTTGCGCGGGCCAGCAGCCAGCGCAAGAGCAAATTCGCTGTATAAATCATCCAAAAATAATGGCTTGATAACCCGCAAAATATTCTTTTCGCTGGTATAGTGCGCACCCAGGTCGCGGCGTTGCTGATCGTCCATAACTCCTTGGAACATGCTACCGAATATGGCCGGGCTGACCTTTGACCAATCCAACTGCATCGCCGTCAACAAAACACGACGCATCGCACCGCTAAAATGTGGCGTACGAATCGATTCTGCGAATAAACCACCATTTACATACGGCAAACTAGCAATCGCTTCGTCCAGTGATGTTTGACGATTTTGTAGCGGCGTATCGATCGTCTGGAATATATCGACTAGTCGCGATCCTAAATCTGACCCGTCATCGTTCGTCCGGTTTTGCAGGTATTCCAACATGACGTTTTGGTCGAATATGCCGCTGTCGTCGGCAAACATGCAAAACACCAATCGCACCAGCAGCAGTTCGAGGTCATGACCGGTGTAGTTGTCGTCATGTAATTGATTATGTAACTTTGCCATTGCCTCTGCCGCTTTTCGGTTGACGGGATGTTCTTCGGCGAGGCGTTTTGACTGTTGATTGATCAAAAACCCAAATAGTTTTACGTTCTTTGGCAAGTCAGCCAGTGTAAATTCTACCTTTTGTTTGGTTCCGTCGTTCAATAGAAATACGAACGATGCAAAATCACTCAGCACTATCGCGTGCGGCAAATCGTGATCTGGCATTGTCTCTAGGTATTCATAGGCTTGAATCCCCGCTTTTGTCAGGTCTTTACCGCCGGATTTCTGTTCTGCCAGCAATTGCCCTGGCCAAAACATATCGATGAATCCTTGTTTGCCATTACCCTTTTTGATTGCGTATTCAAAAAATGCTCCATGACGTCGACGATCAACGCCATAGATATTCAAGAAATCGCCCCAGAACGATTGTGATTCGCCTTTTTCATACGTTTCGCCCTGCCATTTGCTCGCAAATTCGGTCGCACGGTCGGCAATTTCGTTCCAAGAGATGTTCGTCATGTCTGAATTATACCTGCGTCATGGTGCATTTGCTAGTGAACAGGTTTTCACCGCTAATCATGCTCAATATCTAACTAGTAGCTTTTCGAACATCAATCGCATTAATATCTCGTCCGCACTCATGGCTTCTACGCATGCCGCAATATTTTCATCTGGGTTCATACGATGCCATTCGATATCCCAACCATGATTAATTGCGAATAATCGTACAAATGAACGAATTGCACGTCCATTGCCTTCACGGAAAGGATGGATAGCATTCAATTCCGAATACATTTTCGTTATTATCTCTACTGCGTATTTTTTGCGACGCGAAAATTCGACGATATCTATGTCAAGATTCCGCAAAAAACCTTCCAAGCTTTGATCTATGTAATCAGCATGTGCAAAATACGCAGTCTCTTTGCCGATATCAATTGTTCGAAACTCACCAGCCCAGTCGTAAATTGTATTAAAAATTTCTCGATGAATATCTTGGAGCAATTGCTTGTTGAATTCCGTTAAGACCGGTGGTTCAAACTGAGTTAAAGTTGCGATAATAACAGGAGTAACGTCGGCTTCACTGCGATCTAATTCCGCTTGCGTTTTTGCTCCAGCAATATTCCTAAGAATGCCAATGGCTGGATCGATATAATGATCGTTACTTGCGTCGTACGCCACGCCATAGCCTATTCGGCGATAGTGGTTCGTCGATTAGATTGTTTCATTTCCTGAACAGTGACGCGACGAAGTTCAGATGCCGTGATCTTGCCGTTAGCATAATCCTGCAGACGCTTTTGCGTCTTTACAGACGGCATTAGTCCCTCGGCTCTGACCGAGCCAATCGCTGCTGAAATGCTTCGCTGACGTTGTTCAGTATTTGCTTTCTTCATATTTTTATTATATCACATTACTACTTTAAACACAACATACTCCTTGTGGTTATCAGTCATGACGACGATCATATTTCCGTTTATGCTTTGGTTTCCACCCGCGATGACTCCGCTGATCTGGTTGCACGCGACCGGCATCGCGTCGGTGCGTTCCTAATTGCGCCATAAAATCATTTCCTAGGTACGTATGTAGTTTTGTCAGATCAAGCAACTCTTTCTTGCGCTGAACCGATAAGTCGTCAAGTGCGATTACATCACCGGCAATTGATTTCGTGTGCTGCTGAATCTGCCGCAGTGGCACACCTGGTATGCGTTTCGTGTGATATTTTGCATAACTTCGACGTTCACGCTCGATCATCTCGTATGCCCATGCTGCATACGCATCGACAAACTGGCGACGATTTTCAGGCGTGTTATCGG
>MGCS01000011.1:112250-172484 GCA_001790515.1 Candidatus Saccharibacteria bacterium RIFCSPHIGHO2_12_FULL_44_22
AGATCTACTAACCAGTCAGTCTGCACAGCTGTGATTCCCTGCACCAATTTCAAAGTCTCTAGTCCACCTGATTTTGTTGGCACTTGCAGATCAAACGGCGTACCAGCAATCAGCGTTGGATTACGAACAACCGTACTACTCGATAGTTCACGACGACGTTTTGTCAAAATATGAACCGCTTCGTTTTTGTCATCGATCACCCACAATTGATCTATTTGGCCAGCAACGATACATCGCAGTAAACTCTGCTGTTCGCTGTCGGTGATAGCAGTCAAAAGTTCTGGATCAAGTCCTAAGTCACGATTTAATCGATCCATAACCTCGCGTGCTTTATGAACATTCTTACTTATAATCCCTATCTCTTCGTAATCATCCGGAACTATCTGGGGTAACGAAAGATACACATCATACTGCGCCAACAAATCTGATTTGTACTGTTTTGTGTACTTTTTCCATCCAGTGTATCGCAGTCCGCCCTTTACTATTCCTCCGATCTCTTGGATACCAATAATAGCAGCGAGTTTTGTTTGCACTTCGGCATTACATTGACCAGCCTCTACAAGCATTCGAGCATAGCTAGATTCAACCGGAAATTGCTCCATCTGACGCCCAATACGCGTCACGTCACCACTTTTTGTCAGCGCGCCAAGTGCGATAAGCGTACGTTTCGCCTGCATAATAGCCTTATGACTTGGGTCATGATAAAAATCAAGTGATTCAATGTCGATACCGATAGCCGCAAGCCGTAACGTCAAACGATCAATATGCTTTCGCAAAATTTCAGGCGTTCCATACGCTTCACGTTCATCAAATTCTAGACATGGCATTGTGTCGTATGGCGCCAGTATATATTCACCTGGCTTTGTTCGGCCAGCACGACCAGCGCGCTGCAAACAATCCGCCTGCGATGTTTGCGCAATAAATAGACCTTCAACACCACTCCGCACTTCGCTTCGCCGTTCCAGTCCGCTATCAATAACAACATCAATGTCATCGATCGTCACACTTGTCTGAGCAATATTTGTCGCCAAAATAATTTTGCCTTGCGGGTAACCTGCAAACGCTTCTTGTTGCGCTGTTGCTTCCAGTTGGGAATGAAGTGGAATAATAGGAACGCCGTATTCGCTTGCTTTTGCGCTAATCGCATCACTGACATTTTGGATCTCTGCTTTACCCGGCAAAAACACTAATACATTATGCCGTGATTTCATAGATTCGTATATTTCACCAATCACATCTGTTCCACGTCGTTTTTCTACATCATAACTGCGGCCTGGAACAGTAATTACCGCATCAGTGTCAAAATAGTCTGCCAAACTCGCTGTTTCGATTGTTGCGCTCATGATAACAACCTTGAACTGGGGGTCTTCATCGCAGCGTTTGCGTGCCCACGCCACCAACACTTCCATATTTTCATTCCATTCATGAACCTCATCTAGCACCAAAACTTGCCGCTGCGTCACACCAGAACCCGTGATTTCACGAACCAGCTGTAGTCCATCGGTGCAATATAAAATGTGCGTGTGTCCACTATCATCTCGTTCGTGTGCGGTTCGATATCCTACAATCTCGTCTGCATCAACATTATTCCTTGTCGCCCACTCTTCGCGAACACGACGCGACAGATTACGAGCTGCGAGTATTCTTGGTTGCGTCACGACGACTTTTGCGTACCCATGTTCCGCTAAATACTGTGGCACTTGTGTGCTTTTGCCCGCACCCGTTTCGGCCGTTATGATCGTCACTTGATTTTGATCAACCGTAGTCACAATCTGATCATAAAAATCATGAACCGGCAGCCCGTCAGCAAATGCTTTCAGCTCATCATCGGTATTCATTACCGCCGCTTCTCGATACTACCTGTCGTAGAGTTCAACCTTTGTGCGATTCGTGTTGCCACCTGGTGTCGCTCGGTGTCGCTATCACCAACACCATGCTCTTCCAGAATCGTAATTATCTCGTGATCAAGCCGTATGTCCTGGCGAATCTCTCTTTCCAGTCTATGATCTTCGGCGACGAGCGCCTTTAACTGTTCTGCTGTTTCATGCACTAGTCGTGCCGCACGTTCTGTCGTTTGCACTTGTCGCGATATTGACAGGCTTTGAAGTGTCGTCATTATCAATGCCGCCACGCTAATAACATACGCTATCAGGCTAAACGCGATTTGCGATGGATCGTGACCTACATTGGTAAAAATCAAGATCCCCACTCCTATAAAGGCAACGAGTACGAAAATTCGGGCTAAAAATATATATTTTGTTCGGTCATTGCGGTAGCTCATTCCCCTTATGATACCGAAAAATGCGTGATTAGGATAGCCAGATTTTATAGACAATGGCTACCAGCCACCACCTCCGCCGCCACCACCTCCGCCGCCTGACGATCCGCCACCGCTTGACCCACCCGATGACGAATCAGATGACGCAGAATAACTATTCATACTTGCGCCAAAGTCACTGACTACAGTCGTAAACAATGCTGCGTTAAAGGCCGTCTGACCTACGTACCAATCTGGTTGCGCACTTGCCTGTTCGTAGTAGCTACCTAGCTGCTTGTTCCATTCTTTCTCTTGCCCAAACAACACCGCATACGGTAATACTTTTTCGTACAATTTCACCATCTGGCGACTATCATTACCGTCAACTGGCGAACCGATCTTTTCTGCACCTTCAGGACTTTGCAGCATCTTTACCCTATCTTGCTCTGCGACGCCAATATAGAGTTTCAGTCCAGCCAAATATCGACGCAAATTGAGCCCTTTGTCGGTGAGAACTTGCAGACTACTACCACAGATAAATGCCGTTAATGCTGCAATAAAAAGCGTTGGCGCCAAGAATACTATTGAAAGTAACAAAAGTATCCAGGCAAAACGCATAAACCACTTATTCATCGTTTCGTCTTTGTGCTGCAAACCATATTCACCTTGAATTCTTTTTGTCATACGTTTGCTATTTGCCTGCATAGCACTGACTAGTTTGTAGTTGTTCTTAAGTGTCTTCATGTCAAGCTTTGTGCCAACGGCTGTTGCACCAAATAACGTCGCTATAAAGTCACGCTCATCAAGGGTCAAGTCACTAATATCTTTTGTAATTTCTAGTTCAAATTCAGCAGGCTTCCACGTCGATTTCTCTTTTGTCTGATAAATCTTGATGTAGTGTCGCACCGCGAGATCAATCATCTGTGCTATCGTTTCCGCGCGAGTACCATCACCAATTTTGGCCGCAGCCAGCACACTCGTTTGTTTTGGAGGTAAATATTCTGCGACAATCGTGCCCATTTCTTTGCTGCGTCTACCTACCTGAACATAACGAACACAAAACCAGATCGTCAAGGCAATACCCAGTGGTACGGTAATAATTAACGACACCAGCCAAAGCCCCAACAGAAACGCACCAATTTTTTCTGCAGTTGACTGTTCATATCCTCGGAATGTCCCAGCAGTAAACCCTACAGCAATAGTCATGTTCTCACGCGTCTGCAAGCTATCTGCCGTGGCAGTAATGACCGAACCCTCAGCGTTAATTGAACATTGATTTGTTGCGCCCGCCGACCCGTAATAGCACGCCAGTTTATCGGTCAATGTCGGCAGTACAGAATCAGACAAATGCACCCGTGTCATCACACTTCCAAACGGCTGGTTCCATAAAGTGCCGTTCGTATCCCAGTAAAATTCCGTCAAACCCGTGTTTTCAAAGTATTTTGTCACATCGCGCTGCGTATACGTAATGACATAGGTTTTCGTTCCAGTAACATACGTGTCACCATCTCCAATTCGCAGGACGCTATTTCCATTCGAAGAATTTACTTCGTACTCTATTGGCGTATTATTTTCATCCGTCACGGATTGTATCTTCAACGTTGTTGGGTGACCATCGTAGTTTTTAGGAATGGCTCGTTCGATTCCATGGTTTTGATTCGGGATGTTGAATTCAGCCGTTAATTTTTCAACCGTCTTTAGTGTCGATCGACCCTCGCTATCCGACCCCAGATAATAATCTGCTTCAAATGATTTGAACGTAAAATCATTCGCGTCTGCAGATACTGGCGCCGCTAATCCGCTTAATACACCCAGTGTAACAATTAGTCCCAAAATCAGTCGTTTCATACCATCTACTATAGCAAAATTCACCACACCTCGCACCTACATCGATACTACATAGTTGACTTTTTATCATACTTATGCTAATGTAATTACAAACCAATCAAACATAAACAAGAAATAAAAAATGCGAAACAACAATACATTATCAAGCGTCAGTCACGAGGATTTTACTCTACCTAGCCAAGAAACTCAAGCTGCTGATTTCGGTCAGTGGGAGCAAGAGCTAAACCCACTAACTTCAGAGGTCACTGACTCGCCTGAATCAACAGCAGAACAGTCCAATCCGATAGCAGATACGTTTGTCAAACAAGAGAATCGTCTGAGCGAAATAATGAAAGCAGGAGCAGCACGACGCGAAGTCGCGAAAGCCACGGAGCAGAGTGCCCTACTTACGGCTGAGAATACGGCAAATGCCGCAGCAGTTCTTGAAAATCTTAATAATGCGATTGGCGGCAAAGTAATTGCTACGTCAGAAGCACCTCAGCCGACCAATCCTACTCCAGTCGAGCAAATAACCATACCCGGTCAAGCTGAAAAAATGAGTCTGAAATTTGGACCGATGATGCAGGAACGAGCACGTGTTGCCAGAGAGGCCAATCAAGCTCGTTCCGTTGAAGCGCAAGCCCCGGAAGAACCTTCAGGACGACATAGCGAAGCGCCTGGTCGTGTATCATTTGCAGAGACGATGGCAAATGCTCAACTCGAAAATCGTGAGTCTCCCCCATCAACAGCCACCGAAGTCATCAGAAGTATTGGTACAGCCGCAGCCAATCCTGAAACTATCACAGAAACTCCGAGTATTAGAGCGCTTGAAGCTATTAAAGCAAGTACGGCCGAAGCGAGGACAGAGAAGTTAAAACTTGGTGAACGACTTACCGCCCGCGCCGATAAGATTCCGGATGGCATGCCGGCCATCAAAGAAGCCATCGCAGAAAAAGGCGGACTAAAAGGTATTCTCAAAAAAGCATGGATGAAAGCGACATTCCGCAGTGATGCTCGTCGCGCCAAGCGCCTAGACAACAAAGAATCACGCTTGTCGAAAAAACAAGACAAGATTAACGAGAAGCTTACTGCAGTAGAATACGAAAAAGCTTTTCAGGCAAAAAAAGCCGAGGAACGCGAAAAAGAGCGACAGGTACTTGTTGATAAATCACGCGTCGCAAGTGCAGCAAAGCAACAGCGCAAACAAAATCGCCAGGCGTTTCGTCAAGAAAACTACAACAACATCAGACAGTCTGTCAGTGAAAGCAAAATAGGTCGCGTTACCGCAAATACAGCGCGAAAATCTAATCAGTATATCAAGGGCGAAAAGATTCAGAAAAAGCCTACACTCTCACCCGAAGAACGTGCCGCTCGTATGGCCGAAATAGCAGAATAGTCTATAATCAAAATATAATAAAAGGAATAAAAACACATGGACACATACATAACTAAAGACGCGCTCCTTGCTCTTGGCATCAACCTTGGCGACCAAGACATCGATTCTCTCCTCGCCCACCTTAACGACACGGTCGAAGAACGAATCGGTGCAGAAATCACTGAATCACTTAGTGACGAACAATTGCAGGAACTTATTGACCTACAAGACAACGCTACTGACGAAGAAGTTGGCGATTGGATTGCCAAGCACGTCCCTGACTATAAAGAGATCGTGCAAGATAATATCGATATCGTTATCGGCGAACTAGTCGACGGCGCTGACGAAGTTAATCAAGCCGCTTAGCATTACTTACTCGTATAAAAAATACTTCCCTATTATCGGGAAGTATTTTTTATTAGGTATTCCTATTTACCAGCGATTTCCGGATAAATATCAAGCGTCGTCGGATCAATTTCGGAACGAAGTTGTGGGAATGGCACACCTTCACGCGCTGTCACACCTTCAAGCGACCAGAATACGCGCTCACTAAAGCCAAGTCCGCATGCTGGCGGCATGGCATATTCTAGTGCTTCAACGTAGTCAATATCCATCATCTGCGCTTCTTCGTCACCGCTATCACGCATTTGCTGCTGCTCTAGGAAGCGGTTGTATTGATCGATTGGATCGTTTAGTTCTGAAAACGCCTTGCACATTTCGCTACCGCCAAATACAAGATTGAACTGTTCTGTTAGTTCGGGGTTATCCGGCTGTGTTTTTGCAAGTGGCTGCATAAAGGTTGGCATATCAACGAGGAATGCTGGCCCAGATAACGTTTTGCGGAATTTTTTCCATAGCTTGTCTAGGCTGCGTTGACGATTATCTTGCTTCTCTACTTCCAGTCCGTGTTCTTTTAGTTTGGTAGCGATATCCTCAATCGGCGATGTAAATACGTCAATCTGGAAGTGATCACGAAGCACCTCAACAAAACTAATGCGCGGGAAGTGTTCACCGTCAGCCCCGAAATCAACAGTCGTTCCATCGGACAGTGTGAACTGGCGAGTCCCCCACGTCTGATCTGCAATAAATCGAATCATCTGTTCGGTTAATTCCATCCCCTTTTCCCAGTCTGCATATGCCCAGTACCACTCCATCGCGACATGTTCTGGCAAGTGTTCGTCACTATAATTTTCGTTACGAAATCGTGCGCCAATATCATAGACCTTTTCGTATCCCGCGACTAGCAGTCGTTTGAGCGGCAATTCGTGACTAATACGTAGGTAAAAATCTTGATCAAGCGCATCCATATGCGTGACAAAAGGATTCGCGTCAGCACCACCCGCGGTTGTTTCAAGTACTGGAATGTTGATTTCCAAGAAACCCTGTTCATTCATGAACTCGCGCGTTGCCTGCCAAAATTTACTTCGACGAACAAATCGATCGTGGACATCTTGATTGACATTCATATCGACATATCGACGACGGAAACGCTCTTCTTTGTTCGTTAATTCCGTTGGCATCGGTCGCAATGCTTTCGTCAACAACCGTAACGATTTAACCGCAACTGATATCTCACCTGTTTTTGTTCTAACAATTTCACCAGTTGCTTCGACAAAGTCACCAGTATCAAGGAGTGGTAATTGCTTCATTCCAACAATGCCCTGTTCTGGCTGCAGTTCTGCGACATCAGGAGCATGTAAAAACAATTGAATCGATCCAGTATTATCCTTGACGACGATAAACGCCAATTTACCGAATTTACGAATCCCTATTACGCGACCAGCAACGACAGCCATGTCACCTTCTCGTTCATCAAAATTACTAGTAATCTCACCCGCCATGTGCGTACGGTATGATTTAGCCGGGTACGGATTGATGCCCAGTTCTTTTAATTCTGCTAGCTTGCGCAGGCGTTCGTCTCTGTAATCTTGAAGTGTTGCCATATATATTTTAGTATACACTATTGTAGTTAACAGAGGTAGAATAGTGCTAATGTGAATTTATTCACATACGATTAAGTCATTCATGATATATAGCTGTTGCTTTAAAGCGCTTGTGGGTGTACTATGTGAATATAAACAAACGTTAATATAGCATAGATGGTATCAGAATGACACAAACATTTGAACGATCAACCGCACAATCAAACATTAGCGAACACTCTCGGCATACGTATGAGTACCCCTACTCTGGCTGCGTTAGTTACCAAACACTGGATAAAGAAGGCGACCGTGATCCGAGTTTTCTCGAGGCAGATATAAAGATTTACCCTGAAAATAATACATTTCGGGTTATTACGCCCGAAGAACTGGCATTTAAATCTTTTATGAAAAGTATTGTTGAGCCGCATTTTCAAGAAAGCAAAGGCGATCGTTTATGACAGCAGCACTTGAAACAGTACCTCAGCTATCAGATGTATTGTCAGGAGATATCCCATCATATGTCTATTATGATAGCGTCCAACAAGATCTTCTTAACAAAGCCGAAGCAATACGTAGCGGCGAGCTCGAAGTTACAGCAAAGGAGACGGCAAATATTGCACAGGTTGCACTTCTACTAGCAGATGTACTTCCGCCAGATCAAGCCGAGATGCTTGTCGTATCAATTGCAGCAGCCACCCATGACGAAGAAGCTATTCGAATGGCCCATCGAGAAATCGACTTATTATTTGAAGACAAGCCTGAAAGATGCCGACAATCTCATGATATTGCCAATCTCACTATTCTTTATACAGATAGTAAAACCAGCTTAGATCAAGCAACAGTCAAAGCTCTTTGCACCGAGAACGAAGCACACGGAGTTGATCTTGAAGCTCCGCTTGAACGCCAATACTCAGAAGACGCCAAAAGACACGAACGTGCCAACATGAAAAAAGAGCACGATAGTAATGTTGCAGCATCGACGAATCTTGATCTACCAAGCGTTGCACTTCCTCGACATAAAGTCGCCTAGTCACCTTCGCAAACAAAAATACAGTACATACGGGTACTGTATTTTGTTTGCACTCGGCAATCAGCTACAAGCTAACGATTTCGTAGCTTATCTCGCCCTTTGGGGTTGTGATGGTTGCAGTATCACCGACTTTTTTGCCCATCAATGCAACACCGATTGGTGATTCGTTACTGATGCGGCCTTCAAGCGGATTTGCTTCGACAGGACCGACAATATGATACGTAAATGTCTTCTTGCCAGTTTTTACTTCAACTTTACTGCCCAGATGAACAGTAGAGCTTTTCGTCTCTTTGATAATGTCGGCGTTCAATAGAACATCTTCGATCTCGGCAATACGACTTTCAACCAAACCTTGCTCTTCGCGAGCGGCATCATATTCTGCATTTTCAGATAGATCACCATAATCACGAGCTTCTGCAATCTTATCAGCAATCTCGCCACGGCGACCTTTGAGTTCAGTCAGCTCTGTCTCTAGCTCTTTCTTACCTTCATCTGTAATCTGGTAGATTTTTTTCATATTTGTTCCTTTATATTCATTATATCACTAGCAAGCCGGGCGAAACGGAAGCCTACTTTCATTTCTTGGCGATCTGGTGCTTCAATATTCATTATAAAAAGTGCTGTCTCAAGCACTTGCTGCAACTTCTGATCCCTTGCAAACCCCCACTCGAAGTTGTTTACAGTTAATTTAGTTTAGCAATCAGCTCGTCGCGTGTCAATATTTCCGTCACACCGGTCGCTCGAACAGTATATTCGTACTGCCCGTTTTCGCGTAATCGATCGCTGACGGTGACTCGATATGGGATACCCATCAGTTCGGCGTCGGCAAATTTCGCACCTGGTCGCTCATCACGGTCGTCGTATAGAACCTCAATGCCTTTGTCGGTCAGTTCCTGATACAGTGTATCCGCGTCAGTAATAGCTTCATCGCCACCGATTCTTACGAGACATACTTTTGCTGGCGCAATACTCTCTGGCCAGATTAATCCTTTGTCGTCAGCATATTTCTCGACAATAACACCCATAACACGAGTAATACCAATACCATACGACGCAAGAAATATCGGCTTTTTTATTCCATCACTATCAGTAAAAAACATATTCATTTTTTCGGATTTTTCGGTACCGAATTTGAATATATTCCCAACTTCCGCGCTTTTCACTGCAGTTAATTGATTTTTATCAACACCCAGTTCTGCCGTTGCGTCGTCGAGCACTTCTTCGTTAACAGCAATAGTACGGTCGTCGTTAACATACAATATATCTTCACCGGCATCACAAATTGTCTGAAATTCATGACTAAATTTTGTGAATGATCCACCCGAGGCAAACGTGACGAACGTGCTATCACCTAGTCCAAACCTTTCGTAGCAGCGCTTGTAGGCTTCGATAACTTTATCATAATACCGATCCATGTCTTCTTGCGTTGTATGCAAGCTGTACAGATCTTTCATGACAAATTCTCGACCTCGCATGATACCACTTTTTGCGCGTAGTTCATTGCGTAGTTTCGTCTGGAACTGATATACACTTGTTGGTAGATCTTTGTAGCTCTTAACAAACTGCTGCATCATCTCCAGGATCGCTTCTTCATGACTCCACGCCAGTCCTAAATCAGTGTCGTCTTTGAGCTTCGTCTTGAACCAAACGTCGACGGTTTCATCGTCCCAGCGTCCCGTACCTTCCCAAGTCTCTTTTTTCTGCAAACTCGTCATAATGAGTTCTTGACCACCGATAGCATTCATTTCTTCACGGACGATCTGCTTTATGTTCTCAAGAACTCGCAGTCCTAACGGTGTATACGCATACACACCTGCCATTACTTTATATACGTAGCCAGCACGAATTAATAGTTGCGCATTTTTCGCAATCTCATCTGCCGGTGCAGTTTTGCTTGTTTTGGTAAATAGTTGACTGATTTTCATACGTTACCCTCCTAATCCTGGTGTGACGACTGATCCAATAAATATAAAGTAAAAAGCGATACCGTTCTTGAGCATATGCAGTAGCACTCCTGCCCATATACTACCAGTTATTTCGCGAAGACTACAGAGCACCAAACTAAGCGCAAACACATCAACGGCAACATTCCATTGCCCATGAATCACCCCAAATATGACACTCGTTACGATCGCTGCAATCCAAATCGGCACCGCGCCACGTAGCTTGCCGTAGAGATACCCGCGAAATAGCACTTCTTCGGCGATTGGCGCAACAACAACAAGCGTCGTAAAGGCCAAGATATAACTCGCCTGGTCGTTTAAGGCTTTAAATCCAATGTCCTGGGCCTGGTCGACTGGAAACGATGGCACTACGAATACAACAAGATTCAACAGCGCGACAGACACCAAGCTATATACAATCACCGCAAGTGGCGCCAGCCCAATATCCATCCATGTCATTAGTCGTGTTAGCCCAAGTGTCTCCAGACTAATCACCTTTTTGGTTACCAGATATTGACCCCCGAACGCAATTACAAATGACAATACGTAGATGACAGCCGCCGAGAGTGTCTGCAGAGCTGCGTCAGGTATAAGCGTTTCTACGTCAATGCCCGTAAACGACAAGACCTGAAAAACAATCGATACAATTAAAACAGCGAGAATAAATGACGTGATAACCCATGCTGGATAAAGCAGCAGCGCCGACCAGTTGCGATGTTTTTTAGGGCCAGGTGAAGGTTGCTCTGTGCGATGTTTAGTTGCGATAGATACGAGTTTTTTAATATGCTTTGGCGTATGAACCACAGATGCCTTGGTGGTATCACTATGCTTTTTTGTGCTGTTTTTAGTGCTATTTGATGAGTTTTGAGACATCTAAGACTGTTACCACGACGACGAGCGCCATTAAAGTTAAGAATCCGGCGGCTTGTATTTTTTCTTCGCGCTCTTCGGTTAGCTTGCGTTTAAAAAGTCTGAATGCAGCCATAGTAAACCAGCGCCCGCCATCAAGAGCAGGAATAGGCAAAACATTCATCACCGCCAGCGTTAATGATATCAATGCAGATATCAACACAAGATACGACAAACCCGCTTGTTGCGCCGCCGGGAATAATACACCTAGTATCCCCACAGGTCCTGCAACACTATCACCCGCCGCCGCAAGCTCTTTATTGCCCGCTTCGCGTGTTTTGTCATTGCCGCTCAATTGTGACAGTAACCCGCCACCAAAATTACCCACCAGACTACCAAGACCTTTGAATGTCTCTGTCGTCAACTGACCTGTCAGGACAACGCCAACAATCGGGGCAGACCAGGTAGCCTGCGTATAGCTCTGTTGTGCAGTCCCTACGCCCAGATATCCTTTATTATTGTCGTTGTCGCCTCGGAGTGTCACGTCTGTGCGCTGTTCACGCCCATTTCGATCATAGATAACTTCAACTGTCTGTCCTTTTCTCTCCGCTGCCTTAGACACCAGCGACTGCGCCGTTGGCACTTCTTCACCACCAAAACGAATAATAGCGTCATTCTTTTGCAGCCCAGCTTTTTCAGCTGGTGAATCTTTCGTGACCGTACTCAGCGTGACTGGCTGTGTTACCGTTGTTGTGTCGCTCGCAATTGAAAACTGATTCGGAATAACCTGCGGCAGTCCAGTTACGGCCAGTACAGCCAATAGAACTACTGCAGTCAGCCAGTTAATAACAACACCAGCAAGCAAGATCTTTGTTTTTACCCAAAATGACGCTGCACCATAATCACCCTTACCTGTTGCCGCATCGTGTTCACCCTGCAACTTGACGAACCCACCAAGCGGTAGCCAGTTTACAGTGAATAGAATGCCATTTTTGAGTTTCTTACCCCAAGCTTTCGGCGGAAACCCGATGCCAAATTCTTCAACAACAACACCGTTACGACGTGCGACAATTGCATGTCCCAATTCGTGCAATACAACCAAAATTGTCAATATCAACGCACCAACAATTATTCCAAATACTAGTTCCATCAATCCTCCAGATTTTCAGTCGATAAATAGCTGTTACCAGTATACAATTCAAATAGCGGTTTGACTACTGTGAATCATCGAGGTATTTTTGCAAAAGAACTATATCATTTTGATCTTTTGATCGGTTATGTTTCTTCTTCCATTCCAAAACGGATTTTGGGTGACAAAATCGCACACTATCGATCGTTACACCCCCGTTCCATAACTGAGTGAAATGAGAGACGCCGTCAACATCCCAAGATAGCCAAATCTCTTGATCGTCTTTTTCAAGCACTTCTTCGTTATGCCTTATGAAGTAATTATAATCACCACTAGACTTCAGTTCGGCAAATAATTTCTCTGACGCCACTAGGTCAATGTCATCGCTCCGCCGCAATCCAAGCGCATCCATAACCCCGCTCCCGATGACCACAATCTGATCAAGCGGTAGACCCGTCGCTACAACTCGATCTGTGATCCGCATCAGATCGTCAGTATATCTTTTTCTTTAGCACGAAACGCAATGTCGATCTTCTCTTGGTAATCGCTCATTAATTTGTCGAATTCCTTCTCGATTGCCTTCACATCATCTTCGGACAATTCTTTGGCATCTTTTTTGCGCTTAGCATCCTTTAGTCCATCCTGACGGATATTACGCAGTGCGATACGAGCTTCTTCTACCTTTTCGCCCGTTTGTTTGACGAGTAATTTGCGACGTTCCTCAGTGAGGGGAGGCACAGGGACGCGAATCAAACGACCATCATCTGATGGATTAAAGCCAAGGCTTTGGTCATTTCGAATTGCCGCAGCAATTGATTGAATGTTGCCCGGGTCGAACGGTGTGATCTGCAGTAGCTGCGGTTCTGGCGCTGTCACATTTGCCGCTTGATTCAAAGGTAATTTCGTTCCATACACTTCAACAGTAATACTGTCCAGCATTGATGGATGTGCACGACCAGTGCGGACTTTTTTTAGTTCTTCTTCGAAGTGCTCTAACGCACCAGTCATTTTTAATTCATAAGTGTCAGTATCAAACATACTACTATATTATCACGACAACATTACTACTAGTTATGAAAAACCGGGGTACTTGGACTAAATACGACTGGGATTGATACGCCATGCACTTCCGTATCGACGGGTAATGTATCGAGAACTTGCAAAAATCGTGCTCTCATCTCAGGACCAGCTGTATCATCCGCCATAGATACCAAAAAATCAGTTAGATCTTCTGAGGAAAATTCCTGGCATATCCGTTGGGATAGCGGCGTCACTTTTTGACCACGAACATTCATAGCGCTTGAGAATAACACAGTTGGAGTGCTAGTGAGCGTCACTTCACCCGTCGGTGCAGTTGTCTTATCGACAATTAATAGAGTAGTGTAAGAATCACTTAACTGGCCATCCTCGCCGACCCTACCAAATGTTGATGAAATGAGCCTTACTGATCGCTTAGTACCGTCACTGCTTTCCATATCTGCAAGTGGAGTGCCCAATGCATAACCACCCTGTGGGGCTTGATCCTTTGCCGTTCGCTGGAGAACACCTTTGCTATCGTAAGCACCAGTAGTTGACCGACATGGCATAATATTTACTTTACTATCATCAATAGTAAGTATAAACCTAGCATTAATGCTTGGCGTGGGATCATCCCCGTACACCCTACGGATTGTTGCACTCATAATCCCATTCGCTTGTTCAGCACTCAGAAGCTCTCGCTCATTACGTTCGAATGACTGGCTTGCCGGGTCATAATTAGATGATGGTGTATTATTATGATTCATGATTATTTTTTATATTATATCAAATTATTATGCTTATGTCAACTTTATTATTGATATAATCTTAACAATATGATAAAATATGTTTAGTTCTTTGTCATCACCATTTCGCACTAAAATCAGCTCGATCATATCAAGACATACTACACCTCGGAGGTGCACAGTGCTCTACTTCTCGATCTTCTCCATCGCCCTGTTGGTTTTCGTCATCATCGGATTACTCAACCGTAGTAGCGACTATCGGTTGCAGTTCTTCGCGACCTCTGCGCTGCTGTTCGCCATCCTACTAATGTGGGTGGTACGAAACGCAGTTCACGATGAACCACCAGTCGGAGACAAGCCGGTTGTCTGGGCATTCCTGGTTGCAATGACAGCCACCATCATCCTCGCATTCGCGTGGGTGCAATCTGTCATTGCCCCAACACGTTCCAGGCAACAGTAGCCCAGGACGCCGAAAGTGTGACTCGTGACTAACCGCACGCCGAGCCGATCAATCTGCGTGCTCGTTTACGGACACAAGAGAAGCAATCAGTGGTGACGAATAAAGAACACGAGTAGCAAATAAACTGTCGCTTAACTAACAGTTACTAGCCACTCGCGGCCCCTCTACCCAGAGGGGCCTTCTTCTTACTCATCCTAAAATGACTAAGTTAAAGCAGAATAACAAAACAACCTGCGGTATTGCAGGTTGTTTTGTTAAAATTTTATTTACACGATTCTATTCAGTAACGCCAAGTTCAATTCGCTTGAACTGAGAAACACGGATGTTCTCACCGCTCTTTGCGATCTGTTCTTTGATTCGTTGACCAACAGTCATACTATCATCAAGTACGAATGTCTGCTCACTCAATACAAGTTCTGCGAAGTGCTTCTTTAGCTGGCCTTCGACAATCTTGTCGGCCATGTCAGCTGGTTTGCTTTTCAGTGCATCACTTTCAAGTAGTTCTTGCTTTTTCGCATCATAATCAGCGGCAGGAACATCTTCAATAGTCGAATATTTTGGTGCCATTGCGGCAATTTGCATCGCGATTTGGTGTGCGAATTCTTTAAATTCAGGTAAACGTGCCACGAAATCAGTCTCGCAGTTTACTTCGACAACAACACCAATTCGGTCGCTATGTACATAGCTTTCGATCAGACCCTCACGAGTCTCACGATCACCTTTTTTCTCAGCCTTGGTAATGCCTTTTTTGCGCATTGCTTCAAGCGCTTTGTCGAAATCACCATCAGCCTCAACCAACGCTTTTTTTGCATCAGTCAGACCAATTCCAGTCAGTTCTTTTAGCTTTTTGATATCGTCAATAGTTACGCCCATCGTCTATTTCTCCTCTGTTTTAGCTGTTCCTGCACCTTCACGGACTGCTGCAGTAAAGTAATCTAGTAGTAGTTGAATGCCTTTGATTGCATCATCATTACCAGGAACGACGTAGTCAACCAAGCTTGGATCTGCATTTGTGTCTACAACCCCGACAACAGGAATACCTAGCGTCTTTGCTTCTTTGATTGCATTTGCATCAGTTAATACGTCAACAACAACGATAGCACCTGGCTTGCCACTAAGGTCTTTGATACCACCATATTTCAGATTTAGTTCATCGATTTCTTCTTGGAAACGCTGTACTTCAAGCTTGTTGTAGCGCTTTTCTAGGTCGCCACTTGCCATACGTGACTCTAGATCATGTAGTTTTTTGGTTTGCTGCGCGACAGTTGCGACGTTTGTTAGCATACCACCAACCCATCGTTCAGTCACAAATGGCTGATTAACACTTTCAGCAGCGGCACGAACAATGTCTTTTGCTTGCTTTTTTGTCCCTACAAATAGAACTTTTTTGCCACTAGCGGCAACTTTAGTAAGAAATGGTAATGCAACATCCAAACCTTCGACAGTCTTTACCAAGTCAATGATGTGACTTTCCTGGCGTTTGCTGTGGATGTATGGTGCCATCTTTGGGTGCCATCGGCTGGTTTTGTGTCCAAAGTGAACGCCAGCTTCGAGCAAGTCTTTAATATCGACAGTTACTGCCATAATTGTGAACTCCTTGTTCCTCACTACCCGCTCTGATCGATCAATCGTTCAGGAGTATGCGAGTAGTTGTGTCATTAAATATTGTTACTAGGTTATTCTATCCTTTTAATGAGGATTTGGCAAGGGTAGAGCTAATACGTGTCCATGCCGAACTCACGACCCCGCAATCGAGCTGCTTCAATGATTTCTGATATTTTGTCGTCCGATAAGCCAAGCCCACGACCAACAAACAATACATGTTTATCGTAGTCTTTTTCCCTATCGTTCTCGGTAGGTGCAACCGCACCCCGAACGTCAGCCGTAAATTGATCAATGCCGGCGGCGAAGCTATCCAAATCTTCTCCCTTCGAAAGCGCTTCATCTGCAACATGCTTCAGTGCGTCCTTTAGTTGCTCACCACCAAGAACCATTGCAGTAATATGATCGTCTTGAATGTCATGAGCATAGTATGCCGCATCGCCAGTCGAAATAGGATATCTTCCCTCGGAGAAAGTTTTGAGGTAGTCATTGCTATCAATAAGTCCTTGGTCTGGGAAGCAGCGCACATCAACACCTAGTTTTGCAGCGTGACGCACTACTGTTTCTGGGGTCGGCACAGATTTTGCCGCACTATATGCATTTTCATATTTGTACCCTAGCTTTGCTAATAATGCCTGACTATTGCCAGTGTTTGCAGTTAAGCCTTGATACATACCCTCAATGTATTTACCGTCGTTATCTTGCGTAACGACAATATTTCTATCAAAAAACGGATCAGTTGCATCAGGTGACCCGACTGCGTAGTTACCGGCTGGAAGGCTATTCATAGCACTTGGAAGAAGCCTTCTGTTATACGGCTGCTCGCCTACCGAAGACCCTTCAAACACCGCAATATCTTCTGGGAGATTTGTCCTGACTGTAACTCCATCGATAATACGATCCGATAAGACTAGCCTATCGATACCCGCTTCGCTTTCAAACGGATTAGGTGGCGTATACATATCACCCATTACCGCCCACCGTTCCCATCTGCAGTAGCTTTGGTCGCTATTTTAATCCCGTCGTCTTTGCTAGATGTAGATTCAATCCCTGATAACACGTCTTGTATGTGCCATGACTCGTTAGTGGCAGTATCATGTTTAGTATTGATAGAAGATTCCTGAAGGTTGTCGTTCATTTTTTGTTTTTGTCATTTATTTTGCTTATATCTAATTATACATAATATTGTAATAAAGTCAATATAGTTATATTAAATACATGTCTGATGATCAAGAAATACTACTTCGAGCATAGGCGCGCGCCATGCCACGCGCATTTGAACGTGCTGCCGCTACTTGCCTACGTCCTTCGCGGAATGCTGATTTTCTACCCACATTAGCCGCACCACGACCCAATGCAAGCGCTTCGCCTGACGGGTTTAAACCAGCTCTTATAATGCCCTTTGCGAATCGACGCTTGTTTGCGACCGTTATACCAAACCGTGCTTCGCGATCACGCTGCAAACCATAGCGATCCATAGCAAATTGCCCTACGTCAGCCGCGACATTCATCGTAGATTCCACTGTCGCACCACTTACATAATTTGCCGCCTGTGCGACGTATTGATTACGATTTTCGACAAGCAAAGGTGCCTGCTGTGATAGAGTGTTGACAGTATTCTCGAACGAAAACCCCTGAGGAATAGTAGGGATGCTATTCATCCGCGAAGATTGATTGCCAATAACATTTTTGATTTTCATTGCTACGTCTAGCGCCTTTGATCCAAGGTTTAACACAGCTCGTAACCCCTCACCCTTCTCTCTGCTAGAAGGAAGATTACCGCGGGAATTATAGATTTGCGGAAGTGACTCCGTTGCTGGAACTGGGTAGCCAAACGGGTCACTATTCATAGGCTGACTATTGTAATAATTCGGAATTGGTTCCGGGTAGTATACACCCGGTGATTGTTGCGTCTGGTTAGAGAATTCTTCCTGAGCAAATGGATCAGCAATGGGCGCTTGATCATAGAGAGCGGTACGAGAAGGTGCAGAGTTGAAATTGGCCATAATGTTTTGCAAGTATTTTTGTTTTGATTTACTACTTACTCTATATTATACATAAAGTTGTAATTATGTCAATGTGCACGTATTGTATATTATTCAGTTTTAATGGGCATTACCACCCACTACTTGATAGTTGTAGCAATCAGCTTCTCACGCCCCAGCGGTCAGTATATGTCCCAAATACTTTTAAATTATCAGGCACAAGACTCCATTCTGATGACGGTACAGAGGGTTGATAAAGACGAATTAATGTATATGTCGATCCAGTTGAGTCTGAGGAGTACGCATAGGTATTATTATTTCCACTTGCAGTAGGACCATCAGTGATCGACGGTAGTTTTGACGTAAATTCTGGCACTAAGCCTGGAATGAAGCTATCGCCCACCGAACGCTGGTAAGTAAATCCTCCAGCGGGAAGGGGCGGATAATTACCGTACGTTGCATGATAGGACAAGATGAGTTTTTGTATTGTTTTAATGTCATTGTGTTTTTGGGAAAATTTTGCGCGATTCGTAACACCTTGATACGCGACGATCACTATAGCCGCCAGTATGCCAATCACTACGATGACGATAAGCAGCTCTACTATTGTAAAGCCCCTGCTTTTCCCTTTAGAATTCTGCTTTATCATACTTGTGCTTATTTTATCATGATTATAAAGTAGCATATAAAATTTGGATGTAATATGAATGTATAGACTTTTACAGACTTTCTCGCTCAACAGTTAAATACGTCATCCCCTACTCTTTACACACGCCATAAAATAAAGTACAATATTACAGATATGAAAAGCAGTATACATCCAACAACCTATCGCCCAGTCGTATTTAGCGACGATGTGGCTGGTTTTGCGTTTCTGACACAGTCAACAGCGCAAACAAATGACACTATTAAATGGGAAGACGGCAGCGAGTACCCACTCGTCAAAGTTCACATCTCATCAGCATCTCACCCGTTCTTTACAGGTGAAGAGAAGATCATCGACACCGAAGGTCGTGTTGATCGATTCAAAGCTAAATTTGCTGCAGCAGAAGCCCGCAAAGAAGCACTCCTTAACAAAGCAAAAAAAGCAAACGCCCAAAAAGCGAAAAAAGCTGATCAGTAGTGCTCAATCAACAAAGAGGTCGCAGTATTTGCGACCTCTTTTTGTTATAATAAGAACATAACGTAAAGAGAATCATGGCGAAAATTACACTCAATATCCAGGAACTAACGGCCGAAAAACAACAACTCGCTGACTTTTTAGCGTCTGCTGGGGCATTTAATGATCCTGATTTTAGTAGTAAAAATCGCCGCTTTACCGAGCTTGAGGCAACTATAGCAAAGGCGCAGCTACGCGAAACACTTGAAGGCCAGCTTGCAGAAGCAAAAGCGCTCATGAGTGGTGGGGATGAACTTGCTGAACTTGCAAAGCTGGAAGTTGGTTCGACGACCGAGCAACTTGAACAGCTGGAAGAAGAACTATTTATCATGCTCGCCCCGAAAGACCCGAATGATGAAAAAAATGTCATTATCGAAATTCGCGCTGGTGCTGGCGGTGACGAAGCAAGTCTGTTTGCAGCGGAACTCTACCGTATGTATCTACGCTACTGCGAAGCAAGTAGTCTTCGTACAGAATTGATGAGCGAAAGTGCAAACGATACTGGCGGATATAAAGAAGTTGTTTTCAAGGTAAGTGGTAATGCGCCGTATGCTCGGCTGAAGTTTGAATCTGGCGTCCACCGTGTACAACGCGTACCAGCGACTGAGTCCCAAGGGCGGATCCATACGAGTACCGTCACTGTTGCAGTACTACCCGAAGCACAAGAAACTGACATCGAGATCAACGCCGGCGACCTTAAGATAGATGTTTACCGCGCCGGTGGCCACGGCGGTCAATCAGTCAACACGACCGATAGCGCCGTTCGCATCACTCACCTACCGTCTGGACTTGTCGTCACTAACCAAGATGAAAAGTCACAGATAAAGAACAAAGATAAAGCGATGAGCGTCCTTCGATCACGCTTACTGCAGCAAAAGATCGATGCCGAACAGTCAAAACTCGCAGCCGAACGCCGCAGTCTTATTGGTAGTGGCGACCGCTCGGAAAAGATTCGTACATATAACTTTCCACAAGATCGTATTACCGACCACCGTATTGGGTATAGCCGCAGTGCGATTCCAGCTGCCATGAATGGCTCAATCGATGATCTTATTGAACACTTGCAAGCGTATGAGCGCGAATTGGCGGCAGCAAATGCCGGCAATTAATGCCTGGCTTATTGACGCAACTGCTCGCCTAAAAGGTGCTGGGATCCAATCTGCGCGACTCGACGCAGAGTTAATTTTGTCTCATACAATCAAGCGCCCCCGTACCTACCTCCATGCACACGGCGATGAATTACTTGACCCACGACATCGAGAAATTGCCGATGCACGTATTGATATGCGGCTTGATTTTACTCCAATCGCATATATCATCGGCCACAAAGAATTCTATGGTCGACCATTCAAAGTCACGACAGCAACACTAATACCGCGACCAGAATCTGAAACAATGATTGAGATGCTCAACGCATCACTTGGTAGCAATGCATCACTACTACCAAACACAAAGCGATTGGTAGATGTCGGTACTGGTACGGGATGCCTAGGGATAACAGCCAAGTTGGAACATCCTGAACTGGATATCACCCTGATTGACATTAGCCAGCATGCCCTTAACGTCGCAGAGAAAAATGCCAAAGCACTTGGCGCAACCGTTACATTACATCATGGTGACCTTCTAAGAGGATACGCACTGCCAATAGATATTATTCTTGCTAATTTACCCTACGTCGATCGTGAGTGGGATGTCTCACCAGAGACACGATCTGAGCCCGACGTTGCCCTGTATGCGTCTAATCACGGCCTGGCTTCAATCTTTGTATTGATTAGTCAAGCCGATCAACTTCTCACTGCCAACGGTATCCTGTACCTAGAGGCCGACCCTCGGCAGCATCACGATATTATCAGTTACGCCAAGCAGTACCGATTACAGCACTTACAAACAAACGGCTTTATTGTTTCGTTTTGTAAACAATAAAGCCGTTTACGGTGTGTTTATGAGTGAGGGCGCTAGCCCGTATACGCCGCTAGCGTGACCTTGAGCGTCAGTGTTTTGCCGTCACGAAGTATAACTAGTTCGATAGTATCACCTGGGGCATATTCCGCCACCAAACTTGCAACACTTCCCTTTACTCCTACTTCGATACCATTCACTTTTGTGATGATATCCTTATCTTTTAGACCAGCTTTGTCAGCAGGACTGCCACTTACAACTGCCGTTCCGCCCTCTGCCGACACGTAGGCTCCGGACTGGACTGACAATTTGTATGTATCAGCCACTTCTGGAGTGATGGATATGTAGTTAACTCCAACGTAAGCACGCTCTACTTTTCCATCCTTCAATATTCCCTTTAGCAACCCCTTAGTTGCGTTAATTGGAATGCTAAACCCAAGCCCATTTGCATCTGACGCAATAGCCGTATTCATACCGATAACTTGACCAGCAATATTGACGAGTGGACCTCCAGAATTACCCGGATTGATTGCTGCATCTGTCTGTATAAGATCAGTGAGCGTTTCTGTAGCGTTACTTTGACCCGATTCGGTGGCCGCAGTCACTGAACGTCCAGTTCCTGACACAATACCGCTTGTAACGGTGTTTTTATACTGCCCTAGTGCGTTACCGATCGCTACAACGCTTTGACCTATTCGCAGCGAGCTTGAGTCGCCTAGTTCGGCGGCCTTAAGATTTGATACGCCTTCGATTTTTAAGAATGCCACATCGTTAAGTGGATCCTCACCTATCACTTTGACGTTAGAATGGGTTACACCATCAGATGTCACGACCGATACTGTCTGGCTACTCTGAACAACGTGTTTGTTCGTTAAGATATACCCATCAGCACTGACGATAATTCCCGTACCTGCCCCCTGCCGAGTCTGTGTACCGAAGTAGGATGATACTTCACCCTCTGTAACGATCGAGACAACACTTGGAGATACTTTTGAAGCGACCGACGCAATATCTTGTTCTTGTTCGGTAATGATCTGATTGCCATCGTTACCATTGCCGCGTGACGCTATGGTTGAATTATCATTTGATGCAATCAGCCACGCTCCGCCAGCGCCCGACACAAAGCACAATGCAATGACAAGAATTGCTGCAGCAACATATTTACCAAGCTTACGGCGTGGAGGCGGTGGTGATGCAGATACTCCAGTTAAAGACAGGGTCTTTAATCTCGTTGATTGTGTGTCTGTAGTAGCATGAATTTCTCGGTTTGTTTCGGTCGTATCGTTTTTCATGGCGCTCCCTTTTATTACTTCCTGATTTTACCTTATTCAGCTGATCAAACGCTTAAATTGCACCCAGTCCTATTTCATTCAACGGTGAAAAATAGAGTGCGATAATAATACCTAGCGTGAATAGAACTGGCAACATAACATCAACACTCCTCACGACAGAATGCTTTGAATACGACGCATAGATACGCTCGGCAGCAAACCCCAGTGCAACAACCAGAAGCGCAACCTGAGGAATCTTGATGCCTTCGACGAAAGGAATCGGATACGCAATTGTCCAGTGGAATGCTAGCCATCCGACTTGCGCCATAACGAAGCCCCAGATAACACTCATGAGCGTAAGGTCACTGTCTGAATAGGCACTGAATACATGACGAGCAGAAGCATAACCAATTATAAACATCAAGACAACAACGATAGATGACGGCCATCCATAGGCAACCCCAAAGAGCGCAGTTGCGCCAAAGAACAACGCCACGCCAGCCTGTGCAATAACGAAGGAACGTTTCGTTCGAGGTTTGAGAAGAAGTAGCCATCCAACATATAGCATCGTTAAGATAATCTGCACAATCATACCACCCCCACTCATGCCGTGACCAGCTGAATACAGCAATACCACAAGGCTAAGACTGACGATAATATCAACCATATTCGCTTGAACGTGCGCGAACCAATAACGTGGCCTTACCGCAAGTACACGCCATTTGCTGAGGAGTACGAGGGCAAATGCGGGAAGTGGCGATTCAACCGCCCATACGACGATCAGCACGGCAACGGCAAGACCAACGTTCAAGAGAACGTATATCAGCTCACTCACCAGCGAACGGCGTTTAGCGGATCGTAGAAATTCCATAGACTTTATTTAGTATACCATGACTACTGCTAGTTTGTAGTGTCCGCTATCGTTCCAACAACGATGACGAATTTGGTGCCAGCTGTAACAGTAACAGGGGGATCTGTTGTCAGCAGTTCGACTCCGTATAGTTCTTTCAATCGTGCTGCTGTTCCTGGCGCCTCGGCCGCTTCACCAATTCGATACACCTTGACCTTGCCGTAGTCAGCAACGGGTGCGTTGGCGATCGTCGTGATAGTAAATCCTTTTTCTTCTAGCTTGTCGGCTTCTTTTTGACCAGCACCAGCAATCCCAGAACCATTAAGTATAACAACTGCAGCTTTTTCTTTCACCATCGGATCACTGCTAAGGTTTTCTTTGATGTACGCACGTAGGTCTGAATAGTTATATAGGCCTGCTGACGGCTGCACCACGCTAGCGGCGCCAATCATACCAGTACCCATCAGCGTCAGTTGCGTTTTCTCGTCATTAAATGGCAATGACTTAATATTATCTTGAGGCACCTTATTGCCTAGATCCATCAACGTACGAATCTCTGCCGCTTCAAATGTCGTACGCAGATTATCGCCTACTGCATCAATCAATCCTGATACTTTGCCAATATCAGCTAATGTACCGGCACTCGTTGCCTTTTTTTGAATCGCTTTGATCACCAACTGCTGATTTTTTTCGCGATCAAAGTTTGACTGCTCTAGGCCATACGTTGGCGCACGGTCGCCACGCGCCATCGTAAAGTACAATGCGCGTTCTGCATCCATTGTCACCTCGCCATTTGGAAAATCGATAAAGTGACCACTGGGAGGACAACGCTTGATTCGTTCTGCGCGTGTCACCTTACGATCCCCTTCTCCACATTTCCAGTCAAAATTACTGTCCATAACACCATTCTCATTACGGCTTTGAATATTCACGGTTATTCCACCCACGGCTGCAACAAGTTGCCGTATCACCGTATGGTTCAAATTAACACCGTACTGAATATCCATACCGAATATATCTCCTGCAAATGTGGCAGAATCAGTCAGCGCTGCCGCAATCTGTTCTTTGCTATCACCTTCCTTGACGCAATCAAAGTACCCGTTTATCTTACCTGCGTACCCGCTGTTGCACGCTTTTCCATACTTAACATATAGGTCACGAGGAATGCTGATCAAATAGGCGTCCTTCTTGTTTTGGTCAATACTGACTATCATCATTGAATCTGTGAGATCCGCTCCACTGTGATTTTTGTCATCATCAGACGTACCAAGCACCAAAATATTACTACGTCCATTGCTATCCTGTTTTAATGGCTTATTTTGGAATGCATCAATAAGATTACCTTGGAATACATTTCCACCCGCCATAAGCGCCTTTACGGCAACAAACCCGCCAACAGACACAATAATAAGCACTATCAAGACAGACGACCATTTAATGATCTTGCGGCGCCTCGCCTTTTGCTCAGGATTTTTCCGTTTACGACCCTTTTCTGTATCACCTGCGACGTCTATACCTTTCAGTGATTCGTCGATCTCCGATCGGTTAATACCTGAACGCTTAATGGATGACGTTTTTGTGTTTCCTGCGGTATGCAATTCACGAAGCGTCGTAGGGGTTGGCCCTACGCTCGCTCCTTGTTCTTGGTTATGTAGCTCTCCGACGCGAGCGCCAGAGCGACGACGAACAAAGCCATCTATTGAATTATTATTTTGCTTTCCCATAAATACTGTTCTTACTATACAAAATTTATCCAAGTATGGAAACACAAAATGCTTCCGTTTTTTTGACAACTCTGGTGATTATAGGAAATCTGCTATATAGTAAGAACGCATGGAAGCATCCTTCTTCACCCGCCACCCACTATTAAAAGACGTCCTTAGTCTGACGGCTTTTGCTATAGCAGTGCTAATAGGTACACTACTTATTAATCAGTTCGTGTTCCGAAGTTTCAATGTGGAAGGCCCGAGTATGGAAAAGACATTATATACAGGCGATCGACTGATCGTTAATCGAGTGCCTGTGACGATCGCCAAGCTTCAAAATAAATCATACATTCCAGAACGCGGTCAGGTTATCGTCTTTGAAAACCCGCAATATACAGGAAATAATATTGACGAATATATCGTTAAACGCGTGATTGCATTCGCCGGTGAGCGAGTCGTGCTAAAGGACGGATTATACACTGTCTACAATGATACAAATCCTATAGGATTCAATCCAGATGACGCCAACGACGGCGAGCCTGGCTCTCCAACTACAGGAGAAGTCGATACGATTGTTCCTGATGGAGAAATATTCGTAAGTGGTGACCATCGCCAAGGCAACTACTCATACGATTCGCGTAACGGACTCGGAACAATCCCACTATACGACATTATAGGCCCAGTAGGGATTCGCATCTTTCCTTTCACAGACATTCGAACATTCTAATCAGCGACTATCTATTTTAAGTACGTATGACCAAAAATCATCGGTCATACGTACTTAACAAGACGGGGTTTTATCAGCTTTCAAGCACTTTTTGAATGCGCTCGAATTCTTCGCTACTCTTAAACGCAATAACAATCTGACCAGCGCCCTTCGCATTTGTTCGGATCTTTATCTTTGTACTCAGACGTTTTTCTAATCGTTTTATCTCTTTATCGTGTGTAGCTTCATGTAATACTTTTTGAGTCTGCTTTGCAGGCTGGGATCCGTCTTTTTTTAGATCGACAATAAATTGCTCAATACGACGTGAGCTCCACTCTTCTTTGAGAATCTGAGGTAGTACCATGTCGATTACTTCAGTATCAAGTCCAACGAGAGGTCGCGCTTGACCCTCACGAATCTTACCCTCAGCAAGCGCTTGTCGTACGTTTTCCGGTAGGCGCAGTAGGCGCAATGTATTGCTTACTGCGCTAATTGACTTACCTCCGACACGTGCGCCGATCTGCTCCAGTGATAAATTGAACTGGTCGCGTAGTTTTAGATACGCAGTAGCCGTTTCAAGAACGTTCAGATCACGTCGCTGCAAGTTTTCAATCAATGAAAGTTCTAATTTATGTTGATTACTAAGTGTTCGAACAAGCGCAGGGATTTTGTCCAACCCTGCTTTGACCGATGCACGATACCGACGTTCACCAGCGACAATTTGATAGTGACCTTTATGAGGAGTCACGACAATCGGTTGTAATATGCCGTGTTCAACAATAGATGCCGCCATTTCATCAAGAGCGGCTTCGTCGAATGATCGACGTGGTTGATCGGGATCAGCGACAATTTCTGTCAACTTTATGTGACGGAGCTCACTCATTCGCTCGTCTTGAGCGGCGGTTGGATCAAATGATTCATCCAGTAATTCTGTTGGAATAAGCGATGCGAATCCTCGCCCCAGACCTTTTTTATTGACTGACACGATCAAGTACCTCCTTTGTCACTGCTTTGTACGCACGCGCACCCTTACTCCAACGATCATAGGCACCAACAGGCAATCCATGACTTGGCGCTTCCGCAAGACGTATGTTACGTGGAATCGTGTGGTCAAATACTTTACCCGGAAAGTGCTTTTTAATCTCTTCATATACCTGGTTACTAAGTGTCGTGCGACCATCCATCATCGTTGGCAACACGCCAATCAAATCAAGCGTTGGATTCATATTCTTGCGAACTAATTTCATTGTCTCAAGCAGCTGTCCCAGTCCCTCGAGTGCGTAAAATTCAGCTTGTACTGGCAAAAGAACGTATTTTGCAGCAATCAGCCCATTAACGGTCAACAGACTGAGGCTGGGTGGACTATCGATAATGATGATATCGTAGTCTGCTGCCGATTCCAGCGCGGATTTTAATCGGGTAAATTTTTGCTGTACACCAGCTAACTCGACTTCGGTATTTGCCAGCAAAGGTGTCGAAGGTGCCAAGTGAAGATTCTTATGCTCTGTTGGAATAATGACGTGACGAATAATTTTTGTGCCCATCATGACATCGCTCATTGTGGATTGTAGTTCCTGCTTATCAACACCTAGTCCGCTCGTTGCATTGCCCTGCGGATCAAGATCGACCAACAGCACCGTCTTACCGGCTTTTGCCATATAATACGCAATATTAACTGCCGATGTCGTCTTGCCGACACCACCTTTTTGATTCGTCACAGCAATAACGGTTGTCACTGTTTGTTTCCCCTATCCATTTGTTTTTATTATAGCACGACCGTTATGAAAATACAGATGAATGTCTATCGGGCAGCTATTACAGTGAGTTGTTTTTATGAGGCAGGAATCGCCGTCTATTGACGTACGCTGCAAAGACAAAAGCAGTCACTACTAATGCAGTTGCTGCCGCATATATCATAGAGCCACGCTGCACGCCGAATACCCTGCTGACACCAGTATCCGGTGCAAGCGGTGTCGATGATGTCACAACTGGCGCGGCCCCGCCGGTATCTGCAACGACAACTGCATATGGACCCAAGTCTTCGATACTATTGTCGGGATTGATCACACGAACTGTCACTGTGTGATTACCAGGAGGCAAATCCATCGCTAGAGTACATGACCAATTACCATTACTATCGGCGATCGTAGTGCATACAATCGGATCAGACCGAACGGTAACTGTCACGGTCGCACCTGGTTCGGCCACACCGCTAAATGTCGGACGCTTGCTGATTGTTGGTTTATTTTCGAGGGATTGGCCTCCAACGGTTGCCGTAGGCTCAACGTCATCGCCATCTCCGGGTGATGTCGCCTGCTGATTAAAGATAAATGTACTTGATCCGTTGACAGATACGGTACCTTGAGCAGTGATATCAAAATCATCATCAAGACGTATGTCTACATTTGTCGGACTTATCTGAATTTCACCGGTTGAAGCATCTACTAATTTATAACAAGGAATGTCATTCGAAAAGAAATCTGGACTATACCCAAACCCTTCGTAGGTAGAAGCTAAGCCATTCGCACAGAACTTCATAGCCACTCCGTTAAGCGTCACGAGAGATCGAGACAATGCCTCCGTGTACTCATAAGCATTGCTTGCATTGACTAATTCCGAACCGATAATCCTCATGACCGAAATTCCTGATTCGTTAACAAAACTGACGTTTGTTATTTGCTTTACCTCAGAGTAGCGTATCGCATCACTGATAGTGACGTCCTGGCCGTCGCTTGTTGTAATAACAATGTCGACAAATCCAGTGCTAGCAGACATAGGAATTTCAACTTGTAGCTCTTCGGCTGTATTCAATAGTATCTGTACATTTGAGTTTCCTATTTTGACGGATGTATTCTCTAGATTTTCCCCATAGATTGACAATAGCCTCCCTGACGTACGTATCGGAACATCCGTACCTAAAGAAAACGAAGAGACAATAGGCAAAAGCTCTTTATAAGTATACCCATTCGCAAGCGTCGCCGACTGGCCATTACTATTTGTCACAACGACATCTCTTGAGCCACTCGTACTGCTGATTGGCGGATTGACATATAGTATAGAGTTGACGAGATAACGATTCGTTACCTGCGCCTCTTCACCGCCAATTGTCACCGTTGCACCGCTATCAAAATCAACACCTCTAATTTCTATAGCCCCATTGTCTGTATCGACACGACCATTATCGGGTGAAACCGATACTACTTCAGGTATCAGTACCACCGAACCAACCGCCTTTGGTAGTGATGACGAACTCGAGAAACGCTCATCATCATTACCCAGACCTACAAGACCTTTAAGACCCCAGCAATACGACTGCAGTTCTGCGATCACACACATACTATCGTCCCCAGCTTGCATGGACGATATTTGTTTATTACTCAGAATACCCCTCGCACCCAACACCGGCACTAAGCTATCCTCATTAGTACCATTGCCAAAATTACCCGACGATCCGAACCCCCAGCAGTAGACGTTACTCTCGGCGAGTGCGCAAAGTGATCGACTCTGCATAACGACCGTATCGACATGCTTGCCCGCAAGAACGCCGGTTGCATCTACAGCGCTAGGAACAAGACTATCCTGTGTCGTTCCGTTTCCGAGCTGGCCATTATCATTCCTCCCCCAGCAATATAACGAGCCCTGGTCGGTAGTGACACAGGTCACAAGTGTTCCGACAAACATTTTTGCGATAGTTTTCCCGAACAAAACACCTGACATGTCTACCGGAAGTGGTGTTGAACTTGGCACTGTCGTTCCATTTCCAAGCTGTCCGTCCCCGTTACTACCGCCCCAACAATACATCTTAGCCTCGGCGGTGACACATGAGGTCCCCTGCGTCGTGGCCATGTCTGTGACGACTTTCCCGTCCAGTACACCACCTACTCCAACCTCCATAGGAATAGCACCACCCGAATGCGTTCCGTTACCAAGCTGGCCATTTGAGTTAGACCCCCAACAGTAGACTTTGCCGCTTGCGAGCACGCAGCCGCCATCAGATTTTATGTCAATTTTAGTAATAGTCTTGCCTGATAACCCACCAGATGTATCGATTGGGGTTGGAGTAGACCTATTCGATACAAATCCGTTACCTAGCCTGTTCCCCGCACCATACCCCCAACAATAGATATCACCTTCTGCTACTGCACAAAAATGCACTGTACCTGCAATAATATCAGTAACATTTTTGTCCGCCATCACACCTGTCACAGCGACTGGAATATTACTATTTGCCATTACACCATTGCCAAGCTCGCCATTTGTACCCTGCCCCCAGCAATATACTTTACCGTCAGCGAGCGCACAGGCAGATTGATTAATTGTTGCTATATCAGTCACTGATTTACCTGCAAGCACACCAGCCGTGCTCACTGGAACAGGGGTGCTGCTCTCTGTATTTGTTCCATTACCTAGTTGGCCATAATTACCAAAATTATCACTCTGCCAGCAATATGCTTTTGCATCCGCTATTTCACACGCCAAGCTTGAATTAACCTCTAATTGTGTTACATTTTGTAACTGAGTCGTTTCAACGAGTGCATTAAGTTTATCTCCATCTGTACTGACTTTGATTAATGTCGCAGTAACTATTGCTACGGCAGCAACACTAAGAAATACCCCCATGCCAATTCGTTTTTTTGTAATATATAATGCCACTTAGTTAGCGTCCGTCCTCAGATACCTTACGTAGATTGATACTATCTTACCACATAGCGCCTACGCTTTTTCTATGTCTTCTAGGTAATTATTCAATAACACAAAACACCTCCACATACGCGGAGGTGTTTTTGCATCTTTAAGGGATTATTTGATCGAAGTAATTTCGATTTTGGAGTATTTTTGGCGGTGACCGTTTTCTTTGTGAACGCGTTTTTTTGCTTTGTAGCGGATAATGCGGATCTTATCACCCTTTACGAGGTCTTCTATTACCTTTGCAATTACCTTCACACCTTTTACAGTTGGCGTGCCGACAGTGGTGTTCTCACCGTCAATAACCAACAATGCATCAAGAGTGAGCTCTTTCGTTCCTTCCGGGAGGAGGTCCACCAGGAGGGTCTCTTTTTCGGTAACAATAAATTGCTTGCCACCGATCCTAACGACTGCTTTTGTCATATGATTCCTTTAAACTGTTTAACTAATCAGTAGTAGATTGTAACAGATGTGACAGCGTTTGACAAGCCTAGGCAGCGCCGCGAATAATCACTTCATTCGCATGAAGCCATCCGTGAACATTTCCGCCGTCTAGATATTGACCTTGAGCAGGCACAACTTGCACCACGCCGTTGTCGAGCGCAAACTGATTAATTGGATCAATGACGAAGTATTCGCCTGATAAATCCATGTTACAAAAATTGTAGATACGAGTGAGGACGTCATAGTTTAAGATGAATGTTCCCGAGTTGATGTAATTACTCGGCGCCTGGTCGACATTCGGATGTTCAATGATTTGTTCAAATGCACCAGTATCTTCATTAAATTGAATCACGCCATAACGGCTTACCTCTTCACGCGGAATTTGAACAGCTAGCATAGAATTTCCTGCTTCGGGCGTGACATTCTTTAGGCGTAGAATTTCCGATGAGCCGTCCGTACTGTGAAAAAAGCAATCGCCAAGGGTGTATAGTATTGATTCGCCTTTTGGAATTTGCGGCAACACCAATGCAATCGGCACTGCAGTGCCATACTTTGCGTTGGCATCTTGTTCGACATAATGGAATCGAACATTCTGCGGAGGATGTGCCAATTCCAGCATAGCTGACTGGCCATTATACTGCAGGTACTGATTCAAATCGGCGTTATCAGAGTAATATTCTTGCAGCTGCGTGCTGCCTTTGCTAATCACAAAGTAGATATCAGTTATGCCCGCCATGATGCAGTCGCGAACGACATAATCGACAACCGGACGATTGCCGACGGGCAGCATACACTTTTCAATTGCTTTGGTGATTGGAAGTCGGCGAACACCCCATCCTGCCACAGGTATAATTGCTTTTGTTACTGTCATCAAATTTGTCCTCCACTATACATAATTACAATGATAACACTTAATGACCCCAACCCCATCACTTTCACAGCTGCATGATGGTGACGCCATGTGCTCCGAATGGCCTTTGGCAGACGCTTTCTGCTTGCATGCGCAGCCATCGCCACCCCGCCTAACAATCCAACCAGTAGTATACTACCGATAGCAGCTGCAGGAAGCGACTGTACTTTTTGCCCGATGACAGCCAGAATACCCGTCTGTTCAGTCGGTGCGGTGAATGTCGTTGTTGCAATACCTGCAACTGCTGTTTCTTGTACAGGTGTTCCATACATCGCAACAACCAGTGTTATGTCTTTGCCGTCCAACACCCCCTCGACAGCTGCAAAGCCAACATCTTGATATAACGAACCAAGTACATTCGCACGGTGTTCCGGCGACGCCAACCACGCGCTCGTCACGCCGTCACTCGTCGTAAACCCCTTCGCTAAATTTTCCCCAGCATGACTATAGTTATACTGGACATCACTCATCCACTTCCATGGCTGTACCCCAGCTGGTGATTCGTGAGACCAGTATTGCTTACTCAGCATATCCTGAGCTTTACTATACGCCGCTTGACTTAGTTTTTGGTTTAGCGCTAAGTCATTCAAGCCTTCCTGTTCGCGAACGGTATTCGTTGCTACAAGTAGTGTCTGAGGTGTGATCATCGCCTGCTGTCCCAGCACGTCGCCTGTCACCATCGTATTATTGAGAAAATATACCCCAAAGACCGCAATAATGACTGCGACTAAACTATATCGACGTATCGCAAACGGACGATACTGATTACTGCGGTGCGGTACAACCGCGAGCCTCATCTTTCGATGAATATGTTGTGCCCGTGAGAGTGTCTGTTTTGTTTGTTGTGTTTGTTTCTTGACCACAATAATTATAGTGTACGTTAGTTTAGGGAACTTTTGAATTTCTGTTTGATATTAATGCCATGCAGTACAAGCCACCACAACACACCAAACATAGTAATGACGGCCAGTAGCCAATACCATGAAACATTAAACACACTCCACCCAGTGGGCGTCGCCGCTACAGCCGAGGTATTTTGATCACTCTGGTTACGATCCTGCACACCCAATATAGCCGTGCTTGCTCCATTTGAGGGCTTAGCTACTGACTGCTCTGACGAACGCTCTGTCAGATCATCGACAGAAACACCGAACAAGCGCGTCTGAACCGTATCGCCAGTTGATTTGATAACCGGTGCAATGAATTGATTTATTTCTGGGGCAAGATCTAACACTGGAAATACCGGACCAACGACAATAGGCGTGTTATCGTTTGGAAGAGGGGTAACGACAAGCGTCTCAACATCTATAGGCTTTACCGTCGACAATGACTCAATGCCATTATCCCCAATCGGCGTTGCGTATACCGTCAGAATATGGTTACCGTCGGCTATCTGCAGTGGTAGTTTGAACGTCCACATATACATAGCTGAGCTATCACTATCAGCAGATACGACCGGAGTAGTGTCAGTCAATTCTTGACCATCAATGAGAATACGAAACGACACATCCGCTCTTGAGACCATGCCAGTGATGTCACGATTACTGTGCGTATCATTAATTGTCACGAGTGGTTGATTATTTCGAACCATCACCTCGTATAATTCAACTTGGCTATTTTCGGACAAATCTTGTGCACTATATTCAATAACATAAGTGCCATCAACCACCAATCTAGTATTCCAGTCGTATGTCAGCTCTGAATCACCCGCGCTACTCGTTACCTCATGGATTAAAGCGGAACTACTAGATGTTTTGCTCCAGAGGCGTATATGGCTAACACTTGGATTTTCGTCGGTGACCGTGAGTCTGATGAGTTGATTATTACGCAATTCACCACCTGTAATCGATGGCGTTAATTGGGGCTTTTGATCATCAATTTCTATCGCGTTTACCGATGTTGACGTCATAAATGCGATCGCGAACAATAATGCAATAAGTATACAAGAAAAGGAATAACGATCGAATCGTATATAGCGGTAGGTATGCGCAGCATACGTCATTGCCGTTATCACTCCTCCACATCAAAATGTGATGCTTACTGTCCCTTATTATATCATGCGGCGCGAATAACCTAACTAATCATGCTTATTCTGAAGCTCGTGCATTCGTGCGTGACTGACCCCGTAATAATGAGCAATCTCATGCCAAATTGTTCGTTTTATTTGCTCTAACAGTTCTCCTTCACTATTTACAACACGTAAGATAGAATGTTTAAAAAGCGTAATTTTATCGGGCAGAACAAACGTGTAGTTATTACCACGTTGTGTTAACGGTATACCTTCGTACAATCCAAGCAGTATCGAACCTTCACGTATATTCATTTTTTCAATCTGATCCGGCGTAGGGTCATCTGCTTGCACGATAGCAACGTTTACCAGCCCCTCTATATATTCCTGAGGAAGCTCATCCATTGCACGAGTTATTAGGGTGTCAAATTGTTGGTCGGATAAGTCATGCATATGTTTTTATTATACTATACTTTTTATAGTATTAGTCTTCGGTAAAATGAAACCATTCTGGATCATGCTTGATATCTTCGACGATAACGCTCCACGTTTTGTTTAGCTCTTCTGCGCTCACATCATCAAGACTGTTAATAGCATCAGACTCTCTCTGCTCGGCTGCGATTTCGTCTCCTAAACCATCGCCCAGTGGGTCGATGGCAGGAAAGCTCATAGTTTTGTGATGGAAAATACTCATATTATTTTTTGTTTTTTGTGGATGAATCTGAATTAACATTAGCATAATAATGACTATATGTCAATAATATATTGATCAACCCTATCGTTAGATAGGGCTACGCCACTATAGAAGATGATTGCCACCCGTTACGCCAATTACTTCCGCGGTGATATAACTTGATTCTTGACTAGCCAAGAACACGTATGATGGTGCCAATTCGGCTGGCTGACCTGGACGACCAAGCGGGACTTGCTGGCCGAATTCTTTTAATTTCTCTGGCGGCTGACCATGACTAGGTTGCAGCGGCGTCCAAATCGGGCCTGGCGCTACCGCGTTGACGCGAATGCCCTTTTCCACGAGCATTTTTGCCAAAGATTTGGTAAACGAAGTGATTGCCCCTTTGGTGGATGCATAGTCTAGTAGCCCTGGCGATGGCTGATACGACTGAATCGAAGTCGTGTTGATGATACTTGCCCCAGCTGGCATATGTGGCACGGCTGCTTTAGTAATCCAAAATATGGCAAACACATTTGTCACAAACGTATCGGTAAAATGTTCGGTTGTCAGCTGCTGTAAATCCGCCTCGAACTCTTGCTTACCGGCATTGTTCACCAAGATATCGATCGATCCAAATTCCTTGACCGTATCGGCGACCAATTTCTGGCAGAATGCCTCATCTTTGATGTCACCTGGCAGCGCCAACGCTTTTTGACCAGCGGCTTCGATTTCGGCGATAATTTTTTTGGCATCTGCCTCTTCTTCGGGTAGATATCCAATCGCAACATCAGCACCTTCACGAGCAAATGCAATTGCCGTCGCCGCACCAATACCTGAATCACCGCCCGTAATCAACGCTTTTCTCCCCTTTAAGCGTTCGGCGCCTTGATATGTCGTTTCGCCTAAATCTGCTTTTGGATTCAAAGTAGCATCCAACCCCGGCTCAGACTGTAGCGATCCATCATTGGTTATTTTCGGATATTGCATTGTTGGATCTTGCATTTGGTATTGATTCAATGTCATAATACTGCCTCCTCAAATAGTTACTCCGTTATAGTAGCGATCGGTATGATTTCGGTCAGTTAAAAACTTCACAATGGGCGCGAAACATACGGGCTGCCTGTCATATAGAAACACCCCCTACCCGTCTGTGTCGCGGCTGATACCGTCGATCTTTTGGATCTTTATATTTCCCCATCCCATGCGCCGTTAAGTGCTTTTGTATATATCCTGCGCATGTTTAGGTAGTATATTTTGTACACTGCAGTGTAATTCTGAAATTTTATTAAATGGCATATAACCTCCTAATTACAGGAAAATCATGCACCCATACTTCTCTACTATGCTATTAAAAACCCACTAAAAAAGCGGACGGGGGCGGAGTGTTACCTCACGCCCTCGTCCGCACCGACTAAAAACCAGTCGGCAGCCCGAATTGCGCCAAGCATTGAACAACGTCGATCTTGTCACCGTCGCAGTACCTGTCTGGGTACTGCGGCACGACAGACTGAGGTACAGGCCGTAGGTCAAGCGTACCAACCTGAGCCTGATACCCCCGAGCTGACGTGCGTCCGTCGCTGTTCTGCACTACGACATTGACCGTATAGCCCATGACGGCAGCTGCGCGCGTATGAAAATCGACAACTTCAGTGTCGCCAGGCTGAACCGAGTGAAGTTGGTGTCGGTTCCCGTACGCATCAGAGACGTTGATCGCCTCTACCGTGTTTGTCGTGTTTGTTAGCTTCACACGAGCCACAACCAGGCCGCTCTCGGCGAACAGCTGTGCGTTCACCGCGACTAGCTGACTGGGCGCGGCCGCTGCCACGTGACCAGACAATATACCTGCGACCATCACTATAGCCAGTACAAAAAGCGCCGTTGCGTTTCGCATGACTCCTCCTTGCCTAAGGTACGCTACACTCCTGATGAGTGTAGTCATATACATGTTTTATACCATAGAACTAGTTTTGTCAATAGCAATGCGAGCAGGCACTCACATCAAATGACTCGTTAGCGTTTTTTCAGACAAATACGAAGCTCATCGTCTTCGACGCCAACGGTCGTTTCATAGCCGTCAATGACATCATCATACGAATCAGTCAGTGTTTCGAGAGCAATCGTCTGTGCATGTTCATCGATAGCTTTCCCTAGTTCAGTGTCTTGGCTCTGACCTGCGTCCAGAGATAGCGTAATGTGATCATCAACATTCAGTCCCGCCGCTTTTCGGGCTGCCTGCACGTGACGGACGACTTCGCGCATCAGTCCTTCGCGCCTGAGGCTTGGGGTTACCTCGAAATTTAAACCTAGCTCATCACCTTGAATAACTTTTTTAACATTTAATTCTTCGGTTAAAATATCTTCGAAGTTGACAAATTTGCCGAGTATCGGCACTGTCACACTCGCGAGCGGTTGCCGAATCTTGATACGCTCTTTTGCACGCAAGCTCAGCGCTTGGTTGACGTAGTCACGAACTTGTTCCATATCCTGAACGACTAGTTCGTTCACTCGCCCAGTCGACAGCCAATCTTTCAGGTGAACTGATTCTTTGTCACCTGTGAGGTTATGATACAATTCTTCCGCTAAAAATGGAGTGAATGGTGCGAGAATATAGGATAGTCTCACTAGCACATAGTGGAGTGTTCGATACGCCTGCTCTTTGTCTCCGTCATCTTCTGATTTCCAGAAACGGCGTCGGCTGCGGCGAACATACCAGTTGCTGGCATCGTCGAGGAACGGGAGAATCTGACTGATCGCATCGGGAATGTTGTAGGTATCAAGGTTTTTTTCGACATCTGCAACTAATTGATGCAGGCGGGAGATGATCCAGATATCCAGCGGGTTCGCGCAATCTTCTAACGGATCTTTGAGGGTGCCGTCGAATTCCCAACCGTCAACTTCGGCATACATCGTGAAGAAATCGTACATGTTCCAGATCATGCCGAGTTTGCGCGCGACGTCGCCAACTTCTTTGTCCTGCAGGGCAAAATCTTCGCCGTTGAGTAGCGGGCTCGATAGGAGCAAAAAGCGTAGCGAATCGGCGCTAAATTTGTCCATCAGTTCATTTGGATCGGTATAATTGCCGTACGATTTACTCATCTTACGACCATCGTTGCCAGCAACGTTACCAGTGACGATGACGTTTTTGAACGAGTTTTCACCGAACAATGCCACGTTCATGGCGTGCATGTAGTAAAACCATGCGCGAACCTGGCCAATGTATTCCACGATGAAATCACCAGGGAAATTATCTTCAAATTTTTGCTTGTTTTCGAATGGATAATGGAACTGAGCAAACGGCATACTGCCCGCTTCGAACCAGCTGTCCATGACTTTGTCGATGCGCGTGTATTCCACGTCGTCGATCGTGAAGGTAACATCGTCGATCCACGGACGATGGTAGTCGTCGAGCTCTTGTCCGGAAAGTTCTTTGAGTTCCGCATAGCTGCCAATTACTTTTACCTTCTCGTTTCCGTCTTTGTCGATGCCTTTCCAAACTGGCATTGCTGTCGCCCAGAATCGATCACGAGAAATATTCCAGTCAGGTGCTGATTCAACCGTTTTTGCAAACCGACCGTTTTTGACATGTGCTGGGAACCAGTTGATGTTGCCATTCTTTTCTAGCATCTTTTCGCGCTGGCCATCTATATCCATAAACCAGCTGGGGTGTGCGCGGTACATCAACTTTGTGCCACAGCGGTGACAATGAGGGTAGCTGTGCTTGATGTAATCAATCTTCCAGACAATCCCTGCTTTCTTTAGCCCTTTTGCGATTTCTTTATTACTTGTCCATACGTTGAGCGGCTCGCTCGAATCAAGCCATGGCAAATAACTGTAGAGCTGCTCAGCCACGGGAGCGTAGTAATTACCGTTTTCGTCGACTGCGTGAAATCCAGGAACGTTATTCAGCTCTGCAAGAGCATAGTCTTCTTCTCCGTAGTTCGGTGCAATATGTACGATTCCAGTTCCACTATCGGCGCTGACATAGTCGGCTTCAAGCACTGTATACATATGTTGATTGACTGAATACGTAGTTTTACTATTTATACGTTTTGCATTTTTCCCGACTGGATTTTCGGCCATGCCTTTAGGAATCGGAAGCAATGGATGATACGAAAGACCAACTAAATCACTTCCCTTCATCTCTTGATTTACGGTGTATTCTAACGGCTGCTTTTTCTCATCGACGAGGACTTTATCGAGGAGTTCTTTGGCAATAATCAGCGTTTCACTATCAGCTAACACGACTTCTGCATACACCAATGTTGGATTCACGGCGAGTGCGGTGTTTGCAGATAACGTCCACGGTGTTGTTGTCCATGCGAGTAGCGACCTGTCATCCTTGAGCTTGAACTTTACATAGACGCTCGGATCCGTGACGTCTTGGTACGCGCCAGCATCCATCGTCACCTCAGCTTTTGAAAGTGGCGTTGCGTCGAGCGTACAGTACATCAGCACTTTTTCGCCTTCGTAGATTTTGCCCTTTTCGTACAAGTTTTTGAACGCCCACCAGATACTTTCCATGTATTCTTTGTCCATGGTTTTGTAGGCCCCCTTGAAATCAACCCAACGACCGATACGATCGACAGTATCTTCCCAGGCGCTACTGGTTTCGAGCATGTTTGCGCGAGTCGCTGTGATGTATTTTTCGATGCCGTATTCAATCACTTCTTGTCGCGAGCGAATACCAAGTTTTTTCTCGGTGAAGCGTTCTGCAGGCAAACCATGCGCATCCCATCCCCACACACGCTCAACGCGCTTGCCTTTCATGGTTTGGTAACGAGGAATCGTATCTTTGACGATAGAACTGAGGAGTGTTCCGTGGTGTGGCACTCCGGAAATAAACGGAGGGCCGTCGTAAAATACATACGAATTATCTTTTGGACGGTTTTCGACAGATTTTTCAAATGTCTTGTCTTGTTTCCATTTTTGTACCCAGTCTTTTTCGTATTCGAGTGCCCTTCGACGTGTATTTGCTTTGAACTTCATAGTTACTCCTTTTTATGACAAATAAAAATCACTTCTTTCGAATGTCAGAGTCCATATCTACGGACGTTACCATCTGACTTCCAAAAGAAGTGATTCTTTTAGCGCTTAGTTGTTCGCTTTGACGTAGCGTTCACGTTGGGGTCTAGTGGACGATGTCGTTCTTCCCAAAACTTCGCGGTTGATGGCCGCTCATGTATATAAAATACAGTGTCTCTTAATCTATAATAACGCAATAAGTAGATGTATTCAACTGAAGCCAGTTCATAACCACCTGCAGATACACCACTAAGCAAACAGGGCGTCACCAAATTTCAAGAACACAAGCGATACAAGGATGACAATCCAGATTGCTACTGCCAACTTGTCATAGTCACTGTAGAGTATTTCTTGCAATCGCTTGCGTTGCGTCGCACCAAGATTAAACACGTTCTCACGAAGGTTATAGTGAGTGAGCGTCGCAAAAATGAGCGTCGTACTAAATGTTACTACTAAACACCAAGGACACAGTACTTGAATCGCATAAACACTCTGAAAAAATAGCCAGTACGAAAACAGTGCGCCAAGAGCATAGCAAATATTAGCTACAATCAGAAACTTATTTGGAAAACGAACTCCGCTTAATCCAGCAACCGCGACTGCAATGACAACCGGGTATGCCATCAAACCGATAAGCATATTAGGAAATCCAAAGACACTTGATTGCCATGTTTGCATAACGGTCGAGCAGTTGAGCACTAAATTAAAGCTGCACGACAAAATAGCGTTCGGGTCTTCCAGTAAATGAAATTTCTCAATGGTCAAAACGAATGCAGATGCCAGTCCGATAAGGCCAAAAACCAACATCGTTCCGAATATCCATCGATCAGATCGACGTTCGTCGGCGGTTTTTTTGTGGAAAATATTAGAGAACATAATAACTTACCTCATCTATTGTTGGTAGTGGTCGACCTCGCCATGTCGTTTGCAGCTTGCCTTGATCGTCAGTTGCAACTATCGTTGGATATTCCACAATATCATAAAGCCGACATAGCGACGTTCCTTCACGAGTATCCGGATCAATCTCTTCAATCTTTTTACCTGTTCTTCGTTCAAAATCACGCAAATAATCTAGCACATCACGCGCATGATCACTTTCGATCTTATAGGCGACCATTACACGCATTATTTATTGCCCTGAGCAGCCGTAATAGCTTCGACGAACTGATCTAGCGTCTTGAATTCGTAATAGACACTTGCAAATCGTACGTAGGCAACTTCATTTCTATCCAGCAACTCGTCCAATACGAGCGAGCCGATCTTTGGAGATGGCACTTCATTTTCGCCAAGCGCATACAGACTTTCTTCGACACGCGTGACAATATCATCTATTTCTATTTCTGACTCAAAAAACTTACCAACAGAGCGACGAATTGCAATTGTCAATTTTTCGCGGTCGTACAATTCGCGACTACCGTCTTTTTTGATGACGGCAAGATTAGGCTTTTCGACACGCTCGTATGTCGTGAACCGCCGGCCGTCAGGTGATTCACGACGACGACGAATTGAGACACCATCACTACCCTCTCGCGATTCGATAACGCGACTGTCGCCGATCTTGTATTGCTTCGTCATGAACAATCCTTCTAAGACTCGTCCGAAGGTTTATTCTTTTTACGTCGGCGAAGAAACGCAGGGGTATCGGATTCATCGTCATCATCAGTCGGCGTATCCCATATATTACCCGTAGGTTCTTCGGCGAAACTCGTCGCTGCATCGGTACGATCGAGATCCATATCAATCGCAGTGACCGCTTCATCGCGAACGCCTTCTGTTTCAATTGCATTAACCGCTGCTGCCGCAGGATCAAGTACCACTTCCTGTTCATGGAAGAATTGGCTATCAAACCCAGTCGCAATAACCGTTATGATCAACTCATCCTCAAGATCAGGTTTTAGTGTTGCACCAAAAATAATATTCGCATCTGGAGACACGGCACTGGTGATAATTTCAGCAGCTTCTTGAATTTCACTCATGCTCATGTCATAGCCACCGGTGACATTGAACAAGACACCCTTGGCGCCATCAATCGATACTTCGATCAGTGGAGATTCAATCGCCTGTTGTGCAGCCTGTGCGGCGCGATCATCGCCACTCGCACGTCCAATGCCCATTAATGCACTTCCGGCATTACTCATAATGGCCTTCACATCAGCAAAGTCGAGATTAATTAACCCATGTTCAGTGATTAGCTCAGAGATACCCTGCACGCCTTGACGTAGGACGTCATCGGCAATTTTAAATGTCTCAAGAAGTGGCGTTCGTCGATCGATTGTCTGAAGTAATCGATCGTTCGGAATAGTGATTAACGTGTCGACTTGGCGACCAAGCTGGTTAATAGCCCAATCAGCATTCGTACGACGTTTTTCTCCCTCAAAACTAAACGGTTTCGTTGCTACGCCAACTACTAGGATGCCCATTTCACGTGCGACTTCGGCAACGATATGACCAGCACCAGACCCAGTACCACCACCGGCACCAATAGTCACAAATACCATGTCAGCGCCCTCAAGTGCTTGTTGAATTTCTGCACGCGACTCATTAGCAGCCGCTTCGCCGGTCGACGGATCGGCGCCTGCGCCAAGTCCACCGGTCGTATTATGACCAAGGTGTAGTTTAATATCTGCTTTGCTGTTATGAAGTGCCTGAGCATCAGTGTTCATTGCAATGAACTGTACACCGGATAGCCCGGCGTCCTTCATTCGATTGACAGCACTTCCGCCAGCGCCACCAACGCCAACGACTTTTATACTTGCAAATGTCTGTATTTCACTTGGTGTAACTTCCGGCATGAACTCGCTCTCCCGTCCCTCTATATATTCTTTTCTAGTATACCACTATTGTATGTATTCAATTACGCTTTAAAGCGTCCGATAATTCCTGACAAGAATCCGCCCGCCCGCTTTACTGCTTTACCGGCATGTGCACTCTTGCCCGACCCCCGTGATTGCTTGGTTGTTGGCGCAGCCTCTGAGTCGGCTAACATTAGTCCAACAGCCGCCGCGAATTGCGGTTCATCGAGATGCTCACCAACGCCGCCATATCCTTTCGCCGAGCCTAGCCGCACTGCAAGACCTAGAGATTCTTTGGCATAATCGGTAATCTTTTTTAAATTGGCAGATCCACCAACCAATACAACACCACTTGGCAACTTGCCTGCGTATCCAGCACGCTTTAACTCTTTTTGAATTGCCTCAAAAATTTCTTCAAGTCGCGCATCAACAACATCATCGATGTCTGATACTGCAAATTCATGAATGTCCTTATTCACCTTAACACCTACAGTATCGTTATTTCCGCGAACGACTGCCGATCCATGCTGCAGTTTAACCAGTTCTGCGATTTCTGGATCTGTCTTGAGCCCAATGGCAAGATCATTGGTGATATTTGCTCCGCCCACAGATAGAACAGACACGAATTGCAAATCTCCTTCTTCAAATACCGCGATACTTGTAGTTGCACCACCAAGATCGATAACGGCAACACCATTCTCAAGCTGCTGTTCAGTAAGCACAGCTCTAGCCGCCGCAACAACAGAGGGAACGATTGCACGAGGTATTACTTTTGCGAGCTCCGCAGTGCGCTGTAGATTCGTGACGTGAGGGGCTAATGCCGAGACAACATTAGCTCTAATCTCTAGGCGAGTACCAGTCATACCGATTGGATCCTTGATATTGTCTTGTCCATCAAGCCTATAGCTATGGGGGACAACCTCAAGTATTTCGCGATTTGCTGGGACTTTTCCTACTGTCGCTACCTCTTCCAATCGAGCAATATCATCATCAGTAATTTCATGATCAGCCGCACCGACCGCAATCATACCATCTGCTTTGGAGCTGAGTATATGAGAACCATTAATAGTCAGCGTCGCTACGTCGACCTGATAGCCACTCATTCGCTCCGCCTCGCCAAGTGCGTCATCAATCGCGCGGGCAGGACCTGTTAAATTTGCAATCGCGCCTTTGCGCATGCCCGTATTGGAGACTGATCCTATGCCAACAATTGTTGGCGTCCCTGTTGTCGCATCTATATGACCAACGACACATCGAACAGTGGTCGTACCGATATCAATACCGACGGCATAGCGGGAAGAATCTTGCATACGTTTCAGTATATCGCTTATGTCATCATTTGAATAGACCGACCGCCTAAAAATAGTTTGTTAATTGCTTCTAAAATGCTTATACTAACAACATATGAATTATTCACACACACGTCTTAATCGTCGCGCCAACCGCGGATTCACCCTCATTGAGCTGCTCGTTATCATCGTGGTGATCGGAATTCTTGCAGCGATCATTATTCTTGGATACAATAATGTCCAAACAAGGGCAAAAAATACTGTTCGAGCTACAGAGGTAAAGCAATACGCAAACCTCTTTCACTCATACAAACTAGCCAAAATTAATCCAAATGGTGATGGATGGCCAAATGTTTCTCCGGGAACGTATTGCCTTGGGACTGGGTTCCCGCAGTCCCCCTCTAGCCCGTCGCTACGAACGTGTCGTGACTGGCAACAACCAACCAGTCCCACAAATACGTCACTTACTCCAAATGAAACATCCAGTAAACCACTCATGGATGAGCTGCAGAAAGCCGGGAAAGTCGCAATCGCAAATGATAGTCACGACGATACATCAGTTCCAACAATCGGACCATACGTACAGGTTCACTCTAATCGAATCGTTATTACCGCCATCCTCATTGGCAAAACTCAAGACGTATGCGACGAATTCGAAGTCAAACTAGACACCACTAACCCAGATGACATGGGATGGGATGGATTTGCAGCAACCGGCAAACCAATCCAAAGCTGTGGCGTCATCATCGAAAGATAGCCATGAAACTCGGAGTATTCGACAGCGGGGTTGGCGGCGCATCAATCGCACTAGCATTGACGCGGTCATTTCCTTCCGCACAGATTGATTCAATCAACGATCATAAAAATGTCCCCTACGGTGACAAGAGCGACAGTCAAGTATTTTTGCTCACCCACACAGCTATTCAGCCATTTCTAGATGGAACATACGACGTTATAATACTTGCGTGCAATACGGCAACTGCTGTCACGATTGATCAGCTACGAAATCAATACCCGTCGCAAAAATTTATAGGTATTGAACCAATGATCAAAACCGCATCGCACTTAACAAAGTCAAATACCATTGGTGTTTGCGCGACTCCTGCCACGCTTTCTAGTCGTCGTTACGCGAAACTAGTTCAAACCTATGGGCAGCACCTTGATATTATCGAGCCGGATTGCAGTCAGTGGGCGTACCTGATAGAAAACAATCAAATAAATAGAGCTCACATCGAATCAACTATTCGTTCTCTTTGCGACCGCGGCGCTGACGTCATCGTCCTTGGCTGCACACATTATCATTGGATAAAAGAACTGATCGCTGAAATTGCCGATAACCGGGCAGTCATTATTGAACCATCCGAAGCGATCAGCAGGCGCGTGCGGCAGCTTATAGCTGTGTAAGAATTTCTGCACCGTCTTCGGTGATAAGAACTGTATGCTCAAAATGCGCAGCCAAACTTTTGTCTTTGGTATATATTGTCCAGCCGTCGTTTTTATCGGTCAGAATCTTCTCCCCACCCAACGTTGCCATAGGCTCTATGGCAATTGTGTCCCCTGGCCGAAGTAGCACTCCACTGCCCTTTCGCCCATAGTTAGGAACATCGGGCTCCATGTGCATTTCAGGACCAATCCCATGACCAACAAGATCGCGGATAATGCCTAACTTCCCATCAGATAATACTTTTTCGATCGCCGCTCCAATATCACCAGTGTATGTGCCTCGTCCTTTGATAGCATCAATTCCAGCATATAAACTTCGCTCTGTTAAATTAACAAGATGCTTCTTTGCGCCACTTGGTTTTTCACCGACAATCATCGTGAATGCACTATCAGTCTTCATCCCCTTATAGGAAATAACGAGGTCGAAACTGACAATATCACCTGCTTCAAATGTGTAGTCAGTTGGGATACTGTGCACAATCTCCTCATTAGTACTGATACAAATAACATTTGGAAAATCGGGCACCGGTTCTTTATAGGTTGGCGTTGCTCCCAACCGTTTAATTTCTTTTTCAACCCACAGGTCAACTTCAAGTTCGGTCATACCAACTTTTACACGTTTTTTTATACCATCGAAAATAGTTGCAAGGATTCTACCGCCTTCTCGCATTGCTTGGATTTGAGTTGTCGTTTTTTCTGGCTGACTCATAGTGATTGTGCGAGGTTATGCGCTTCTAGTTCTTCCATGATACGATCGTGGACTTGCCCGACAGACCCAACACCATCAATATGGACAATATTGACATTCTGCTCAGTCAGAAAGCTTAGTATAGGATACATTTCCGTCCGATAGATCTTGAGGCGTTCGTCGATTGCATCAGGCACGTCATCAGCCCTGCCACGAACCTCAAGGCGTTTGAGTAGTTCGCTTTTTGGCACCTCTAGGACAACAACTAACTTAATATCACGTCCATGATGTGACTGACTTTCAACAAGCCATTTTGCTTGGTTTAATTGCCGAGGAAATCCATCAAGAATAACCCGGTCAATGTTTTTAGATCGTTTAATAGCTTCACCCATTAGTTCGTTTACTTTTTCTGGGTTGACTAATTTTCCGGTCTGCATTTCTTTGATGAGTTCAATATCATGAGTATCACGAAGTAGCTGCCCTGCACTCAACCAACGCCAGCCGTTGCGTGCAGCTAACATTTGCCCTTGGACGCTTTTACCAGCACCTGCCGGTCCGAAAAATACAATCACTATCCGCTCCTCTTTTTGTATTTAGATTATGAATTCAATAGTTCTTTAACGATACGCGCAACCGTCGCACCATCTGCCGATGTACCCGCTTTGGCTTTAACACCACCAATGACCTGTCCCATTACACTAGGCCCGACGTTTTCCATTGCTTCGATAACTGTTTTTGCTAGTTCGCGAATCTGATCTTCACTTAACTGTTGCGGTAAGTAGGTTGCAAGTACTGCGGCTTCTTTACGCTCTTCTTCAGCAAGTTCAGGTCGGCCATTCTGTTCATACAGCACGATACTTTCGTTACGTTTCTTTACTTCACGCGCAATAATTACTTCAATCTCAGGATCACTGATTCCGGTGTCACGCTTGTTTTGTGCGACTTCTTCGTTCAAGATAGCTGCTTTTAGGTTACGTAACGTATCCCCTACAAAACGATCGCCGCCAAGAAGGGCGGCTTTCATATCGTTTTGAATTTGCTCTTTCAGAGCCATTCCTAGCGGAGCCCCAAACGTGCTTTTGCTAGTTTGTCTGCTTTGCGTTCCTTACGGATGATCGCCTTAGCACGACGCTCAGTCTTACTGAGTGGCTTCGCGAATCGCATCGAAGCTTTTGCTTCTGCAAGTACGCCACTTTGCAAAACTTTGCGGTTGAAACGACGAATAATATTCTCGTTTGCTTCCTTCTGATCTTTACGTGTTACTTGTACCATATCGTCAACTATTGTAACAGAGACGTAGCAGTTGTGCAACTGTCTTCATCAGAGAATCATCACAGCCTACCTATTGGCATCCATACACCACTAAAGCAATTCAAGATGGAGTAATCGCCCTTCAATACTGCGTCGTCCTTGCCATTCGTTGACCGTCGGCTGAAACCATATAGCGGCATGTTCGCCTGGTTCTAAAAAGAAATGATTCGGTGCGTTAAATGCCAGGAACTGCATGGTACTGCCGGACTCATCCCGCAGTTCAAGTTTGACATGTTGGGATTCGGCACCCATTTTCCGTCGATTGATAACCAATAGTTTCTCGGCGCGGAGTATAGGTTCAGGATTACCGCTGCCAAACGGCTCTAATTGCGCCAATTGCACAATAAACGATTCATTAATATGCGACAACATCGACACGGTCGCGTCGGCTTTCGGGAGTAGTAAGTTCTGCTGATTGACGAATTTCTGCTGTTCATAAAATTCATTCACTCGTTGTCGAAAAGCTGGAATATCCGTCGTCGCCATGGTCACACCAGCGGCGAATTTGTGACCACCACCCTTGATAATGATGTCGTCAGATGCGCGGATGGCGTCCGCCACACTGAAATCACCGTAACTTCGCGCCGAACCTTTTGACTCGTCACCCATTTCTTCCAGGACATACGTTGGCTTTTTATATTTTTCTAATAATTTCGCAGCAACAATGCCAATAATCCCATGGCTCCAGCCTGGACTACTGACAACTAACACTGTATCGTTTTTGTATTCCTCGGCCTGAATAATCGCCTCTTTAAATATTTTATCCTGATCAGCTCGCCTGACAACATTCATCGCGTCTAGTTTTTGCGCAGCTTCTAGTGCCTGCATTGGCTCTTTTGCCCGCAACATATCTAGCGAAAACTGCGCTGTTTCTAATCGACCGGCCGCATTCATACGTGGCCCCAACCCAAACCCTAAATGCCGCGAATTCACCATGTGTGGTTCAACGCCCGCAACTGCCATTAGCGCACGCAAACCTGGGCGCTTTGCCTGCGCCAAAACCTTTAAACCCCAGAATACATTTGCTCTGTTTTCGTCCACCAGCGTCACGATGTCGCACACCGTCCCCAGTGCGACTAAATCCAATAGCCACTTTTCATGACCAGGCTCTAGTCCATCCAGCCTTGTCTGTAAAGCTTGGATCAATTTGAAAGCAACGCCAACTCCCGCGAGATCCAAGAACGGATATACCTTTCCGGTCATCGCCGAGCTAGATTTTAACAAATAGTTTTGATATTCATCTGGATACTCTTGTAGCAAGCGTTTTGGGTTAATCACAGCAATCGCAGGTGGTTGGACTGGAGCGACATTATGATGGTCCGTCACTATTACATCAACACCCAGTTCGCTCGCACGAATAATTTCTTTTTCGCTCAGGCTACCACAATCAACAGTCACGATTAATTGAGCGCCGGTCGCAGCAATCCTCTCAACTGCATCGACAGTTAGTCCATATCCTTCAACGAATCTATTAGGAATAAATGCATCCACGTTATCAAACCCAAAGCTATCAAACGCATCCAGTAATACTGTTGTTGCCGTGAGTCCATCAATATCGTAATCACCGTAAATGGTTATTTTTTCTTGATTATTGCGAGCTTGAACGAGCCTGTTGACGGCTTTCATCATATCCGGGAGTAAGAACGGATCATGTTTTGCATCGTAACTAGGGTTTAAAAACGCATCGCGCGCGTGACCAGACAGTCCGCGCGCGGTGAGCAGTTGTTCGAACAGCGTCATTATGAAGGCTGAACGTCAGTTGAAGTTCGCTTAGGACGACCAGATTGCTGCTGTGATTTAATGACGATACTCTGGAGCTCTTTAAAGATGACAAATTGCTTGTTTGTTGAGTAAATTTTAGTATTACCTTGTTTTTCGCTTTGTAAAAATCCTACTTTTTCCAACCTCTTCAGTTCTCGCTGAATATTTCCCGGGTCTTCTTTGATAAGTTTGGCAAGTCCTCGAACGTGCGTACGAAAATCAGGATATTTGGCATACACCACCACAATTTTTCGTCGCACCCTTGAGGTAATAAAAACGTCTAACATATACTCCCTTAATCACATTCCTGTCGCTATCGTTACTCTCTATCTTACACTTTCTTACAACATTTCACAAGCGACTTAGCGCCAATTCAATACAATCTGATTTATTTTTGCAACCGTAACCTCGTGAGTAGGCACATCATTCACCTGGTAATAGTGATTAGTTCCTAAAAAGTTAGCTTTTACATCAAGAATGTGTAATTCGTCTGCGTACATATGTAACTTATCGACGACAGCAACATCAGCAACGGGCGCGGCAACGACAAGGCGTTGGACCCGAATTGGTTTCAAAAAGTCTAGTGCAACATCAAGGATCGAGATACTATCGAGCCCGTCCGCTACGAGTATAACTGTATGATCACGCAGCATATCATGATCAATCATACCGCCATCACCTAGTAATCTGTTTATCCTACCGAAAGCTTCACGCTTCTGCTCCTCCAGATAGCCATGAAACTCCGTCGCATATTCCTCGGCCTGACCAGCGGACATCTGTGAATTATAGGTAAAATTTCCAGACTGAGACATCGACCCAAATGAAGTGCTTTCGCCAGGCACTTCAATTCCTTCAATTATCAACATCGTCAATATACAGTGCAAACTGGCTGCTATTTGCTCACCAACCTGGACTGCGCCGTCGCTCAATGCGACGACAGCACAGTTTTCGTAACGATACTTATCAAGCAGTTGACCCGATAGAAGTTGACCCGCCTGAGCGCGACTTTGAAAATACATCATATAAAGCAAGTATAATGGACTGTATGGAATATTACGAGGTTGCGCCAAATCGCATTGTCCGCGCCGGCAGTGACTCCTTTACGTACTCCAGCAGTCGACGACTATCTATCGGCCAGATCGTTACAGTAGAGCTTGGGAGTAAAGAACAAGTAGGTGTTGTGGTTAAAAGAGTAGCTCAACCCTCATATAAAACAAAGTCAATCATAGCCACCATAGGTGACGCCTCTCTCCCTCAGCCATTACTACAGCTAGCATTATGGATGAGAGATTACTATGCCACTCCCCTAGCCACCGTTTTTCAAACAGTCTTGCCTCGAGGGATCACGAAAAAAAGACGCCCGCGTATTAACATCGATGCAGTGCGATTACGCGACCGAACACAATATGTGCTCACAGACGATCAACGTAATGCGCTGGAAGTAATTACCGCAATGAACCCCGGAAGTGCCCTTGTTCATGGCGTGACAGGATCAGGTAAAACACGTCTTTATATTGAACTCGCCGAGCGGGCTGTGGCCAACGGTAAGTCCGTCATAGTGCTCGTTCCGGAAATTGCTCTCACGTCCCAGCTAGTTGATGAGTTCTCTCATCACTTCGAAAATATTATTCTGACACACTCTCGTCAAACGGAAGCAGAGCGACACCATGCGTGGTTAGAGGCGCTGCATAGTACAATACCTCGGATTGTTGTTGGACCACGCTCTGCACTTTTTATGCCACTCATTCATATTGGATTGATTGTTATCGATGAGTCTCATGAGCCAAGTTTTAAACAAGAACAGGCGCCACGTTATTCCACCTTGCGCGCCGCAAGCATACTCGCCCGTTATCATAGAGCCAAGGTCGTGATGGGCAGTGCAACACCTTTAATCAGTGAGTACTATTTAGCAAAACAATCCGACCGACCCATTATTCAAATGAATACGCGTGCCAAGCTGGGCGCGATTATGCCAACCATTACCGTTGTTGATCTTACAAAGAAACAAAGCTTTAAGAAACATCGGTTCTTATCAAATACGCTACTGGATGAATTAGAGAGAACATTCGCAACAGGCAATCAGGCGCTCATTTTTCATAACCGACGCGGCAGCGCTAGTACGACGCTTTGCGACAACTGTGGTTGGACATCGACATGCCCTCGATGTTTCGTTCCTTTTACACTTCATGCAGACCGTCATCATCTGCAATGCCATATCTGCGGCAGTACTGAGCGAGTTCCGACAAGCTGTCCAGAATGCCACAATGCAGACATTATTCATAAAGGAATCGGCACAAAGCTGATAGAGTCAGAACTGCGCAAATTTTTTCCTGATAAAAAAATTGTACGGTTTGACGCAGACGCGACCAAAGAAAACTCAGTTGATAAACGATACAAAGAACTATACGATGGTTCAATTGAACTTATGATTGGCACTCAAGTCGTCGCCAAGGGACTTGACTTACCCCACCTTCGAATGGTCGGTGTTATCCAGGCGGATGCAGGTTTAAGTCTGCCCGACTACGGAGCTTCAGAACGAACGTTTCAGCTACTTGCACAGGTCGTTGGACGAGTAGGACGCACAGAGCATCCGACATCAGTTATTATTCAATCATATCAGCCCAATCACCCCGCCGTTGTCGACGGCATTGCACAAGATTATGAACATTTTTATGAAACAACGCTCGCTGAACGTAAACGTGCAAAGTTTCCTCCGCACACATTTTTACTCCAATTAACATGCGTTTACAAGACCGAGGCAGCGGCGGTGCGCAATGCGCAAGCCGTCGCTCGGAATCTTCGAGCAGTCGCTCCTAAAGATATAGATATTCTTGGTCCAACTCCTGCATTTTACGAACGGCAGCATGAAACCTACCGATGGCAGTTACTTATAAAATCGCCGAAACGTAGTGATCTTGCTGGGCTCCTCAAACATATTCCGTCGACTCATTGGCACGCCGAGCTTGATCCGCTTTCATTACTATAGCCAGACGAACCGCCCCCAATCTGTTATACTTGTATTAATCTATGAAAAAAGAAGATATAATTAGACTACCAAACGAACATTTGCGTGAAAAATCAAAGAGAGTGCACGTAGTCACTCAAGCGACTCAGGCGCTCGTTGACGATATGGTAAGTGCAGCTCTCGACTGGGAAGATAGTCGACCACACGAAATTAGTGCTGCACTCGCTGCAGTACAAATCGACAAACTCGACCGCGTTATTATCGTCAGAAGCGACTTCGACGACAAGAACGTACGTGATTTTACAACATTCATTAACCCTGAAGTTGTTAAATATGAAGGTAAAATCATCGCCGACTACGAAGGCTGCCTAAGCGTCGGGGGAATCTATGGCAAAGTCCCTCGACATGACAAAATACGAGTCAAAGCGCTGTCGCTAGACGGGCAGGAAGTTCGGTTCAAAGCCGAAGGGTTCTTAGCGCGCGTTATTCAGCATGAAATCGACCATACGAATGGCATTGTTTTTATTGATCATATTCATGATACGCATGATGCATTTTACACTCTCGACGAGAAAGGCGAGCTTCAACCACTAGATTATGACACGCATATTGCAACAAGCACCGAACTTTGGACAAACTAATCCCGCGCAACCGATTGTCTTTTTCGGAACCGAAGATTTTAGTTTTTTAACACTCAAAGCGCTCGTTCAGAGCGGGTATAGTATCTCTGCGGTCGTGACAAAGCCCGATAGTAGACAAGGTCGCGGACAAAAACTAACGCCGCCTAAAGTGAAAGTCTACGCAGAACAACACAGCATAGACGTATGGCAACCAATTAAGCTGACTGCTATAACTGAAAAAATCAAAGCACTGGGATCTCCAGTCGGCGTACTTGTAAGTTACGGAAAAATTATTCCTCAATCAGTTATCGACCTATTTACACCAGGTATTATTAATATCCACCCTTCTCTACTTCCTGTTTATCGTGGCCCATCGCCCGTCGAATCGGCAATATTAAATGGCGACAACCAGACAGGCGTCAGTATTATGCTCTTATCCGCAGACATGGATGCTGGACCGGTCTATGTACAAAAACCACTTACCTTAACTGGCAACGAACAAATCCAACAGCTATACGACTCGCTCGGCCAAATCGGCATTGATCTCTTAGTGAAACACCTACCGAGTATACTATCTTGCACATTACTACCGACAGCACAGAAGGCAGAGGCTGCAACATATTGTCACCTTATCAGTAAGACTGATGGCGTCATCAACTGGCAGCAATCAGCTACTATTATTGAACGTAAGGTACGCGCATACCAAAACTGGCCAAAGACACGCACGAAGATTGGATCGGCTGAAGTGATCATTACATCAGCTCATGTTCAAGCTAAGCATGGAGCTCAGCCAGGAACGATCGAGACGTGCGACGAACAAGCTGGCATTCTATCGATAGCAACAGGAGACGGAATCCTTGTTCTTGACACCATCCAACCTGTCGGTAAAAAAGAAATGCCCGTAAAGGCATTTCTTGCTGGATACAAGTCGCAACTTATTCAGTAATTAAGCGGCCGCTTGCCCATCATTTGCACCGAGAATTGAATCACGGTTACTAATGATCTCACGCTTCAGCTCGTCGAGTACTTGCGCAACAACCTGTCGATAATCTGGACGATTTACTTCAAGCCACTTTGTTGCAACATATTCAGCCTTCAAATTTGGATCAGTCAGCTCAAGCTTCGTTGCTTGCTGCATACGGATAAACACTTCATCTGTTGCATAGTTAGGCGCATGCTGCACAATCCATGCATCGATCGTCGCTTGATCGCGATCGATGATTTTCTCAAACTCTTCCAGCTGAGTATCCGAAAGTCCGTCAGATAGACGAGTGCCGACGCGTAGCTCAAGCTCTTCATAAATATGTTGTAAAAATGGTTGTTTTTGATCATCAGGAAGATCGTTCAATCCGATGTCAGCCAAGAATTTGTCGTCTAATTGAAACATTGTATACCTTATATCCTTATATTAGCTCTCCCTACGATTGTAGCACGGGGTGTCTACCGAGACAAAGCCTACTTCAGTGTTCGCTTCACGAGCTCTCGACTAAAGAATTCAATCGTGTCGCCCTCTTCGATGAGCAGCTTCTTCGTTGTTTTCAGGCTTAACCCACACATCTCGCCCTCAAAGACTTCTTTCGCCTCTTGCTGCTGACGCTGTACTTTCGTCACTTCAACCTCTGCCAGCTGTTCATCACCTCGCCTTACGCGAGCAAGCACACCTGCGACTGCCTTACCCGTCATCACTTCACCGCCAGCGATGACCTCATTTTTCAGCGTACGGAACACACCCTTGATAGTTAGCGAGCCGATTTCAGTTTCAACAACTTCTGGTGCCAGCATTGACTCCATTGATTGTCGTGCGTCATCTAAAAGTTCGTAAATTACTTTGTACATACGAACTTGAACCTTGTCACGCATCGATAATCGCTTTACGGCAGGCGGTAGATCAACGTTAAAACCATAAATAATTGTGTTTTCGTTTGCTGCAAGACGAATATCGTTTTCTGAAATATTTCCAACACCACTACCGATAATTCGAAGTGTGATCTCGCCATCCGTGTCCACAAGTCGTAAACTGTCCATAACAGAAGTGAGCGATCCTTGAACATCCGCCTTCACAATCACATTAAGCTCCTGTGATTCATTTTTCTGCGTCATCATTTTGAGCATATCCGCACCAGTAACATTTGTGCTCGCCGCATCACGCTCACGTTCGATACGCGCCTGATTAGCTGCATTGCGCGCATCTTTTTCACTCTTGGCAATCGAGAATACATCACCGAATTGCGGCAACTCTTTAAATCCTGTCACAGTAACAGGCGTTGCTGGTCCAGCCTTTTTAATTGTCTTGCCGGCAAAATCAAGCAATGTTCGGACTTTACCGTATGTCGCACCAGCGACCATAAAATGACCAGGCTTCAATTCACCATGCTCAACGAGCAACCCTACAACAGAACCTTTACCAAGCTCCATGTGCGATTCAATCACAAGTCCCTCAGCCGGCGCATCAACATCAGCGCGTAGCTCCTCTAAATCAGCTACGAGTAATACCGTGTCAAGAAGCTTATCAATATTTTGACCAGTCTTTGCACTCACCTCAACCATCAATGTGTCACCGCCCCACTCTTCCGGATTAAGTCCGTGCTCGGTTGCGAGTTGCGTTTTTACAAGTTGTGGATTTGCTGCTTCTTTGTCCATCTTATTAATCGCAACAACGATTTTTGCGTTAGCGGTCTTTGCGAAACGTATAGCCTCAATTGTTTGCGGCTTGACTCCGTCGTCAGCAGCGACAACGATAACAACAACATCTGTAAGAGTCGCACCGTGCTGTCGAAGAGCAGCAAAAGCCTCGTGCCCAGGAGTGTCCAGAAGAGTAATTGATCGATTATTACGTGTCGTTTGATACGCGCTAATATGCTGCGTAATCCCACCCGCTTCATCATCAACCGACTTTGTCTTCAGAATCGCATCAAGCAGGCTTGTCTTGCCGTGATCTACATGACCCATAACAGCAACGATTGGCGGACGCTCGGTTGCAGTGTCTGATAATTCATGGACTTTACGAGCAGATACGGTCGCAGTTTCCTTGCGAATGATTTCTACATCAATCCCTAATTCTTCCACAATAATTTGCGCCGTCTCAAAATCAAGTCGTTGATTAATCGTGGCGACAATGCCATTTTTAAACAATTCCCCAATCAAGTTTGTAACGGGCAGGTTAAGCGTTTCAGCTAGCTCACCAACAGTAATTGAATCAGCGACAGTTATCACTTTTTCAGCCATAGCCTATAGCTCCTTTCTACCTGCTCGTTAAACGTTGTTAAAACGGCGGCAATTATTGTACAAGTTACAACGTAACGAGTTATTTATTCTTTTTGCCAAGACTCAAAGAGATCTTGCGGTTGTCCTTATCGACGTCAAGGACAGTAAAGCTTTTGCGTTCGTTGAGAGTAAAGACCTTCTCTGGATCAGCGTTGTCACCTTCACCAAGTTCGCTTACATGGACAAGCGCTTCAACAGCAGGGCTGATTTGCACGAATGCACCAAACGGTGTAATTCGAGTCACCGTACCTTCAACATCACTACCAGATTTGAATTGTTCAACTTCATCTAGCCATGGATCTTGTGACAGCTGCTTAATACTGAGGCTTAGGCGATCTTTATCGATAGAGATAATTTTCGCTTCGATCGTATCCCCGACCTTCACATAGTCGCTTGGATTATTGACACGTTCCCAGCTAATTTCGCTGATATGAACGAGACCTTCGATACCTTCAACATTCACAAAGACACCAAAATCAACAACGCCAGTTACGACACCCTTTACAGCATCACCAATGGCGAGCTTTTGGAAACGCGCAGCCAAACCGTCTTTCACTGCTTCTTTTTCGCTAAAGATCAATTTATTAGCTTTGCGATCACTGTCAAGGATACGAACTTTTAGGTTTTGTCCAATAAGTGAGTTCAAGCGCTGCAAGATTTCATCCTTGTCGCTACTGCCAACGCGTGGATAGTGTTCAGCAGATAATTGCGAAACAGGCAGGAATCCTCGGACGCCTTCATATTCGACAAGAAGTCCGCCGCGATTAGCATCATAAGGTGCAACTTCGATGACTTCTCCACTTTCCAGTTTCACTGCAACTTCTTCCCAGCCGCGATCTTTTGCTGCTTTTCGAAGTGAGAGGAGTGAGTAGCCATTATCTAGCTCTGTATCGACAACACTTGCCGTTACTTCGTCTCCCTCGTTTAATGCACGCGAGAATCCGACCTCGCGTCGTGGTACGAATCCTACGCCTTGTGGACCAAGGTCAATCAGTACTTCGTGTTTGCGAAGGGTTAGTACCGTACCAGTAATAACCTCTCCGACTGTTAGTTGTTTAACGTTCTGATCGCCAATTGCAAGCAGATCATCCATTGTTATTGCGGCTTGTGCCATAAGTCTTAAAAGACTCCTTCCTTAATTATATTTCCCGAGAACACCTGATTAGAGGGTGACCCGTAGATTACCCACCATTGTAACACTAGTGCGCCTCTATGTCCACCTACCGTAGTACTAACGAAGGAGCGAGCCGAATCGATGTCTATACGATTTGAGATATATGCCGATAGCTGCGACAAGGACGCCGACTGTCAATGCCTGAGTCAACCAGTCGGATGGGCCTGTTTGCGGCAGCGGAGCTGCTACCTGTGGCGCTGTACTCGTTTGCGGCATTGGCTTTGCTGCGTCAGCTTGAGCTTGCTGTTGTTTTGCGGCAGCTTGGCGATCAGCCTCAGCTTTGTCAGCAGCTGCTTTTTTATCCGCTTCTAACTTCTTTGCTGCTTCGTCAGTAGTTGATTGCTGCTGCTTCGCATCTTCATTTGCTTTCTCTTGTGCTTCTTTATCTCGCTGCGCTTGTTCAGCCTTGTCCTGATCTGTTTGTGTTTGCGTGTTTTGTGCGACCTGTACCTCCGCTGGCTCAGCAGATGCGCCACGTTTCTGGACGGCATAAATACCCCCGATAACCGCCGCAGCAAGCAGCGTCGAGACAATTAAAAATACTACAACCGAACCACTCTGATTTGTTCGTCTATCGCTATACATACTTCGTCCTTAAAACACACATCAAATTTTATCTATACTATACACGGTTTCTTGAAATTATACAAGTTTTACATAGGCTGTACAGCCTTCATGACTATGTTACACTAGAATTATGTTAGTAACAGTTGATACGGGGGGCACAAAAACACTTGTTGCCAGCTTTTCTGAAGACGGCGTTATTGGCGACCAGATAAAATTCCCAACTCCACCAAATCAGCACGATTATGTAGAATTACTTCGTGAAACGCTTCATAAACAATACGGAGGGCGTCGCGTTGAAGCGGTCGTCATCGCACTTCCAGGTATCATAAAAGACGGTATTGCCGTTTGGTGTAACAATCTGAAATGGAGTAACTTCGACGTCGCAAAAGCCCTAGAGGGCGTGCTCGGTAGCACTCCAATACTTGTAGAGAACGACGCCAACCTCGCAGGCTTAGCCGAAACACGAATGCTTAAACCCATCCCCGTCTCATCCTTATATGTCACTATTAGTACAGGCATAGGCACAGGCATTACAACCAATGGCAAAATCGATCCAGGTCTTCGCTTAAGTGAGGGTGGCCGATCGCTCGTTGAATTCGATGGCGTCGTTCGAGAATGGGAGAGTTTTGCAAGCGGGCAATCGATCCATATCACCTATGGCAGATATGCGAGCGAAATTCATGATAAGCGCACATGGAACCAAATTGCTGATCGCATTAGTCGCGGCTTTCTAGCTATAGTCCCGATTCTTCAACCTGATGTTGTTATTATTGGTGGTAGTATTGGCACATATTTTGATCAATATGCTCCTCAGCTCGAGGCAGTACTTCGCGAAAAACTTCCGCCACACATACCATGTCCCGAATTCAAACAAGCTCAACACCCCGAGCAAGCAGTTATTTATGGATGCTATTATTATGCACTCGACAACCTCCCTCGTTAGCCGCATAAAACGTGACCATCCTCAGTTCGCGTTCATCAATGGAAATGAGTTTCGCTGGTCACCGGATACAATGACAATATATATTGACCAAAGTTCACAAGATTTCGAAGCGTTCGTTCTTCACGAGCTTGGCCATGCGCTACTCAACCACAAGTCGTATCATCGTGACATTGAACTGCTCAAGATCGAGCGTGATGCGTGGTCACACGCAGTATTGGCATTGGCAGATGTTTACAATGTCGCCATACGAGAGGACGTTATCCAAGATAACCTCGACACATACAGAGAATGGCTTCACAGACGTAGTACATGCCCATCGTGCACAGCCACAGGCTTGCAGTCATCGAAGGGATTATACGCGTGCTTAGGATGCGGTACCAGATGGAAATCAAACGAAGCACGTAATTGTGCGTTGCGACGATATTCTATCACTCACTAACAATAGAGTGCTCTACTTAAAATACCCCTCGCCTGAGGGGTATTTTAAGTAGAGGCGCTTTATTTACGCAGCGACAGAATCACTCTGCTGAGTTGTCGCTACCGTTGCAGCCTTTTTGCGTCGGCTAATACGGCCACCCTTGGCACCTGCAATACGTGCAAGATCAGGGTTAGCGGCAAATCCGCCAGTTCGGCCTAGACGACCGCCCTTTGCACCAATTTTAGCGTAAAAATCAGCACCATGTTTTGCTTTGTTCGTTGCTGCAGCTTTTTCGCCACCTTTTTTAGTTCCTGCCATCTCACTGGTCTCCTTATTATAAAAGGTTCGCCCACTGCTACAGTAGCCGAACCCTCCGTTTACCTCACATATGATATGTGTATGAATTCATAATAGCATAGCATAGGCTTTTTGTCAATATTTACGTAAGCACTTTTTTATTTTATATATAATGTTGCATATATCCGCTTGGTGCTATATTATAAATGTAGTTCGTTTGTCCAAACGACATAGATCAATTGCGTGATCTAAAAGCGAATCAAAGCACCTGTTTGGGCCTTATCAAAAACAAATAAGCCCCTCACGAAATACTAAATACGACCGTCTCTGCGAGAGCGGTCGTATTTAGTATCGTGTTTCAATAAATCATATAGCTTATATATTACTTAATAAATACACATAAGCATCCTTAGTTCATTTGTTGACTAAGGATGTCGGGCATCTCCATTATTCCACGGCTGATGCCCCAACTGTAGTAATAGCATACGTAGCTTATCCATATTCATGAAACGCAATGGACCGACTCATACACTTTTGCTCACTCTGGAATATAATACGACAGAGATTAACCCATCTCCCAAGCTTGATTCATGGCGCCATAGCAAATTTCATTTATTCACCAAAGAAAAGAGACCTCCTATTCGGAAGTCTCTCTTATAATTCGGCACCGTGCTAGTTTCCCACTTGTGGCAGTATAATCGCCGCTGCTGAGCTTGACTTCTGTGTTCGGAATGAGAACAGGTATTTCCCCAGCGCCATGGGCACCGAAGTAAGGCTTTGAATCTTTGCGCTGATTTCACAAAAATCAGTGGGCGGTGGTTCAAAAAAGCCTTGCTTCGATGTCCTTAGACAAATGCACGGTAGTTTGGATGTAAGTTTATTTAAAAACTGACGATTGGAAATATCATTGATATTCACCAATTACTAGTTAAGTCTACCTCATCACCTCTGTTAATGCAAGCATTAACATCGATGATAAGGACATAAAAAGGCGATGGGACTATTAGTACGCTTTAGCTCCATACATTACTGTACTTCCACCTTGCGCCTATCAAACAGATAGTCTTTCTGTGTCCTCATAGGGAAATCTAATCTTGAAGTTAGTTTCGCGCTTAATATGCTTTCAGCGCTTATCTATTCCGAACATAGCTACTCGACAATGCAGCAGGTGGCCACAATCGATACACCAGAGGTTCGTCCGCCCCGGTCCTCTCGTACTAGGGGTA
>MGCS01000012.1:0-77534 GCA_001790515.1 Candidatus Saccharibacteria bacterium RIFCSPHIGHO2_12_FULL_44_22
TGCATGTATCGTTGGCGTATCGCTTCCTTGGCCTGGCAAGTCGGTCACGTTCCGCGACCCCGAAACTTCGCGATTGAAAAGCCAGTTTTCATCGGAAGGTTTCCTTGCAAACTGTCACTGACAGTTCTCACTCTAAAAACAGAGCGACGCCCTCATGCTTCGATAAATTATAGACTAACGGTAGTAGAAATTCAACCTTTTGAAAAAATATTGCTATAATACAGACATGAAAAGCCTCAAAAGCAAGATTGCTATTGGAGTCAAGCATATTGGGCATCAACTTAACTCGCCATACATCCCCCGCGCATACATGCGCGATTCCATTCCTTATGTGTCGCAGTGGGAATCGCCAGAATTAGCCGAACAGATTATCAACGGACAATTACGCGCACGCGATGATCCGAAATGGCGCAAATCAGGCGCGCGCACACGCGATGAATATCAAACATACAGCTGGAATATGTGCGGGATGGCATGCCTGCGAATGATATTACTCGACCGCAGCGGGAAAGCCGATACGATTATTAAATTAGGCAAAAAGTGCACAAAGTACGGCGGATATACTCTCCCATTCGGTGAATCTGCCGGTTTGCAGTATCGCCAATTCGCAGCGTTTATGAAATCAGAATACGATATAGATAGTATCGTCAAACCCGCCCTACTGCAGCATGATATTAAAGTAGCTATATCAAAAGGCGAATATGTCATAGCGTCCGTCAGCCCACAAATTCGTCGCCCAGATTCACTGCCGCAGCACAAAGGTGGTCATTTAGTACTCATCACGGGATACGATGACGTCAAACGGATATTCTATCTCCATAATCCATCCGGCATCGCTGGTTTATCACAAGTAAATACCGTCATCAGCTATCGAGATTTTCGAAAGTTCTTTGCTCATCGCGGAATAATTGTCAAAAGCAAATAATATCACCAGATATGAAGCTGCCCCCGACCACGAAGGCCTGGGGCAGCTTCATGGTCGGGGGACTGATTTGATCAGACGCGCGTAAGCACTTCGGCGATCTGCGCGTTCATGACTTCGACGACCTTCCGTGCGGCTTGGGTGAAATCACCATGTCGACTCGCGTGAATAACACCACGCGAGCTGTTGATGATCATGCCTTGACCTTGCGAATTGGCGCCAGCACTCACCGTTGCCTCCAGATCGCCACCTTGCGCGCCGATCCCTGGAATAAGAATCGGCATATCGCCGACGGCTTTGCGGACACTAGCCAGATCCTCGGGTTTGGTTGCGCCCACCACCACGGCACAGTTGCCATTGCCGTTCCATTTTTCCGCGACGTGTCGCGCGACGGTTTCGTACAACTTCTCCTTGCCATCTTCAACATCCAGATCCTGGAACTCGCCCGCTCCTGGATTGGAGGTTCGGACAAGGACGATAATCCCCTTGTTCGAATACTCCATGAACGCAGACAGTGACTCGCTACCCATATACGGGGCGATCGTTATCGCGTCCACACCCAGCACATCGAATGCGAGTTCGGCGTAACCGGCATTCGTGTTGCCGATGTCACCCCGCTTCGCATCATAGATGATCGGGATCGTTGGATCTTTGCGACGAATATACGCCACTGTTCTTTCAAGCGCACGCATACCATTCCAGCCTATGCGCTCATAGAACGCCGAATTGGGCTTGTAGGCGCATACCAAATCGCACGTCGCATCGACAATGCGCTCGTTGAAGCGGACGATGGCCGTTGCCGCGCTTTCACGCGACCCCATCCCTTGCCAGTTCTCGATCAAGTTTATTTCCTGCGGATTCAAGCTCAAATGCGGAAGAGGAAGCTTCGTGATGTCCGGGTCCAGCCCGACACACACGCTCTTGCCTTCGTCAAACTTGGCCTGCAGCATATCGTTGAACGATGTCATCTGATTCTCCTGATGTTGGATGGTTTCCGGACAGGAATATACATGAATATATACACTCCTTGCCAAAAGCCAACCTCCCTCAGGCTGATACCCATTGAATAACAATTAATGGAGGTATGCAAGCAGTAGCAATTTATATAACAAACCAAAGAAATACCCCCATCTTTCGATGAGGGTATTTCTTTGGTGGCTCCTCCCAGACTTGAACTGGGGACACAGGGCTCTTCAGGCCCCTGCTCTACCAACTGAGCTAAAGAGCCAGGTATGGTGCATGGTGTGCAAGTACTTATAAAAGCCAGAATCTTACTCTTTACAACGGTAGAGCTGCTCTACGATTGATTATTTACATCCATTCGGATGATGAGTTAAAACTGGCTTGTTGACTCGCAACTCTGTATATTTTACTAGAGTTGCGAGTTTTTGCCAAGAGGTGGCTACTTGTGTCCGCCTAAAACTGATTTCACATTCTCAATCAGATCAGCTGGTAGTACAAACAACGTCTTTTGGCTAGGTTCTGCGCTAATCTTTTCGAGTGTCTGTAGCGTACGGATGTTAATACCCCCAGGAACTTTAGCTAACATTGCGGCTGCGTCTGCAACAGCTTGTGCGGCTGCTTTTTCACCTTCTGCCGTGATGATGACTGCGCGCCGTTCACGTTCTGCTTCGGCTTGTTTTGCCATGGCACGCTTCATGTCTTGTGGTAATTCGATATTCTGCACTTTTACGTTTTCGACATCGATTCCCCATTGGTCAGTCTGCGCGTCGACAATTTCTTTGATTTGCTGCGAGATTTGCTCTCGTTTACTGAGCAGTTCGTCCATATCGGCGTTACCCGCAACGTCACGAAGTGCAGCTTGTGCGAACTGGCTAGTTGCGTAAATATAATTGGTTGTTTCGAGTACAGCCTTCGGTGCATCAATGACGCGGAAGTAGACAACGGCATCAACACCTACCGTTACGTTATCTTTGGTAATGACTTCTTGTTTTGGTACATCAATCGGCGTGCTACGGATATCAACGCGGATCATTCGCTGAAAGATTGGGATAATTACCCGTAGTCCTGGGTCGCGCATGCCGGTAAATTTACCGAGCGTCAATACGACACCACGTTCGTATTGATTAACAATTTTTAATCCACTGAGGATAAATCCACCGATGATAATGATGATAAATATTACAAATGGCGTCATACTGTCTCCTCTGTGAGTTGCGTTTGTTCTGGTATGTCTATTGTAGCATCCATAGCGAGCGCATCACTAATCAGCTGTTCGATTAATTCTGGATAACTGATACCGCTATTACGCCACAATTTTGGATACATACTGATATTCGTAAATCCTGGCATTGTGTTAACTTCGTTCAAATACAATGTACCGTCGTCTGATAAAAAGAAATCAATTCGCGACAGTCCTTTGCATCCCAGAATTTCGTAAATCCGGCTACTCAGTGCTTGGATTTTATGTGACATCGACGGTTCAATAGCGGCCGGAATAGCGACTGACGACGTCCCGTTCGTGTATTTGTCATCATAACTATAAAAATCAGCATCACTCAGCACTTCACCGACATTCGTCACATGATGACGCGGCGGTGTCCCTAGTACGCCAACTTCTAATTCCCGTGCCACTATTGCTTGTTCGATTAGCACATCCGTGCTATGTTCGTGAGCAGTTTTTAGTGCCACAATTAACTCGTCTTCGCTATAAACTTTGCTGACACCCACCGAACTACCAGCGCGCGCCGGCTTTACGAATAGTGGACTACCCAGCGTCATACTTAGTTTATTAAATTCGGGTGTGGTGTCGGATACATGATGCACTTCGTACGGCACGATCGTAATAGCATGCGCGCTCAATACTTCTTTGGTTTTGATCTTGTCCATGCCAACAGCACTTGCCGTGATGTCACACCCAACAATTGGTATATGGGCTAATTGCGCTAGGCCCTGCACACTACCGTCCTCGCCACCATTTCCATGCAAAATAGGCAAGATGACGTCAGGTTGAATGATTCGTTGTTCAGGTAGTGTCACGAACCCTTTCATTCCTAGCGCAGGTAGTAACTGCAACGCGCCGTGGGTTTCGATCTGCATGCCAAAACTATCGAGTAGCCACCATTTGCCATCCCGGTCGATATAGCCCAGGATCACTTCAAACTTTTCATCATCTATCGCCGCATAGACATTGCGCGCCGAAGAGATCGAGACATCATGTTCTGATGATTCACCGCCGAACAATAATAATACTGACGTACGATCCATAGTAGTTATTGTATCACTGTGCTGCATAATAACGATGCATCCTTTCAATACCCGCCGTAATTGCTGTCGATGATCGCCCAAAACAGATCCGCACGTAGCCTTCTCCAGCTGAACCGAACACAGAACCAGGAATAACAATCACGCCGACCTTAGCTAATTGTTCTGCAACGATGCGACTTGGCGCGCTACCCGGTAGTTTTGCAAATAGATAATAGCCGGCCATGGGTGCTGTCACTATTAATTCAGTGACAGACGTAGCTAATAATGTACTGATTTGCGCTAACCGTGTGCGGTAGATGGTAGCATTCGCTGTTAGTATTCGTTCTTGGTGCTTCAGTGCAGTAACGGCGACATATTGCGACACGACAGGAGTGCAATTCACCAATGTGTCGTGAATTGCTACCATATCTTTGATCCTGCTAGCCGATGACTGGATATAGCCAACTCGCCAGCCAGTCATCATAAAATCTTTTGAAAAACTCATGATTCGTATAATCGAATCCTTACAGTTGATGTCCTCCGCCGGCGAATAGAATGGCGTGTCATCGTGCATCATATGACGATAGACTTCATCGATGATCAGTACGATGCCACTGTCTTTTGCTAGCTGCGCCAATTGACGTATCGTCGCTTTGTCGTACACCGTTCCAGTCGGATTGTTCGGATTACATAGCAATATCGCTGTCGTATGTCGACGAATAAGCTGCCTAATGGCGTCACAATCTATCTGCCAATTGTTATTGGGTGTCGTCTGGTAATCAACGACAATTCCGCCGTTTTGCGTCACTACTGAAAAGTAGGCGCTGTAGGTAGGCGTCGGGATGATTATCCCACTCCGTTTTTCTGTTACAACACTACGAATCGCAACGTTGATTGCTTCGATTGCACCAGATGTTACTAAAATCTCGTCAGGTGTATAGATCATGTTTTCTGATGCAGTTGATTCAGAAATCGCAGAACGCAGTTCATACATTCCCTGCGGATCAGAATACGAGTCTGTGGTGCCGTAGGTGATTGCGTTGATTGCCGCTTGCTTTAATGCAGGGTCCATCGTGCCGCTAGGAATACCTTGCCCCAAAGAAATAACTGTTGTATCGTGTCGAGCAATTCGCTCCATTGCTTTGATTGTGTCTAATTTCATAGTATTAGTATGATAGTGTCAATAAATTATGACAAAAAAGATGAAAACGTACGGTTAAACTATAGATACGGCTCCTCCTTGTACTATTATTTGTCCAATACTATTAGATTTGTTACTGTAAAGGCATGGACCAGTATCTGACCTCAGCACTCACACAATTGAACTGTTCGCCCAAAGAGATCCGATTATTTTTAGCTAGTTATAGCCTGGGGCCAGCAAAAATTGTCGACCTGGCAAAGAAAGCACGTATGCAGCGATCAACCGCATACTTGTTATGCGAACAAATGATTCAAAAACGCCTATTCATTGATGATCCTAGTGCGTATGGCAAAAAATTAACGGCCATCACTCCAGACACACTCATCAGATTGTTAGAAGCAAAAAAGCGTCGCATCGGGCGCTCAAGCATAAACCTGACAGACAATATCGAACAGCTACGCGATTTGTATGGATCGGCTGATGTCATTCCACGAATCAGTACGTATCATGGCGTCACCGGCCTTAGAACAGCGCTCTCGCACATCTTATCGTCGACCACAGAACTGTTGCTATGGACTAACCAAGAATCAGAGCGTCATTTCTTTGCTAATCCAGAACACACCGCATTCGTGCGTGATCGCATATACGAGAAGATTCCAATTCGCGTCCTTGCCGTCAATAATAATGCCGGTAAAAAGCTTCTTGATAGCGACACTTCATCCCTCCGCACAACAAAACTACTACCCGATACAATTCATTTCACGGCAGAAACCTATATATTCGAAAGCAAAGTTGTGATTATCGATTTTACCGCCGATATTATCGCGATCGTCATAGAAAACACCTCCGTCCACTCTGCGCAAGCCGCGCAGTTTGAATATACATGGAGTACGCTGTAACTATCAGCGTATAATAGATAGTATGCAGCGAGTCCCCTTAGCCGAGCGTATGCGACCAACTACATTAGACGAGGTGATCGGACAGACTCACTTGCTTAATGATGGGGAGATTTTGCGACAAATCGTCAAGCGCAAAGAACCTGTCAGCCTAATACTTTGGGGGCCGCCAGGTAGCGGCAAGACAACGCTTGCCCGAATCATCGCAAGTGAAGTCGACGCTGAATTCGTTGAACTTTCAGCCGTCACAAGCGGTAAAAAAGATGTAGAAAAAGTCATCGAACATGCCAGACAGAATTGGAACCTACAGATTCGCACAATTCTGTTCGTCGACGAAATTCATCGGTTCAACAAAGCTCAGCAAGATGCGTTTCTGCCGCACGTTGAATCAGGGCTGATTACATTAATTGGAGCGACGACCGAAAATCCAAGTTTTGAAGTCATCAACCCGCTTCTTTCGCGCTCCCGCGTCCTCGTCCTTGAACCGCTCTCAAAAAGCGAGATTATTAACATCCTCAAACGCGCACTCAAAGACGAAAAGAAAACAAAGCTGGTGACACCAAAAGCTTTGGACTACCTGGCGGAATTGTCTGGCGGTGACGCTCGAGTGGCACTTGGCAATTTGGAACTATCACTCAGTATGAATGAGGTAAAAGTAACGCCCGAAATTGTCAAAGTCGCTGCGCAAAAGCGTGTGCCGGGCTATGACAAAAAGGGCGAAATGCACTACAACGTCATCAGTGCGTTTATCAAAAGCATGCGCGGCAGTAACGTCGATGCCACACTCTACTATCTGGCACGTATGATCGACGCTGGCGAAGATCCAAAGTTTATCGCTAGGCGTATGGTGATATTTGCCAGTGAAGACATTGGCCTAGCTGGTAACGGGGCGCTTGGGTTGGCGCTGAGTGCCTTTCAGGCCGTCGAACGCATTGGCATGCCTGAATCATCGTATATACTGTTCCACGTCGCCACAGCACTCGCACAGTCCAAAAAATCACGACAGACGACCAGCGCTATGTACGCTGCGCAGTCACTTGCCAAACAATATCCAGATTCACCCGTTCCATTACACCTCCGTAATGCACCCACAAAACTAATGAAAGACATCGGCTATGCCCAAGATTACAAGTGGGAGGCCGATTTCAAACATGACAAGGGCTTTATGCCCGATGATATTCGTGACAAAAAGATATTCTGATTAACGTTCTTCTGCTTCACTGCGTTTCAAACGAGGAATAGCCTGTTTGACTTTACGAATCTTGCTTTTGATAAAGATTTTCGCTGCGGTCAGTTGGATTGGGTCTTCGTATTTCAAGATTTTACAGAATGCCTGTTCGTAATGATCAACCATTTGTTCAATCGCAAACATCTGCGCCACATGATCACGACAATCTTGACGTTTAATTTGGTCGATCTTACCAACGGCTTCGACCATTTCACCAACGCTATGGACAACAAATCCAGTTTTGCCATCAATGACAATTTCTGGTGCTGCTCCACGATGGAGTGAAATCACAGGCGTGCCACAAGCCATTGCTTCAACAGTTGTCAGCCCAAACGGCTCTTCCCATTGCACAGGGGTTAAAACCGCTTTTGCCTTTTGATAGTATTTCGGCAACTGTTCTTGATCCATACGCCCTAGATAAAGGATCTGGTCATCAAGCTGCGGTTTGATGTATTGATCGAAATATCCTTTAGCGCCGTGGTCGATTGGGCCAATAATCAATAGTCGATGATGAGAATCACGAGCGATCTGAATTGCTTCTTTGACTCCCTTTTCAGGAATGATTCGGCCGGCGAATAGTAAATAGTCATCGTGTTCGTCAGAGAAATTAAACAGATCGACATCCGTACCGTTATACACGGTTGAAATATACGGAAGATCCGGTGCGTCACGTCGCTGGTTGTTTGATATCGAAATATAATGCTGATTTGGACTGGCGTAGAGTTCAAATAATTCTCGGTACCATGGATAGATCGGATCATGCAAGGTATAGACTGTAGGAACATTAAGGTATTTTACCGCAGTCGACAATGCAGATTCTGGATGATGGAAATAAAGCAGATCAAACTCACCGGCTGCCGCACGAGTATACATCTCATTCACCATATAACGGTCCCAAAGCCCGTGAACATCGTGAGACAGATGGTTAGTGTTATCTAGAAGTGCTGTGAATTCAGCTTGATTTGTCACGAGTGGACGAAGATTCATCGTTTCGACAGTGACATTCGGTCCGTGGACTTCTGTACCGATTGGCGCAAATATCGTTACTTGGTGGCCACGAGCACCAAGCCCTTTTGCTACGGCTACAGCAAGATCAATTGGAGCATATATCATGTCGCTAGGTCGTGGCATAGGTATAAATGCACGAACCATGATAGCGATTTTCATAGGTTTACTCATTAGTTATTACCATTTAACCACAAATAGTGATCAAACGGTGTAAGATTTTTTACTGACTACTCTTCATCCATCAATGCAGCCAAGACACCGTTAGTCCAGCCAAAGCCATCTTGCAGCGGATATTCACCGCCACCACCTAGCCGAGTGTCACTCGTCACGTCATATTTTTCTACCATCTTTTGCTTTTGAGCAAATACTTCTAGTCCCGAATTCACCCACGCATCTTTGATTTTGTCCGCAAGCGTATTGTGTCCATATTCACGTAAGCCTTGGATAGTAATCCAGTGCAGTGGTGCCCAGCCGTTCGGCGCATCCCATTGTTGGCCGTTTTCGGTTAATGTCGTTAACAAGCCACCTGGTTTTAAGAAGTCACGTTCTAACCTATCAGCCACCGCCTGCGCTTGCTGTGTCGTCGCGACTTTCGCATACAGCGGGAATACGCCAGCAAGCGTGACGTGCGGCGTCGATTTTGCCGTTCGAAAATCATAATCCATAAAGAATTGGTCGGATTCACTCCACATATATCGTGAGATGGTCGCAGCCCTGCGTTCTGCCAGTGTACGGAACTTGCGCGCCAGGAGCGGTTGAAACATCAGCCGATACGTTTCGGCGATCGTCATCTCTAGCTGATAGATCAAACAGTTCAGATCAACAGGAACAATGTCTGTGGTGTGAATCGTCGTAATATCAGCGCCGTCAGTAAACCAGCGACTACTAAAGTCCCATCCAGACTCTGCCCCAGCACGAAGATCCAGATACAGTCGTTCAGAGTCATGCAGTCCAGCTAGCTCTGCCGTTTCGATGTCTTCGCGCAGTGATTCTGGACGAGGCGTCGTTTTGTTATCAAAATAACGGTTCAAAATGACGCCGTTTGGCATTTGAACCACACGAGCGATCGCGCGAGTGTCGATATGACTATTGACCGATTTTCGCCCCTTTACCCAAAAACGATATTCGGCCAGCATGTACGGCAAATATTCCAAATATGTGCGTCGACGTCCATTATGTTGCGCCAGCAAGCGAACCATATGACTAAAGAATGGTGGTTGGCTGCGCGACAAAAAGTACGTTCGATTGGCGGTCGGGATGAATCCGAATTTACGAATCATATGAACGTAATTTTTCATCATACCTTCAATCAGATCCCATTTGCCATCAGCCGCCAGACCGAGCATAATGAAATACGTATCCCAGTAAAACTGCTCACTGAAACGTCCACCAGGGACGACGTACATGTTCGGTAGTGCGATTAACGACCCGCGATCGACACGATTACGTCGTTCAAGCACTTTCCAAAGATCGGTGATATGTTCACGAGCCGATCGATCCGTATCAGTATGATAGGTTGCGGCAGTGTGTTCGAATTCATAAAAATGCCGTGACACAAATTCACGAAGGTCAAAATTTGGGTCTTTTTTGGCAAGCAGATATTCTTTTTTGATCTGTTGTGACCGTTTTTTTGGGATCAGATCGACAAACGTCTTGCCGTCGCTATATACCTGCTTTGCCTGCACTTCTGCAAACAAATCACCCAGGGCTTCGTCGGGACTTTTACGGGCACGAAGCAATGTTCCTGTTGTCGCAACAAGTGCTGATTTAATTCGGTCGTCACCTGGAAGCGGCAATGATGGGAGTTTGATTATTCGTGCCATTACTTCACCTAGTATAGTAGTTACGTCTATCCTGTGCAACCATGTCAAAAAGATTGTTATGATATATTTTATATAATATTATTGACAAAATATAATACTTATGCTAATATGAAGATAGTGTTACACAACACAAACAAACAATACAACTAACAAAAAAGGAATAATGTGAATGAACCGAAAGCGGATTGTTGTCCGATTCGAATGAGTTATTAAACCAAATAAAACAGCCGCTATCGTAGCGGCTGTTTTATTAAGTAATCCTAGTTCTTTGCTGCGCGTTTTCGTTGATTAGGATCAAGGAATCGTTTGCGAATACGGATTGATTTTGGCGTTACTTCTAGTAGTTCATCGTCTTCGATAAAGTCGATCGACTGTTCCAGGCTCAGGTCAGTAAACGGTGTTAGCTGAATCGTTCCATCGCTTGATGATGTACGCATGTTCGTTAGCTGTTTACCACGGCAAACATTGACATCCAAATCACCTTGGCGGTTATACACACCGACAACCATACCTTGATACACCGTCGTTCCAGGACCAACATACAATTCACCACGCGCGCTAGCAAGATCAAGTGCATAAGCAGTCGTCGAGCCAGCTTCGGTGGCAACCAGCGCGCCGTTACGTGTCTGCTGGAGCTTTGGACCGACTGGCTGGTAGCCGTGTGGCAAGCTGTTAATGATCACCGTGCCCTTTGTTGCAGTCAGTAGTAAGTTACGAAGACCAATCATTGCACGAGTTGGCAAGATGTACGTCGTTCGTGTTGTACCACTACTTGTCTGTTCCTGTTTTGTCAGTGCAGCTCGTCGCGTACCAAGTTCTTGACTGACGGCACCAAGGAATTCTGGGGCAACTTCGATCAATAGTTCTTCGACAGGTTCTTTGACTTCTCCGTCTTCTTCAATCGTCACGACTTGTGGACGACCAACTTCAAATTCAAATCCTTCACGACGAAGTGTCTCGATCAATACAGATAAGTGCAATTCACCACGACCACTAACTGTAAAGCCAATACCGTCGTCTTCGACGCGGAGTGAAACATTTGTCTCAAGTTCTTTCTTCAAACGATCACCAATTTGGCGAGAAGTGTTAAATTCAGCTTCTTTACCTTTAAGTGGACTCGTGTTTGGACCAAGATACATGCTCAACGTTGGTGCTTCAACATCGATTACAGGCAATGCCTCAGGATTTTCCTTGTCAGCAAGTGTTTCACCGATATGCGCATCGGCAATACCTGTTAGCGCCACGATATCACCAGCGCTCGCTGAGTCGATTTCTTCGCGATTCAAACCACGGTAGCCAAATACTTTGTCGATTTTACTATTCACGATTGTTCCGTCACGCTTCATCAGAACGATTTGCTGTGCTTTTTTGACGCTACCACGCGTTATACGACCAATGGCATATTTACCAAGGAAATTGTCATACTGTAGTGACGTAACAAGCAATTGGAATGGCTTGTCAGCCTCGACTGTCGGTGCAGGAATATCATTAATAATCGCATCAAAGATTGGCGTCAGGTCAGTATGCTCGCCTGGGTTATCAGGAAGTTCTTTCCAAGCCTTACCTTCGCGGCCAATTGCAAAATACACTGGATAATGTAGCTGGCTATCGTCGACAGCAAGTTCCAAAAATAGATCCGATACTTCATCAATCACTTCGTCGATTCGTCGTGATGGTTTGTCGATTTTGTTGATAATGACAACTGGTTTTAGACCCAGCTCAAGTGCTTTTGACAGTACGAATTTTGTCTGTGGCATTGGACCTTCTTGCGCGTCAACAACAAGGAGTACGCCGTCTGCCATATTCAGCGTTCGTTCAACTTCGCCAGAAAAGTCGGCGTGGCCTGGTGTATCGATGATGTTGATTTTGTAGTCATCGTGATAAATCGATGTTTGCTTTGCGGTAATGGTAATACCACGTTCGTGCTCTTGGTCGCCACTGTCCATGATAAGTGACTGTTCCATTTCCGCTTGGTTAGAACGGAATGTATTTGACTGCTTTAGCAGTCCATCAACCATAGTTGTTTTGCCATGGTCAACGTGCGCGATAATAGCGATGTTGCGAATGAATTTAGGGTCTTTCATGAAAATATGCCCAGATTTGACGGGCTTCCTTTAATTGTACTTTAACAGATAGAGAGGAGTTTTTCAAACATAAGAGGTTAGACGGCTATTACTAAATTAAAACGAGATCCATAAAGATCTCGATTTAATTTGGTGCGCGAAAGAGGACTTGAACCTCCACGCCCCGAAGGGCACCAGCCCCTCAAGCTGACGCGTCTACCAATTCCGCCATTCGCGCATATGCACCATTTGGTAGTTTCTCTGCCTTACACCGTGAATATTGAGGAATAGACACGTTCACATGCATCACCAGAACTTTATCAAGTATACCCAGCCTAAGGAGTTTTGTAAACGTTTTTCATTTCTGCGGTCCAGTATTGAATATCGGCAAATCGTTCGTTTGGCGCGATGATCTTTTCATCACTTGTTACCGAGCGAACATTTTTGCCAGCAACATACAGTGAATTTGATTGATATAAACCGACAGCTGGGACATCTTCAAGCCACTTTGTTGCAAACGCAGCATACTTTACTTTCCGGAGTTCAATATTTGTCTGGTCGCGTGCAGTCAGTAGTGCATCGTCACTTGCAACACTGCTGTAGTTCGCTAAATTTACTCGCCCGCGTGAATGCCAGTATTCAAATACGTCAGGGTCTGCACCGATTTCAAGTTCATCGATAAGCACATCATAGTCACGTGGCTGCAGAACTAACTGCGTAAAGCTTTGATTTGCAGCGGCCGAATCAACAACTACTTTTTCTACTTCGATACCGATTTTTTTCCACTGACCCGCTAGTTCTTGCATGACGCGCTCGTAGTCACTATTTTTTCGTGTTACTACACGTAGTTTTAGCGGCTGACCATCTTTTGATCGCACCTCGTTGTCGCCAAGTTTCCATCCAGCCGCATCGAGCAGTTTGTTTGCCTGCGTTATATCAACTGCCGGTCGTTGCGGCACATTTACACCTGTTAGCTGACCGTTCACGAATGGCAAATCTAATGCTTCAGGTTGACCATACAGCGCTTTGCGTATAGGCTCGGTGTTTGTCGCAAGTTGCAACGCACGTCGCACCTCAACTACGTTCAATTGCGGTCGGGTTGTATTAATGATTGCATACACACCGTTATTAATTGGTTTTTTAATGACAGTGTAGCGTTTTTCGTCTATCACACGAGCCGTATCGTTTGGTACATCAGATGCGGCACTGACCTCGCCCGTACGAAGCGCTCGCGCAATTTCGTCGGACGTGCCATATACGTGCAATTGATAGCGGTCAAGCTTTGGTGCACCCGAATAATATCGTTCATTAGCCGCTAAGTGTACTATCTTTCGCCCTTGCCCCTCGCTAATTGCTTGTAGCAGTCGTAGTGTAAATGGTCCACTGCCAACAGGCGCGTTGCTAAAATTATTCTCGCGGATCGCATGCGGATCAACATCGCGCAAAATATGCTCTGGCAGTACAGAGAATGTCAGAGCCTGAGGAAAGGTTGCCGACGTCGTCCGTAGCGTGAAGCGAACACTCGTATCACTGACGGCCGCTACTTCTACATCCTTCCAGCTGGCGTTCATCACCGAGCGCGCACTTGGGTCTTTCATTATATTCACTGTATAGACGATGTCTTTAGCAGTGACGCTATATCCGTCACTCCATACCGCACCTGGACGCAGCGTAATAGTGTAGTTTTTGCCACTATCATCCATTTCCATCGTTGTCGCCAGATCACCCTTTAAATTCCCTGTTGTGTCATATTTGTATAACGACGAGAATAATAATCGACTGGCTGATTTTTCTGCGCTCGTTGTTGCATATAGCGGATTGAGCGTTGCAAGTGGCCCACGAACAGCCTCTGCATACGTCCCGCCAGCAACTGGCGCAGCTACTAAATAATTCTTTTGGAACCACATCATCTGCAAACCAATGACAAGTATCAAAGCCGAGACTCCCGCCATCCACAATAGAATATGTCGCCGTACACCACGAATGTTATCCCAACGCTTTACGATGAATCGATGAGCGTGACGAACTGTCGCACCTTCGACGCGCTTTGCACGTCGCGATAGATCTTTGCGCCTTCCTTTGACCGTTTGAAAGCGACGCCACCGAGATTCTTGTTCTGACATGGTCTATGACTCACCTAGGCGGGGAGAAGAAGTCCTGTCAAGATTGCTATGACAAAAATGACAGCCAAAACAACGGTCGCTTCGAACAAGTTTTTGTCCAACCCGCGACGTGTCGTATACAATTCACCAGAACTACCAAATCCAGCACCAAGGCTTGCACCACGTTGCTGTAACAAAATTGCTGCTATCATTAAGATTCCTGATCCAGCGGTTACTACTTGTAAAATCACATCAATATTCATATTTTCTCCTCGTTTCGACGACCGTACCCTAATTCCAGTACGCTACTTACTATATAGTTTATCAGACTAAGGATAATTCCGGTAAGAATTGAGTTGATAAACGTCATTTGCAACCCTGGGGTCAACATCAGCGATAAATACACCATCAATCCATTGACGACCAAGATAAACAGTCCTAGCGTCACCAATATAGCTGGAAGCGATAAAATAATGATGATTGGTCGCAAAATACTATTAATCACTGAAAAGATTAATCCAGCAACCAAAAACAACGTAAAGCCACCATCTACTTGGGCGTCACTGAACCCAGTGCCTAGCAGGCGAACAGCCAGCCACAATCCAAACGAATTGAGTAACCAGCGAACAAGAAATACAGCAAATTGTCGTCTCATAATACTAGATGGTATTATACTGACTCACTCCATGCTTGTCGATAGCTTCGCGCTTAAGTTTCGATACCCGTCTTTCGTAATCAGTATATCGTCCTCGATACGCACACCGATATTTTCTTCTGGAATGTAAATGCCTGGTTCGACTGTCAACACCATTCCCTGTTGGAATGTTCGTGGGCGGCCTAACGAATCATGGACATCAATTCCCAGCCCATGACTAACCGCATGCGGAAAGTATGTACGATACCGTGGATCGTCGCCATCCGCAATCAGTCCCAATCCAATCAATTCTCGCTTCATGATATCGTCAACAGTATCGTGATATTCGGCGACGTTCAAATTTGGCTGCAATAATTTGATAATTTCAGCCTGCGCACGAACAACTGCGTCATGGACGGCGATTTGACGCTTGGTTGGTTTGCCGACGGCGTACGTTCGCGTGATATCTGCCGCATACCCGTGACGCCTAGCTCCAATGTCTAACAGAAGCAGTGAACCTTTTTTGAGTGGATCATCGTTGTGAATGTAATGAAGCGTGCAGGCATTGTGTTCATCGGCGACAATAGGATCATATGCATGGCCACGCGCTCCGGCACGTCGGAATATGTGGTTAAAATCAGCCTCTACTTGATATTCATATTTGTACGTCTTGATAGATTTCTTGACATGAGTAAATGCCTCGATCGTCAGATCAATTGCAGACTGCATTGCATCAATTTCTACAGGTTGTTTAATTGCTCGTAATTCGGCGATTTTCGGTCGGAAATCTTCTACACGCTTAAACAATCGCGACAACTGATCACGCAATTCACGCGCAGCAGGATTCATCGTAAACCCGAAATGTTCACTGTGCGCAGGCTGATCAATCGTATAAACAGTTTGGTAGGTTCGTGCAACTTGACTTAAAATTGCCAAAGCTTCTGATCGATCAATCACCTCATCAATACCACTTATTTGTTTTGCCGACGAGGCCGACAGACTGCCGTTGAATAAGTCATGGACATCATCGACAGTCGGTGACACTAGCCATGTCTTATTACGCTTTCCATCAATAATCACCCACCAATCAGCATGTTCTATACCCGTCAGATACCAAAAGTTTGCCTCTTGTTCAAACTGAAACGCCATATCATTCCCGCGTTGCATCTGCGAGTATGCCGACGCAACTAATAGGCTGCCTTGCAGCTGTTCAATAGTTCGTGTCCTATTGCCCCCAAAAAACGTTGCGTCAAGTGATTTCATATGTATTTAGCGTATCATAAATATGGCGTAATCATGGTTGCTTTCGCTTCGCCAATTGCAGCGACAATTTGTTCAGGTTCCGCCGTCTTGACACCGCGCAGGCTACCGAATGTTTTGATCAATTTCTTCCGCGTCGCTGGGCCAATACCAGGAATTTCTTCGAGACTACTGGCTGTCTGTTTCTGCCGTTTCAAAACAGTGTGGTAGCTGACAGCAAATCGATGCGACTCATCGCGAATTCGCTGAAATAGTTTCACGACATCAGAATATGCATTGATTGATGGTGCACCTCGCAAGTTTTTTGAGTGTGATGAGGCGTTACGCTGTCCAGCATGAAGATTCACGATATAATGATTCGCCGTACTTTCAACAATGACGCCTTCCGGGGGATCCTGCAGCATTGCTTGAATGGTCGAGACATTGATGTTTGATCGCGCTTTATTGACGATGATCTCCTCTTCACGCTTTGCAATACTAATGATAGGGAAATTGACACCGTTTTTCTCCATGGCATCGATAGCGGCGTCTAATTGCCCCTTGCCACCATCTATTAACAGCAAGCTTGGCTCACCCCATGCTTTGAGGTTTTTCGGACTGGTGCGTCGTTGCAATGTTTCGTTCATATTGTACGTATCGTTATTATGTTCAATTTTTGTTTTGAATTTTCGATACTCAGCACGATCACTGACGCCATTTGTAAACACAACCATACTGGCAACAACATTCGTACCACCCATATGGCTGATATCATAGCCTTCGATACGAACAGGAATCTTGGGTAATGCTAGCAGGTCACGCAAATCGGATAATGCGCGATCTTTACTAATATCCAAAAATTCTTTGTCGCCAAACATAATACGTCGCTGCAACTCACCAAGATCGCGAAGTTTATTGCGAAGCGCCGCTGCCGTTTCAAAATCATGAAGCCCAGCGGCTGTCTTCATGTCGCGCTCAATTTCTTTGGCGAGTGTTTTTCGCCCACCCTCAAAGTATTTGATTAATTTTCGGAGCGTCGATTTGTACTCTTCACTGGTTGTTCCCGGTTTTGGGCTGAGTCCTATATGCGAATCAAGGTCAGGGCGACCACCAATCTTTGGTGGTTTTGTATAATACGGAAAAATCTTTCGAAGATAGCGGAGTGCTTTTTTGACTGCGAGACCGTTGTAATACGGTCCATAGTATGTGGCGCCATCGTCGGCTGGATTGCGCGTAAAGCAGACACATGGCCATTCACTCTTCATATCAATTCGTATGAACGTCTGTGATTTGTCGTCACGAAGCAAGATATTAAACCGTGGCATGTAGCGTTTGACCATTTCTGATTCCAGAAACAATGCATCAATCTCACTTTCTGTTTCTGTCCAGTCGGTGGTATAAATCTCTGCAACTAACGCTCGCGTCTTGACGTCCATATCTCGACTACTTTGGAAATATTGACGGACACGGTTTTTCAACACTGCGGCTTTGCCGACATAAATAATCTCACCACTTTCTGATTTGTGAAAATAGACACCAGGACTGCGCGGAAGAGTTTTTAGTTTTGCTTCAAGTGCTTTATTCATCTGGATCCAGTATAGCAAGGTGCGAGTCTGAGTGTGCAATTGCTAAGTACGCCAAATCTGAAATCGCTTTCTCGGATTCTCTTCGCTCAAGAAACGGAATAATCCTATTTTGAATCACCTCGTTATATTCGCTCGGGCGTTGATTGGGGTTTGCATGGCCTGTATTATGCAACTTCGCAATTAATAAGTTTCGGTTTTCAGCATTCGTCGTTGCTGTTACTAATCGCTGCCCCAAAGATACATCAACAACAGTATCTTGATTCGGATCGAAGGGTCTCATATATATCACCGACAGCAGATCACCACCCTCATCGATTTCGTTGAGCACATTTAAACTATCTATTGCATCATCATACTTAATCTGTCCAACTTGCTCTGCGATGAATCTACCACTTGCCACATCTTTTTTCAAAATCTTATCAACATACACTTCTTTGAACGCAGCGATAAATTCGTCGACATCTATCATCCATGGTGCGGGTATATCGCCAGTCATATATCGCTCTTTTCGTGCTACCATTTCCACCGGAAACCGTACAGACCGCGCCACATCACCACCAACTATCTCTGCGACGGGCAAATACTTCATTAGCTGTAATCCTTTTTCTCGATGTTCAGGTCGAACTGAATCTAAACCAAACGGACTGCAATCAAACAGTACGAACTCCGTCTTGATTTCGTATCTCTCTCGTAGATCAAGTGCGACTTTTGGTACAATCTCACCTCCCATACTGCCTGCAAAAAATCCTACAGTATAATCAGTCATTTCAGCACCCTCAACGTCAGACGCATCACTCACAAGACTATCCTTGATCTTATCCGCAATAACGGTAATATCTATACCTTGATTGTCCAACTTGATAGCCTTTACGTCACCTATGTCTGCCAAACTATCAAGCGTTGTCATAGTCTCTTCGGCGCTAATATTACCCAATCCCATAATCCCATAGATTTTTGTATTACTATCTGCAGGATCATTAGCCTCGTATACATCAATGACTTCAGGGTGCGTGTTAGCAAGCCGCTCATACTCTGGTAATACATCATATTTTAGATATGCCCCAAACGGCAGTAATGACATACTGCCATATATGGCCGATTTAGCTAAAAAACGACGTGTTCTGCCTAATTTATCCCAATTTTGGCCAAGCTTTGTTTCATGCAATCTCTGTTTTCTCCGTGACTCGTCATACTCACTCACTGTTGTCGGATGACGTATCATGTCACCGACTGGTTGAAACTCGGGAGACTTCATAAACATGTACCATCATTATACGCCTGCCATAGCAATTTGCTATACTAAATAGAGCATGATAAAACACATACGCCTATTTAGAATCTTTATAATTTCACTCGTCATATCTGTTATTATCGTTACGATCAAATATTTATTGCACGACCATAACCTCGAACCTATCGAACAAAGCTCACTCCACAACAGTGTGTCGTCGGGCGTGTTTTTTGTCGTTGGGTTTATCTTGTCTGCAACAATCGCCGACTACAAAGAAAGTGAAAAAATACCCGCCGACTTTGCATCAAACGTCGAAGGACTTGTTGAAGATGCCCGTTCAATCCACCAAAGCTATCCAAAATTTGACCTTGACGGATACGAGACACAGTTAAAAACTATCCTGACATCATTTAATAGTGATGTCCGTCGTAAATCACATAAATCTCGCGATCATATTCACGCGCTCAATCCCTATTACCTCCAAATGGAAAAAGCAGGCGTCCCTGCAAACTTCATCGTAAAGCTGAAGCAACAGCAATCGATACTACTTCGTAGTGTCTTCCGCGTTAACTACATTCAACGTATTAGCTTTATTCCATCAGCAACCATTTTGGCTCGTTCAATCGTTATTCTACTCATCATCATGTTAACTCTTACGAATGTCGATCCATTTTACGGCGGACTGGTTATCGTTGGCCTGATCAGCTTTATCCTTGCGTATATGCTGATACTCATCCACGTCATCAGCACGCCATTCCACGCCGAAGGCAAGACCCGTGATGATGTCAGCCTATTCCTACTGGCCGATGTTAAACGTCACATTGGTTCAAAAGAAAGAACCTAAATACCCGTTGCAACACCAAAAAGATGGCCAATGCCGTAGGTGACAGCAGCAGAGAAGACGATAATTAAAAACTGACGAAGCGCCCCATACCAAATCGCTTTACCACTTGATCGTGCAGTATACGCACCAACGAATAGTCCGGCAAATCCTGTCAGCGAGACGGCGACAAATATACTGAGCGTGCCGTGCAAATTGATCAACCATGGAACAAGTGGAATTAATGCACCGATAGTGAATAATACGAATGATGAAATTGCTGCGTTCCACGGTGATCCAAGTTCATCTTCGTTTAGCCCGATAACTTGCGCCGAATACATCGACATCAGTTGCTTGTCCTTTGTGGCAACGTCCTTTGCTGCTATAGTAGCAGTTTTTGTATCGATACCATGTTCCCGAAAGTTATCTGACAGATTTTTAACAAGTAGCTGACGATCCGCTTTCATCGCCTTTTTTAGATCACCCAGGACACCCTCAAACAACTCAACTTGTGTTCGCACCGATATCCACTCGCCTGCTGCCATTGATATAGCGCCCGCCAACAACCCGGCAAGTCCTGCGGTCAATACAGCCATATTTGGGGCGCCTGTTGCAGCAACGCCAACGACGATACATAATGTGCTGACTAATCCGTCATTAACACCCAACACAGCAGCGCGCGCGCCACCTCGCTGCACTTGTGCTGCTCGCTCGGACAGCGCACTGCTTATATTTGAATTATTTTTTGTCATATAGTATTACCAGTATATCATTTCGAAGCGCTCGATAATGGATCATCGACGTCATTTAGCTTGACGAGGAGTTTTTGAGTAGTCGAGCAGGCACTAATCGTTATCTGTTTATACACACCGTCACTAGTTTTTGATCTCAACACCACCGAGGACGACATCGCCTGTGATATAGAGAACAGGTGCGCCCTTTTCTTTATCTGGCTCTGCTTTGTTTTCAACGCCACCCAAGATAGCTGATGTTTGATTTTTTACCAGAACATCTCGTGGGACGACAATTTCGATGCCGCCCATAAGTGCAAATACATCAATCACTGCTTCTTTTTTGATCACTGCTTTATGTAAATCTAGTTTGACACCACCCATCACCGCCGTTATTTTACTACCCTTAAAATCTTCAGAACTATTACGCTGATCATTGCCACCTAGTATCGCCGTTATGTCGTTACGATCCGATTTAGTGACACGCTTTTTATAAGCAGACTGATTCAATAAAATCGAAATACCGACAACAATGATGGCAACCGGCCAAAACACTTGCCATGGATTGACATCGATACTATCGAGTACTTGAAGTTGCAACACAGCACCGAAGCCAACCACGAGCAGCGCCCATAAATAATTTTTTGTATCGTTAATGAAAATGATGATCCCTGCAAGTATGATACCTAACGGCCACCAGTTACTCAAGAAATCTGTCGTGTCGACAATGTTAAGGTTATTTGCGAGAAACAGCCCGCCAACGAGAATAATAGCGAACCCTGTAATGAATCGTGATGTATATGCTTTCATGCACTTATAATACTACATAATACTTCGGATCAGCCCAATACCCGCAATCGCAACCCAAACAACATTCAGTACCAATGTCTGCCAAACTCGTTTGTAGAGTGACACGACAATCACGCCAATTGCACCAGTCAGATTGAGTAGCTGATATACATGATGTTGACTATCAATCACACCAAAACTGACAGCTGCGTATGCTGCAAGTATCGCGGCAATCCCGTACCAACCACAAATCTCTGCAACTACACTACGCTTCATAGCGCTTCGCCTCGATTGCAGCCGCCACATCCTGAGGATTCTTGATTTGCATAATAATTTGATCAAACGACGATGGATTTCCTTTTCGTAGTAGTAAATGCAAACAGTCATCATCTGGATTATCATAGCCGGCCAATACATGAAGCCCTTTTGTGCGGAACCGCCCAGCCCTGGCACCTGTTGCTGGATTTGAATAACCGATCCGTGGCGCAAGCGGCGAGATACCTTCGGCTGGACCAACAATGACCGATTCAATATCGGTATACATAACATCGACCGAACCGTATAGTGCGGCAATACGACTTAGCCGTTTAAACTCGACCGTTACATGATTACTGTTTACACGAACAAACCGCGACGGCCGATATCGCTGAAACGGTAATTGCGATTTTATTTCTTGGAACTGCTGTTCGATTTTACCCATGCGCGCTATGCCGTCGCGCCAATTTTTGCTTTATTACGACACGTTTCGGTGTGGTACAGCAGGTCTGGATTTTGTTTACAGTGCAGACAGATAAGCACCAGATCATTACAATTTTCCCAAGCACAGTTTTCGTAGTTATTCGTTGCACCTTCACAGTGACTACAAACACCAATTACTTTGGGATTATCACTAAAATCAACCGTCATACGATCGTCGAATACGCGTAAGCTGCCTTCCCATAGCCCATCATCACCATATGCTTCACCGTATTTTACAATACCTCCATCGATTTGATAGACTTCTTGAAACCCACGATTTTTCATCAATGAACTAAGAATTTCGCAGCGAATGCCGCCCGTGCAATAGGTAACGATAGGTTTGTCTTTCAGATCATCGTATTTACCACTATCAAGTTCGCGAATAAAGTCACGACTGGTGTGCGTATTTGGGACGACCGCATTTTTAAACTTACCAATCGCCGCTTCATGTGCATTACGGCCATCAAAGAACACAACATCGTCACGCTCTTGAACCAGTTTATGCACCTGGTTTGGTTTCAGATGCTTGCCGCCGCCAACGACACCATTTTCATCAACTCGCAGTTCATCTGCTGCATCAAACGCAACAATCTCACTTTTGATCTTGACGCTCATGCGTGGAAATTCATCACGTGTTCCGTCTGACCATTTAAATACCGTACCTTTAAACCCAGGGAATTCTTTTGTCGCTTTTATGTATTTTTTTAGATCTTCCATGTCACCACCAACGGTTCCATTAAAACCGTGAGGTGAAATCAAAATACGCCCCTTCAAATTCAGACTATCCGTCAATGTCTTTTGCCATAGCTTCATTGTCTCCGGGTCTTTGATGGGAGTAAATTTATAGTATAGTAAAATCTTTTGCATCAGTAGTTATTATACTATATAATTTAAAATACTATGATCCGACTCTTGGATCCTCTACTCGCAAACGTTTGGACGACCAAACCAATAGCGTGAATTACTACAAACTTTGATCGAAAGGCTCTTCTACTTTGCACACAAATAAACAAACACTAAAACTTTACTGGCAGCAAGTTCGTCATCATAAAGTCAGCTTTTTCCTGATGCTCATTCTCATACCATCAGGTGCGCTGCTTATCGATACTATCCTGCCATATTTCCTTAGCCAGGCGATCGGAGGACTCGCTAATAACAATACTGCAGAGATTAACCGCAATCTTCTCATCGGAGGTGTGGTGGGTATATTCGGTGCTGTAATGAACTTTATTGGCTTTCAAGCAATGGTTCGCCATGAAGGTAATGTCATAGCGCGACTGAGAGAAAGTACTTTTGAGCGGCTTATATCTAAAGACCTTGGCTTTTTCTCTAACCAAAAAATTGGTGCAATGACAAGTCGTTATATAGATTTTATTCGTGCTGAAGTTACAATTCAAGATCTTTTCATAATCCGCACACTCGGCTTTATTCTGTCCGTTGGTGGTGGCATTGTTCTTCTTGCGTCACAATCGCTCATTGTTGCGGGTATTATCCTAGCCTTGATCATTATATTAATTTTAGAAATCCGCTGGAGTACAAAGAAGCGCGCGCCTTGGCGACACGAGCGCAAAGCATTGATCAGCGAAATTCACGGAACAACTGCTGATGCACTAACAAATAACCTTATTGTTAAAACATTCGCAAGTGAAGATCGAGAAATTAAGGCACTTAATAAGCTAACGGATCGATTTCGTGATATTTACAAAAAAGATATTGGTTTTGTCGCGACCGAAGGCTCCACGCGCGTCGCACTAATGGTTGTCGTCCAGATTATCGCAATAGTCATAGCAGCATCAATGGCTGCTCAGGGCAACCTAACGATTGCAACGGCCATCTTCATGCTCGCCTATCTACAACGAATAGGTTCACAACTTTTCGTGCTCGGCGATATTATAAACGGCTATGATCAAGCTTTTCTTGACGCATCTCCGATGGCAGAAATGTTAGAGATTGAAAATAAAATCACTGACTCACCGGATGCGGTTGGGCTTCCAAAAGCCTCTTCGACATTAAGCTTTAAAAATGCATCGTACAAATACGAAGACAGTGATCAAGATGTTCTAACAAACCTACAACTTACTATTCCAGCTGGACAAAAAGTTGGACTTGTCGGTCATAGTGGTGCCGGAAAAACAACTATTACCCACTTACTCCTTCGCTTCGCAGATGTCACAAAGGGCGCAATCACTATAAACGATACGGATATTCGTGACGTCACTCAACACAGTTTACGCTCAGCCATTGCTTACGTGCCACAAGAGCCGATGTTATTTCACCGCAGTTTGCGAGAAAACATAGCATATGGCAATCCTGATGCAACCGATAAAGATATCCGTCGAGCAGCAAAGCAAGCGAACGCCCTTGGGTTCATCGAGACCTTGCCACAAGGACTGGATACAGAGGTCGGTGAACGCGGCGTCAAATTATCTGGCGGCCAACGCCAACGTATTGCAATCGCTCGCGCTATCCTCAAAGACGCACCAATACTGATCCTTGATGAAGCAACAAGTGCGCTTGATAGTGAGAGTGAAAAACTGATTCAAGACGCGCTCGAAAAGTTGATGAAAGGCCGAACATCAATCGTTGTTGCGCACCGTTTGTCGACTATCGCGAAATTGGATCGTATTATCGTCCTCGAAAATGGATCTATCATCGAAGATGGAACCCATAATGAATTACTGAAACAACAAGGACGATATGCAAAACTTTGGTCTCATCAGAGTGGTGGATTTATTGAGGAGTAATGACTTCAATGATCTCTGCAGAGGTCACACCATGAGGAGTTTTCCATTCCAGTACAACTCCAACAGTCATACCTGCCATTCGCTGGCCTAATGGGCTCGTCGGACTGACAGACATAATATCTTCGTCTGCGTCATCTGTAATACCCTTGCCTAATAATTTATACTTCACGATTTCATCTCCGTGATCAAGTGTTGCGATACTACCGGGGATAATAGTCACACGTGGTTCTGCGTCGACAGATGGAACATCAAATCCTTGTGATTCAAGTGCCGTGCTGCCTAGCGCGCGAGTTTCGCCATCAGATAACACGTGATTTGATTCTACTTCGTGACGAGATATTAGTTCGCTCATTACACCTCCTCCGTTACACACGTTAGTACACTCTATTATAGTACGTTCAGATAAAATTCACTACGGCCTAAAAAATAACTCGCGAACATATTGTCCGCGAGTTATAAGCAGTTGTCGTTACTAGCTATTTGTTAGCGTCAACATTGGACTGCTTTGGCTCATCCTGTGATTTGCCACCTGGACGAGATTCTTCAGCCTGATTGTCCTGTGGAGTGTCCGCACCGTTATCGGCAGTGACTTCACTTTCATCTTCGGCATCACCACCAGCAGCATCATTTGCAGCTTGTAGTGCACTCGGTTCGTAAACATTCGCCACGACAAGTTCAAGGTCTTGATCCATATCAGCGTATTCTACGTGTGCAGGAAGTTTAATATCTCCCAGCGTTAGCTTGTCATCTGCAGTTGCTAACTGTGCGATAGAAATTTCTAGCGCTTCAGGCAATGCAGCAGGCTTTGCCTTAATTTCGATATGCTCAATTGCTTGCAGAACAACCAATCCAGCTTTTTCAGCGTCACTTTCGCCTTGACCAGTCAAATGAATTGGCACTTCTGCAGTGATAATATCATTCTGATTAATCGTATGAAACGCCACGTGGCGGATTTCATGACGCACCGGATCGATGTCAATACTCTTGATCATCGCAAGCTTTTTTTGTCCATCAATAGTTAGATGAACTGGCGTATGTTTGCCAGCTGCATGGGCAACTTTAGTTGTTTCAACAACAAGTGATTGTGTACTCATCGGGTCTGTCGTGCCACCATAGACGACACTTGGAATAATCCCGTCACGTCGAAGGGTCGATAGTTTTTTACCAGCAACTTCGCGCGTATCTAGTTTCAATGTAATATCGTTCACGTAATGTATCTCCTGTTTTTGGTCGTTTGATAGTACCCTGTCAGTATAACACTATCCATCTGAGATATCTGTGAGGAATCTTACATGCTACACTATATAGTATATGTTTGAATTATTTTCTCACCCATCAGTGTTTGCAGCCATTCCAGGACTTGATCTTGTTGAACTTATATCTCATCTAGGATGGATTGCCGTTATTGCTGTCATCTTTGCCGAATCAGGTTTACTAATCGGCTTTTTCCTGCCTGGGGATAGCCTATTATTTACCTCAGGATTTTTAGTATATAGTGGCGTGCTTAATATCAATATTCACCTTTTCGTCTTCTTACTGTTCCTCGCCGCTGTCATTGGTGATAACGTCGGATACTCCTTCGGTCGACGTGCAGGCCCACGTTTGTTTAAAAAGCCAAACTCTCGGTTCTTTAAACAAGAAAATGTCCAAGCTGCCCAAAAATTCTATGAAAAGCATGGAGGTAAAACTGTCATTATCGCAAGGTTTATTCCATTCGTGCGAACATTCGCACCAGTGATCGCTGGCATCGGTAAAATGGACTACAAAAAGTTTTTGATCTATAACATGATCGGTGGATTCATGTGGGCCGTAGGAATCACCTACCTTGGCTACTATTTAGGGGCACTCTTCACCAGCCTTGGCCTTGATATCGACCACGTGCTTCTCCCGATTATCGCCCTTATCCTTTTGACATCATTATTACCACCAGTCATTCACATTCTTCGTAACAAAAAACAGCGCGACACACTCCTCGCACTGTCAAAAAAACAAATCAACACTCTCTTCGGCTTCAAAAAATAATTCAAAAAATCATTCGCAGTCCTCCTGCGTAGAATAACAATCAACTAATCGTGACATCTGCAGCTACCGGATAAGAGCTAGTGGCTGTAGCCTGGAGTGGTGAGGACTGTTTGAGAATATCTGGTATATCTAACCAGGTATTCGAGTTCCGCAACCACCCAAGATACAGTCGCTGGCTCTTTAGCCGCGTAGTGAAGCCGTCACTAGTTCTTTTGCTTCTTTTCGTTCGATAAAGAAAATAAGACGTTTTGGTTCTTTCGTAAAAAAGAACATAAGACAGTAAGTTTAGTTGAATAGATGATGATTGGATCCTGAAACAAGTTCAGGATGACAATAGTATCAGGTTGCAATAACTAGCACCCTCTACTTCTTCAAAAGTGGCATCAAATATTTACCAGTAAAAGAATCTTTGACCTTCGAAATAGCTTCCGGCGTCCCCTGTGCAACCACCACACCACCACCCATGCCACCTTCGGGTCCCATATCAATAACATGATCTGCAGTTTTGATAACGTCAAGATTATGCTCAATAATTACCATGCTATTGCCACCTTCGACAAGTTTCTGCAATATTCCAAGCAGTCGCTTTACATCGGCACTATGAAGCCCGGTTGTTGGTTCGTCTAAAATATACATCGTTTTACCAGTACTGCGCCTGGACAATTCACTCGCTAACTTTATACGTTGCGCCTCACCGCCACTAAATGTCGTCGCTGGTTGGCCAAGCCGAATATACCCCAGCCCTACATCAACAAGTGTCGTTAATTTGCGGCCAATCGTCGGCACATTTTCAAAGAATAGTGCGGCCTGTTCGACGGTCATATCCAAAATATCGCTGATCGTTTTGTCTTTGTACTTGATCTCCAAAGCTTCGCGATTATAGCGTTTGCCTTGACATACATCACAGGTCACATAGACATCAGGCAAAAAGTGCATTTCGATTTTGATAACACCGTCACCTTGGCAGTTTTCACAGCGACCACCTTTGACGTTAAAGCTGAATCGCCCTGCTTTGTAACCGCGAATATTTGCTTCTGGTGTACCCGCAAATAGTTCACGAATTGGCGTAAATACTCCGGTGTAGGTTGCCGGGTTTGATCGTGGCGTTCGACCAATCGCAGACTGATCGATAACGATAGCTTTATCAAGCAGCCCAACACCATCAATAGTGTCATGAGTACCGGGAACGGTTTGCGCACGATGGAGTCGTGCCGATAATTCTTTTGCCAAGATATCATTCACAAGTGTTGACTTGCCGCTGCCGCTCACGCCGCTCACCACAGTAATCACACCAAGAGGTATCGTCACGTCAATATTTTTCAGATTATTTTCGCGCGCGCCACGGATTACCAGCTTGCGGTCTTTTTCGATTGTTCGTCGTTTCTTTGGCACATCGATCTTTTCTGTACCAGCCAAGTAACGACCAGTTACGCTGTTCGCGTCGTTCGCTACTTCGGCAGGCGTCCCAGCCGACACGACCTCACCACCAGCCACGCCAGCGCCAGGGCCAATGTCCAATAGATAGTCTGCTTCACGAATCGTATCTTCATCATGTTCCACAACCAGTACCGTATTGCCTAGATCACGCAGTCGCTTTAGCGTCCCAATCAAACGATCGTTGTCGCGCTGATGTAGTCCGATTGATGGTTCGTCTAGAACATATAGCACGCCCTGTAGCCCAGATCCAATTTGCGTCGCTAGCCGAATACGCTGCGCTTCACCGCCCGACAGCGTATTTGCAGCACGCGCAAGTTCGAGGTAGTTCAATCCAACGTTGCTCATAAATGTCAGGCGCGACGTAATCTCTTTCATAATTTGACTGGCAATAAATACCTCTTGCTCATTCAGTTTGAAGTTATTCGCAAACATATCCAATGCATCATCGACACCCAGATTACAGATATCCATGATATTCAGACCATGAACAGTCACCGCCAATACGACAGGTTTTAGCCGAGCACCCTTACATGTATGACATTTGCTTTCACGCATAAATCGCTCAATGTCTTTTCGCATAAATTCGCTGTCGGTTTCTTTGTGTCGACGCTCAAGATTCGGAATCACACCTTCGTACGTTGATTCGTAGCTACGACCGCTTCCTAAATTCACTTTGTACTTTTGCGCACCCGTTCCATACAGCACCATGTTCAACTGTTCTGGCGATAGTTCTTCAACCGGCACCTGTAGACTGAACCGATTTGCTTTTGCGACTTCGGCGAGTCGCTTCATATACCACGCATCACTATTCACACGATTAAACGGCCGTATCGCACCTTCAGCTATCGTTAGGCTGGCGTTGAATACTAAATCAGGGTCGACTTCCAAACGACTACCAAGCCCCATGCAAACAGGACATGCACCTTGCGGCGCGTTAAAACTAAATAGTCGGGGTTCAAGTTCTGGAATTTCTTCGTGCGGATGATCAATGCATGCGTATCGCTGCGAAAATATCGCGATTGAATCGTCAGACGTATCCAAGATTTCGACAATCCCGCCAGCAATGTCTAACGCCTGCTCAACAGACTGTGCAACTCGACTATTCATGTCGCTACTCATCGCGATGCGATCAACCACAATTTCTATATCGTGCTTGAAGTTCTTTTGCAGATCAGGGAATTCGTCAAGTGAATAGACGATTCCGTCGACGCGTGCACGGGCAAACCCTAGTCGGCGATATTGTTCGGCAACATGCGCGAACTCGCCTTTTTTTGATTTGACGATTGGCGCAAGCAGCATCAGTCGCGCACCCTCTGGATACTGCAATACTTGATCGATAATATCCTGTGGTGTACGGCGCTGCACTTCGTTTCCGTCGATTGGACAATGCGGTATACCGATACGCGCATACAGTAATCGTAAATAATCATAGATCTCCGTCACTGTCGCCACCGTCGAACGCGGGTTACGACTGGTTGACTTTTGATCAATACTAATTGCAGGGCTCAGACCTTCGATCTGATCAACGTCGGGTTTGTCCATCGTCCCCAAAAATTGCCGCGCATAGCTGCTCAGACTTTCGACGTACCGACGCTGACCTTCGGCATAAATAGTATCAAACGCCAAGCTTGATTTTCCAGATCCAGACAGGCCTGTAATCACCACTAATTTATCACGCGGGATTTCCACGTTGATGTTCTTTAAATTGTGCTCCCTCGCACCGGTAACCCTGATAAACTCTGGCATAACTGATTTATTATACCACGATGTACACTTCCCTATCCACCGTTCATAGCTGCAAAAAAATGGAATCGCCCCTCGCATGATGCTTATCGTTGCACATACTTGACAGGACTGCTATATTTCAATAAACAATCATCATCTCAGGAGGCAGCGATGCGCATATTCGTCTTTTTTATTATTCTTTCAGTCGTTGCGCTCGTTGCGATTATTGACTCTGGAATAAGTGACGCACTTCTTGCGTTTTTACTGTCTGGCGCCGTGCCAGGGACAACGCTCACTGTTTCGCCGACCGTCATGATGATCGGTTGCATTGCCGCGGCGTGGTTAGTACTATTCCGTCTTACTGCGCTCAGCGCAATTAATGTCGTCACTATGCGGCGTCTCGTCAATCACCATAGCAAGCGCCAAGCACGCATGCCTAAACGACGCTATAGCCGAATCTAGTCCATACTATCTTGATTGCTCGTGTCCGCAGGTGCGATACTCTCCAGCCATAACTTCATTTCTTCAAATATAAATAGCTTACCTTCGTCCGTTTCGCCAGCGGACAGTTTTTCAAACGATTTCATAAATGCAGGCAATTGGTTTGCAATCCGCTGCGTTCGCCATTGCTCCCATTCAACGGATTCTGACTGCGTCAGTGTTCTTGGGAAATTTCGTGCTTTGTAATGCAGAAGGAGCGGACTAAGTCGTTCATCGCTAAACTCTGGATGAAAATCAGTCAGTTCACGTTCTGTTGCATTCCGAACAGTCTCTATACGCAACTTGTCTCGGTCGCCGACAAACCCATCGTATAATTGCACCTCCACGTCTTTTGATTTTGGAAAATCTGCCCTGTTCTCAAATAAACTCCTGATGTTCTCTGCAAAATGCGGCGCGCGAAGCAGTGCGTCTCGATGCTTTTCGATTGTTGCAGCGTCTAAATGAATTCGCTCCCATGCTCCAGCCTGTTCCAATACACCTAGCGGCGCGACCGCAGGCGCACGATTATACTGCAGTTCTTTGACCGGAACTTTTACGAAACCATCGGCGTTGCGTTCTTCCCAACTGGCGTTAAGTTTCTTTTTCAATTCGTCGGGTGATAAATCGACGACAGCTGATGGATCGTAGCGTAAATCGTAGACAATGACATTGCCGTTTTTGCCTGACGTCAGCGGAAATGCAACTGTCGTTTTTGCATGCTCTGCGTCGTAACGACCGCTGGTATACACAAAGGGCTTTTTATCATCCAAATTCACAAGGCTCTTGACTGCTTTTTTATCGCGAACACTAAAAAGATATTTGTACATTTGTGGTTGCTTGTCGCGAATCAGTTTCGTCACAGCTATCAGTGCCTCAACATCGCTGAGTGCGTCGTGCGCCTTCAGATGGTCAATACCGTTCACTTTGGTTAGTAATTCTAACTTGTTTGATGCTTTGCCATCTATTTCTGGCCAAACAATGCCGTCTGGTCGAAGCGCACGAACCATGCGCACGACATCTAGCAGATCCCACCGACCGCGGCCGTTTTTCCAGCACCATTCATACGGATCGTTAAATGTCCGCCAAAACAAATGACGAACGAATTCATCGTCGAACCGTATATTATTAAATCCAATTGCGACCGTATCGTCAGTAAACACTTCGTCAGTCAATAGCCGAGCAAACTGTGCTTCTGTATAGCCATCCGTCACAGTTTGCTGTGGCGTTATGCCCGTGACGAGTAGTGCTTCTGGACTAGGAAGCGTGTCATCATTGAGTGCGACCAGTACGTTATACGGTTCACCGATAGGATTGAAGTCGGTATCTGTCCGAATCCCAGCAAACTGCATAATCCGTGAATCGCGTGCATTCAGTCCGCTTGTTTCGAGGTCATAAAAAAAGAATGTTTGTGCCATTACCCTTATAATACAAAAAATCCCGCTAGATAGCGAGTTGTGATAATTGCATTGTGCTGTATGACAGCTAGATACGTAAATGCGAGTCCCGGGACGGGAGCAGGTTATGGGCGCCGTAGCCCTGTCGCCCTGCTCCCGTCCGGGATGGGCCAGCTGTGCGGTGCGCAGGCTGGTCAGTATTTAGTTTTTTGTGGGGCGAAACGACTAGCGTTTCTCGTAGATTACCAAGACCATCATTTTCCTTTCGGATCAGATCGACGTCGGCGCCCAGACTGAGGGCGCCGCCGGAGTCGAGGGGTCAGGAACCTCCGCCGGAATCGAGGACGAGATCACCGGAGCCGCCGAGGATGTGGTTGTCGGTCATCGGAGCGCGGCCGGCGCGGTTGTGGCTGTCGGAAATCTGCTTCTTCGTGGTCGAGGTGATCGTGCGAGATTTGAACATTTGACTGCCTTTCGTCGTACGAACCTGTAAAAACTGTGACAATACACGGATTGTCACTACAGGTTACTAGCTACTCTATGAATAACCACTAACCTGTAGTGAACACGTGTCTTGTATTTACGTATCTAGCTTGTCAATGTACCAAACAAACGCGGGAGTTACTCACCGAACTTGATGATTTTAACATAATAACACACACATATATATTTGTCAATACTTTTTCAAGATTTATTTCAGTGAAAGGCAACGTATCTTCACAACATGTAAATCGTAGTGATCATTAAAAATTTTGTTTATAGCTTACAATACTATATCCCGAAACCATTTTGACGCTTCCTGGAGGTATAGCATCCCAATCATCAACTCCATAGTTACGGGTTCTGATTTCTACCGAATTACCGATTGCGGCGCCTGGACTTGGCGATGAAAGAATATTCGTGGGTCCGTGCATGTAAAGTTTTCCGAAATATGCCCATAACGTCGCACCGTTTGACTGGCAAAACGTGCATTCTATCGCTACATGGTTCGCAGATGCTTCCAATTGACCACCATTACTTAGCGCAGTACACGATGGACTTGAACTACATGCAGCGTTTACAGAATCGAAGCTAATGATCCGAAGAGATGTCCCGACATCGTTCTTTAGGATTCCCTGATTACTCAGATCGACTTTACCATTGACAACGATAGTCGGCGGCGTCGTTAACCCATTTCGAGGCCTGAGTAATGAAGAGCCTCTTACATTCAACGATCCATCAATATAAATATTTCCGTCCACTATGCCCGTACAGTAAAAAGTATTATTGATAGTACCCGTATACCTAGTGTTCGCCGTTAGTGTCACAGAATCGTTGCTACAGGAGCCACTACTAGCCGGCCTGGTTGACGTCATCGAATCGGTAAATGTCTTCTTGTCAAAATACGGCATCGACAACGGAGGCGCCGTACAATTCGGCTGGAATCCAGACGAAGGGCTAATGCCTTCATCATCTGTTTGGTTGGTTGCACACACCGTCCCTCGGATAGTCCCCCAAGCAACATTCAATGGCTGCTGGTTTGATGGACACAGTGTCGGGTATGCACCCGCCGTAGTGCACGCAATATTTCCTATCTGCAGGTTAACTGGGTTCGATACACTGCCAATAGTACTGTTTAGCGCCATAGACATCTTTCCCATAACATAGATATTACCGCCCGAACCCGATGCACTAGACATAGTCAGTCCGCCTGGGCCGGCAAATATACTAGGAGCAATTTCGACCTCTCTCGGATTAACGACAACCTCAATCGTTTTTTTATTGGTTGCATTTGTAGAAACAGATTCCGTATTGTTTGCATATACATAGCCAGTCGACACGATTGTCTTTGTGCCGTTCGCATTTGCCGTAACAGTTGTGCCGTATTCGGCCTTCCCCTGCTCTACACTGTCGTATAAAACGCCTCTATCCCCGTCAACGTCAGGGAACCCAGTAAAACCGGCACTCTTGCCTAACTCTGAAATAGTCGCACTTACTCCAGCCTCTGCCGTTGATACAGCAGCGTCTACGTATGTATTACGCTTTGTCGACGCATAGGTTGCAGCGACAGTACTAGCAATAGCCAGTCCTGTGCCCATTAGTACGAACACTAAGATCATCGTCAATATGATCATGTATCCATGCTGATTTGATCGGTTATTTTGATTTACCGGTATCATTCTGTTAACCCCGAAGCTCCTATGAGTGCCGTTAATGTCGTCGACTTAGTCACATTACCCACTGGCCACTCTACCCTGACATCCAGCCTTTTAATACCGGTCATGCCTGTCGGAATAGACACCGTCACGACGCCACTAGATCCGCTAGGGAGCGTCGTCGGAAGACTTGAGGTAAAATTGACCGGTGTCCCAGCTGATAGCGTCGAATATTTACCATTTCGTAAATATTCAACCTGCGCACGAGCTGCACGACTAGCTATATCGAGATATTGCACGTCGCGCTGTGCATACTGAATATACGAAAACAATGATGACAACGTAATAATTGCCGTGCTAAACATAAAGATAACAACAAGAATCTCTACGATCGTAAATCCTTGTATATTGTTTCTCTTTGTTGTCATTATTTGCCTACTGCGTTTCGCTTATACTGTCAGTGCTATTCCATAATGACGCTGGTACCGATATAGTATACCTTACACATGTCGCAGGCACGGAACCACAACTACCACCAGTCGTATTTGTTACTGCATACGTATAATCTGATTTGTTAAACTCTTCGCCGATGTCAGTTGTCGTACCGCCAAGATACGTTATGACTGCGGCTTTATTTACAGGGTACCTATTAGTATCGGTAAAATGTTCGCCCAGCTTTAGTTTCACTTGCTGGACAGTCGCAGAGTAGTTTGCTTTTTTTGCTCTGTTTTGCGAACCAGAATACGACACAATGCCGATGCCCGCCAATATTCCAATAACCGCAATCACGACCAACAGCTCTACGATCGTAAATCCTTTTCCCCTACCCTGAAATGTTTTCATAATGTCTATTTATTCTTCCTATTAAGCATAAGCCTGACTAATGTTATTATAATACATATATCAACTACTCATGTAAAGCTTTCTCGTAAACTTGTGCTGCTGGTTCTGTCGATACTATTGAGAAGGTAGTGGCGGTGATGTTGTCAAACTTATCGTACTCCCCGTTACGTCTACAGCTTGTCCTCCGAGAGAACCCGCATTCGATCCTAATGCTAGAGACACCCTACCGAAATAGGCATAGAAACTAGTCCCTGGCGCAGAGGTAGTAATCAAGACAATTGGTGACGCATTACCAAAAGAATCACCATCCCATGTATCAATAGTCGCCTTTAATTGCGTAGGCGATATCGTAGTACACGTATCACTATTAGAGCAGGCTGCATCAAGCGATGCATAGCTAATGAAATAAGGGGTAGAGCCATAGCTATTTGGTGTAACCGATGAACCAAATCCGTTGAAGCGAATCTTTCCATCAGTAACAATGATCGGACGGGTAGTGCCCATACTCTCAGAAACAGTAAATCCTCCCATATAGGCAGAGATCCCACCTTTGATGTAAACATTTGAACCATTTATTACCTTCCGGCAACCAGTAGAAAGATCTAAATTACCAATATATCTAGTATTGGCCTGTAGCGGAGTGGTACACGGCAATGTTGAGCTCGTTACACTCGATGTCGTTTGACCAGTGAACACCGATTTGTTAAAAACTGGGGTATCTACTTTTGGCGCTGAGCATCCAGCTATCAAGCCCGGTAGACCTACTGTGCTTGTCTGATCATTCGCACAAACTGGCCCATTTATCGATGACATATTCGCCCAACTTAATGGAATGGGTTGCGTTGCACATCTCGACGGATAGGAAGCACCCGCACCGCAGGAGAAGTTACTTACGGTTACCCGAATAGGATTTACTGACGTACCGATACTACTACTTAGAGTCATGTCAATACCTCCCTGCACATACACATCGCCGCCAACTATCGATGCGCTGGCCATGTCGACCCCTCCAGGTCCAACAAACATCTTTGCTGAAGATGTTGGGGTAGTAGGTGTCTCTATCTCTGGCTCTGGTGCAGTCAGTGCTACCTGTGAGCCCCTGAACTGCATACGCATGCTACTATCCCTACTAATGTCTTGGCCACTCTGTGTGCGTTTCATCTTTAGTGTCACAGAGATAGATCGCGCACTGATAAAGCTACTATAATCCGTTCCGGACGGTACGATTACGTTGCCAGATCCATCGTAGTATGTTGCAACAAATGGACCACCAGTAGCAGACGTATCCAGACCATCAAGAATCTTTGTGTCAGTTTGGCAACCTCCAGTTGCAATGACGGCGCAAGTGTTGGTCGTAATTGCATTTGCTAATGGCGTAGTATACGTTGCGGCAATAATGCGTTTATAGAGCGCATCGCCGCGAACATAGTAAATTATCGTATCTCGTTTTCCAGCGAGAGTTGCGGGATCGTCATAGATCAACTCTCCACTGGCTGTTTGAGGAGTTCTGTTTATTACTATCTGATCAGATGTTAGTCGCCAGAACGTTTGCTGATTTGAATTAGTGGCATCGGCTGGACACGGCACACTGGCAGCAGCACCCGTAAGTGTTTGCGGCGCATTTACATCAGGAGTCAAGTTACACAGGGCAGGATTGGACGAAGTACGAACATCGTCACTGATTCGTATTAACGCCGTCTGCAAGCTACTTGTCATAGCAGTACGGACACTACTGACTGCAGTCTGTCCCATTAGTGACACCATAAATGCAATCAGCACAACCGACAGGAATGCGGTTATACCCATTGCAACAATAAGTTCAACGATCGTATATCCGCGCTGTCCAGATAAACGTATGGTATGTTTGTGTTTCATTATATACCCTACATTTAAACACGTATTGAATATGGCGACAAGCTTATGGTTAAAAACTTACTGCTCTAAATAAGTAAAGTCATGGTGCGCTATGCGAATGACGCTCTCCCCAGTTGCACCTTTGCGATTGAGTTCGTGAGTAATGCCAAGTTTTTTCATAATATCGCGCAAACGATTAACATTTTCAAACCCTTCAAAGTTTGTTCGGCGGGCAAACTTCTCGATCTTGTCACCCTGGACAAGATAAACATTCTCTTCAGAGTCGAACTCGACCGTCCAAGAATCAGCAATTTGCTTTTCGCTCAGACTGATAGTCGGCAGCATCGCATCTTCATCGTCAGATGCTTCGACACGAGCTGCTTCCGCGCGTACTTCCTTGACTTGTGTACGTAGTGCGCGGAGTACTTCTTTTAGTCCTACGTGCGCTGCTGATGAGATCGTAAAAATCGTTGCATCAGGCACTGCAGTGCGCAGTAAGTCTGCTTGCATAGTAACAATGTCATCGTCGAGGCCTTCTGTTTTTGTCAACGTAATGATTTCTGGTCGCGTTGCAAGTTCGGCGCTATAGTTTGCAAGTTCATGGCGAATTGTTTTGTAATCACCGACAATATCATTACTATAGACATCAATCAGATGCAGCAGAACCGCCGTACGCTCGACGTGGCGAAGGAATGCATCGCCTAGTCCTTTTCCTTCGCTGGCGCCTTCGATTAGTCCTGGAATATCTGCAATCAGCAAACTTCCGTCGTCAATGTCGGCCACACCAAGGTTTGGAGTCAATGTCGTAAATGCATAATCGGCAATTTCTGGACGCGCATTACTGACAACACTCAGGAATGTTGATTTGCCTGCATTTGGAAACCCGACAAGTCCAACGTCGGCTAATAGCTTTAGTTCTAGCTCGGCTTCAAACGTATCACCGTCTTCACCAATTTCTGCCACACGAGGTGTTTGGCGTACAGATGATTTAAAGTGAGCATTACCAAAGCCGCCGTCTCCGCCCTTTGCGATGACATATCGCTCGCCGTTTTCTGTTAGATCGGCAATCAGCTCACCCTTTCGTTTGACGAGTGTCCCCATCGGTACTTTAACGACAAAATCTTCACCCGATCTGCCACGTTTGTTTTGTTTGCTACCGTTTTTGCCGTGCGCAGCTTTGAGTTCTGGCTTGAACCGAAAATCGATCAGTGTATTAAGGTTTTCAGTCGCTTCAAACACGACATCACCACCCTTGCCGCCGTCACCACCGTCAGGGCCACCTTTGTCGATATAAATTTCGTGACGAAAACTAACGGCACCGTTGCCGCCTTTTCCTGCTGAAATGAATACTTTGGCGGTATCTACAAACATAATAAGAGCTTTCTTTTACTTAGTATAGCAAAATTGCCTCAGAATTAACAGAGGCAATTTGACTATTTTTCAAATACATTTTAATGAATATATGTGTAAGCCGATGCTTGACCCGCTGAGATAGTTCGACTATTGACGACACCAAATCCACCATACGCATAGTTGTTCATCTCGCTCAGTGTGACATCACCATTCGGACCGACACTTTCGACGACAGCAACGTGTCCGTAGTAGCCAACCGTATCAACAAGGATAGCGCCAGCAAGAGGAGTACGATTAACTGTATAGCCTGCTGAACGTGCGTAGATACCCCAAGTGTTTGCATTACCCCAGAAATTACCAACTGGTCGTCCCATTTGTGCTCGACGTTCAAATACATACCATGTACAGTAACCCCACGCATAGGTATTACTTGATGATCCACGTGCAATAGTTGATTTCAAACGGAATCCACTCTCGCCAGTTGAATTAACTCGTACAGGACTTGCTGGAGCCTGATAGCCGGGTCGCTGCTCTTCGGGTAGTATTCCGCCAGGAACAACAATCTTTGATCCAACAGTAGCCCCTGATATCTCTAAGTCGTTAAAGCGCACAATGCGATCTTTATCTGCTTTGTATGCGTTTGCGATAGTATCGGCAGTATCGCCTGACTTCACGGTATAGACAACGCCATCAACTGGTGGAATCGTAATAACCTTTCCAGCATCAACAGTATCGGCAGATAAATTATTTGCCCAACGCACTGTATCTGCGGATAAATTATGCGCGCTTGCGATCGATTGTACTGTATCACCTGCAACAGAGGTGTACGAACTAATTTCTCGGCTTGCCGCCGTCGACTGAATGATCTGTGGTTTGCTAATCTCCGCCTCTGATGTTTGTGCTAGCTCTGACTGCGCAGAGAGTGATACAGATAAGTTGGCGACGTTATTTGCAACAGGCATATTAGTTTGCTCTGCTAAATTAGCTGCAACATCAGTTGCAACCATTTCATCAACAGACGGCTTGTCAAGCGCAGATGCGGTTGACGCGGCAGGAGTTTGAGTCACCGAAGCAGCTTCAATTGATTGAGGCTGACGATATCCGATAGCAATAACGGATATGATAAGTACAAATACACCGGTGTAAGCAGCGAATACGCTAAGCTTTGGCGTTGTTTTTGATTTACGTGTCCTTGGTGTGCGAGCTATAACTTGTTGTCGTAGCTGTGCATTTGACGCTGCAGTAGCATCACCCAAATTGTTCTGATTACGAATTTTCGTTCTCCTGCCGCATGTATTGCTACAAGGGCGCTACCTTACTTTGTCTTGCTTCTCGTCACAAGCGCTGTACGCTGGCGAGAACGGGGTACGTGTCGACCGAATTCATTAATTAGTATTTTTTTGAAAATGTTCATTTCGGTACCCGTACGACATTTGTCGGTAGGCTCATTTGCTATTCATCTCCCCACTCGCTGATACCATTTTCAGAATTAATCTGTCTCTGCTATTAGTAGTTGAACTCACAAATGTGCTGTACCTCATTATAGATAACATTGCTAAAAATGTCAATATATTTTTTAAAATGTATTTTTTGTCAATTTTCTTAGACGTATTTAAGGAATAAGACACTTTTCTTTACAGTGGAGCACAATATTTTGCTCATGTTCAGCGTTTGTACGAGCAAAATACGTCTTGTCATCATCGCCGCTGAGAAAGAAAAGATAGTTGCCGCTAGCTGGCGTAGCAACCGCCTGCAAAGAACTAAGCCCAGGCGATGCGATTGGCCCGGGGGTCAAACCTGCATATTTACGCGTGTTGTATGGCGAGTCAAGAAGCGGCGTGCGTTCCACCCCTGATTTATCGGCCGCGTATTGGTATGTCACATCTGACCCAAGATTCATTCCAACTTTCAACCTGCTATAGAAAACCTGGGCAACCTGCTTTTGGTCGCCACTTGACGGAACCTCACGTTGCACGATAGAAGCAAGCGTAATGCCTTGGTAGAGAGTAAATCCTTGCTTCTTTAGGCCTTCAACAATATTTGCCTCGCTGAGCTTTGACTCGAACTCTGTAAATGTTCGCTGCAAGATGTCTTCAACGGTTGCCGACGATGAGAACTCATATGTTTCGCCATAAATATAGCCTTCCAGATCTGCCGAAGCGGGTTTACTGGCGAACAATGCGCCGCTATAGGTCTTTGCGAGCGCGGCAGTGACTTCTGCATCACTATATCCCGCCTCAATAATCTTTTTCTTATGATTTGCCAACGTATCGCCGGGTAAAAAAGTGAGTCTGAATGTATCTTGCTTTCCCGATACCAGATGGCCGACAATCTGTTCGACCGATTCATTTTTTTGCAAATTATACGTGCCAGCCTTTAGCGTATCGCGCGTTTTCGATAGATTGATATAAAGAGAAAATGCAGCTGTGTTTCGTATCAATCCTCTGTCTTTTAGCTGATCGGCAATGATAGATGGCGTACTGCCAGATTCAATCACAACGCGTGTTCGCTCTGTGGCATTCACATCAACCGGCTGTAACTGCTGCTGATACCACCAGAAGAGTCCCGCGATTGCACTACCAGCAAGGAGTAGTAGAACCGCAACAACAACGCCAAATACTTTCCATTTTGAACGCTTTTTGCGTGGTGGTTCAGATATATTCATCGAATCAGATGGTGGCAGGCCACTTTCCAACATGTCTTCGTGCGGTGGAGCAGACAATAAATGGTCACCTGGATGAACCGGCCGAGGCAAGGTTGCCGTCTGCCGCGACTGACTAGTCTGCGGCCGTGACACCCCTTGGACATCATTAAGTGGTCGCGATTGTTGATTCTGGCTGGTAGATCGCACGACGTCATTCATGGGACGAAATCGTGGTCGGGGCAATTCATTGGGCGGCGGAGACGACGGCGTATTCAGCCTCGGATCATCATTTGGTCGCATATTAATGGCTCTCCATATAATCTTGTAATATAATCGCTGCGGCACGAGCATCTATGTCACCCTTGCCGTATGGTCGTCCATCGGCTTTTAATTGGTTTTCTGCCATGACGCTCGTCAGTGATTCGTCCTGGTATTCAATGGTTGCCACCATGCCATTCAGTCGGGTCGCAAAATCTTCGACAAATTGCGTTTGAGCAGTCGCTTCACCTGATTGATTGCGTGGATAACCAATTACCAGAATGTCTGTTTTTTCATCGGCAATAATGCGCGCAATCTGATCAACTTCACTCCCATCGACCTCGATTGTATCGAGCGACACAGCAATACGAATCGACCCAGATGCTGCCGCTACACCAATACGCTTTTCACCTACGTCTAGCGCAAGCAGTGATTTTCCACTAAGACCCATCTTTAAGCTTGAACTCGATCTTTATCTTGTTTACATCATTCGGGACTGTCTTGACCCAGAATGGCCAGAACTTTGTATCGGCATTGTTAACACCGTCAATTGATTGTAAGTCTGCCTGAATTTCGCCAAAACGCTTTCCTTTTACAGAATCTTTGATCTTCGCTTCATCGATCTTTGGCCCAATCTGGCTTGTTGTCGACACAGTTGCCGTACCAACACGATCGCCAGCCTTGAATTCTGTGATCGTTGCTTTTGCAAGCCCTGTTTCGTACACTCGCTGTTCATCTTTATTGGCTAGTGTCTTTTCTGCCGCGGACTTTAGATAGGTATCAAGATCACTCTTAGAGACAGCGGTCATCGTGTAGGTCGTATCACGAGTCAACTTTGCCTTGCCAGAAGCTACCTCTTGTCCGATTGCAGGCGACGGAGTAGCATCACCGCCACTTTTCGCAAAACTACTATCAATCACAACGTCGCTTGTGCCAAATTTTGCAGCCAGCTTCTTTTTAATCTCATCACTATTCTGAGATTCTAACTGTTCTGTTGCTTTGACGACGTCTGCCTGAAGCACTATTTTCACAATTTTCTCTGTACCACCTGCTGTTGCGCCAGTCAGACTTGCCGATACGCCAGACCCAGCTCCAGACAAATCTCCAGATGCACCGTTATAGCTTGTGCCGCTGGCTGCCGCAGTAACTGCAACCGTTGCACTACCAGCACATGCTGTCGGAAAACAACCAGGTCCAATCGTGCTTGCTGGAATTGTGGCGTTTGCACTCGTTATAAACACAAGTCCATTTGGCGTAGAGAGTGACGTTCCAGCAGGCACTGCCGTCGATGAAAGCGCTTGAGTCGACAGTTTCACTTGACCAGTTGCCTTTTCACCGACATCTTTACTGCCCGTTGCATCAAATTCTATCGTGGCAACGTCTTTTTCCTGTTGCGACAGCGATTTGATTGTTGCATCATCAAAACTTGTCGTGACATCAGAACCAAACGCCGCCTCTGAATTGATTGCTTTGTCTGTAGTACGTGCATCGATAACAAGTGTCGCGCGTGGTGCAAACCAAACTGCCCATATCAAAAATCCAATGAGCAGGACACCGAGTCCACCGAAAATAAATATCTTTTTACGAAATGTATTAAAACTTGGAACTTTTACGCCGCTTTTTACTTTAGGCTTTGCTACGGCAGCGCCTGCAATTGGTGGCTTTGCGCGAGCAGACTTTGCATCGTCATCGTCAATATCAAGACCCGAAATCGCACTATCGGGCACACCGGTTGCCGGGGCAGTGTCAGCTGTTTTTGCCAGCTCACCCACTGGTAATTGTTCGCCATCAATAATATCGTCATCATCGTCAACGGATAATGCTGGAATTTCCGCCAGTTCTGGTTTTGACTGTAAATTTTTTGCAACCGGAATTAATGCGCTACTTGCAAGACTAATGAGCGCTTGATTATTCGTTATCAAAACGACATGTTTTTTACTTTGCGTGCCAGCACGAGCTAGCAATCGCAGATTAACCGCACTTTGCAACACACCGATGCGTTTTGGCGGAACCAACGCAACAACCTTTTCTTTGGCAGCTTTAACCTTACCGATTATCGCGGTAATATCATCTTCAACATCAATGTAAACTACGTCTTTTTGCATATTTATATTCGAAGTAACCGATTTAATTTTTCTTTGATCGAATCACTATCATTACTACCAACTATTGTATCATAGCCAACCCGCAGCAATCCCATCGCGGTGATCAGTGTATGGTCTTTGACTGTGCCAGTCGTATCAGTAATACCAACAACCTCATCGGGCTGAATATGATGTACGGTTGGTTTTTTCGTAAACGGCAGTTCTTTGTACCATTCTTGCGTTGATAACGCGTCGACCAGTTGATCGAGGCTTGACCCGCCACCGCACAGCAGGATTCTGTTTGGTAGGTGATCGACCGAATCAAATTCACTGAGCGCTAGTTCAACACCAGAGATCCAGACATCAAGGGTTTTGTCGATTGCATCTTCGGCTTGTTTGCGCACTGTAGCTTTTATCTGATCGTGATGCAGATTGACTTTGAGCTTTTCGGCGTCTGCGTAGCTAAGATCCATTTCGCTAGCGATTGTCCGCGTAAAGCTTCGTCCACCGATACCAAACATTTTCGTACCCTCAACGCCACCGTCGTTAACGACGGCAATATCTGTGGTTCCACCGCCGACATCGCACAAAATCGCTGTAAAGTTACTACTTGCGTCAGTACCTAGAACAGATCGGCTAACAGCAAACGGCTCAGCAGCAACGGCAACGAGTTCAAGTGCAAGATCATTTGCGACACGTTCAAGTGCCCCGATATGCACCATCGGAGCAAATGCAGTATAAATCTGCACAGCCACGTCGCGACCCTGAAATCCAATCGGGTTACTGACTTTGTAGCCATCAATGTGAATACTGACAAGTGCACTGTTGACTAGCTTGACTTCAACTTCGTCATTTCCAGTCTCGAGAGCAATTTGTTTTTGCGCCTTGCCCTGAGCTCGTTCTTGCACTTTTTCGATGATAAATTCCATTTCTGCTACATCAAGTGGTCGGTCTGGCTGCGGACGGCGGTAGCGGATTGTATTTGTCACACCTTTGACTAGTTCACCAGCGATACCAATAACCGCACGTTTCGCCTGTAGCCCTGCCTGGTCTTCAGCTTCACTGAGCGCTTCTTCGCAGTTACGCACGACGCCTGATATATCTGCGATTGCACCGCTATGCATATCACTGACATCTTGACGGGCACGACCAACTCCAACAATCTCAAGCGAGTCTTCGTTCACTCTCGCAATAAGAACTTTAACGAACTCCGTTCCTATATCTAATCCAACGATATATTCACTTTCGGACGATTGTTTTCGGGCGGCGCGTATTTTATCAAAAACCATAGTTGTACGTATTATATACCAAATATGCTTATGGTGGCAAAATGTTGTAATATTATATTAAATATGATATAATATAATACATAATGACAAACAAATTGCCTGACGTCAATACTCCGTCAACCAACCCAGAAAATTTTTCAATGGGCGAACACATGCGCAATAAAGCTGAGCTCATGCTACTGCTGTCTGAACTCTTAGAAAAACTTCCAACCTACCTTCAGCCAACTCATACACAAACAGATATGTCATTCTATCCCCACGACGAGCACACTTACGCATATCCAGAGGTTCTATCAGATATAACTCTCACTGCCGACCTGGAAGATGTCATTGTTTCGATAACAAGAGACGAGACTGAGCCACCAGCGACATCGATTGCACTCACTGTGAGTAATGGCGACACAATTCATATATCGCGCGATCCCTCAGTCATTTCCTCTGACGAGCGTGATTCACTTATCAGAGGAGATGAGATCTTAGCAATAGATCGTGTTTCAGATACAGACATCCAGTCATTCCTCATTAGCCTATCAACCCTAGACTGCACGCCATCTACGCTACAACACACAGAAGACAGTGACATGCTTGTAGCCAATGCCGCACACAATGAACTTGCATTACGAGCTGCAGCAATGCAAACGATGATTATTTCCGAGTACCCATTATCTGGAGATAGAAGTATACAATTCATCACTACCGAACACGACGATGACAGCCACTTAGAGACACTTAGCCTCTCTTACGAGACCGGGAGTGGGCATGATATGATGCTGACCGTTAATCAAGATCGTACGATCGGATCGTTAACCTCTGAGATTCAGTTTCGGCGCTACATTGACGGTGAATTGGTCGAGTTTTTACCTGAGGATGGAGACCTTATCCGCGCAGCCGAAATAGTGCAAGATGAAATAGACGGCTTGGAACAAAAACGTCTTACGGCTGAAAATGATCTCACGAGAATACTGTCCGCAAAGAGCATGACACTGTTTGACCTAGACCAAGACGGCTTTGATGCGCCTAATACCAGCGCTTGACGATTCTTCTTTGGTGATTTTGAATACTTTTCCATCTTCGGCCAACTGACTGGTACGATCAACATGAGGGCCGCCGCAAATTTCAAAGCTGACTCGTTTTGGCTCGTCGCCCATCTTATAAACTTTCACGGTGTCGCCATATTTGTCGCCAAATGCACCAATTGCACCCATGCCAAACGCCTGGTCGGTCGGATATTCCTGGAACGACACTGGCAAATCCCAACTAATCCATTCGTTCACCAGCTTTTCTACTTCGTCTAGCTGTTCACGCGTGACTTTTTCGTCGTTATTAAAATCAAACCGCAAGCGCTCTTCGGTGATATTGCTACCGTGCTGCGTGACATGATCACCCACGACTTTTTTGAGCGCGGCGTACATCAGATGCGTGGCAGTATGGTATTTTTTGTGCTGTATTGTCTGTCCGCCCAAGCCACCTTTGAACGTGCCTTTGGCGGCGGTTTGCGATCGAGCTCGCTGTTCGGCCATTTTGTCGTCAAATTCTTGTCGCCAGTTGTCTGACAACTTTATCTCTTGCTTGTAGGCTTCTTCGGTCGATAATTCTACCGGAAACCCGAATGTATCGTACAACGTAAATAATTCGGCGCCCGTCAAACCGTCACCACTAAACTTCTGCATTTGTGATAATCCTTTTCGAAGCGTTTGACGAAATACTTTCTCTTCTTTTACCAGTACAGCAATCACTTCGTCGCGCTTTGTTTTGACTTCTGGGTAATCTTCGCTATATAAATCAGCGATCACAGGCACGATCTGTTCGAGGAAATTTTGTTCGATCCCTAGGTCAAAGGCAAAGCGTATCGCCCGTCGCAACAGTCGTCGCATGACGTAGCCTTGCTCTTTGTTTGCCGGTACTGCACCGTCAACAGCAAGAAACGTAGCGCCGCGTAAATGATCGGCAATTACACGCATGCTTTCGGTGTGCGATTCGTACTTTTTACCACTCAGTTGCTGCAATTTTTCGACAATCGGCCACAATAGACTAATACGATACACGTCAGGGTTTTTATTTGCAGCGGCAGCGATTCGCTCTAACCCGCCACCAAAATCAACGTTCTTGGTTGCCAGTGGCTCGAAGCTACCATCATCAAGTCGACGATACTGCATAAAGACTTGATTGCCGATTTCCATAAATTGCCCACTGTCGCTGGCTGGATGTGCCAATCCATATCCCGGTGCGTGATGTTCTGGGCCGAAGTCATAAAACACTTCGCTGTCTGGGCCACATGGATCACCGATTGGCGTTTTATCAAGACCGCCGCCCCGAGACCACCAGTTCTCGCCGTCGTCATAATAAAAGATCCGTTCACCGGGTTTTATGCCGCGTTCATCGCCGTCTTTGGCACTCCCGATTTCGGCAATATCCGCCGTCAAACCCTTTTCTTGAAACACCTTTTGCCATATCTCAGCGGCTTCTGTGTCTCGAGGAATGCCTTGGGTTTCGTCACCAATAAAACATGTGACGTAGATCTTTTCGGGATCAACGCCAGCAACGTCAGTCAAAAATTCAAAGAACCATCGAATTTGCTGTTCTTTGAAATAGTCACCCATACTCCAGTTACCAAGCATCTCAAAGAATGTCGTATGACGATTATCGCCAACGTCTTCGATATCTTGTGCGCGCAAACACGTTTGACTATCAACTAATCGCGCACCGGCTGGATGTGGTTGCCCTAAAAGAAACGGCAGGAGCGGCTGCATACCGCTACCGGTAAATAATGTCGTCGGGTCGTCTTTGAGGATCAGTGGCGCGCGCGCAATGACTTCGTGCTGCCTGTCGCTGTAGAATTTGAGGTATTGGTTACGGATTTCTTGGGCATTTAGTGCGTTCATATACCCCTATTATAACAGATACAACTCTGCAAAATTATAATAGAAAACACGGCACCATTGGCGCCGCGTCGCATAGCCAGCAATCAATATTACTTAGCTTCCTCTTCTTTCTTTTTCTGCTCTGCGCGTTCTTCTAACTTGCCCTTTTCTTCGTGCGCTTTGTTTTCAAGCTCATTTGCTTTGTCTTTGATGTCATCCGTCAGATCTTCGGCTTTTTTCTTTACATCGTCTAGTAGTCCCATAATTTCGGCCTTTCTGTTAATTATTACTTCATTAGTATGTCAAAACAGAGTGCCGTCGTCTGTGAATAAATTCACGATGACGATATAAAAATCTATACAACGATGCCGCCACCAAGACACACATCACCGTCATAGATGACGACTGATTGCCCTGCAGCGACAGCTCGTTCTGGGTCATGTAATTGTAACTGCGCACGCGTATCAGTAATAGCGATAGATGCTGGCGTTAGTTTTGCACGATGTCGCACCCGAATGGCAAAATCACCGTTGCGAGGTGCTGCGTTGATCCAATGAACGGCAGCTAGTTCGACATTTGATCTCCACAGTGTCCCATCGTTCAGGTCGGTCGTGACATATACTTCGTTTTTACCCATATCTTTGCCAATGACGTAGTATGGCAACCCGCCGCCAAGGTCGAGTCCGTGCCGTTGACCAAGCGTATAGAATATCGCACCATCATGGTGTCCAAGTACTTTTCCAGAATTTTTGTCGATAATCTTGCCAGGTACCTGTTCGACGTACAGCGACAAAAATTCACGTATCCCGACCTTGCCGACAAAACAAATTCCCTGACTGTCTTTTTTGGCGGCGGTGAATAATCCCCGTTCCCGTGCCATTTCCCGAACACGTGGTTTTGTAAACTCACCAAGTGGGAAGAGTGTTTTTGTAAGCGCAGCACCAGTGACGCGATATAAAAAGTACGTCTGATCCTTATTGGCGTCCACGGCCATTTTTAGCACACCATTATCAACTTTTGCATAGTGACCAGTTGCGATCATATCAGCGCCATCATCAATCGCCGCATCCAAAAACAGTTTGAATTTGACTTCTTGATTGCACATAATATCCGGGTTTGGCGTGCGGCCCAATGTGTATTCATCAATCATATACTCAACGACCTTATGCCGATATTCCGTTTCAAAATCAAATACCTTAAAATCGATTCCCAGCTGCACGGCAACCCGCTTTGCATCAGCCAAATCATCAGCCCATGGACAGCGCATACCCGGCAAATCCTGCGTCCAGTTCTTCATGTACACGCCAGTCACATCGTACCCTTGTTCAACCAATAGCGCAGCTGTCAGCGAAGAGTCAACTCCCCCGCTCATACCGACATATACTTTCGTCATCGAGAACCTCCCGCATAAAACACGATTATCTTGAAAAATTCACTCGTTGCAAGCCACCATCCTTGCGGAGTCGTCCACCACCACGAGGACCATTGATTGTCACTTGTCACTGGGTGGTTTACGACACGAATATCGCTGCCGGCACGTTTACCAAATTCGAGTCCAGCGCGTCGCTGGTGGTAGGCAGAGGTGACAAGGATCACCGAATGAATATCGTTCGTATCAAATAGTTCGCGGGTATTTGCAGCATTTTCACTTGTAGTTTCGCTTGTTTCATCAAGCACTATTGCGGATTCTGGAATCTCCGCCTTGATAGCTTGGCGCCGCATAGCCTCGGCATTGCTTGGTCCGCTTTTATCGGCTGCAGCTCCGGATAGCACCAAATAATTTGCCCAGCCATTTTTATATAATTGAATCGCTTCTTCGGTACGGGCAGTCGTATCGCCTCCACTAATTGCCACGACTGCGTCAACTTTTTGGCAATCAAATATGTCAGTTGATGGTGTTGGTCCACATGATTTCATACCATCCGGTGCCAAGTAGATTGATAGCCCGACGACCATGACAGCCAATGCGACAATGATACTAATCAAGCCTCTCATCGCTTTGCCATTCTATCAATTTCATTATTGATGACATCAATCAAAATATCACCCGCCTGAGCACTATTTTCTATCGTCGATAATTTACCCAGACTAATACGCAAGCTACCGTCAGCTATTTCTGGTGCAAGCCCGATAGCTGTCAGTACATGCGACCTCGTACCTTTATTTGCAGCACATGCGCTACCTGTTGCAACCAACACACCACGTGCCTCAAGTCCAAAAATTAATCGCTCGGCATCAACTGAAGGAAATGAAATATGAAGATGGCCAGGTAGTCGATGTTTTTTATGACCAGACACTACCGCCTGCTTAAAGGCACCCATGAGCCTCTTCTCTAACCCATCACGTAGTTCGCGTAATCGTTCCGCCTCCGCTTTCCTGCCTTTGTCTGCCAACTGCATCGCTCGCGCAAAGCCAATCGTCCCCGCAACATTCTCTGTTCCACTTCGCAATCCACGCTCTTGACCACCACCAACAATGTGAGGAGTCAGTGGAATATGGCGCTGCGCCCACAGGAGACCCATTTGCTTGGGGCCATATACTTTTGCGGCGTTGACGGTCATCATGTCGACACCCAAGCGAGCAACATTTACATCTAATTGTCCGACACCCTGCGATGCGTCACTGTGTAGATAAATTGGCGTTGTATTTCCCCGGACACGACGCGCCTCACGTTCGCTGCGAAGCACTTCTGCGATATCACGGAGTGGCTGCAATGTTCCTAGCTCGTTATTGGCAAGCGCAATGCTGACAAGCATCGTATCGTCTTTGATTGCAGCTCGAATACTTTGCGGATCAATACGACCGCGCTCGTCACAGTCAACCAGTGTATGGTCGTGTTGGCGTGTCGCAGCCAGTACCGCGTGATGTTCAATTGCTGAACTAATAACATGTCCGTTAACACTCCCGAATGCAAGATTGATCGATTCGGTTGCGCCAGCTGTCATTACCAGTTCGTCGGCCGTTGCGCCAATACACTCTGCAATTGTTTGTTTGGCTGCTTCGTAGTCACGACGAATGCTCACCGCGGGCGCATAAGGACTTGACGGATTGTAGAATAAATCAGAAAAATAGGGGCGCATAGCGTCCAGCACGCGATCATCAAGTGGCGTTGCCGCCGCGTGATCAAGATAGATAAATTCGGAAGTATTCATTTACTTGTCTTATTATAGCAACAAATGACTATGCGGGTGTTACCGCTGCCGATTGCAGAGGTTGACCCGTCTGCGGGTCACGTTTGTAAATATTTCGAGCGACTTCTTCATAATAAATCCGCATAGCAACAATAAGGTTTTCTAGTTCTTGCCCTTCAAGGAAGTTATAGCGAGCGCCTTCTTGCGCTTTTAATATACCATTGTCGTGGATCTCGTATCGTGTTGTTGACGTACGGTGCTTCCCTGAATGATCTGTCCATTCTTCGTGCCAAATCCATGTAACAGGGTCTAGATTAAAGAATTCACGTCGATGACCGGCCGGAATTGGACCGAATAATTTTGCACCTATTTCGCTCTCTAATTGAATAAGTTCTCGCTTTGTAAGCTTGCGGAGTGGGCGGACTTTCTGTGGACGTTTAAAACTAGGCATTGACATGCTGTCAGTACCGATTAAAAGTTCAAATGCTTTTTTAAACACGTCCGCCATGACTATCTTTCAACAATAACATTTGAGCGTAGGTGGTCTATTCTGTTTCCCATATCTTTCGCAAGTTCGTTGATGTCTGCGGGTGTGTTGATACGTTCCAGAATTGAAGAGAAATTTTGAACCACATTACCCTCTTGAGCAAGAACTGACTGTGGTATGGCTGATTCGCCCGCAGTCGCAGCATCAATCGCTCGACTTGCCGCATCAGACACAAGATCACTCCGCGACATTTCTTCGCCAATACTGTGTGTCGAAGGAATTGTATTTGATTCACGAGAAGTTGGCACATAAAAATCGCCCGTTGTGCGAGCAAGTGGCGCAGTATTTCCGTTTTGAACTGGTGACATACAAAAATTTCCTTCGTGATTAGGAGTGGTGATTGTTTCAATTAACCTGTTTGTGTTAGAGAGCGAATAACGCTGTGGCATTTGCTGATGTCGTCGACATCACTTCGTTGACCGATATACCCCGTATTGTTGCATGATGGTCAGCAATATATCTAACAAATGCTGGCTCATTTACTGTACCACGCTTTGGCACAGGCGTCAAGAACGGTGCATCGGTTTCAAGCAACACTCTCTCGAGAGGCATGCTGGCAAACAGCTGTTGCTGTGCTTTGTCTTTGGTAAATGTACTGATTCCGTTTACGCCGACATACAGTCCGTGCGCAAATCCTGTCTCAATTTCTTTTTGCGTACCAGTGAAACTATGAAGGACGCCACGAAGACCGTGAAAGTTTTCAAATACTGGCCAAAAATCATCAAATGCTTCACGGACGTGAAATATAACCGGCAGTTGATGGTCGACTGCTACTTGCAGTTGAGCTTCTAGCGCAGCTATTTGCGCCTCACGCGGGCTATGCGTATAGAAATAATCAAGCCCAATTTCACCGATTGCTACTATTGCCGCCCGATCTACCTTGGCCAGATGAGCGATGCTATCCACCCCATCTTTTGCCTCATGCGGATGAACGCCTATCGATGCATATAGTGGCTGATATTTTTTTGCAGCAGCGACAGCATCTATCGAACTCGTCTCGTCTGTTCCGACACAGATCATTTTTTCGACACCAGCATCGGCCGCACGAACGATCACATCGTCAATTTTGAAAGGATAGTCCGATTCATGTATGTGACAATGTGTGTCGACTAGCCCCATTTAGGCCTCTTTTTTGGTGCGTGGATCAGGAGTATGCTGGTGAATCTTTGGAAACAGAACGCCCTGTTGATCGGCGATGATGCCTGTCTCAAATATTTTGTGGATTTTATTTGCCGTATCAGGCAAGAAAGGAACGAGAAGATCCGCAATCTGCAGCAATGTTCCAACCGACTGCGCCAGCACTTCGCTGAGGTGCGAAGCGGCATCAGCATCCGTATCTTTTGTCTTGGCAATTACCCAGGGTTTGACGGTTTCGAGGTACTGGTTCAACCCGCGCACCATGACCCATACTTCATCAAGTGCTATATCAAATGTTAGCGCGTACATAGCATCCCGATATGGTTTCATATCGTGCTCTGTCTGTGGCGCGTCACCGATAACACCAGCCTGATAGCGGCTAATCATACTCGCGACACGCTGCACAACATTACCAAGGTCATTACCAAGTTCGGTATTATACGCATTCTCGAATTTTTCCCAAGTGAAATCACCGTCGTCTTGCGTCGGAATGTGCCGTGCAAAGAAATAGCGAAATGCATCAAGTCCGTACTGGTCGATTACCTCGTTTGGATCAACAACATTGCCGACAGATTTGCTCATTTTGGCATTACCGACGTTTACAAAGCCGTGGACAAGCAGTTTCTTTGGCAAAGATAGCTCAAGACCAAGCAACATTGGCGGCCAGATGCCAGCATGAAAGCGTAAAATATCTTTACCTATCACCTGCACGTCGGCAGGCCAAAACTCTCGCCAACCTTCTTGGTCTGGATAACCAAGCACGGTGATGTAATTTGCCAGCGCGTCAAGCCATACATAGACAACCTGGTCAGGGTCATTTGGTACCGGTACGCCCCATGAAAGATGTTTTCGTGGTCGGCTGATACTGACATCTTTTAACCCATCTTTTATCAAATCAAGAAATTCATTTTTACGAAACTCCGGTACAATCTGCATACGATTATGTGTGATCGCCTCGCGAACTTTATCTGTAAATGCACTTGCTCTTAGATAGTAGTTCTCTTCGCTGACACGCTCATATGGTTTTTGATGATCTGGGCATACGCCACTCGTTGCTTCGACTTCTTTGTCGGTAAAAAATGCTTCATGCCCGACACAGTACCAGCCTTCGTATGTTCCTTTATAGATATACGGCTGTAACTTTTGCCATATCCACTGCACGGCTGCAACATGATGCTCATCTGTAGTTCGAACAAAGTCAGTGTACTCAGCCCCTACTTTGTTCATGAGTGACTGAAAATTACCGTACATTTGATCAGTGTAGGCTTTTGGCTCAACCCCTAATTCCGCCGCTTTTGCAGCGATCTTATTGCCATGTTCGTCAGTACCAACCTGGAAACGAACGGCGTGACCGTTTTGTTTTTGGTAGCGCGACCAGATATCAGCTAACAGATAGTCGAGTGCATTGCCGATGTGTGGTTTTGCATTAGCATACGGAATTGCGGTAGTGATGTATAAGTTTTTTCCCATTTATCAGTATTATAACAGATATAAACAGCGCGATGAAATGACTAGCTGTATTTACGTGCAAGATCCAGCCACTGCTGGATACTCAAATCCTGCGCACGAACATCTGCGCTGATACCTGCGCTCGCTAGCAACGCTTCTGCAGATTCTTTAGATATATGCAACCCGCCAGCTATAGATGAACGAAGTTTTTTACGTTTTGCAGAAAACCCTGCTTTTACTAGTGTAAAGAATAGCTTTTCAGACACGTCTCCAAGAAGATTCTCTTTGCGAGTCTTTAGTATTACTACTTGCGAATCGACTTTCGGAGGTGGCGTAAACAACACAGCTGGCACGACGTCCCCCAGGCTCACCTCAGCGAATAACTGGGCGCTGATTGCGAGAATACTCATATCACCAGGTTTAGCCGCGAGACGCTCAGCAACTTCTTTTTGAATAAGTAGTACAGCGACCGATGGCTTGTTGTCACTTGTCATGAGCAGCTGAACGATCTTACTTGTGATGTAGTATGGAACGTTTGCGACGACCTTATAGCCTAGTGGCTGTGACGATAGATCAAATGCCAATATATCACTTTGAATCACTTCGAGGTTTTTTCCAGGGAATTGCGCAGGCAACTTACGCGCAAGATCTTGATCAAACTCTACAGCAGTTACTTTGTCGGCCCGGCGGAGTAACTCACTCGTTAATGTTCCCAGCCCTGGTCCAATCTCTAACACTGCATCTGTAGTTGTTACTTCAGCGCAGTCGGCAATGTGCGCCAAGACTGCTCGATCTTTTAACCAATGCTGGCCGAGTGATTTGTTTGGCGCGACCATTATCGATAGGTATCCGGTAGCGTTGAACCGCAGTGTGGCCATGGCTGCCAGCCACGTCGCTGATATGTTTCCCAAGCTGCCTGATCTTGCTGCGCTGGTGTCGCATCAGCCGGGTCATATATTCCATATTTATTAGCCCAGGTAGAATATCCGTATTGGTAAGCGCCTCGATATAGCGGATTATTTTTATTCGCGTAATTACCACCCGATTCACATGCACGAAGCTTTGCGAGCGCCTGAGCAAAACTGCCAGAAAATACTGGCTTTGCACCAACAACCTCAACCTGTTTTTTTGGCTGTATCGTCACGACACTCTGAATTTCTTTACGTGCTACTTCTTTGCCATTTTTCATTTCAATTTCAAAGCTGACTGTCTTTTTGCCCTTTACACCTGGTGTCTGTACTTCACGGAATCCAATCTCACGATCAGCATCTTGGATTTTTTCTGTCTCAAACGCAACGTCTTTTTCTTCGGTAACTACTTGCTTGCCATTACGCCAGATTTCGACGATCATGCCATCTTGTATCAAGGCATCCTTCGCTACAGATAGAGTATCATCTGCTGCAAGTGTAATATTTTTCGACGATAACATTGCGCCAACTGTTTTTTCTTGCGTGTAGGCATCGGTTTTTTGGCCATATAATGTCAAGGTAAACGCAGTTGCCCTCTCTATCGTTAGCGTCATCCCAGCACCCTCATTCACAATATCTTCACTTGCGGCAAGCACCGTCCTATCTTCGTCATGAAGCGTCACGCCTGCATCTTTGGCAATCTTGTCGGACGTTTGATATGGCGTCATAATCTTTTGACGGACAGATCCATCAACAACGACGACAGGACGCGCACGATAGATATTGACCGTGTAGTTTGTTGCTATTAATCTTTCATCGACTGCTGGCTCGACAGTATCGCGTTTATCAAGTGTAATACCAGCTTGGTCAAGGGCATCAGCGACTGACTGGGCATGCGTCAAAATAACCTTTTCAGCACCACGATCATGGATTGTCACTAAGCGTCCGTTGCGAGCCTGATCCTCAGTTGCAGCGCCTGCTTTTGCAATGAAAAACTGCGCAATCAACAAAGTGATTACGATACAAGCGAACACAAGGATAGCAACCGGAGTTGTCGTTTTTTGTACTAAATGCCTCATATAGTGATAGCGTACCTCTGGTACAACTTCATTAATTATAGCAAACTATTACTGTTTCGTAAGCGTTTTTAACGCAATCCGCACCATTGGCGACCGCCCTTCCGGTAGCAAATCTATGGCAAACCAACCGATTGCAGCTATTTCACGCGTATTTACCGGTTTATTGGGAAGCATTCGGCTATCTACCGTCACCTGAAAAATATGCGCTGTATACGGGATGTCATCGTCACCCTTATGTAGCACGCCCAGCTTCACGACAAGCGACTGATTGACGACAATCCCCGTCTCTTCTTCTAGCTCACGGACAGCTGCTGTAGCTGCATCTTCGCCCCTCTCAATTCCGCCACCAGGCAGCGACCAACCCCCATCAGAAATCGTTCCCTTCACCAATAAAACCTCGCCGGTTTCATTACGGACGATAATACGCGAACGTTCTTGATGAGTAATGTATGTCCATAATCGTAACCCGACCAGTGCAAAAGGACTGGCTAGTTCGCCTGCGAATCGATACATACCTGCACGTGTCATAGTTTCTCAAGATGAGCGTATTCAACATTGAGTTTTTTTGTCACCCCGTCGTCGAAGCTAATCGTGACCGCCAACCCGTCGATATCCGTCACCTCGCCCTTTCCGAATGCAGCTGATCGAACACGATCACCAATATTCAAATTGAGCTCATCGCTATAATAATCTTGATCAGGTTCGTAGTGTGGCTGATCTATTTCTGCAACTTGATCACCCATATCAGCAATAAATCGCGACACGGGATTGTAGTTGCGTTGTCCGAATTGCAAACGACTCTGCGCATGGCTCAAATGCAGTTCTTCACGTGCTCTCGTCATGCCAACATAGCAAAGTCGACGCTCTTCTTCGAGCTCTTGTGGACCCGCTTCGTATACACGCGCATTGGGAAATATCCCTTCTTCCATACCCACCATAAATACAACTGGAAACTCAAGCCCTTTTGCAGCATGAATAGTCATCAGCGTGACTTTTTCTTTACCGGCGGACGTATCAGCACTTGATATCAACGCTACTTCTTCTAAGAATTCCGATAGATCAGCAAACACTTGTACTTCCGACAGTAGTGATCCGATGTTCGCCTCACGCTCTTCCGCTTGCGGAGTGCCATCAAGTAGATAATTTCTGTATCCTGTACTTAGCAGCAACTGTTCGATAATCTCTGCTGGTGATTTACCCGCCTCGACCATGCCCTGTAGAGTTCGAAGAATACTGCCGATACCAGCAAGCGCCGTCCGCGCACGAGCCGTAATACTAGTCGTCTGCTCGGCATTGTTCATGGCCGCGATAATATCCATTCCACTTGACGCCTGCCAAATCAAAAACTTCTCAAGACTTGTCGCACCGATACCTCGCGTCGGCACATTAACGATTCGGCTAAAACTCATCCGGTCATTTGGCTGATAAATCAATCGTAGGTATGCAATGACATCTTTAATTTCTTTACGATCATAGAACCGTACTCCGCCAACCAATTGATACGGCACCCGGCTAAGTCGCAACGCGCGTTCGAGTGTATAACTTTGCGCATTCGTTCGATACAGCACAGCAAAATCGCCGTACCCACGCGCACCCATACTCACCTGCGTTGCAATACGATCGGCGACCAACCCTGCTTCTTCCGCCTCATCATATGTCGCATGAACTTGCACTGGCGTCCCGTCACCAAGATCGGTCCATAACTCTTTATCGGTACGTTGCAGATTTTTAGTGATGACGTTGTTCGCGGCATTCAAAATCGACGCTGTACTGCGATAATTTTGCTCCAATTTAATTACTTTTGTACCAGGAAAATCACGTTCGAAATTCAGAATATTCGTAAAATCTGCCCCACGCCAGCTATAAATCGACTGCCAGTCGTCACCAACAACACAAATATTATTCTGCTCATTTACCAGACTTTTGACAATCGCATACTGCGCTGCGTTCGTGTCTTGATACTCGTCAATGAGGATGTGTTTGAACGTCGTTCGCCATTTGTCGCGAATTTCTGGACGCTCTTTGAATAATCGTACAGTTTCGATCAATAAATCATCAAAATCAAGTGCTCCGGCGGCGTTTCGAAGCCGTTCGTAAGTCGCATAAATATCGGCAACCTGCTGCTCAAACGGGTAGCGGGCAGAGGCTTTCATATCGTCTGGTAGCTTCAAGTCATTTTTTGCATTAGAAATGACACTACTTACCGCACGCGGCTTGATTTGTTTATCTGATAGCGACAACTCTTTCATCGCTTGCTTGATCAAACCTTGACGATCATCTTCGTCATAAATAACAAAGTTTGTCTGGACGCCGATTGAAGCACCCTCGATGCGCAACATCCGTACGCAAATACCATGAAACGTCCCCATCCAGGGCATGAAGCCTCGTTGCGCTCCATCCTGATCCAGTAACTGCCCTAGACGCTCACGCATCTCACGCGCCGCTTTGTTCGTAAATGTGACGGCCAGAATCTCATTCGGCCATACGCCATCGTTTTGAATCAGATGTGCAATACGGTGTGTCAACGTCTTTGTTTTGCCACTTCCAGCACCCGCAAGTATAAGGAGTGGTCCAGACGTCGTTTCTACCGCCGACGCCTGTGCCGGATTAAATCCATCAAGTAAATTCATTACTACTTAGTATATACAAACTGGCAGTAACCCGCCACATATATTCATGATAACCTGTTTGTTATGCATTCTGCGTCAAAAAGTAAAAAGCCGCAGCACCACCGCCACATATAGCAATAATACCAACAATTATTGCTACCCATAACCACCCGGAACTTGTTTTTGCAGGGTGAGCCACGGGTTTATGATAGTCGTTTACATCGTAAATTGACCCGGATTCTTTGTCCCCACTATCAGGCAGTTCGCTATATTGTTGAGCTATTGATTGTGGACCGGATGGAATTATATCCGACTGAACAACAGGTTCAACGATATTCGTTGGCTGTATTTGTCTCACTTCGTTCAACGTTTGCTCAATCTCTTGCGCCGCCTCGGGTAGCGCCGTTTCATCAACAACTGTTTCCTGAACTGGCTGCGGAGTTTGATCGATTTCAGCGCTTTGTTCAGATTCCGGCTGAGGCGCAACTTCCATTGCAACGTTTGCACCAGATTCGATAGCCATCAGATCCGAGAAATATTCTTCAGACAACTCGGGATTAATTTCGACTGCTCGCTGGGCATCTTTTTCTTCGGCAACCTGGACGGGCTCATCCAACATTGTTTGCTCCAGCGTAGGATCGGCTGCAGCTACACCACCAAGTGGTCGCTTTTCGACCTTGGCATCTGGCAAAAATGGCGATACAAGCGGATCTTGTTCGTTTGGTGGCGAAAACGTGCTGGGATTTTGCGCAGCCACAGGAATGACTGTCGGATCGACGATAGGCGAATTCGACATAACAGGTGTTTCTATAAATGGCTCTAGGGCTGTTTCAATGCCCCTATACTCGTCTAACTCAGATACAATCGACGATTGCGTACTTGTTTCGATGACAGGAATTTGATCAGCGGGAGTCTCATCTGCTGCGGGTGATGGGATTGTTGCACCCTCACGGCTTGTCGTCGGAGTATTCGATGCAATCGCCAAAGAACTCGCGACCGATGGAGCGAGAGCGGTCGACTTTGTTGCCGCCGTTTTCATGTCTGACGATGGATGCATAACATCCATGAATCGTCCGGCAGGTCGCTTTGTAATCATCGGTGGAACTTCAGCCGGTGGATCAGAGGGCATCTGCGCAGGAACACTTGACTGCTGTTCGATAGTCGAGTCAGTATCCAAGGGTTGGTCTGTCGGCTCGTCAATATCGTCGAGTGATAATATCTCTGTTCGCTCTACAGGAACAAGAAGCGTTTCATTGCCAATTCGTTCAGCAGCTTGTTCAAGCTTCTTATACTCTGGGGCTTCATTATCTTTGAGGGTTGTCGCAATAGTTAACGTCTTTGGATCGGGTTGATCTGGTTTTATCGATGATACGCCGCCCATAAGTGAGTTGACTGCCTTGTCTAGTTCGTCAAAATCGATATCTTTCATAATGCCCATGCCTCTGGTGAGTCTGCGCGGTGATGCGCGGATGCAATAATCAGTTCAAACTCATGGACATTAATGCTCGCTCCGCCTACAAGAAGTCCGTCAATACCAGGAATCGCCAAATAGCTTGCCGCACTGTCTGGTTTGACACTGCCACCATATAATACACGAATCGCCTGTGCCGCAGCTTCGCCAAACAGATGTTTCACTTGGTTACGAATCGTATGGACGGCCTTTTTTACGTCATCGGGCATGGCGTTTTTACCTGTTCCGATCGCCCATACAGGTTCATATGCAATCACAATCGATGACAGCTCTTCGCTAGTAATATTAGCAAGTCCACCGACAATCTGATCGTGTAGTACGCCAGTCGTTTCACCCTCGCTTCGTTCGTGCGCTGTTTCGCCGACACAGAGAATAGGTTTGATACGATTTCGTACCGCCGCTTGCACCTTGTCACGAATCAATTTGTCATGTTCATGGAACACATGACGACGCTCACTATGACCAACCAACGCATAGTCAACAAGCCCACTTAGTTGCGTTGCCGACACTTCACCAGTAAATGCACCGTGATCACGGAAATAAAAGTTCTGTGCAGCCAGTTTGAATTGACGGCGATCAATCTGCAAACTGAGAGGCTGCAACGCAAGCATCGTAGGCGACACCACGACTTCAACATCGCGATGTACAGCGACCTTTTTGCTGAGATGATGGATGAATACACTAGCTTGATGAACATTCATATTCATCTTCCAGTTACCGACAATGAGTTTTTTTCGTTGCGCCATTATATATACTACTTATGGTTATCTTTATTGATTAGTGTATCTTATTTATGTTCAAGCGTCTAGCAAACTTTCTACACCAGGCAAGGTTTTTCCAGCCATCAAATCAAGACTTGCGCCACCCCCGGTAGAAACGTGCGTGAAACTTGCGCCTTCGCCCCCATCCCATTTCAATGCAAAGTCTGCCGTATCTCCGCCACCAATAATAGAAACAGTCTGAGGATGTGTTGCCAGTGTCAGTGCAACACGCGCTGAACCATGAGCAAATTCCGGCAATTCTGCATAACCAAGCGTGCCGTTCCAGACAACGGTTCGAGCATGCGCAATAATTGCCGAATAACGTTCAATACTTTCATTACCAATATCAAGCGCAATATCACTATCATGAATGTGTTGAACTGACCTATTGCTGCGCGTATGGTGCGTATCAATACTCGACGCCACAGCGACATCACTTGGCAGTACCAAAAAGTCATCAACGTGCGACTGGCCGACTTTTTCTGCCACTACTGCGTACAACCTATCGAGGACTTCTGCTTGATCTGGTTCATATTTACTGCTTCCAACCTTCAGTCCACGATAGGCCAGAAAAGTATTTGCCATTGCACCACCAATAAGGATCGTATCTGCCTTCGGTACAAATTTCTCGATTACAGCGATCTTATCACTGACTTTTGCGCCACCCATAACCGCCACCAACGGGTGTTTTGGGGTGTGCATAGCATGAGATATTGTGGTATATTCTCGTTCGACAAGTAGTCCAGCGACACTCGGAAGAAATAACGTTATTGCGTGAGTACTAGCATGTGCACGGTGCACCGCACCAAATCCGTCTTGAACAAAGTACTTCGCTCGCGTACTTTTGACAATTGCTTTTGCAAATGCATGACTGTCAGCTTCTTCTTCGGGATAATAGCGGAGATTTTCGAGTAGTAGAACACTCTTTTTTGGCGCACGACGTACTGCTTGATAGACAGTGTCACCGACCGTATCGTCCACAAATACTACTTCTTTAGCTAACAACGTCGACAATCGTGCTGCAATCGGTTCAAGGCTATATTTTTTCTCCTTGCCGTCGGGACGTCCTAAATGTGATAGCAACACTACCTTACATCCTCGCGCGAGTAGATATTTAATCGTAGGCAAACTTGCCTTGATGCGAAGATCGTCACTAATTTCACCATCGTCAGTCAATGGTACATTATAATCGACGCGAACGACGACCGTTTCACCCTGCAATGGCAAATCTCGAATTGTCTTTTTGAAAAAAGTCATGCCCCACCCTATTACGTTTATGGTTATTGTATCATACCAGACTATTGGCCGCCATATCCGTAACCATACCCTAGAAAACTATTTTTTAGCTTGTGATAATCACTCACCTTTAGTGGTGTTCCGCCGGCTTTTAGCTGATCTTTAGTGGTAATGTATAGCTCACTACCGCCCTTTTGTAGGAGCAGCCAGTCATCGGTCAACCAGCCGTAGGCAACATATTCGCTCTTTGATGCAATTTCTTCTTTGCTATCAGCATTTTTGCCCCCGACAAACAACGCATTCTTGCCGTCACGCTCTTCCGACCAGAATGACGCATTGCCATTTGGTGACATCAGGTACGTTGGATAGACATCTGATCCAAACGAATCAAACGATACGTCACTGTCTTTATACACCCCAGCTTTTAGTTCGCCGTATTTCGGTTTTTGATTTGATTCACTCGTTTTGGGAACAACCTGATAGCGAACCTCCTGGGGAAGATACAGGCGTGAACTGAGTTGCGCAACTTGGTCAATCGAGAAACTACGAACTACCTTTTTGTCAGTGCCGTCAGCTTTTGTGGTTATGATCGTCGTTTGCTTGTCTGCTGTCGTGAGTGTTGTCGCTAAGGGCGCATACCACGTTGTTGTATATGTCAAAAGCCCATCAGTAATAGCGTAATTGCTGAGTATATTGTACAACGCAGACTGTGCGGTTGATCCAGGATCGCTTCCGTTTTCATCAATCGTCGTTATCACACCAGTGTCGGCATTGTAGCTTTTAATAGCAGTTGTTTTCGCTCGCCAATAATCAGCATTCTTGCGCTGAGCCTGGTAGACAAATGAATGGCCAATCCAACCAATGGGCGTAAAGTCCGTTTCGCCTTCATCGATAACCTTATAGCTATCATTGTCTGATCGGACTAGGTACAATGCCTCTGGTTTGTTAGGCGCACGCTTTGCCTTTAACATGGCGAATTTCCAGTCACGAGATGTTAATAGCGAGGTTGTTTCACTGTTTTCATCACCTGTACCTGCTACCACTACTCTACGATCGCTTCCATCAAGCGCCGTCTTGACGACGTCGATCTTGCCACTTTGTTTTGACAAGAAATACAGTGATCCGTCAGGAATAAGTGCGAATGACTTGATTGCATCGGTGACTGTCACTTCTTGCACACGATATCCAGGTGCAGACAGCACAGCTTTCAACTCCTTCGTCGCCGCAGGTACCACGACAGATGCTTTGCCTGCTTTGTCAGAACGAGCATATGTCACAGAGTCTCCATTTGTTATGATTACATCCGTAATTGCCTGATCCGTCAACCGATTCTTTATGTCTACCTCTACCAGTCTTCCGGTCGCCTCAAGTACAATTGACTGCGAATGATTGAGTGGAAGTACATCAACAGTCACCTTTTGAGACACCGGTTTGTAGTTTTCTTTTTGAATAACAGCCGTATGGACACCTAACGATACACCACTCAGTGATGCAATGCCTGATTCGTTTGTGGTGGCCGTTACCGAATCAATGACTACCGTTGCATCAGTAACAGGCATACCACTAGCTGTATCCGTTACTGCAACATGTGCAGTCGTATGCCATGCCCAGCCTAGTGCGAAAAAACGTACCTGAGGAATTGCAAGCAGCACGATTACAAGCACGATACTCGCCGCTGGTATGTAGACCTTCCTATGTTGCCACCAGGGCTTTTTGACAACACGAGGAACAGTAGGAATAACCAGTTCTTTGTCTGGATCGACGCTCTCCTCTACTTTGCCATCTGCACCAACCTCCGTTGATTCGATCTCACTCAGTGCCATGAGATCAATCTCGTCCTTGCTTGATACTTCAAGTTGCGGCGTCAAGTCGGTATCTTTGTCATCTGGTATTGTCGATGAATCTATGGCTTTCTTAGATTCGGATGTCTTTTTTATCTCGACGTCTGAACTACGATCTTTATCGTCAGACAGTTCCGGTTTTTTATTCGTATCTTTTTTTGCTGGCATGCACGCGTGTTTTAAAAGCACTCCTTAAAGACCATCATACCATTTATGCTTATCTCAATAAACGGTATTATTCGAGTACGCGGACACGGATAGTATCAGTGCCACCGATCAAACCAGGTTGTTTACCGCTGACAATAACAACAGTCACATTACCATCGGCCTTAAAGAATCCGTTCGCCTTCAGCTCCTTTGCCAGCTCAAGTCCTGCTTTTTCGCCGTCTGGACGGACAAACGATTTATTCGCATAACTTAATGCAAGTTGCTGCGCAGCACGTGGACTACTCGTCACACTGATAATTGGTAAGTTCGGTCGATGCGCGGCAATATTACCAGCCGTTGCGCCAGACTTTGTTTCGGCGACAATCGCACCAGCGCCTAGCTGTGTTGCCAAGTCGACGGCAGCAAGGCTAATAGCATCCCGATGTGTCTTTTTACCTTTGATAATGTCTGTGATTGGAGCAACCGACAGATGTTCTTGTGTATAAAGAATCACTTTTTTCATCGCCGCAACAGTTTCGATTGGGTACGAGCCGTTCGCCGTTTCGTCGCTCAACATCACGGTGTCAGCACCCAGAATGACCGCGTTCGCAACATCACTCACTTCGGCGCGGGTTGGCTCTGGCGCATCCACCATACTTGCCATCATTTGCGTCGCAACAATGCTTAATTTTCCATATTTACGACATAGTGCGATAATCTTGCGCTGTACAATCGGCACGACTTCAGCGCCAGCTTCGACAGCCAAATCACCACGTGCAACCATGACACCGTCGCTTAGCTTTACAATTTCTTCAAGAACATCGTCTTTGATCGCTGCTTTCGTTTCGATCTTTGGAATAATTTGCGCATCCGAACCAAGACCAACAAGCATCTGACGAAGATTACTAATGTCGTCGGGCGATTGCACAAAGCTCAGGGCGACATAATCGATATCTTTTGTCGCACCATATTCAATATCTGCAATATCTTTTGGCGTCAGAATATCTCCACCAAAATCAGTATCTGGAAGGTTAATTCCTTTTCGACTCATCAGTGTCCCATTGTTTTCAACACGCAGCTTGATTGCAGTGTCTGATGGAATATCAATCACCGTCGTGCGAACTTTGCCGTCAAAAATATAGACAGGTTGTCCGATTGCAACTTTGGTTGCCAAATTATACTGGACGGGGAATGTTAAGCCGTCATGTTCGGCAGCATGATCAAGAATAATCTCGTCACCCGTTTTTACATCGACGTTTTCGTTTAAACTACCGAGACGAATTTTCGGTCCCTGCAAATCCTGCAAGATAGCGACTGGCTTGCCAACCTTCTTGCTTGCAGCACGAATCCATTCAATCTGCTGATCACGTTCTTCATAGTTGCCATGACTAAAATTCAGGCGAAACCCATTAACGCCAGCTTCTGCTAACGCTTCGATTGATTCATAACTGTTTGTTGGTGGGCCCAATGTGGCCAAGATTTTGGTTCGTTTAAAAATAACACTCATAATTACTACTATATCACTTTTACCCTGTTATTTCAGTGTAATTACGCCATCTTCTTGTAAAGCGCGGTAGTTCCACATACCCCGACCCTCTGCTTTGTAGTTCCAGTACACATACGCGTTAGTATGTTCAAACGCCTTTACCTGCATATCTATCGACTTCGAGAGCAACCGATTATGGTGCGACCGGGGCACTGAATCAAACAGTTTTTGCGGTAGCACAGAACTCCATTCGCCCACAATAACAGGTTGTCTACGACGGAGGCGTAGCACACGCAACTGATATGTCATTCCGACAAAACCAAGTAATAAGGCCAGCGGTAGTATGTCGGCAAAACGAAACGAGAATAAATACCAATGAACATCGATAACGATCGGATACCCATCAATAGGCTGTATGGTTCCACTAAACATAAAAGGGCGAAATGAATCATGAAACACGACTCGCGTTCCACGACGTAATTGCGGGATTAGCGCTGCGTACGCACGATTATAAAACGCAATCAGCATCGCCTGGCCGATCTTTGCATCTGGTTCATTCAACAGCTCGATACCCCACAATGCCTGTTCTTTTCCGTAACGTTTCGCTATTTGACACAGCAGGTCAATCGTGTCGTTTTGACATTCAGACCAGCGAATCGCCCCGACTCGACCACTATGCTCAGCCCCGTTTTGCGATCCTTTTGCAGCATGCAGATCGACTAATACTTTTAAATCGTATTTTTTAGCCATTTTGAATGTCCAGTCAACCCACTTTAGCTGCGGTACATATCCTTCGTCGCTTTCAAACAACCAATGTCCGACCGGCAAGCGGATAAGTTTGATACCGTGATCCCGGCACCATGCAAAATCAGATTCTGTAATAAATACGTCTCGATGCGTCACAATCTTTTGCCTCCCCTGATGTGACTGTGACAGTCCGTATTCATCAATTGATGTTTCGTCCGTAAATAGCCGCGGCGTCAGCCACTTTTCAACGATTAGCCATCCACCAAAGTTAACCCCGCGCAGTGCATGTGTAGACGACATGATTACTTACGCGATGTAGCCGCCAACAAGCGCCAATACAACACCCACGACAGCACACACCTGACCAACAATCCAAAAACGCATCGTCACTTTTGTTTTTGGCCAGCCGGTTGCTTCGAGATGATGATGAACAGGTGCCGACAAAAATACTTTTCGATGAAAGACTTTTTTTGAAAAAATCTGAATAAGACTAGAGCCCGCTTCGATGACAAATATCAGGCCGATGACAGGCAAGAGGAGGAGTGTGTTCGTCAGCATCGCAACAACACCCAGCGATGTTCCGAGCGCAAACGATCCAACATCTCCCATAAAAAACCTGGCCGGTGCAACGTTAAACCAGGTGTATGCAAGCAGCGCGCCAACGACCGTCAAACAAAAGGCAGCGATACCAAAGTTACCTTGCATGACGGCAATCACACCAAATGCACCGAATGCACTCATAAGCAATCCTCCAGCAAGACCGTCTAAACCGTCACTGATATTCACCGCGTTACCCGTACTGACCACGACAAGAATAAATAACGGAATCAGCGCCCAGCCGAGCTCAATATCACCACCGAACGGAATATGTACTGCATTGTATTCAAGTTTGAAGTAAAAATACAACGCAGCTATTGCCGCAACGACGACAATCATCGCAAACTTGATCGGCGCGCGAAGTCCCGCAACACCACTTCCATCACCGCGAACGTTAATAATATCGTCGATTAGTCCAACTAATCCGCCACCAAGGAGTGCCAGTAGAGGTAGGAGTGTCTGCTGTTTGTCTAGATTAAATGACACGGTAACAACCGTCACAGCGACGATCACGATGATTCCTGCCATTGTCGGTACATTGCGTTTACGTGTCCGGAGTTTGTTGATGACCTCTAGTGCTTCGCCTGTCGTTGAACTAGTTCGTGATCGTTTCCATAATCGGTATTTGTATGCAAAATGGGTATAAAGTGGCGTTAGTAGCATTGCGACAAGAAAAGCCAGAATACTGAGCGTAAATATCGCCGTGGACTCTTGTGTTAGTTGTTCAAATGTTATCATATCATTCCTTAGTACACGTTGGTGGGTGAAAATATCCTACGAATTACTGTACCATATCGGTAGCTTTTCAACTGTAAATATACTACGATAAACGCATGACAAAAGAACCTCTCAGTGACATCTACCGCCCGACGCTCGTCATAGCGCGCGGTATTCCAGGTGGCGGCAAGTCATATCTTGCAACAACATTACAGCAATTACTTGGTGATGACACTGTGACGATCATCGATCCAGATACAATTCCACTCAACAGTGATGCGTATCGTCAGTTCTCTACTTCGCTGACGCATGACGGGATTGATACAAAGTTTCACCCCTATCGCTACCTCCGGGCGCGCGCCTATGATGCTATCACGAGCCACCGTATCATCATATGGAACCAAGCATTTACAGATTTTGACGGACTAAAGGTCACTGTTGAACGGTTACGTGCATTCGCATCCGAACAGCAGATACACCTTCCCGTATTGATCGTCGAAGTCGAAATCAACAAAGATATTGCAAAGCAGCGTGTCACTGCACGACGAAAATCAGGCGGACACAACGTTCCAGCCGATGTATTTGATCGGTTCATTGCGAATTATCATAGTTTCGCTGGCAATGAATATCCAACTATATCAGTTGACGGACAAAACGACATCAACGTGTCGGCGCGAACAGTTCTCGAACAGCTTCGTACTATATAACTATGCACTGTGTTCTAGTGTTTTCAAAAACTCTTGATGTGACCAAATCATCTCAGCGAGTCGCGGATGGCATGCTGCAAAACTGCGCGAACTGTACGTATACACTTCATCACGTACGGGAATAATCGCTCCGCCAGCTTCTTGTACCAACAGCGCTCCGGGCGCATAGTCGTGGATCCAGCCTCGGCCGCGTATCTGAAATCGTACATCCGCCTTCCCGTCAAGCACCATCGTAAACCCATATCCACCGCCAGTCGGCGCGGATTGGCACTGAGTGCCGGTACTAGCTACAACTCGATTTAATTGCTCAATAAGCTCGGGTTTACATAATCCAATATGCGACTGCGTTATCATATTCAAGTCAATTCGTTCGTTATTTTTGTATGCTCCCTGACCTTTTTGGGCAGTATACATTTCGTCCGTCGATGGGTTGTAAATCACACTCGCAATCGTTTCGCCGTGAACAATCAGCGCCGCCATACTGGTAAATGTCGGGACGCCTTCGATAAAACTTTTCGTCCCATCGATAGGGTCAACCAGCCAACATGCATCGGGCAAGTCATCAGAATAGCCCGTCTCTTCTCCAAATACAGGAATCGCAGGATACTGCTGCGACATGATGCGCTGGAGTGCTTTTTCGATTTCAATGTCAGTATCTGTGACTGGTGACCCGTCGTGTTTACTATCAAAAGTAACATTACCTGCACGCGCCAAAATCAGCGAGCGATTATCGTGAAATGTCGACTGAACCAATCGAAATGACCCATCAATTTCATCGGCGGTAACATCAAAAAGCGTAGCAGTCATTACTAATAGTATATCGCATGCCGCTTCTTATCGGATGATAACGGGGAGTAAAAATACAATGACAAATCCACCACCCACTGCCAGCAGTAGCCATTCGACAATCGAATCATCCGCGTATTGCAATCGCCAAAACACAAACAATGCAGCGACAAATTGCACCACCGCGAGAAGTATGTCGCCAATACTAATAATGTTTTCGACAGGCAAACCAGCATTTCCATATAACAAAAAACGAATAAACGTCGTAATAGCAAACGGAATCCAAACCACAATGACACTTGGTAATACAACTCCAAGACTTAATTGAGTTGTTACCTTTACGACTACCAAATACAGAAAGAGTGCAACGATTGAAGTCATTGACATAGTCTATTACCTTGCCGTCTTCTTTCGATTTTGTAGACAGCTATCTTCATAAGAACAATTTTAGCATAAACGATTATTTAACCGCTCACACATACGACCTGCCTATCTATAGTACTAATTACCGATGGTTTATTGACTAAAAAGCAGCGTTTCGTAATACTCTTCTTCACTTGATACGGGGCGAGCAAAAATTCCTAATCGTATTACAAGCGGCACCAACTTGAATGCAATATAATCACCTGCCTCAAGTTTTTCAGCTGGTGTGAATTCGCGTCCACTTAGTTCTGCCGATTTTTTGACCATCGCGTTGATACTATGATTCTTTGCGGCGGCGTCTTCAATACGCTCAACTCTTCCCGTTATCTGTATCGTTGCTTGTTCTTTTTCATCATAAATAACAAATGCAACTTGCTGATTTTCCAGCATATTTTTCGCTTTTTGCGTTTCTGTCTTGGTCGCAAACGTCAGGCAAAAGTCATCGTCGCGTTCGTAGTATACAGCAGCGACATGTGGATTACCTGAACTGTCGGATGTGCCCAGAATACCACTATGGTGGCTATCCAGATATCCCCTGACAAGTTCTTTACTTTCGGGACTTGTCGTCGATACAATTGTTAGGTCTTTTGTCATAATGCTCACCTTCTGTTACTTATACTTCTATAACTATACTCCTGAACTATGCTGTCGTCTGTGATGCAAATCACTTTGCACATATGACGATACGCAAAGTACTAATCAGACTATCGGTGTTTAACGAATATATGACAGGAAGGCTATCTCTATGATACATACGTTGCTCATATCTAGTAATAACACTATAGTTGGCTACGAGGACTATGTACATATGAGTTTCACCTCTGAACAAGTTGAAGATTTTTTTAAACAATACAAAATTCGCAAGTATTCAAAAGGGCAAATACTCATTTTTAATGGCGACCAACCAGACTATGTGTTTCACCTTGTCGAAGGTCGCGTCAAGCAGTACGACGTGACGTATCGTGGCGATGAAATCGTCCTCAACGTATTTACCCCACCCGCCTTTTTTCCTATGTCACTTGCTATCAATAAAAATGCGAATATCTATACCTACGAGGCCGAGACCGCTATCGCAATCCGCCAAGCTCCTGCAGACGATGTCGTTGCATTTCTCAAGGCAAATCCGGATGTACAATTTGATCTTTTAAGCCGATTGTACCGTGGCGTCGACGGATTACTCTCACGTATGGCACATTTGATGGCCAGCAGTGCCAAAGACCGTCTGATGTTCGAATTAATCGTCGCCTGTCGACGATTTGGCAAGGCCGAAAAAGACGGCAGCTACTCACTCGTCATGAACGAAACTGACATCGGAGCGCGAGCCGGCCTTAGTCGCGAAACCGTCAGTCGTGAAATGAGTAAATTAGAAAAAGAAGGATTACTGACCTTTCGAGCAGGTAAAGTCATGCTCCACGATTTCGCAGCTTTTGAGCAAAAACTCACTAAAATATTTTAGTTGCGCCGACGAAAATCTACAGAATATAGCAACGGTTACAGCCAGTAATCTTACCGGGAATATCAAGATGTAAAGCTTCCTCACTCGGAAAAATAAGCAAGCTGATTTTATCTCTCGTTTCGTCGCTTTATCGCACCCGCCTTACGTTTTGCTTCACAAAACCAATCCGGGTTCGATTCTATAGACTACCAAAGTAAAAACGCCACACATGGTGACGTTTTTACTTTGGTGATCTTACCGGGAATCGAACCCGGATTGCCAGGATGAAAACCTGGTGTCCTAACCGTTAGACGATAAGACCAAATGGTGAGTAAAATGTACAGCAAAATGTGTTTACATATTTTGCTAGTCATTTTCGAAGCATTGAAGTCTTCTATAGTGCTTTAGCATCTATATAAGACTTGTTCCGTCTCGCAAATTTCCGAGTAATTTGAGGCTTATATCGAAGATATAAGACAACTCCATGTGCTGAGCTATTTATTTCGTCTCGCTATTGATACAACTATCAACTCGAAATACTATAACAAAAAAACACCCTCTTGAAAAGAGGTATCTCCTCTGAAGGAGACGTAACGTGCGAGTGAAACAAATTCGGGAGGTCAGCTCTCGTCTCAAGCATTCCATCCTATCGCAAGCTACATCTCCATTCAGAGTCTCAAGAGCAGACTACATGGCCGGCTGACGACGCAGTCTCATTGCTTCCTGCCATCGGGCAACACGATCCATTGGACGACCACCCTGTTTGGCATGATGCTGGCGAAAGCCAGGATCGACAAGCCGTATCTGATACTTTCCGGTGAAGGAGTGGAAATTGCCGTCTAGACGCATCATACCCTTGCGAGCAGACCCGTCAGACATCAACTTCAACCCCTCTGTCACTCGATACAGGACAACTGCTGGCGAATTGCCCACCAGCTTATCCCTGTTATCCAGCTCCACGATGACAGCAACGGCGACCTCTTTCAACGCATCCTGCAGGTGTGCGCCGGAAGATGTCTCAGTCTCAACTGCCACCAAGATCTGCCCATCGAAATGGTCGCGGATGACACCACAAGCCCGCTTGCCAGCGATCTTGATAGAATCTTCTTCGCTCACTTCGACCTTGACCGGCAGAGGGTTCAGATCGGGGGCGCCAATGTCGCCCAGGTTGTACTTGTCGAGATCAGTGATCATACAGTCTACTTTCTCTTGGATACACCGAACAATACGTTGTCCGAACGGGATTTTCCCTTGTGTACACCTGGATTATCAATAATTCAAGTGTGTCTTGTCAAGTACTTATGTTTACAATAATTTCTAAGTCGGGTTGCCCCGAGGAGTAATGTTGTAGCCAAACGGATACACAGCGGTAGGAACACGTACATCACGTACGTACTATCATCCCCCGACACCTGTGTCCGTTGTGTGGCTATGCCGGCTGGCGACGACGTTTCTTGGTGGTTTCCTGCTCGCGTCTTCTGGCGCGTGGACTGCCAATATCGACAACATCGGCACAATCGTCGACATACACTCGATCGTTCACCTTCAGCATGATAGAGAACACAGCATCGAAGACAGCTTGGCGTTCTGTGATGCAGTCTCCAAGGCTCGGGCTTTCCAGGAACCTCTTCAACAGCGCTCGCTTACTGACCATACGCCCTTCAGACTTGACGAATTGCTTCATCAGCATCGTGGCGTAATTGACGCGCCGATCAAACTCGTGCTGGTCGTGCTCGGCTTGCGCTTCAGCGACAGCTGCTTCCTCCGCTTCCCGCTCCTGCTGGAGCAGTGATGATCGCATGAACTGATCGATACCGTACATGTTTTCTCCTCGGGAACGACGCACAATCCAGCAACATTGCCGGACATCGTGGGAGTTCACTCCGTGCGTTGGCGTCATAATACCGCATATGCCGTCAAAGCGCAAGCACAAAAAAAGCCCCGAACGGGCTATGTGTATTCATTTCTCTCCCCGAAGGGACGCAGCTAGTCATGACAACTAGTGCGCCCCGACGGGCTGACGAGAAGAGTCAGATGCTGACCAAGTATGGCCTTCGCTCGAACGAACGCCGCTCATCGTTGCGGTGATGCCGCTGCTGCCTGCGCTCGCATTGGCGCGATCGCTGATGACGAGCCCTGACCACAACGGTCGCACTTCTTCGCGACTGATGCATGACAGGCTCACGCTTGGCAGTCACCTGACGAAGCGCTCGATCCATCAGTCTGATGTTTCGAGCCGTCTGAGGGCGATTGATCGCCTTCAGGGCGCACCGCGCATCAATCTGTGCGGCAGACGGAATTGCTTCCGCTTGGATCATAGTGACGACAGCTTCACGGAAAATCCGTACTTTACTCAACGCTGTACCCTCTCGTCAGTGCACTCCGACATATCGACAACTCCCACGTTGCTGACACTATCTTCGGAACAGGGGATTACCCTGGCACTAGAAATAAGTTATACGCTTTAATCCTTGATTCGTCAATAGTTATCGACTCAGCGTCAAATTGCTTTGCTGCGCCGTCTCGCGGATCAGTTTCAATGCATCAGCAGGCATTTTGCCATCAGCTGGCATTCGTATACCCCAACCACCGATCCTATTGTCAACATAGGCGAGGTTCATATTCGAAAGTTTTGCCATCAACACGTCATTGTTCAACAATTTCGCTTGATCTGCCTGGCTAGTAATACCCAGTTCACCGAACGTACTATACCAACCTTCACCATGCGCAACATTCATTGCGTCTGCATATTGATTAATGTTAAATCCATCGATGCTTCCGCCGCCGTCGCTACCTGCTGGAGGCAGCTGAGCTTCAGGTGCAGGAGCTGTAACTTCTGGTTGTTGCGTTGGAGGCGCAGCATCAATAGGAGTTTCGGGAACGTTACTTGGCGTTTCGGGTACTATAGCAGGAGGTTGTACATCATTTGATGGAGGTAATGTCTCTACAGACTGAGAACCAGAACCGGTAAAATGCTCTTTAAGTCCGCCTATAGATTCTTTAACAGATCCGAATCCATTTCCAATCTTATTACCGACAGTTTGCGCAGCGGCACTAATAGCATCAGAATGTTCGGCAATTGCACCACCACCGACAAGTGCGAGTGACCCGAGTGTGACAATTACGGCTCGCTTTTTCACTTTATCGCCTTTTTCAATTCTATCGTCAATCGCTTTACTAGAATAAGTGTTCGCATCAGTTAACACCTCATCGACAGATCGGTACGTATCATTATCCTTAAATTCTATTGGTGCGATGCTATCGTTTGTCGCATATAGCTTGGCTTTGTTTAGCTGATACGTCTTGTATGTACGTGCGGCCAATAAACCGCCTGCGCCTGCAACACCTGCAACTCCAGCAGCGGCTCCAACGGCAAATCCAGCAGGAACAAGCGCTAGCGCCGTCAACGCGCCAAAAGCGATCTTCGTCTTAGTATTGGCGTTTGCATATTTATCAAAACCACTATTAATTTTGCGTTGAATAAAGTTACCGTCCAGCATAGCCTTCCGTTGACCATCATTCTGAATTTTTAATTCAGCGTTTGACTGTTCGGCCAGTTTTTCAACTATTTGCTCTTCATTCAGACCTTCAGATCGGAGCTGATCAACAAGCGCATTATTACGTTCTTTTGTCAGTTCATCCAATTGGTTCTTTTTTTCATCCAACTGCTCTTGGAACGCTTGTTTTTTCTTACGCGCAAAGAAGCCGACTTTCATACGCTTTGCAAACGCTCCGTTTACATCTTCGCGTAGTGTTTCAATATCAGATTGTAGTTCTTCTAATGATTTCGTAGGTTCGCTCTCGTCGTTATGACTTTCTATCGAATGACTTCCTACATATGTGGTCCCGTCATATGTCATAGTCTTGCCAAAAAGACGCTCTTGTTCGATTTGCAGTTTAGCATGCCCCGGAACACGGAGTTCATCTGGAGCCTCAGGATTCTTAAATCCAATTCGCCATTCTTCATCGCTCATAGTGTCCCATGAATATTTACGAGCAGTATCAAACATACTAGGATACGCATCGTCATCCTTAGATACACCTGCCTCCACAATGTATTGTTCAGATAATTCTTCTGCATCGTTATGATATTTAGCGACAGCAGGTAAGTCATTACTGTCAACATTTAGCCACATGTCGCGCTGCTTATTACGAAGCTCAGACTCGATGATATCAATTGCAAACGCTCTCTCAATAGATGATGGAGCATTTAGAAGATTTTTTTCTGGCGAATGTCCTAAAGATGGATTATTCATACTTTCATATTACCATAAATAGTATTATGTGTCAATATCTTATACAAATATATTGACATAAAGTCATTAGTATGGTATATTGTAAGTTAGATTTATCTGTTTGGGATGAACGACCTTTTACAATATTGTGCCACTGATCAGCTATAGCAATTAATATGTATACCTTTTAATGGTCACGTATTAATTGCTGTAGCCGATTTGTCGGTCACAGTCACACCATCAGTACGCTAATCGCGATGCGTATTGCCGGTGGGGTAAACAACTTCATATGAATACCTCCCGCAGTACACCTACAAATGACAGGATAAACCAATGTCCAGCTACCTCGCAAGCCTGATCGAAGTCGACGAACAAGCCGGCGTCGATGAGAACGAAGTGAAAGCAATCAAGATCTACCTGGCTCGCATCCCCGCTCTGGCGAAGAACTACGCAGAAAAGCACAGCTCTTCTGCGACCCTTCGCACGCTCGAGGTTGCGTACAACGTCGACGAGATCGTATTCCAGCTGGAGCCCGATGCCGCCGATGCGCTTCTGGCAGACATTCGCAGTCACATCAACGGCGGTGCATCGCAGGCGTCTCTCCATGTGGAGGCCGCGAGCAATGCCCGTGCTTTGATCAGCAACAGCCGAGATGCAACCTCAAACGAGGACGCGGAAGATCTCGCGCTGTACATGCGTGCGTTCGGAGATGTTCTCGGAATTCTCGGAATCAATGTCGGTGAGCTCAAAAACGAGCGCTCCGTACGGCATGCCGTCGAAGAGGTCCGACTTACGTTGGGCGCAATCAAGGCAGAAGCCAAGCAGGACGGGATCGACGAAGGCAAAGCCGAAGCGCTCAAGTCGGCTCCGGCCGCCGCGACACCTTCGGACTCGATCACGATCTCGAAGCTCGAAGCCGCTCTCAAGCCCTACGTCGACATGACCGCACAGGTCAAGTCGGGGGAAACCGAGAGGCTTCAAGGAAAGAACCCTTTGAATCGAACCGACGTCCAGTTCAAAGCCGGTGCAGAAAGCGCCGACGCGGTATTGAAGCTCATCAGCGACAACAAATCCTGATGTACTGATGGTGTAACCCGTTTGGAGCACGAATTGAGTCTGATCACACCAGTGATTCTCATTCATTCGTGCTCCAACGGGAGCATCACCTACACTAATAATTATTCACACGCAGCAGCGTGTTTTTTGTTGTCAAAACATATGTATACGATATTATTGCGCTAAAGCTATAAATGTGTCTATACTATTGACATAACCATCATTTTGTGATACATTGTAAGTATACGTCTCTCTTGGGCGAAACCTAGGGTGACGGATGAACGTTAACAAATCAGATCATTACAGTACATAGATCTGATTGTGCGCGGCACTGTCCGTATTACCTCCCTCTTTTCCCATATAATACTCGCAGTGCTGCGTACAATCGCAGCGTAGATGTTGATAGTAATATCACTCTACGGTATCTATTGTATAAACAAGAATTCGACCTACCTCTCAGTGGGGTTGACGATTTGACGATAACTAGATTGTCGTTGTGTCGTTGACCCTACAAGTGAGGGTACAACGCAGTGTCCGGGAACGTCCCGAACACGAAGTACCCTCGGAAAGGGAAGTCCATGAACACACTCAAGCAGGCCGTAGGGCCTAGTGGTGTGGTGCTCGCTCTTCTCGCAGCGTTTACGCTGTTCTGGAAGAACGACACCATCTCCAATGCTGTAACCAACACGGTTTTCGTGTTGGTGATCACCGTCATCACGATGGTGATTGCGCGACTTTCAAGTGGCAAGTTCAACCGAACCCCGGCATTCATGCTGGCAGTTCAGTCGATCGGCTACGCGATCGTCGCCAACATGGCTACCAATGGCCGTTACTGGCTGTCGGTAGTGTGGATCCTGATCGGCGCTACCATCGCGGTGTGGGTTTTCATCCAGACCAAGAATGCACCGAGAACCAAGTTGAAGATTGCGCGATCGTTCGCTATCGTTGCCGTTGGAGTTGTACTCCTGAGCGGCGGCGCTGCGACGATTCTCGTTAACAACTCCGGACCCACAGTCGTCGAGACAAGTTCTTTGCCGCTCTACAACGACGGCAATCCGTTGGTCATCACCGAGGTCGATTTGGCCTCGATTGACCAGCCGCTCGTCGGTAATGGCGTGAATGTGGCGACCCCCCCAGTCCTCCAGGACAACAAGGGTCTCGTCACCAGCTGGGCCAATTTCGTGGAACGAGTGAATGCTCTTCCCGAAGCGGGCAAGCAAAACACGATCGCCAACACCAATGGGTGGAACAACGTCACCAAGGCTCGCTACCCCGACCGTGTAGATCTGCAGTTCCCTTCGTGGAACGAGATCCAACACCTTGCAACGATTCCCGGTGAATTCCGGGTGATCGCCAAGGTCAACAACGACAAGTCCGATCAAGAAGCTCGTGAAGCGGTTCGTCCGCTGATCGGCGGCTTGGCCGACAGCTTGCCCGTTGTGAAGGTCGATGGAGCGTTGATCAACACAATGTGCGGTAGTGGAGACTGCACAAACAGTTTCTCCCCGGCACAACAGTTTGTCGACGCGAATGGACAATTTCGTATTGTCCTGAGCAAGCCGGTCGAAGGCAAGAACGGACCCGTTGTCAACGTCGAAGCTGTGAAGCTCGGCATTGGCCTCGGTACCGAGTGCGGCAATGGTTTCATTGGAACCACCGTACTATCGCCCAAGGCAGTCGAAATCGTTTACGGTGGTACGGGTAACGGGGACTACACTCCCCCGACCCCGCACACGACGACAGAGGTA
>MGCS01000012.1:77542-126272 GCA_001790515.1 Candidatus Saccharibacteria bacterium RIFCSPHIGHO2_12_FULL_44_22
TCCCACAACGACAACGACCGTGCCGCCGACGACCACCACCACGGTGCCGCCGACGACCACGACACTGACGCCGAAAGATGAGGAGGAAGATCCAGAAAACCAGGGCAATAACCAGCCCGGTCACGGAGGTCAGAACGACGCGCCGGATCTGACACCGTCGGATCCAGCTGGAGGAACAGCGCCAGCAACGTACACCTCGGAGCCGGCTCCCATGCCGACAACCGAAGTTCGTCCCGATCCCATCCCGACGAGCAACCAGGGGGCACCCACCGACGCACCTGCGCCGACCGCTCCCGCCCCGGGTGCAGAACCCTGCAACCCGGCCATCTGCAACGAAGATGGCGTCGACCATGCAGCGGACGCCGCAGCGCAAGCTGCAGCTGCCGCAGCAGAAGTTGCATCAGCTCCAATCGCCCCGGTTGCTCCAGCGGCTACAGAAGCAGTGGCTCCGGCCCCAGCTCCCGCAGTTGTCGATGTACCGGCAGTAGTCGTCGCAGATCCCACCGTGGATTCGCAGCCGACCGCTGACACGGCAGGTGCAGATGTTGGCGATGCGTCCGACCCCGTGTCGGATGTCTCTGTCGCCGAAGTTGGACTCACGTCCAGCGCAACGGCAGAGATTCCTTCGATCGCTCTTTGGGCAATCGGCGGAATCATCGCAATCATGTTCGCCGGCGCATTTGCGGCGAACCGCAACAAGCCCGAAGAGGAGACCAAAACCGTCATCACGATGGTCTAGGTCACTCTGGCGGGTGGCGACCTGACATCCAATCAGACTCGTCACCCGCAATAGGGTGCTTCATCAGTTCATGTTTTCTTGTTTTATGCAGTAGGTGCCTCGGAGCCCATACCTTCTACTTGAGTTTTTAGCTCGTAGATAGGTATGGCTCCGGTCACACCATGTTTTGTAACGATCTGATTTGTGTTCATATACATTAACAATTGAGTAAACATAAGTGTTTTTATAAAATATAGTTTACATTAACATAAAATTGTGATATAATGTATTTAAATCCAACTAAATCTGGCTCGTGGAGTGCCAGAAAGGAGTGTCAAATGAATAAGTTTTTCGCCGCTATCAAGCGAGCGCCAAAACGAACTGCAGTACTTTCTGCAGTCGTCGCCGCGGTACTTGTACCTGCAGGCCTATTAGCATGGGGACCAAGCCGGACTACCTTTACAAAGGCAAATCCAGCACCATATGTCACCTTTAACTCGATTACCGATAACACAGTTGTCGGTGACGAACGCCAATTCGTTGGTGCTCGTGATGCATCGATCACCCAGGACAGTAACTGGGGCAAAGACGTTACTGTGCAACCAGGCAAAGAATATAAAGTTCGCGTCTATGTTCACAACAACGCAGCAAGCAACCTTAACCTTAAGGCAATTAACACTCGTGTAAGTGCTAGCGTTCCTACTACAACAGGAACAAATGTCGGCATCAGTACATTTGTGAGTGCAGATAATGCACAACCACAAAAAGTATGGGCAGACGTAAACTTCAAGAGCGCGAATGGACAGAAGTTTAACCTAGCATACGTTCCAGGATCTGCAGAGATCTACAACAACGGCTATGCAAAGGGTGGCAACGGCCAACCTCTTCCAGATAGCATAGTCACTGCAGCCGGTGCACAAATCGGCTACGAATCAGCAAACGGTGAAGTACCTGGCTGTTTCGAATATGCAAACTACGTCTACTTTACTGTCAAACCACAGTTTGAAAAATCACCTAGCTTTGAAGTCAACAAGACTGCCAGCAAAAGTGGTGAAAACAAATGGTCAGAAAACGTTCAAATGAACGCAGGTGACAAAGTAGATTACCGAATTCAGTACAAAAATACTGGCGACATCCAGAACGATAACGTTGTTATCAAAGACGTACTACCAAAAGGTGTTACATACGTAGCTGGTTCTACCAAGCTATATAGCAATGCTCCAGGTTACGCAAATGGTAAAACATTGAATGATGACATCACAAAAGCAGGCGGTATCAATATTGGTAGCTTCTCTGCTGGTGCATCAGGATTCGTCGTCTTTACGGCAACTGTCGGTAAAGAAAACCTGATCTGTGGCACGAATACCTTGGTCAACAAAGCCATGGCAACAACAGATTATGGTACAAAAGAAGATACTGCAAACGTGACAGTCAACAAAGAATGTGCCCCAGGTACAATCAACGTGTGTGACCTAACAACAAAGCAGATCATTAGCATCGAAGAAAGCAAATTTGATAGCACTAAGCATTCAAAGAACACTGCTGATTGTGTAGAGACACCTGTCACTGCCCTACCAGAAACTGGTATCAGTGGTACAGCACTCTTCGCAGGCCTTGGCCTTGCAACTGCCGGACTTGGATACGCTGTCACCAGCGCCCGAATCCGCAAACTGTTCATCGGCTAGAGTCTGACCGCTCCACACTTTCTGAAGCATCAGCCTCAGCACAACAATAACCCCCGTTACAAGACGGGGGTTATTTGCTATAATAACAACACTATGGCAAAGCAGAAGAAAAAACGAGACAAATCATACAAAGGTAGTAATGCAGCGGTAGCTCGCCCAAGCGTGACGCGTATTAGCGCCGTCCACCGCAACCCGGCACACCAATGGTGGTTTGACCACAAACGTGTCGCAAAGCCCGTCCTGATCGCGACAGGCGTCATTGCCGTGATAGTTATTTGTATCGTTCAGTTGATCCAGCTTGCTACTGGCGTCTAGCCGTAGCCTTACTGTGTTAATACGTCGGTCTTTGTTCCCTGTTTGACCGGAATACTAAATCCAAATGTACTTCCCTCGCCCGCGTTTGACGCAAATATCATTTTGCCGTCATGCGCCGTGATCACCTTTTTAGCCAGATACAATCCGACACCAGTACCGTCGGGACGTTGTTTGCGAGCGTTTTTGGCACGGAAGAATTTGTTGAATAACATTACTTGTTCTTCGGGTGGCACACCAATACCGGCATCGACAACTGTAAAGTTGACTGCACTGTCTTTTGACTCTACATTTACCGTTATCGTACTATTGGCGCGTGAGTAATAAATGGCGTTGTCGATGAAGTTCATGATCACCTGGCGAATCTTCGCTTCGTCGATTGCGATTATAATCGGTGTTTTGGGCGCATGAAATACAAGCTTCATATCGTGCGATTTTGCAATCATCTGCAAACTACTTACCTCTCCACTGACGACACTCACAATATCAACGGGGTTTTTTTCGATGATAAATTTGCCAGTCTGCAGTCGTGACACGTTCAAAAAGTCTGCGATCAACCGCACCATACGTTCACTGCTGTTAAACGCTTCTGTCAGCACAACATGTTGCTGCGGCGTAATCTTTCCCATATCACCCTCTAGTACCATGCTCATATAACCCTTAATACTCGTCAGCGGCGTGCGTAGCTGGTGCGATGCCATACTGATAAACTCATCTTTCACTTCGTCCAGATGGCGAAGCTGTGAATTGGACGAACGAAGCTCTTTTGTTGCGACATCGATGCGTTGCTGTAGAGTTGCGTTGATTTCTTTTATCTCATGCACCGACAATGCGTTTTGAATCGCAATAATCAATTCGTCCGCGACAGTTGTTAGAACTTTCAAGTCGCGCTTTGTATACGACCCACTGCGCAGTTCGCCTAAAAACACATACCCGATACCGTTGCCGGCGTGAACAAGCGGCATAACCAGAGTGATTTTGTGGCTGACTAGCATTCGCCGTAAACTAGACTGTTCAGGAAGTATGTGCGTCATGATAATCTCGTCACCATTCATTGCCACAGTTTGATCAAGCAGTAACGCATCAGCCATTGGCAATCTACTGTGTTTGGTAGTGCCAGCCGACATATGGTGCCGCTTACCGTTCGTATAATAAAGCAAAAAGAACGCCTGTTCTGTTTTGAATGTTGCAGCGATTTGCTGCGATGCCCGTTCCAACAACCCTCGCAGATCTGTCGTTGAAGCTAGCAACTCGCTAAACTCCGCAAAGAAATCATCCGTCTGGTAGCGATCTTTGTAGAATATACTGTCGGTTAATTTGTCAAAGAACTGTTTTATCGGCTGAAACGCAAATGCCAAAATGAGCGCCAGCAATATGTTGATTGGACTGACGCTGACGGATGAGGTTGTCTGACCTTGAAAGATCGTTATAGATACAGCATAAGCCAACATGTAATAAATTATCCCCAGTGATGCCAACGAGAACACATACGCAGCACTTCGTACGGCGGCAAGCTTGACGTCTAGTAGTCTATGCTTAAAAATCGCATAACCCACACATGCCACAAAGAAAAACGAGTACAAAGGCGCAATAACAATAAACTGCGTATAAGAAAAAACAAGTGGCAATATAATTCCCGTTATAGGTGAAATGATAAATGTCGGTATTATACCTAGAATCACCAACCTTAATTGTCGCTGCTTTTCTTCTGTAGAATTACGAAGTGCTCTACTAAGAGAAAAAAGCATTAACCCTAGCAGAATAATGAAATGTAGGATGTACACCAGCATGCCCACGCCTGCAACTGGCTGGGGTGGTGGCCCACTGCTTGCAATTCCAGAAAAGAGAAGCGGTGAAATATCTACAATAATCACCAGTACGGTAGCAATAGCAATTACTCCGACATTGGAACGAGACAGAGAATACTTTTTGCTAGTCACAGCATTTATGAAAATATAAGCAAAAGCAGCAATTAATGTAGATAAAACCATCACTGCACGCATGTAAAAGAGTTGATCCCCTTCTACGTCTAACGACAAATGATTTACAAGAGCAAATAAGACAAACAATAATGTCAGTATGGCATAAATACGATTAACTGAGCTTTTAACATTGTTGAGGAAGACAAGTACTCCAACAGATATACTCGCAAAAATACTCAACACTAGAACATAAAAGCTCAACATTACAGATTAAGCATACCGTATATGCTTAATAAAAACTAGTTATTAAATGAGTACTACTTACTAGATTTTAGCGCTTTATGTACCTTCCTAAATATGTCAATTTTTTCACTTAGCGTCGTGACAGATTCAGACTCAAGAACACTACGGGGATTAAAAACATAAGATCCAGTTTCCATACGTCGTCCGGCAAGTATCTCTTGCGCTGCAAATGTAGTCAATGCGCCACTCATAACCACGGTAGTCCCCGGCTGAGGAAATCCGCTCAGCTCCTTGTCGATCAACAAGGCCGTAGAAAGTAAACGCGGAGATAAATTTTGAATGCGATTTAATCGCATGAGTGCAGACTGCTTTTCGGCTACGGATAACTCTTCCCCATCGAGTAACTTCTTCAAAAGGTCGTTCTTACCCGACAAGCGTCCGTGGAAGGCTTTCGTATTTGGATTCAAATCATATCGTTCAACGTCTATAATTGAACGCTCGCCGATATCCCCTCCCATAACAAGTGCTGCGCGGAGTTTCTGAGCATCTCGGCGAATGATAGTCTTGGCGTGAAAGTCGTCCGCTTCTTCGATAACCAGACTAGGTTCAAATGCTTGAAGCACATCGAACGAGTCTTCTCGATAACCCTGATCAAGATGTATCTGTTCAATATATGGGTCGACTTCACTCAAATAACGCCCTGCATCAACTATTTTTCTCGTGCCCACCCTACTCATTGTTGCAGGGATTCGGTTGAGGTTTGACGGACTAATCGCGTCAAAGTCAGCTAAGAGAAACTTTTTTCCGATACCAGCTAACGCAAATGATCCAAGAACACTGCGTCCAACACTTAGTCCGGCTATAAATACATTTGCATCTTGAAATTTCTTCTGCTCTTCAGATGTGATAATATTTCTATTACGACTTGTCCTTAAATCGTAATGATCTTGCCTGTCAGGATATCTTACAAGATCTCCAGACCAAGGAAATTGGAACCAAGTACCGTATTTTTCTTTGTCGCCGTTCGCCCCCTGCAGATATGCCGCTTTAAAAACTTTATCGTCTTTTTTATCTGGATGAGCGTATTCATATATATCATCGACGATTGCATCAAATGGATCAATAATTCGAGTAATCTCGCCATCGTGAACAAGTTGATCGACCGCCTCTCTATCTTTGTAAGTAAAGCCGACAGGCGCAGACCATGTATCATCTTGAGGATTATGTAATAAGTTATTATGGTGGATCATTTTTAACCTCTAGTGGGCAGCACTAATCCAAAGTTCGTACTAATATACTCGTTCACCTCGTCGCTGACTTCACTTTTATAAAGGCCATCCATCAAGAACATTAGCGACTGCGTTAATTTTCCGCGAATCTTTTCGTCAGTCTCAGGTTGCTTAATCTCTGCAAGCAGATTATCGAGGCTTTTCGTTGCTTCTGCGAATACTGGAGTTAGCTCAACAGTCATATCTTCGCCAGCCTGTAGAACACTACCCGTACCGATCGTTTTCACAGCAATACTACCAAACATTGCCCTAAAACCGTTCAGGGCATGCTGGGTCTGTCTACCTATTAATACTTCACTACGATCATTACGAATCGCATCTTGCACGACATCACGAACAATAGAGAATGTTGCGATAGAAGATGTTCCTTTTGTGAGCGCAACAGCACCGACTTCACGAAAAGTCATACCGTCTTCTGCCATATCATTAAGGACATCTTTATATTCAGGATAAATTGTGTCTAAGCATCCAGTGTAAGCAGGGAGTGACGTAATAGCACCATTAATTACTCTTGCAGATGCCTCGCCTAATATACCTGGAATATTCGGTGTTGCGTGGTAGTATGTAACATGTTCACCGCGGGCGTGATCAAGATCCTTCGATAATGTTCCATCAGGCTCAACAGCACTTTGTGGCGCAATATTAAAACGGACATAGCTTTCAGCTTGCATCTGTTGCATTCTAAGAGCAGCTTCAGGATCACCCGACTCATTAAAAATTCTAATAGCAAATGGTTCGACTAATTTCGGAGCTTTACTATCTACATCGCTTGCGCTATAATTAATTCCTGTGCCGTGCTCTTGTGAATGAATCGACATTTCATTTATCCTTTTATACTTGTTGTTATTCATACTCTTCATTGCATAATTCTTACAAATTAATGCAATTATACATTATATTCAAAAATAATGCAAATATTTCGAGCTAAATATACTTCATTATAGTACTATGTTAGACTTAATAACATGACTAGAATTGCAATAATTGAAGATGATTCTGTGATTAATCAGATGTATCGAATGAAATTCGAAGCCGACGGCTTTGACGTGCAGGTGGCCGACAATGGTAGGGATGGCGTAGAGTTGGTAGAAAAATTCTTGCCTGACCTGATTTTGATGGACTTGCAGATGCCTGAAATGACCGGGGATGAAGCACTGGCGCATATCCGATCAAAAGAGTGGGGAAAGAATATTCCAACGATCATTCTGACAAACCTCGGTGCGGAAGAATCACCAAAGGAACTGAAAAATCTGAATATTCATAGTTATATCGTAAAGGCAGAACTGACGCCCAGCCAAGTTGTGACTCGCGTCAAGGAAGCGTTACACATCGATTAATCTTTTTGTGTTGCTTCGGCAGCGCGAATAACATTGTCAAAAAGTGCGGTGACGGTCAATGGACCGACGCCGCCTTTTTTTGGTGTAATGGTCAGGTCGTCGCGTTCGCGAACGTCGTCAGTAATATCACCGATGATTTTGCCGTGTTCTGCTGCAGTGCCAGCATCGATAACAACAGCAGCCGATTTGATATGGTCACTTGTAATTAATCCTGGCGCGCCAGTTGCAGTGACGATAACGTCATAGTCGGGTAATGTCGCCAAATCACCCTGGTCTTTGTCGAACACCGTAATATCGTAGCCGCTTTCACGCCAGATCTTGGCTAGTGGAGCACCGACTAGCCTACCTTGTCCAATGATTGCTACTTCTTTGCCAACCAAATTGATATTGTATCCAGCAACTAGCCAGTTAATGGCCATCGGTGTTGCGGGATCGAGCACTGCGTTGGCGCCTAGTCCATCGACGTCTTTTGCAGGCAGCACACTGTCGACAGCCGACTGCGTTGATGATTCATCTTCAAGTGGCAATTGCACGATGATTCCATGAACACTCTCGTCTGCGTTTAGCTGTTGGATTGTCTGCAGCAAATCATTCTGCGCTACTTTGTGCGCGTCGACATCAACCAATATATCGGCACCGTAGCGTTTTTTGAGTCCAACATAGGCATCGATGACTGGATTGTCAATCGTTTGAACGATCGCAAGTTTCGGATAGACATGGTGCGCCTGGCGAAGTGCACGCACTTGCCTAGCCTGCCGTTCTTTGATGTAGTCGGCCAACTCGCTACCATTTAATAATTTCACATCTCCTAGAATACCAGATGACAGATTATGATACAATTAACGCAACACTAGTAATGGAGGTGATACGATGAACGTATTAACACAATTTGCACAGTCTATATATGGTAACGATTACAGTAATTATGATAGTAGCTCGATAAGCAATGAAGATGCGGCTACTGCGCTTGCGATCGGAGGAACATTATTCATTGTCACCATGGTTATCGCGGTAATCATCTACGTTGTTCACGCGTTCCTACTTAGTCGTATATTCAAAAAAGCGGGTACGCCTGAATGGATTGCATGGGTGCCATTCTATAACAGCTGGAAATTGCTTGAACTAGGTAATCAGCCGGGTTTTTGGGCAGTGCTTGCGATCATCCCGATCGTTAATATTGCATCGGCTGTCTTTATGTATATAGCAATGTATCATATCGGACTAAAGCTACAGAAAGAAGGTTGGTTCGTGCTGCTAGCTATCTTTGTACCACTTGTGTGGCTAATCTGGCTTGGATTTGATAGTTCGAAATGGAACGATACTCCAGATCAAGTTACACCAACCACTCCGCCACAAACACCTGTGCAGCCTACTGTTTAGATTTGACGATACCGTTCAAGCGCCGCTGCGCGGGCTTGTTTGTGATCGACAATAGGCGCAGGATAATCAGTACCAATGACGCAATTATATTCGTGCTGCTGATCTACGGTCATCGTCCACGGCTCTGGTAAATAGTTCAGCGGAACATCCTTCAGCTCTGGAACGTAGCGATGCACATACTCGCCATCCGGATCATAATTCTTTTGCTGCGAAGATGGATTATATAATCGCCGAAAAACAGGTGCTGGGTCGACACCGACGCTGGCAATCCATTGCCAGTTACCATTATTATTCGCCGTGTCGCCGTCGATCAGCATTTTCATAAAGTACGCTTCACCCAGGCGCCAATCGATCCACAGATCCTTTGTCAAAAATGACCCGACAATTAATCGCGCTCGGTTGTGCATCCAGCCTTCTTGGTTGAGTTGCCGCATTGCGGCATCAACTACTGGATAGCCTGTTTTTCCTTGTTGCCATGCTTTTAATAGCGTCTGATCATCACCCCACTTCATGCCACGGTACCGTTCCTGGAATTCTTGGTTTTTGCGCGGATGATGGAACAAAACGTAATGATAAAAATCGCGCCAACACAATTGCCGGTGCCACGCCGCCGCGCCTTTGTTGTCAGGGAGCAGCGTTTCAATCTCGCGGGGACTAATGCAGCCAAAGTGCAGATACGAACTAAGCCGTGATGTTGCATCAGCTGCCATATTGTTGCTGTTGTCGTGGTAGTCCATGATGTCATTATTTAAAAAATCATGCAATCGTTTACGACCAGCGGTCTCGCCACCTTTCAAAACATCTGGTGATAGATCTTTTTGCATTGTCACGTCAGGAATATTGCCCTCAGGAATGGCTGACGGTATTGTAATGGCAGTCGGTGTTTGCGCGATAGATCGACGCTGAATCGTTTGCCAATTGCGCCAAAACGGCGTGAATACTTTGTGCGGCGTGCCGGCTTTTGTATTTAATGTATCGATCGAACTGACGATTAATCGGCCTGTAAATCCTCGCACAGTCACATTCGAATCTTTGAATGCATCTTCGATCGCTTTGTCGCGTTTGATTGAATATGGCGTATAGTCTGCGGTGTAGTAAATCGCATCGACGGTATGATCTTTGACCAGCAACCGCAAAACATCGAGTGCGTCACCCTCCCTAACAATCAAATTGCCACCTCGCTCGCGAAGCGATTGACGTAGGTCTGCTAACGATTCGATCAAGAACCTATGACGGTTTGCTCCATTCATCAGGGCATTGTCGATAATAAAAAGCGGAATAATCACATCGCTGCCACTGATTGCCTTTGCAAGTGCAGGATGATCATGAACACGCAGGTCATTACGGAACCAAACGATTGTTGTTTTCATAGTAATAGTATAGATGGTTGCAGTCGTTTTGCTGTGAAATAAATAACGACTATGCACCCTTTGCGTATGTAGTTGCTTCGTCGACAAGCTGCTGCAGTTTTGGCCAGTCAATCACTTCACCGGTACTCGTGTTTATCGAACGGTGTTGCTTGGAATCAAGCCCGCTGTTGAACAGACCCGCCTGGTCGTGCAATGACGCACCCTGAAAAAAGTTAAATTTGATGTGATCTTTGAACGTCGACATGGCGCATACTAACTTGCCTTCAACCAAAAACACCGGAACACTCCATTTCCATGCTTCTTGGACTGCATCATTTGACAATACAAGTTTGCGAAACTCGGCTAACTGTTCGGATTGCCATGTATTTTGTTTTGCAATGTAATCGTCAATTGTCTCGGCTATAGTCATTTATTTCGCCCCTTTGGTGATCGCATCAATACTCTTTATGCGATGACTGATAATCTTTTTTAAAAGCGACGTCGGGATTTTGTTTTGCAAGCTGAATTGAATCGTGCCTTTTGACACAGTAAAGTTCGTCAGATCGTCTTCGAACACTTCGATTGGTTCTGATGACGGAAATAAACTTATGTGTTTTTTGTATATAGCAAATCCGATCATGTATTTGCCTTTGTATTTAAACGCGGGGATTCCGTATTCAATAAGCTCCTCTACATCTGGTGCGGCTGCCTTGACGAGCGCACGAATACGCTCCAATTCCGCCGCCTGGTCGGGTGTAATTGTCTGAAAATAATCGTCGATAGCTGACATAGTGATATTGTAGCAAAATACTCGTGCTTTTATTTGTTCTCGTTATTTTGATTATCAATCTCTATCACGTTCGTCATTCGTTGCGCCGCATCAGTAATAATTTTGGCAAGTATATCGATATTGACATCGCTAAGTTTTCGAATATACAAACACGATACACTGGTTTTGTATTTACCAAGCTGCGCTAACAGATCTGCATAGGTATCAAACCCAGGCATAATATAGAGTGTGATGTTTTGTTTGCGTGGCGAAAATCCTGTTAGCAGCCAGTCCCCTTCTTGGGTGCTGCGCTGCGATTTGTAATGATAACTGCCGTAGCCAACAATACTCTCACCCCACATTGCAGGCACTTCGCCCGTACAATCTTGGAATAATTTTAATAGTGTGTGACAATCGTCACGCTTTTGCTTGTCAGCGACAGCATCGATAAATTCCGTGACACTTGCGTCGTTTCTGAGTGTTTTGATTGCTGCCATATCACTATAGTAACAATTGGCTTGAACATTCACCAAACAAAAAACGCCGACCGGTAGCGAAAATGTCGACGTTCTTTGCATGGAGGGCCAGCGGGGACTTGAACCCCGGACACCCTGCTTAAGAGGCAGGTGCTCTAACCAGCTGAGCTACTGGCCCAAATATGGTTACGTGAAAGGTACACAATCGTAGATTCGACAGTCCTATCCTTTTTACAGGTTAGAGCACTGTGCTCTGTTGATGATTTAGTCTGAACGTTTACGTTCATCCGAGCTGAGCTACAAAGCAACATCTCGCAAGAGTAACCTACACATATTAACAGATACGGCGCCCCCTGTAAAGCAATTATAGTTCGTCTTTTTTGCTACTGATGAACTTGCCCCATTGCTGCACTAGACGAATGACCGTCTTGAGGGGCAGTTCGATGACCATATCCAGGATCATAGCAATGATATTTACTTTGGAATACTTTTCACTGATCCAGCGGCCGACAACCACGAATGGCAAATAGAGGAAATCGCGAATCATAGACACACCATTTTGCTCGGCATCAACCGTTTCGATCTCGCGAACCATGCGCGACAAACGGAATCCTAGGAAACTAGCCGTCGACAAGAATATAAAGAATATCGCAAGATGCAGCACTCCAAATCCAAGCAGCCATAGCCCCCAACCAGCTGCACCAAATACCGCGACGATCAACACAGCATACAGTACATTGAATGCCGTTGAATAGTTGTTGACGGTTGATTCGCTTGACGTGATAGACAATGTCGGTCGCTGTGCATACAATAGCGCATCCATACGATCAACGAGCGCAGTCGTGTTGACGCGATTCGGCAATACCAATGTTAAACGAAGAAGGATCATATAGACAGGCGGGAAGAGTAGGTTGATCAACAGTGGCAACCAAATAATCGCGCCGTGAACGACGTAATCGTATGGCACCTCTAGCCCGATACCAATGACAAATTTCGTGATAATGAGGAATACGACACTTTTAACAATACCGCGATTGATGCGCGTATTCATTTCGCGATATTCTGCTTCGATCTGCGATTCGTACGCCGACAAGAACTTTTCGCGGTTCTGCAAGATCGTTGGTAGTTCTGGTACTTCGGCAACCATACGCCACAATATACGTAGTGGTGCGCCGCGGCGGTTAACGATGCGGCCGATCTTTTCAACAGTGTCTGATTCGATCAATGCGTCTAACTGTTGGTTAATCTGTTGATACTGAACAATATTGACAGGTGACGCTTGGTATCGTTCTAATAACGCGTGTCGGATGGTTGCATTGTCAGATTTGAGAAGCATGCGGTGAACAGCAATGAACACAGATGCATCGTAATTATCTGGTTTGCCAGATTTGAACACTCTGTCAACAACAATTGAATCTATAAAAAATTGATACGCGAACTGAACGAATGCCGAACGACGTGTGTGATCGGTCAACATGCTTTCTACTTGCACGGCAAGCGGCGCGACCGCCCAGTTGTCGGATTTTTCTGACCCTAGTTGGCCGATATATTGTTCATATGCAGCAAAGTACACGGCAGCCTCACCACCAATCTTCTGCACGACGGTAATCGGAATATGATCATTCGCCATATACCCCGCTAGCGTCAGTTCGACAGCCAGTTCTTCGCCACAATTTGCGATTCGCGCCTTGTCTCGGGTCGAAAACAATCGTTTAAAGAACCGCTGGATTGCTCGCTGCAATAATAAATGCTCTTCGGTATATTCAGCGGCATTGCGTAATTGTTCGTAGGCGGCCGTAATTGTACCCCCGGCACCGACGATGTGTACTTTTTCGATAGGTTTCAGATATTCCTGGCGCTGTTTGGCATGAGCATCTACACGTTCAAGCGTGTCAACAAACTGCTGTCCAAGTGGTGTAATCGTATTCATAGAGTGATAATTTTACTCACACAATTATACCATGTTCCATCCGTTCTGCATGCTGTATGTTTGTTTGAACAATAATTACTTGGTCAACCGGGGTCAGGCGTGCTACAATGGACTACGTTATGCACCCGTAGCTCAGTGGATTAGAGCATCTGTCTTCGGAACAGAGGGTCGTACGTTCGAATCGTACCGGGTGTACCATAGAAAAAGAGTCAGTTCGCTGGCTCTTTTTCTATGGCCACGGTAGATTTAAAATCTTTATAAAAATAAATATAGCCATAAACATTACCCTACTCAGCTACAATCTAGTTTGCTATACTTCATACAATGGACATTAAAACAAATATACCGCTATCGACACTTACCACTATGCGTCTGGGTGGGCCAGCGCGGTTTTTTGCCGAAGCATCGACGGTTGAACAGCTTGTCAACCTATACCGTAATGCCAAAAAACTACAGCAACCTGTAACCATCATTGGTGGTGGCAGCAATATCATTGCGCATGACGAAGGGTTTAACGGCCTAATCATTCGCAATGGCATAAAAGGGTTTGAAGTAGTTGCCGACGATGGCGACACGACAACATTCAAAATCGGCGGCGGCGAGAACTGGGATAACGTTGTACAGCGAACTGTCAAACAGGGATTGAGCGGCATCGAAACATTGTCTGCGATCCCAGGTACTACTGGTGCGGCACCAGTACAAAATATCGGAGCGTACGGACAAGAAATTGCCGATACATTCATTAGCCTTGAAGCATATGACAGCGAAAACGACACATTAGTAGAACTCGACTGGCAAGACTGTAGCTTTTCGTATCGCCACAGTATTTTCCGTGGTAGTTCACAGGGTCGTTACGCGATTACATCAATTACATTGAAATTGTATAAAAAGAACTTAAAACCACCGTTTTACAGTGGACTGCAACGATACCTCGACGAGAATAACATCAGTGAATACACACCGCAGGCAATTCGTACCGCAATTATCGCTATTCGTGGCGACAAGTTACCTGATCCACAATTCGTTGCCAACAGTGGTTCGTTCTTTAAAAATGCCATCGTTGAAACATGGCAATACACAAAGTTACAGGAACAGTATGACGACATTCCAGGGTTCAAGATGGACGACAATCATTATAAAATACCGACCGGATGGCTGATCGAAGAGGCTGGACTAAAGGGTGATGTAATCAACGGCATAAAGATTCATACTGGCAATGCGCTTGTACTGATCAACGAATCCGCCAGTTCGTATGCAGACCTTGCCAATGCACGCGATTCGATAATTTCGGCTGTTCGTGACAAGTTTCAAGTTGTCATCGAACAAGAACCGCTGGAAATTTAGTTTTCACTTAACAAACAGGGGCGATTATATCAACAAAGCACTTGCACCACCAAAACGCTAGTGCTATAGTACTAGCATAACTACAATTTAATTAGGGGGCATTCATAGAATGAATCTTCAGAACATAAAAAAGCTAAAGAACGAAAAGGGTTTCACAATTGTTGAGCTCTTGATCGTGATCGTAGTGATCGGTATCTTGGCAGCAATCGTCATCGTTGCTTACCAGGGTGTTACGGCGCGTGCGAATACATCAACAGCACAATCAACGGCAACTTCTGTCATGAAAAAGATTGAAGCATACGCAGCCGAAGAAGGTGCGTATCCAGCAACAGTATCTGCACTTACGGGAGCAGCGGCGACAAAAAGCTATACACTGCAAGGTGCGGGAATTACATTTACTGCAGCTGCCTCACCTTTGACAGCTAAGCCGGCAGGAACTACAGCAGATCCTAACGACAAAGTTACTTTCTACACCTGTAGCTCAGGTACGCCATCAGTACAAGTAGGCAATAAGGTACGATACTGGAATTTTACCGACAAGAACTTTGCTGAAGTGTATGCAGGTGCTTGCGCTTCAACTGGACAAACATATACAGCTGTTGGACCCTAACTAGTCCACTAAATAATATAAATAGCTCCCTTGGGAGCTATTTATATTATGACGCAAGAGTAGCAAATAAACATGAGATCATAACTACTACCATATCACCGAAAAACTATAGTTCGTTAGGTAGCTTGAACTCAGCAGTAAACAATTTCACTTCTACTGCAAGACGGTCGAGCTGAGCAATATCATCATGCGCATCAATCGCCTGCTTCATCCACTCTGCTATTTGCGCCATATGCTGTTCGCGTAGTCCACGCGTCGTCATAGCTGGCGTACCGAGGCGAATGCCGCTCGGGCGGAATGGAGGCAATGGATCGTCGGCAATACTATTTGCATTCAATGTCAGTCCAATCTTGTCCATAGCCTGTTCTGCCACTTTGCCGTCAATACCAAACGATGAATACACATCAGCGAGTATTAAATGGTTGCTTGTCCCACCAGTTACCAATTTGAACCCACGCTTTTGCAACTCATCAGCAAGTACTGCGGCATTTTTAACAACTTGCGCTGCATACTCTTTGAATTCTGGTTGCAATGCCTCGCCAAAGGCAACTGCTTTTGCCGCAATCACATGCATATGCGGCCCACCCTGCGTACCTGGAAAGATAGAACGGTCAATGAGCGTCGGAATATTTTGTATAGTCTTTTCGGGTGCCTTGAGAGGGTTGCCAACCGTCCCCATAGATAATATCAACCCGCCGCGTGGACCGCGAAGTGTTTTGTGTGTCGTGGTCGTAATGACATGGAATCCGTAGTCGAAAGGGTTTTTGGCGACGCCGCCAGCAATCAGACCGGCGATATGCGCCATGTCTGCCATCAACAGCGCGCCTACTTCGTTACCTATTGCTGCAAACTTCGCATAATCTAATTCGCGTGGATAGGCACTGAATCCTGCAATAATTAGTTTTGGTTTGTGCTCAAGCGCTAGTTCACGTAGTTCGTCGTAGTCGATCTCGCCTGTCGTGACGTCTTTCATTTTGTAGCGAATAAAATTATATAGCTGAGCACTGCGCGTAACTGGCGCACCGTGCGTCAAATGACCACCATGTGACAAATCCATCGCAAGCACCGTATCGCCTGGCTGCAGCCACGCATTATATACCGCCTCGTTAGCTGGAGCTCCGGAATGTGGCTGGACATTGGCATGATCGGCACCGAATAGCTGTTTTGCACGATCGATCGCCAGCTGCTCTACTTGGTCTGTGTATTCTTGCCCGCCATAATAGCGACGACCTGGATAGCCTTCAGAATATTTGTTCGTAAAGACACTTCCGAGTGCCGTCAATACATCACTCGATACATAATTTTCACTTGGAATTAATTCTAAACCTTCACGTTCGCGCTTTTCTTCGTGCGCAATCAAATCAGCAATTATTGTGTCTTTCATAGCCTATACTCCCCTTGTTATACACCATTATACAGCATTGACTGTATATCATGGATGATATAAGATAGTCTTTATGGAAACAGAAGATTACAAAGTAAAGATCGGCAACTTGATACAAGAAAGCCGACTTCACAGAGGCTATACACAAGCGCAACTAGCAGAGGCGTTAAGTACCAGTCAGAGTGCAATCAACCGCATAGAAAAAGGCGGACAAAACATCAGCCTAGAAATGATCGCACGCATTAGTGATGTGCTTTCTCATGATATAATGACCCTCAATCGTTCAGGTAAAATTAACTTTCGTGTCAACGGCGGCAAAAAACTGTCTGGCGAAATAGAAGTAAAGACCAGCAAAAACGCTGCCGTCGCCCTATTGTGTGCGAGTTTGCTAAACAGGGGCAAAACGACTCTACGTAAAGTAGCCCGCATCGAAGAAGTAAACAGAATCATCGAGGTGTTATTGAGTGTTGGCGTAAAAGTCCGCTGGATTAATGATGATAAAGACCTAGAAATCGTCCCACCCGCAAAACTGCTGTTAGAAAACATGGATATCGAAGCAGCAAAGCGCACACGAACCATCATCATGTTTCTTGGGCCGCTACTGCATCAGTATAACGACTTCAAGTTGCCGTTTGCTGGCGGGTGTAACCTAGGTAAACGAACAGTCGAACCACACCTGACCGGACTGCGGGCTTTTGGCCTAGATGTAGAAGCAACGACTGACTACTATCATGCCATTACTCACAAACAGACAGTCGATCGGGCGATCGTACTAACCGAACGCGGCGACACTGTCACAGAAAACGTCATCATGGGTGCTGCGCTCTACGACGGCACAACTATCATTCGCAATGCCAGCGCCAACTATATGGTGCAGGATCTGTGTTTCTTTTTGCAAAAACTGGGTGTTGATATTCAGGGTATCGGATCGACGACGTTAACAATACGTGGACGCAAATCTATTCAGCAAGATGTTGAGTTTTTCCCTAGCGAAGATCCTATCGAAGCGATGAGCTTTATTGCCGCTGGCGTTGTAACTGATTCTGAAATTACTATTACAAGGGCACCGATTGAATTTTTAGAGATTGAACTAGCAATCCTTGGTGAAATGGGCTTGCAATACGAACTAAGCGACGAATATCCAGCGCGTAACGGATCGACACGGCTAGTTGATATCCATCTAAAGCATTCAGAAATGACAGCAGCCAAAGACAAGCTACACGCACAATCGTTCCCAGCCGTAAATATGGATAACCTACCGTTCATGGGGTTGATTGCGACGCGCGCCGAAGGTCGCACACTGGTTCATGACTGGTCATATGAAAACCGCGCGATTTACTTTACCGAACTAAGCAAACTCAATACCCAGATAGAGTTACTCGATCCGCACCGCGTTTACATTACCGGTCCTACAAAGTGGAAACCAGCAGACGTCATTGCACCGCCTGCGCTACGACCATCCGTTGTGGTGTTGCTGGCAATGCTCGCCGCACCAGGCCACTCGATATTGCGCGATGTCTATTCGATCAATCGCGGTTATGAAGATTTTGCCAACCGGCTGAATGGACTTGGCGCTGAAATCGAAACAATTCGAGAAATCTAAACCACCCGAACAGCAGCAAAACAAAAAGATCTCTTATATTAAGAGATCTTTTTATAATTTCTTGGGGCGAATAATGGGAATTGAACCCACGACCTCCGGAACCACAACCCGGCGCTCTAACCAACTGAGCTATATCCGCCATGTATCGTAGACTATAATAGCACGATTAACAGATGAAATCTAGATTTATCCGAATGGATTGTAGTTGCGCGTCGGTGGTTCAATATACGCTTGGCGGCGATTAATCGACGGTGTGTCTACCTTTGTTGCATCGACAGCTTTTGCTCGTCGATTACCAACCCCTGCCTTGTCATCGAATTTGTCTGCACTGGCATCGTATACACGACCTTTTTTCTGATCAGCCGTTCTTGCTTTCATGGATCCATAGCGACGTCCTAATTGTGACTGAGCATACGATCCCACCATTTGACGACCGTACATCATTTTGCGGCGCTGTTCCATCGATAGCCCACCTGCACTTGCACCGCCAGCCGCCTGCGCATAGCCGCTACTGTGCAGTACGTCATTTGTCGTTAGGTCTGGGTCTATAAAATCATTGAGTGATGCCATAATTCTTCCTTATGCTTTTTATTATAGCAAGTTTTCTGATACAATACATAGGTCGTAACGATACGCGGGTGTAGTACAGTGGCTAGTATGTAAGCCTTCCAAGCTCGAGACGGGAGTTCGATTCTCCCCACCCGCACCAATTTTGAGTTTTAGACATATTGATAACATCTTCGAACGGTTCCTTAAGGGTAAAATGCAGTTTTTCGCCTTCAAGAGTCATGTTCGAAAGTATGAAACTGAGTAAGTACCGTTTTTGCTCTAGTTTCGAAGTTTCTGCATCAAACAATTTAACTGCACGGCTACATACATCAATTAAGTAACTTGCGCCAATAACGAACGCTTTATCGCCATCGCTATGGTCTTGTATCTCGCCTAAGATTTCTTTTTGACGTATTTCGATTTTCTTTACCATACGTTCGAACATCTCATGGTGTGAGGCGAATTGTTGGCGATCTCTAAAAAGTCCTTCAAGTTCTTCATCGAGTGTGTCGTACTCTTTTTGAAGGCCTGTTTTCATTGACGTGTAGTATTCCTGTTCGCTTGCGTAGTTCTTTTGAACTTCTGCAACAAGTGTCGGCAACTCACTTTCAGGTAGGTGAATTGAGCGCAAAAGTTCGCGTACTTGTTCGTACAACTTGTCTTCATTGACCCACTGCGCACCGTGCTTACCGCCGAACTCTGTACATTTTCCATAAATATATTTACCGTTGCGCTTAGGTCCATCGAAAGTAACTGAATAGCCACAAGTATGACATTTCAACTGCTTAAATAGATATGGCTTGCTTGCGTATTTTGTTTTGTTCTGACCCCTTGAAAGGTTTGCATCCTGTACTTTATCCCAAAGCCAAGGCTCGATAATCGTGTCATATTTATGATCGTACTCTTTGCCCATATAGCGCATACGGCCAACGTAAAAAGGATTCTCAAAAATCTTTGCCCATTGTGCGAGTGTGATCGGATTCCGATGTATTGTGTTGCTGACTAATCCGCGGGCCTTCATTATTTTCGTAATTTCTTTATATGGCAGTCCTGTTGACCTTAGTTTAAATGCTTTCAAGATGTGGGGCGCTCGCACATCATCAACTCGAATACCTTTTAGCATTTTGCCATCTGGTTGTTGTTCTTGAAAGTTGGCATAGCCAATAGGGGCTTTCCCTGTCCATATACCGTCGTTAATCATTTGATCAAATCGGCGTTTTACATTGTCCCTAATTGCGCTTGAATAATAGCCTGCTAATGCGATGCCAATGTCGAGTCGAAATAGGTCGGCAGCTGGGGAGTCACGGTTAATATATAAATTGTCTGATGGGAAGTGCATTTCGATTTTGCCCGTCTTCCACATTTGAGTTAACGCTGCCTTTTCTTCTGATGAGCTATCGCGTGTATAACGGTCGATTTTATCGAAGACGACAATCGCTGTATCTTTCTGTTTTTTAAGCGGTTCGATAACAAGTGCACGAAAGTCTCTGCGATTTTCCTTAAATGCAGTTTCATCAAACTCGATATATTTGAAATCTATTTCGTCCTTCCATCGAAGGCGCTCTGCGTAATCGTAGAGTTTTTTCTTTTGTGCAGGCAACGCTTTTCGTTGCTCTTTATCTGATACTCGTGCTACTAAATAGTTCATGTCTTAGCCTTTACATATATTATAAATGTTTTATTGTATTATTTCTAGTGGCTGAGGGTACTTCCTCTTCTACCTCACGATCTTCCCCTTGGGAAAGTCGGGTGAATGCGATTTAGATCCCCGTCACTATGAGTTGAGAGGGGCATAGCTGCCCCTCTCGTTGTTGTTATTTGTTCGTTTATTTAGCCTTGTGCTGTCGATCCATTTCGATCAATGTCACGATGAACTTCACGAGGTCGTCGCGAGTCCCAACAGCTGCTTTATTTTGTGTATCTTCGAAACCGAGAAAACTACTGCTACTAATAGGTTGTCGTTTATTCGTTTTCATCGTTCGTGCCCTCTAAGTGATAGAGCTTCGATTTGCCCGTCCCTTTGTTTGGTTTAGGTATCGCGCCCTCGTTAACCCAACGCTTCAGTAGTTCACGTAGTTCATGCTCATTTGTATCTATCTTACTTTCTGTTAATTGCTCAAGTAGTTCACGTTGCATTAGCTGCCCATGTTCTTTTAGTATTTCAACCACCGCACTAAGCAGGACGGCTGATTTATCTGGCTGATTGCGAAAAGTTCCTAAGTACTCAAACTTAAAAATTGGATCTGTGGTATTAAACTTCATCTGGAAAGGATCAAGCTCGACATCGTAACGCTGCTTCTCTTGAGTAAATGTTAAGTAAAATCGGTCTTTACTATCACGTTTCACTCCGATATGACTGTCAACCGCAGCTAGTATGTCTGATGAACCTCTCATCTCGCTCGCCCCGCCAGTGCTATGCTGTGTAGCCTTGCGATTGTGCTGAGTAACTAGTACGGCAATTTCAGCCTTGGTGAATCTGCGCAGTTTGGCGAATACTTTCGACATTTCTCTGGCGCTGTTTTCGTCGGCATTATGCACTCGAATAAGTGAGTCGATGATTACCAAAGTAATCTCATTGTCCTTACAGAACTGAATTGTCTTATCAACCTGTTCATCTTCGAGCTTGAAGTCGGTTAAGGCGGATATGTGAATCGGTAGACCCGTATCCTTTTCTATTCCAAGCTGCCTGAATCGCTGTTGTAATAGCCTTTCACCGTCCTCTTCATTGATAATTAACACGTTCGCTTGAGTGGTATTGAAGTGCTCAAATAGTGGTTTTTGGCTTGCGACCGCAATCGCAATATCCAGTAGGGTGTACGTTTTGTATGATCTACTAGCCCCTGACAAAATAGTAATTGACTCTGTTGGGATTAGGCGATCTACAAGGTAAGTTGCTGGTGGGTATTTGTGTGCCATAAGCACGTCTATTGTTTTTGAATTGTTCATTCGTTTGCTCCTGAAAGTTAGTGAGCCAACCGCGCGACGACTTAGTGGTTGGCGTGTCGTCGCACTATTATTCAAACAAAAATAGAGTCTTTAATCAGACCCTATTTAAGGAGGTAGTTAAGTGTCCGGTTACGGAATGTACTTTCTGTAGTAACGCTCTAAGCTATCCTCAGACTTAAATTGGTTCGAAGGTACGTCTTTATAGCCGATTAATGTGCCGTCTTGATACTGACGAAAAATGGTACGAAAAATATCACCCTCTAAGCGAGCTTTGAATACTGCATAGATGAGCTTCGGATCTTCAGGGTGACGGTTTCTGCTGGGTGGTATGCCACGTGATGCTTTTGCAAGAGCGGACATTTTCCAGAGGGCGTCATAGTCTGACTTCTTAATGTTTACCAAGTCGATTTCAATGGTTACTATTCTTTGTGTTTTGAACGCATCGACATCAACTGTATAGGACTGCTCACCTAGATCGCGTGGTACGCTTCCGTCAATCTCACCACCCTCGTACGCAGAATAAACCTTGTCCGTAGCGATGCGCCATTTATCAGCGAGCGGTTCAAAGTAGCTTTGCTTTTTAGCGGTATCGGTTGCTGTTGCTATGTCGCTCTCATGTTCATTTCTAAGTTCGGCTAAGTCTTTCTTGAACTCTGAGTCGTTATAAACGAGCGAGTAATGAACATCGCTATACGTTTTAATGTCGTCTTTATTCAACGGGACTTCTTTGATCTCGCCACCATTCCATAAATATCTAAAAACCTTGTACATACGTACATTCTAACAGCTAGGCAGCTACTTAAATATAGGCTCTGACGTGTCTGGAGCGTTGTGGCCGTGCGCCACGAGTCATTCTGAGGGTTTATACTCGTTCATCTTTTGAGTCGCAAACATCGTAAGTAGGCGTGCGTGAGATTTTTCCATGAAGAATACCATGTAGTTGTTCGTGAAATTGACCTGTTTTCTGACATGCCTTCATGGTGAAATACCAAGTAAAAGCAGCAGAATACTAGAAAAGTGTCATAAAAGATACGAGCCTGTATTGGTTTGCTTTGGCAGTTTCCATCCTCTCTTTGAATACTGGTTCGCTGTTTAGGTAGCGGTAGTATGTGTCACGGCTGATATTTGCGTGCCTACATGCGTCACTTACGGTGGAACTGTGTTGCAGTGCGTCAGCCAACTTATAGATAGTTTTCATATCAACTTTAGGTGGTCTACCTATGGCTTTTTTTATTGTCATAAACTCCTTAATGCTCGTACAAGCGTTCTCTAATAAGTATGACAGGCATCTCCGTATTCAAATTGCATCAGCGTTAATATCTAAGAACCTGTATTTACTAGTGTTTTTAAGGTAGAATATGGATAAAACTATCTATAAATGAGAAAAAGCATCGTGCAAAATAATTTTCCTGGTATTAACACTGCATCACTAATAGTACAAACACAAGATTTAATTGATTTGGCGGTTGAGTTTTGGCGGCTTGAAAAACGATTCAAAAAGATTGAAGACAAGTTGTCGGAAGACGAAAACAAGGCTTTTCGTAACTCAGTTGAAAAGCTGGGACGCTTTGTGAAGAAAAACCATCTTGAGGTGATTGACTACACAGGGCAAACATATAACGATGGTATGAACCTAGATATACTTGCCAGTGAAAAAGATTCTCAGCTGGAGCAGGACATTATTTTTGAAACCCATGAGCCAGCAGTGTCTCATAATGGCGTATTGATTAGAAAGGCAAAGGTGATCATCCATGAAAAATAGCTCAGCACCCAAAACAGATAACAGTGTGATTAGCATTGGTATTGATCTAGGTACAACTAACTCAGCAATCGCAATCAGCCAGAAGGGCGTGATTGAGCATATCAAGAGCGGTCCAGGACAGCCCGAGTATACACCTTCTGTTTTTGGTGTAGATAAATCAGGAAATAAAATTGTTGGGCAGAAGGCTTATGATAAGTTATTCAAGAGTGCATCAGATGAAGAGTTTGCCAATAATAAGGCAGAAGTAAAGCGTTTGATGGGCACGTCCGAGACGATACCCTTTGAGCGTCTTGGAGAATCAATGACGCCTGAACAGGTATCATCTGAGATACTCAAGAGTCTCGTTGAAGATGTTACTCGTAAATACTCTGACTTTTCAACACTTGCTGCGGTGATTACTATTCCTGCGTATTTTTCTTCTCTACAGTCTGAAGCTACGAAACGTGCTGGTGAGCTAGCGGGATTCAAGCAAGTAGTACTTTTGCAAGAGCCAATCGCAGCAGCTATGGCGTATGGGTTTGAGAATACTAAAGACCAGAACTGGATTGTATACGATCTCGGTGGTGGTACTTTCGATGTAGCATTGATCTCTTCGAAGGACGGAATTCTTTCGGTATTGGGTCATAATGGCGATAACTTTTTAGGCGGTAAGGACTTTGACCTTAAAATCGTAGACGAAATAATCAAACCTGCCATTCTTGAAAAATATATTTTGAAAGATTTTGATAGGAGTAATAATAAATACAAAGCTGTATTTGCCCGACTTAAGGCAATTGCCGAAGAGAAGAAAATTGAGCTCTCGCAATACGACAAGGTCACTCTTGAAGTTGAAGATGTATTCAAGGATGACGACGGTAAGGACGTCTATGTATCAATTGATTTCACTCGTGCGCAATTTGAGGAATTAATAAGCCCACTTGTTAGTAAAACCGTTGATCTAACAAAGAAAACACTTGAAGACTCGGGTGTTCAGTTGCCTGCTGTTTCAAGAATTGTTCTTGTAGGCGGACCAACTCAGATACCTTACGTGCGCGAATCCCTAAAGAACGAGTTCAAACTTGATATTGATTCTTCTGTTGATCCCCTTACTGTAGTTGCGAGAGGTGCTTGTGTTTACGGCCTCAGCCAACGCGTGTCACTGGATTTACTTGAACAGAGTAGCGGAGTTAGTAAAGAGACTTTGAAACTTGAATTGCATTATGATTCAATGACTGCCGATGATGAGACAACAGTAGCAGGTAAGATCGCGGGGCTAGCTGATGTTGAGGATGATTACTTCGTACAGATTCAGTCGGATAGTGGTACATACAGCAGTTCAAAGATTCGTCTAAAGAATGGTAAGTTCTCTGATACAGTAGCTGTTGAAAAAGGTAAGACAGGTACATTCTGGATTTATTTATTCGACGAGGATAGTAACGTTGTCCCAGTATTTCCCGAGTCGTTTTCAATAACACACGGGCTCACGGTATCAGGCGCGCCTATTCCGCATGGAATCGGTGTAGTGTATGCAAAAAGAGGTTTTGATAACGACTTCCAGTTTAAAGAGGCGTGCGATCTTTACTTTGATAAAGACAGTAAGCTCCCTCTGAAGGATACAAGGTCATATAAAACAGCATGGAAATTGCACAAAAACCAAGACAATAGCCTCCCTATCAAGATTTACGAAGGCGAATCATCAAACCCAGAGCATAATGATGTAATTAGCACGCTTCACATTAAAGGCGATGAGTTGCCTTATGATTTGCCTGAAGGAACGGACGTTGATATTACAATCATGGTTGATGAATCGAGGGCGGTAAAGATTGAGGCGTACATACCGAGCATTGATAAGACTCTGGACGTTCGTGCTGACAGGTATGCTCAGCCAGTCGATACGAAGAAGTTGGCGGTTGATCTTGAGACTCAGAGGAGTCGACTCAAGAAAGTGGCGAGCGGTATACCTGAAGATGAACAGTCTAAACTTGAAAATCAGATCGACTCTCTCGAAACAAACATCAAGAACTCAGAGAATGACACGGATGATCGTCAAAAAGCCGAACGTGACATGCGTGAATTGAAGTCAGATTTGGAAAAGATTGAGCAAGACAGGTCTATACCTCAACTTAGTGATGACTTCCATGAGAAACTTCAATCTCTAAGGGGTGTACTGGATGCCGTAGACGATCAAATTGAACGTACGAGGATTGCGGATGTATTGAGTTCTATTGAAGCAGAGGGTGAAAGGGCAATTGCCGATAAGGATAAAGAGCTTCTCGTGAGACTCAACGAGCAGCTTCAGGGCTTGATTATGGCGATACTAATGGAAGACCCTGCTCTATGGGTTGGCTGGCTTAACAACATAAAGGCACGAAAAGATGAGCTTACGAACAAGACAGTGGCCGAGCATCTTATCGCAAAGGCTGATGAAGCGGTGGCGAACGGTGATGTTCAGTCATTAAAGCAACATGTGCGTGAGTTGATTGAACTACTTCCGGACGATACTGAAGACGAAATCAGACAGGGAATGTCGGGAATTACTCGATAATGTCAAAGTTATTTTCTGAAAATGCGTACAGTATACTCGGGCTTGATACGAGTGCATCTCAGAAGAATATAACTAAACGATCAAAGGAGATTCTTCATCAGCTGTTTATGGATGATAGTCCAGAATACGAGACCGACATATCTTCAATTAACCAGTCGCTACGCAGTGAGGCATCGGTAAATGATGCGGTACAGCGTTTAAGCTCGCCCGTGAAGCGTATTCAGGAGTATTTCTTCTGGTTCGAAATTGAAGGTGGCGATGATGAGAAGAATCTGGCACTGCTACGAGATGATCAGTATGACGAAGCCCTCGATAACTGGAAAGATCGTTCAGAGAAGAGCTACACGGCAAAGAGGAACCTTGCAATCTCTAGTTCGTTGCTAGCAAGTAAGACAGGCTATAAGAAGCACCTCAAGCTCTCGTTAGACGCCTGGAAAGAAGTTGTTGAATCGGATAAGTTTTGGTCTCATTTTGAGAAAGTTTATGCGTTGAATGATGAGATAGGTACGAGCAGCACGGCGCTGAATGAGTTTCGTAAAAAAGTAACTGATTACTTGTCGGACTTCTATACTGACGTAAGTCGTGCGAAGCAGGATAATAGCATTTTCGCCGCATTTAGTGCAGCCTTCGGCGTAAAGGGTCAAAAGGTACAAGATGAAGTTCTTGCACCTATCTTTGATCAGATAAATAGCGCGGCTGAACAACTTAGAGGTCTCGATGCAAGTGCAGATGGCAAACTCTCACCTCAAGAGTCTATGACTATCAAGCGCCTTACGAAGAAGATTCAGGATTTATTTCAGGAGATTAAAGACCTTGGGCTTTACGAAGACTCTCAAAGCAAGGCGATGCGTGACAAGGCTGCGGACGCTCTCAATATAGTAGGTGTCGATTTGTTTAACAATTTAGATGAAGACGCAAAAGCTCTTGTTCTGATAAAGCTCGCGAAGTCTCTTGCTATAGGCCCGGCGGTTATTAGTCAGATTAATAAAAACGCTGACTACATTCGCGAAGTTACATCTCACAAGAAGGTAATTACGCCTATCAATGACCTTATTGAGAAAAACGAATATGATGATGCGCTCGTATTGCTTGATCAGGCTCAAAAGGCTAATAAGGGTGACGATACGTTACAAAAGTATTTCACGATGCGTATACGCTGGTGTGTAACCGCTGTTGCTGATCGGGATTTTGAAGAGGCTCAAAGACTATTCAAGGCCGAACGCTACGAAGAGGCATTTGAGAAGTTCAAAGAGGTGTATGAGTTTATATATTCCTACATTGTAGACTTCGATATTGATGTGAAGGCCTTGGATAATGTACTAAACACGTTGTGGCGCAAGCTAGAAAACCTCGATTCTAATAGTGTGAACGACGCCGAGAGTTACAGGACTCAGGTTATTGAAAATAGTAATTATGATGAAGAGGAAAGTTTCGAGCGCCCTGTAATATCTTTGTTAATGAACTCCGCTATATTCCAAAGAATGGCTGAGCAAATCCCAGAAATTAAGAAGCAGAACAAGGCGAACGGAGTCAAGAAAGTAATCTGGAATCTCGTTATATGGGGTGCGATCATAGGTTTTATCGCTATTGTAGGCTCTAATAATGGAGGTTCAGATTCGAGCAGTTCATCATCTAACTCGGCTTGGCAAACTTGCTCAGACGAGTACGATGCACTGAGCAGCCAGCTCACTTCTGTCGAGTCTCAAATGGATAGTTACGACGCGTCTGGTGATACCGAAAGCTACAATAGCCTTGTACCACAGCAGAACGAACTTGTTGCTGATGTAAACGCTAAATCTACTGAATGTAATGGATTGAGGTAAGGAATGAGTACACTAACGAAGCCGCTTCTATATAACGGATATAAAATTAACGACAAGTTAAGCGTAACTGGACGTATCGAAAAAGTTTTCTTTACGGAGGTTTATAACCTATCTGATGGCAGGTTTCTGTATCTATTCACCAATATCAAGTCAAATGAAGTTAGGGGCGATAATGACCAACTTATTAGAATTGAGGCTAGTGGTAGTGAGTACCTCGGGTTGATTACAGATTCATACTCTCAAGAGCAGGTTACGAAAATTATAGACAGTCTAACTGAACTCAAGGGCTTTGATGCAGTTGCTGGTATGCGTGAACTAAAGCAGGTGCTTGTAGAAGATGTGATTAACCCACTACAAAATCCAGAAAAGTATGAGAAGTTTAAGCTCTCAATCCCGAATGGCGTAATCTTATTTGGGCCTCCAGGATGCGGTAAAACCTATATCATTAGAAAGTTGGCCGAGGAGATTAATTACAACTTTGTAGAGATTAAGCACTCTGATATTGCCTCGTCATATATTCATGGAACCGTTGGTAAAGTCGGGCGTTTGTTCGATGCCGCGAGGTCTAAAGCTCCCTCGATTGTTTTCATTGATGAAATCGAAGGCATTGTACCTAAGCGCGACAGTCTAGGTGAAAGCTCGCAACATAAACAGGAAGAGATAAATGAGTTTTTGATGCAATTAAATGATGCTGCGAAGGATAAAATCCTCGTAGTAGCTGCAACTAACCGACCGCAGCTTATTGACCCTGCATTATTAAGGGCGGGTCGAATGGACAAGCGTATCTTCGTGGGTCCACCAGATGAAACGGCGCGCCAAGAGCTGTTCAAATTGTTTCTCTCTGATAGGCCAACAAGTGAAATAGACTACGCGAAGCTCGCAAGTCTTACTGCCAACTATGTAAGCGCAGACATTGAATATATGGCAACAGAAGCTGCTAGAGAAGCCGTTGCACGTGACCTTGATACTGTTGATCAATCTACCATCGAGAACGTCATTAGCGTTACTCAGCCTTCTATTAGTGAAGAAGAGCTGGCGATGTATGAAGATTTCAGGAAGCTACAGAGGTGGTAGTCATGGTCAAAGCCGTTGAATGTATCATTACACGATTGTTGCGCTAAGGTATTGCTGGGATAGTTTTACCTCTTTTGCTATACTTACGATAGCTTGGTAGTATTTTGTTCTGAATACTTCAACTAGGGTGCACCAAAGAAAAAAGACTAATCTATTTAGTCTTTTTTCTTTGGCATGCGCGCTGGCGAAGAATCGAACTCCCGAAAATGTGCTTGCACGTTTTGACGGGAAGTTCGGCACAGTGAATGAAGTAAGAGAAAGCGCGTAGCATTTTCTCTTACAAATGAACGACGGAGCGAAACAAAGTGAAGCGCATTCCCCACTTACTCCGCCATCATTATCCTCATAATATCTCCATATACCCGGCGGGCTGTAGCATAGTTCTGTTCAGAGACCCTGGCATAATGCTCCATCATAATCCCATCATTTACTTCCAAAACCATACTTTGACCATCTTGCAGAATGATAATATCCACGGCAGCCAAATGTAACCCCAAGGCCTGTCGCGCAGACAATGCTAATTTTACGATCGCGCTATCCGGAACAATATTGCGTGGTACCGCTCCCTTGCCCAAATTAAACATCAGTAGTTCACTACTGGGTATTGGTAACTTTTCGTACGACAATAACACCTTGTCGTCTAATACAATCAGTCGTATTTCTTGTTGAATGTTGTAATACGGAGAAACAGCCCACGCCTCAATACCAGATTGCTCTATCCATTCTTCGGCTGACTGTCGGGATTTTAGCCGTCTGACTCCATGGCCGCTTGTGCCAGCCAGCGGCTTTACGACAATATCTTGCCAATTGTCATTAAACGAAGCACCGCCGACACCCACCTTTGTTCGCAGTAACGTATGTTCAACCGCAGCGACATCATTTGCACGAAGTATTTGATATGCAGCAACTTTATCGGAAGCGATCATGGATGCAACACTATTATTAATATCAAACTTATAGCCGATGATTCGCCGAACAGTATCTGTGGATTCCAATTCAATTACCCAATCATCAGAATAAGTACGTAAAGTGCATCCTATATCACTCGCAATCTGTCGTACGATCTTTGGCAGCCACCTATCGATAATATATTCACCTGTTTGCATTCCCTCATTATAGCCGTACTTTGCTATAATGTTACCTAATGCTCCGGTAGCTCAGTGCGTAAGCCTGCGAACTAATTTATATTTAGCAAGCTCTATCCACTGATTTTTAACAACGGACGCAGGATTCTGTACATATTTTACTTACGCCCCGGTAGCTCAGTGGATAGAGCAAGAGACTTCTAAGCTTTTGGCCGTTGGTTCGATTCCAACCCGGGGTACCATTTCTCGTTAACAGATGTAATTTAGTTCGAACCTTATAGACCGTTTTATCGCTCTATCTGTTACCCAGTTCTAACTTAAACATTGTTATTAGCTTAAATACTCAAGTCTCTTAAGAAGAGTCTTTGTCGGTGGGTTAAGATCATAATTCTCCAGCTCGCCCGGTACTGCCCATTCTAAAGTCTCATTTTCATTAACAGGTTTCGGTTCACCAGTGTCAATCTCACAAATTGCATCAATATATACAAATCGCTTCTCTTCACCATCATGATCGACTTTTAACTCTTCATCCCACCAAAGCTTCTCACTAATGCGAACTTTAAAATTCCATCGTGTCTCTAATTCTTTATTTAGAAGATCTTGCACCGAACCTTCACCGTCGATTCTTCCCCCGAATAAAGCCCATAATTCCTTATACGGACTTTTTGCTGAATCCATTTTACGAAGAAGTATTTTATCTTCGGAGTTTACAACTGCAACTGCCATTAATACTGTTTTCATATATTCTTATCTTAACACCATGGCTTTAATTTCATACAACACGCTGCACCAAATCTGAAAAATATTTACATACATTCCTGAAACTTGTTCAAAGTAGATGATTTGACCTTTAGGCTTAGTTTCATAGCTCGCTATCATGTTTATGTTAAGATAATGGCAACGATGAAACCACGAATCAATACAGTTCTTCTTACTTTAATACTTTCATCACTATGGTTGCTCGTGTGGTCGTTGACTCATGGCTTTTTCATGAACGACAACTTAATGAGCCTACTGCCTGGTGATTTTAATCAGAAATATATTACTGCAAGTCTCTATATCCTTATAGTCATAATTGGTTCATTCTTTATTCTTCCAAAAATTCGTAAGAAGAATCTAACTAAATCAAAGCTTATTTATCTGTATCTGATTCCTCTGTCTCTAATTGCCGCTCTGCCTATCCACTATAGTCTCACGCTCAATCCAGCTGTATACATACTCATGATTCTCATATCTTGCTTCTGGCAAGATTACTTAACCTTTGGCATTTACCAGACAGAGCTAAGTAAGAGGCTGAGACCCTTGGCGACCATTCTTACGGTTGCGACAGTCTTTTTCTTAGGCCATTTCATCTTTTACTTAGATATCTTAAATCAACAATCAATATTTAGCTGGTTGATGATTGCAATTGCAGGACTAGCACTTGCTACGATTCGATATAAAACAAATAATGTCTACACCTCTAATGTAATACACCTTAGTTTTTTGCTATTAGTTGTATAGGTTAGTTCTTATTTCAGATATAACGTTGTACCAAATCTGAGCTAACAGATACAGTTTAGTTCCAACTTTTAGACCGTTCTAATGCCCCATCCGTTATTAAGTTCTACTTTTAATTTGAGTAATATACCTATAGAAACCCCCGTGAGTTTGTTATAGTGAATAAAATGCTTAAAAAAAATAATGCACCACCAAAACCACTCTCTGTTAAACGGTTGTTCATTTGGATTTTACTATTTCTAGTCGTCACTATATTGGCATTAATTATTATTGAAAGAAAAAAAGAAATAGACGAACTTCGCACTCTTCCTGTTCCTGGTAGATTAGTTACAATAAACGGTAATCAAAAAGTACACATAAACTGTACGGGCGAGGGGAAGCAAACTGTCATTCTCGAATCTGGCATGGGTGGAACTTCTCTAGATTGGGTAAGGGTGCAGCCAGAATTAGCAAAGAAAACAAAAGTATGCTCTTATGACCGGCCAGGATATGGCTGGAGCGACGAAGCTAAGTCGGAAAGGAATGCAAGTGTCTCAGCAGACGACTTATACGCAATTCTTCAAGCAAGTGACGCACGACCGCCTTATGTTATTGTAGGTGGTTCGTATGGAGGTCTCATATCACGGCTATTTACTCAGAGACATATAAAGCAGGTTGATGCACTCATTCAGATAGATCCGTCGCACGAGTCAGACCTAAAGCTTCCTAACGATTCTCCTGAACAACTTAGTAAGACTGATTTTTCTACCAGTACCTATCTGGCGTTAGATGTCATTAGTTCATACCTTGGGATAATTCGGGCGAATAGCATGAATAGTTACTCGAAGGATGACTTTCGAACGAAGGAACAGCTAGCGATGCTATCAAGCCCTAAAAATTTTAGAACCATGCTACGTGAATATAACTCCCTGACTAAAAGCACTACTTTAGTTCGTGATAATGCGAGTTCGTTCAATTCTCTAAAAGTAGACTATCTTTTAACGTCGAATAGGTACATAAGAAAAGCCGATTTCTGTCATATTTCTATCAAATGCACTGTCAAAAGCTCGGGTAATGAAGATCACTTAATACCACAGAACAACCCCAGCTTAATATACTCAGTTGTTACAGAAGCCTTACAAAGCAACTAAATTGGTTATAACTTCACTCACAGCGCTGTACCATGAAAAATAGTCGTCCATCTGGATGACTATTTTTCATATTCCTCGGATGGTTCGAGCTAACGGCGTTTTGCAAAGCAAAACGTAGCCGTTGGTTCGTGTAGTGACGAGAGATAAAAATGTATTTACATATTTTTATGAACGAACGGATATAGAGAGGCCTTGGCCGACCGCCGGACAACCCGGGGTACCAAATTTAGAAATTATTTATATTTATCTGCTTTCTGTGGTTACAATACGGCTCCATCTTTAATAGACCCGCCTGCAAATGAATGTTTTACTGCTAAAATAGCAATATGACGACCGTCCTATTTGTTCCTGGATTTCGAGAAGATAAAAAATCACGCAATTACACAGCGATGATCGATGCTATCGAGAAAGCTGGCTATAATGTCGTATTTGCTGATATAAAATGGAAACGCACAACCATTAAAGATTGGACTGCTCAGCTTGATCTTATATACAAAGAATACAATCCAAACGATACTATATTAGCTGGCTTCTCTTTCGGCGCAATGACAGTATTTACCGTTGCAGCTAAACAGAATCCGAGTGAGCTATGGTTATTTTCTCTATCACCTTATTTCAAAGAAGACATTGAAAGTGACGATATGCAAGATGTTTGGTTGAAAAATATAGGAAAAAACCGGACGACTGCTTTTAGCGAATTACATTTTAGCAAAATGGCAAAAAGCATTAGATGCAAAACTCTTATCTTTGTCGGCCAAATGGAGCTTGATATGTGGCCTGACATGAAAAACCGTACTAATGAAGCAAAGCGGATAATCGAGAATTCTCACTTATCCATCATCGCAGACACGGGTCACGATGTAGCTGATTCAAAATATATTGATGCCCTTGTTAATGTGCTTAGTTGATACGAATCCTAGCACCAAGCCTGCTGTCATATTAATATTATGCTAGAAAAAGTCGAATATAATCTTCGTTTGTTACAATAGGTATATGGTAAAACATAATCAAATAGATCTCATTGAATTCCCCGTAAAATCTGCAGAGCAACTTAACTCGACGAAAAACTTTTTTACAAATGTTTTTGACTGGAAGTATACGGAGTGGGGTGAAACATATAGTGATACAACCGACAGTGGCACAAGTAACGGCATTAATAGTGATCAGGGTCAATCTATGCCGCTTACTGTTATTTATTCCGAGGATCTGGAATCAACAAAAGAAAAGGTCGTTCAAAACGGCGGCACGATCATACTCGACACATATACATTTCCAGGTGGACGACGATTTCATTTCACGGAACCAAATGGGAACGAACTAGCCGTTTGGTCTGAATAACCGTACACTGCTTTGGGTCAATTTATATCTCTGCTATACTAGTCGAAATGTCATCACATCTTACAGTCGGCCAGAAAGCACCGCAATTTACCCGCCTAGATACAAGTGGGCGGTCAATAGCATTGTCTGATTATTCAAAATCATTTGTACTAGTTGCCTTTTTGCGATATTCGGGCTGCCCATGGTGCAACCTGGCCGTTCATCGATTAGCTATGGAGTATCCACTACTTAAAGAAAGTAAGTGCGAAGTAATCACGTTTATTCAATCATCAAAAGAATCAATCCAAGAAAACATATTTGATCGTCATAACGTCACGCCACTTTTCCCAATCATTGCAGACGCGAGTATGGAAATGTATGCAGTGTACGACGTCACAGGCTCGGCGATTCGCGGCCTTCGTCATCATATCAAAAATATACCGTCATGGGTCAAAGCCGTCAGCAAGGAAGGATTTGCCCAAACATCGATTGACGGACATTTCTTTCTAGCGCCAGCGACTTTTTTGTTGTCACCAGGCGAACAACAGATTATTCGAATAGATTATGACGCAGATTTATATAAACATGAATCATTTACAAATATTTACGATGCTATTTCTAGCTATAATCTGTATGGACTTAATACTTAACTAATTCGCCAGCACGATTGCTATTTGTAAACATGTCGCAAAACTGACCCATAGTAAATATGGTATTTGAGCAAGACTGACCCATCGTTTAAGCGGCCAGAATACAACCATTATCCATATAATCGTCGCTAGCACGATTACTATATCGATGGTTGCCAAAAGTGGCAGCTGCAAGTTAAAAAAGAGGGGTGTATAGAGTGCGTTTGCTAGTAGGTTAATACCAATCGGCAGCAATAAACGACTTCTCCATTGCTTTTTGATTGATATTTTGTAAACAGCATAACCAAAACTAATTGCGATAAGTATATATAGTACAGGCCAGACAATACCAAATATATCACTTGGTGGTGCCCACGAGGGAAGCACTAAAGATGTATAATATGATCGATAATCCATACTCTAACCTCCATTTACTGGTGGTAGCGGCGGAGCAATAGGCTGCGACACTGATTCACCTAGCATTTGCTGCACTTGTTCAAGTGTTATCTCTATTATACTCCCCGGCGCGACTGATCCAGATAGCATTTGCTTTGCGACGGTGTTTTCAACGGCACGCTGAACAACTCGACGCATCGGTCGTGCACCCAACCGAGGATCATACCCTTTGTCGACAAGATACAATTTTGCGTCATTTGTCACGTTAACAGTTATTTTTTGAAGTGCCATCTGTTTGTTAATCCCAGCTAGGATAAGATCGATGACCTGTACCAATTCTGGTTTTTCTAATGGTCGGAATATCACCATTTCGTCAAAGCGGTTCAGGAATTCTGGACGGAATTGATTACTACTAATGAGCTCGTCCATAAATGGTTGTTCAAAGTCCTGCAATTTATAGCCACGATCAATATACTCACGAATCCGATCAGCACCAGCATTTGACGTTGCAATAATGATTGCATCCCGAAAACTCACTTCACGGTTTTTGATATCGCGCAGGATACCTTCATCAAGTAGCTGCAGCAATGTCGTCAAGACTTGCGGATGTGCTTTTTCTATCTCGTCTAGCAATACAACACTAAATGGCTGTTTCATTGCCTGTGCGGTCAAACTCGTGGGATCATCTGCACCATCAGCAATCAATCGACTGACATCTTCGGGTCGTACGTATTCATTCAAATCCAAACGGATCATACGCTGTTCACCGCCAAAATAGACATCAGCTAGCGCTTTGGCGAGTTCTGTTTTGCCAACCCCAGTTGGACCAAGGAACAAAAATGTTCCAATTGGACGATTTTCATTGCGAACGCCAGCGCGCGCGCGGCGAAGTGCGTCACTGACTACCTGGACCGCACGGGTCTGATTAATCATTCGTTTATGAATCAGATCTTCTAGGTTCAAGAGTTTTTCGCGCTCGTCTTCACCACTTGCGACACCTACTTTGATATCCATTGTTTGTTCAATTGCTGCCTGGACAGAATTTGCCGTAATAATCCCGCCGTCACCATAACTTGCCGCACTTTCGAGTAGCTTTAGTGCACGCCCCGGCATAGCCAGGTCATGAATATAGCGTTCACTTAGACGATACGATTCTGCCAGTGCCTGATACATATAACTGACTTTTCGTTGAAATTCAGTAATGATCAGTTGATCCTGCATAACGGCAATAGTCTCGTCGCGAGTTGCAGGTGCAATCGTAATACGGTTCAGTGCGTTAATCAGCGATGGGTTTCGTTGTCCGATCTGTAAATAACGCTGTTCATCCATTGTCAAAATTACTCGTAAATTACCCGCTTCTAGAATCGGTAATAGTACATTCGTTAAATCAACCGAGCCCACACCTTCTTCGAAGAACAGCTGCGCATTATCTAAACAGATGATGATATTTTTTGCACTATATGCCTCACCCAATACCTGCATTATTAGGCCTTCTAATTCACCACGACCCGGGGCAGCCGCAATCAATGCGGATGAGTCTAGAATAAATACCTGACGAAATCGTAAGCTATCTGGCACACTTGCTTTTGCATCAAGTATGCGTTCTGCAAATGCATGCACGATTGTTGTTTTGCCTACGCCAGCAGCACCAACCAGTGCAGCGTTTTGTCGACCGCCAGTGCCAAATGTTTCTAGCAATTGGTCGAGGGCTTTTGTATGAGCTTCTAGTTTGACATTAAATCCGCCTGCCGACTGCTCGCTCAGATTTTGCCCAAATCGACGAAGGAGCGGAATGTAGCCAAACGAAAAATCACGTGCGATTCCACCCGTGCGACGTGGCTTTTTGACATCAGCAATTAATTCGCGGAGGTGTTCATACCAGCGGATGCCATTGTATAAATGTTCCATCTCTAAATGCATGTGCGCCAGCAGTGATTCGTAATCAGAAAAACTCCGCAAGATCGCAACCGACAGCACCGCACCTGAAATATGCTCTGATCCCGTTTGTTCACGAATGGCAACCGCATGTCGCCATATCTGCTCGGTTTGCGACGCATCATCGGTCGTAACGTTTAGCAAAAAGTTGGCAGTGATCCCAAAACGGAGTGCAAAGAATTGACCACCCTGGACACGACCAATCGCCTCGGCAAGCTGCTTTGGTGTTGGCTGATCTTTGAGTTGCCCCAAGACATCACCAGATAGTATAGCGTCAATATCAGCACTTCCCTTTGTCGTTGCGATATGATGCAGGTCACCGTTCCACCATTCACCAATCATTAATGGAATTGCCGCAAGGCCAATAAGCACCCAACCTATTGCATAATCAACAAAAATAAGCGCTGCCCCGCCTGCGACAAAAATAATAACCGTCAACAGCAAAATAGCGCGGAGCGTTTTACCGATTTGACGCCCAAGCCGAGCTTTTGCAGACCGAATGCTTTTTGCATTAAAAACAATTGGAGTTTGTGGATCCATTAAAATGCATACCCCATGCCAGCGAGAATAATGCCAACCAGCGGCAACACCGGAACAATCGCCCAAATGATTAAAATGACCATACCAAACAGCGCAGTTAACGCGATAGTTATCATGCCAGCTATCAACAGTACAGTACGGATCATTGCACCGATTACACGTGAGATAAGCTTATCCGCAAACGCTCGAAGCTGCACGCCAAGCGGTCCGTCGATTTTGCCGGCAGATATTTGACGAAATGGAGAAAAGAGGGTTTTTGCCAGTAGATCAATCGAGAAATAATCGATCATACCATCTATTTGCGCACTGACAATCTTCGCACGCCTGCGCCACCCGTCGCTATACCACCACTGAAGAAGACTGACAAAAAGCATAATCATATTGTACCACTATCAGGTGCGCTATAATAGAGACACATGCCAAAACCCTACACCATCCTCCTAGGAAAAACAGTCCGTTATATCGCCCGCTTGCGTGGTGGTGGATCTGCGCTACCAGGCCTATTCGTCGAACGTATCGATCCTCAATTTGTAGCAGAGACTCTCGCACAACTTCCCCAGGGTGTCGTCTTGATCAGTGGTACAAATGGCAAAACAACAACGACAAAAATGGTCGTTCAATTGCTTGAATCGCAAGGTATGAAAGTATTCACCAATAGAACCGGTAGCAACTTTGTGCGTGGCGTGGCTGCGGCGTTACTTGGTGAAGTTGACAGTCACGGAAAGATTGATGCCGATATTGCCGTTCTGGAGCTGGATGAAGCGCACGCCGTTCATTTTGTCAATCAGATCAAACCACGACACAGTTTACTACTGAATGTCATGCGCGATCAGTTGGATCGTTTTGGTGAAATTGATGCAACAGCTCGTATGCTAGAACATATAGCAAAAGCAACGACAGACAGTGTTACGCTGAACCGCGAAGATCCACGCGTTGCGGCCATTGCTGAGAAAATTGAAACGGCATCAGTGAACTATTTTGGCCTTGGTCAGGCACTACGTACGCAGTTTCCAAGTGATGATGATATGCACGGAATCTCTCAAAAACTAACAACACCGCCCGATGCAGACGTCACGCTTAGTTCGTTCAAAGATGACATCGCCACCTTTACGATCGACGGCAAACATATAACGACACCCCTGAAACTGCAAGGTATCTATAATATCTACAACGCCGCAGCCGCACTTGCGCTGGTGCGCTCTATCAGTAGCGATATCGACGAACCAGTACTGATCAGTACACTCGCAGCTATCACTCCAGCATTTGGACGTGGCGAAGCATTGGTCGTCAATGGCCATCCACTCGAACTTGTACTAGTAAAGAACCCGAGCGGATTTCGTTTGGGACTACAGTCATTTTCGCCAGACGGTTACGCAACTATGATTGCGATCAATGACAATTACGCCGATGGTCGCGACATGAGTTGGCTATGGGATGTTGATTTTGATAGCCTACGAGAAGCGGGCGTGTCAGAATTATCAGGAAGTCGTGCCTACGACATGGCGCTACGCATGCAATATGACGAGGTCACCGTGTCGCATGTCGAAACAAACCTTTCTACAGCCCTTCGCCATTTCATTGCCGCCAATCCCACCATTCCAAAGCGAATTTACTGCACCTACACAGCAATGATGACTCTACGACGAGAGTTGGCAAAGATAACAGACGTGGAGGTGATATCATGAACAAAAAACCGCTAAACATTCTTCAGCTATACCCCCAAGACATGAACATCTATGGTGATCATGGCAACACACTTGTTATATCGCAACGCGCAAAGTGGCATGGATACACACCAAACCTACTAACCTACAATCCTGGTGATATATTTCCAGATACTGTTGATATCATTGTCGGTGGTGGCGGACAAGATAGCGGACAAGATAAGATTCAGGAGGATCTGCTGTCTATCAAAGAACGTTTAAGCACCTTGGCTGATAATGGCACGCCAATGCTGATGATCTGTGGGCTATATCAGCTATTTGGAAAATTCTTCAAAACACAGGACGGTCATATTATTCAGGGTATCGAGATTCTTGATATTGAAACTCATGCCGGGACAGAGCGATTAATTGGTAACATAACAACACACAGTAGCCAATTTGGTGACATTATCGGGTATGAAAATCACAGTGGCCAAACATTCTTAGGATCAAGCGTTCGTCCGCTCGCAACAATCATAAAAGGCGCAGGAAATAATGGGCAAGACGACACCGAAGGCGCTGTATACAAAAATGTCATCGGCAGCTACATACATGGATCACTGCTACCGAAAAACCCTGCCATCGCAGATTTTTTGATCGAGCAAGCAGCGATCGCAAAGTTTGGAGAATTTACTCCAACTGTCATCGATGATCGTTTCGCAGAACTCGCTCGTGAACACGCGTTAAAACGCCCTCGATAATTTATCCGCAGTCCTACTGCGTAATTATTGCTACGCTAAATAACCTCTGGCTGAATTGCCTGCAATCGCCTCAACTCTTCAACAACTTGATCACCATGCCCAACCGGCGTCACGCGACCATACACTTTTCGAACCATACTATCGGGGTCAATAATATACGTCCGACGCAAAATTCCTTCGCGACCGAATTGCTTTGGACCCCATGCTCCGTACGCGTCAATCGTGACACCATTTTCATCTGTCAAAAGAGTAAAATTAAGATTGTGCTTGGCCTTGAATTTCTCATGACTAGCAGCATCATCTTTACTAATACCAATGACCTCTGCACCAAGATCGGTCAATTCATCGCGTGCATCACGCATCGCGCATGCTTCTGTCGTACATCCCGGGGTGTCGTCTTTTGGATAAAAGTACAACACGACCCATTTACCTGCATAATTTCCCAGCATATGTAGATTACCGTTTTCGTCGGGTAGTGTGAATTGCGGTGCGGGATAGGGCGTGGGTTTCATTGTCATATATCTATTATAGCGCGTATACAGCCGACCGTCAGCAAAGCACGGTATAATAGAGTCAATGATTCAGAAAACCTCACGGCTATTGTCACTCGATTATTTGCGAGGTTTTTTTATTGTTGTGATTATCATTGATCACTTGTATCGATTCCCGAGTCTTTATGCCGCTATAACAGGCGAGGGAAGATTATGGGTGACCGCCGCAGAAGGTTTCGTTATTATATCGGGACTACTGATCGGCTACGTACGAGGCTATAAAAACAAACAGCTTCCACTTCTGGAAGTGAGCAAAAAAATCTGGATGCGAGCATTACTGCTCTACATATGGCTGATCATCGCAACGTTCGTGTACACTCTTCTTATCTGGTATATCCCAACCTCCAGTGGCACAGCCTGGGTGCCAATTGCGGCCGGTGACTGGGGCATGTTATTTGCTGAAACACTGACAATGTCGACCACACATGTTTGGGTATATTTCCTTCATATCTACGCATTACTGCTAGCATTTACCCCCCTAGTCATTTGGCTACTGCGACGCGACAATGTTGTTGGCATCCTCCTCTTCACTGCCGCTGGCTACATACTTGGGCGAGTTATTTCTGTCGAATGGCTGCAGTGGATGCCGCTCTTTTATATTCCTGCAATCGCTGGATATTACCTACCAGCTATCCAGCAGTCATGGCAATCACTTACCCCTAAAAAGCGTACAATCTATCGATCAACGGTGTTCGTGGTATCAGGTTTGACATTGGTTGCGTCAATTATTTGTATATTCGTACTCAATAATTCAACTGCGGGGATGTTCTTTAATGACCTGTTTACAAAACAGTATACGTTCAATAGCGCCCGTGTTCTTATCTCACTCCTTTGGTTCATTGCCCTTGCGTTGCTATTTGAACGATACAAAGATTGGATTGGACGCTACCTAGGATGGCTACTACTGCCATTTGGTATTCGATCGCTAACAGCGTATATCACCCACGGCATTGTATTATTTATCTTGGCCTATATTTTTATTGACCTCGACAACATCTGGTATAATACCGCTATCGGCAGCCTCGCAATCTTGCTTGCATGGGTGCTTGTGAAACAAAAGATCGTCCAACGTTATATTCCGCAATAATTATGAAATTAACAGTATTTACTCGTTTGCTACCAACAGATCGCTTCTCCCTACTTTTGATTGTCGGCATTGTTTTGCTAGTCATCGCACGACTCATTAGTGTTGTCACGTCGCCTCCAGGGTTCTTTTTAGATGAGGCTGCTGGCGCTGCGCATGCTATCTCGCTACTTCATACAGGTGCAAATGCCCATGACGTCGCACTCCCGCTCTATTCCGAATCGCTCGGCGGCGGCTATACAACACCAATATACCTGTACCCGCTCGTGTCATGGATTGCCGTATTCGGAACCAGTGAACTAGCGATTCGTTATTTCTCGGTGATATGCGGGTTATTAGCAATCGCTCTTATGAGTTTTGCGATCAATATATGGCTGACAAAGCGCGACGCACTTATTGCTGCGGTGGTTGCACTGGCTCTACCGTGGGGATGGCTACAAAGCAACCTCGCCTGGGATCCAGCACTCGTTCCGCTCTTTGTTGCTGGTGCATTTGCGGCATTTACCGTCGCACTTCATGACACATCAAAAACAACGCGTAGTGTGATGCTGGTCATGCTGTCGTTATTCTTGATTGGCCTAGCCTACCTCTATCCTCCCGCACGAGTCACTGCCCCGCTTTTGTTCATCGGGGGATACGCGGTACTATGGAAGCAAAGTACCGTATCGGCTCGGACTGTATTCATTACTTGTCTTGTCAGTATCGTCATCGCTCTTCCACTTGCACAATTCATGCTACAGCCAGAAGCTCTCGAACGCTCTGCTGCGCTTAGCGTATTTCATGACACCTCAATCTTGAACGGCCTACTACTATTTGCGGTAAATATACTACAATTACTCAATCCAGCTTTTTTGTTTGTTACCGGAGACCCAAATCTTCGACACGCAACTGGCAGCCAAGGAGTGTTGGGCATTGCAGCAATTCCGGCCGTCATTGCGTTAATTACCGCATTTATCTATTGGCTGCGGCATCGAAAGACTTCAACACTATTCAGTGGCAAGGAACGTGCCCTTTTGGCTATTAGTGGGTTTGGGATACTCGCTGCATTCATCGGATCGGCGCTCACCAACGAGGGACAGCCGCATTCACTCAGGGCGTGTGCCGCATGGCTATTTATCGTTATCCTGTTGACGATAGGATGGCGTTTAATCATGGCACGATCTACCCGACGACTAGTTCGATGGGTAGCAGTCGGTATCGCAATCGTTGCAACATGCGCATACGTCGCAGACCTTGTATTGTTCTATCCCGATCGCAGTGCTTCATCATTCGACGTATCACAACGTCAACGTATCAATGACAATCAGCCGACTCCTGGGTATCCAGATCTTGCCCGTAAATACTACGAAATTCGCTAGTTATTGTCGTTCGTAAATTGTCAGATGTGTATTGTCGATACTTCGTTCACCTACCTTTTGATACCGAGCATCCGGAACTAGGGTATCGGTGCTATCATCAAAATACACAAACACAATTCGCCGGGAATCAATATCGTCAGTCGTTGATATCAACTGCGAACTACCATTCATAGGCGCATATCCACCTGCGTATGTTACCGGAATCGGTTGATACGAACGGATATCGCAACCCTGAAAGTCATACCACATGTCAATATAACCATACGGATCGGCCGTGACGAATGTTGTCTGTTCACAGCCTATCTGCGCTCGTACTTCTTTTGCTTGCACTTTTTGGACGCGTTGAAAATTATAATTACCTACTTGGTCAAGCTTGGTGACGCCACCAACAAGCAACACGCCACATACCAAAGCGAATATCCCTACCTTGCCATGCTTCCCGATTCGCCACCCGAGCGCAACCACGACACCTAGCAGTGCATACATAAACACGATCGTATGAGCCATGTATCGTTCCATAAAGCGTGGCGGATTGGGTGGAAGCGAGATAAGTGTATAAAACACAATACTCACGATGAACCCTAAAAGCAGCAGCAATAGTCCGCTTTTATACTTTGTCGATGCGACGATCCATATATCTCTGAAGAGAATAATAAATAGAGTAAGCGCAACAACTATCCCAACCGATATCCATGCACCGATTTGCCATATAATCGTATAGCTGACGCTCATGCTAATAATATTCATGAGTGCAGTGGCCGTCATTGCAGACATATATGGTGGCAGCGCAGAGCTTGTCAGCTGGCTAATAACTGTCGGAACCCATGGCAAAAATGCGACTGCCGCGGCAGAATACGCTAGTATGTATGGTTCGCGAACAATCCGCCCAATGTCTTTATTCTCCGATTTTGACCGCCAAACTAACCAGATTAAATGAGCCAGCCAGATAACGACCGACATGTACAGCGTATACATCCCAATAGCGACAAGCGCAGCGTACCCGACCCACCATTTCTTGGAATGAATCGACGCGTCTGACGCACGCAGCATCACCCATGTAGCGATCATGCCAATACATGTGACGAGGGCATACATACGAATTTCATAATCATAGCGCAGCAAAAATGGTGCCGCAACAACAAAGAAGCATGTTACAAGTGCCGTTTTTGTTGAAAACAATTTACGCACAATAAGTAGCATAAAGAATACGGCAATCGCACCCACGATCGCACTGCTGGCACGTAATGACAGTTCTGACCAGCCAAATACGCTAGCCCACACTTTCAAGTACATATAATAAAGTGGCGGATGGGCATCGACTGCAGTCAAGCCGATCAATTCATGGACGGGTCGTTGTGCCACCATGATCGAATAGCCTTCGTCGAACCAGACACTCCATCCAATACTCAAACTCATCGCCAGCGCAAATGTCGCCAAACCAGCAATACCAAACAATAGCATCCAATTTCGCAGTAAAAGACTGACTACCGATTCAAACCTCTTTTTCATGTAGACTGTTTTTTAAATACCACCCGGCTATACCACATGTAATTCCACACCGATCCAGCGGCGATACCCATCACCTTTGCAAACAACAGAATACCCACCGCCGCAATGCCACCTTTTATGTTCAGTACATCGATCAGAGCATTATTCAACTGCACCATAATCACCGTCTGCACCAGCCAAATACCTGCAAGCGTCACAATAATAAAAATTGCAATCTGGCGAAACTTCATGCCTTCTTCACCCTGAAAAACGGCTTTTTTGTTTAGCAAAAAACTAACAATTAGTGCACATGTTGTCGATGCGATATTCGACATACCAGACGGTACACCGAACACTACAACCAATGAAAGCAACACAACAAAGTCAGTGACGGTATTCGCTACACCAACCAGTATAAAGCGAGCCTTCTCGAATTGGGTGACTTGCTTGGTTTTTCGACGCGTCGCATGATACGCACGCTTTGCCGTTTTGATTGTTTTTTCCATAAACTACTTATCTCACTATAGCGGACAAACATGGTAAATACTACTGGAAATCACAGCAACAATAGGTTATAATCTATCAATGCACATCTCTATTCCTAAAGAGTGCACCGATACTATCGGGGTGTGGCGCAGTTGATAGCGCGCTCGGTTTGGGACCGAGAGGTCGAAGGTTTGAGTCCTTTCACCCCGACCATAGAAAAAATCCGGCATAAGTGTCGGATTTTTTCTATGTCGCCATGTTAAGTTCCGACCTTTCAACCTCTTCCAGAACACAAGACAGGTCAAGGTCTGGCGCAGTAAGTGCAGTCCGAAAACGCAAGCTATAATTCAGAAAATGTGAGATGCCAACTAAACAGGAGTGATTATTTCTATTTTACGTACGAGCATTCGAATTTTTCGATGGAGGTGCCATAGATTCATCGTCGACATCATAAAGATCGGCGTCGCTACTCATCGACGAACCAGATAAATCCTGAAATTGGTCGGCGATTTTATCAATCTCTCCCTGAAGTTCTTTGAGACTCATTGCATCAGAAGGTGCAGCAATCGTCACTGGCTGATTGAACACTAGCTGGCCGTTCAAAACCATACTCCAATCACCAGATCCGTCACTATCACTACCAGCAGTCACCCTAAAATCAGTTAATGCATGGCTCCATCTATCTGCCCACACTTTTACTTCTGTTTTGATGTTACTATCAGTGCTCGAGCTATTACTGTCGCCGTCATCGGATAATGAAGATTTCGTACACTCGTTCACTGTTTTAATAGCAGGAAGGTTTGCAGCCGCGTCATTAAACGCTTTACTGGTATTTTTGTTTTCTTTGATGATATAGGCGATGCTATTTCCTTTTGTCTCTTGCGTTTTGTCGACAAGCAATGGTTTATGCTTTTGATATAACTCACGGAACTGTTTTGCGAATTCTTTGTCGGTTGTTAGTTTTTCTAGTGCATTCTGTACACATTCATATTCTTCACCAACATTTTCGTTTGTTTGCTTGATATCATCTGCGGATATTTTGATCCAGCGATTATCAATTTTCGTTAACAATGGTCGATAAAGAGAATCGATTTCGGTTTTGTATTGTTCCGAATTAGCATCAGATAGACTATCGCCGTATTCTGCGTACATTTTTTTGTAGCTCGCCACCGCCTCGTCAAGATATGAATCATATACTTTTATGATATCTTTGGCCTTGATGTAGGCATCGCCCGCACTTGTATACATTGCCTCGCCACTCAGCTTCATCTCTGCGGCGTCATCCATTTTTATCGACAACGTTGCTGCACCCGCAGATCCAGCCTCATAACTAGTCCTCGTATCATACGTTACCTTTACGGCATATGAATCGCCATTCAACTCAAACTCTCCAGCCGCGATTGTCGATTTTGCTTGAATAGCCCCGACAATACCATCAGTGACGACCTTTTCAGGATTTTGGTACCATGCATATGCCGTAAACCCCCCACCGCCCAGTACTAGCACGACCAGAGTAGAAATAATCGCAATCAACAGGCCTTTTCTGCTCTTTTTTGTAGACTGTTCGGCTGTTTGAATAGCGACATGGGGACTACGAGACTGCTGAACGACTTCGCGATCGGGAGCTGAGTCCGCGTTTGTTACATTCGTATCTTCGATGCCACCCGATTCCGCTTCAATGGCAGCTAGCGAAACATGTTCAGCTGTAATATCCTGATCGACTGGTCTATACTCGTAATCTGCTGCCGGTTTTTCTTGATGGTCATCGAGGTGTTTGTCTTTTGGTGTTTGCGACGTGTCGTCCGGCACGGTGTTTCTCCATTAATAGTTATGTTTAATGTAGCACAAATTTAATAATTAGAGTAATTTTCTATATTCTAATCAGCATAATCTCATAATTTCGTGGATTATTTTAACGACACCGCACAGTACTGCATCGCAAATAGCCAGTCCTTGCTATACTCATTACATATGAAGCTTACGACGCTCAACCTCCAAGGCTTTACAGGCTGGCAACAGCAAGAACCAAGAATTGTTGCATATTTACAGCAAGAAGACCCTGATTTGATATTTTTCCAGGAAGTTGTTTATGTCCCCGAAGTTTCTGCATATAACCAAGTTCAGCTCCTCAATACAACGATGAGCTATCTATTCGAGCATAGTTCGACAACTCGTCTGCAAGTTGGACTGGAATATCCGACTTACCGTGAGGGATTATCTGTACTCAGCAAAACACCGGTCGTCAAAACCGACACGATCATTCTTAAAAAGGCTCCTAACGACGAGCATAACCGTATCGTTCAGTTGATCGATGTATTCATAGGCGGTCAGGTCGTGAAATTTGCAAACGTTCATTTCTCTATTACTGATGTGACTGATTTTGCAACTGCGCATCTGGTCGAGACTCTCTCTATCCTTCGCGCCCGTGGTGAACAAAGAATTATTGCAGGTGACTTTAATCTAAGTAATCTAGATGATTCTCGACATATTTGGGAAAGCGAATACCTGTCATCCGAATCAACAACCTACATCTCGTTCCCGTCAGAAAATAAACGTATTGACTATGTGCTTATTCCAAAACACTATTCGTTCACAAGCATCCGCACTTCGGACACTCCATTGTCTGATCACCGCGCAGTGACTGTCGTAATTAGCTAATATCGCGAGAGACAGAGAGTATTGCTGCTTGACGTATATTTAAAGCAATAACAGTCTTTCGACTTGGACCCTACTTAAATGACACCCAAAAGCGATCTGCCCACTTTACTCTATAAGCCTGTCGCCCAATTGCCGTTACTAAATGTCCAATATGCTCCAGAGTTAGTCACCCCTTGATCAGGGCAACTCTGAGCGGCAGTTGTTAGCGCTATACCCGCCTCGCGTACCGCACCGTTACTTTTTATTGCAAATGTATTGCCAGACTTACTCCTTGCTATGAGAGCAAACTCAGACGCGGTACTGTCTTTACAATATAGGAGATTGTAGCCATTTGACCCCGATGGTGTGTAATTATTGCCATAAGCGCCTTTACTCACGGCGATATCCACACCTGTCGTAATAAGATTTGGCGGATACGCATCTGTAGTGCTTGTGATTTTATAGGCGTTTAATTTCTTGGCAATCGCGGTGAGGTCGGACTGCACTGAACTATCGTTCGCCCGATTGGTGACGCCTTGATACGCCACAATGACGATTGCCGCCAGTATACCAATGACGACAATCACAATAAGCAGCTCGACTATCGTAAAGCCGCGTGCGTTTGGACTAGAATTCAATAACAACTTGATCTCCATAAAAGTTCAAGAAAGAAGTTGGGTCATAATAATGGTACTCTCCGAATGTGACAATATTTGGAATAATAGCATTGTTGTTGTTGCAATCAATCGGAACCCTTGGTCGACCAAGTGCGACGATACCGGCCGGAGCGGTGTATAGCACCCTGTCTAGCGCCCATGTGCCTGTCGAAAAATCAGATCCTGTTCGTACCCATCGTTCAAGTGTTTTTACCCCTCCAGATCGGTTGATGATGATCAATAACGAACCGTCAGCGGCAAAATTTCCTCCACCGACGTACCCAGATGGACCAAATGACGGGCCTGAAACCGTTACATCTTCTGTTGCCCACGTGTTTGTCGTATCCGACGTCTGGCGCGACAGTACTTTGTATGAACAGCCGACGTCGAGAGCGTTTTTGTCGGCATAGACACCGATCAAAATATAGCGTGCATTTCGCGTCATATCAAATGCACGCTGACTTTGCCCTGCTGGCGCTGACCTTACTAGGTCGGTAGAATTGGT
>MGCS01000013.1 GCA_001790515.1 Candidatus Saccharibacteria bacterium RIFCSPHIGHO2_12_FULL_44_22
TATTTGAATAAAGTCTCAAGACCCATAGATTGGTCGGCCAGGTGCGAGCGAGATTTTCGTAGATAATAGCGAACCATTCGGGCTTGGACGGGCGATGTTTTGAGAAAGATTTTATCTCGTTTGCGGTATGACGAAGATTCGCGCATAAATGGACTGAGCAGTGACCTGGGAATTCGTTTTTTCTGAATGGTATGTAGTTTAGGGATGGAATAGTGTTGCGGGTAATTGTTTTGGTAGTCTGTGATCTGTTGGTTGAGTGTATCTAGTTGCTGAGCATTGAGGGGCTGTATGATGTAGCGCCGCAACTCCGCCAATATAGCCATGGTTGCTTGTTCAAAGTCGAGTGAATCGATAACCGTTTTTGGCAGATGGAGATCATGCGCGATTGAAATCATTTTTTCGACTGCCTGTGTGGCCTCGTCTCCGTCTGCGACGAATCGTTCTGGACGAGAGATGAGTATGCGGTGCAAGTGCACAACGGCCGCGGGTAGATGAACTCTATCCCACGTCATCCACATGAGCGGCGGAATACGAGTGCGCCTAAAGTAAAATTCTTTTTGTGCTAGTTCATGTACATATAGTCCTTTTTTGATTGCATGGTCTGACTGGCGCAGTAGTTCGATAAACGCTGCCGTGTCTGTAATGGAACGCTGCTGGCAAAATGCAACAACCGCGTCCTCTGGCGACATGCCGTGCGCTATGTGAATCGTCACTTCTGTGTTTAATTCATTCCAGAACGAACTGGTAGGCAAAAAGGTGAGGTTTGTCCACGCTTTTTTTGCCCAGCCACCAGTTTGGCACCAAGTGTGAATACCAATGACAGACGGATTGTCGGAAAGTTCTTGCAGGTATTTGGCATAGTCCCAGCCAACGAACGAGGGAAACGTTCCCATTCCTTCCCACTCGCGCCGTGTTTGGAGTTCGACAATCTTTTTATGGGGACTATTCATAAACAGTGGATTTAGTTTTAGGTGGCGCATAAAATCTGTGTCGCCGTATTTCATACTGATAATCAATGCGTCGCTTGTGATCGACGAAAAGACTGTGTCGTATGTTTTTTCGTTCCACAGCAAATCACCGATCTTGTAGGCACCGACCGTCCATGTGCGAAATATGAGTTTTTTGCCGGTGTGTTCAAATAGAGGCAAGATTTTTCGGATCAATCGATGTGCTTGTTGCGGTGTATGGAGTAGTAGCTGACTCAAGAAATGGCCCGATACATCGGTGCCGTCTGTTTCTCCAACGCGCAATATAACGCCGTCGATTTCGGGAAAGTCACGAAGTGCTGTGGTGAGCACAGTGGTATAAAAATCATCGGGCGATGTTGAGGTTTCTGCTAAATGATCACTGATCGACTGATTAAAAAACAGATAATCGGTATTGACGAAAATCTTCATGTTGTGACGTTTTGCTATGGCAAAAAGTTTTTTGTACAGACCGTGGTAGTCACGAAGTAGTACCTGCAGATTCTGATCGTAAAACGTAAAACTGACTAAATGGGCGAGGTCATCGACACTGACACTGTTATAACCAAGTTGTGCCACTCGCTGCACATAGATATCGAAGTTTTCGATAATTTTACGTCGCGTCGCCATATCTAGCCGATCGCCATTTTCTAGGTCGGCAAAGATAACTTTTGACCAATTGATATCGCGGCGATCGGGATTTTCGACAAAAAATGGTCCGAGTGTGTCGATAATAGATAGTGCTGGCGTCATTATCGGGCGGCTTTCATCTTGTCAGTATAGCAAAATTGAGCACTAGGGTAAAAACCCTGCATCGCTACCTGGGGATATTTGGAATATCAAAAGAAGCCCTGAGATAGAGCTTCTTTTGAGGTGTGCTACCGGTGGTTTGCTCTACACTTCGCGGCTACGTGAACTAATAGTAAGGAGTTTCACAAGCCCCCATCCGACAAGCGCATAGATGAGAATTGCGACAATGGAGCTGAGTTCTAGTACTGATGATCCATAGGCTGGCGTATAGTTAAATATTCCATAAAATGGCATCGCAAACAGGCCGCTAACTGTATATATGAAATCAACAAACCCATTACCTTGGTTTGCTGCAAGTAGCAACAGTACTATTCTGAGTAAAAGTAGGACAGTTATAAAGCCTACAATGTAATAAATGATGCGTCCCGCAATTACTTGTCCTGGCACGGAACTTGCCGATGCAACTGTTTGTCGTTCGACGGCAGTATTGCCATCCTGAAGCTGTGTTGTTCTTTTTTCTGTCGTTTGTCGATCTTCGTCCATTTCAACCTTTCTGTTAGTGGTGAATGAATAGTAGCACTAGAATAAATTTAAACGTGTAAATAATATTACAAAAACCGATTTTGTGAAGAAACGAATTGAAGGGCAGGAGTATCGATCCTCGATCGACTATTTTAATTCGTTTTCGGGAGTTTCGATCTCGACTTGGATATGTTGTACTTCGGTGATGTTTTGCCGAATAATTGATTTGATGTCGTCAGTGATTCGTTCAATTTCGTCTGTTTCTAATTTGTCACGCAAATGAACTTCGAGTATCACCAAAATTCGCGCAGATCCGATATACATCGTTTTTAGGTCGAGCACCGACAGTACTCCGGGCACTGATTCTGCTGTATTGATAATTTTCCTGGCGACGTCTGGTTCGACCGCTTTGCCAATAATCAAATCGCGGACATCACGGATGAGCAATACTGACACTGCCATCATACTCAGCCCGACCGCCATCGCACCTAGCCCGTCAAATGCTGGATTGTCGGTTAGTACAAATACAGCCAACGCGATAAACCCAATGATAGCCGACGACGTCCCTAGAAAATCAATTAGAAATGTGGCTTTGGTTTCTGCGACACTCGAACGAATCAATTGATGCCACCAGCTCAATCCATGATGAAGTTTGCGGAGGCGAATAACGCTCAGGCTGAATGCGTAGCCGTTTGTCGCCATACCAAATGCTAATACAAAGAGTGCAACCCAGGCGTTCGACACTGGTTGTGGATCGCTAAATTGTTGATAGCCAAAGTACACTGATGCGCCACCCGTTCCAAGGAACATAAAAATCCCTGCCATCAACACCCAAAAAAATATCTCGCGGCCGTAACCAAACTGATATTTTTTGTCGGCTTTGCGTTTTGATCGTTTGACGCCGATGTATAGAATGCCACTTGTTGTAAGGTCAGACAAACCCTGTAATCCTTGTGCCAGCATAACGGTACTGCCAGTAAAAAACGCAATTGTGAAATTCAGGATAACGTCGGATACACTGACCAGAAAAGAAGTGGCGACGACGCGGACATCAGATATTTTCTTCATGTAGTGTCAGTATACAGATAAACTATATGAGATGGTAGGCGTAGTTAGGTGGTTTTGATGTCGTTTGCAATCATATTGTCTATTGCCGATTCGGACATGGCGTCGGTGATCAATTGTTCGTTCGGGTAGCCAAGGTAATCTTTGTCGACCCACCAGCGGCGCATATCGTGTTCGTTAAATTCGTGTTTATTCGGTTTTTTATCGTGCCGCCGGAGCGTTTCTGCGAACGAAATATCGAAGTAGTATACATGAACACTTCCTGTGAATTCGGCAATCAGTTTGCGCAACATGTCACCGTAGCGTTCTTCGGTCATAATACCCTCGATGATAATATCGTAGCCGATCTTGGTTCCGTAAGTTGCAAGATCATTGATCAGCTGTATGCTCGGATTGCCAGGAAGGTCTTTTGTTCCTAGCATGTCACGACGAACGACATCCTGCGGGATGAGCATTGTTGCATGTCCCAAATTTTTTTGCAGTCTTTTGGCGGCGGTCGATTTGCCACTCCCTGAATTGCCACGAAGGATAATGAGTCTTTGCATATACTCGTATCCTATCAAATTTTGCAACGCTAGGGATAGTGGGAATACTGTATACTATGAATAAATTATGAATGAACATGTTGAAACAACAAAAGCATATATAAAAACTCATAAAACAGAACTCGCTATCGGCGTGTCTATCGTATTGGGCCTCATTGTCCTGTTGGCTGTGATCGGTATGGTTATTTATAATAGTACTCCCAAGGTTGTCTATCAGCCAGCAAAAGCTTGCGAATTATTGACCATGAACGAAGCAAAAGATTTGATGGGTGATACTACTCTAAATAGTAATTCTCGCGATCCAGTACAGAACGGCAATATCGCCACAAGTAACTGTGGGTATACAGACGGCAACCCACAGACGGAAGACATGATTGTTGCAGCTATTATTGTTCGATCAGGAATTAATGATAAAGGCGTCGAACAGAACAAAACTGAATTTAGCGCAGGAAGGCCGACTGAAAACGTAGAGATAGTCAAAGATTTGGGTGATGATGCATACTTTAATGCCCGGAATGGTCAATTGAATGTGCGTGACGGTAAAAATTGGATAATTTTGAGCTACGGACTAGGATCGGCATCGACGTCAAATACGGCCGAACAGACGATTGAACTAGCGCGTAAAGTCATACCGCAGAAAAGTGTCTAGCTATTATGAACGAAGCTATTCGCGAGTATCATGATAAGCAAGCGGAAAGTGATACTGCTATTTGTGACGCGTTATATGACATCATTTCTCGAAATATGCCTGATTCTGAAAGTAAGGTATGGCATGGTCATCCGGTGTGGTTTTTGGACGGAAATCCGATCGTTGGATACAGTAAACTAAAGGGAGATGTTCGATTGATGTTTTGGAGCGGACAGTCTTTTGACGAACCGACATTACTACCCGCGGGAACATTTAAAGCAGCGGAAATACGCTATACTGACGTTTCACAAATACATTCCGATGATCTAGAACGTTACCTGAAAAAATCGATCACGGTTCAGTGGGACTACAAGAACATTGTGAAAAACCGCGGACGTCTTGATAGGTTGGTGTAGTATCTCGCCAAGAAACCGCCGCGGAAGTAGAGGGTAATGTATTCGGCTTATTTACCGTTCAAAAAAGAGTACTCTTGTATTGACTGAAATTTGGTGGTTAAATGGCGACATCAACGTATTTGAAAGGGCATATCATGGCAGCAAAGACGAACTCATCCGACTACCCAGTAAAGTTGGAAATCGACTATCCAAAGGAATTAAATAGGCTGACGACATTCTTCCGTCTCTTTTGGGCAATCCCAGTATTAATTGTATTTTCACTTATCTCTGTAGCAGGCGGCGATGGATCTACAGACAAGGCAGGAAAGGAAATGATTGAAAGCAGTGGTGGAATAGCAGCTGGATTGTTTTTTGCAACGGTATTGTTGATTCTGTTTCGCCAGCGTTATCCTCGTTGGTGGTTTGACTTCGCGTTAGAATTGAACCGATTCTCAACCCGCGTGGGTGCCTATTTACTACTACTGACCGATTTGTATCCGTCTACTGTCGAAAAGCAATCCGTACAGCTTGATATTACCTACCCGGATGTAAAAAAGGATCTGAATCGATGGTTGCCGCTTGTGAAGTGGTTTCTTGCAATTCCGCACTACCTTGTCCTACTCGTTCTGCTGATTGCGGTTGTCGTCGTAACGATCATAGCTTGGTTTGCCATTTTGTTTACCGGCCGATATCCTCGAGAATTGTTCGATTTTGTTGTTGGGGTGAACAGATGGAGTTTCCGCGTGAGTGCATATGCATTCCTTTTGGTGACAGACCAGTATCCTCCGTTCCGATTTAAGTAAGGAGTAGTTCGATATCTTTTAATCGATATACTACCTGTTCCAAGATGTTCCATAGAATATAAGAAGTTCTCGCTGGGTCTGCGAATGGACGATTCCGCTACTATGAGGTACTAATTGGTTTTTTGTGTACAGCGTCCAGGCCGATCCTTGATCTGCATTCATCGTTTCAAGTGGGACGGGGTCGGATTCATCGCCACGCAATGGTAAGGTGTCGTAATCAGGAAGCTGATGCTGCGAGTAGACGTTAAACGGCGCTTCGCCTTTCAGTGTAAGGCCGACTGCCCATGGACCAATCGACGGATCATTGCGATGGACCGTCGTGCCATGTTCACCGGGGGTAAAAACGCGAACACTAAAGCACGGGAGCGGATTTGCACTACTAGTATCTACTCGACAGACAAGACGACTTATTGTGCTATGAAGTAACTGTGCAAAATGCATACCATTTGCTTCAAAAGCCGTTGTTGGCTTTAGCTCTGTATAGTCGACTAAATACCCTGCGTGTTCTAGCTCTGAAGATATCTGATCGCCAATTGCCGGATCAAAGAACGACTCCTGCATACTAAACCCATTCGCCATTGCTTTTTGAAGAAATTGATTGGGGTTTGCGTCAGGTTGTATAATGTTTGACATGAATCATACTATAACATATTTATTGCAGATTAATAAATTGAATGCCTGTCTACTCTGAGAATGCGGTCTACTGTTGCAAACGTTTTGAGGCTCCGCATTTTTTCTTTGATACAATAAGCTTATGAATAAAAAAATGCTTCTCGGTCTCGCTCAATTTGTATTTGGTATTGTCCCGCTAGCTGCTATTGTGATTCAGCCCTCGATTCATGTTTCATCAGGCTACTCGATTATAAACTTTTTTAGCTACTTCACTAACTTGGCGAATATAATGTCAGCTGTAGTCATGCTAACTGGGTCGTATCTGACGCTGCGGGGCATGCAAAGCCAGGTGTTCGCTATTGTTCGTGGCGCGTCGGTCGTGTATATGGCAGTTGTGGGGGTTGTATTTGCGCTGTTGCTTCGCAATGAAGATTTAGGCGCACTTTTGCCATGGATCAATACCATTCTTCACTATGTTATGCCGATCGTGGCAGTGCTATTTTGGGCAGTATACCCTCCAGCAAGCAAAATAACGTCAAAAGCTATATTGCTATGGCTTGTGCCTCCGCTTGTTTATCTTGTCTATTCGCTCGCTCGAGGTCATTTCGTTGATTGGTACCCATATTTCTTTATCAATCCGTCACTGTCGGGTGGATATGGCGGTGTTGCATTATACTCAATTTTGGTACTGCTATTTTTTGGATTCTTTGGACTTTTTGTATGGAAAATTGCCGGCAGGAGAATGGCGCGGTAAGAACCTCGTTTGTTAGCAGAAAACTATTTAAGGGTTATGAGTTTCTGCTATAATGATCCAAGATGGCGCGTTGGCGGAGCAGTTACGCAGCGGTCTGCAAAACCGCGTAGACGGGTGCGACTCCCGTACGTGCCTCCAAAAAATGGTCTTTGGATTCCCAGAGGCTATTTTTGTTTAAGAAGTGTAAGTAGTTCTGGAAATGTTGGCGTCACATCATAAAAATGTCCACGGTTATAGAATGTATGTGACGTGGCAGTAGGTATATCCTGCTGAAATTTTGCAAGTTCAGAGTAGGACACTACTGGGTCGTCCACGCTGTGCAGCAAGTGGATATTTCGGGCGTTTCGTCGTACGTTAACTGCGGAATTTATCTTGAAGCTCCCCAATTCTTCGTTCGTTTCATCATCATATCCTGGCGCGATAAGAATAAGTTGATCGACAGGATTTTTAAGCGTAATTTCGTTAAGGTATTTTGCGAGGAACATTGCTCCGAGTGAGTGGCCTACAAGGTGGACATCATTCTTTAGGTGGGGTAAGAATTTCTCGAAGTATACACGCCATTCGTCATACACCGCATTCTGTGGGTTGGGCATGGATGGTATCAGCACTTCATCCTCTGTTAACTGCTCGACGAGCCAGCGCTTCCAGCTCGTTCGACTCAGGAGTCTGTCGTAATTAATTTCCTTTGTATCGAGGTGGTTTCGATATGATTCATATGAATCGAAACTGTTTCCACCGTTAATGAGCAGGATTTGTTTCATATCTTTCAGTATAACGATTATTATGTATAATAAATACCAATGCCTACTATTTATATTTGGCAAGATAACGCGCGGATGGTGGAATTGGTAGACACGAGAGACTTAAAATCTCTTGGCCATTACGGTCGTGCGGGTTCAAGTCCCGCTCTGCGCACCAGAATTGGGATTTTTCCAGAAATGTCGCTCTCACGGGCGATTTTTTCTTTTGTATTTTGTAATTCCTGCCACAGGCAAAAACCACTTTCCGCCCCCTTTCGGAAAGTGGTTTTTGGGCTTTCGCCGTTTGGGTTTTGGGTGAGGGTTTTGTTTTCTAAAAACAGGTTCAATCCAAAGATTTCAGACAAAACGGCTTTTTGTCCGTCAAAGTCGTTGCTTTCTCGCAAATAACAGATAGACTTTGCGGTTTCTAGCCATTTTCGCATAGGTTCTAACCAGGCATTTTGGTTGGCTGTAAGATTCGCCAAACTTTCCTCTAAACTTTTCTTTTCGCTTAAAATCTCCGATTTTTTGGCGAGAAAAGTTTGACGGTCAATATCTTGGTCTAAATAACTATCCAACAAAATCTTTTGTTTCGCCGTTAAACGAGCGACTTGCGTTCGCAAATCGTCTAGTAAAGATAAACTGCTTGAACTTTCGGCTTGCTCGTCTTGGCTCATTTTGTCAGTCATAAAATCGTAGATTTCAGGCGACATTGCATATTCGCCTAAAAGCCCCGAGAGTTGTGGCAACAAATCCTTTTCTCTTACTGGCGGTTCTACGCATTTAACGGCTCGTTTCTTACGAGAACACCGATAGTAAGTCCAGCTATGGAAATTGCCGTTTTTCTGCGTTTTGGTTTTTGTTTCGCTGGTTATGCTCATACCACAGCCAGCACATCTCAAAAGCCCTAAAAATGGCGTTATAGGCTTGGTTTGCTTTTGGGTGTGTCCACGCTTTTCAATAACGGCTTGGACTTTATCGTAAAGGTTTTTAGAGATTATTGGCTTGTGGCGACCTTCGTGCAGTTCGCCGCAATACAGAAAATGCCCGTAATAAAACGGATTTTGCAAAATAGATTTTACTTTGTCGTCCTTAAATGTTTTTCCACCCGATGTTATCGCCCCATTTTCTTGTAAGAAATAGGCGAGATTTTCCATTGTTTGATCGCCTTTGGCGTACTGCTCAAACAATTCTTGCACAAGCGGTGCATACCGCTTGTCTACAATGATTGTTTTAGTTCTGGTGTCGTTCAAGTAGCCAAAAGGTGCTTGGCTTGGAAAATCGCCATTTCTTACTCTGGCTCGTAACCCACGCTTGGTATTTTCAGACAAATTATCTACATAGTATTTACTCTGACCAAACATAATAGATAACATAAACTTGCCTTGCGATGTGTTCTCAAATTGAAATACTGGAAATCGCAAAAAGTTTAGCGATGTTTGGTCAAGTAAATAGATAATTTGTCCGCCGTCTATGCTGTTGCGAGCCAGCCTGTCGGGGTGCCACGCCAAAATACCATTGGCTTCGCCATTTTGTATGCGAGAAATCATAGTGTTGAAAATGGGTCGCCCTGGACTTTTGGCGGTGCGTTTTTCTATCAGTTCGTCAATAACAACAAGTTCGTTATCTCTGGCATACTTTCGGAGTTCCGCAAGTTGAGCGTCAATGCTCAAAACTTGTTTGTCCTCTGTGTCCGTAGATTTACGAGTATACAAGATGTATTTTTCCATTTTTACCCCCACTTAACTCAAAAAGCCGTATTGGTGCAACACAACTTGGAGAAACCAAATTGTTCCAATACGGCCATTTGAGCCAATAAAAAACGGCTTCTCATTAAGTTGTGTTGCTCTTTCATTATACAGCAAAACCCTCACCCAAAACCCAAACGGCGAAAGCCCAAAAACCACTTTCCGAAAGGGGGCGGAAAGTGGTTTTTGCCTGTGGCAGGAATTACAAAATACAAAAGAAAAAATCGCCCGTGAGAGCGACATTTCTGGAAAAATCCCAATTCTGGTGAGTTTTTACGCCCACGCTAGAACCCATTTTAGCACCCAGAGCGAGAAATGAGATTTTCGGCGGGTCGCCCCCGACCCGACCCGCCGAACTGCTCCGCAGGGATTTTGGGAAAGGTATTTTTTGAGACGGTGCGACCAGTCAGTTTGCTATTCAGGACGAGGCAGAAAACCGTCAAGCACCGCTTTTTGGTCTTTTTCAGATAAGTCGCCTTGCTCTAGTAGTTCGCCAAGCGTAGTGCGTATTTTCTGTTCTTGCTCCTCAGCAAGCAACTGCGAGACTTGTCCATACTGGTCAATCGTCATACTTCTCGATACCGTATTGATACCAGGACTATGGTAAAACTCACCATGTGCGATATCTACTCTGAGGAAACGGTCATCGCCGTCTGGTATGTCGTAGGTAGTCAGAGAGTTTCCGTCTGCAAACTCTCTGGTAATACTTGAGAGTTCCGTAGGCATTGGCGACGGAGCAACCTCAACGGTCGCAATGGGTAAACCGTGCCGCTCAGCGACTTCCCGTAACTGAGCATTGCGAGCAGGGTCGCCAAGTTCCTTTCCTTCTGGAGTTACCTTAAGCATAACACCGACAACCTTTCCGCCATCAAACTTCATATCTATCTGGTTGTATTCGGCGGTAGACGCTGACTCTTGCAATTCCTCAACGCTGTCCATGCGTCCGTCAGCTATTTCACCGCCACAGTCAACACGCGACATACCTTTAATGGCTTCCGGTATCGGGGCTTCGAGTAGCAAACCGCCCTCGCCGCAGAATGTTCCTTGTCGCTCATTGTTGAGTAAAGTCGTCATTAACACTCCGCCCCGCTCCGAACCAATCTCTCCAAGTCGTTTTTCAACATCGCCGAGCGGCACATGCACTAAAAACGAATATGCTTCGTCGGGCAAGTAGGTGCGAGTTTCTGGTTTGTCTACCTCAAAAGCACGAGTGTTCGTCTCACTTTCATGCTGGGATAAGCAGTTCTCGCAATACGCCCTAACGGCTTCGAGCGTCATTTCTCCGTCGCAATCGGGACAACGCTCGCCAAGTTCATCGACCAATTCAGCAATTTCTCCTTTAACGGCTTCACGCTCCGCAGACTTGTCCGCTTCGGGAGATTTAGGCTTTTCGTTATTGTTTAATTTTTCATCTATCATCTGTTGTAAGTATACCACGCTAACTGCGTGGTATACCGTCTCAAAAAATACCTTTCCCAAAATCCCTGCGGAGCAGTTCGGCGGGTCGGGTCGGGGGCGACCCGCCGAAAATCTCATTTCTCGCTCTGGGTGCTAAAATGGGTTCTAGCGTGGGCGTAAAAACTCACCAGAATTAATTAATCGGCCTATAAACGGTCGATTTTTTAGTAGTAAAATGCTATAATGAAGGTACACATTAATGAAATATATAAGGGGATTATAAGAAATGATTGCATTGTGGATTGTTCTTGGAATTATTGCTGTTATAGCTATATTTCTATGGACCACCTATAACTCGCTCGTCACGCTAAAGTTACGTGTGGATGAAGCATGGAGCGATATTACTGTTCAACTAAAACGACGTGCTGACTTGATTCCAAATCTCGTTAACACCGTCAAGGGCTATGCTGCACACGAAAGTGGTGTATTTGAACGTGTTACCGAAGCTCGTTCTGCAATCCTTGGTGCTGATACGCCAAAGCAAGCTGCAAAAGCTGACAATATGATGGAAGAAGCTCTTAAGAGTATTTTTGCTGTTGCCGAAGCTTACCCAGACCTAAAAGCTAGTCAGAACTTTAGTGAACTACAGGCAGAGCTTGTTGACACAGAGGATAAGATTCAGGCATCACGCCGATTCTACAACGGTGGCGTACGCGACCTGAATACAAAGATTCAGCTTTTCCCCAACAATGTCTTTGCGGGCATGCTTGGATTTAAAGAACGCGAATTCTACGATGTCGACGAAGCTGAACGTGCAACTGTTGAAAAACCTGTTGACGTCAAATTCTAGTTACTAATCATTCTTTCAAATACTGATTTCAGATACCATTACGGATACTAAAGGAGACTCATGTACGGAGCCATTGCTGCAAACAAACGAAATACACTACTGATTATGGCGGTGTTTATCGCGATAATTGCAGCAATTGGCTACGTTGTGAGTCTCTATTTTGGCAATACGTCAATTTCACTCTATGTGATTGCTGGTGCTGCCGTTTACGCACTTATTCAATATTATGCAGCAACGAAACTAGCGTTATCAATGACGGGTGCAAAAGAAATAGAAAAGCGCGATAACCCTCGCTTATACCGAATTGTCGAGAACTTATCAATAACGATGGGTATGCCAATGCCAAAAGTCTACGTGATCGAAGACCAGGCTCCGAACGCATTTGCAACAGGCCGCGATCCAAAGCATGCTGTCGTTGCAGCAACAACTGGCATTATGGAAATTATGAATGATACAGAACTCGAAGCAGTCATGGCGCACGAGATGGGGCATGTTCAGAACTATGATATTCGCGTCAGTATGATGGCTTTTGGGTTGGTGAGTGCAATTGGTGTTTTGTCCGACCTTGTCATGCACATGCTGTTCTTTGGTAATAACGATAACCGTAACATCCCACCGTACTTCTACATTATTGCAATCGTTATGGTTATTTTGGCGCCAATCATGGCTGCGATTATTCAAACGGCGATTAGCCGCCAACGAGAATATTTAGCCGATGCAACAGGTGCTATGACAACACGTCATCCGGAGGGTCTGGCAAGCGCGCTCGAAAAACTGCAGCAATATGGTCGCCCAATGAAGAATCAAAGTACGTCAACTGCACATTTATTTTTCTCTAATCCTCTCAAAAAGGGATTTCTAAGTGGATTATTTAGCACTCATCCACCACTAGAAGATCGTATTGCACGTCTTCGTAAAAATGCCGATAAATTCTAGAAAGAAACACTATGAAGATTCGATTTCCGTACCGTTCATCGCTCGTTGCATTTAAAAAACGATTCAACAAACGGCGCGGCGTACTGACCAAAAAAGTAACAAAGAGATTTCACTTTGTTGAAGTGTGGAAAAAGGTTGCTTTCAAGTGGCTTCGCAACGGAGGGGCTGTAATCGTTCGTGTTTCGCCGCCTTGGCTGCGTAAAGTCGGGTCAATAATAAAAATACCGTTCGCTGCTGTCATACGTCGCCTCCGTCGTTTTTTGGCGCGTCGACCACATCGCAGTTTCCGCTTGACTCGTCGGCGAGATTACAAACGATCACTAAACCTGCCTGGCTACTGGTCATTTACAAACAGTGTTCGCGTAATGCTATGGAGTCACAAGAAATTATTTGGCGGATTACTGCTGACATATTTCTTTTTGACACTTGCGATCCAGGGGTTTGGCCAACAAGAGGCATATGACAACCTCAGTACGACACTGCAAGAGACAGGTGGTGAACTCTTTTCGGGAAACTTTGGGCAAGTTAGCCAAGCTGGGTTGTTGCTTGTAACATCCGTCACGAGCGGACTAACGCCAAGCGTGACCGAAGCGCAAAGTGTCCTTGGCGGTCTTGCTGTATTCTTTGCATGGTTAGCGACCGTATGGGCACTTCGCAATGTTATGGCGGGTCGTCGTATTCGTGTTCGCGATACTGTGTATAGTAGTGGTGCGCCAGTATTATCGACGGTCGTAGTAGCGTTTGCACTTGTTGTTCAACTGCTGCCAATTGCGATTGCAACGCTTGTGTATCAGGCGGCTATTGCATCCGAATTGATTAGCGGCGGTGTTGAACAGATGATGGTTTGGATAGTTCTCGCGCTGCTGGGTGTGTTGTCGTTATACTGGATTACAAGTACAGTCATTGCGCTTGTTGTCGTAACGCTTCCGGGGATGTATCCTTTCCAGGCAATCAAAACGGCAGGCGACTTGATAATCGGTCGGCGATTGCGAGTACTTTTGCGACTAGTATGGGTAGCCGCACTGACGATTATAATATGGGCGATTATTGTGATTCCTCTTATTCTTTTGGATGCCTGGGTAAAACAAGCCTGGCCAGCAATCAACTGGATTCCGTTTATTCCAATGACGATTTTATTTATGAGCTCGGTATCTATTATTGCGTTAGCGGCGTATATTTATATGCTCTATCGAAAGGTCGTTGATGATGACGCAAAGCCAGCCTGATCAGAGGATTAAAGAGCTTCGAGCGCTAATCGACAAGTATAGCTATGAATATCATGTCAATGACTCGCCGTCAGTCGATGATGCAGTGTATGATAGTCTTTTTGGTGAATTAAAGCAGCTTGAGGCGCAGTATCCTGAACTCGTCGCAAGCGATAGTCCTACGCAGCGCGTCGGCAATGAACTAAAGGATGGGTTTCAAAAAGTCGCTCACAGCAGTCGTATGTTGAGTTTGAATGATGTGTTTGACCGTGAGGCGGTTGAATCGTGGGTGACGAGAATGGATAAGCTACTGCCTGGCCGTACGCATGAGTTTTTTGTTGATGTGAAAATGGACGGGCTGGCATGCGCAGTTATTTATCAGGACGGTGTATTGGTGCAAGCTGTAACCAGAGGTGACAGCTATGTCGGTGAAGACGTGACGAACAATGTCCGCACAATCAAAAATATACCATTGCGACTGCATGCAGCCGACGGGTATGAATCGTTCCTGCAAGGTCGCACAGAGATTCGTGGCGAAATTGTGATGCTCAAAAAGGATTTCAATGCACTGAACGAAAAACGGAAAGCCGCGGGTGACCCAGCATTTGCAAATCCACGAAACTTGGCTGCCGGGACAATTCGACAGCTTGATCCAAAATTAGTTGCAGCGCGCCCGCTGCATTTTAGAGCGTATGATCTTTTGCGAGATGATCCTGATGAGATTCCAACAAGTATGTTCGCCTATGAAACAGTATCGGCGCTTGGTTTGACACGCAACATAGAAGCTGCAGTGTACAAACGATTGAGTGATGTGATGAAATTTGTTGACTATATAGGTGAAGTGCGAGGCAACTTGCCGTTTAATACTGATGGGTTAGTGATCAAAGTAAATAATCGCGCTCAGTATCGAGAATTAGGTATTGTTGGCAAGCAGCCACGGGCGGCAGTTGCATACAAATACGCCGCAGAGCAAGCGACGACGATCGTAAAGGATATTGTCATCAGTATAGGTCGTACGGGCGCAGCAACACCTGTTGCAGTCTTTGATCCGGTTGTCGTCGCAGGGACGACTGTCCAGCACGCAAGTTTGCATAACGCTGACGAGATCGAACGAAAAGATATCCGAATTGGTGACACGGCGGTGATATTTAAAGCAGGCGATATCATCCCTCAGGTTGAAAGTGTCGTCAAAGAACTACGACCTGCCGACGCGAAGCCATTCGATTATCTAGCGGCACTAAAACAACAGTATCCAGAATTGGAATTTGAACGCACAGGAAAAGATGTTGTTTATCGAGTCAAAGGTGCATCCTCGGATTTGATGTTGAAGCGCTCGATCGAATATTATGCGAGTAAAGGAGCACTTGATATTGATACACTAGGTGAAAAGAATGTTGTCGCTCTCGTCGATGCTGGACTCGTTAAAGACACTGCTGATATATATACATTGACCGTCAGTGATTTACTGAAGCTCGATCGTTTTGCTGATATCTCTGCCAAAAAATTAGTGAACGCGATTAGCGAAAAGAAAAATCCACCACTTGAGAAATTTATACTAGGATTGGGCATTCGTCACGTCGGTGCCCAAACGGCAATAGACCTTGCCAATACATTTGAATCGGTCGAAAAGTTGCAGCGCACGCGAATCGAACAGTTAGAAGACGTAGACGGTGTCGGTAAAGTCGTGGCAGAATCTATCGTGGCATGGTTTAGTGATCCGGATAACATAGCGCTTATCGAAAAATTCAACAAGGTCGGCGTGCGACCGTTTTATAAAAAGAAGTCAGGAAAGTTAGTAGGACAACGCTTTGTCGTAACAGGGTCGCTCGAATCAATGTCTCGCGATCAGGCGGCTGACAAAATCCGTGCACTTGGTGGGGTATTTCAAACATCTGTAGCCAAAGACACGACGTATTTAGTGGCCGGTGGCAAAGTCGGTGCCAGCAAGCTAAAAAAGGCTGAAAGCTATGGTACAAAAATTATCACCGAGCAGGAATTCAAGCAGCTATTAGGATAATTCTCCGTCGAGATGATACCATAATTATATGGCTATATTTCGCTTATCAAAACTTGTCCGAGATAAAATTCCCCAGCTAATGAATCAGGGCAAGCAGGTTGCCACCGTCCATACGCTTCACGGTAAAGAACTTCAAAAGGCGCTTCTTTTGAAGTTAAAAGAAGAGGCTGACGAAGCACTTATCGCACTCGATAACGATGATGAGTTTATCGGTGAGATGGCGGACATCAAAGAAGTATTTGATAGTATTCTGGAAAAAAAGAATATAGACAAGTCTGCGTTGATTGAAGCTCAAGGCAGGAAAAGTGAGGCTAAGGGCGGGTTCGTAGATGGCTTTTTTGTCGATACGATTACTACCGAAGAAGATACGTGGGTCAGCTATTACCGTAAACGACCACTTCAGTATCATGAACTATACACAGCAGATACTGATCCTGCACAACAATTTAGCGTACCGCAGTTACAAACGGGACTGTATCGACATTATAAGGGCAACTACTACGAAGTGATTGGTGTCGGCTGTCATACTGAAACGCATGAGTATTTTGTTGTCTATCGTGCACTGTATGAAAAAGAGATGAACCCACGCGTCTGGATACGTACGTACGCTATGTTTACCGAAACGGTCGAGATTAGTGGCAAAACAGTTCCACGATTTGAAAAGGTAGACAATGACTAAACATCCCGTATTTATCACTGGTAATCAACACAAGACTGACTACTTGACAAAAATACTTGGGATTACGCTCGATCATCAAAAACTCAACCTAGAAGAAATACAATCAGTGCGTCTTGAGGAAATTGTCGAGCATAAAGTCAAACAAGCGTATCAAATGATAGGGCGCCCAGTGCTCGTCGAAGATGTCGGCCTGAGGTTTACGGCGCTCGGTGAATTACCTGGGCCATTTATAAAATTCTTTATCGAGTCGCCGGATGGACTAGAGAAATTGTGTCGGATGCTCGATAGTTTTGAGGATCGAACCGCACGCGCTGAATGTGTCTTTGGCTATTACGATGGTACGCATCTAGAGTTGATAAGAGGTGGTCTGGACGGATCAATCGCAGAACATCCGCGTGGTGAAAATGGCTTCGGGTTTGATAAAATACTACAGCCAAATGGATATAACGGCAAAACACGCGCCGAGCTAAATCATGACGATGATATAAAGACATACGAAATAATTAAGCCATTTGCTGCGCTGAGAGACTATCTAAATTCATGAATAAAACAATTCTGTTTGCAACTGGAAATGACCGGAAAGTACAAGAAGCAAGACAGACGTTCAATCCATATTCAATAGGAGTGACGGTCGTCGATATGGAAACCGATGAAATTCAACATCATGATCCAGCTACGATAACAAAAGCCAAGGCTATCGCTGCATATGAGGTAACGCATGAGCCAATCGTCGTGCAAGATACAAGTTGGCACATTCCAGCACTCGGTGGATTTCCAGGTGGCTATATGAAAGACGTGGCAGCATGGTGGTCGGTTGATGACTGGATGCGGATCATGAACGGCCAAGACCGGACGATTTTATGTCTCGAACATGTTGCGTACTATGATGGACGGCAAGTGCAGCACTTCGCCGCAGAATACGCTGGTATGTTTGTTGACGAGCCTCGTGGTAGCAGCAATGGTAACAATTCGATCGAACGGTGCGTTAGTTTGAACGGCAAAGAGACGTTCGCAGAAATGCACGATCGAGGTAATTTAGCCTCTGCTGCAGATACACATATGCACTGGAAACTGTTCGCAGAATGGTATAGTAAAAAGTAGTGATGATGAAAAAACGGGCGAAAAAAATTATAACCGGAATTGTTGGCGGACTTGTTCTTGTTGTTGGTATCATAGCAATTCCGTACCCAGGACCAGGTTGGCTGATTGTATTTACGGGACTTGCGATATTGTCGACAGAATTTGAATGGGCAGAACGCGTACTCAAATATGCACGAGGTAAATACGATGCATGGCAGGATTGGCTTGCGCGTCAGTCGGCCGTAGTAAGGGCATTGTTCTGGATTGCAACGTGTGCCATTGTTATCGTTACGATATGGCTACTGAACGGCTATGGCATTTTGAATCAACTGCTTGGACTTAACTGGGACTGGCTGCGCTCGCCATTACCTATTTTTCAATAATGTCGCATTGAATAGTTGGTAGCGAATAATGGATAGATGATGAATACAAAATACCCCCAGCGATGCTAGGGGTATTTTTGGTGTGGTAACTAATTACCAGCTGCGCTGACGGAATGAACCGCCGTTGCCGCCACCATTGTTGTTGTCGCGACCGCCGCCGTTGAAATCACGCTTTGGGCGTTCTTCACGTGGACGTGCGAGGCTAACATTGATAGGACGACCATCTAGATCTTTTCCGTCTAGCTGATCGATCGCTTTTTGGTTGTCGTCATCGTTTTCGAATTCGACAAAGCCAAAGCCCTTGCTACGGCCGCTTTCGCGGTCAGTAACTACGCGCGCACTTTTGACAGGTCCAATAGTCGCAAAATGCGCTAGAAGAGTGTCATCGTTGGTTGCGTATGCAAGGCTACCGATGAATAGGTTGGTTTGTGCCATGGGTATAACTTTTCCTTGATTAACTGATTCGTCAGATCGACCACTACGAACATTTCAAGAAAGAGTTAGACCGTTATGGAAAACACTTGCTTTACATGCGTAAGCTTCTGAACACTGTTATTTAATCACATATCGCTTAAAAAGACTAATTTTTAAGAAATTAAACGGTATAATTGTAAAAAGCTTGCGTTAATAGTAGTAAAAATGCATACTATTATTTAGAGCTGGTGCGCAATTGGGGTAACCATTTGCGCTTGAAAAAAACAAAAAACTCAAAAACAAACAGTGCCCCGGGTGGGCGCGCAACAGCTTAAAAACCTCACGCATTGCGTGAGGTTTTGGTATATCTAAAGATGAGTATGACAAGCAGGCTAGTGGAAGAGTCAGTACTGTGATTGGCGCGCTGCCTACCACACTCATCGGAACTGCCGTTACTGGGTGCGGAGCCTGCCGTAATGGCCGCGCATCGTTCTGCTACTGCTCGGTACTCCGTACGACATGAAGCCGTTTCGTGTGTCACCGTCGATGTTATCCAGCCCCTTGCGAACCTCGTGTCCCGATATCGACATCAAGGTTGTGTCGTTCGGTAGGCGGCTGAAGTGTCCGGGTCTGATCAGGTCGATCAAGCGCCCGTCGTCTGTTCGGTAGGGTGCATACATGTGTATGCCGCATACCGCGAGTAGTGCGTGGTATGTACGCGCAATCTTTTCTTTCATGAATGATCAGCTCGTTTCCCTAGTCTGCTCGTCAATAATCCTCGGATGAGGATAATTAACATTAACATATTTAATATATAAAGTCAATTAGCAGACGGTATTCAAATTGGTGGAGCATACCGGATTCGAACCGGTCACCTCTTCGCTGCCAGCGAAGCGCTCTACCAAATGAGCTAATGCCCCAGACTGGATAATAGTATAGCAAACAACTCATTCGCAGTCCTCCTGCGTAACAAGTAATCAACTACCTGTGACATCTGGACTGACCCGTGAACCGCAGGAGGAAAAGGATGGAATAGTTTGCGAGGACGTGTTTTACATCAGTAGCTAAAAGACTATATGTAAAACTGCCCCAAAGGGGCATTCCACAGCAACCATTCTTTAACCATTCTTTAACCATTCTTTTGCTTCTGCGGTTCACGGTGGAAGGGAGCAGTCATAAATGATTTTGTTTCTTTTGTCGAACCAAAAGAAAGCCTTTTGGTTCTTTGGTAAAAAAGAACAACAAAGAGGAGTTGGTTAATGAAACAACGATCAGACCATGAATTGAATTCAGGATGACACGAGATGACAAAGAAGTATCCTTCTATTCTCAATCTGCTATACTATTAATCAAGTTTATGTTTAGCAGCCTTCAAACCAAATTCAGAAATTACGTCCAAAAAAAGATGGAAGGCTACGTCGTCAGTTACTTCCGCGCACACCCAGAAGTGCGATTAGTCGTCGTGGCGGGTAGCGTCGGCAAAACCAGTACTAAAACCGCAATTGCCACGATGCTGGGTCAGAAATACCGCGTACGCCTGCACGAAGGCAACCACAACACACACATGAGCGCACCACTCGCGATTCTAGGAATTCCGTATCCAGAGCATATCAAAAGCTACAGCGAATGGCGCAAGGTGTTCAGCGCAGCAGAAGCGCGAATTTTGCAGCCGCCTGACGTCGATATCATTATTCAAGAAATAGGTGCTGATCACCCGGGTGAAATCGCTCACTTTGGCACGTACCTTAACCCGGATATTGCCGTCATTACAGCCATCACTCCAGAACATATGGAATTTTTCCAGACGATGGAAAACGTCGCTCAGGAAGAACTAGCTGCGGCTAATTTCAGTAAACTAGCAATCATTAATCGTGACGATATCGACGGACAGTACGCATCGTACCTGACGAACCAAAATGTTCACACATATGGCACTAGTGATACCGCAGAATATCACTTCGTCGAACAAAGCTTTACTGTACAGGACGGCCATACTGGGCAATTTGTCGCGCCCGAATATGCGAACGTACAGATCCCTGCAGTTGTAAAAGTGCTTGGTGAGCACAATATCCGCCCAGCAGTTGCCGCTGCTGCCGTTGCCGTAAAGGCAGGGTTGAACCCACAAGAAATCAGTGCTGGGTTTGATCAAATTCGTCCGATCCCTGGCCGGATGTGCCTATTAGAAGGTGTCCATGGCAGCATGATCATCGATGATACGTACAATTCCAGTCCGGTTGCGGCACAATCTGCTGTACAAACCCTTCATTCGTTAGCGGCGCCACAAAAGATTGTCGTGCTGGGTACGATGAACGAACTTGGCGAATCGTCCGCCGTGGAACATCAAAAAATTGGTCGTATGTTCCGACCAGACCTCGTTGATTGGGTGATTACTGTTGGTGACGAAGCCGAGAAATATCTTGCATCTGCGGCAAAAGCCCAAGGATGTCAGGTAAAAAGCTTTGCAAATTCTGTCCAGGCTGGCGGATTTGCGCATAGTGTTATTGGTCCTGGCGCAGTCATTTTGTTCAAAGGATCACAAGACAAAGGCTATCTAGAAGAGGCGGTCAAGATCGTTCTCAAGCACCCTGAACAAAGTAATATCTTGGTTCGTCAGTCACCCGCTTGGTTAGCGCACAAAGAGAATTATTTCGCGACGTTTTCGTAGGTGGATATGGCGAAAGATATCATGATACGTATCCGTCGTTTGCCGAAACGGTATAGCATTACCTTTGTCGCCGGTACGCTCATTGTTGTCATTGGTGCCGCAATAGCAATGTATGTGTACTACCAAACGAGTCCACAGAAGATTGTGTATGATGCAGTGCAAAACGCGTTAACATCGTCGACTCTGATGTTTGAGGGTACTGTCATGAGGACTGCTAGCGACAATAGTGATGCAGTCGCAGCAGTAGACGGCCAGCTATCACAGACGAAAAGCCGACTTGCGATCGCTGGCACATCTACCGACCAACTAAAAGGTGAGATGATTACCGATCGTGACGACACATTCCTCAAAATCAATCGCGCCAGTGAACTGGTTGCTTCGGCCGTTCCGTCACATCAAACCGATCTTTACGCATCGATACTTCCGCAAATCAAACAAACGATTGACGGCAAATGGATATGGATAGAACAGTCCGACGTAGCATTGGTTGGATCGATCGTAAAACTATCAGGCTGCTCAGTTGACATAGTGCAGTCGATAACCAAAAGTACCGCATCAAGAACGGCGCTGTTGAACGTGTACAAAAACCACCCGTTCTTTGTTGTTTCCGAAGATGGTGCGGGCACCGAACAGATTGGTAACTATACATTAAAGATTAACAATGTAATATTTGACGAGTTTATGGCGTCATTTCCATCGTCATCACTTGCAACCAAGCTCAGCGGTTGTCAGTATCAGTCGCCCGCAATAACGAGCGAAACGTTGAGAGGATTCACGATCCATCTGACAATCGACAAGAAGAATCGGCAGATTGTCGAAGTAGACGCGCATACAGGACAAACATCGCAACTACGAGTATTTATCAAGCCAGATTTTTCGACATCATCTGTCATCAATAATCCCCAAGATATTACGCGTTTCAGTGACATCAAACAACAGGTATTCAAAGGATTTTTGTCGAACTCTTCTGGTGTCACCAACGACTAGTCGCTCATCTGTTATAATCAATACAGTATGAAGCGCTACAACCCTACCGAAATCGAAAAAAAATGGCAAGAAATTTGGGATCGAGACGGAACGTATGTCGTTGATCTGCATGATCATTCAAAACCAAAGTATCTAGGGTTTAGTATGCTACCTGGTATTACGGGTGCCGGTATTCACATTGGACACGGCCGAACATTCCAATTTAGTGATATCAAAGTGCGGGCAAAACGACAGCAGGGCTACAACGCTTATCATCCAATCGGATGGGATTCATTTGGGCTACCTGTCGAAAATTATGCCATCAAAATCGGTAAAAAACCTCGTGATGCACACGATGACGCCAAAGCAAATTTTATTCGTCAGCTAAAACGACTCGGGTATAGTTATGACTGGACAAAAGAGATCAGTACTGCCGATCCGCGGTATTACAAATGGACGCAGTGGGTGTTTACACAACTCTACAAAAACGACCTTGCCTATCAAAAACAAAGCCCGCAGTGGTGGTGCGAACATGACCAAACGGTGCTTGCGAACGAACAGGTAGAAGGTGGCAACTGTTGGCGCTGTGGTAACCCAGTCGTCAAAAAGAATCTAAAGCAATGGTTTTTCCGAATTACGGCCTACGCTGACGAAATGTTGGATGCAACTGACGATTTGAACTGGACAGACATGGTCAAGACTATGCAGAAAAACTGGATTGGCAAATCGCAGGGTGCTGAAGTGACATTTGCTATTGATGGATCTGACCAGCAAATTACGGTCTTTACCACTCGACCAGACACATTGTTTGGTGCGACATTTTTGGTGTTAGCACCAGAACATGAATTAGCAAAGCAGCTAACGAACAACGACACGCGCGACAAGGTCGTTGCGTATATTGACGAGGCGGCGCGTAAATCAGAGATTGAACGCATGAATGAATCACGTGATAAAACTGGTGTCTTTACAGGTTCGCACGCAACTAACCCTGTAACGGGTGAAAAGATTCCTATCTGGATTGCTGACTATGCGCTAGCTAGTTATGGTACTGGTGCATTGATGGCGGTACCGGCGCATGACGAACGTGACTTTGCGTTTGCCGAAAAATTCAAGCTGCCAATCGTCAATGTGATCGAGCGACCAGAATCAGACAGCGGCACAGATATGTACCATGGCGAAGGTGTGCTGACGAATAGTGGTCACTTTGACGGCATGCGCAGTGAAGAAGCGCGCGAAGAAGTGGTCGCGTGGCTGGAGCAACTGCAGCTAGGGCGGAGTAAAATTACCTACAAAATGCGCGATTGGTTGATTAGTCGTCAACGATATTGGGGCGCGCCGATTCCTATTGTCCACGTGGATGGTCACGGTGCGATGGCGGTAGCTGACGATCAACTACCAGTCGTATTACCCGATGTGGATGACTACAAGCCAAAGGGTGGAGCGGTATCAGTGCTAGCCGGTGTCGAAGATTGGGTACACGTCTGGTTCAATATCGACACCACCGAAACTGTACCGTTTAATGCTGGCAAACCAGATGGCGACAACTGGTATGAAGGTCACCGCGAGACCGATACGATGGATGGCTATGCGTGTAGTAGCTGGTATTTCCTTCGTTACATCGATCCGTTCAATGACACGCAGGCATGGGATCCAGAACTTGCCAAGCAGTGGCAGCCTGTCGATTTTTATAACGGCGGCGATCACGCGGTGGCACACTTGTTGTATTCACGATTTTGGATGCGGTTCTTTTATAAACAAGGTCTAGTGCCTGATCCAGAGCCATTCAAACGTATGATGTACAACGGCTTTATACTAGCGCCCGACGGCCAAAAGATGAGCAAGTCAAAAGGCAATGTCATTGATCCACTCGAAATCATGGACAGCGGGTATGGTGCAGATAGTTTGCGCGTGTACGAAATGTTCATCGCGCCCTATGATTTAGATGCGCCATGGGATACGCGCGGGGTACCGGGTACCTATCGATTCTTGAATCGCGCGTGGACACTTGTGCAGGAATATCTATCGGCTGATGCCATAGAGCTTTCTGATGATGCAGCGCGTCAAATCCTGACGGTTGCGCACAAAACAACCAAAAAGGTGACTGAAGACATCGAAGACGATAAATTCAATACTGCCGTATCGGCGATGATGGAAGCGGTCAACAACTATTACAAATTGAAAGAATCGTTCGGTATTGGCAAATCTGACGCATGGCAAACAGCGCTAGAAGCGTTACTGCAAGTACTTGCTCCATTTGCGCCGCATATTACCGAAGAACTGTGGGCTGATCTTGGTCATGCCGACACTATCCACGTTGATCACTGGCCAACATGGGATGACAGTTATTTAGTTTCTGATGTCGCAACAATCATTGTGCAGGTAAATGGCAAGCTCCGTGCGAAATTGCAAGTAGCAAAAGATGCTACTGGGCAGGAAGTCGAGCAGTTAGCGCTGCACGAAGGCAATGTTTCAAAATTCATCGGCGACAAAAAACCAGCCAAGATTATTTACGTTCCTGGCCGGCTGATCAATATTGTTGTAGCTGGATAGATTTGGGCATGAGAGAGCCCCGCCGAAGCGGGGCAGTGAGTTCGCCCGAAGGTGAACTCAAAGTGTGTACTCTCGAAGGCTCTTCGGAGCCAAGATGATGATGTTGATCATCATCATGAAGCCTGTGAAGATTGATACTGCCGGGTGCTGGGTAGGCATGCTGACGATCAGAGCTAGAAGCCAGATGATCATCATGGACGACATTGCAGTTGCGGACGTATCTTCGCTCCAGCGAGCACGCAACGTCAAGACGAGAACGTTTGAAACAAACAGTACGATCAAGACGAGCATGAACATGTGGAGCCTTTCTTCGAGAAGTAGGACAATCAGCATAACGGGATTGTTACACTGATTAATACATTATACTACTTATGCTACGAAATGTCAATACCTACTTGAGAAAAGTGATTTAGACTGTTATAATAACTAGCAGTTTTATATAAACGCCTAGCAAAAGGAGAACTTTACCATGGCAGAACCAAAGAAACAAAGTAGCCCCCGCAAAACCGGCACACGCCGTAGTCATTTGCTACTCAAATTAGCACGTCGTGTTAACGGCACATCACCTGTAAAAGTACGCACAACAAAGCGCGAAACTGGCAAAGCACTCGCTAAGTCAGTCAAAGTAACTGCGTCACCAGCTGCAGCAGCGCCAAAAGCTGCAAAACCAGCAAAAAAACTCGCTAAATAATACCATTAGCGTGTACACTTGTAACAATAACCAACATTGAATCAGAAAGAACCTTACGCATATGGCATCGAATCGTCACTTAGGCAGGATTGTCGCATTACAGAGTCTGTATGAATTTGAATTTCGTACGCAGTCTGAAGATACGACCGTTAACCTTGATGAGATTCTTGGTCGTAATCTGGAACGCTACAGCGAAGAAATTGATGATACGTCATTCGTCAAAGAATTAGCAATCGGCGTGATCGAGAACCAAGAGGCGCTCGATAATCACATTCGGCCACTAGCCCCAGAATGGCCAATCGAGCAGATTGCCCGTATTGATCGCAATATCTTGCGGCTTGGGCTGTACGAACTACTGTATCGTGCAGAGCAGGTACCACCAAAGGTAGCTATCAACGAAGCTGTAGAGTTAGCAAAGGCGTTTGGTTCTGACAATTCGAGCAAGTTCATAAACGGCGTACTAGGTACGGCGTATCGAACACTTGTGGAGGGGACGACAGATGCCCGCACCGAAGTTTAATAAATTCAAACAGTATTTCAACCGGCGCAAGCCATCTATCCAAGAAATTGTTCGTGAGCCAACTGCTGGCGGGGTTGTGTTTCGCCGTGACGAAGATGGCGGCGTAGAGATTTTATTGATCCAAGACAGCAAAGATCGCTGGACGATTCCAAAAGGTCATATCGAAGAGGGTGAAACCGCGCAGCAAACTGCAAAGCGTGAAATTGGTGAAGAAGCTGGGCTGCATGAAACGGAAGTGCTTGGCTGGTTGGGCAAGATTCATTTCCGCTATCGACGCGTCGACAAACTGGTGTTGATGACGACGCAAATATACCTGGTGCGCGCGCTGGGCGACACAAACGATATCCAAAAAGAAGAGTGGATGAACGACATCAAATGGTTCAAATTCCACGACGCAATTGATGTGATCGAATATGAAGATATCGGCAAACTAATGTTACTAGCAATGAAGAGGATTCGACAGGAAAAACTATAATGAGTGGTATGCAAATTGCACCGTATCAAGATTTTGCGTTAAAGCATCTTGGGTACGAGTTTAAAAACATCGACTTACTTATTACGGCGCTAACCCACCGTAGCTATGTTAACGAGCACAAAAAAAGTGTCAATGAACATAATGAGCGCCTTGAATTTTTAGGCGATGCAGTACTAGAGTTATCGGTCACTGACTATTTGTTCAATAACCATAGTGAACCAGAGGGTATTTTGACTAGCTGGCGATCTTCGTTGGTGCGGACGGAAAGTATCGGTGAGGCTGGTGATAAGTTGGGGTATGAACCGCTCCTTCGCATGAGTCGCGGCGAAAAGAACGGAAGTACTCGTGCACGCCAGCAAATCTTGGCAAATGCATTCGAAGCAGTCATCGGTGCGATTTATCTAGAGCGTGGCTATGCCGATGCGGATGCGTTTATTCAAAAACACATTCTGACAAAACTCGATTCTATTTTAGAAAGCGGTAGCTGGCGTGATCCAAAATCTCATTTGCAGGAAGTGTCGCAGCGAATTGACAGCCATACCCCTGTCTATAAAGTACTCGAAGAAGTCGGACCTGACCACGATAAGGTATTTACCCTTGGCGTCTTTGTTGGCGACAAGATGATGGGTAAAGGCAGTGGCCCAAGCAAGCAATTTGCACAGCAAGAGGCTGCTAAAGCTGCACTCGACACATACGAAGCCGTGAAGAAGCCATAATAGCACTTCGTTACGACAGTCGATTTATTTTACACACGCAACAGATTGACGTGATCTGTAAAACAGTGTATACTCAATCAAGAACTAATAGAAAACTTGAAGTTATAAAGGAAGTTTAATTTTTATGCTCGCAATTCGTTTGCAACGTGTTGGCCGAAAAGGCTACCCAGTCTATCGCCTCGCCGTTCAGGAGTCTCAGCGTCACCCGTCTAGTGGTCGTGTTGTTGCTTATGTCGGTAGTTACAACCCTCATACCAAAGATGCAACTGTACAGGTTGAAACGGCTCAGAAATACTTGGACAATGGCGCACAGCCATCTCCACGTGTTGTGAAACTTCTGAAAGATGCTGGCGTCAAGCTACCTAGCTGGGTAAAAGATGCGTCAACGGACAAGCAAAAAGCAATTCGTAACGCCGAAAAACTACGCAAGAATCAGCCAAAAGAAGAAGTTGAAGCAACTCCTGCTGAATAAAGATACACCTCTTTGCAAAACACCTCCACCTAGGAGGTGTTTTTTGTTTATGCTTAAATTCAGTATTTTGCTGTAAGAATTCCCACAGTGATTAGTCATTTGCTGCGTGCTATAATAATACATACGATATCAGTGAGTAGTGACCGCTAGCAGGCAATGGAGGACGAGCATGTCAACAATAGACCAGCAATTTGTAGAATATATCGTAAAGTCCCTGGTGGGGTACCCGGACGATGTAGTTGTCGAACGTATTATCGATGAAAAGGGTGTGTTACTGTCGCTGACAGTTAACCCCGAAGACCTTGGCCGTGTCATAGGCAAACGCGGGGTAACCGCACAGAGTTTACGGACACTATTACGGGCGCTTGGCACCAAAAATGATGCTCGCTATAACCTGAAAATTGTCAACAATGACGACGACCGTGAAAACTATACTATCTCATCAGACGATAGGGGTGACGAGACTGTGAATAACTTATCAGATGAGCCTGTGGACAACGGATCAGACTATGCCAAAAACTCTCGAAAAGAGCTTGCGGAATTAGATGATCTTGATATATAATCATAAACAGTTCAAAGCGAGAAAATCTTAGAACTGCGAGAACGAAAAAAGCTCATGCGAGCAACAATATATTGTTGAGAGCCTTATATGTCAGAGAAACCACCTTTAGGGGTGGTTTTTTTGTGGCAAAAATAAATGTATACGAGTAGCTCGTCCGTCCCGATTAAAGAGGTATGTATACAGCACGCATGACTTATGACAATGACTAAAACAATCATTATCGATCGCTTTAGTCATTGCTCGAGGTGATCCCTGCGAGCAATGACTCTGGTGAATCATCGCTGCGAGCTAGAGGCTCGAGCGTCCGTCCGGGCTGTACTGCCTAGCGTATTCGTATCTCCATTTGTTCCTCCGTAGATATAGAACAGGAAGGCGATGAATCTGGAGTGAGAAGTTCGTCTGCAGCTGTCTATACACTATCCATTCGCACACAAGTAGTACGAATGTGGTCATGCACAGTGTGATGAATGTGGGTGCGTAGGCTTTGGACGCGTAGAGAAGGTACGTAATACATACGCCGGGCAAGATGGCCACGATAGGCGATATGCCAAGGCGCCATATGGAGCGTATTACCTTGGTGATCTCACCTTCTACTCGCGTTATCTCCTGGATAAGCGCGACATGTGATGGGGCGGTTATGACCTCTTTCTTGTCGGCAGTAACAGTAATGCTAGCGATGTATTCTTCTGACATGATGCCTCCATTTTGTAGGAACGGACTATCAATATTAAAGCACTTATTAAAAACAAGGTCAATTTAGTGCAAATAAAAAGGAAGCCCACCGAAGGAGCTCAAGCCGATGGAAGCGATTAAGCTTCTACGGCGAACTTCCTTTGGTGGACTGTATACGGTTCTCCCACAGAAGTGTTACTTGCTGATTGGGGCGTCGAGATTGCCGTAGGTCTCGATGTACGACTCGATACTCATTTGTGTGCTTCTTACCGCGCACCAACCACCTATTGCGAAACGATTGTTGCTTGATCGTTCGAGGGCACGTCTCATGTTCACAATGTCCTGGGTAATGTCGCAGTACTCGACGTACTCCTTGGCAATGAGTACACTCATCTCCCCGTTCTCACGTAGAGAGTTGTATTTGTTGTGAATTTCCTCTGCCGTTCGGAGCATCAGGATGACATTCCGCGCACGCTGGTTCGTATTCATTGCAAGCCCTTCGTCGTGTTGTCAAGGAGGATGTTTACTTTATACTATACATAGACAAGTAAGTCAATATCAGCTAAACTTATATAAATGAGAAAGTTCCAAGTTATCACCCTGTTTCCCGAGATGTTCACGGGTGTTTTTGAAAGCTCCATGATGTGGAAGGCGCAAAAAGATGAGATTGTGCAACTATCGACAATTGATTTGCGCGAATTCGGACTTGGTTCACGCCGGACGGTTGACGATACTCCGTATGGTGGTGGCGATGGGATGCTGCTAAAGCCCGAACCTTTGTTTGCTGCCGTGGCGCGCGCCAAAGAAAACGACCCGACGGCAAAAGTTTTGCTGATGACGCCGCGTGGACAGCGCTGGAAGCAAGCCTTGGCACAGGAATGGTCTGATAGTGGGAATGGCTATATTTTTATTTGTGGGCGTTACGAAGGTTACGACGAACGTATCGTTAGCTTGGTCGATGAACAGGTGAGCGTTGGTGATTATGTGCTGACGGGCGGTGAATTACCGGCCATGACGATTATCGATAGCATTGTCCGTTTAATCCCTGGTGTATTAGGTGGCGAATCCAGTGCGGCGATTGAAAGCTTTAGCGATGGCGAGACATTAGAATTTCCGCAGTATACCAGGCCTGTTGAATATAACGGGATGAAAGTGCCAGATGTGCTACTGAGCGGTAATCATGCTTTAATTGCGAAGTGGCGAGCCGAGAATTCCTTTAAGGCATCATAGCTGTAAAAAATAGCCCGTAGATACGGGCTATTTTAAGTGGAACGAAAAGCTAGTTAGCGTATGTTCAGTTTGTAACCTGGTAATTGTTTGAGTGCTGTCTCGATAGGATATGCTGCGCCACCTGTCTGAGAAGCATTTTTGTCACCACAGTTTCCGCGTACAGTCATGACGCGAGCACCGATTCCAACGGCCTTTGTACCAGTGACAAATGGTCCGCCGCTGTCACCAGGTCGGGCGCAGGTATCGATGCCAAAACCACTAATGCGAGGGTATGTTCCATTGGCGTAGGCGGCCGCACCGATAAACGTCGTGCTTGCAGAAGTGATTCGGCCACATGTCCATCCGCTCGTGCGTCCAGCTTTGCATGCAGGAGCTCCTTGTACCGGAGAAGTAGTACCTGTGATATAAAGTGGAGACTTTTTGGTGCGAATACCTGCGTCTTTGTAGAGTGCGGCGTATTTGCTATTGAGAGTGATCACCGCATAATCGTCTGGCGCGGTGTATTTCGATATGCCGAAATTGCCAATTTCTTCTGTTGGCTTGCTTTCGAGGAACAGTGCTCCGCCTTTGTATTTGTCTGATTCTTCTTTGCAGTGACCAGAAGTAAATGCAACGACTTGGCCATTTGGCCCGGTTGCGCTAAACCCAAGAGAACAGCCGAGCGTTGTCTTTTTGCCCTGATACGTAACGTTTGCGAAGTAGCCGTCTCCTGCTAGTACGCCACTATTGGCAGGATCAGACGCCGAGCCGGTACTTGGGTCTGCAGGGATTGCTTCTGGTGCTGGTGTTGTCGGTGATGGGTTGGTCGGAGAGGGTGTTGTCGTGCCAGTTGTTGGCCACCATTTGAATAGGTTGCTGGAAAGGTTTGCTGGCTTGGATATGCTTTTTCCTGCAGGCGTGTCAAGGATGTTTACTTGAATAGTATTATCTTTTGAGTTGACGTCAATGCTGGTTATCGCTGAACGTTGAGCTGCGGATAGACTATCTAGCCATTTTTGAGTCAATGCATTATTTTCGGCTAGACGCTTTGAATTTAGCCCAACCTGCTTCTTTTCGATGGCGCTCGAATATTTCTTTGCCGCATCCATGTCTGTAAAATTCATGACAGATTTACCGTTTGAGTCGATGTATGCACCGCCAAATGTATCTGGTGCTTCAGATTCTGCCTTTTTAGCTTCGTTAGATAGTTCATCGGCTACAATTGACTGTTTGAGGTATTCACGCGGTGTGATACCTAGGCCTTTTGTGATTGCAGCCTTTAGATCTTCTGGAAGTAAGTTTGCTTGTTGTGTTAGCGAGTCGACTTGCTGCTGAACGACGGGGTCTTTTTTGATAGCAGAGAGGTAATAAACGACTGCTGTACTAGCAATGATAAAAACAAAGATTGCTACGATGACACTAATAAATATGGTACGTTTTTTGTGTGATTGCTTTTGTGGCGCAGTCGGTAGCGGCGGTGGAGTAAGAGGTGCCTGATAATTTGGATCCATTGAAATTCCTTTATTACATTACTTTACCTTCGATAATACCATAAGAATAATTTATTTCGTAAACGAATACCCCGGAAAATCCGGGGTATTCTGTTGTGGTGAATTATCGTAGAGCGAACAGCCACACATATTTTGTTTTTTGGAGTTGTATGTTTGTTTTTGTAACCTTCGCTGTTCTTAACAATATAGCATGGCTATCCAAAGCGCAAGCGTAATGTCAAAAATAACAACATTTCGTCAGCGTAGCTATTCGCTGACTGACGTATACTAAGTATATGAGATTACTAAGGGCTGCAACTCGTCCGGCAAAAGCAGAATCAAATCGTGCTGTACAGGTGGCGTTATTGTTGGCAGTACTTCTAGTAATTATGTCAGTCGGCCAATTATATGAGTTCGAGAAGTTTATTCCGTTAATCGAAGGTTTCGGCGTTGTGGGTGGCCATAAGTCTGCAACGCTTATCGCTGGACTAATTGTCGTATCAGAAGTTCTGGCGTTGCCATTCCTGCTGCGAATGCAAGTGAGTCCACTGATGCGAGTGTTTAGCATGATACTTGGCTGGTTGGCTGTCGTGATATGGATTGTCATCACACTGTGGCTAGGTACGACGATAAACACAGTAACAAATGTTGGACTATTCGGAACAAAGGTAGATATTCCTGCTGGATGGTGGGCAGCTTGCTATTCGGTGGCGCTGGGCATAGCGGCTATATGGGCTAGTTGGGGTATGTGGCCGCTCGCCAAGGCGAAACATCGATCTGGTAGGTAGTTGTTATTTACTCTGTTGCGGCGTAGAATGAAAACAAACGTAGCTGCAAGGGGTGATCCATGGAAACAGTAAATAAACTTGAAATAAAGGTTGCCGGCTGGTTTAAAGACCTTCCACATCTTCCTGTTGCATTTCGTAAATGGTTAGCGACGAATGTTTGGTGGATTGCGATTATTGGCGCAGTACTTAGTGCTGCAGCACTGCTATTTATTTTGTTCTTATTGGGACTGTTAACGATCGGACTGTCGATTGGTGGGTCTGCATTTGCAGGCGCGCTGGGTGGTGTTGTCGGTGCGACCGTTGGTGGTATTATATCTATCGCAGTCATCGTGTCGGTAGCATTGCTTGTTGCCGAAACGGTACTACTGGGAATGTCTGCAAGCCCGCTAAAAGCAATGGCAAAGCGCGGCTGGAGCCTACTATTCGTTATATTGCTCCTTAATGTCTTGGCGAACGTCATTACAAATATATTAGGGTTTAACATTTTTGCATTAATCGTCGGACTGTTTTGGGCTGGAGTTGGTGGGTATCTTTTGTTTGAAATTCGTGAATACTTTGGCGTACATCACAAGGCAGACGCGAAACCGGCAGAGAAACCTACCGAAGCTGCATCAGACATTTAATCCCTTGAGTTCCATCCCCGTCAATGGTACAATTTGTAGTGCTGATGGGGTGAGAGTCAAGTGGTATTGCACTGGCCGCTGCGCCCGATCGCAGCAAGAAAACAATCGGAACCATACCAGAAATTCCGACGATTCATATTGATACAAATTCAGCACTGACACATATTGGGGTGTCGCCAAGTGGTAAGGCACTGGTTTCTGGTACCAGCATTCGGGGGTTCGAATCCCTCCACCCCAGCCATGAAAATCGACTCATCTTTTGATGGGTCGATTTTCTTTGCGCTAGGTTGCGGTTCGAACCCCCGAATACTTTTACAGGGTAAAAGTTCGGGTGGTTCGGTGTAGCGATTGAAACAAAAGAAAAAACGGTAGTATTTTCTTTTGTGAATGAGCAAAAAAGGCTTTAGCCGCTATACCTCCACCTATTACTACTAACGGGATATATTGTATGTGTAATTGATGTTCCGATAACGATTAATCGTTAATAGCGAACTCACGGGACGTGAACTTCAGCTGAGTTCATACTAGCTCGACCTGAATAAGTCTAAGATGTAAAATAATAACATGATATTTGATGTAATAGGCCTCCACTCAACAAATGCAATTAAGATTGCTCTGACACTTTTTGATAATAAGGTGACCACTGACTCAAAGGTAAAATTACTTCTCAATAATCGACCTATCAATAATCTAAATTCAGTGGATCTGCCACAAAACTTTGCCAGCGGAAAAACAATAGACCTGAACACTGGTGAGTTGTTGGGCATTGGGTGCGTCGCAGCCTATTACAACTGGATGGCCGAAGAAGCCGGGACGGGCAACACATATCAGGCGGTGGTTGGAGTCGAAGACTCCAGTAAAAGAGATATTGAGAATCTACTTTCGGATGGAGCTATCTGGCATGATCAAGCAAAGGCCAAGATAATCGCGCAACAGGTTATGACACAGGGATATTATCCGGAAAAAGCAATTGATAATGTTGCTGTAATTGACGCGATCAAGATGAAAATGGCAAAGAGAAACAACTACCCTGAGAATTGCATTCTTGTCGTTAATGCCTATGCTGACAAGATTGCAATTGATCGAAAGACGATTAGTGATGAGATAAAAAATCTTGCCGGTCCATTTACTGATGTTTACCTGATCATATACAATCTCCCCCTCCTGACAATGGCGAACGTAAGTTATATCAGCCAAATTGACACGCGGGGACTTACTATAGAGCTTGAGAGACACGACTACGATGACGCATGGCAATTTAACTATGACGACAGGACTATAAAACGCTAGATCAAAATCGTTAACTATTTTGTCCGTGATATCATAATTAGACCATGAAAAAAGAATATGAATTCGACAATTCTCAATCAATTAATGTTATTGAGTTTGAGAATAAGGCTGTTGATGTGCTTTTCGTTCCTGAGATTGGAAAATCCTACGACGATCTAAAGCTATTACTTCCCAATCTACCACATCGCATGAGTGTAGTCTTTGGTAGCAATTACGACTATGGCGAGGACGGAGTTACGGGGAGTGCGCTTTCGTCTGAATCTATGAAAATAGGCATAAGGGCGGATGTCGATGATCGATCGCGGCAATTTCAAAGTATACAACCATTAATATTCCACGAGGGCTATCATATTGCTCAAGGATTTTATAATGAAAATCAATTTTCGGCGCTCGAATCTGCAGTCTATGAAGGATGTGCAACGGTTTTCGAAAGAGAGTATGCGGGTTCGACGCCAAAGTGGGGAGACTACTCGAAAGAGAGCGACACTACGCTACGTCGATGGCGAGATGAGATGAAAGATATATCCGCAGAACAGTACTTTGAACCAAGCGGCGAGACTTGGAAAAAATGGGCTTTTTATGACGCTGAAACAGATGAGTCCTGGCGTATTTACAAAGTAGGCACATGGTTAGTGGACATGGCATTAGAACAAACCGATGCCAATATTGTTGAGTTTAATTCTAAAACAGCAGCTGACATACTAAGCTACCTGCCGTAACATTTCCTTTGACATATACAAGGCGCCTGAATTAAAATCAGCAATTTTGTTTGGTACTATTAAAACATGGATACAATAATCACAATACTTGACCAGCATGAAATGGATTCAACAGCAAATAGCAACGACAGAGATTCGTATCGTGTTCGTGTCGCGGTAAGAGCGGTGTTGACTGACGATACTAACCGAGTTGCATTAATGTACGCAAGTCAGAGAGGGTATTATAAATTACCCGGCGGAGGCGTCGACGATGGCGAGGACTTGCAGACTGCATTAAACAGGGAATTAATGGAGGAAGTTGGGGCGACGGTGGCGATTAACGATGAACTGGGTCAAGTCATAGAGTGGCGTGATTACAAGAATTTTAAGCAGACATCATATGCATACACAGCTACTTTGGTTGGTGATTTAGTGGCGCCTGACCTCACTGAAAGTGAGATAGAAGAAGGGTTTGAAGTGAAGTGGGTGTCGAGTCTCGATGAAGCAATTAATCTAGTAGAGGCACAATCAAATAGTGGTGAAATAGGTATCTCGTTCATGTGCAAACGGGATGCTGCAATCCTTCGGTCGGCTCAGTAGGACTGTTTCTCTAACATCTGCGAGCAATATGACTCAATTGAGTATTTAGGTTGCTTGCTAAACCGATCGTTGCTTTCTAGAAACCGTACTTTTGTGACGACGGTAAGAGAGAAAAGACTCCCACCTTTTACTTGTCTCTTGCTAACCATAACCCCAATACGCTACACTAATCCTATATCTATGCAACACGAGGGGAATAACGTAGTGCTAATCATGATGAAAAGGCGAGAGACTAATAAAAAATCTCCAGAATATGAGGTCATTCTCTAATGGCCAGACTTCCGCAGCCAGGAGGAGATGCAGGGAATTGGGGCAATATTCTCAATGACTATTTAAGTGCGTCGCACAATGCAGATGGAACTCTAAAAGACAACAGTATTAGCGAGGCGCTACTTGACTCGGCACTTCAAACCAAAGTAAATACGAGCGTCGATGACGCTACTTTGTTGGTAGCCGGTAAGGTTCGCTTGGCAGGTGATCTGGCGGGTACCGCAACGAGCCCTACGGTTCCTGGCCTTGCGACCAAATTGGATGTTGCCGTCAAAGATCTTGACTCGGTAATTATCACTGCCGAACGATTTGCCGGAGTGGATCTTACGGGTGCGACAAATTCACGCACTGCCTTGCAGGCGCTCATCGACGCAAGTCCAGCTGGTACCACGCTGTTATTTCCGAGGGGTGCCCGTTTATTAGTGAGCGGTAGTTTGAATAATGGTGGAAAATCGTTATTCTTGGATCTCAATGGATCGACGATTATCAAAGGATCAAACAGTACACTCTTCAACTTTACGGGTACTTATGAAACTCCGATCAACGTCACAAGTCAGTCTGTAGGTGCTATCACCACCGACGAAGAAACCAAACAAGCGACCGTCCTCGTACTCGCTTCAGCTCCTGGCTGGAAGGCGGGGGAGGTTGTCAAAGTATTCTCGGACGACGTAATTCCAGGAGGTCGCGCTGGCAATGGCACGGACGAATCAAGGCTGGGCGAGTACATGATTGTTAGTACAGTCAATGGCGCGACTGTGACGCTCAACGGGCTTATCCGTGATGCGATGACGACGAACGTACGTGCTGCAAAACTCAATAATATACCGGTTGGTATTTCTAATGGACACATTGAAGTACTTGATAGCGGGATTGCAGCAGGTTGGTCAACCGGCATATCGCGATTTGCGGCGCTCATCAATCCTATAGTTCGCAATGTTCATATTCTGGGGTCATCGGCAACTTGCTGGAACTTTACGGGCTGTTACCAGTATCTTGTAGACGGATGTACGAATAATTTTGCTGTCGATAAGTCCGGTACAAATATCTACGGATACGGTGTCGTCGACAATGCATGTATGTTTGGTAAGGTTATCGCTTACCATGCGCAGCACGTTCGTCATGCATTTACCGACGATACTCCGCGCATACCAATCGGGTCGGGTCCCACGTCGTATGGTCGAACATACGGCACAAAAATCATCGGATCGACTTGTCATGGTTCGACGAATACAGCGTGGTCGACACACTCGTGTTCTGAGGCGGTCGAATTTATCGATTGTACAGCGGTTGATTCGATGAACGGATACGGTCTTCGTGGTCGCAAGCATATCGTGCGCGGAGGAAAAACGAAGAATACAAAAAACGTCATTAAAATCTTTGCCGAGAGCAGTAGCGATTCTGATTCTTGGGGACATCGTATTTATGACTTGACGTCGGAAGGGTCTGTTGATGTTGCAATTACGGTATCGCTCAACCCTACGAGTGGAGTGCGCGAAACGCGACCGAATTATTTCTCACGTATAAAGATACTCGACCACGCCGCAGGGCTCTTGGAATGCACCAACGCAACGGTTATTATGGATAATTGTGATTTCGAGATGGCACCTGTCGTTCCCGATAATACGCATACATTTACATTGACCGCCAGTGCTCTTGAGGCGTACAATTCGCGTCTGGACTACACAAAGAACACGACAGGCAATAACCAACGTATTTTTTATCAGGCAAGCACGAGTGGATCAAAGGCAACATTCAAAGACACTAACCATATTAATACCGCCGATCATGGATCGCGTTCAGTGTGGCTCTATTTGGCGCAGACGTCATCGACTGTCGATATTTCTGAACTGAATATCGCATTTACAATGTCAGCACTCAATGCAACGGGCATGAGCTCGAGTTCTCGATTTGAATGGAAGGTTGCAAGTTCTGGCCTTCATTCTGAATGGGTATCGCTCAGTTCGGCATCGATTCCAAGTGCTGCGCAAGCTGTCCGAGTTACTCGTACAAGACAGCAGACTATCACATTTAGCTGTACTCCTACCTCTGCTGGAGCAGTACTGTTCAATTTACCTGTAGGCGCTGTCTTGGGTCAGCAAATTATGATAGTGAACTTCGGCACACAGTCATTTACCGTTGCAAATGGCGTGACACCGAATACGTCTTTAAAGACGGGTGCAGATACAAGCATTCCAGTCGGTGGTTATATGAACTTGATCTGGAGCGGATCGATTTGGCGCGAAATAGGATAGTCGAAGGGGATGCGAAACCTCTTTTAGTCTCATAGACTCAATTGCCGCTGCAAACGCTCGAATACAGCAGATAGACCAGCGAAGTACGCATCAATCGATGTATCGTTAAAGTGACGGTCGTATGGAAGCAACGTGGCGCCGGCAGACCAAAAGCTATTCACGACAGTCTCTGCACTTACCTTTGCTGCGAAATCATCAATCTCGCAGTTCATATCCTGCGCAAATCCATACGAAAACGCGTCGATCAAGCGCTGCTTTATGGCGCCAGCGTATTCTTGTAGATCGGGTGAATGAAATATGATCGCATAGACTTGGCTATCGGTGTTGCTGTAATATTCGGGCGGCGGAGTGACGGTGACCGAATACAGAAACGCGCGGAATACTTCTATTGTTGGTTGTTCTGCTGATTTTGTCGTCAGCTGCACAATCAACTGGTCGCAGTAATGTCGTGGCACTTCAAACAAAATGTCTTTTTTGCTGGCGTAATAGGTAAAGAATGTTCGGGGCGCAATGCGCGCACCACGTGCAATCGAGCTGACTGTTGTCCGGGAATACCCTCGCTCCGAAAAAAGCTTGATACCGGCGGTATAGATCATTTGTTTCGTTTCCGCTTTTTGCTGTTCGCGGTGAGTGGGTGTGTCGGCCATAAATATACGTCTTAGTATAAAGTATCACGGATGCTATACAATCTTTCAAGGACTTTGCATAATACCTCGTTTTGTGCAATCATAACTGCAGCTATAGAAATATCTACCAACTTGGCTATGATTGAATAAGTATGACAACATCTGACCTAATAGAAATCACCGACGAGCACGGCCAGCCGACGGGCGAACGCATGACGCTCGACCAGGCAAATGACCAAGGCCGGTGGCATCATACGGCGCACATAGTGCTCTATACCTCCGATGGGCAGATCTTGGTTCAAAAGCGTGCTTCGGGAATCGTCCGTTACCCTAGTCTCATCGATATTACCGTTGGTGGGGTAGTGTACGCCGAAGAGACGCCGGAGATGGCGATTGTTCGGCGTGTGAGTGAAGAATTGGGCGTGCAGATCGAGCCCGAAAATCTTCATAAACTTGGCACAACGAAGTATAATCACCAGGTCAAACGTTACGACAAGCATGTGCGCGTTATTTTACATAACTACATTGCCGAACTGCCGGACGCAAACGTCAGCCTGAGGTATATGCAAAATGAAGTATCATGGGCGGGATTTATATCACTAAAACAGGCCGAGCAGTTTATCACAAATGGCAAGCTCGATCATATCGGCCGGCTGATCCCACGTCCGAAATATTACAAATTGTTTCTTGATGCTATCACAAAAAAACTGCACGATTCATAGTTTTCTGCATTATTCAACAATCCCCTCGCATCACTGAACGTCCTTATGCTATGCTAACTACAACACAAGTAGTTACTAGGGGAATCATATAGTGGCACGTTTACCACAACCAGGAGGAGACGCAGGGAATTGGGGAAGTATTCTCAATGATTATCTTGCTCAGTCTCACAAATCCGATGGAACAATCAAGGATAATTCAATTGGTGCTGCGCAACTGCAAGATAATTCGGTCACTGCCTCGTCGCTCGCCCCAAGCAGCGTCACTAACGCCGCTATCGCCAACGATGCTGTCACGAAAACGCAGCTGGCACCGACACTTCGGACGGAACTAGACGCAAAGATAACAGATTCTGCCGCCAGCGCAACGTTTGCGCCAATAGCTGTGCAAACAGAAGTAGAGGGTCGTTTGAGCGAGGAAGAGCTTTTATCTCGTTTCGCGCCGCAATCTCTCGGTATATCTCGAGCTGTACGGAGCGGACCTTTGACGGTATTCCTCGGCGATTCAATTTTTCAGAATTTGAATACCCTGACAAACCCCGCGCAGCCTCTGCTGGGTGAATCATTCGCTACTCTGGTTTCGTTGAGATCGAATCAACGAGTTTTGTATGGACGAAACGCGGGAGTGACGAACAATACCGTTCAGGATGCTGTCGCCCGGCTGCAAACGGACGTGATTGCGTACGCCCCCGATAAGTGCGTCATACTACTTGGCACTAACAATACTAACCAAGCGTCGCCTACAATGGCAGATACCATGTTGGCGTACGAGAATGGCCTCATCCGTCCACTTCTCGAAGCAGGAATCGATCCAATTATCTGTACGATTCCTCCTCGTACTGGTATTCGCACATCTGAGCCAGCGACATACCGAAAACAGTCGACATGGAACGCGTTCCTCCATGGACTGGCGAATAAGTATCGATTGTTGCTGGTCGACACATACGCAGCGCTTGCTGACCCCGCAACGGGTGATTACAAGGCTGGATTTAGCGGTGATAATATCCACCCAACAAAAACTGGGTATTATGCTATGTCGAGTGCGTTTATAGCGGCAGTGTCGAGTCGCTACCCGGCCGACGGTGTGCAGCTAGAAAAGGATCGATATACGTCGATCAACCTTGCCGTCAACCCGCTGTTCCTCGAGGGAATGGGCGGTACTGGGAATCTGCTGCCGACGGGTTATCAGGGGTCTACAATGGGAGTGACTGTAACGGTCGAAGATCCGACTGTTGGTGATGGACTCGAAGCTGGGAGATGGCTCAAGATTGTCAAAACGGATCCGGCGACACAAAAGACCGTCAGCTGGCTGCGCTCACTCGCAGCGCTTACGACAACCGGAAATCCATTTTCGGTAGGAGATCGTATTAGCTGGGGATTTCGATACAAACTGACCGCAGGAACAGACGCAACTACTTATGTCACCGTTGCTCTACGCTACACTGATTCGGGAGGCGCAAATGTCAAGATTATTACACCAGTCAATCAGTTTCAGTACGCGTCGGAAGGTGTTGTTTACTATGAATCCGTCATACCAGAAGGATGTGTAGGATTGCGCCTTGACCTATCGTTCGCGCCAGCATCTTTGCAAACTATCATGGTTGGTCAGATGACAGCTCGAAATCTGACAGGGCTTGGGCTGCCGGCACTTACCCGCCCGTAAAGTTAGAAACACTTCGTCACTATTTGACATTCTCTATTCTGCGCGCTAGCCTATGTATGATGAGAAACGTAGTAAGGTATTTAAATAAACAGGGTGGAATTGCCGTGATTGCTACCGACACTGTGTATGGTGTTGTGGCTCGTGCGGCAGACCCATTAGCGGTAGCACGGCTCTATGATCTGAAACGCCGCGAAGGTAAGCCTGGCACGGTAATAGCGGCGAGCGTCGATCAACTGGTAGATATGGGCATTGATCGTCAGTATTTTACCGCAGTCGAGAATCTGTGGCCGGGTGCGGTGAGTGTTGTTATTGCATGTGACCAGACTCTTTCGTATATCCATCAGGGCACCGATAGTCTCGCAATCCGTATTCCTGATGATTCCGCACTATTAGAATTGTTGCAACAAACAGGTCCATTGCTGACAAGTAGCGCAAACCAACCTGGACAGCCACCTGCAACGACTATCAGCGAAGCGAAAGCATATTTTGGCAGTCAAGTTGACTACTACGAGGACGCAGGGGCGGTAAACCGAGCTCCGTCAACTGTCGTTAAGGTTGAAAATGACGGTATTCATGTTTTGCGGCAGGGTGCAGTTGTTTTTGATGACAAAGGGAAGAAAATACGATAGCTATTTGTATCAGCTGCACGGAATGCATACATGCATTCCGGATCTATGATAGCGTATTGATGTAGCCAGTTATCCTTATCTTTTTGAGCGGCCTGGCGTATACTAATGCTTATGGCAAGCGAAACGATTATTAAGATTATGGCAGATGGGCTAGTGATTCCTATCGTCCTGATTGCTGCATATGCACTTTTGTTTAAACTAAAAGATAACAAGCGATACGAAGCGTATTGTCGAATTCTAATGGCTGGGTTGACGGCGTATCTACTGGCAAAATTACTCGGAACGCTATATCAGCCGGCAGGTGAACGACCTTTTGAATTACTTGGTACTGAACCCGGTGCATCGTATTTGAACAATCCTGGATTTCCGTCTGATCATGCGCTATTCACTGCTGCAATAACATTTGCAGTATGGTTCGAAAGCCGATCTCGAAAGTTAGCGATAACTGTTGGTGTGTTGACGATTCTTGTTTCGGTTGGTCGTGTGTTGGCGCTTGTCCATACGCCGCTTGATGTGATTGGTGGGATTGTTGTTGCGGCGGTTGGCGCTGCGTGGTATCTGAATGTTCGTATGGTCGGTGTCAAAAAGCGACTCATCAGTAAACTTTCTTCTTAGGTTGTTGACATTGCATTATATGCAAATATAGTGTAAAATAAACAAAAATGGAGAATTCGATGGAACCATCAGTACAACCAACGACCCAAGATCAGTTTATTGAAATGCGTTCAAACACGCTTATTCAAGTTATTTTACTGGGAATTATTCTGGGTGCTGTCAGCTGGCTACTGACGCTGCTATTGGATCGATTTGTTATTACTGCGCTATTTTGTAGTGGCGATGCAGCCTCTGCGCTATGTACTGGCTCTACCGGATTAGCTGGTAATATCGCACTTGTGTTTGCGTCTATCGGTGGATTACTTGGGCTTGTACGATTGGGAGTGTACCGTCCGCTACTAGTTGCTATCGCTGCAGCCATTTGTCTATGGGGACTAGCTGGCTGGGTAGATGGATTAATGTGGTATGAGGCATTAGCATGGACAGTAATTCTTTATTCTCTTATTTTTACGGCGTTTTCATGGTTAGTTCGCCCACGAATGTTCTTGATTGCAATCATTCTTGTTATCGTCGTTGTCTTGCTGGCACGAATCCTTCCTGTATTACGCTAGTGCTATACTAGTCAGTATGGATCAATTTATTTTACTTGTTGTATTGGCCGTTGTTATTGTCGGTTTTGTCGTGGTTATTATCAGTATGAATCAGCGAATGCGCGAATTAAAAAATAGTAGTGCTGTAGAGCTGATGAAAGCCGATGTAACGGAACTAACGCGTTCGATTGCGGCGCTGCAACAGAATGTCGGCGACAAACTAGAGCGCAGCAATACGGCGATGCAGACATCTGTGCAACATCAACTAAGTCAGAGTTCGAAGTTGATCGGTGACGTGACCCAGCGACTAGCAAAATTAGACGAAACGAACCGACGAGTCATTGACGTCGCGGATGACCTGAAGACACTTCAAAACGTATTACAAAACCCAAAGCAGCGCGGGGTATTTGGTGAATATTACCTCGAATCAGTGCTGGATAATATCCTCCCTCCGGGTAATTACCAGATGCAGTATAAATTCAATGACGGCGAAATTGTGGATGCTGCTGTGTTTTTAGAAAACAAGCAGATCTTGCCGGTTGATAGCAAATTCAGTCTAGAAAACTACAATCGTATGGTTGCAGAAACATCAAAGCCAGAACGCGAGAAATGGTTAGCAAAAGTTCGCAATGACCTAAAGGGGCGGATAGATGAAACCAGTAAATATATTCGACCAGATGAAAATACGATGGACTTTGCGTTCATGTTTATTCCAAGTGAATCGTTGTACTACGATTTGTTGATCGGCGAAGTTGGCACCGGCAGTAGTGCTCGCGATTTGATCGAATATGCATTTCGGGATAAGCGCGTGATAATCGTCAGTCCAACAAGTTTTATGGCCTATCTACAAACTGTGCTGCAAGGACTGCGAAGTTTACAAATCGAACATCAAGCCAAAGAAATACAGGTGCGAGTTGGACAGCTAGGCCGACACTTGGCTGCATACGACGCCTTTATGCAAAAACTTGGTGGAAGTTTAGGGACGACGGTCAATCATTACAACGCTGCACATAAGGAACTGAAAAAGATCGATAAGGATGTCGTGAAGATTGCGAACACTGATCCTAGCATCGAACCGCTGCTGATTGATAAACCCCGGCAAGATGAGTAATGGAACGATGATCATTGCATATTATTCATTTTAATGCTATAATATAATTATAGAGAATGTTAAAGATACTTGGCAGCGTCATGCATTTACACCAGCTATTCAACTAAAGCGTGGTGCTGTTGATGTCGGTGCTCCTATGCAGAACGAAATTATACAAATAGGCGCATCTGGCGAAACACAGCCAACGCGGTTGATAGTCGCGAATGGGTTTCGAACAATAAGGATATTTCGACAAGATCAGCAGCCACTGCAAGTTGAAATGGATGCGGTTGATTCGGCTTATCAGGTTGAACGGATTCATGTTTTTACTGAGCCTATTGATGAGGTGTTGATTCGACGAGAACTACTAAATTCTACATGGAATTTACTAAATGATCCTGGGTTAATTAGTCGACAAAAGTCGTTTTGGGATTTTGTCAGCTTTACGATTGGCAAAGCCGAGGAGAAACAGCTGAGATCTGAGTGGTAAAATGTAACAAATAAAATACGCCTCAATATGAGGCGTATTTTATTTGCAAAAACGAAACTATGCGTTCTTGTCTTCTGTTCCGCGAAGAACGTCACGAAGACCAAATCCGATAACACCACCAATAAGTGGGGCAACCAGGTAGGCTGCAAGTGTCACGATTTCAATCTTGCTCCAGTCGATAGCTTGTAGAGCTAGTGCTGTTGCGGGGTTAAAGATCGTTGTTGCATCAACGTAAGCGGTAGCGATATATCCAAACATCGCTGCGACAAGGAAACCAAGTCCAACAGTAAATGCTTTGGCAAGACGGTCTTTTTCAAGACGTGCGCCAGCAAACGCAAATACGAAGATTGCAGCTGCGATTAGCTCGGCGAAGAATACGTACCACTGATTGCTTTCAGTAAGAACCTTTGCTTTGTAGACTTCGGCTACTGTCTGACCTGTCATTGCTGCTTCTTGTGCATTTGGCTGAGCGACAGAGTTAAGGAACATATTGAGAGCAACGAATGCCAATGCCGCACCAAGAACTTGGGCAATGATATAGCCGAGTGCACGAAGTGTTGTCATTTTGCGTGTCACCCAAGCACCAACAGTAACGGCCGGGTTGATATGTGCGCCAGAAATTGTACCAACGATCAGTACGATACCAGCGAGTGCAAGGCCGACGTAGAGTGGGTCGCCCTTGATTGCAAGAAACGCAACCGTAAACAAGAATGCACCGATAAACTCACCAATAAGCGCGCTAGCGATAAATGTCTTGTTTGTAAAACGAGCACCTTTCGCTGACGTTGGCTTTTCTGAGTCAACTGCTTTTACTGTGGTTACTTTTGCAGGAACATCTGCATCGGTCTTTACTACTTTTGTTGATGGCTTTGCTGCAGTATCAGTCGACTTGATCCGCGTAACGGTCGTGGTCTTCTTCTTTGCGGTAGAACCGGCTTTTTTGGTAGCCATAATATAATTCCCTCCTTATGAGATTTATGAAGTTAGTATATCATAATCGATAATATGCAACCAAGTTATGCGACTGCGCGTGGTGTATACTAAGTACATGGGATTATTTGTACAACAGAACGACACTCGAACGAAGTTGCAAGAACGTATTGCGGCCGAAATGAGCGATAAAGCTAAGAAAAAGGCCGAACTTGAGGCACAAGGCCTACCTGATGGTGTGGATGATTCTCGCTATATCGAAAACACGAAAACGACAACTAGTTTAGCGTGGGTGTGGATTTTGATTGTTGTCGCAGTTGTTGGTGCGGCGATTTACTTTATGTTTGCAACCGAGGAGTAGGTACCGAAGCAGGGTCATGACAATAGCTCTCTGTTGACGTATACTGTGATATAGATGACAGATTTACATATACTGCGCGATACATTGGTTGACCGTGCTACAAAAAGTGATACACCTCGCGATGTGTTGAAAGCGCCGGAATTCAAGGCGTTGTATGCTGAAATACCAAAACTTGACCCTAAAGAGCGTGGTGTTTATGGCAAGCAAATAAATGAGCTAAAAATTGCGCTCGAACAGGCAATTGAGGCAAGAGAACATGAACTTGACGATGCGACAGTGATATCACTTGACGTGACTGCGCCATGGGATATTAACAGTAAGCCGCTGCAATTTCTGCCGACGGATCAGGGGAGTCTGCATCCGCTGACTCGCGAACTTGAGCGAGTGATTGATATATTTACGCGTATGGGATTTGATGCACACGAATCGCGTCAGATTGATAATGACTTGAATATGTTTGGCGCACTGAATTTTCCTGAAGGTCATCCAGCACGTGATGGCTACGATACATTCCGAACCGAAGAAGGATTTATTCCGCCAGCACATACCAGCACGATGCAAAATCGCGTCTTGCGGGCTGGCAAGGCAACGCTTGAAGCGGGTGGTCAGATTGCAAGTATTAGCTATGGTCGTGTATTTCGCAACGAAGACGTTGACGCAACGCACGAGCATACGTTTTATCAATGCGAGGGTGTCTTTGTGAGTGATAGCGCAACGCTTGCGCAAATGATGGGGACGCTTCGGGCATTCTTTGAAGAATACTATGGCCAGAAATTAAAGATCAAAACCCAGCCAGGCTACTTTCCGTTTGTCGAACCAGGCCTCGAGTTTCAAATCGAAAAGCCAGCTGCACTTGGCGGCAAGCCTGGCGATTGGTTAGAGATGTTAGGTTGCGGCATGATCCACCCAAATGTTCTGTCGGCGGCTGATATCGATCCTACTGTCTATCGCGGATTTGCGTGGGGCGGTGGTATCGAACGACTCGTTATGTTGAAATACGGCATCGAAGATCTTCGTCATTTTGAAGCGGGCAAATTGGCATTTTTGAGAAAGTTTGCATGAATGATTCAATAGAAAAACTACTTGCTCGAACGAAATACATGACACTTGCAACGGTTAGTGCGGATAATAAGCCATGGGCAGTACCAATAACATTCGTTCATGCGGACGGTCAGCTATATTGGCGATCGCGCATTGATACGGAACATAGTATCAATATTGAACGGCACAACTCTGTTTCTATCGTCATCTTTGACGGCGACCGAATAGACGGCAATCAGGAACGTCAAGCACTGTATGTACAAACAACCGCGCTCAAAACGGCGCCTGACATTCAGGCCGAACTTCTTAAAAAATTTGACGGCGTGTTTAGTATAAAGGATACCGAAGCGCCACTGTATGTTGCGGCGATTGGGAATCTGGACGAAACTCGATCAACGGATAATAGGTTTTATATGACAGACACGCTAGTAGCGGGAGAGAAGCAATGATTATATCAGTAAACTGGCTAAAACAATTCACACCTATCGACACACCTATCGATGAACTGACTGAACTTATTGGAGCGCGATTAGTTGAGATCGAAGACGTCACTGACCTATCTAAAAAATACAAAGGTGTTGTTGTCGCAAAGGTCATCGAATGTGAAGAATTAAAAGGCAGTGATCATTTGAACGTCACGAAGATTGATGATGGTGGCGTCGTAGAAGACGTTGAGCGTGATGAAAATGGTTTTGTGCAAGTAGTGTGTGGTGCGCCGAATGTTCGCGCAGGATTATCCGTCGCATGGCTGCCTCCGAAAAGCACTGTCCCAGAAAGCTTTGGCGATAAAGAACCATTTGTTTTAAGTGCGCGGAAACTTCGCGGTACAACGAGCAATGGTATGCTTGCAAGCGCCAAAGAATTAGATTTGTTCGAAGATCATACGGGTATTCTTGAGATTGACAAAGATGCAAAGCCGGGTACGTCGTTTGCAGAGCTGTACGAACTCGACGACTACCTGATCGATATCGAAAACAAATCCTTAACACATCGTCCAGATGCATTTGGGATTATTGGGTTTGCTCGAGAAGTTGCAGCTATCCAGGGAAAACAGTTCACAACGCCAGCATGGTTGATGGACACAACGCCCACATTTATCGATAAGGTCGGCGATGTAGTAACGCCAGCTGTAACGATTGATACGCCAGAATTATCTGCTAAATATACTGCGATTGTTATGAGTGATGCAGACACAGGCGTGCAATCACCATTAGACATCCAGACGTATCTGTCGCGTGTTGGCGTGCGACCGATTAATGCGATTGTCGACGTTACAAATTATTTGATGATGCTTACAGGTCAGCCGCTCCATGCATTTGATTATGATAAATTAATCGCATTGAACGAGGGCAAAGCGGATATTCATGTGCGATCAGGACGAACTGATGAAACATTAAAGTTACTTGATGGTCGAACGATCGAACTGAGCGAAAACGATATCGTTATTGCAAATGGTGACGTACCTGTTGCGCTTGCTGGTGCTATGGGTGGTGCTGCTACGGAAATCGATGAGACAACAAAGAACATTATTATCGAAAGTGCGACATTCAATTTGTACAATCTTCGTAACACGCAAATGCGTCACGGAATATTTAGCGAAGCGATCACCAGGTTTACAAAAGGACAGCCAGCTGCACTGTGTGAAGCTGTTTTGGCGGCAGCAGTCCGACTGATTGCGGGTTCGACTGGCGCTGTACGATCAAGTGATATTGCCGCTGCCGTGTCTAATGTGCAATCAAACGATCCGATTACACTGACGGTCGAGCAACTTAATGAAACACTTGGAAGCAAATTTAGTACTGCGGATATTGTCGATACACTCCAGAACGTTGAATTCATGATACCTGAAAGTGATGATGCGTCGTCGATAACTGCGGTTGCGCCTTTTTGGCGATCGGACATTCATATCCCAGAAGATATTATCGAAGAAGTAGGGCGGCTGAATGGATTTGATACCATTGAGCCAACACTACCACTTCGTGACTTTACTGCCATTTCGCCCGATAGTTTTGACCAGATGCGTTCAACTATTCGGCATACGTTGGCGCGAGCTGGCGCAAATGAGGTACTGACCTATAGTTTCGTTCACGGCGACGTACTGACAAAGTCAGGTCTTTCTCCGGATAATTCGTATAAAATCACCAATAGTATTAGTCCTGATCTGCAATATTACCGTCAAAGTCTGACGCCGAGTTTGCTAGGGCTTGTTCATTCCAATATAAAAAGTGGATTTGATACTTTCGCGCTATTCGAACTGAACAAAGTGCATACTAAAACGGCCGAACTGACGTCTGATGGTGTGCCAGTAGAGCTTGATCGTGTTGGTCTGGTGGTGGCTGGCAAAAAAAGTAATGGTGCGACATACTATGAAGCGCGAAAAATATTGGATTATCTCGCGTCGTCGTTGGGGCTATCGCTCGAATACAAACCGTTTACCAAAGATGCTTCAATGGTACTTATGACACCATTTGAGTATCGCCGGAGTGCTCGTGTTATTGATGTAAAAAGTGGCATTGCACTAGGTGTGATAGGTGAGTATAAGAAATCAGTGGCTAAACACTTTAAACTGTCAGCGCGATCCGCTGGATTTGAACTTTTAGGTGAAGGCCTAGCGCTTGCCGTAAAGCAAGTGACGCCTGCGTATGTTCCAGCTACAAAGTATCCTTCCTCGGAGCGCGATGTATGTTACAAGGTAGCAACGTCAGTAACCTACGCTGCCATCGTCACGGCGTTACATGAAGCAAAGCAAGCTCATGAAACAGTCGCTATTGATATTCAGCCAGTCGACATCTATCAAGCGCCAGACACTGACACCAAGAACATTACGATTCGAATCGCAATTGCTCCAATGGACAAAACATTGACGAATGAAGAGGTGACGGCTATTGTTGATCGACTGTCGAAAGCGGTTGTCGCTGCAACGCAAGCGACAGTTATTTAGTGGTCAGCAGTCCATTTCGTATATGCTTAAAGTGGTGTATGATTGAGGGTAATGCTTCACTCAAAAAAACGGTTCAGGCTACGCCGACGCTATAAAATACTAATTAGCCTGTTCGCTGGATGTGTAATTGTTTCAGTGATGGCTTTTGCGCTGCAGAACGCTCACTTTCCTGTATTTGATACAGCCGGTGAAGTAGCAAATAAACAACGTGACCTCATTATCTTTACGAGCATTCTTAGTCTTGTGATAATTGTGCCTGTGTTTGGACTGTTGTTTGGGATTGCATGGCGATTCCGTGCAACAAATACAAAAGCCAAGTATCGTCCTAATTGGGATCATAGTCGTGTTGCCGAAACGATATGGTGGGGACTACCAGGATTGCTGATTGTGTTTTTGTCAGTGATTATATGGACGAGTAGCCATGAACTTGATCCATACAGACCACTGACAAATAATAAACCCGCAGTGACCGTTCAAGTCGTGTCTCTGCAATGGAAGTGGTTGTTCATTTACCCAGATCAAAAGATCGCGTCAGTAAATGTCGTTCAATTTCCCGAGGATACGCCAGTGAATTTTGTTATTACTGCCGATTCACCAATGAATTCATTTTGGATTCCGCAGCTAGGCGGGCAAGTGTACGCTATGAATGGTATGACGACGAAGCTACATCTCATCGCAGATCGTACGGGTAATTTTCGTGGATCGTCCGCAAATCTTAGCGGTGAAGGCTTCGCTGGCATGAAATTTACCGCTCGATCGACGTCAGAACAAGACTTTGAAAATTGGGTGACAAAAAACCAAACAGCGCAAACACTTGACTGGGCAAAGTATGAAGAGTTGGCCAAGCCTTCAAAAGATCAACCAGAATCTGTCTATGCACTCAATGATAGTGGACTCTATGATAAAGTAATAGAGAAATACATGTCCGAACATTCATCGACAAAAATGAAGAGCGGACATGCGAACTAACATAATGAGTAGTATGGGGCAAAAGTAGAATGCTAGGAAATCTTACGCTAGATGCACTTCCGCATGATCCGATCGCTGGCGGCGGCGCTGCTATGGTTGTTGGCGGCGGGTTGACGATTGTTATAGCGTTATTTGTGACAAAACGCTGGACATGGCTATGGAAAGAGTGGTTGACGTCACTTGATCCAAAACGAATAGGTATCATGTATCTCATTGTCGCTCTTGCTATGCTGCTTCGCGGATTTGCCGACGCCCTGATGATTCGCACCCAACAAGCACTGGCTAGTGGTGATGCGGCTGGTATCCTGACGTCTGACCATTTTCAACAGGTGTTTTCTGCCCATGGAACGATAATGATATTTTTTGTCGCGATGGGGCTGATATTCGGGATTATTAACCTTATATTACCGCTTCAGCTAGGATCACGAGATGTTGCGTTTCCATTCCTCAACTCGGTTAGCTTTTGGCTGTTTATCGCTGGATTTATCTTGATCAACGCGTCGCTAGTAATCGGTGAGTTCTCGGCAGCGGGATGGCTAGCCTATCCGCCATTATCAGGAATAGAATATAGTCCAGGAGTAGGCGTCGACTACTGGATATGGGCGCTGCAGATATCGGGGATCGGCAGTTTATTGTCAGGAATTAACTTTATGGTGACAATATTTAAAATGCGCGCACCTGGCATGACACTTATGAAAATGCCGATCTTTGCATGGTCGGTACTGTGTAGCATGTCGCTTGTTGCATTTGCTTTTCCTATCTTGACTGTAACGCTGACGCTTCTTTCGCTTGATCGATTACTTGGCATGCACTTCTTTACATCTGATATGGGCGGAAATCCCATGATGTATATTAATCTTATCTGGGCGTGGGGACATCCCGAGGTGTATATCCTCGTATTGCCTGCGTTTGGTATTTTCTCCGAAATCGTTGCAACGTTTTCGAGCAAACGATTATTCGGGTATGCATCAATGGTTTGGGCATTGGGCGCAATCACCGTATTGTCATTCATCGTATGGTTGCATCATTTCTTTACGATGGGTGCGGGTGCAAATGTGAATGCGTTCTTTGGTATTATGACGGCCGTTATTGCGATCCCGACGGGAGTGAAGATATTTAACTGGCTGTTTACGATGTACGGTGGGCGAATTCGTTTTACGACTCCGATGCTATGGTTTATGGGATTCGTTGTGACCTTTACGCTTGGCGGGGTTACCGGTGTGCTGATGTCGGTTCCGGCAATTGATTTTCAGGTTCACAATAGTTTGTTCCTTATCGCGCATTTTCATACGATGATCATTGGTGGTGTTGTCTTTGGGTTCTTTGCTGGGTTCACCTACTGGTTTCCGAAGATCTTTGGATTCAAACTAAACGAGCGATTAGGCGTGTATGCGTTTTGGTTGTGGTTGATCGGATTTTTGATGGCTTTCGTTCCGCTCTATATATTGGGGCTCATGGGTGCGACGCGCCGACTTGATCACTATGATGCTTCGCTTGGGTGGCAGGGTCTGTTTGTTGTTGCTGGTATAGGTGTGCTTGTTCTTGGACTTGGCGTGCTCTGTCAGATTGCACAGCTAGTGGTCAGTATTCGCCAGCGTAATCAAAACCGTGACACAACGGGTGATCCATGGGGCGGTCGCACACTGGAGTGGGCAACACCGTCACCTGCGCCTATCTATAATTTTGCGCAGGTTCCCGAGGTGACGTCGCGTGACGCGTTTTGGATGATGAAAGAACGACAACGCGGCGCATCTGCGCCCCGGAAATCATTTAGCCCAATTACAATTCCAAACAACTCTAGTCTAGGTGTTGCGATTGGCATGCTGTCATTTTTGATTGGTTTTGGGTTAATTTGGCATATATTCTGGCTGGCTTGTGTCGGGATTGTCGGTATTATTATTGTCATTTTGATACGTACGACTGGTGATGAAGACGAAACGGAGTTGAGTGCTGTTGAAGTTGAGCGAATTGACGCAGCTGCGAGGCATGAAACCAGAAAGAAGAGGGCGTAATGGTACTTTCACACGCGCGCGAACGAATTGAGTCGGATATAAAGGTGACGCTTGGTTTTTGGTTGTATCTGATGACTGATTGTATTTTATTTGCAACATTGTTTGCAGTGTATGTGGTTATGCAGCCAGCGACAGCAGGTGGACCAAGCGGTGCGGAATTGTTTGATCTTCCGTTTGTACTTGGTGAGACACTATTACTACTGTTCAGTAGTTTTACTTGTGGTCTAGCGCTTCTTGCTGCACGTGCTCGTTCAAAGAACCAGACGATTGCATGGCTACTGGTGACCGTTGGGTTGGGTTGTGCATTTTTGTCGATGGAATTGTACGAATTTATACATTTAATAAACGAAGGCTTTGGGTGGCAGCGAAGCGGATTCTTGTCGGCATTCTTCGTTCTTGTCGGGACGCATGGGCTGCATATTCTTGTCGGTATCTTGTGGGCAGTAACAATGATCGTTCGACTGTCGCGTGAAGGATTGACGCATTCAACAAATCGCAAGCTGACATTGTTTAGTATGTTCTGGCATTTTCTTGATGTTATTTGGATATTTATTTTCACGATCGTTTATATGATAGGAGCAATCTCATGACTTCTCAACCAAAGCCAACGCAATCAGCTGATCACGGTACGACACTTCGTAATTATACTATTGGTTTTGTCGCTTCGCTGGTTCTGACACTTCTCGCGTACTTGTTGGTCACTCAGTATCTATCGGCGGATACACCCCAGCTTTCGCGTAGTGTACTTGTCATTGCTCTGGCGGTGCTAGCAATGACGCAGTTCGTTGTGCAGCTAGTGCTATTTTTGCATCTCGGTACAGAAACACGACCGCGATGGCGACTCTTTGTTTTTTGGTTTATGATTTTTATCGTTCTTATTCTTGTGGTTGGGTCGTTATGGATCATGCAAAATCTCGATTACAACATGATGTCACCACAAGAAACCACAATTTACATGAAAAATCACCAAGGATTTTAATAGTGAGTGTGGTGAGGGAATATTATCAGCTGATAAAGCCAGGAATAATGTACAGTAATGCGATTGCTGCGCTGGCTGGATTTTTATTAGCGTCGCAGTGGAATATTGATTGGTTACTGCTACTTGTAACGATTGCTGGTGTTATGTTTGTTATAGCATCGGCGTGCGTATGTAATAACTATATAGATCGAGGCATTGATGTCCGTATGAAGCGTACAAAAAAGCGTGCGCTAGTGTCGGGGGTTATCAGCGGAACAAACGCGATTGTGTATTGTATTGTATTGGGCTTGATAGGCTTTCTGTTATTAAGTTTCACAAATGCACTAACATTCGGATTGGGTGTAACGGCATATATACTGTATGTTGTTGTCTACGGGTATTTCAAGCGTACGTCAGTGTACGGAACGCTTGTCGGTAGTGTATCGGGTGCACTCCCGCCTGTTGCTGGCTATACAGCCGTAACAGGTTCGATTGATCTTGCGGCGGTTGTACTATTTCTTATTTTAACGGCATGGCAGATGCCGCACTTTTATGCAATTGCTATGTTTCGACGTGACGACTATGCGGCGGCAAAAATTCCTGTACTCCCTGTAGTCCGTGGTATGAAGGCGGCGAAACGCGAAATATTTGCCTATATTGTTTTACTCGCTGTCGTTGCACCACTTTTGACCGTGTTTGGATATGCTGGGATCGTCTATGCAATCATTGCCGTTACGGCTGCTGGTGGATGGGTAGTGCTGGCTATTCGAAACTATAGTATGGACGATGTCGCATGGGCACGAAAAATGTTCTTTTATTCGCTGGGGTGCTTACTCGTATTATGCTTTGCGGTTGCGACCGCGCCGGTGTTTGTCTAGTGCTATACTGAAACTATGACGGGATTAAATCATGCGACGACAGGCATTGTTATCGCACTTGTTTTCAAGCGGCCAGAATTGGCGATTCCCTTGTCGCTGCTTTCACACTTTTTGCTAGACATGATCCCTCATTCATTTGTTCCTCTCAAACGAAAAAAGCTGTTCACTAGCTATCTATTCATTGAAACAGTGTTAATGTTAACGATAACTGTTGTGTGTATGGTTGCATTCAATGACATGTGGTTGTTGATTGGAACTTGCGCGGTTGTCGCATTTTTGCCTGATTTCTTTTGGCCATTCTATTACAACGAAAAATTGCGTCATGTTCCGGGATTTCGATCGTTCTACATATTCCATAAACGAATACAGTGGTCCGAGACATATCGCGGCTGGCTTGTTGAAGCGCTTTATTTTAGCGTACTTGTTATATTTCTCGCGACGCATTCAACATAATCTGCTATTGCTTAATCAGTGCGTTGCTATTATTATGTAGATAAATTGATGCAAATAAAGAGAAAAGAGACATAATGAATATTACTATTGTTGGTGGTGGGTTTGGTGGCGTCAAAACAGCACTTGAACTTGCGAAAGAGCCCTATAATCACATTACGCTTATCAGTGACAAGCCTGATTTTCAGTATTACCCGGCGCTATACGGCACAGCAACTGGCCATAGTAAATTGCAGTCATGGGTGCCGTTAGGCGAAATATTTGCACAAAAAAACAATGTCGATGTACTAATTGATACAATTACGACTATCGATCCAGATACAAAAACACTGACTGCAAAGTCGGGTCAGCGATATGGGTACGACACGTGTATTCTAGCGCTCGGCGCCGTTACGACATACTTTGGTATCGAGGGTCTTGATACGTTTGCGTATGGTATAAAATCATCCGAAGAGATTACACGACTAAAGCATCACTTGTATGAAGAGATGGGTGAGCGTCACATGATTGATAAGCATTATGTCATTGTGGGCGGTGGTCCAACTGGCGTAGAGCTTGCATCGGCACTGGGTGCTTATCTCGAGCGACTTCGAATTCATTATAAGTTGCCTCATCACAAAATTCGAATTAATTTAGTCGAAGCCTCACCACGACTATTGCCAAGAATGCACGAAAAAACGAGTGCGAAAGTAAAAAGGCGATTAGAAAAACTAGGTGTCAATGTTGAAACAGGTAAAGTTGTTCAATCGGCGACGGCGGACACATTAATGGTCAGTGGTCGTCCAATCAAAAGTCACACGGTGATTTGGACATCGGGCGTCGCCAATAACCCATTCTATAAAGCGAATGAACATCATTTCGAATTCATTAAGAATGGTAAAGTCGTCGTCGACGAGCATCTAAAAGCCGGAAAAGATCTGTATATTATAGGTGATAACGCCGCTACTCCGTTTAGTGGTCTGGCGCAAACAGCGCTTCATGATGCATTGTTCCTTGCTGATAACTTTAAACGCCATCATGATCGCCAGTCACTGAAAAAATATAAAGCAGTCATGCCACCGGTCGTTGTGCCTGTGGGCGAAAACTGGGCGGTATTCGAATGGCGCAAGCTGCGACTGAGTGGTTGGGTCGCATCGATGATTCGTCGCGCAGCTGATGTAGTTGGATATTCAGATATTTTACCGTTTGGCTATGCATTTGATGTCTGGCGTTCTCAGCGAATTCTTGAAGATGAATACTTTACTCCAACTGCGCCAGCAACACCGTCCGTCAAAAAATAACTAACTCTCCTGTATAATCGATATACATGAAACCATTGCTAACAGCGCTCAGCTACGCCAAGAATATCTGGCCGTATTATGTCGGTGTGACTGTTGCCTCTATACTGGTAGCGTTGACCGGTATCGCAATCCCCTTTGTTATTAGTCGTGCAACCGAGCTTATGGTGACTGTCGTTCAGGGAGGCGAAGCTGATGTAACAGGAGCATTGTGGCTTGCTGGCGCGCTATTTGGTTTTGATATCGCCAATACCTTGATCCGTAACTGGGGTGGGTATATTGGTGATGTCATGTCTGCAAAATTAAAGGCGCAACTATCAACACGTTATTTTGAGCATCTGTTGGTTTTACCGCAAAGTTATTACGATAGCGAGTTGACGGGCACGATTATTAGCAGACTGAATCGCGCGATCAACGAAGTAACGAACTTTTTGAATGTGTTTGCGAATAATTTTTTTCAAATGATTTTAACAACAATCATTACGATTGGGATTATAGTCGCCTACAGCTGGGAGCTCGCACTCCTCGTTGTTATTATTTATCCATTATTCTTGTGGCTGACGGCGATCACAAGTAAAAAGTGGCAAAAAATGCAAACGGCAAAGAACCTAGAAATAGATATTGCCAGCGGACGATTTGCCGAAGTGATTTCGCAAATGAAGATCGTCAAAAGCTACGTGCAAGAAAAACTAGAGCATCGTCATTTTCGCGTCAGATACCATAAAACGATTGCACTGACGCGCAAGCAATCAAAATATTGGCATGACATGGATATCATTCGTGGCGGTGTCTTGAGTATCGTTTTCTTTGCAATCTATGCATTTATTTTTGTCGAAACGGTCGAAACGCGGTTTACTATTCCTGATATGATTTTGCTAATCACACTTATAAACGCCCTGCGTACGCCGCTTTTTAGTATGAGTTTTATCGTTGATAATTTCCAGCGCGCAATTACGGGCAGTAAAGATTATGTTACGGCAATGGAGCTACAGCCGGATATCTACGATAGTCCAGGCGCAAAAGCGCTTGAGGTATCAAACGGCGTTGTATCGTTTAACGATGTGGGCTTTCGCTATAATGAAAAACAAGATGTTCTCAACGACATTACCTTTACTGCTGAATCAGGACAAAAGGTGGCGCTTGTTGGTGAGAGTGGTCAAGGTAAAAGCACACTATCTAATTTGTTGATGCGATTGTACGAGCCACAACAAGGTTCGATTATGATTGACGGTCAGGACATTACCCGGGTGACGCAAAAAAGCCTGCGGCACAATATAGCGACGGTTTTTCAAGAACCGGCGTTGTTTAGCGGAACGATTCGTGAAAACATAGCATATGCGAAACCTCGAGCGTCGCATGAGGAAATAGAGCAGGCAGCCAAAGTTGCTAATGCGCACGATTTTATTAGTAAGTTAGAACATGGGTATGATACTGAGATTGGTGAACGTGGCATAAAGTTATCTGGCGGTCAGAAACAGCGGATTGCAATTGCCCGGGCAACGGTAAAGGATGCGCCGATTCTTGTGCTTGATGAAGCAACCAGTAGTCTCGATAGTCGGGCAGAGCATATGGTTCAGGAGGCGCTTGATCGTTTGATGCGAGGTCGAACAACAATCATCATTGCCCACCGTCTCAGTACGATCGCGCATGTCGACAAAATCGTAACTCTAAAAAACGGAACGGTCGACGAAATCGGTACACCAGCAGAGCTTGCGCAGACGGACGGCATCTACGGACAATTGTTAGAATTGCAGCTTGGTACAACAGAAAAAGCCAAAAAGAAGCTACGGTCTTACGATATTACCGGCTAGTTTGCTATACTAATAGAAGTTATTTTATTACATACTGAATAGGGGAGAATACATGTCAACATCACGAAGTCAACGCATTGGAATATGGGTTATTGCTGTAGTTATGGTGGTTGGAACAATCGGATCATTTTTTGTTGTGGTTCTGCAAAACAAAAATAGCGAGATCGACCAAGCAAATCAGGACAAGGTACTTGCAGATTACAAAGAACAGCAAGCGGCCGAACAAGCAAAAAATCGTCCGTTAGATGGTTATGCGTCGGAGGTATTCGATCCTGCGACAGTGACAGAGCTACGGTCTGAGAACATTGTCGAAGGAACTGGCGCTGAGGCTGGATTAGAGTCGGGGCTTGTCCTTAATTACTTTGGTTGGACATCTGATGGAAAGATTTTCGATAGTACGAACAAGGAAGGTACGACAACGCCAACTGACCAGCTAACGCTTGGTGGGGTTATTGACGGATGGAAGGAAGGCCTAGTTGGTAAAAAAGCCGGATCAGTTGTTAAGCTGACGATCCCTGCCGATAGAGCTTACGGGAGTGTTGATACTGGTATGGGTTCTCCTGTCGGTCCACTTATGTTTATTGTTGAGATTAAAGAAGTTAAGTAGTATACTATACTAAGTATAGTAAAGGATGTAGGACATAATGAGTGAAACGATTCGCGATACGGTAATGGTAGGTGCTGGACCAAGTGCGCTTGCAGCGGCTGTGTATACGACCAGAGAAGATATCGATACGGTATTGTATGAAAAAGGCGTTATAGGTGGGCTGGCAGCGATTACCGATATGGTTGATAACTACCCGGGTTTTCCTGATGGCATCGAGGGCTTAACATTGGCAGGGCATTTAGAAAAGCAGGCCGAAAGGTTTGGTGCGCAAATCGAATTTGGTCAGGTAGAGTCAATACGTATAGATGAGAGCGGGATCAAAACCCTTGTTATCGACGGTCAGGACGTTTTTGCAAAGACGGTACTGATTGCGACAGGAAGCGATTACAATAAACTTGGTATTCCTGGTGAAAGTGAATATTATGGTCGGGGTGTTCACTACTGTGCAACATGCGACGGTGCTTTCTATCGGGAAAAACGACTTGTCGTTGTTGGCGGTGGTAATTCTGCTGTCCAAGAGGCGCTGTTTTTGACTCGATTTACGACGCATATCGATCTGCTTGTCCGAAGTACAGTCAAAGCAAGCGACGTACTACAGCAGGAGTTACAGAAATTTGTTGATGCAGGAAAAATCACTGTTCATCTAGGAGTGACGCCAACTGAGATTGTGACGACTGACGGCAAAGTGACGAGCGTGTCTGCAGTGAAAGACGACAAGGAAATCTCATTTGAGACTGATGGCGCATTTATATTTGTCGGGCTTAAACCGAACACGGAGTTTCTGACTGGAACAACTATCGAACTTGACGAGCAGGGTCTTATTAAGACTGACAATCACCTCGAAACGTCTATGAAGGGTGTTTTTGCGAGTGGTGATGTACGCAGTGGTGCAACAATGCAAATTGCCAGTGCTGTCGGCGAAGGTGCGACTGCGGCCTTGTCGATTCGTGAATATTTGGATGGGCATGCAAAAACGGCAGCAGCTCCATCAGCCGAAGCGGTATTGTAGATAAAAGTAATCTGGCACTCAATAACCACTCATTCGAGTGGTTATTTTTGCAGTTTTTCCATGATAGAGTGAGGATAGTTGGTCACGATACCGTCGATGCCGCGTTGTTCCATGAGGATGGCTGCATGAGGTCGATTAACGGTGTATACATAACAAAATAGTCCTGATTTTTTAGCGATTTGCAGTGCAAATTCGTTCAGATAGAGTCGATGAAAACCGACGGCGGTTAAATGGAGCTTACGTTGGTAGGCAATAAACATGAACGGATTTTGGTCATGGAGCAGTGCTAGATTGGCTGATGTTGAAATTTTGCGAATAGACCATAACTCACTTCCTTTAAATGAAGAGAATAAGACGTTATCCCAGTCACTACTGCGAAAAATGTATTTCTCTTGCAATAGCTCGACGGCAACTTTGCCACTGCCTCTGCTTTTTAGCTCAATATTCAAAAGAATTTTGCCATAAAATTCTTGTAGTACCTCGTCGAGTGTGACGATGGGGTTTTCGGCAGTCTTTTGCTGGAGCTCTTTGAGTGTATGGCGACTAATGATAGTTGGTTTTTTGTGCGTTCTGGCCGTATGGAAGTCGTGGCTAAGTACGGGAATGCTGTCTTTTGTGAGACGAATGTCAAATTCGAGAATGTCGGCACCAGCTTCGACTCCTGCACGCAGTGCTTCTAAAGTGTTTTCAGGTGCAAGTCCCGCCGCGCCTCGATGACCGATAATTAACATAACTACCACCATCATAACAGATGACGTATAATGGGGATAGATAACGAAAAGGAGAGACAAGACAATGGCAGACTTTAACCAAATCCTGACACCTGGCGACGTCGATGGCGGCGTTGTTAACGTCGTCGTAGAGATACCGCAAGGCAGTTCGCATAAGATTGAATGGAATCGCAAAAAAGCTATTATGCAGCTTGATCGTGTTGATCCGGCGATTTTTGCAAAACCTACAAATTACGGCTTTATCCCGCAAACACTTGACGAAGACGGTGACGAGCTCGATGCGCTTATCATTACAACAGAGCCACTGGCGACCGGAATTTTCTTGGAAGCAAGAATTATCGGTGTTTTGAAATTTGTCGACGACGACGAAGTTGACGATAAAATTATTGTTGTTCCGGCGGATGATCGAAACAATGGCAACGCGATTAATAGTCTTGATGACCTTCCGAAGCAGATGCTAGATCAGATCAAGCATCACTTTACGCATTACAAAGACCTCAAAAAACCAGGTAGTACTGTTGTGAAGGGGTTTGGGGATGTCATGGAAGCGAAGACTATTATTCACGAAGCTATCGAACGCTGGAATAATCAGTAGCGCGAATCTTGCTATAAACTACCTCGCTAATCAGCGGGGTAGTTTATTCTTTACGTGATTTTTTGACAGCCTTTTCTCTGATAATCGCTGCTGCGCCACTAATCGCACTGATGATTCCCATTTTGCGTAGTTGCATGCGAAGCTTGTCTCGTGCGTGCGCTGTCGTGACAAGGTCTTGCCATGCTTGCTTTGGAGACGAAGATTTTCGGGTGACGACTTCGACGACATCACCGTTATTGAGCGGTTTATCAAAGGCGTGAATGTTGCCGTTGACACGGAAACTATACGCGTGTTTGCCAATATCCGTATGGACGAGGTAGGCAAAATCAAGAGGAAGTGCTCCCTCTGGCAGGTTATAGATGTCACCATTTGGCGAGTACACGAATATACGATTACCAAACAGATCAACGTTGAGTTGCTCTTGGCTGATTTCTTCTCCCTCGCGCAATCTGGTCGCGATTTCTTGCATCTGTGTAATCCATTGCAGCTCTGCCGGTAAGGTAGCTGTATTCTTCGATTTAAAATAACTCTTACTTTTTTTCTGTTCGTGATAATGGAAACTGGCGGCAAGTCCACGCTCGGCGTAGTTGTGCATATCGTGAGTGCGAATCTGAAATTCTACGATTTGCTCGTTTGGGGTAATGACCGTCGTATGAAGGCTTTGGTATCCATTTGGTTTTGGAATTGCAATGTAATCTTTGATACGTGCGATCATCGGCTGGTACATACCATGCAATATGCCGAGGACGCGGTAGCAATCTTCCTTTTTGTCGACGATAACTCGTAGCGCCATCAGATCGTAGATATCATCAAAGTTTCCATCGACCTTTTTTAGTTTGCGATGGAGGCTATAGATGCTTTTGACGCGACCATTTACCTCAAATGCAATACCATGCTTTTTTAATTCCTTTTCAACTTCGCTGCGAACAACACCAAGTTTTCGAGTACTTTTTCCTAATCGTTTTTTCATTGCTGACTGCAAATGCTTAAACTCTTTTGGATCAAGGTAGCTAAATGCCATCTCTTCAATTTCCATACGTACGCGACCCATCCCTAATCGATCGGCCATCGGCGCAAATACTTCAAGTGATTCGCGTGCAATTTTGGTTTGTTTTTCGGCTGGCATATGCTGCAAAGTCGATAGATTATGTAGTCGATCGGCGAGCTTGATGATAATAACTCGGACGTCTTGACCAACGGCAATCAAAAGCTTTGAAAGATTATCTTTTGTTTGTGGCAGATAACTTGAAAGGTCGCGCATGCCGGCGCGTGCCTGCGACACCTTCGTCACACCGTCGACAAGAAACGCAACGTCGCGACCAAATAAATTCTCAATCTCGGACAGGGTTGCATCGGTATCTTCGACCGTGTCGTGCAGGATTCCAGCAAGGACGGTATCGATGTCCATACCCCATTCGATAAGTGTATATGTCACGTGGAGCGGGTGGATGATGTAGGGCTCGCCGCTCCTTCGTCTTTGTCCTTGGTGAGCTTTGCGTGCATATTCGATTGCATGGTCAAGTTCGAGAAGCTGGTCTTCATCGTAAAAGTGAGCCGCTAGTTCCATGACATCACGCTTTTTCATGTACCACTAGTATAGCGGAGTGCATCTAAATTAAAAACAACGACTATCGAATATATTTGCACATCACGATGTGGCTGATATACAATAGACAACGAAAGAACTAATGCTTATACAGAAGGGGCATTTACAGACTATGAGCCAGACAACATTGGGTATAAACGGATTTGGACGAATCGGACGCAATGCGTTTAAAATTGCATTTGAGCGTGGTGATATTGAAATTGTCGCGATCAACGATTTGACAGACACGAAAACACTAGCGTATCTACTAAAAAACGATAGCAACTATGGTACGTATCATCATACGGTGACATACGACGATACAAATATCATTGTTGACGGCAAGCCGATCAAGGTATTGGCTGAACGTGATCCTGCAGCATTGCCTTGGGGTGAGCTTGGTGTTGAATTGGTTATTGAATCGACGGGATTCTTTACTGCCAAAGAAGACGCCGAAAAGCATATCACTGCTGGTGCTAAGCGTGTTGTCATTAGTGGTCCGACAAAGAGCGAAGGCGTTGATACGATTGTATTGGGTGCAAACGAGGACAAGATCGAGAGCGCGAGTCATGTTGTCAGTAATGCCAGCTGTACGACAAATAGCTTGGGTGCGGTCATGGCAATCCTTGATGCAGAATTTGGCGTTGAAAAATCAATGTTGACGACGGTCCATAGCTACACTGCCAGCCAGGCAATCCAAGATGCGCCAAAGAAAGATCTTCGCGAAGGTCGCAATGGCGCTGAAAACATTGTCCCGACAACAACTGGCGCGGCAATAGCCGTCACTAAAACATTGCCTCAGCTAGAAGGCAAATTTGACGGACTCTCTATCCGTGTCCCAACTCCAGTTGTGTCTATTAGTGATGTGACGGCACTGTTGTCACGCGATGTGACGGTCGAAGAGATCAACGATGTATTCAAAAAAGCAGCCAGCGAACCGTTCTATCAAGGAATTCTAGCCGTTAGTGAAGAGCCGCTCGTATCACGTGATTATATTGGCAACAGCAATTCAGGAACGGTCGATCTGTTACTGACAAAGGTTGTTGGTGGAAACTTGATTAAAATTTGCGTATGGTACGACAACGAATGGGGGTATAGCAACCGACTTGTCGAACTTGTTGCCGACATTGGCAAGACACTTCGTTAATTCAAAACAAAAGAGTCCGCGTAGGACTCTTTTGTTTTATGGATAAAACGCTTATACTAAAATCATGAAGATTTATCTGGGCTCTGATCATAATGGCTTTCATTTGAAAGAAAAAGTCTTCGCCTACCTCGCGAAGCGCAAATACGACGTTGAAGATGTTGGTGGACATGAACTTGATCCAGATGACGATTTTCCTGAATTTGCCCAGGCGGCAGCAATTCAAATCATCGGTGACGACAGCAAAGATCCTCGTGCTATTCTGATTTGCGGCGGTGGCCAAGGGATGGCGATGGCAGCTAATCGATTTCGAGGTATTCGTGCAAGTGTTATTTGGGATGCGGAGGAAGCGCGTATGACACGCAACGATAATGACAGCAATGTACTGTGTTTACCGTCACGTATTCTCGATGACGAAGACGTTGTTTGGCAGGATATTGTCGATACATGGCTACATACGCCATTTGCCGACGCTGCTCGCTATAAACGTCGCAATACGCAGATTGACGAGCTTGCCTAATGCCGGTAGTTGCACCATGCGTCACGGTCAGTGACCCAGAAGAATATAAGGCGTCACTTGAGCGTATTCATCTGTTTGCGCAACGTATTCATGTTGACATTAGTGACAATACATTTGCACCAACAACATTACTTCCGCCGAACCAGATTTGGTGGCCACAGGAGTGGCAGGTTGATATCCATGCAATGGTTGCCAAACCTTCACAGTACCTACCAACGCTTATCGCACTAAAACCACACATGATTGTATTTCACGCAGAGGCCGAAGAGGATTTGCTACCAATGATACAGCAGGTGAAACAATACGGCATCAAGGTAGGCGTGGCGCTTCTGAAGCCAACTGTACCATCTGATATTGCTACGCTACTTGAAGCAGCTGATCATGCCATGATATTTAGCGGCGAACTAGGAACATATGGCGGAAGTGCTAGTCTGATGCAGCTTGAAAAGGTTCGACTTATAAAAGCAATCAATGCAGGGCTCGAGATCGGCTGGGACGGTGGTGGGTCTGTTGAAAATGCATTTAGCCTCGCACAAGGTGGTGTCGATGTACTGAATGTCGGAGGAGCGATCCAAAAAGCAGCCGATCCACAGGCGGCGTATACTGCAATTGTCAATGAGATTAATAAACAAGGAGTGATTTAACATGCAGGGTGGGCAATTAACAACGAAGCAACTCGACGCAAAAGCGTCATTACTTCGACAAGACATCATAGCCATGCTCGAAAAAGCTGGCAGCGGACACAGTGCCGGGCCGCTAGGACTTGCGGACATATTCGCGGCATTATATTTCCATATATTGAACATACGACCTGCGGAACCAGAGTGGCCTGATCGCGATGTATTTTTCCTTAGCAATGGTCACTGTGTACCCGTGCAATATGTCGCAATGGCAGAAGCAGGGTTTTTTGACAAGTCAGAGCTTGCGACGCTGCGTCAATTAGGAAGTCGTCTACAAGGACACCCTGAGCGAACGAAGTTACCTGGTCTAGAAAATACGAGCGGGCCACTAGGGAGTGGACTTAGCCAGGCTGCCGGGTATGCATATACGTTGCAGTATATTGACGGCGCTCCTCATCGGTTTGTGTACACGGTTATGGGTGACGGCGAATTGAACGAGGGTAACATTTGGGAAGCAGCAATGTTTGCTGGTAAGTATAAATTGTCACAACTGACTGCCTTTGTCGATCGCAACAACATTCAAATTGATGGTACGACAGAAGATGTTATGCCACTAGAAGATCTGCGTGGTAAATGGGAGTCATTTGGTTGGCATGTCCAAGAAATCGATGGACATAATATCGAAAGTATCATTGATGCCGCCAGTATGGCACGGGCGATTACGAACAAGCCAAGTGTCATTATTGCTCATACAATTCCAGGTAAAGGTGTTGACTTTATGGAGTACGATTATCACTGGCATGGTATGGCACCGAATAGTGAACAGGCAAAAGAAGCGCTTCGAAAACTTCGGACGCTTGATGGCAAAATTGAAGGAGCACACGAATGAGTCATTTTCCTATGCAATCTAATATCTATGACGACGATGTCGCCAAGGAGCCGACTCGGGCTGGATTCGGCCGTGGGCTCAAGGCCGCTGGCGAAGCAAACGAACAAATAGTTGCATTGTGTGCTGACCTGACAGAGAGCACACAAATGCATTTATTCCGCGATGCATTTCCAAAACGTTTCGTCGAAATAGGCGTTGCCGAGCAAAACCTCGTTACTGTCGCAAGTGGTATGGCGCGGGCAGGCAAGATACCGTTTACGAGTAGCTATGCGGCATTTAGTCCAGGTCGAAACTGGGAACAGATTCGTACGACTATAGCACTGAATGATCAACCGGTGAAAATCGTCGGATCACACGCTGGAGTAAGCGTTGGCCCCGATGGTGCGACACATCAGATGCTCGAAGATATTGCGCTGATGCGAGTACTGTCGAATATGGTTGTTGTCGCGCCTGGCGATAGTATCGAGGCCGAAAAAGCGACAAAAGCCATCGCTGAAAACGGTAAACCCAGTTACATACGATTGGCGCGTGAGAAAACGGCAATATTTAGCACTGACGAATCACCGTTTGAGATCGGCAAAGCCTACGTGCTTCGTGAAGGTGCTGACGTAAGCCTACTTGGAACGGGCACAATGACACACCAACTGCTGCTTGCCGCACATGAATTAGAAAAACATGGTATCTATGCCGAGGTAGTACACGTACCGACGATAAAACCACTCGACGATGAGACGATTCTTGCGAGTGCAAGAAAGACGGGTCGAGTCGTTACAGCGGAAGAGGCGCAGATCAAAGGCGGATTTGGTGGGGCGGTCGCAGAATTACTTTCAGAACAGTTGCCGACGCCATTGAAGCGGATCGGCATGCAGGATCGCTTTGGCGAAAGCGGCAAGCCAGATGAATTATTAGATCATTTTGGATTGACTGGAGTAAAGATGGCGCACACGATACAACAGTTTATTCACACGACAGCACAATATCACAGGGAGTATTAACATGACAAAAATTGACGTATTAAATATTGGCGATATCGTCACCGATGCTTTCATCAAACTAAAAGATGAATATGGACGCGTCGAAGAGGCGGCCGACGGTAAACGTCTCAGTCTTCCGTTTAGCACGAAAATACCATTCGATCATGCAGAAGTGCTTGACGCAGTTGGTAATAGCGCAAACACCGCGGTGAACTTTGCAAAATTAGGCTTAAAAAGTAGTTTTGTAACAAACGTCGGTGATGATCAAGCGGGTCGCGACATGGTGGTTGCGCTGACGAAAAACGGCGTCGATACACGGTTTGTCAAAGCAAATGCTGGCAAAAACAGTAATTATCACTATGTATTGTGGTATGGTGACGAACGAACGATTTTGATCAAACACGAACAATACGATTATCACTGGCCAACGTTCCGGCCAGATGAATTGCCTGAATGGGTGTATTTTAGCTCTATTTCCGAGGGTGCGCTGGAATACCACGATGCTGTAGCTGACTGGCTAGAAGCCCATCCGACGATCAAAATGGCATTTCAACCTGGTACATTCCAGCTGCTTGCCGGTAAAGAGCGTCTGGCACGGATCTATCAGCGGACTCAAGTATTAGCGGTGAATTTTGAAGAAGCGCAGCAAATCTTGGATAATCGGACTCGAGATATTCATGAGTTATTTAATGGTCTTCATGCACTTGGTCCAAATACAGTGGTTATCACCGATGGCCCAGCGGGAAGCTATGCATCTGATGGCGAAAACCGTTTCAAGATGCCAATCTATCCAGACCCAGCGCCACCAGTAGAGCGAACAGGGTGCGGTGATGCCTACACGAGCACTTTTGTAGCGGCGCTCATCAAAGGATATCCACTTGAAGGTGCGTTACAATGGGCGCCTATAACACCGACAAATGTAGTTCAGCATGTGGGCGCGCAAGCGGGACTACTTGACGAAGAAACACTAAAAGAATGGCTAGCCAAAGCACCCGACTGGTATAAGGCTGAGAGGATTTAATCATTATGAGTTTAAGTATTAGTCAAATTCGTGCAAACACGTTGCGAGCACGTCATTTATATCAACGCACACGCCGCCAAGGCTTTGCCGTGGGTGCATTTAATATCGACAACCAAGAGACGCTGATCGCTGTCGTCCAAGCCGCACAAAAATTAAATTCGCCAGTTCTTGTCGAAGTAAGTGATGGCGAAGTAAAAGCCATGGGACTTGAGAACATTCGAGACCTGGTTGACAACTACAAAGAAGAATATGGCGTTGAGATGTATATTAATCTCGATCATAGCCCGACAGTTGATGATTGCAAACGCGCTATTGATGCTGGTTACGAGTATATCCACATCGATATCTCGCAGGCAAATCACGATGCATCAACCGAAGAGATTATTGAAAAGACGAAAGAAGTTGTTGAATATGCTAAATTTACTGGTGCGCTTGTCGAAAGTGAGCCGCATTATTTCGGCGGATCATCAAATGTCCATACCGAAGGAATTGACTTCGAAGAAATTAAAAAGACATTCAGTACTCCAGAGAGTATCAAATCATTTGTCGACGCGACAGGTATTGATACATTCGCAGCAGCAATCGGAAACTTACATGGAAAGTATCCAGTACCAAAAGTGCTTGACCTGGAACTGCTTCAGAAACTTCGTGACGCGTCGGATGTTCAAATTAGCCTGCACGGCGGCAGCGGTACGCCGCTTCACTACTTTGAAGAGGCTGCAAAGATCGGTGTAAGCAAGATTAACATCAACAGCGATATGCGTTACGTGTTTCGCAAAACGCTCGAAAAAGTCTTGGCCGAAAACCCAAATGAATATGCAGTCGTAAAGTTAATGCCGACGGTGTACGGTGAAGTGCAAAAAGTAGTTGAAGAAAAGATTCAGGCATTTGGTAGTGCGGGTAAAGCGGTCGTATAAAATCCGCTATCCATCGAACTGAGATCGATATTTTTGCCATAAGAACTATGGTACAATGGTGTCAATGAGTGGGCGTCATATAAAAATTATCTCTGTTGGTGCGGCTGTCCAGGATGTCTTTTTGAGTCATAGCCCTCAATTTAAACCTGTCGTAGAAAATCCTCACGAAAGCTTTATGAAGCTAGAACTTGGTGCAAAATCTGATGTGAACAACATTACCTTTAGCACGGGTGGTGGTGCCACAAACGCTGCAGTGACGTTTGCGCGCCAGGGATTGCATGCGCAGTTTATGGGGAGTCTTGGCCACGATCCGGCAGGTCAGGCTGTTCTTGATATGCTTGATCACGAAGGAGTCGACACGTCAAAGGTGACATTCAGTCATAAATATCACACGGGCTATTCTGTTTTGCTGCTTGCGCCTAACGGAGAGCGGACTATTTTGACATATCGCGGAGCATCAACACATTATCATGAAGGTGATTTTAACCTTAAAGGGAGCGATGCAGACTGGTTATATGTCTCGACAATGAGTGGCAACATGGCAATTCTGCATCAATTATTCTTAGATGCAAAGTCACATGGTTTGAAAATCATGTTCAATCCAGGCAAAGGTGAATTGGCGCACCATCAAAAATTAAAGGGCTTGCTACACGATGTTGACGTACTTCTTGTCAACAAAGACGAGGCAGCGCTGATTGTCGAAGGATCGTCTCTTGAAGAGCTGACGCGACATTTACTAAACTATGTATCAACGGTGATTATCTCTGACGGACCAAATGGCGTAATGGCTAGTGATGGCAAAACGATTGCTCGTGCGGGTATGTATCAAGACGTCCAGGTGATTGATCGGACTGGCGCCGGTGACGCATTTGGCGCCGGATTTTTAGCGCAATGGTCACAAGGTGCGTCTTTGGTGGATAGTATTATTTTTGCCAGCGCAAATTCGACATCGGTGGTGAACCATATTGGTGCAAAAACCGGAATATTACCAAAAGGAACGATGCTTCACCATATGCCAATTCACGAACAGCCACTATAGCAGATTAAAACTAACCATAAGCATGATATAATCGAGACAATATATGGCAAAATTTTTACGGGATTTACTAGACGCAGAACAACCACTATTTAGTGCAAGTCTTCGCCAACTAGAATCTGCGAGTGGGCAGACTGGTGCGGATGTAAAATTAATTGGGACGATTCATGAACTAGCGCATGACCGTATGCGTCAGATGAAACTCGATCCATCCGACACGACAGGCAAGGAACTGTATCAAGCCTTGATGAACCGTGTCTCGCTTGACAACAAGCGTCTTGCGGCGCTGATTGGCGGTGTCGACGGCGAAGACGTGAAGAGTATGATACCGTTGATGGTCACTGCTGCAAACAAAGTAGACTTTCCCCGTAAAGTGTTCGTATTGAAACATTCCAAAGCAAAGAGCCTCCTCAAAAAAATGCCACCTAAGAATTTAATGAAAACACTCGGCTATTCGTCACTCACTGAACTTTTCAAACACGAAGATTTTGATGAACTCTACACCGCACTCCGGTTTAGCGAGGGGCCTGAGTGGCTGAACGAGTATGATGAGCTATTCAAGACCGTGACGGCTGCTGATTACGAAGAGCGAGATATTCGAATTGTTGTTATGGATCATGACAAGTATGTTGATTTAGCAGAACATTTCGTTGCAAAAAAGTTGCATAATATCACTCATACGAAAGAACTTGGTGTTATTGTCGTTGTTCCTATGAAAGCTGAGCGTATGCGTGGGCTTGCGCTCAAATCACTTCCTCTTATGCTGCATTATCTGAATGAAATCAAGCTATACTCAACATTTTTCAAAATGAAATCAAAAAAGGCGAATTTTGGAAAGACTATCGTCACAACGTTGATTGCAGATCCGGGCAACGCTAGTCAAATAGTTGACAATCATATCCATTGGCGTGTTATTCAGCGCTATTTTGGCAAATTAAAGGACGAATCGCACCCAGAAGCGTTTGAGCCGCATGTACAACCGGAAGATTTGCACTGGCGGCGCGCGGAAGACTTGCTGTTTCAGATTGACCCTGAGCTTGTGTTCTGGAAAGATCTAGATTATGTTGCGCTCAACCATGATGGATTCCCGGTGTCATTCAATCTATTTGATATCAGTTTTGCGTATTCAAACACCGAACCATACGAACGACGGTACGCCTATCATTTCAGAGAGAGTCTTTGGAACGAGATATTCATTCGTTATATGGGATTTCCAAATTTGCAAAAGCAAGTACTACAGCAGCTGGATAACGATATGATTGCGCCAGAGAAATTAACATATGCAAAGGGAGGCTATAAATAAATGAGGTATCAAATTTGTGTATCAGGCGCGGCGAGCGGTGACACGGTGACGACATCACACCAACTAGCATACGAACTCGGCAAAGCAATATCAGCTGCCGGCAAGACGCTTACGACAGGTGCCACTGTTGGATTACCTCACTATGCTGCAATGGGCGCAGTGAGTGTGACGGGCAAACGAGGTATTTCGATTGGGTTTAGCCCTGCTAGCTCATTTCGAGAGCACGTTGCAACGTATAAACTGCCAACAAAAGAATTTGATTACATTAATTTTACTGGTATGGAATACGTGGGTCGCGATGTACATCTTGTCCGCAGTAGCGATGCAGTGATTACTGTCGGTGGGCGGATGGGAAGTTTGCATGAACTAGCAACCGCACTCGAGAGTCGAAAAGTATGCGGCATCCTCCTTGGAAGCGGCGGACTTGCTGACTACGCGCCGACACTTCTTGAAAATATTGAGGCACCAGGTGCGCGAGATATTATTTATGACACAGATCCAGCGCGTTTAGTGGCAAAAGTGATTGATGCGCTCGATAAAAAATATGCTGATTTTCAGCATGATGGCACAGATAATCACGTCAGTGCAAAACGATCAGGCCGCGGCTAATATAAATTGCGAGTATATCGCAATGAAGGAATTTGACAAGTATGAGGATACATGAAAGAGGTAGCGTTCATTTGGCAGCGGTAGTAGTAGCTGTAATCGCTATTGCTGCTCTGCTTGTGTTTACGTTTTTTCAGATTTTGCAAGGTCGTGATGATCTGGCGGCGGACAGCGCAAAAACATTTAGCGATTGCAAGCGGCTCCGTATGAGCCAAATACTTGAAACGTACCCAGAGCAATGTGTGACCGAATCCGGCAAAAAATTTACTAATCCAGCACAAGCCATTAATGATCGTAAATGAGTATACCTAATAACAGCTGATGTGTCGGTCGCGGCACAGAACGGGCTGAGTGAGTGCAGTTGTTGACGTGTTAACGTCGCTTTAGTGTAACGGGATTTAGCTGTATACTTAATGAATGGACGAATTATTCCACCTGCAAACAAAGTATCAACCGACCGGTGATCAACCGAGTGCGATTAGGCAGTTGGTCGAAGGACTTGACGCGGGTGAGCGAGAGCAAACACTTTTAGGTGTCACTGGATCAGGCAAGACGTTTACGATGGCGAACATTATCCAAAATCGTCAAGTGCCGACGCTAGTGCTCGCGCACAATAAAACACTTGCTGCACAGTTATATAGTGAGTTTAAGTCGTTTTTCCCCGAGAATGAAGTACATTATTTTGTCAGCTACTTTGACTATTACCAACCCGAGGCGTATATCAGTAGCAGCGACACATTTATCGAAAAAGATAGCCGAATTAACGATGAGATTGATCGTCTGCGCCATGCCGCAACCACGGCGCTATTGACGCGTCGTGACGTTATTATTGTTGCAAGTGTTAGCTGTATCTACGGCATTGGTTCGCCAGACGATTACGGCGAAATGTCTATTACGGTAACCAAAGACGAAAAGCGGCAGCAGGATAAATTTATTCGCTGGCTAACTGACATTCAGTATCAACGCAATGATATTGATTTTCACCGGGGAACATTTCGAGTAAAAGGTGACGTAGTCGATGTATTTCCTGCGGGCAGCGATGTCGCGTATAGAATCGAGTTTTTTGGTGACGTCGTCGACAGAATCACTCGAATCGACCCTCTCACTGGTGAAATATTGGGCGAACCGCATGCTGTGACGATTTTTCCGAGCAGCCACTATGTAACGCCCAAACAAAAGCTTGAATATGCGATCGAGCGAATCAAACAAGAATTTGAGGAGCGTGTTGAATGGTTCGAAGCGCATGATAAATTACTCGAAGCACAGCGCCTGACGCAGCGAACGAAATACGATATAGAAATGCTTGAAGAAACAGGATTCGTGAAAGGAATCGAGAACTATAGTCGGTACTTGACTAATCGTGAACCAGGTGAGCAGCCGGCGACTCTGATCGACTATTTCCCAGACGATTGGCTACTTTTAGTTGACGAAAGTCATCAGACATTACCGCAAGTTCGCGGTATGTACAATGGAGATCGCGCACGCAAAGAGGTACTGGTCGAATACGGATTCCGTCTGCCATCAGCGCTCGATAACCGTCCGCTTCGATTTGATGAATTTGATAGCCATATCAACAAGGCGGTATATGTATCAGCGACACCTGGCGACTACGAACTCGAACATAGCCCTGAACCGGCTCAACAGATCATTCGACCAACAGGGTTACTTGATCCTCAGCTAGAAATTCGGCCGACTGACGGTCAGATTGATGATTTGATCGCTGAAATCCGCGAACGCATCGAAAAAAATCAACGTGTGCTCGTAACAACACTCACGAAACGCATGGCAGAAGACCTTAGTTCGTACCTGCTTGAACTCGATATCAAGACTGCTTATATTCACAGCGAAGTTGACACGCTTGAACGTGGTGATATTTTGCGTGATCTTCGCCTGGGTGTTTATGATGTACTCGTTGGAATTAACTTGCTTCGTGAAGGTTTAGATCTGCCAGAAGTAAGCATGGTGGCGATTATGGATGCAGACAAAGAAGGGTTTCTGCGTTCCGAGAGTGCGCTCATACAGACAATTGGTCGTGCCGCGCGCCACCAAGAAGGCAAGGTTTATATGTATGCCGACACTGTGACGCGCTCGATGCAGGCTGCGATTGATGAGACTGATCGGCGTCGTGCTATCCAGGAAGCATACAACACCGAACACGGGATTACGCCGACGAGTGTTGCAAAGGAAATTGACGAAGGTCTTCGATCAATTATTCCAATGAAGGAAGGCGACAACAAGCAGAAATTAGACCTTAAGAAAATACCAAAAGACGAGTATCAATCACTTATCAAAGAGCTTTCGGGGCAGATGGAATTAGCCAGTGCGAATCTTGAGTTTGAAAAGGCTGCAGAGCTGCGCGATATGATTGGTGAAATTCGTTCAAAACTCTAGTTTGATATGCTACACTAAGCATAAGCATGCAAGATTCTTCAACCAACCCCTACATACCACAGGAGTCGGAGGCAATACGCCAAAAGACCGAAACAATCCATTCGCCGCTAGGCCGGATTGCGAAAATTTTATTAATTGTCACGATTGTACTATCCGTTTTGATCGCAATCGGCTTGTTTTTTGTCGTACCCCGTACAGCGTACGATGACAAAGATGCGCGAATAGAACTAGGTAATGTACTGCAACCAAGCGATCAGCTAGCAAAACTCGTTCCCGTGACATCTACTCAAGGCTTTAGTGTCAGCTACGATAACCAGCTGTTCACAAGTTATGCCGAAACGGTCGTCCCAGTTGGAAAAGATGGCAAACCTCAAGAAGCTGTGCCGTATTATGAAAACAATGATCTTCGTGTAAAGCGTGACTACAACCTCGTTCGAGTAAGTCCAGTAGAAAGCACCGATTCGACGCGTGCAGCTGTGACCAATCCTCCTCAGCTGCTCATTACAGCAAATGTGACCGCAGAACAAATCAAAGAGGCCGCCGCAAAACCTGATTTTAAAGGACTATCCAATCTCAGTACGTTTATCAAACTGAGCACTGACAAGCGACTTGCAGAACGAACCGCCGATGACGGCACAACAGCAACGGTAAGCATCGAAGCGAGCAAGCCGGTTCCTCAGTCTATTAATGGTGTCGAGTTCCAAAAGATTCGCTATACCACCAAGAATGATAATTATCGTATTGCCACCGAAAAATATGATGACTGCTATTATACGATTCAGAATGATCAGGCGTATGCCGCGTGCATAACGAATGTTCGTCCATACAATGTTGATGCGGCCGCTCTCGATGAACAGATGCTTCAGTCGCTCACATTCCAAAAGACAAATACGGCTGCCGACGACACCGATGCTGCGGCAAACACGACAACAGAGGAACAGACATCAGAAGTTGTTGATGAAACAGAGGCTGCTTTGGTGACAAAAAAAGCAGAGTATAACGAGAACACCGAAAGTCTTCGTTCAATCGCAAAAGCTCAACCGAGTGTCGTTCGAATCGGAACACTCTATTGCGCAGATTTGGATCTCAAGCTGGAATCAGGCGAGACGGCAACGACATTGACAAATGCCTGTATCGGCAATGTTGCTAACGGCACGATCGTGTCGAGCGAAGGACATATCGCAACGTCCGGACATGCAATTCGTCATGATGTCAAAGATGCTATTAACGGCTACATCAACTATGCCGACAGCCGTGAAGATTTACTTACTCGGTTGCAGACCATTCTTGACTATCTGTTAAAGGCTCGGGTTATTTTAGAGGACGATGCAAATTACCTCAAAAATGGAGCAATCAACGGGGATCAAGAAGCGATCGCAAAAATAGAGAACATAGGCTCTATTATTCCAAGCAGCTACATTACAGCCGTAAAAGATGAGTATACCTACAGTATCCAGCCAACGAACAAGCCAATTGTTATCAATCGTGGCGGCGGATCAAAACCATCCTTTGCGTATTCAGATACCGTCCTTTCAGCAAAATTCGTTGCTGCAGAATACGACATGTCAAAATCTCGTCAAGAAGTGTTTAACAGTGATACTCCTTCGGCAGATGTCGGGTTACTAAAGGTTGAAGGAGCGACGTTCCAAAACACTGCAATTGCACCAGGGAATGACATCAAAGCAAATACTGTTCTGAATACTATCGGATTCCCCGCGTATGCTGACAGTGCATTGATCATCGACAAGATCAATAACTTCCCCCAAGTAACCAACGCAAAGGTCAACCAGACATATGACCGAGACGGTGAGCGACTCATCGAAACAAGCACGCCGGTTGTCCCGGGCGGTGATGGCGCTGGAACGTTTGATCAGTCGGGTAAATTAGTAGGATTCGCAGTATATGGCAAATTATACTGCCCTGATCAAGAATGTTTTGCGAACGGAACAGTGCGTTCTACAAATGAGCTGACAAAATTAGTCGACGACAAGAATATAAAACTTGGTGAATTAAGCCAGGCGACAAACACTTGGAACAGAGCTATCGATGAATATTTTGCTGGTAACTACAGTGCGGCGCAAAGTAGTTTTGCTACCGCAGCTAGTCAGTATGGCTTTAACCAATGGGCAACGCCGCTTTCGCAGCTTGCTCAGTCCAAAAGGGGCTCAGTAGGCGACACGTCACTGTTCAATCAGGGTCTCACCGCTATGATTATCTTGCTTGTACTAATGATTATACTAACGATTTTGTTTGCAGTTGTCTTCTATCTGCAGCGTCGCCGATACAGTATGTTGCAGGTGGGTCATTATGGTGCGATGCCATCAATGCCGGCTGCAAACTACCAACCAAGCCCTCAGCAGCCGCCAGTGAGTAGCCAATATCAGGCAACTACTAGTCAATATCAAACTGCACCTCAGCCCGTCATGAGTACGCAACAGCCGCAAAACCAACCGTATACGCCGCAGCAAATCCGACAGCAGCCGCAACAACCTGCGCAGTATACTGCGCCAGTCCCGAGTGGTTTTCAACCGCAGTACCAGGCTGATCCAACTCAGCCACAGCGATATGAGCAACAAATTCCGCCGGTTGCTCAGCCGTATAATGCTCCTCAGTCTGTTCAACCGCAGCAGCCTACCCAGCCGCCACAGTCTGAAGATCCGTTCTATCGGCAGTAGATTGACGATTAGTTGCATTTCCGTGCCTCTTGTGCTATAATGAATATATTGCATTCGATGAATGTCGAGCCTCTTTCAAAGATGAGCGCACCGATTTTATGAGCACAGAACCGTGCCATGGCGCCACCACCGAAATATCCTCTCGCTGTTCTATGACTAGTTATTAGTCTTGACTGCAAATCTACTAAATAGAAACAACGAAAGGGTTATTTCTTATGGCATTTACACAACAACGACGAGGTGGACGACCACCCCAAGGTAACTCACGTCCATCAGGCGGTCGATCATTCGGCGGCGGTGGTGGCGGACGACGTGGCGGCGGTAATCGCGGTCCAGCAAAAAAATATATTCATCCATCTAAATTCATCAACAAAGCCGTCGCAAAAGCTGACGAAATTGTCTATGAATCAAAGCATAAATTCGCCGATTTTCCGTTCGGCGCACAGTTGCATCACAACATCTCCCACAAGGGCTACGTGACTCCAAGTGCTATCCAAGATCAAGCGATTCCTCATATTATTGAAGGTCGTGATGTTATCGGTCTTGCAAACACCGGTACCGGCAAAACAGCGGCATTCTTGCTCCCAATCATTGAACGTCAGAGTGGTATTTCACTCCGACCGAGCGTACTGATTGTTGCGCCAACTCGCGAGCTAGCTCAGCAAATTGACGAACAATTCCGTGAATTCAGTAAAGGCCTTAACCTTTATTCTGCACTTATCGTTGGTGGCGTGAATGTTGATCGCCAGATTCGTGACCTCAAACGACGTCCTCACTTTATTATTGGAACGCCAGGACGACTAAAAGATCTGATGCAGCGTCGGATACTTCGACTAGACACAATGACGACATTAGTACTGGACGAAGCTGACCGAATGCTTGATATGGGATTCTTGCCTGATATTCGTCAAATCGTTGATGCGATGCCACGAGAACGTCAGACGCTATTCTTTAGTGCGACGATAACACCTGATATTCAGGCACTTGTTAATACTTTCCTGAACAATCCAGAAACAGTATCTGTTCGAACATCAGAGACTAGCGAACATGTCGAACAAGACATTATCGAAGTACGTGATAAATCACAAAAGATCGATATCTTGACTGAGATGCTTCGCGGTGAAGCATACGATAAGGTACTTGTATTTGGTGAAACAAAGTTTGGCGTGCAGCGTTTGAGTGACCACTTAGACAATAGCGGTATTCCATCTGCTGCGATCCATGGTAATAAAAACCAATCACAGCGCCAACGTGCTTTGAAACAATTCAAAGACGAGCGCGTGAAGGTGCTTGTAGCAACTGATGTTGCGGCTCGCGGGCTGGACATTCCAAATGTATCGCACGTGATCAACTTCGATACACCACAGACATACGAAGATTATGTACACCGTATCGGCCGAACCGGTCGTGGTGGCGCAAGTGGACGTGCACATACGTTCATCGACGCACGCTAAAAAATACATCATTCTATCCGTCAAGAATATGCTACCATTGTTTCAATACAGTGGTAGCATTTTATTTGGGAGAAAGAAATGACGCAGACATTCGAAAAAATGAGTCGACAGCAGGCTATTGATCGTTATCGGCCTTTTGTCCCGAGCCTAGATTCACAGCCTAAGAGCCAGCTTGAAAGTGAATTACGTGAGAATGGAATTGCAGAAGTTGTACTTGATACACCAGTTGATGCATACCAATTGATCAGTGATCAATACGATATATGTATGAATGAGCACCCTGAGTGGCTAAACTGGACAGCTGGAAGCTTTGATAAAGTTGGAGTACCAGAAGACGGACATGTTCGAAAAGAACTCAGTATAAATCTAGCAGGCATGCAAATCAGTGATCCTAAGGTTATTTTTCACTTTAATGACACTCTTCGCAAAAAGTGGTATCGTATGCAGCAAAAGACTCCGCCAGAATTTAAAGACTATATGGAACATGGTTTTTATCTCCAATCTGACTTAGCTCGTTCAGCTGCCAACATTATGGATATTCTTGACGAATCTTACCGGGGTATAAAACACCTCTATTTTCCAAGCGAATTAGGGTCTATAACATTCCGTCTGCTAAGATATGACGGATACGATACGCATGACGGAGAAGGCAAATTAATTGTTGATAATGGCGCTCAGATTGCAAAACCACACTATGATCGAGGTGGAGCAACCATTCAAGCGTATGCTAGTGCACCTGGTTTTTGGCGACAGTTAGAAGGTCGACACGGCGCTGCACATCCTAAGCTTTATCCGCCCCATGGTGTTGGTATGTCGCAATTCTTCTTCGGTGCCGCTAACCGCGTTGTATATGGGTCAAAAAATAATCCAATTAAACCACTCTACCACTGTGTAGATCGTATCATTTCAGATGGAGCACAGAATATTCCAGACTATGTACCGCCTCGTACAGCCGCTATCGGATTTATTGATATGCCAGGAGTGGATTTGAAGATTACTTCGAGAGATACGCAGCCAGAGCGTATAGACATGCATAATCTTGATATCTAATTAAGCTGTTTTAATTCGTCGTCGTTTTGCTTTAGATCGCGCGATGCGTAGCCCATGATGACGGACAGGTGCGAATACCCAGAACTTCAATCCAACAAATGTCCAGGCGGTCGAGAATAGACCGGATATGAATTGTCCAATGTACGGCGTAATCCCAAACTGCTGTTCTAATGTATAGGTGATCGTGAATAGTAGAACTGCACTAGTGATAGTGAATGTAATGAATTTGATAACACCGTCAGATGAATCACGGCCTTTTTTGTCATCGGCAAATACCCATTTATCGTCCACGATAAAGAACAAAATGTTTGACAGGACAGTTGGAATAGCGAGTGCCCAAAAACTTGGCATATTGAATGTCTGATCAAGGAATGCAAAGCCAAAATACGTCCCCCAAAAGGGAATATTTCCGGCAAGTTGTAATTTGGCAAACTCAGTTACAAGCTTGATTATATTCTTTTTCTTTTTTGTTTTCATAAGCGTTACGACAAGTATAGCATAGATATGACGAACCCCTCGATCACCGTGTGGTAATCGAGGGGTTTCGAGCGTCAGGAGGGGTTAGTTCTGCCAAGCTTGTCCTGCGCACTGCGTGCTTGGGATGTCGACAACCTGAGTGACTAGCTGAGTCGTTTTCGCCCCAATCAGGCTGATCTTGATCGAAATGTCTTTGCCATTCAGCGGGATTGGAACGGCGACTTGGCCGGCATCTTGTTCGCCAGTCACCGTATCTTTCATGTAGAAAAGCGATGCTTCGTGTCCTGGGTCTTGACGGTTCGATGCCGGCTTCCCGATATCGGCGAAATCGCCGACCAGGACGCCGATCTCACCCTCGCCTGCCGTCGTGTAGGTCACGACGACGATCGCAGTGTTGCTGTCCGTGCACTTGTCGAAGTACACTTCACCGAACATGACTTCGGTGACGCTTCCCTCGTACGACGACTGTGACGAGATGATCTGTGACGGGATGACTCCCGTCGGGCTAGTCTCATTCGTGGTCGGTGACTGCGCATCGTCTTTCGCGACGGGACTACCGTCGACACTGCAACCGGTCAGGGCTGCGACAGTGATGACACTTGCGAAAAAAACAGAAGCCCTCATGGCTCCTCCTCGTGCTCGAGTACCGTATTCCGGAATGTCCGGGGTACTATAATTAAATTATATCATAAATACTAATATTAATCAATCTTTTACATGACGGTCGTATCTGTACTATAATAATCCTATGACACAAATTTCTCGTGATGATGTGCAACATCTGGCACAGTTAAGTAGCTTGCAGCTAGCAGATGACGAAACCGATAGTTTGCAAACAGATATTGAAAACATTTTAGGCTACGTCGAACAATTGTCGCAGCTAGACACGTCAGGTATCGAACCAACTTATCAAGTCACTGGACTTACGAATGTGTGGCGTGATGATAGCGTGATTGACTATGGTGTTACTCGTGAAACATTACTCGCACTAGCACCAGAAAAAACAACTGATTCTGTAAAAGTTCCAAAGGTATTATAACTATGGTAAAGATTTCTGATTATAACGATATATCTGCCGTCGAAGCGGTGCAGCAAGCACTCGATAAAGTAGCGGCGAGTGAATCCTATCACGCGCTACTGTCACTCACTAAAGAACGTGCGCTCGAACGAGCCGCCGCAGTTGATGCAGGCGAGATCACGGGTAAACTAGCTGGTGTTCCATTTGTTGTCAAAGATAATTTCTTAGCATTCGGTGCGCCGACGACCGCTGCCAGTAAGATTCTCGAAAACTTCCAGGCGCCATTACAGGCAACGGCAGTCGAACGACTGGAAGCTGAAGGTGCGATCTGTATAGGCAAGGCAAACCTTGACGCGTTCGCGCATGGTGGAAGTACTGAAAACTCGGCGTATGGTGTAACAAAGAACGCCATCGATCAAACGCGCGTTGCTGGTGGTAGCAGTGGTGGATCAGCTGTCGTGACGGCACTTGACATTGTGCCATTTGCACTAGGGACGGATACTGGCGGATCGATCCGTCAGCCAGCTAGTTTTAATGGCGTCGTGGGTGTCAAGCCGACCTACGGGACTGTCAGTCGATATGGTGTTGTCGCTATGGCTAGTAGTACAGATACTATTGGCACGTTTGCGACCACTGCGGACGATGCATCGCTAGTGATGGCTATTATGGCTGGCAAAGACGAGCGTGATATGACGACGCTGCCTGACTTCTTTGGCGCGGAAGTGTTAAAACCTGCGCAAAAAATTGGGATCATTCGTGAATTTATGTCGGACGATGTCGACGAGGAAGTCCGTGATAGGGTTATTGAATACGCGGAAAAGCTAAAGACTGCGGGTCATATCGTCGAAGAAGTGAACCTGCCGATGATTAAATATGGTGTGGGCATGTACTATATTATCGTCCCTGCGGAAATTAGTAGTAACTTGGCTCGCTATGACGGTATTCGTTATGGTGTTCGCGCTCAGAACGTACAGACATTGGCGGAATTGTATGGCCGTTCGCGCGACGAAGGGTTCGTCACTGAAAACAAACGACGAATCATGATCGGTAGCTATGTGTTATCGAGCGGTTATTTTGATGCCTATTATCAGCAGGCGCAAAAAGCCCGCACACTACTGATTAATGAGTTTAACGCATTGTTTGAAACCTATGATGCACTGATCGGCCCAGTCAGTCCAACTCCAGCATTCAGAATAGGTGAAAATGCCGAAGATCCAGTAAAAATGTATCTAGCAGACATCATGACAGTATCGGCTAGTCTGGCGGGCGTTCCTGCAATCAGTGTTCCGGCGGGTACGACAAGTGATGGATTGCCTGTCGGTGTGCAAATAATTGGCCAACAAAAATCAGATGCACAGTTATTGGCGCTGGCTAGCTCACAGGAGGAAAACTAATGGACGGAACAATTATTCTATTATTCGCAGCAGTACTGATTGTCGGCGTGTTGCTGTTTGCAGCAATTACACTGACCAAAAAAGGCGGATCGCTTGATGTTGATAAATACCGTTCACGTTGGTTAACGATTGAACAGTCTGTGCAAAAAGATAACGAACCAAGCTATCATTTGGCGATTATGAATGCAGACAAATTGCTTGACCAGGCGCTTCGTGACCATGGAACGAAAGGGCAAACGATGGGTGATCGAATGAAATTTGCAAAAGAACGCTGGAGTGATCGAAATGGTGTCTGGACGGCGCACAAGCTCCGCAATCGAATCGCGCACGAAACAGATGTGCGTGTTAGCTACGGTGAAACGCGATCGGCACTGGGCGGATTCAAACAGGCATTAAAAGATTTGGGAGCGATTTAATATGGCATCCGCTGAAACTCTCGCAAAGTATGAAATGACAATTGGTATAGAATGTCACGTGCAACTTGCGACTGCAACGAAATTATTTAGTGGTGCCGATAATGACGCTCGCGACAAATCACCGAACAGTGTTGTTAGTCCGATTGATTTTGGTCTCCCTGGCATGCTCCCCGTTCTTAATCGGCACGCTGTCAATCTAGCTATCAAGGCCGGTAAGGCACTGAATGCACCGATTGCACGAATTTCACGTTTTGACCGCAAGCATTATTTTTATCCAGACCTCCCCAAAGGCTACCAGACAACTCAGATGTATCATCCGATTATCGAAGCTGGCTATATTGACGCACCGCTTGAAGATGGTAGTTCTGTTCGCGTGCGGATTCATCACGCACATATGGAAGAAGATGCCGGTAAATTAACGCACTTTGGTGATCATAGCTTGGTCGACCTCAACCGTGCTGGCACTCCACTGATAGAGATTGTCAGCGAACCAGATATCCATTCGGCGGAGGCAGCCAAAGCATACGCATCTGAACTCCATAAACTTATGACATACGCGGGTGTAACGCACGGCGATCTGTATCATGGGAATATGCGTTTTGATGTTAACTTGTCGGTCGCATTAAAAGGTGCGACGGAGCTCGGCACACGAGCAGAAGTAAAGAACCTTAATTCGTTTCGAAGTGTCGAAAAGGCAGCAGAATACGAGTTCAATCGTCAGATTGATCGATTAGAATCTGGTGAGACGATCGTTCAAGAAACTCGTGGCTGGGATGAAGCGGCACAAAAAACAAATAGTCAGCGTAGTAAAGAAGACGCACAGGATTATCGCTACATGCCGGATGCCGATATTCCACCTATCGTACTAACGGATGAAGAGGTTGAGCGAATTCAATCCGAAGTGCCAATCTTACCACCTGAATACCGATCACGATGGGCTGGCCTTGGCATCGATAAATCTGTTACCGATTCACTCCTTGCGAATCAACTGTACGCAAAAACGATCACGACTATCCAGCAAAAAGCTGGCGATACGACGGCAAAGCGGATCGCGCATTGGTTTTCGAGTGCGCTTGGCGGTGAAGATGCGCCAAAAGTTGATGAAAGTATGCTTCGTGACGATGATCTGATTGCGCTTGCTGCAATGGTTGACGGTAATGAACTAAGTAGTACGGCAGCAAAAGAAATCTTTGTCGATGTCTTGTCGTCGTCTGATTCGCCGCGAGCGATCGCCGAACGAAAGAATATGCTGCAAGTAAGCGACGAGGGTGCAATTGCTGCTATTGTGGATGAAGTATTGGCAGATCCGGCGAGCGCAAAGGCTGTTGCTGACATAAAGGCCGGTAACGACAAAGTGATTGGATTTTTGGTCGGACAGATCATGAAGAAATCACAAGGAAAAGCCAATCCAGCACTGGCACAAAAACTTATCCGTGAACGACTATAGTAGTGTTTGCGGAAGCGTGAGATAAATTACAGCACTGATTGACGACTGTATGATATAAATGCAGACGGATCACTAACAACTTACATTCAGGAGACGCAATGAAACGACCGACAAAAGCTATTATCTGTGCAGCTGGGCTGGGAACAAGGTTCTTGCCGCAAACAAAAGCAATGCCCAAAGAAATGCTTCCGATCATTGATAGACCAGTCATTCAATTAATCGTCGAAGAAGCAGTCGCTGCTGGCGTGACCGAAATTATCATTGTGACAGGTAGCACAAAGCGCTCTATCGAAGATCATTTCGATCGTAGTGACGAACTAGAAGCGGAACTGCGTGAAAAAGGTAAACACGACAAAGCTGATCAAATCAAGGCGATTGCTGAGATGGCAAACTTTGTGTATCTTCGTCAAAAAGGTTCTCCAAAAGGTAATGCGCGACCAGTGCTCAACGCGCAGCATCTGATTGATGATGACGAACCGTTCTTTGTCTTCTTTGCCGATGATTTCTTTCGAAGTAAAGTGCCACGTGCTAAACAGCTGCTTGAAACATATGAAGCGACTGGCAAGTCAGTGATTTCACTCATAGAAGTGGATCGAAAAGACGCCAGTAAATACGGTATGGCTGCAATCGATCAAAAACTTGACGACCGTACATTCCAACTAACGGAACTAATCGAAAAGCCTGGTGAAGAAAATACTCCTAGTAACTTGGCGTCAGTTGGTGGCTACTTGTTGACGCCCGATATTCTGCCGATTATTGCCCAAGAAAAAGTCGATAAAAATGGCGAAATTACACTGGCAGATAGCATCAACGAACTTGCACATATCGATAAGGTATACGGTAAATTTATCGAAGGTATATGGCACGATACAGGCGACCAACTAAAGTACCTAAAGGCTGTCGTTGACGTAGCACTAGAAAGCGATGAATACGGCCAAGCGTTTGCAGAATATTTGCAACATCGTTTGAAGTAGTACGTAACCGTTCGTGATATACTGAATAAAACGCACATAACATAAGGAATATTCGTCATGGATTGGGCACAAGTACTCGTCATTATACTCTCTGTATTTTTAGCAATATTTTTACTACTTGGTATCATACTTGCAATACTATTAATCCGTGTGACGCAGCAAATTAAGGCAGTGACGGCATCTGCGCAGCGAACCGCGGATGGAATCGAAGGGATTGTTGCGAACATCACTAAATTTTCGTCACCAGGGTTTGTTATGAAACTAGTGACAAATCAGGCAAAAAAACTAAGAAAACACAAGGAGAAATAACATGTCAAAAAAATTCGCAATCGGAGCAATTATCGGTGCAGTCGCAGGCATTGTCGCAGGTGTACTAACAGCGCCAAAGAGTGGTAAAGAAACACGGGCTGATCTAAAGGCAAAAGCGCAAGAATTAAAAGACAAAGCAGACGATCAAGCAGAATCAGCTAAGGCGCATGTTGCTAAAACGGCCGAAGAGCTGAAATCGACCGCGGAAGAGTACAAGATGCGTGGCGAAAAAGCTGTAAATACAGCAATTGATGACGCAAAGCGTAGCCTTGGCCGCAACGGAAAATAGATGACCAGTAGAAAGCCCGATGAAAAACAAACACACCCAAAGCCGCTAGCAAAGCGTGTTGCTCGAAATGAGAGTATGGGCGCTCGACGAACGGTTATTGAAGAGCTTTTTAACGATTTATACAATGACCGGCGCAACATCTACTTGATGAATTTCATTAGGGGGATATTTTTTGGTCTGGGTAGTGCACTTGGTGGTACGCTTGTTATTGCACTGATTGTTTGGGCGCTAAGTATATTCGTAGGGTTACCCGGAATTGGCGATGCCTTTCAACAGGTTCAAGATACGATTTCTTCAGAAGAAGAACGATAGAAACCCGGGTATTGTCTAAATGACTATGTCTATAGCAGCTATAGTTGCTATAATAAAGATAGTATGGAGGTAGAAACGCTTAGTCCGCAGGCAACTGCGACCACATTAAAACCGTCTGATTATGTGCACTTGCATAATCATACGCATCATAGTCTGCTTGACGGTTTGACAAAGATCCCCGATCTGGTTGGGGCTATTAAAGATATGGGCATGGAAGCGGTCGCTATGACCGATCATGGAACGATGTCAGGTGCGATTGATTTTTATAAAGCTGGTCGCGATGCTGGAATCAAACCAATTATCGGTATGGAGGCGTATGTTGCTGCTCGCTCTCGCCATGATAGAGATCCATCAAAAGACAAGCCACGCTATCATTTAATCCTTCTTGCGATGAACGAAACGGGCTATAAGAACCTTATGAAGTTATCGACGATAGCTAACCTGGAGGGTATTTACTACAAGCCTCGTATCGATCACGAACTGCTCGAGGAATTAAACGAAGGAATTATCGCCTTGTCGGCCTGTGCTAGTGGCGAAGTAGGCGAGGCATTAAAGAATGATGACTATGAGCGTGCTCGCGATACCGCCGCATGGTATAAATCAATTTTTGGTGATCGCTATTATTTAGAACTTCAAGACCACGGTCATCCTGACTGTCCAGCGAAATGGGATGTGCAGGTCAAGATTAACCAAGGACTTGATAAAATCGCTGCCGAGCTTGATATTCCCTGTGTTGTCACAAGTGACGGACATTATCTGACTCATGATGATCAAGATGCGCATGAAATACTCCTTTGTGTTGGAACGGGATCGTTTCTTGCTGACGAAAAACGCATGAGTTTGAAGGATTTTGAACTGCACGTGACAGATCCGATGGATATTATTAACCGCTGGCATGCAACCAACCCCGAAGCCGTCGCGAATACAAAACGTATTGCCGACCGATGTAATGTCGAGATTGAACTCGGTGGAATATTGATCCCAAAATTCCCTGTACCGGATGGCGAAACAGAAAAATCATTCCTGGATACGCTCGTGTATCAAGGAATGGCTATGCGATATGCTGATGTCGAGCCTGAAAAGGCAAAAACGTTGAGTGTTAAAGACATAAAACCATTACTTAGCGACGAACAGACTGATCGTCTCGAGATGGAATTGGGTGTACTCGACAAGATGGGCTATAATGGCTACTTCTTGATCGTTCAAGATTTTATCAACTGGGGTAAAGACCAAGGTATTATTTTTGGTCCCGGTCGCGGGTCGGCGGCTGGATCAATTATCGCGTACTCACTCAAGATTACCGATCTTGATCCACTAAAATATGGGTTGCTGTTTGAGCGATTTCTTAACCCCGATCGTATATCAATGCCTGATATTGACGTGGACATTCAAGATACTCGTCGCGACGAAGTGATTCAGTACTGTTCTGACAAATACGGTGCCGATCATGTGTCGAACATCGTGACATTTGGTAAAATGGCTGCTCGCGCTGCCGTGCGCGACGTTGCGCGTGTTTTGCAGGTACCATATGCCGAAGCAGACCGCCTGTCAAAGATGATTCCACCACCAGCACAAGGTCGTCATATTCCACTGAAAAAATCAATTGTCGAAGATGCTGATTTGAAGAAAGAATACGATACAAACCCAACGGCGAAGACTGTTTTTGACTTCGCTGTTCGCCTAGAGGGCACAATTCGCTCACACGGTGTCCATGCTTGCGGTGTGGTAATTGCCCCAGACAATCTGGTTAATTTCTTACCACTCGAAATGGCGCAAAAGGGCGTCGTGTCAACTCAGTTTCCGATGGGTGAAGTCGAAGAACTAGGTTTGCTAAAGATGGATTTCCTTGGTCTTTCTAACCTGACTATTATTAACAATGCGCTTCGTATTATTAAAAAAGTCTATAAGACAGACATCGATCTTACGAAGTTACCGCTGGACGACGTAAAAACCTATGAATTATTTCAGCGTGGTGATACGACGGGTGTGTTCCAGCTTGAGTCTGCTGGCATGAAACGCTATTTACGTGATCTCAAGCCGACAGTATTCGAAGATATTATTGCAATGGTCGCGCTTTATCGTCCTGGACCTATGCAGTTTATTGATAGTTTTATCAAACGAAAACACGGCCAAGAAGAAATCAAGTATCTTCATCCGGGCATGGAGCCATCATTATCGGGTACATACGGTATTCTTGTCTATCAAGAGCAGTTCATGCAGATATCCAAAGAATGGTGTGGGTTCACGGGCGGCCAAGCGGACACGCTTCGTAAAGCAGTAGGTAAGAAAAAGATTGATCTCATGCGTAAGGTCAAGGTGGACTTTGTTGAAGGAGCGATCAAAACAAGTGGTGCCAAAAAAGAGACTGCAGAGTTGTTCTGGGATCAGCTCGAAGAGTTTGCAAATTACTGTTTCAACAAATCTCATGCCGCTTGCTATGGTCTGATATCGTACTGGACGGCATATCTGAAAGCGCATTTTCCCGATGCGTTTATGGCGGCGCTTATGACGAGTGACCAAGACGACATTGATCGCCTTGCAATCGAAATCAACGAATGCAAGCACATGGGTATTAATGTACTAAACCCTGACATTAATGAATCATTCGTCGAATTTGCAGTGGTACCTGGTGAAAGTACTATTCGATTTGGCATGGCCGCAATCAAGGGTGTGGGTGTCGGTGCCGTCGAAGAAGTGTTGCGAGCGCGTGGCGATGGAAAGTTTGCTAGTATCGAAGATTTTGCCAAGCGAGTCAGTGTTGGCAAATTTAATAAAAAAGCATGGGACTCGCTCATCAAATCTGGTGGGTTTGATAGCCTAGGTGATCGATCTGATCTGCTTTACAATCTTGAAACCGTACAAGCATTTGCGAGCAAGCTGCAAAAAGAAGCGCTTAGCGGGCAAACCGATTTATTTGGTGGTATGAGCAACATGGCAGAGATTAACCCGACCGTGACGCTTCAGCCAGCGCCTGCCAGGCATACTGATAAAGAACGATTAACATGGGAACGAGAACTGATGGGGTTGTACATCAGCGCTCATCCACTTGATAATTATGATGCTTATTTCGAAGAACAAACGATTCCATTGGCACACGTCACTCCTGATGCAGACGGCAAGAAAGCGACGATTGGCGGCTTAGTCAGCACGGTTCGTACTATTGTGACAAAGAGCGGAACAAAGATGGCCTTCGTCGGTATCGAAGACAAAACGGGCGAAGCGGAGGTGATCATATTCCCGAATTTGTATGAGCAGATTGGCGCGAAACTGATTCAGGATGCAGTTGTTCGTGTCGGCGGTAAGATCAGTGCGAGGGATCGAGACGGCAATCTTGGGAGCGACGCAAAGATGATCGCCGATGAGGTGAATGTCGTGACAGACAAGGAATTACAAGAATATGAATCAACTGGTCGCAAAATGGAAGCACCGCGCATGAGTAGTAAGGTGAAAGCTGAGCGCCGGGCTGCCTATAAAGCAACCAAATCTGGTGAACCCATGCCATCTGTTAGTGCGCCGGTCAGCACGATGCCGAGTGACAAGCCAAAGCCGCCAGCGCCTCCACGCCCAGTCATGGACATACCACCTGTCAAAAAGCTTTTCGTCCATATCAAAGATCCAGACGATCACACTGCGCTATTGTCGCTCAAACAAGCCTGTAGCGGGTTTCCTGGACGAATAGATATTGTGTTAGTGCTGGGAGCGAACAAAAAATCTGCAATTCGTTTGCCGTTCCAAGTAGATGGATCCGACACGCTTGTAGGCGAGCTAGTGAAACTGCTCGGCGAAGATTGCGTCGTAATGAAATAAAGGAGATATTCTATGTCCATGACGATTGCTGTACTTATTGGAACAACCCGCGTGCAACGTGAATCAGTTAAAGCAGCAAAATATATTGCTGAGTTTGGTCGTCGCATCGAAAATGTTGATATCATCTTGGTTGACCCGATGGACTTTACGTTCCATGGTGACGGCAATGATCCAGAGGGTAAGGACCCTCGCTATACCGAAATCACTGAAAAAGCGGATGCGTTCTTTATCGTAACACCCGAATACAACCACAGCTTTCCTGGCAGTCTCAAGCGAATGCTTGATAGTGAGCTAGCAAACTACAATCACAAACCTGTCGCATTTGCTGGCGTCAGTAACGGTAACTGGGGTGGTGTCCGCGCGGTTGAATCGCTTGTTCCTGCAGTTCGTGAAACAGGACTTGTTGTGATGAGCTGGGACATCTATTTTCCGTATATCCAAAATATTTTCGCTGACGACGGGAGCATCCACGCTGACTATAAAGAGCGTTACGAAAAACAGCTTGCAAAACTTTTCGATGAACTTGTTTGGTTTGCGGGTATCTTAAAAACACCGCGCTAGTTTGTGACAAGCGCATACAGCGCGATACCAGTAGCAACGCTAACATTGAATGATTCTTTTTTACCAGACATTGGAATTTCGATCAGATCATCACATCTAGCGATGATATCTTCGGATATACCGTCAACCTCCTCGCCGAGAATAAGCGCAATCTTTTGCGGTGGAGTGTAGTCGGAGAGCATCATCGAACGATCTCGCTGTTCGAGTCCGATGATGGTGTAGCCAGATTGTTTCAAATCATCGAATGGAATCGCCTCTATCCGTTCAAATGGCACGAATGTCTCGGCTCCGAGTGCCGTTTTGTGAATTTGTCTGGTCATTTTGTCAGCAAAGTGTGGCAGGCGAGTGTCTTTTTGGATTGCAGGATATGGCGTATATCCAGTAAGCAGTAGTTTGGACACACCAAACCCATCACAGGTTCGAAAAAAAGCCCCAACATTATGGGTTGATCGAATATTGTGGGCAATAACAATAATTTCGGGCATGTTTCTAGTGTATCACTATAAATTACATAAGCTTTTTGGTATAGTCATACGTAATGGACGAGAAAAAAATTCAAAAGCAGCGACGAGATCACGAAGAAAACTCGACGCAACAGCGCGCATCTATCTTGGGGATGCAGTATATTGATACGCGTGAGTTCGAAGATGAACTAGAACTTGTCAAAGAAGGTATGCTGACCATCGAAGAGATGCACAAGAATCGCATGGTTCCATTGCAAAAGGGTGATGAATACAAACCGTTTCGATTTGGTGCAACTAGCCAAACGCCACAATCTGTTATCCAGAAACTCCATCAGAAGTACCAAGACGAAGGTCGCGAAGCGCAAATCTTTTTGATTAGCAACGGTGGCTATAACGTTCTCATGCTTCGGTACGATCCACCGAAAAAAGTTATTTACGATGACATTACCATCGCCAAAGAAGGCGACAGTGCTACGATCACATCTGTTAGCAAGACACTCAACTCGGTCGGTTCTGACCAGATGCTTGATTATCTGATTGATCAAGCCGATCGTTTACAGGCGAGTGACATTCACATCGAAAACCAACGAACGTATATCCGTATTCGTATGCGTGTCGACGGTGCGCTACACCCGGTGGCAGATATCGAAAAGGACAAGTATCGCATTTTGATGGGTGCTATCGGGTCGCGTGCGAATATTTCATCTGCTGCAAAAACATCACAGTCCGGGCATATCCAAAAGGATATTCATCGCGATGGCGCGACGCATCTGTTGAATATTCGTATCGAAACCGTGCCAACGATGTATGGCCAAGACGCAGTGATGCGTCTGTTCAACTTTGACGAGAGTATGCTGAACCTTGATTTACTAGGTATCCCGCCAAAAGAACGTGCCGAGATTAACGAAATCGTTAGTCATCCGCGCGGTATGATGATGATGGTTGGGCCGACCGGTTCGGGTAAGTCAACAACGCTCTATAGTATCTTGAACGCTCTCAACACGTCCGACCGCAAGATACTGACTCTCGAAGATCCGATTGAATATGGAATTGGTGGTATTGCGCAGATTCCAGTCGATACGACACATGGACAAACATTCGCCGATGGGTTGCGATCAATCCTCCGTTTGGACCCTGACGTTGTGATGCTTGGAGAGATCCGTGACGTCGATACGGCCAAGACGGCCATTCAGGCGTCAATCACGGGTCACTTGGTGCTATCGTCATTTCACGCTAACTCTACATCCGCTGCATTTAGCCGTATGATCGGTATGATCGGCATCAACCCTATCTTTAGTTCTGCAATTCGTTTACTGATTGCACAGCGACTTGTCCGTAAACTATACGACCCTTCCAAAGAAGAATACGAACCTGATGAAGCAACAAAGCAGTGGGTCAAGCGAACACTCGAAGGTGTTGCGCCGGAACGTATGCCGGGAATTGATCTCAATAACTTCAAATTGTGGCGTCCAAAGATTCATGAAGACGCACCCTTTGGCTTTAAGGGTCGTATTGTTGTCATGGAGCAGATGGTCGTGAATAGTCATATCCAAAAGTTTCTTCGCGGTGATATTGCCGATGCAAACCCAGAGGCAATCGAGGCCGAAGCTCGCAAATCTGCAGGGTTGATTACGCTTATTCAAGCAGGGACACTCGCTGCGCTGCGGGGCGAGACGACGCTTGAAGAAGTAAATCGCGCGATATAAAATTTTTCGTGTCATCCTGAACTCGTTTCAGGATCCATTCATCAACTATTCAACTAACCATACTCCCTTATTGTTCTTTTTCACGAAAGAAGCAAAAGAACTAGTGACGACTTCACCACGCGGATAAACACCCTCACTACCAGTAATCGGAATCTGCAAAAACTCGCGCCGACATATTTACGCAGTAGGGCTGCGGATGTATATTCGAATGAACCCTTTTAAAAATGACGATAGTATGCTATAGTTTAAAGCTGATTGTATATAGAAAAGTAAGCGCCGATTGTATGCAGGTGTGGAGCCATAGGGATACAACTATGTGGCCAGCCGTTATCAAGTCCGGTAAATAAGGAAGAAATTATGAGTTTTGCACTAATCCAAAAAGTTAACGAAGAGCAAAAGAAGCACGCAGTTGTTGATGTTCGCACTGGTGACACTGTTCGTGTTCATCAAAAAATTAAAGAAGGTAGCAAAGAACGTATTCAGATTTTTGAAGGCGTCGTTATCCGAACAGACAACAAAGAATCACACACATCACGAATTACTGTTCGTAAAATTGCAAGCGGTGTTGGTGTCGAAAAGAGTTTCTTGCTACATAACCCACTTGTAGAAAAAGTAGAGGTCACTCGTCGTGCAAAAGTACGCCGTAACTTCCTTTCATTCCTACGTAACCGTAGTGGTAAGGGCGCTCGTTTGACTGCTGTCAACTTTGACCGCGAAGGTATCAATACGCTACCTGAAGCGCCAAAAGCTGAAGAAGCAAAGACTGAAGAGCCTGCTGAAACAAAATAGTATAATTCATTCTTCAAAACACTCTAAGTATTTAGGGTGTTTTTGTTTTACAATATATCTATGATATTAGGGATTGATGAAGTCGGGCGCGGTCCATGGGCGGGGCCACTGGTTATTGGTGCCGTTGTACTAGGTGGTGCGCAGATAGAAGGGCTTACCGACAGCAAAAAACTATCTAAGAAACGTCGTGAGCAGCTAAACATACTAATACGTGATCAGGCTGCAGGATATGGACTAGGGTGGGTTAGCGCTGCTGAGATAGATCAGATAGGGTTGTCGGAGTCGTTGCGGCTAGCGACGCGTCGGGCAGTTGAGCAAATAAAGGTATCCTATCATGAAATTATTATTGATGGAACGATCAATTTCTTGGACGGCACAAGTAAAGGTCAATACGTGACCACAATGAAAAAGGCTGACCTGCTAGTGCCAAGTGCATCGGCGGCGTCGATTATCGCCAAGGTCGCAAGAGATTCTTACATGGCCGAACAAGATGATGCATACCCTGGCTACAAGTTCTCATCACACGTCGGATATGGAACTGCGGTACACAGGGCGGCAATAGACAAGCTTGGCGTAACGCCGCTTCACAGACTGTCCTTCGCTCCGTTAGCCAAATATAAAGCTCCGGTATCCATCGACAGGTCGACTAACCTAGCGGATAAGGCTACCGAGACTGTATCGACTGAAACAACGAAGAAGATAGGTGATCGAGCAGAAGATGAAGCGGCGAACTATCTTGTGCGTCACGGCCATGAGATTTTAGAACGCAACTGGAAGACGAAATACTGCGAGATCGATATCGTATCGCTAAAATCTGGAACGCTCTATTTCACTGAAGTAAAATACCGTAAAAGTGCAGATCAAGGCGGCGGTATTGCGGCGATTACGAAGAAGAAGTTGAGCCAGATGAAGTTTGCTGCGAATTATTTTGTACAAGCACAGCAAATAACAGAACCCGATTTGCTGCTGGCGGTGATATCTATGACGGGAAATCCGCCTGATGTTGAAGAGTTCATAGAACTAAAGTAAAATGACGCCTCCACTTGTCATCAACTACTACATCATTGTGTCATTCTGAATTCATTTCAGAGTCCATTATCCACCCAGTTGCCATTGTTCATTTTTGCCAAAGAACCAAAAATATATGAGGCTGCTTCACTCATCCGTGTCCCTTAAAATCCTTCTGATGGTTGTTGTCGAACTCCCGTTGGGAGGAAGCGTAGAGTCATCTAAATTTACGAAAGAAGCTAGGTTTTGTCATCTGGACGAAGTATTGCAATACTGTATAAAAAGTGTTATTATAGTGCAGCACAACAAAGGTGCAAGAAGTTTCCATTCCGAGCCAGGGAGTACAAGTGAGCAATCCCGTCGTCACAACCACGACGTTCGCAACCTACAACAACCATGCCGAGACCGTTCGCGCCGATTGTGCGCTCAAGACCATCGAAGCAGCTGTCACGCACGGCTATACCACTGTCGTCATCGACGGTGGTTCACCGGTCGAGTACGTCGAGGAGATGGAGTGGCTCGGCGCTCAGGTCTTCGCTCAGGAATTCCCCGGCATGGGGAATGCCAGGCGTGAAGCCCTGCGCCGAGCACGCGACATCGTCCCTCCCGGCCAGCCGATCGTATGGACGGAACCCGAGAAGTACCCGCTCATCCCTGAGCTGAAGCTGCCGATCAGCACGTTCATCGAGGGCAACTACGACCTCGTGATGCTGCGTCGAATCAGCCTCGACTCCTATCCGCCCGAGCAGGCCATGGCGTACCAGCTTATCGCGCTGGCCGCCAAGTATCTAACGGGTATCGACAGCGACTTTGGCTGGGGGCCGACGGTTCTCAGCGCCGACGCAGTCGATTACTACCTGTCCTACGAGAGCACCCACGGTGACCTCTGGGACGGCATCCACTGCCCAAAGCTCCGCATCATCAAGGATGGGCTGCCCTGGACGATCGTGCCGGTAAACTACCAGCATCCGCCAGAGCAGACCGCCGCCGAGACCGGCATGAACCTCTTCCTGAAGCGGGTCATGCAGGTGGATCAGCTGGCGCGTGCCATCGAGGCCGAAGTTGATCGGCTGGGGATGCGGGTGGAGTGACTTCACCGAGGGTGGGACTGCTAGCCATGAGGCTGCAGTCCCACCCCTTTCCCGTTTCTGATACAATAATCTATATGAATGCACTACCGACTTACGAAGAAATTGTTTCACTTCATAAAAAACACGCACCGTCACAAGCCGCATTTGATCTCGTTTTTACACACTGCCAAATCGTTTGGGAACTTGCCGAACAACTTATCCAGAAATCGAGCCTCTCGGTAAATTCCGAACTTGTGAAAGTCGGCTGTCTATTGCATGACATTGGCGTGTATCGCCTCTATTTGCCAGATGGTGAAATTGATCATGCAAACTACATCAAGCACGGCACTGAAGGCTACACACTTCTCAAAGAAGAAGGTTTTGACGAATTGCTTAGTCGTTTTGCGTCATGCCACACAGGTGTTGGCTTGACTAAAGATGAGATCGAAGAGGAGGATCTCCCTATTCCTCCAGCTGACTACTTTGCTGAAACGCCGGAAGAGCAGCTTGTCATGTATGCCGATAAGTTTCATACCAAAACAACACCACCGAAATTTATGACCGCCGATACGTACGCTGAGAAGCAGAAGAAATTTGGCGAAGAGAAGGCAGAACGGTTTAGGCAATTCCAAAAAAGGTTTGGTACTCCCAACCTCCAGGCGTTGGCTGAAAAATATGGCTCTGAAATCATCTAGCGGGTTCCGAATCAAGTCCGGAATGACACACTATAATTGAGTTAGGCATCCTAAATTCTCTGATCAAATCAGAGAATGACAGTGCCATTTATATATATTTATCTAAGACCTAAAGCTCTAGCAAAGCCTTCTGCACCGCATCCTTATCTCGTTCGATCAACTCAACTCGTCCCTCGATCTCTTTGATGCCAACCGTAATAGCTCGTGTCAGCGCGGGGATTTCGAGCATTGGATCGAAGAACTCATGATACTCTTCTAGTTGCTTACGTGTCACAAGTGCGCTAGCGCTATAGCGTGGATAATCATCGTATGATTTGTCGCCGCCGAATGTCTGAATGATCCAGTCCCAGTTGCCACGGATCCATTGCCATGCTGCTTTGCGGCTTTCGCGACCGCGAATTAGGTAGACAAACCAGCGCGCCGCGTCTTGAGGACGAACGGTTTGCGGATCTTTGATTGCATTAAGGAGCTCGGTAATTTTTTCAGGCACGCGTGTGCTTGTAATACCGACACAAATATCTTGTCGTAATTCACCAGATTGTGACTGTCGATAGGCTGTTAGCAGCTCATCAACGACCGTTCCGTCACCATAACGCGCAACAGAACTAATGATCAGCGGCCGTAGCTCTGGATCCAGTTCTTCAAGTGGTACGGTCGTATAATATTCGAGTGCTTTGGCAATCGCATCTTCATCTTGTGCGTACAGTTTCATGCTGATCATCGTACTGCGAAGCTTTGTATCTTCTTCGCTTTCGCCTTCGATCGGTTCCCAGCCAAGTCGCTGATATTGCTCATCAGCTAAACGTCCCGACAATGTGCGGAGTTTATCTTCGGCTTCTTTGTTGTCTTCGACAAACTTTCGCAGTTCACCTGCAGCCATAGCAACGATGTTCCAGACCGGTTCGCTCGTTTCGTTTCGATAGGCGCTAATCAGTGGTAGCAGCATGTTGCTTGTCATGACGCCACCACGTGCGAGTAGTGTTGCTTCGTCGAGTAGCTGGACGCGATCGACAGGCGATAGCTGTCCGTTGACAAGTTGTGCAATGATGTCTTTTAGGAGATCTGCGTCGTAATGAGTGATGAAATGGGCGGTGTCACCAGCGTTTAATCGGACTGATGATTCAGAAGTGTAGGTAATGGACGGCTCTGTAAGTAATTCTGGGGCAGTGGCATCACTGGCGTTTAAAGGGATCGGCCAAACTTTATTGGACGGTTCGTGCGGACCGACAAAGAACTGCTCTTGCGACAAGGTAACCTGGTCGTCTTGTTTTTCGGCTCGCACGACAGGATAGCCGGATTGTGAAATCCAGGTGTTCATAATACCAGCAACGTCTTTGCCACTAGCTGCGCCTAGTTCTGTCCACAAATCGTCGCCGACGGTGTTTTTGTAGGCATGTTTTTGGAAATATGATTTCAGGCCTGTTTGGAATGCATCGTTTCCGATGAATGTCTGGATCATGCGCAGCAAACGTGCACCCTTTGCATAAACAATCGCACCATCAAATAGCGTACTGATCTCGTCTGGATGGTTCACGTCTACTTGAACAGCCTGGACACCATCAAGCGCGTCACGTCGCAGCGCCATAATACTTTCGTTCGTCGCAAAATCAAGCCAGATGTTCCATTCTGGATGAAGCGCATCGATAGCCAGGTATTCCATCAGTGTCGCAAAACTTTCGTTCAGCCATAGGTCATTCCACCACTGCATCGTAACGAGGTTGCCGAACCACTGATGCGCGAGTTCGTGAGCAATGACGGTCGCGATATATTGCCGACTACTGATGCTGGTGGTCGCAGGATCAGCCAGTAGCGCGATCTCGCGGTAGGTAATCAGCCCCCAGTTTTCCATTGCGCCACTGCTAAAATCTGGCAGCGCAACATGATCGGACTTTGGTAACGGGTAAGGTGTGCCAAAATAGTCATTGTAGAATTCGATCGATCGCACGGCAATATCGAGTGCAAAATCAAGGCTAGCTGCGGGCTGTGCAGGTGTTGCCCAGACATTCACTTCGACACCGTCTTTGGTTTTGGCGGTTTTGCTTTGCAATTCACCGACGACAAACGCCAGTAGGTAGGTACTCATACGTGGTGTTGTGTCGAATTTTGTAATAAGGTTGCGGCCGTCAGCGTCCTGGTAGTTGATTGGCATGTTGCCTAGTACTGACACTGCATCTGGTGTGGTAAGCGTAACGTCAAAAGTGGCTTTTGCGGCGGGTTCGTCGATACATGGAAATACCTCGCGTGCATGGTGACTTTCGAACTGGGTCGCAATCAGTTCTTTGCGCGTACCGGCATGCTCGTAATAGCAAGGGTACATACCGTGCATAGCGTCGGTGATTTTACCGTTAAAGCTGACCACGGCGATGTGATCGCCTGGTTGCAAACCTTCTTTAGTGATAGTCATTTCATCGTTTTCGCCAGTTGTGAAGTTTGCTGCTTGTCCATCGACGACGACAGAATCAATTGATAGGTCTTTGGCATGAAGTGAGATACCTGATGCGATGTCGGTCATAGTGCCGTGAATCGTCACGATGCCATGAAATGACCGATCTTGCTGATTGATATCAAGGGATAGTTCGTAATGGTTTGGAACAAATTGGTCAATTAATCGTGAAACTGTATGCATATATACTATTATACAGGATATGGGTAACGCTTTTCGGGTTCGTCGGGTAATTGTTGGGTTAGCATCGCTTATATGTCTGGCAACTATTGTCACGCAGTCGCCTGATTCGTGGCAGCCGACTCTCCCTACTACCTCCACATCGTCAGAGGTGGCAACGGGTCAGGCGTCTGAAGAACTAGCGCAGCTACCAACCAAAGGTCGTGCACCAAAAACTGGCTATACAAGGGCGCAATTTGGCGATGGCTGGGCGATGAAGCTGGGGTGCGACATGCGAAACATCATCTTGAACCGTGACATGCGGGATGTTGTAATGGGCGATGGCTGTAAAGTTGTGTCTGGCCTATTCAGTGATCCGTATACGGGCAGTACTATTCAATTTACACGAGGAGCCAGTACGAGTGCTGATGTGCAGATTGATCATGTCGTGGCGCTCAGTAACGCATGGCAGACGGGTGCGCAGCAGCTAACTCCACAGCAGCGCATAGAACTTGCCAATGACCCGTTAAATCTATTAGCATCAGACGGCAAAGCAAATCAAGAAAAATCAGATGGCGATGCGGCGACATGGCTGCCATCGAACAAAGCGTTTCGCTGTCAATATGTTGCGCGGCAAATCGCCGTCAAACGAAAGTATACGTTATGGGTAACAACGGCGGAGCGTGATGTGATGAATGCGGTTTTGGCGAAGTGTTCAGGGCAATTGTTACCAAAAGAATGATAACGGCCAGTATTTTATTGTAGCGCGACTATCTGCTTCTAGCCATTACCGCAATCATGTATACTGAAGGCAAGTTACTATGTACCAAATTAATAAATATGCAGACTCGAGAGGATTCAAGGGTTCAAACACATCATGGCACGCTTACCACAACCAGGAGGAGATGCAGGGAATTGGGGAGATATTCTTAATGGCTATCTCAATCAATCTCACAACGCAGACGGGACGCTCAAAGATAACTCAGTAGGTTCGACACAACTTCAAGACAATTCCGTTACGGCAATAACGCTCGCGCCAAATAGCGTCACTAGTACCGCCCTTGCAGCTGATTCAGTTTCAAAGAGTCAACTTCAGTCAGTATTGAGGACTGAGATAGACGACAAGCTCACTCGAGCTGTTGCTGACAATACTTATGCATCCATAGACGTAGTCGGTTCGGGTATCTCGCTGCAGGTCGATGATGCTATCGGCGAATACAGCTGGAACTTTCCTGCTGCCAGCTACCGGGCTGATCCGTCGCCGCGTACACTTTTCGGTGCAACCTCATCAACGGGCGAGATTCTGTACTGTCACCTCGATCACAGCACCGGCAAGGTTCGCCGCCAAGTCATCGGAACAAGTATTGTGGACGATCACCACGTCCCAGCGATCTCTGCGCCTGTTGGCGGCGCAATGTTGGCATCGTGGACTGATCACAATATCAACAATAACGTGTGGTTTCGTGTTGGTGACGCATCGGGCGACCCTGATACCTTCGGCCCCTTACGGTCGTACAACGCGGGCGGACTTGCTTCCTATCAGGCATTAATCCGTAACCCCGCTAACCTCAATGAGGTATGGATGCTATGCCGCACTTGGCCTACGTCCTCTCCGTACAATTGGATTATTGTCAAGGGTACTATCAACCCTGCCACGAACGACATCGCTTGGGGGACTCGACGTAAACTCATCGAATTTGCAACAGGCGATCAGGGGTATATTATGATCTCCCTCGCCACCCTGTCCGGAAACTACGGCATTCGGTTTGCGGTCACTGGAAACCCCATCAATGGCACTTTGCATACTGTGTACTATGCGTCGATTGATCTTGTCACAGGCGCAGTTAGTTCCCCCGGTAAGACGCTGACTCACAATGTCATAGACGGAACCTTGTTGCCATTGACTCCGGGTGATCTCGATGTCGCATTTACTCCTCCAGTTGGGCATACGACACGTTTGTTTGCTGTCCGGGGTGACAATGCCGACCCCGCCGTGGCGATTGCAACGTGGAACCCTGCCTCGTCTGTATCTCCTACGAACTATTATCACTGCGCTCGCAGCGCGGCAGCTGAACCCGGCATGCGCCTAGCGTCGACTACATCGTATGTCTCAACCCCGGTAAGCTCTGCTATGAATGTTATGACCTTGTCTGTGCGTCTCAAGCTTAAACTCGATGCTACGAATATTTCGCAGAACCTCGTACGTAGGTTCGTTACTGTGGGCGACCAGCGGGCGTGGCAATTATCGCTGACCGCCGGTGGTGCAATCCGATTCCAGTGGTTCCCTACGGGCACATCGACTGCGCTTACTCAGGATTCGGCTCCGCATGGATTTGTGGCTGATACTGAGTATTACCTGCGTGTCGACTTTGATCCCGCAACTAGATCGACGTCGTTTTATACATCAACTGACGATGGCATGACATGGACACAGTTGGGTGTCACGACAACTGGCGTAGCGACCGTTCTCTTTCACGGCACCGCACCGCTAGAGATCGGGTCTGTTACTAACGCAGCTCGTGGCACCGTCAAGAAGATGGTGATGCAGACTATTGCAGGGGCGATCGTCGCCTCGCAAGACTTCACTAGCCCAGTGCTATGGGCGAACGGTGATGGGGCAGGTGCAACATCGACAGACTCGCAAGGAAACGTGTGGACGCTGGCCGGGAGTGCTGGAGTCAGTATTGACGGCTGGCAGAATCAGGCGCTCGGCGAGGCAGGGCAAGCGTTCAGTATGCAGTCTGGTTCGCGTTATGTCGGCGGCATAGCATACCCGACCCCTGCTAAGGGTGATTTGCTGTACGTGTGTCGTCAACTTGTCGGCACTTCGACATTAGAGAAGGCATCGAAGGCTTCTGGTGTGTGGGTGTACCGAAAGCTGGACGAATCCGAGAGTGTGCTCGCTCGGCCTATGTCGATCCTTGATCAGGGTCCGCTCGAAACCCTCTATTCGGTAATCACAGATTATACTAGTTTTCAGGACTTCGAATCGAACTATAGGGGCATCTGACTCGGATATAAGGTGATGATTTATAGATTTATCCTTGAAGAATGTTAATTTTTACCAGTCCGAATATAAACGAAAATGTATACGAACTTAATCTTCAAAACTCTTACTAAAATAGGTATTTGACTTTTATGGGGTGATCTAGTGGTCAGTATTGTCCATTGATGCGCCTGTTGACAGTGTTAATCTTGTTTCGATGTCGACGAACTTCTGCAGATTCTTTAACTCGATGAAATAATGATCGCTTTGGTTTTTGTGCAGCCATACGATCAAGTTTTTGAATGTATACGACTTCTTCGGGGGTAAACCCGTCGAATAGGCTATCATCTGTCGAAGTTGAATATGCGGCATTCGATGTCGCATTGACTGCCGCTGCTGTAGAATGCTGTACAGTGTCATGCTCAACTGAGGCGTCTGCACGCTTCATCAGTTCATCGCGAGCTTCTTTGATACGTGCGAATGCTTCGGCTGCTTCTGGTGAATCGCTGTGATCTGGGTGTGTTTCTAAGGCAGCTTTGCGAAAAGCTTGCTGAATCTCTTCTTTTGGCGCGTTCGCTGACACGCCAAGAATCTGATTATGGTTCATACTACTATTATATACTAAAATGCTTATGATTGCAATATTAACGGCGGACGTTGTCGTTGATTAAATAGCGTGCTATAATAGTGATAGTACAGTATTCCGGCCAACAGGTCGGATTTTTTCATAAAGAAAGGATCTAAACATATGGATGATATTAATGTAAAACAGCTAACCCTAGCTGTGCGAACCATCGCCGAAGAAAAGAATTTACCAGAAGAGGTAGTATTAAGTGTCATCGAACAGGCTATTGCTGCTGCATGGCGCCGTGACAACGGTGAGCGCGATCAAGAAGTGCGCGCAGAACTAAACACGGTAGACGGAACAGCAAACGTGTTTGTATCACGCGAAGTTGTAGAGCTCGTCGGGAGTGATACTGTCGAAGTGAGCCTAGAGGACGCTAAAAAGGTAAAAGCGGATGCCGTACTTGGTGACTTTATCGAAGAAAAATACGAAGTAACAAGCTTCGGTCGTGTTGCGGCTCAGACAGCAAAGCAGGTTGTCTTGCAACGACTACGTGAAGCGGAGCGCGAAGTCGTGCTAGCTGAATATGAAGACAAAATCGGGACGGTTGTCACTGGTACTGTTCAGCGTGTCGAACCTCGCGTTGTACGTGTCGAACTCGGTAAAGCAACAGGAATTATCCCACAAAGCGAACAAATCCAGGGTGAATTCTATAGCATTGGTAGTCGCATCAAGGTATTTATCAAGGATATTGAGCGCGACAATCGTGGCCCACAGCTAATTCTTAGTCGTGGAAACGAAGCGTTTGTTGACTATCTTTTCCGTCAGGAAGTTCCAGAAATGGAAACTGGCGCCGTAGAGATCAAAGCAATCGCACGTGAAGCTGGACGTCGCACGAAACTAGCAGTCAATAGTACTGTATCTGGTGTTGATCCAGTTGGTACGTTTGTCGGTGGCCACGGTACTCGCGTTCAGGCTGTCATGAATGAAATCGGTGATCAAGAAAAAGTCGACATCATTACTTTCGACGAAAACAGCGAACAGTTTATCCGTAACGCGCTGAGTCCAGCTGAAGTGGTAAAAGTAGAGATCGACGAGAAGGAAAAGCGTGCGCGTGTATTCGTTGCCGAAGACCAGCAATCGATTGCGATTGGTCGTGGCGGGCAGAATGTACGCCTGGCTAGTCGTTTGACTGGATACGAACTGGATATCGAAACAGCAGTTCCAGAAAAGCCAGCAGCAGCTGCGCCTAAAAAGAACATCGAAGACAGTTTGCTAAATGCGGTTGAGGAATCAACAGAAGAGTAGGCTGTTGAACGCGACGCCCGGTACGGCGGTATTAATAGTTGCCTACAGAATAATATTAGCACTCGCTTGACGTGAGTGCTAATATTTTTTATACTTAGTATAGTAACCGTTTAAAGTCGCAAATATGCTTGCGTCTAAGTAAGAGAGGATTGATAATAGGTATATGCAAGATGATTTCGCAGAATTTGTAACGCACCTGACTGACAATGCTCGGACGAGTTTGCAGCATGCTGATGCGATTGCTCGTGGATATGGAAGTGCCTATATTGGTACTGAACATCTGTTACTTGGCGTATTGGCACAAGGGTCTTCGGTGGGAGCAAAAGTCTTGGCAGATGCGGGCGTGACGCTAGACCGCGCGGAACTGGCACTAAATTTGACGCCGCGAACACTCGTAGTCAGTACGGGCGCGAAAGGGCTATCCGAAACGGCGAAACTAACACTCAAAATGAGCTGGGAGATTGCCCAAGAATTTAATCAAGATTTTTTAGGCACAGAACACATCCTTTACAGCATTCTTAGTCAAAAGAACGCTCGTGCGACAGTACTGCTGCGCGATATGAACATCGATGTACCAAACTTAACCTCTGATCTAGAAGGGTTTTTTGATCGTCAACATAACGATTATCAAGAAGCCATGGGCGACGCTGCAACACGCCCAGCCAAAAAACAAAAGAAGTCCGGTGCGCTTGAAACATACGGTACCGATCTGACAGCTCGTGCAAAGCAGGGCAAACTAGACCCAGTGATCGGTCGTGATGCACAGGAAGAGCGCATGGTGACAATTCTCAGTCGGCGAACAAAGAACAATCCAGTACTTATTGGTGAACCTGGGGTTGGTAAAACGGCTATTGTCGAAGGGTTAGCGCAACGAATTGCTCGCGAAGACGTCCCTGATCACCTACTGGACAAGCGAGTCATTCAGCTTGATCTAGCTGGTATGATTGCCGGAACCAAATATCGTGGCGAGTTTGAAGAGCGACTCAAAAAGGTCGTTGACGAACTAAAGGCACAAAAGAATGTCATTGTGTTTATCGATGAGCTACATTTGCTAGTGGGTGCTGGTGCGGCTGAAGGTGCACTGGACGCGGCGAATATGCTCAAACCTGCCCTAGCTCGTGGCGAATTGCATTTGATCGGTGCGACAACGCTTGATGAATACCGCAAGCATATCGAAAAAGATACGGCGCTCGAACGTCGATTCCAAACAATTATCGTTCCAGAACCAAGCCTGAAAGACACGATTGCTATTATCAAAGGTCTGCGGTCGTACTATGAGGCTCACCATGGCGTCAAGATGAGCGACGAGGTGTTAGAAGATGCTGTGTATATGGCTGATCGCTACGTCAGGGAGCGGTTTATGCCAGACAAGGCGATTGATGTCATAGATGAAGCAGCAGCGCTTGTTCGCGTAAAGACTGGCCGTAAACCAAGCAAAGTTCGTGATTTTACGCGCCAGCTAAAGAATCTAAATGAAAAGATGGATGAGGCGGTCGCTGCTGAAGATTATGAACGTGCAGCGCTCTATAAAACACGTATTAGTCAAATCACCTCAAAGTTAGAAGAGACTAGAGAGGCATTTGAGCAAAAATCTCCGATAGAGCTCAATGACGAAGATATTGCGCATGCAATTGCGATGATGACGGGTATTCCAGTGAAGCGTGTTCAGAAATCTGAGGCAAAACTGTTGCGACACCTCGAAAAACACCTGGGTAAATACATTATTGGCCAGCACGAAGCAGTCGAGAAAGTGTCGCGAGCGATACGTCGAAGTCGAAGTGGTGTTGCGAGCAACAAGCGTCCAATCGGATCATTCGTGTTTATGGGACCAACGGGTGTTGGCAAGACAGAACTCGCAAAAGTATTAGCACGCGAAGTGTTTGGCAATGACGATGCGCTTATCAAAATCGATATGAGCGAATTTGGCGAGCGACATAATACAAGTCGGTTGCTCGGTGCCCCCGCTGGATATGTCGGCTACGAAGATGGCGGCCAGTTGACGGACAAGATTCGTCGTCAGCCATATAGCGTCGTGTTATTTGATGAGATCGAAAAGGCTCATCCTGAAGTATTCCAGCTATTATTGCAACTGCTTGAGGACGGCACCTTAACTGATGCCAAGGGGCGCAAAGTTGATTTTACAAACGCCATCATTATCCTGACGAGCAACTTGGGTGCTGACAGAATGATGAAAGAGTCGTCGCTAGGATTCCATACAGTTACAAAATCTGACAAAAAGAAGCTGGACGACACACATGCTGAAAATGCAGAAGCAGCCAAAGATGCATTATCAAAAATGATGCGTCCAGAACTACTCAATCGGTTTGACGCGGTTGTAACATTCCGCGCCCTTACCCGCGCAGAGGTCAGCAAGATATTCGATGCTCTTGTCGACGAACTGCAGTCTCGTTTGATACGTAAGGGTATTCATTTGGCTATAAAGCCAGCTGCAAAGCGACTTTTGATTGACAAAGGCTATGACGAAAAGTATGGTGCGCGGCCACTGCGTCGAGCTATCCAAGATGAACTTGAACACAAGCTAGCAGATGGTATACTAGCAGGAGAATACGAAAAGGGGAGCGTACTGACCATCAGTGCTGCGAAGGGCGAAATTACTGTCAATGTCACACATGAAGACGACAAATAGACTAGGGTCATTTATTGGTTTAGCGGTCGGGTTAAGCCTGACCGCTGTTGCCATATTTTTGGTATTCAACCGGCAATATGTATATGACGTCATCTCGTATCACCAATATGAACCAACAGCTGCGGTGACAGCGATCGCTGATCGAACAACCATGACCGACACTGGTAAGTTCTATTTTTATGCCAGTCATCCACGAATCGATGGCGCGGCGGCTTTTAATGAAGAATGTAATCGTCATGAGGAAAGTAGTGCAATACTGGGGTGCTATAGCGGGTTTCGTATCTTTGTCTACGATATTGCTGATGAGCAACTCGATGGGATCAAAGAAGTAACGGCGGCGCATGAGATGCTTCATGCAGCATATCAGCGACTATCGGATTCTGAAAAGATGACACTGAACAAGTTGTTACAACAAGAATATGCCAAACATTCTGATAATAAAGAGCTGGTGGAGCGAATGGCGTTTTACGATCGTAATGAGCCCGGCCAGGAGAACAACGAGCTACATTCCATACTTGGTACGGAGTTTTCTGATCTCGATCCGAGACTTGAGCAGCATTACGCCAAATATTTTAACAATCGACAAACAATAGTTGATCTGCACGCCAAGTATGCGGGTGTATTTAATGAGTTAAAATCAAAATCAGAAACGCTTGCTGCTCAGCTAAAGCAACTTGGCGCGGCTATTGAAACAGATTCATCCTCGTACAATAAATCAGTGACAAATTTGAATACAACTATCCAGTCCTTCAATAGCCGAGCAGCTGCGGGCAATTTTGCGTCGCAAGCCGCCTTTGATAGAGAGAAAGCGCAGCTGATGAGTCGGATTAGTCAACTCGATGCGCAGCGAAAGGCGATTGATAACGACCTCGCATTGTACGAAAAATTACGGCTTGAATACAATCAAACGGCCGCTGCTTCAAACAAATTATACGAGAGTCTTGATAGTAACTTAGCCCCGACACCATCAGTCTAGGCTATACTGGTACTATGGCCAAAGCAAGAACTCAGTTCATCTGTCAAAACTGCAATGCAAGCTATCCGAAATGGACAGGTAAGTGCGACAACTGCGGTGAGTGGAATACACTCGTCGAACAGCTACCCGTCGCAAGTGGTAATTCGGCGGTTGCTCGTGGTGCCAGTTCGGGGAGAGTACTTGTTCCGCAGACTATGCAAGCAATCGGTGCAGAGAAAAGTATTCATCGGTTAGGCACAGGTATTGCCGATCTCGACATTGTTCTTGGCGGCGGCATCTTGCCAGGGGGTGTTGTGCTGCTGGCAGGACAACCTGGTATTGGGAAGAGTACATTGTTGCTGCAAATAACTGCTCATATCGCTCAGACGCAGCCAGTGTTATACGCGAGTGGCGAAGAATCTGCTGGTCAAGTAAAATTACGAGCAGAACGATTAGGTGCACACACAAGCGAGCAGCTGAGTTTTGTGGCAAGTACCAGCGCGGATGACATTGCGGCAACGATTCGTAGCGGAGCATATAAATTAGTGATCATTGATTCTATCCAGACTCTTAGTCTAGACGAGATTACAAGCGCCCCTGGTAGCGTCAGTCAAATTACAAACAGTAGTAATGTGATTATTCGTGCTGCCAAAGAAGCCGGCGCTGCTGTCGTGTTAGTGGGGCACGTCACAAAAGAAGGAAGCATTGCAGGTCCAAAAGTTTTGGAGCATCTTGTTGATGTTGTGTTGCAGTTTGAAGGCGACAGATATGGCGGATTCAAAGTAGTCCGAGCAATCAAAAACCGTTACGGTAGTACGGCAGAGGCGGCGATATTTGAGATGGCCGAAGAAGGCTTGCGTGTCGTCGAGAATCCGTCCGCTGCACTTTTGGCCGAACGACAAAATGCGGATGGGTCTGTTGTCATGGCAACGCTAGAAGGTACTCGGCCACTGCTGGTAGAAATCCAGGCACTTGTCAATCCGACCAGTTTCGGGTATCCTAAACGTACAGCAAGTGGGTTTGATCTTAACCGACTCAATGTACTCATCGCAGTTCTGGAACGACGGACAAAATTGAATTTATCAGATAAAGATATCTACATCAACGTCGTTGGTGGACTACGACTTGCTGATCCAGCGGCTGATCTCGCTGTGTGTATGGCAATTGCAAGTGCAAGTGCTGGCCGTCGACTTGACGAAAATGTGGTTGTCTTTGGTGAAGTGGGGCTTGGTGGCGAAGTACGAAGTGTCCTTAGTAGTGATCGTCGTGTCGCCGAGGCAAAGAAACTCGGGTTTACTCAAGCGATTGCTCCAAAATACGGCAATAAAAATACATTTATCAAAGGTGTTGGCGATTTGCGACAGGCATTGATCGACTACCTTCAAAAATAATAGATAGGAATAATTCTACGTGAACAATGAAACAATAATCATATTAGCGGTACTTATCGTACTGCTAGTCGAAGTGACGTATTTAGTAAAAAAACTACCACGGTCACAAAACGGAAGCAAAAAACGAATGATCTTGGTTGATACGTCTGTGTTGATTGATGGCCGTATTAAATCTGTTGCAAAAACTGGCTTTATCGGTGATCTACTCGTGATCCCTCGCAGCGTTATTGGTGAACTACAATTCCTCGCGGACAATGCCGATCATGATAAGCGTTCTCGTGCCCGCTACGGCCTTGATGTCGTCAAAGACTTGCAGGAGATGGAACAGGTGGAAGTAACGATTCTACAGGACGGCAGCAAGGCTTCTGAAGGCGTTGACGAACGGCTATTAACGCTCGCGAAGAAACATCGTGCGGCAATTTGCACGATTGACTACAATTTAAACAAAGTGGCAGTTGTTGAAGATATTGTCGTTCTGAATATCAATGAACTGGCACAAAATCTACGTATGAGTCATTTACCAGGTGAACGTATACGGATTGAGTTAGTGCAAAAAGGTCAAGATAGTCATCAGGGAGTCGGGTATCTGCCTGATGGTACGATGGTTGTTGTCGAGCATGCAGTCAAACAGATAGGTGAAATAGTCGAGATCGAATTCATTCGAAGTCTGCAAACGGCAGCTGGCAAAATGATGTTTGCCAAACGAGTTGGTGCCGAGGCGACTAAAAAACCGGAAAAAGGTATCGTACAAAAACTAAAAACAATAAAAGTACTTAAAAAAGAGACTGCTGAACCTGCCTCTGTGCAACCTCAGGTAGCTGTCGAGACTGCTCCTGCGGCGGTATTCCATAGTGAATCGCTCCGTGGATCAGGCAAAAAACAGCAGCGTACACCACGACCCGCTGGCAAAAAGCCACTGACCCAGCCTCGAACAAGCGAACGTCGACAATCGCCACAGAGTGAGACAGGCGAGACGAAGCGGCAGGATGTGTCTCAATCTTCAAAACAGTCACGACAACGTTCATCAAAGCCAAAAACTTCCGCTCAGCGAGAAGCGGCATTAATTGACTTGGTTGATAATCAGTAGGTTGTTAAAACCAGGTCTAGCCGCTCCTAGATTTGTTACCGTGTAACACACTTTAAATTTACGAATCACTGTAGACGATAGACAAAGACTGTTCCGGTAATTACCGGAACAGTCTTTGTCTATTTGATCTATTATTAGGAGTTCAGTTGCTTGTCGTATACGTTTGCGACGCTTCACCGGTGTAGTACAGGTTGTCTGTAACAACAGCACTGATGGTCTGTGGGCCTTCGGTAGTGAAAGTGTAGCTGGTTGTATAATCACCTGGGCCTCCGATAGGAACAGTACTGACTGTTGCACCGCCCACTTTGATATCGAGGGTCGTTAACTGTGCTTTGCCTTGATTAGTCGTGACTTTGATAGTGTAAGTGTTTCCGCTGCTTTTGCTAATGTCAATGTTACTGACTGTCGGTTTTGCATCTTCACATTTATGAAGGTCGTCTTGCTTACTTCCATCGTAGCCATCGTTGGCGACAATGATTTGCTTCTTTGTGACTGGATCTGTCGATTTTAGGACGCTAATCTGTATCTTAGCACCCTCTGGCGTACAATCAGTCGCTAGTTTTTTAGATACACGATCAAAAGTTTCTTTTGTACTTATTTGGGCGGCGTTCTTGTTATACCATGACGGGTATAGTTCATTACCAATCTTTTGTATGCCGGCTGGTTGAGTGAACCAGTCACCTTGTTTCCATTTGCCCTCTTTTGCATACACCTGTTGGTGCGCATATGTCATGACTGAGTTGACAATTGGTCCAGGGATCGATGAGTTCCCGTTTTTGAGTGGCTGTGTAGCTTGGTTGCCTAGCCATACGCCCATAGTAATGGATGGGCTATAGCTCATCATCCAAATATCTTTTGATTTGCCGTCGACATCAGATGTACCTGTCTTGGTCGCTGTCTTGACGCGACCTTGGTCAACAACGATGCCTGGGAAATTGCGTCCGTACAATCCAGCTCGTGCATTGTCATCGGCAAGGATATCACTGAGGATGTAGCTGACTTGAGGATCGACGACTTGCTTTTTGTCTTCGTCTTTCCATGATTTGAGTGTTTCATTTTGACTGTTTTTTACTTCGAGTACAGATGTTTGGGGTTTGTAGACGCCGCCTCTTGCAAGTGTTGCGAACGCATTGACGTGATCAACCATACGCGTTCCACAGCCTCCAATAGCGGATGCAAGACTTACTTGTTGATCCTGTCCTTGTGTACAATAATTCTTGTCACCGACATCGCGAATGAGTTGGAGGGTTGGTTGTATCCCGGCAATCTCCATAGCTTTGATAGCTGGGATATTGCGCGATAGTGCTAGGCTGGAACGAATAGATATATTACCTCTAAATCCTTTATCGGCGTTAATTGGCGTATATGTTCCATTTAAGAAACTTGTTTTAACATCTGGAATGACTGTTCCGCTGCCATAGATATTTTTGTTAGCATCGGGTTGCTGGGCTAGTAGTTGTGCATAGACTAGGGGTTTTATAGTTGAACCTGGTTGAATGTAGGCTGTTGCTGCGTTGTCCTGGCCAAATCCCGCATAATTAAAGTCCCTACTGCCGACTAGCGCAATAATCTGCCCAGTCTGGCTATCTTCAACGGTGGCTGCGCCATTTTCGAATCCAGCATAGTTTGGTTTGCAGTTGTATGAATTATCCGTACAATCGAACATATCTTTCATGCTTTCTTCGAGTTTGTTCTGAATGCCGAGATCAAGTGTTGTCGTGACGGTGAGTCCGCCTTTACCGACAGTTGCCTTGCCCAGTTCTGACTCTAGTTGACTTCTTACCATTTGCACAAAATGAGGTGCTTTGATGTCACCATACTGAGCGGCTAGCGGCTGAATCCGATCAAGGATTGGCTCTGCCTTTGCAGTATCCGCATCCGCTCTGCTGACGTACCCCTGGTCAACCATGGCATCGAGCGTTTTATGCTGCCTGGTTATTAATGCCTCTTGACCATCAACGTTATACGGGTCGTATAGTCCAGGCTGATTAGGAATGCTCGCAAGCAGTGCAGATTCTGAGAGTGTCAGATCTTTGGCGTCTTTGTTGAAGTACGTCTTGGCGGCAGAAGCCACACCGTTACGGCGGCCACCGTACGGAGATTCGTTGAGATAAAGGTTGAGAATTTGATCTTTGTCGTACATCCGCTCAACTTCTATTGATAAGATCATTTCCTTTATCTTTCGCGGTACGCCATTTAGCCCACGTTTTTGTGCTTCGTCGGCAAAGAATACTTGCTTAACAAGCTGTTGAGTGAGCGTCGAACCACCTTGGACGCTTCCGCCATTTGCGTTGTTGACAAGTGAACGCGCGATACCGGACACACTGACGCCACCGTGTTTATAAAAATCTTTGTCCTCGATAGCTATTGTTGCTTTTTTCATTAATGGGCTGATGTCCTTGCCATCAACAACAACTTTGTAATCTTCACTTCCTTTATCTTCCCATAGAAGTGCTGTTTCACCACCAGCGGGGCCACGTTTATCGTAGTATTTGGTGACAGTCGTTTGGACGCGCTTGGCTAATTCTCCCGGTCGGATAGAATCAAGATCCTTTCGGTAGTAGGCAAATGCACCGCCGATGACGATCAATGCCATCAAAACGCTTACTCCAGCGATTTTCGCGATCATCAAGCCGCCTTTTTTGCTGAACCAATATCCGTACACGCGTTTTGGATGGAGGCGTGCAAAGAATCGCTTAACAGGATGTTTCGGTAAGGTCGCTAAATATTCCGCTTTTTTACGAGCGACAGCGTCTTTTTTAGTGCGGCGTTTGTGCGCCAGATTAGAGTACACGCTCAATTTGCGCGAAGATGAAGGTTTTTTAGCCACGTAATAACTTTCCCATAAGCAGTATTGCTATTCATTATAGCATCAATGTGCGTAGGTAAATAGGCAATTTGTGCGATTATTCTGTTACAATAAGCTGTAGAATTAACAGATAAGGAGCAGACATGACACTTTCCGAAGAACTGCAGTGGCGTGGGTTTTATAACCAAACGACATTCGACTCACCAAATGCATTAGATGAGCAGCAGTTTACTCTTTATCTTGGCACAGATCCATCTGGTGACAGTTTACATGTTGGGCATCTGGCAGTCTATATGATGGTACGACGATTTATCGATCATGGACACGCTGTCGTGTTGCTCGTGGGTGGTGGTACAGGGCTAATCGGCGATATGCGCGATACGGAAGAGCGTGATCTAAAGCCGCTTGATGAGATTGCACGCAACACGCTGGCGCTAAAAAACCAGGTTGAAACGCTATTTTCAGGCCAGTCGTTTGAACTTGTCGACAACTACGACTGGCTAAAAGACGTCACTATTATTCCGTTCCTTCGTGACATCGGTAAGTTATTCACCATGAACGAACTAACGAGTCGTGAATTTTACAAAGCGCGAACAGGCGAAGGATCGACCGGCCTCAGCTATGCAGAATTTACGTACACAATCTTGCAGGGCTATGACTACTATCATCTTCACGAAACAAAGGGTGTTAATCTACAAATCGGCGGCTCTGACCAGTGGGGTAATTTATTATCGGGTGTCGAGTTGATCCGTAAAAAGACCGGCCGTACCGTACACGCATTGTCGTCGCCACTTGTGGTCAACAAATCAACAGGTCGTAAATTTGGTAAATCAGAAGGCGGTGCCGTATGGCTAGACGCTGCAAGGACGAGTGTCTATGCTTTTTACCAGTTTTGGCTGAATACCGACGACGAATCCGTTGTCGAGTATTTAAAACTCTTTACGCTACTCTCTAAACAACAAATTGATGAAATTATAGCAGAGCACACGGCAAATCAAGGATTACGAATTGCCCAAAAAGCGCTTGCACGTGAAGTAACGGTACTCGTACACGGTGACGAGCGAACGCAAGGCGTCATAAATGTTACCGGTGTTTTGTTTGGTGCCTCTGCATTTACTGATCTGAGTGCTGACGACCTGTCCATTCTCGCTATCGAAATCCCGACCGTCGCTATGGGGGTTACGATCTCGGATGCATTATTGGCCGCTGGCGTCGTGCAAAGCAAGGGCGAGGTTCGACGTCTCATTCAGAACGGCGGTATATCCGTCAATAGCGTAAAAGTAAACGATGACTCGATCATCGGTACTGTCTCGCTGATTAAAAAAGGTAAAAATACTTTTGTATTAGTAAAATAGTGTCGTGATGAGAAAAATAGGTCACTTTATAAAAATGCGATTACATGCGCGCATGACCGTGGTACTGTTTGTTCTTGCGATGATTGCGTTGGTCGCTGGTGTGGTCGCGGTGAATGCGTCGCCATATACTGCTCCGTCTCAGCCAAAATCTATGCTGTCTATCAATCAGCAAGACTCAAATCTCGTTAACTATCTGCGAGCAAAAGTAACCTATGTCGATGCCGAGAAATCTGTCGTGCACATTTTAGAAGGCCCACGCAAAGGACTCGAGCAGACCATTCCAATTCGCGACCTGCAACTACCTGCTACCCGCGAAAAAGTAGGCGATACTGTGCTAATTGTCGATTCGCAGCAGTATCCTGCGATTACCGAACACTGGCGTATACCGGGGCTGCTACTGCTAGGCATGCTGTTCATCGTCGCAATCGTGCTGATTGGCCGACGAAAGGGTGTTATGGGATCGGTCGGTTTGGCGATCAGTGTCGCGATTATTGGATTGTATGTGATCCCGCTAATATTACAAGGTGCGCCCTCATTTTGGGTGATCGTATCTGCGTCGTTTATGATCGCGGCCATTTCGCTGTATGTTGCGCATGGCCGTAATAGACGAACCACAATTGCACTGCTGGCCACGATTATTATTTTGCTGATTGTCGTTGCACTTGCTGTTTTTTCGGGCTGGTTGATTGGACTGACCGGCGCGTACGACGAAACATCATCTATTTTTGCGGCGACACATCCGACGATTGATATGCGTGGCGTGTTGGTGGGAGGGATGATTATTGCAACGCTTGGCGTGCTGGATGACATAATAACGGCACAAGTGGCAGTAGTTGATCAACTACGCAAAGCAAATGCCAAACTGGGGATACGAGAGTTGTATAATCGTGCAAGTGTTGTCGGTGGAGAACATATCGCTGCACTCATTAATACTCTCGCACTTGCATATATTGGCGTGTCGCTCCCGATGGTACTGAGTATTGTCGATACAAGCTATTCACAAAATATATTTGTATTATTTAATAGTGAATTTATTGCACAAGAACTGACGCGAACGATTGTATCAAGCCTAGGATTGATATTTGCTGTGCCTGTCAGTACATTCCTTGCGGCGGTTCTCTTGAGTAATTGGGATCATATAAAAAGCAAGACACGTTCGCAAGATAAATGATGAATGCTATAATAAAGGTTCGATACTAGCTAACAGTAAGGATACCCACATGCCAAAACGAGTTATCGCGTTTGACTTAGATGATACGCTTGCGATCACGAAGTCACCAATTTCAGACAGAATGGGAGAACTGCTCTCTGGATTACTAGAACATTATGATGTATGCATTATATCTGGTGGCAAATTTGAACAATTCAAAAAGCAAGTAGTCGACCGATTAGAAGCGCCTGCGCATAAATTGAATCGAATGCATTTGATGCCAACATGTGGTACGCGCTACTACAGGTACGACGAGCTTGCAAAAGAATGGAAAATACAATACGCCGAAGATCTCTCGGCTGACCAAAAAGCTGAAATATTAAAAGTTGTCGAACAATCGGCGCGTGAAGTGCATCTTTGGGCAGAAAAGCCGTATGGTGAAATAATCGAAGATCGTGGCAGTCAAGTAACGTACTCTGCGCTGGGACAGCAAGCTCCTGCTGAAGAGAAGTATGCATGGGCGAAAGATAACGAGCAAGAAAAGCAAGTACTCCGCCAGTTAATCGCAGAACGCTTGCCGGATCTTGAAGTGCGTCTTGGCGGCACAACAAGTGTCGACATTACGCGAATTGGGATTGATAAAGCATACGGAATGCGGAAACTTATTGAAGCACTAGGCATTAGTAAGGACGAGATTCTCTTTCTGGGAGATAAGTTGAATGAGGGTGGAAATGATTATCCTGTGAAAGCCATGGGTATTGACTCTATTGCTGTAGAACGATGGGAAGATACCGCGTTAGTACTTGAGGGTATTCTTGGCGTTACCGAATAAGGTAAACTGGGCGTAGCTATGAACTTTGCATCGCCCCTACAAAATGTCAAAGGTGTCGGCGAAAAATCAGCCGAGCAGTTTGCTGCCGCTGGGATACATTCCGTCTACGATCTGGTGACGTTCCTACCACGCCGACATGAAGACTTTTCTGATGTGGCGATGATTGCGGATATCAGTCCTGGTAAAAAGACTATCAGGGCGCGCTGTGAAAAGATCGCAACGCGCCCTGTTCGTCGTGGATTACGTATTACAACAGCAACACTTGCGGACGAAACAGGCAAGTTGCAAGCTGTCTGGTTCAATCAGCCATATCGTGAAACTCAACTAAAAACAGGTGAGGAATTCTTTTTTTCTGGTGAGTTTGAGTTTAACTATAATAAATACCAGCTAACCAATCCGAGCGCGGAAAAAGTGAGCGAAGTACCCGTATCGACGGATCGTATAGTACCGACCTATCGCGCAATTAAAGGGCTAAAGAGTCAGCTGGTGCGCAAGATTCTGAACGAACTTCGACCGTTGATGACAATGTTTCCTGAAACACTGCCGCCAAATGTGGTAGAGGATCAGAAACTAGTGTCATATGCTGATGCGTTACTGGGTATGCATTTTCCAAAGAATCCGGATGATATCGCAAAGGCTCGTGAGCGACTCGGATTTGAAGAGTTGTTCGAGCTACTTCTTGCTAGCCAGTATAACAAGCAGGAAAACGCCAAACTCGATGGTTGGCATATTCCCTTTGATCAATCTGTCGTCGCGTCGTTTGTCAAGCAGTTGCCCTTTGATTTAACCGGCGCGCAACGTCGCGCTGCCTGGGAAATTATTCAAGATTTTGAAAAGAGTATTCCGATGAACCGATTGTTGCAAGGCGATGTTGGATCCGGCAAGACGGTCGTCGCAGGCCTTGCGGCACGTCAAGCTGCCCATGCGGGGTTCCAATCAGCAATTATGGCACCGACAGAGATATTAGCATCGCAACACGCTGAAACGCTTCATAACCTGCTTGGCTCACTGGGAATTCGCGTTGGACTATTGACTGGTAGTGTCAAAGGAACCGCACGCAAGACGCTCTATGCTCAGATTGAAAGTGGTGAGGTTGATGTAGTTGTTGGTACGCACGCATTGATCCAAGAAACAGTTCACTTTCATAAACTCGGGTTTGTCACGATTGACGAGCAACACCGCTTCGGTGTAAAGCAAAGACAAGAATTATTGAAAAAATCTGATCGAATGCCGCATTTGTTAGCCATGACGGCAACGCCTATTCCACGAAGCCTGGCGCTAACGGTTTACGGTGAACTCGAGGTAAGTGTGCTAGACGAACTGCCAAAAGGTCGAAAACCTATAGCTACAAAAATCTGGTCACCGAACAGTGCCGCGCAACTATATGAAAAAATAGATGCAGAGATTGCGAGTGGACGACAAGCATACGTTATTTGTAGTCTTATCGACGAAAACCCGGATAATGACATTAAAAGTGTCCAAGCGGAATATAAAAAACTGCAGAATTCTATCTTTAAACACCGGAGAATAGGCCTATTACACGGTAAATTAAAGCCAGAAGAAAAAGACGCAGTCATGCAGCGCTTTGCGGCTGGCGAGATAGACATCCTGGTTAGTACGACGGTTGTCGAGGTTGGTGTTGACGTTCCGAATGCTACAGCGATGCTTATCGAAAACGCTGATCGATTCGGTCTGAGTCAGTTGCATCAGCTACGTGGGCGTGTGGGACGGTCGTCGCACCAAAGCTACTGCTACTTGGTCATGAGCGACAGTAGCAAGCCGTCACAGCGACTGAAAGAGATTGAAAAATCAAACGATGGCTTTTATCTTGCGGAGGTAGATTTAAAACTGCGTGGTCCCGGTGAGATCTATGGACGTGCACAACATGGCGCACTTAATCTCCAGATTGCGACACTTGCTGATACGAAATTGATTGCTCGCGCTCAGCAGTCAGCGCGTTCATTCGTCGAAACAGGGCAAGATTTGCTACAATATAAACAATTGGCCAAGCAAGTGCAACAGTACCAGCGCCTGACAACATTAAATTAAAGGGCGAATCCGCTATGTATTCTGGAACAACGTTTCGTGTAAAATCCGGACGCCTGATGGGCGTCCATCAAAAGATAGATAGATTGGCTCGTCGTGCTCTGGCACACTCGATACCGCACAAGACTATATTTCCCAGCGAGAATAGCATTCTTCACTTTGAAGGTCTGAATGGCCCAGATGGTATTAAACGAAAAAGCCCCGGTAGGGACGAGCCGTGGCATTACGTAGACCCAACCAATGCAGCTGACGATGGGCTGGCTGTCATTATCGAAGATCATGTTCATAATCTGACAACTGCGCTTGTCACCGACAATCACGAACGAGCGGCATTTGAAGCTGCGTGGTTAGCGCATGCAATTACCGACGGTCTGACGCCCGCTCATCATTATCCACTCGAGGAGAAATTGGAAGAAATGCGCGATGGCAAAGGTTTACATACACGCACGACAGCAAAAGAAAAGCTGCTACTGCCAGGAAAGACCAGACGCGAACAGGTGCGTAATAATTGGCAGTTCTGGGGAGCAAAAGGTATCATGACGACACACCTCGCGTTCGAGCTGGGTGTTGCAACGACGATCGCAGGGCAACGGATCAATGATACGATTCCTACAGAAGAAGACAGAGCACGAGTACTAGAGCACGGCGTTGTGGCGCTATTTAAGGAATCGGTTGAACACATTGCTGAGCTGCAGCTATACGAAGAGTTTTACAAAGCTGGCTGGACGCGACGACTGGCGCGTGATACAAAGCGAATATTAATCCCAGAGATTATTCGTATGGTCTGTCTTAGTTGGTATTATTGTGATATGAAAGCCAGCGAAGTACGAACGGATCACCATCGATGAACCTACGGATAATATCGGGTGAATTTGGTGGTCGCAAGATTGGTGCGCCCGATGGTCGCGTCACACACCCTATGGGAGATAGGCAGCGGAGCGCATTATTCAATATCATTAACGCTGAGATCCCCGGTGCAAAAGTACTCGACGCTTTTGCGGGGACTGGATCACTTGGACTTGAATGTCTGAGTCGTGGCGCGGAATCGGTACACTTTATCGAAAAAGACAACACAGCTCAGAAATTCTTGAAAAGTAATGTTGAATTGCTTGGTGTTGGCGACCGAGTAAAGTTAATTAATACAACAGTTTTAAATTGGATTGAGCGAGCCGATCCGCCGCATTTTGATCTGATATTTGTCGACCCACCGTATGATGATATGCAGTTATCCACAGTTACGAGATTATTTGATCTTTTAAAGCCTAGTGCGCTTATGGTATTATCACAACCAGGTAGAAGTGAGAGCCCGACCAAACCAGGAGTTGTTGTGGTGGACAATCGTAGTTATGGAAACGCGACTCTCACTTTTTACCGCCGAGAGTTGTAATTTCTATTTTCTTCCCACTGATAATCAGTGGTTTTTATTATTTCGACACAGGAGGAAAAAATGAGTATATTTTATGAAGCGAACCGGATTGCTATATGTGTCTTGAGAGATATCGCAACGGGCAAAAATGTTTTGGTAGGTCATGACGATGAGTTTGCTCTGGATGAGAGCAATCCTGAGACCGTGTATGATACTTTTTCCTGCAGTATACCTCTAGATGAAGCTAAACAGACCACCGTACTTGCTGATGAGCTGTTGAAAAACGGATTTGTCCTGAGGAGCTATCAAGTTACTAAACAATTAACAAGACTTGATGATTATTATATAAATCAAAAAAAGAATAGAAAATACAGTACGACAATATATATTCATGGTGACATCGATATTCTCAGTGTCGACAGCATAAAAGATAAGACAGCGCGAGGAAAGATACAGCAACCTCCTTACATCATAGAGTAAGGTGTTAGTAATCCTGCCGAGCGCCAAATAAAAACAGGCAGCTATATCTGCCTGTTTTTATTTGGTACGCGAGAGAGGACTTGAACCTCCACGCCCGAAAGCACTAGCTCCTAAGGCTAGCGTGTCTACCAATTCCACCACTCGCGCATACTATACGAGTCTACTGGTTTATGATCGTCGATTGGTATATACGAAGTTCACGCTAGCGTGTCTACAAATAATTTGCGTTTCACGTAGCCACCATGTAGCTTGTATCTTAACTGAAATGTGCCTACTTTTTATAGTCCGTAATGACTTACTGAATACCAGCTATTTCGCTAGGTAACTGTAACACTATAGCATAAATACCGTCCTGATTCAAAGCCCTATGTTGCAATGACGACCAAGGAACGGGTTGCACCTCAATATACTACGGATGTGAATGAACATGGACGCTAGCGTTAGGTGTGCGCTTACCGAAGAAGAGCTAGGTCAGGCTATTGCTATGGCTTTTGCGAATGCTCAGCAAGAATTGCCTCCAGAAACGGCAATGCCGTTAATGCGTCGGTTCGAAGTCGAGCTTCGCAGGGTTGTCGGTGCTGATATGTCTGAGGCGAGTACGATAGCGCCACCTATTTCGTAGCGTCCGCCGCTCGCGTTGAGTTCGTCAAGAGAACTCCGCATATAGCGGCGGAGTTTTCTTTTTGTAGAAACAGCGCTTGTGCTATTATTAATACAAATGAGTAAAGTTGCTAACTATCTGAACGAACATATATTAGGTGAAGTCTCCAGCAACGCGGCAGTTCGACACGCAATGTCAACTGACGGTAGCGTTCTGACAATAGTGCCGGAAATGGTTGTCTATCCGCGAACAACTAATGATATTCGTAAAGTTGCACGATTTTCCAATCAGCTAGCTGAAAAGGGTCATGCGCTTCCAATTACTGCTCGGGGCGGTGGAAGTGATCAGACGGCGGCGGCGATTGGTAGTGGAATTATTTTGAATACAACGGCGCATATGAATGCGATATTCGAGCTCGATAGCAAACAGAAGCTTGTGCGGCTGCAACCTGGCGTAAATTTCAAGGCACTGAATGATGCGCTATTGCTGCACGGTCTACATATTCCATCGTATCCTGCGTCTGCGGGGTACAGTACGATTGGTGGCGCGGTGGCGAATAACGCAAGTGGAATTTTGTCGGGTAAATATGGTTCAACCGGGCGATGGGTCCATCAGCTAGAAATTGTTTTGTCTAACGGTGATGTTATGCAGACTGGCCGTATCAGCAAACGTGAATTGAATCGCAAAAAAGGTCAACAAACGTTTGAGGGTGAAGTGTACCGGCAGATTGATAACTTGATTACGGATAATGATGATCTGATCGCTAACTCGATTGCACTCGATGTCCGTGACAACGCTGGCTACGCGGGAATCGTCGATGTGAAGCGCCGCGATGGATCGATGGATTTGACGCCACTATTTATTGGTAGCCAGGGAACGCTTGGTATTATATCTGAACTCATTATGAAGGCGGAATATGCGAGTGCTGAAGTAGCTGTTGCCGCACTTGCTTTTGAAACGCATAATGCTGCTCGCGATGCCGCAGATTCACTGCGTAGCCTTGATCCGTGTCTATTAGAGTTTATCGACGGGCCGCTATTTGAAACGGCTCTTGAACGCGGTAAGAAGTATCGGTTCTATACAGACGCAATCGAACAAGGTGAGGTTGCAGCGGTACTGCTCGTAGGGTTTGACGACATGAGTGAACGGCACCGTTCTAAAAAAATCAAAAAAACACGAAAGTTGTTGCAAGGACAGGTGTCGTACATGGATGTTGCGTCCGATGCTGCTGCCGCCAATGAGCTTTTGATTTTGCGTGATGTATCGTCGGTAGTAGTTGTTCCAGACGGCAACGGCGAATCAGCACCACCGCTCGTCGACGGTGCGTATATACCATCAGAGCGATTCGAAGACTTCATGACATCGTTAGTGGCATTGGCGTCAAAGTTTGCTGTGCAACTACCTCTTTATGGTCGTCTTCTTGATAATGTGTACTATGTGCGGCCGTCATTGCAGCTGCATAAGGTCGGTGACAAGCAAAAAGTCTTTAAATTCGTCGATGAGTATTCGCATTTAGTCGTCAGCCACCGCGGACACTTGATTGGCGAATCGGCCGAGGGTAGGTTCAAGGCATCGTTTGCTTACAAAGAGTTTGATGATGACTTGATGGGACTTTATGATGGTATAAAAGCAATCTTTGATCCTTTAGAGATTTTGAATCCTGGTGTTAAACAAAAGAATGAGTTGAAGACGATGGTTGCGATGCTTCGTAAAGAATATAATCTTGCTGCATTTGCTGGTCATTCGCCAACGAATTAATTTTATTCAGCAATCTCCACTTGTCATCCTGAACTCGATTCAGGACCCATTCGAAAAAAACACTATACGAGTATTCTTCGTCAGAAGAATACAATCCTTACTTTTCAACGCAAAAGTAACAAACCGTCTTCTTTTCGTATCGACGAAAAGAAGCAAAAGGCTTTGTGACGGCTTCCTGTCGCCGAGAACTCCTTATATCTTTTATTGGTCGCTGCGGAACTCCCGTTGGGAGGTTTTGTATATTGATGTTAGTTATGGATACAAAACAAGTCCTCGTGAATTATTCCAATAAAAGATATAAGGAGTTCTCGGGTCAGTCCAGATGTCACGATTAGTTGATTACTTTTACGCAGTAGGACTGCGAATGATGGCTTGAAATCATGGTGCATCGGATATACAATCGTAGGGCGCTGCAAGAGCAATGTGCTTTCTGATGTAGTTCATCGTAAACAATTGTATACGCGCAGCGCGAGTAGTACAGTATGCAGGCGGGGCGGCTTCGGGTAAACAACCGTAGGCGCGCTGCGTGATAATAGTGTATATGCAGATGTGGCGGCTTCGGGTAAACAACCGTAGACGTGCTGCGCGACAGTAGTTAACGTATGCAGATGTGGCGGAATTGGTAGACGCGCTAGCTTCAGGTGCTAGTGCCCTTCGGGGCGTGGAGGTTCAAGTCCTCTCATCTGTACCAAACATATGCACTTTCCGTGAGGAAAGTGTTTTTGTTTTATATAACCGTGACGGGCGTATTTATAGTCAAATTCTTTGCGTTGCCCTAGAGTTTGCAGAATTCCTACTAATATATTATAGTGAAAATTGTTCATCTCATGACTACGAAAGGAGAGATGATGTACTTGCAAGTTGTTCGTCGCAACCCGGTAAGCGACTTGAATCCCTATGTCTATCACCACTGGATTATCGGCCGGTTTACAGAACGGCAGTTGCGATGGATTGAAAAGTTCAGCCATCGCACTCGCCGTGACTTACTTGGAGACCTTAGCCTCAGATGGGCGTTGCTTGGCAGTACTTCCACACTAGCTCTCTTTCCTCTAGGGATCAGCATCTCGCATGCTCTCCTTATTGCAGGAGTCGCAACCGTCATTGGTTTCGGCTTCCACCTGAGGTTCGCGCTGCGAGCGTGGAAAAATGCAGCGTCATACGTCCGCAACCGCGAGATGGTTGTCCGAGAGAGTGACGCCAGCTGGTCTGTTGTGCATGGAGTCATTGCCGGTAGGATTTTCAGCCATTTCGAGAGCGATGAAGTGTTGGCTCTGGACGATTTCTTTTGTAACGTCACCGATCACGACAAGCTTATGAGGAATCGGGAGCTTGAACTGAGCGACGAGGCGCGGATCGAGGCTGATCTCACGGCAAAGGTCAATGTACTTGGTGAAGAGCTCCGCTATCGTAGAGAGTTCAACCAAGTGATGCTGGCGACGCATGCAGAGTATGTCGACAAAGCCGCAATTTTCGACAAGGTTGTTGCAAAGGAGCAACAGCAACAACTACATGAGTGCGTTGTTCAAGCACTCAATCAGCCCCACTAGGTATCGAACGGATTGCTCTACCTAGTGGGGTAATCTGTTTTTATGGTGTTTTCCGCGCTTACTTTAACTTATCCGACTATATATAACGCGGCCATCAGTAACACGAATGGAACAGCGAGTGAAACGTATGAAAGTATGTGTGCTCGTGGCATCTGTAATTTCTTTTTAGCAATGCCAGTGTATGTCCCATATAACGTTGTCAAACTGCCAGTGGCGGATAGATTACCGCCGTACCCTAGTGTCAGTAGGTAAGGAATGTACTGCGATGCAAAGATTGTCAGCAAGCCTTTTTTAGTTAACCGCGTACTTTCTTCTAGCGCGGCGTTACCACGATATTTCTTGTTTTCAAAAAACAGCAGTCCGGCAAAAGAATAACGATAATATGCGACGACACCAGGAATGACGAATAGCACAGACCACAACGTGATTTTGATGTACATCCATAGCATCAAAATAGTGTATGATCCGAATTGTCCCAGGGTTGCATTAAACGCTTCGCTGACGGTGACAGATTTTCCTTTTGATAACATGACGGCTGTGTATGACTGGATCCCATGAATCATCACCATGATGACGAATAGTGACAATGATATGATTAATACCATTCCGGCGTAAAGGGCGATCGTACTGGCGGGTGTGCTGATGAGTGATTGAATCGCTTGTTCGACTTGCGCTGGTTCTTTAAATTTTGCTTGCTGCGCCGTAATAAAGTTATTTCCTGTGATAACACAGACACTCGCGATGACAAGAACGACCGCTACGGTAATCGCCCTACTGACAACCAGAGTGACACCTTGCCACATTGCAACGAAAGGATTGATGCTGATCGGCTGTTCAATAGGTATTTTTTCTTTGCTCATATCTGTTACGAGTGTAGCACATTAGCCGACTGCTATACTGGTATAAGTTATGAACGAATCGGAACGAATTATCGGTGTTGGACCCCATCCTCACCCATGGCCAACTGATGATCGGTTCGATCGCGAACTATTAGCCGTTGGTGATACGCGAAATGTCGTAGATAAATACCGTTATTGGTCGGTTGAGGCAATAAAAGCAGATATGGCAAGTCATGCAATTCCTCTGCATATTGCTATCGAAAACTGGCAACACGACAGTAATATCGGCACTATTGTGCGAACTGCAAATGCATTGAATGTTGAATGCGTTCATGTTATCGGGAAGCGCCACTGGAATCGACGAGGTGCAATGGTGACAGATCGATATTTGAACATTGAACATCATGCGTCGGTTGCGGATTTTGTGACGGCGGTGGGTCAACGAAAGATTATAGCAATCGACAATGTACCAGGTGCGAACATACTTTCGTCGTATGAATTTCCCAAAAACGCAGTACTGGTGTTTGGTGGCGAAGGGCCAGGCCTTAGTGACGAACTGTTGAGCGTGAGTGCGACAAGTGTACAGATTGAACAAGACGGGAGCACGCGGTCGATTAATGTTGGTGTCGCGGCGGGTATCGTCATGTATCAATGGGTGCGGCAACATAAACTGTTGTTAAAATAAGCAACGACTCAGAAATAATTGACGTTCACGCAACTTTATGCTAATATTTAGTCAAAAGTTGTATAAGGAGAGGACGTATAGCATGCGAGGCTTACGAAGTATAGTTAATCATTTTCGGTATATCAAAGACAACAATTTGCTTGTCATTGCATTTTTCACCCTTGGGCTATTGTCTTTTGGTGTTCTAGGACTGACAAAACAAGACAATGCAATGGCGCTGACTCGCGATAATAGCGCAAATGCTATCATGACCGGGGGCGCAGCCGATGCGGCCGAGTTCCGTACAAAGTTCAACCAGAACGCACAAGGTGATCTGCCAGCTATTTATGGCCATTACCGCATCCCTCGTGATATGCAAGTGGTACAGGGTCAATCGTTTCGTGACGGAACCGTCCGTGTTAATGGTCGTGTTGTAGCGACGAATGCACAGAGTATCGGTCGCCAGCCAATCAGCGGCAGCCATCCTATCAGCATCGCTGGCAAGACATATTACGAAACACCAAACAGTGCGGCGTTTATGAGCGATGGTTTGCCGACAATGGTAGCGCTTGATGCGGCTGGTAACTTCAAGTATGCGGTGATTAATGGATGTGGCAATCCTATCTATGCAACGCCAACGCCAACTCCACCAACACCTCCACCTGTCCAAGAAACACCCAAATATTCATGCACGAATATGACGATCAATCATATTAGCAACACCCGAAAGAGCTTTACTGCAACAGCTGCTGCATCCGGTGGCGCAACGATTACTGGCTATACGTTCACGTTTGGTGACGGTTCCACACAAGAATCAACTAACGCTACTGTTGAGCATGATTTCGCTCCAGGGTCATACACGACTCGTGTTACTGTCAAATTTAAAGTTGGCGACGAAACCAAGACGGATAGCGGTTCAAACTGCGTAAAATCATTTAAAGTAGCGGCACCGGCCGAAGTAGCCTGTACATCACTGACTGCTATCAAACGATCGAATGCCGAAACGACATATGATTTCACGATTCAAAAAACGAATACAAATGCGACATACGATGGTGCGACAATGGACTATGGTGATGGTCGTGTCGAACAGATCAGCGGCGTGAAGGCTTCTCATAAATACGACAAAGTCGGTACCTACACAATCACAGCGACACTAAAATTCTCGATCGACGGTGCAGTGCGTAACGTACAATGTCAGACACAGATTAGTGCAAACGCCTGCCCAACTAATCCTAACCTGCCAAGCGACAGTCCTGACTGTGCTCCGTGTGAATACGATTCAACGTTGCCAAAAGATAGTCCAAAATGTGTTCCACCTGCAACGCCAAGTGTTCCAGAACTTCCAAAAACGGGTGCTGGCGACATGGTACTAAGCGGGTTTGGTGCGGGAAGCATGATTGTTTCTGCCTCGCTGTATCTCGGATCTCGCAAAGACTTTTTGATGACACTATTGAATCGCTAAACGTATAGCTATTCATATCTAAAAACCAGTCAGCTTTTGACTGGTTTTTATGTTTGAGCGCGTAGGTTGCGTATTTATTACGTATATGCTATAATGAAGGTATGAGTTACTTCACTATCCATCACTCGCATATGTTGCCGGAGCGAATCGGATAGTTTCTTTTTAGTCAAAATAGTATACCTACGCCGAACATCGCTTCGGCGTATTTATTTGACTTTCACTAGTAAAACAATGAAGAGGAATACTATTATGAACGAAAAACTGACGATTACACGCCAGAATATACAAGATTTGCAGCCTGTAGCACGCGGTATGGCGGATGCATATATGACGGCATTTGCCGGACCGCCTTGGTACGAAGTAACGCGCTGCATCGAGCAGCAATGCCCGCAAACCTATAGCTCAAACGCTATCGGCGACGACTGTGAATCATGCGGGCAGGTATTAGTAATGCCAGCCTATGACCAGTCGCAACTGCAAGAGGGTTGGCGATCGATTGTTGCAAATGAAGATGCGATGATTGAGGTTGACTTGTCGCGCACTGGAGTGCCGCTGCGCGCGACGATTGCGCGACCAACTGACGCAACCGAACTATATACGCGCAAATATAGCGATGTACCACAAATGCAATCGTGGATTAACCAAACACTGCCGACGGGCGAATTTGTATGGATAGAGGATACATTTGCAAATCTAGCTATTAGTCCGAGGGGAAATTTAAATGGTCGCGGCCGAACGTTGGGTGCGATAGCAATGCGTTATGGTGCGATGCAGATCGCGACGCGCACAAAGTCACCCGCTATTATTCGTGCGACAGGTCGAGATGCTGGTGATCGTACGAATTTGTATATTGGCACTGAATCGTTTGATGCTTCTGTGCTGAGTAGAATAAGTATCGTGTCGGCTGTTCCTGATGCACGATCTGTATTAGTTGTTGCGCCACAGAAAGATCAATAATGAAAGTCCTTGTCATTGGTGGGATGCACGGGAATGAGACGCTGGGAATACGACTAGTTGCATCCCTGATAGATAATCCAATCAACGGGATTGATGCGATAATCGCCAATCCCAATGCAGTGCGGGCGGGTGTTCGATACATTGAAACTGATCTTAATCGTAGCTTTGGTGTACAAAACCCAGTATCGGATGAAGAAAAACGTGCATGCGAACTGGATAGTATTGTTGACGAGTATGATATCGTGCTTGATTTTCACAATACGCAGACACCAACTAATAACTGTTGCTTTGTGGGTGTCGATTGTCTTCCGGTTCTGTATGACCAGGCGAAGCAACTAGGATTTGACGTTGTCATCGAGGCAACCTATGACTGTATTAATAAACATCACACTAATACATTGTCAATCGAAATAAGCGTCGATGATGCATGGGATTCTGTCAGTTATTGGCGACGGCGACTTGAGCGGCTTGGTGATGGTGCGTCAATCGGTAAAAGTATTCAACTATATCGATTTGACTCTCGAGTGACGTGGCAACAATTCGAGCAGAATCGATTTCGGGATTGGCGCCCATTCGTTGAACTGAATAATAATGATACGGCCGTTCTAGGCGGATCCGGCAGACTGGCGCCCATTTTCATTGGATCAAAGTTCACCCCATATTACGCGACACTCATTCGGTATATCAAACAGGTATAGCAAACCGGTTAACCTTGCTAATAACAGATTAAAATGATAGGATAACAATAAATTATGAGTTCACTTTCATCACAACCATACAAAGGCACGCGTGATTATTACCCGGCCGAAAAGCGCATTCAAAACTATATCTTTGCCACATGGCGACGTGTTGTGCAGCTGCATGGATACGAAGAATACGGCGCACCGATGCTCGAACCTCTCGAGGTATATACCGCTAAGTCAGGCCAGGAACTTGCGGGCGAACAAACATACATGTTTACCGATCGCGGTGATCGTGTGGTTGCGATCCGCCCAGAGATGACGCCGAGTATTAGTCGCATGGTGGCGGCTAGGCGCCAAGAATTAGGCTATCCAGCGCGGTTGTTTAGTATCGCAAACTTTATGCGCTATGAACGACCGCAGCGTGGACGTGAGCGCGAGTTTTGGCAACTAAATACCGATATTTTTGGAGTTGAGGGTGCACTGGCTGAAGCAGAAATAATCAGTCTTGGCGCAGAGATTATGGACGCATTTGGCGCGACAAAAGATATGTATACCATTCGTATCAACAATCGTAAATTGATTGACTACATGTTGTCGCAGTACCTTGGGCTAGATGGCGTGCAATCGCACATGATGATGAAGCTACTTGATCGTAAAGACAAGATCGACCGTGAAGAATTTACACGACAGGCTGTCGAAATATTTGGCACCGAAGTAGCGAACGAGTCGATGAAACGGCTAGAGAGGTTATTGAGCGCACGATCAATGGCTGATTTGCCTGCCGATATTCAGCAAAGTGCTGCTGCACTTGAAATGAGAGACTTATTTGCACTGCTGCTGTCGGCTGGTGTGACAAACGCGGTGTTTGATGCGACATTGATGCGAGGACTTGATTATTATACGGGTACGGTGTTTGAAGTGTTTGACACTGATCCAGAAAACAATCGTTCACTGTTCGGTGGCGGGCGTTATGACGGACTAGTCGGGTTGTTTGGCGCGGATCCAATTGCAACGGTTGGTATGGCACCTGGTCTGACAACGACAGAACTATTTCTTCGTTCGCACAATTTGCTCCCAGAGCTGATGTCAACAACAGAGGTTGGCATTGTCGTGATAGATAACACAGTACTTGGGGCGCTTGACCTGGCAAAACGTTTGCGAAACGAGGGTGTGCGGGTTGAAGTGGACATATCAGGGCGCAAAATCGACAAACAGATCAAAGCAGTGATCAAAAAGAACGTCCCGTTTATTATCTTTGTCGGTGAGAATGAACTTGCTGCTCAAATGTATCCGTTCAAAGATACAGTAACAACTAACGAAGAAGTGCTTAGTTTTGAGCGGATTGTTAGTAATGTCAAAGATCGTCGCCGCAAAGATGAAGACGATGAATTCGCTGAATTCTTTGATTAATATGTTGCTCTAAGTTTGAACCAGATATCCGTATCTGTTATAGTTAATTGTTATGAAGACGACTGTAAAACACCTATCCGACACGAAAGTGGAACTTACCATTACTCTTGGTGAGAAAGAACTAAAAGACGCTGAGCAAGTTGCGTTGATTAAACTAGCAAAGAAGATCAAGGCTCCTGGATTTCGTCAGGGAAAAGTTCCTGCTAGCGTTGCCGCCAAGCATGTTGATCCAAATGCACTTGGTCAGCAAACTCTTGATGATGCACTCAGCAAGGCTGTATCAGAGGCATTTACAGCCGAAAAAATCCAAGCACTCGAACGGCCGCAGGTGGATGTGAAGAAGTTTGTACCTGGGAGCGAGCTTGAATTTACGGCAGAGACGCAGATTCTACCAGCAATCAAACTTGGCGATTACAAGAAACTGACTGCCAAAAAAGAAAAAGTAACTGTCACAGCCAAGGACGTCGATGAAATTATCGAGCGTATGCGGGCTGGGTTCGCGACACGCAACGACGTGACACGTGCTGCAAAAGATGGTGATGAAGTAGTTATCGATTTTGTCGGAAAAAAGGATGGCGTTGCATTTGACGGCGGTACTGCAAACGACTACAAATTGACACTCGGTTCAAACCAGTTTATTCCTGGGTTCGAAGAAGGGGTTGTTGGACGCAAGTCAGGCGAAACGTTTGATCTGGATCTCGAATTTCCTGCTGATTACCACGCAAAAGATCTTGCTGGCGCAAAGGTAACCTTTACGACCACACTGAAAGAAGTGAAAGAAGTTGAACTACCGAAAGTTGACGATGAATTCGCCGCAAAAGCAGGTCCATTCAAAACTGTCGCTGAATTAAAAGCGGATATCAAACGTGAAATCACCGGTCAAAAAGATCGTGAAGCTGAAGACAAGCTAAAAGACAAATTGGTTGATCAGTTAATCGAGGTCAGTACTGTTCCAGTGCCTGCAATTTTGGTTGAAGACCAGTCGCAGAGTATTCAGCAGGATATGTCACAAAACCTGATGTACCAGGGTATGAATCTAGATATGTACCTAGAGAGCAAAAGTCTAACTAAAGATGAGTGGATAGCTGGCGAAGTAAAAGATGCTGCCGAAAAGCGAGTAAAGGCCGGATTGGTACTTGCCGAACTGAGTAAAGTAGAAAAAGTGACTGCAACTGACGAAGAATTGGCGGAGAAAATTACTCAGTACCAAACACAGTATGGTAACAAATCTGGTCAAGACTTTACGTCACCGGAATTGCAACGTGATATCGCAAACCGTCTACTAACAGACAAAACAATCGATCTATTGCTTGAACTAAACAGTAAATAGTTTTATACTGCAATCACTCTCGGCTCGGAGAGGAATAGATAATGAAACGTCTTTTTCGTACTTCCATGATCCCGTATCCGACTTGCGCTCGTAGAAGTTCGGCAGCGTTATGGATTTGGTCGGTATTCGACTATCGATACGAAGGAGTGATATGAAGAAGTTTGCGGCTGTCATTGTGACAGTCGCTGCGACCTGTTATGTGTCCGTAAAATGGATTCATCCATGGACTAAGTATCAGTCCGCGAAGCGCAGTATTGATCGACAATGCATGGATGCGCAGCATCAGATGAGTTTGCTCTCGGATGATCATCTGTATTTTCTTTTAACGCATGCGGTTGACCGCACCTGATGACTGAACCTTGAGCCGAGAGTCAGTCCTAGGAATGTAAATAGACACTTATATGATGTCTATTCTAAGTTCTATAAATTTACTTGCGGTTTCTGTTTCGGTATAAAAACCGAACAAATAGTACGCCGTAGAAAATAAATAGACCATAGACGATTATGTAATCACCTATATTCGCTCTATACCCAGCTATACCGGATCCGCCAAAAGCGCCACTAATAAATCCATAGAATAGTACATAGATCGTCAGTAGGACAAAGACGAGAATTTTAAAGAATGTTTTCATATGTTTGAATATATCAAACTATGACAACTGTGCATAGGGTAGGATCTAAACAATCATACATATTGATAGATATTTATTAAAGTGTTATAATATGTAAAATGATTAGTAACCCTAATTTAGATATTCCTCCAAAGGCGTCGTATGACCTATCTTTGCTGAGAGGTGATGGTGTTGTTAATGCGCCGGTCATCCATGATAGTAGCGAATTTTTAATTAATTGTTACGACCAGCATTTCGTACAAGAGCTGTCCAAAAGTGCTTTGCGGGTATGCGCTGACCTCCCGTCGGTTAATCTGCATACTATCACAATTTCAAGAATCGATAACAGGCCAATACAAGCTCGACTCTACGATAGAGTAAAGGTGAGTGATGTCCCTATGTTTGAAGACCCGGTCGATAGTATAAAGATGACGCGAGGCTGTGATGAGTATCGGTTATTTCGCGCGGATGTAGACCGCGAGAATGTTCGTGATATGACTACGTTCACTCTATTCGTAGACCTTATTGCTCGATATGCACTGAGCAAGCAGATCGCATCATCAAAAAATACTCAATAGTGCCCTATATCCTAGCACTCTACTATACAGAGTGCTAGTTTTTATGTATACTAGAACTATAAATAGGAGAAATCTATGAAACCTAATAATTACCTTGTTCCGACTGTTATCGAAAAAACGCATGATGGTGAGCGCGCGTTTGATATTTACTCACGCTTACTTAATGAGCGAATCATCTTTCTTGGAGAAGACGTCAACGAACACACAGCGAATGTCGTCGTCGCACAGCTACTACACCTGGCGTATGAAGATAGTAAAAAAGATATAAAATTGTATATTAACAGCCCAGGCGGCAGTGTTTATGATGGGTTGGCGATATTTGATACGATTCAGTTCATTGCACCAGATGTCCAAACAATCGGTATTGGACTACAGGCGAGTATGGGTGCATTCCTACTATCGAGTGGCACAAAAGGTAAACGCTTTGCGTTGCCAAATAGTCGCATCATGATTCACCAGCCGTCGAGTGGCACGCAAGGAAAAATTACCGATCAAGAGATTACGCTACGTGAAGGTCTGTATCTCAAACAGCGTTTGAACGAAATTTTAGCAAAAAATACTGGACAGAAATTAGCTAAGATTGAAAAAGATGCCGATCGTGATTTTTGGATGAGTGCTGAAGAAGCGGTGAAATACGGGATTGTTGACGAAGTAATTACAAAGGCTTAAGCGCGTTGCTTGTTGCAGTTTCGACCTCTACTCTCATCGTGTTGTCATCCTGAACTCGATTCAGGATCCATTCGGAAAAACAATAAAGTGGTTCTTCGTAGAAGAACCCAAACCCGTACTTTTTACCAAAAAAGTAACAAAACGTCTTCTTTTCGTTATCGAACGAAAAGAAGCAAAAGAACTTGTGACGGTTCAGTCCAGATGTCCAGATTAGTTGATTACTTGTTGCGCAGTAGGACTGCGAATGATTGACTGCAAAGCTGTAAATCAAAACTCCCCGGGTTACTATTCCTCAGCTCTACTACCAACCACAGCGCAAATTCCTATTGATTATTCTTGAGAAAAGATGCACAATAGATACTAAGAAGTAGTGTAGTTTGGTATCGCATGTCTATTTTTGTTGGCAACAGAGGTGGACGGATCCAGGCTGAGTGAATCTTCGGGCCAATTCACTAAAACAATGTAACTCATGCGAGGAGTACCAATGGCAAATACCAAGCCTGCTACTGGCAAGCGCGTCTTTTTTACACAAGACGACACGAACCTAGCAATACCAAGTCTCATCGCTCACCAAAAAGACAGCTGGCGTGAATTCGTCGAAACTGGCTTGAGCGAGATTTTTGCAGAACTTAACCCAATCGAGGACTACACCGGTCAAAAACTCGAACTGCGCTTCAAAGAATACAAGTTTCATGATCCCAAAGTCTCCGAGGTCGAAACCAAAGAAAACAATTTGACATTTGATGCGCCGCTTCATGTGAACGTCGAACTGACAAACAAAGTAACTGGTGAAGTCAAAGAACAAGAGATTTACCTTGGTGATTATCCATGGATGACTGATCGCGGTACATTTATCATCAATGGTACAGAACGTGTTGTTGTCTCACAGCTAATCCGAAGTTCGGGTGTATTCTTTACTGCAGATGCTGCTGCAACCCGTAATTTCTACGGTGCCAAACTTATTCCAGGCCGTGGTGCATGGTTGGAATTTGAAACAGCAAGTAATGGTGCTATCTATGTAAAGATCGACCGTCGCCGTAAACTACCCGTTACGACATTACTGCGCGCACTAGGCCACAACAAAACAAGTGAAATCAAATCACTCTTTGCCGACGTGGATACCGGAGACCTTAAATACATCGATGCAACACTCGAAAAAGATCCAGCACGTGGTTCGAACGAAGCGTTGATCGAAGTGTATCGCCGTTTGCGTCCTGGTGACCTAGCGACTGTTGATAACGCTCGTTCAATGATCGAACGAATGTTCTTTGATTTCAAACGATTTGACTACAGCCGTGTTGGTCGTTACAAATTGAACCAACGTCTTGGCCTCGATGTTGCAAACACGACCGAAAACCGTGTATTCCAGATGAGTGACCTGATTGCGATTATCACAGAGATCATCCGCCTAAATAACAGTCAAGAACTCCCTGATGACATTGATGCACTATCAAACCGCCGTGTGAAATTGGTTGGTGAACTTGTTGCCCGACAGTTCCGTGTTGGTATGCTTCGAATGCAACGAAACGCTATGGATCGAATGTCTATGTCTGACCTTGAAACAGTGACGCCCGGTCAGCTAATCAACGCCCGCCCTGTTGTTGCTGCTGTTCGTGAATTCTTTGCAAGTTCACAGTTGTCACAGTTGATGGAGGAAGTAAATCCGCTTGCAGAGCTATCACACAAACGACGCTTGTCTTCAATGGGACCTGGTGGTCTATCGCGTGAGCGCGCTGGATTTGATGTTCGCGATGCACACCCAACGCACTACGGTCGTCTTTGTTCAGTAGAAACACCAGAAGGCGCCAACATTGGATTGGTACTTAACCTTGCAACGTATGCTCGTGTTAACGAATATGGATTTATCGAAACACCATACCTTCGTGTCGTTGACGGAAAAGTAACTGACGAAGTTGTTTATCTGGATGCGTCACAAGAAATCACCGAAGTGATCGCAGATGCTGGTGCTGAACTTGATGACAAGGGTGGATTTGTTGCTGAACGCGTCAGCGCTCGTAACGGACTTTTGCCAGAGCAGGTTGATGCAAGTGAAGTGACATTTATGGACGCAGCACACAAACAGATCCTAGGATCGACTGCATCGCTAGTGCCATTTATCGAGAAAAACCGTGTCGACCGTTCATTGACTGGTTCAAACATGCAAAAGCAAGCGGTTCCACTCTTGGATCCAGAAGCAGCGACTGTTGGTACTGGTATCGAAGCCGAACTAGCGAAAAACACAAGTCAGCTTGTCGTTGCTAGTGGTGATGGTGAAGTTGTTCGTGCAGATGGTGACGAGATTCATGTAAAATACGCCGATGGCGTTAAAGTATATGAACTTGTTCACTTCTCGAAGTCAAACGATGATCGTTCAATCAACCAAAAGGTTCGTGTCGATCGTGGCCAAAAGGTCAAGGCCGGTGACATCTTGATCGAAGGCGCATCAATCGCTGACGGCGAATTAGCGCTTGGACGCGACTTGACTGTGGCGTTTATGCCATGGGGTGGTTACAACATGGATGACGCGATCGTATTGTCTGATCGTATCGTCAAAGAAGACGCTTTAACAAGCATCAACATCAAAGACTACACGGTTGAGGTTCGTGAAACGAAACTTGGTCCAGAGATTGTCACTCGTGACATCCCGAACGTATCTGAAGAATCACTTCGTCACCTTGACGAAAACGGTATTGTTCAGGTTGGTTCTGAGGTTAAATCGGGCGACGTATTAGTCGGTAAGATTACACCGAAGGGTGAACAAGAACTTTCAAGCGAAGAACGACTGCTGCGTGCTATCTTTGGTGAAAAAGCCAAAGACGTGCGTGACACATCACAGCGTATGAATAACGCTGGTGGCGGTAAAGTTGTCGGCGTAAAGATCTTTAGCCGCGAAAACGGCCATGAGCTAAAAGCTGGTGTGTTGATGCAAATCCAGATCTTTGTCGCACAGCTACGCAAAATTAGTGTTGGTGACAAGTTGGCTGGTCGCCACGGTAACAAGGGTGTTGTTGCCCGAATCTTGCCTGTCGAAGACATGCCATTTATGGAAGACGGAACACCTGTCGATGTTGTACTTAACCCACTTGGAGTTCCAAGCCGTATGAACATCGGTCAGCTATTTGAAACACACCTTGGTATGGCAGCACGTGCACTTGGCTATAAAGTTGCGACGCCTCCGTTTAACGGAGTAACGGACGAAAAGATCAGTGAAGAGCTTGAAAAAGCTGGCTTTGCTCGCGACGGTAAATCACAACTGTTCGATGGCCGTACTGGCGATGCATTCGAAGAGCGAACAACTGTTGGTGTGATGCACATCATCAAACTGCACCACATGGTGAGTGACAAGATCCACGCTCGTTCAACTGGTCCATACACGATGGTGACGCAACAGCCACTTGGCGGTAAAGCGCAAAACGGTGGACAGCGATTCGGAGAGATGGAGGTATGGGCACTTGAAGCATATGGTGCCGCTACCACCCTTCAGGAAATGCTAACAATCAAATCTGACGATGTATACGGACGTGCAAAAGCGTACGAATCAATCATCAAAGATGAAGCGATTGTTGGTCCAAAGCTACCAGAGTCATTCAACGTGCTTGTGAAAGAGTTGCAAGGACTTGGACTCCGTGTCGACCTACTCGATGAATCCGAAGATGCTGTTATTGACGCTGAAGAAATCATCGCCGAGGCTGGTCCTGCTGATAAGTCAGTCCCTGCTGTTCTCGTCTCTGATGATGAAGAAGTCGAAACTGTTCTTGATGAAGCAGATGAATTTGGTGACATTGAAGACGGAATGAACATTCAAGATATTGATGAAATAGAAGAAATTAAGGAGGAGGTGTAATATGTCGAAAGTTATGGCTGGCACCGGTATTGCCGACTTTGACGCTGTACGCCTCGCTGTAGCAAGTCCTGAGGACATGCTGAAGTGGAGTCACGGAGAAGTTACAAAACCAGAGACTATTAACTACCGTACACAAAAACCTGAACGCGACGGATTGTTTTGTGAGCGAATCTTTGGACCTGTCAAAGACATCAACCCACATGACAACAAGCTAAAAGGTGTTCGATCACGCGAAGCTGCGATCGACAAGAACGGTGAACTTGTAACAAAGTCAATCGTTCGCCGTGAACGAATGGGGCACATTACGCTTGCTGCTCCAGTTGCGCACATTTGGTTTATGCGCGGCACACCATCTGCAATGAGCCTATTGTTAGGTATCACTGTTCGCAACATCGAACGTGTTGCATACTTTGCAAGCTACATTGTGCTCGGTGTGAATGAAGCGAAAAAAGAACAGTTCCTCAGTGATCTAGAAGCAGAGACCGAAGCTGGTCGCGCTGCAATCAAGATTCGTTACGAACGCGATGCCGAGGCAGAGGGTGCTGATGTAAAAGCATTGGCTGAAGCTATGTCACGTGAAGTTGAAGAGCTGAACGAAAGCTATAACGTCAAAAAAGCTCAGCTCGATAGCCTTGTCAAAGCAGCTTTGATGAACGAAACTGACTACCGTAACCTACCAGAAGAGTACGAAGAAATCGTTACTGTCGGTATGGGCGGCACGGCCCTAAAAGCACTGCTTGACGAAATCAACCTCAAAGAGCTGATTGCTCAATTGGGTGAAGAAGTCGAAGGTGCAAAGGGACAGCGTGAAAAGAAACTACTAAAGCGTCTAAAAGTACTTGAAGGAATGGAAGCTGCGGGCATCCGTGCAAACAGCTTGACGTTAACAATACTTCCTGTGATTCCTCCGGATCTTCGTCCGATGGTACAGCTAACTGGTGGTCGTTTTGCGACAAGTGATTTGAACGATTTGTATCGTCGAGTTATCAACCGTAACAACCGCCTCAAGAAGCTTATTGACCTAAACGCACCTGAAGTGATTCGCCGTAACGAAATGCGTATGCTTCAAGAGGCAGTTGATGCACTTATCGATAACTCTGCGGCTCGCGGTGGTCGTGCAGTGAACGCAACTGGTGGCCGACGTCGCCTGAAATCTATTAGCGACATGCTAAAGGGTAAGCAAGGACGATTCCGTCAAAACCTTCTTGGTAAGCGTGTGGACTATTCTGGTCGTTCGGTGATCGTTGTTGGTCCTAAGCTAAAGATCCACCAATGTGGACTACCAAAACAAATGGCACTTGAACTATTCAAACCATTTGTTATCAGCTGGTTGATCCGTGGTGAACACGCACACAACATCCGCTCTGCGACGCGTTTGATCGAGGCTGGCGATGCACTTGTATGGGATGCATTGGACGCAGTGATCGAAGGTAAGTACGTTCTATTGAACCGTGCACCATCACTCCACCGTTTGTCTATCCAGGCATTTATGCCAAAGCTTGTCGAAGGTAAAGCGATCCAGCTACACCCACTTGTAGCAAACGGATTTAACGCCGACTACGATGGAGACCAGATGGCCGTTCACTTGCCACTCTCTGCTGACGCGCAAAAAGAAGCGCGTGAGTTGATGAGTGCAACGAACAACTTGCTTAAACCTGCTGACGGTGCGCCAGTATTGAACATTGGTCAGGATGTTGTGCTCGGTAACTATTACCTTACCTACGAAAAACCAAGTGCTCAGACAAAGATCCGAAAGCCATACAGTTCTGTCTACGAAGCAGAAATGGCGTATGACCAAAAAGCGATCCAGTTGCAGACACCAATCCGTGTGTACGCGAAGGGTGAAATTCGCGATACGACACTTGGTCGCGTGTTCTTTAACGAGATTCTTCCTGCGGATTTCCCGTACGATAACTCTATCCAGAACAAAAAGCAGCTCAAGAAAGTACTTGCAAAGATCTTTAACACCTACGATGCCGAAGAAACAGCGCATACAGCTGACCGCATGAAAGGCCTTGCCTTCCGATTTGCGACAGTTGCCGCGGTATCGACGGGTAAAGACGACTACCTTAACTTCAAAGAAATCCCAGAATTCGTGGCTGAAGGTGACGAGCGTACAACGCAAATTTCCGATCAGTTCGATCAAGGGTTGATTACCGAAGAAGAGCGTTACAACTTGACTGTTCAATCATGGCGAAATGTTGACCGTAAGGTGACTGAATTCTTGCAAAAAGAATTGAAAGAGATGGATACAAGCATCTCAGTCATGGTGAACTCTGGCGCTCGTGGTGATATCAGTAACGTCAAGCTTGCAAGCGCGATGGTTGGTATCATGGTGGATGCAGCTAACCGAGAAATCGAGCTGCCTATCCGATCAAGCTACAAAGCCGGACTTTCATCACTTGAATCATTCGTGGCAACACGTGGTGCACGTAAGGGTCTGATTGACACGGCACTTAAGACAGCTGACTCCGGATATCTTACTCGACGCTTGGTTGATGTGTCACAAGACGTCTTTACTGTTGAAGATCAAATTGGTGATGACGAAGGATTCTCAATCTTCCGCGCCGAAACAGAAGAAACAATGATCGACTTTAGCAACCGACTTGCAGGACGCTATACTGCAGAAGCCGTCGGTAGCCATATCGAAGCCGATCAATTGATCACCCGCGAAGTAGCAAATGCTATCGAAGCAGATGAATCAATCGATTCAGTCAAAATCCAGAGCGTTCTATCGACGAAGAACCTCCGTGGTATTCCACAAAAGAGTTACGGTATCGATATGTCGACAGGACGTATTGTCGCCAAAGCACAGCCCGTCGGGGTTATTGCGGCACAATCAGTCGGTGAGCCTGGCACGCAGTTGACACTACGTACCTTCCACGCCGGTGGTGTTGCCGGTGGTGACATCACGCAGGGTCTGCCTCGTGTCGAAGAGTTGTTTGAGGCTCGTTCACCAAAGGGACAGGCGCATATCACTGAAGTCACTGGAACGGTTGATGTTTGGGAAGATGGCAAAAAGTACATTGTTCAGGTTACGCCAGAAGCTGGCCATGTTGAACGCATTGCACTCGAAGGCCGTACGATCGCTGTAAAATCTGGCAGCAATGTCAAGGTCGGTGACGTACTTGCATCAAGCGAAGGTGAAGCACGACCACTTGTGGCTCCATTTGATGGTGTCGTAGAAGTAGCCGAGGACACGCTTGTTCTTGCTGCAAACGCAAGTGCACCTGTTCGTTACGAAGTCCCTGGTTCGACGCAACTTGTTGTTCGTGCCGGCGACCAAGTAAAAGCGGGTGATCGTTTGACGATCGGTTCATTGAATCTTCATGATTTGATGCGATTGAAAGGTACAGAGTCGACACAGCGATATATCATTAACGAAGTGCTACGAATCTATGCTGCACAGGGTCAAGATGTTGCCGACAAGCACCTCGAGATCATCGTACGGCAGATGTTCAGTCGTGTTCAGGTTGAAGATCCAGGTGACAGTACATTTGTTACTGGTGATATCGTCAGTAAAGCTGCGGTTGTCGAAGCAAACGAGGTATTGGCACAAAACGGTCAAGAACTCGTTCAGTATACACAGCTGCTCCTAGGCATCACGAAGGTGTCAATCTGGTCAGATAGCTTCTTGTCTGCCGCATCGTTCCAGGATACAACTCGTGTCTTGATCAATGCTGCAACATCTGGACGTGTCGACCGATTGCATGGTCTAAAAGAGAACGTTATCATTGGACGCAAGATTCCTGTCGGGACAGGCGCTGTTGATGCGAATATCGAGATTCAAGATGACCTTGCTGAGGAAATTAGCGAAGATCTTGAACTAGCAGCGTAGTAGTAAATACATTACGTCTTAGCCACTCCATAACAGGGGTGGCTTTTGCTATCTTTCATATAGCGTTAGCAAATTCTGTAAGATTTTTAACAAAAACGTTTATGGCTGTTGAAACGATGGTACGATCGCGATACTATGAATATGTACCCCCCTCAGGTAAGAACGGAAGGAATATCAATGGCTCTCGCCACTGAAACAAGTTCGCTCGCCGCAATCACGGCCGCGATCATGGATCAAGTTCGTCCAACTTCACAACCCACACGGAAACCCAAGGAACAAGATCATGAGATTGAATCGCCTGACGTCGAAGGTCGGCCAATTCACTACGCATGATTCCTGCGGTTCAAATGAATGGAGAGAGTAGTGATTACTGTAACCAAAGATCAGCTCGAGATGTCGATTCTTTCCAAGGTTCGAGCATCGATTGACGACAATGAGTCGTTGAAGGCAAATCCACGACTCATTTCTGCTGTAGCTAGTAACGACGCACTAGAGGCAGCACGTGAACTCACGGTTATGGCACGGGATATTACGCAGGTGCGTCTTCGCCGAAAATTCGTGTCACCACTCAGTGAACGTAACCGAGATCCATTCGGCGAGACTGTACTGGAAGCTCTGCGGAAAATTAACGCAGAGATCAGTCAGCTCCTCGACTTCATCGCGCCAAGTGACGTGGCGTGAAGTCCGTCCCCCTGCTGCGGGTACAACCCCGCCGAAAGACGAGCTCGTCATAGACAGAAATGTCATTGACTAGAGCCCTCTCGGCGGGCTCGCTTTCGAAAACACATACAAAAACGCTTGTCTTGCAATGACAAGCGTTTTTTGGTATGATAACAGATGAGTTTCCTCTTATCGAACTGAAAAGCCAATTGAATGTGTACAGGTGGATCAGAGTCGATAGGTATGACACGGTGCGGACATGCTGAGTCCAAATCGTACAAACGAGACACACTTGTCTCACAAAATTAGTTTATAAAGGGAGTTTGCATTAGTTATGCCAACAATTAATCAATTAGTGCGAAAGCCACGCAAGACTGCGATCAAAAAGTCGAAGTCACCTGCACTTGGCCGTATTCACAATGCACTAAAGACTCGCTACTACGACCAAAACGGTCCATTGAAGCGTGGTGTATGTATCAAAGTAACAACAAAAACGCCAAAGAAACCAAACTCTGCGCTGCGTAAAGTTGCTCGTGTTCGTTTGACGAACCAGCAAGAAGTATGGGCATACATTGGAGGCGAAGGTCACAACCTACAGGAACATGCCGTTGTGCTTGTTCGTGGTGGTCGCGTACCTGACCTTCCAGGTGTTCGTTATCATATCGTTCGTGGCGCACTTGACCTTCAAGGTGTTGCGAAACGTAAACAAGGCCGTTCGAAATACGGTGCTAAAAAGGAAGATAAGTAGTCATGCCACGTAAAGTCACTAAGAAACTACAACGTGAACTGAAACCTGATCGTAAATATCAGTCAATCCTTGTTCAACGTTTGATTAACAAATCAATGCTTGACGGCAAAAAGCTTGTCGCTGAACGTGCAATCTATACTGCACTTGAAGTCGCTGCTAAAAAGCTTGATAGCGAAGACCCACTCGAAGTATTCGAGCGTGCGCTAAAGAATGTATCACCAAACTTCGAAGTTAAATCTCGTCGTGTCGGTGGTGCAAACTACCAGATTCCATTCCCTGTTGCTGGCCACCGCCAATTGCACTTTGCCTACACATGGTTAGTGCAAGCAGCGCGTGCTCGTAACGGTATGCCATACTCGCAGCGTCTTGCGCTTGAGATTGTGGATGCTCATAACGAAGCTGGATCTGCATACAAGAAAAAAGAAGACACGCACAAAATGGCCGAAGCAAACCGAGCATTCGCTCACTTTGCTCGCGGTTAAACTGCAGTTCGTTGGCAGGGAATGCCAAGGTTTTTCCTGTTACGTGGTCAAGATATAACGCATTTTGCCCGCCTGTGCTTTGCTTTTAGGTATAAATATAACCCCGGAGTTAATTCGGGGTTATATTTATTGAATCCAGAATGACATATAGTTGTTGATAAATAGTTGTCCTGGGTTCTCTGGCGAATCCCGGAATGATAGTAGCGGTATCGCAGCTATTTCCGTAATCTGACCAAATTTAACCTACTCGCAAACTGTACGATTCCCGTCCTTCAGTGATTATTCATTGTTGCAGGGTCGGGGCCGCGACGAGTGTCGGTGTTTAATGCGCTGATTTTTGCCATGTCATCATTGTCGAGTTCAAAGTCGAATACGTCTGCGTTCTGTTGTATCCGATCTGCGTGAACGGATTTAGGGATGACGATGAGCCCTAGTTGTATATGCCATCGCAATACGACTTGCGCGGTAGATTTCTTGTGCTTGTCTGCAATGATGGTAAGTGTTGGATCTTGCAGTAGATCCCCGCCGGTTCCGCCGATAGGGCTCCATGACTCGATACGGATGTCATTCGCTTCACAATAATCACGAAGTTCGCGTTGTTGCAGACGTGGGTGGAGCTCGATCTGGTTAACTGCTGGTTTGATTTCGCTCGCCGCCATCAGTTTTTCCAAATGATCAATGTTAAAATTGCAAACGCCAATCGCCTTGGCGCGACCCTGCTTATAGATTTCCTCCAGTGCTCTCCAAGTGTCTACGTACTTGCCCAATTGTGGAACTGGCCAGTGGATTAAATAGAGATCAACATAGTCAAGGCCGAGCCGTTCAAGGCTCTTATCAAAGGCTTTGATGGTAGTATCATAGCCTTGATCGCTATTCCATAATTTCGTTGTAATGAACAGTTCTTCTCGTGGGATGTTTGCAGTGCGAATTGCTTCGCCAACACCTTCTTCATTTCCATAGATAGCGGCCGTATCAATAAGTCGGTAGCCACTGCCGATCGCAGCATGTATCGAATCAATGACCCCTTGGCCATCTTTTGTTTGCCAGACGCCCAATCCTAGTTGGGGGATTTCAATACCGTTATTGAGTGTTGTTCGTGGAATCGCCATTACTGCCTCCCGGGTTTTGTTATGTACTACTCTTTCTATTATACGCTCTATAGCATACTGCTGATTGAACGGGGGTGTCTGTGGTATGATAGAAGAAATATAAGGAGACGGACAGTATGGACGACAATCAACCTCAGTATCGACGGTCTAACGGCATACGACCAGGGTCAATTGCGGCAAAGATCGCGCAGATTATCTGGGTATTCATCGTATTTATTGTCGTAGTATTGATCATACGCGTTATTTTGTCACTCATTGGCGCAATCCAAGAGAATGATTTCGCAAGCTTTATCTATAGCGTCACTGGACCGTTTATCGAACCATTCCGCGGATTATTGCAGGTGAGTGAATATCAAGTTGGCGTGGCGCGATTAGAGTTTGAAACAATTGTGGCGATTGTTGTTTATTTACTAGCTGGCTGGGGTGTGACGGCTATTGTCCAGGCTTTAAGGAGATAATGATGGCGACATTTAGTTTTGATATTGTAAGTGAATATGACAAAGCAGAGATGAATAATGCTTATGCGCAAACCGAAAAAGAAATTGCATCACGATATGACTTTAAAGGAACGCCAGCAAGCATAGAATGGTTGGGTGACAAAAAAGGATTCAAAATCATTGGTAGCAACGAATGGCAGATCGATGCAGTCCTGGATATCATTCGCAAAAAGCTTGCTACCCGTGAAATTAGTAGTAAAGTACTCGACCTTTCTAACGATATCCACGAAAGCAACCTCAAAGCAACAAAAGAAGTGCCATTTATTGAAGGACTTGATCAGGATAAGGCGAAGAAGATTACCAAACTACTCAAAGAACAGGTGCCAAAAGTAAAAGCACAGATTCAGGGTGATGCTGTGCGTGTTAGTAGTGGCAGTAAAGATGATCTGCAAATGGTCATGACGATCGTACGTGGCGCAGATTTTGATTTCGTGACGAGCTTTACTAACTACCGATAATCTTTAGCGATCGTTTTTTAATGGCATAGGTGAGTGGTGATGATTCGACAAAAAGCTCTCCGTCGGTCGAGACCGATAGCTTCTTTTGCTTTGTATGAAGCGTAAAAGAATCCGTCAGATAGCTATGGAAATGTTCATGGTCGGATAATTTGCCGATAAGTGCGTACAAAAACAGTTTCAACAGGTCACGACGGTGCTGGATCGTTATTGCGTAAACGGATAGTGTGCCGGCATCAAGTGTGTCGCGCGACTGCCCGATTGCCTCGATGTGATAATCGTTGTTTCCAACGAATAGAAACGGCGTCCGAAATGTCTGACCGGAAACGGTGACATCGTACAAATGATACGATACTGTCGCGCGAATCGTGCCGATGACGGCAGCTGGCCATTTTCCTAAACGATCCTCGAAGCGCTTTCGTGTTCGTAGCGACGACGGATAGACGCCAATGCTAGAGTTATTGAGAAATAATCTTTCATTGACTGTGGCGACATCGATTGATCGTGGTGTCGACGATGGGATATTGGAGATTGCCGTGGCTAAATCTTGATCAATCCCAAGATCCTTTGTGAAATGATTAAGCGTCCCGCCAGGTAGCGGAGCTAGAATTGCTGGAGTATCTACAATTTGCTGTGCAACGCTATTGATCGTACCATCACCACCGATAGCGGCGATGATGGTTTGCGAATTCGTATATTTCTTGAGACTTTTCTTGATGTCGTCTGTCACATCAACAAATTCTATGATTGCAACGTCGACGTCATCAAATAATGTTCGCAATTCGTTTGCTGGCAATGCGCTCCCAGACTTTGGATTATAGACAACGACGACATTCATAGTGATGATTCTATCGTTATCGCGATCATTACGGTGACACCGATTCCACCAACGATCCAGCCGCCAACGACATCACTTGGATAGTGAGCGCCTAAATAAACACGCGAAACCCCGATCAGCAAACACGCGACGACAACACCGACAAGAACGACAATCGTCGCCGGAGGGTACATCGCGGCCGCTACATACACAAGCAGGCTAAAGCTTGCCACGGATCCGGCTGCATGACCACTCGGAAAACTAAATGTATGGATAATCATATTTCTGACGTATTCGTTGTCAGGTCGATCTCGACGAAGCCAGATTTTCATGATGCTACTCGCGGCAAATGTAACAATTGCGACGATCCCCAGCCATAAAAACAGACTATTCTCACGTGCAATCGCAAATCCAATGATACCGGTTGCAAGCCCCACGGTTATTGGAGGCTGTCCGAGAAGTGTCGCAAACAGCATAACTGGTCGCGTCCACGAAGGTAGCCGCAAAACTTGTTTTATGACAATACGGTCAAAATAGTGAATGTACTTTCTCATTTAGAGTTTAAGGTGTCGCTTTATTTTTGATGTTTTTGGTGCAACCATGAAAGTAAGTGTGATCGCGAACAAGACAGCAAAGCCACACATGATAGAAGGTATGCCAGAAATCGTAGCTGGGTTAGCAAGAGCGATTGTACAAGACGGAACAATAAACGCAATATAGCCGATTGTCATCCAACGTAATGCTGATTTTTGTTTTGGCTGTCGTTGTGACCATTTCCATGCCAACCCAGTTCCTGTAAACAACCATCCAAAGTAGTATAAAGCGTAGAATACTGAAGTCGTTTCGTCAAAAGCAAAAATTGTGTAATTTGGGCGACACTCAAGCGTATTGATAACCCCTGGCGTCAAGACAAAGTACAACATGAACGCCACCATCACTGCATATGATGGGTATATGAGCAGGTTGAGCTTTTTGCCTGCAATCGCAGTAATGAGATGAAGTCCTAGTGCTGGAAGAGCGGTAATGCTAATGTAGCCTAGCCGAGCCCAGTCGCCTCCATGCATGCCGAAACCACCGCAAACCATATATTCTGCCAGCTGAAATGTACCCAAACAAATGAGTACGATGATAATCAATCGTGTGACCAGGTTTACATTATATCGCCACATAATGTACAACGCTGCACCAAATTCAAAAAGAAAAGTAATGAGCATCACTGGCGGTGAGAAGCACATGAATTTGTTGCCGTATTTTTTATACATGAGTTAGTGCTCATTATACATCATAAATCTATAAATATGAGTACGAATAGTTGTCTGTAGCTAGATCCGAGATACTAACGGCAACTAATGTATCATTCTGAGTCAGATGAGAAAATGACGCCAGGTTATTCACCCTATAGAACAATCATCACATATCTGTTATAATCAGTACCAAGCGCTATTTTTTATGTCTTGAAATAGCAAGTAATATAGTAAGTAAAGGAAACGACCACCCATGGCTCAAAAAACCGTCCCACTAAAGGACTTTCGAAATATTGGTATCATCGCGCATATCGACGCAGGCAAAACAACCACTACTGAGGGTATTTTGTATCGTACAGGTATTAATCACAAAATCGGTGAAGTACGTGGTGATGGCGATGGCGCTACGACCGACTGGATGGCACAGGAAAAAGAACGTGGAATCACGATCACTTCTGCTGCTGTGACATGTTTTTGGAAAGGCTGTAAGATCAATATTATCGATACGCCTGGTCACATCGACTTTACTGCCGAAGTAGAACGATCACTGCGCGTCCTTGACGGTGCTGTTGTGGTGTTTGACGGCAAAATGGGTGTTGAAGCGCAGACTGAAACTGTGTGGCGCCAAGCCAACAAATACGGCGTGCCTCGCATCTGCTTTATCAACAAGATCAACCAAATTGGTGGCGATTTCTACAAATCACTGGATACGATTCATAACCGCTTGTCTCGTCATGCACTTCCTGTTCACTTACCAATCGGTTTTGAAAAAGAAATCAACGGCGTTGTCGACCTTGTTGAAATGAAGTCATACACCTACGGTGACTACACCGACCACGAAATGGTTGAAGGTGAAATTCCTGCTGACATGCTAGAAAAAGCAAAGCACGCCCGTAGCCTACTAGTGGAAGCGGCTGTTGAAGCTGATGACGAACTATTTGAACGATTCCTAGAAAAGGGTGAGGAGTCAATTTCTATTGCTGAACTAAAGGTAGCACTGCGTAAGCGAATTCTTGCTGGTGACTTCTACCTAGTTACTGGTGGCGACGGACGCGGTGTGATGGTTGAAAAGGTACTTGACCTTGTGGCTGACTACCTGCCATCTCCACTTGATGTCGACGCGATCTGGGGTGAAAACCCAAAGACTGGTGACGAAATCGAACGCAAGCCAGACGAGTCAGAGCCAATGGCTGGGCTTGCTTTCAAGATCGCAACCGATCCTTTCGTTGGTAAATTGATCTTTGTTCGTGTATACAGCGGTAAATTAACTGCTGGTTCATACGTACTCAACACGGCAACTGGCAAAAAAGAACGCGTGGGACGTATCGTACGTATGCACGCCGACAAACGCGAAGAAATCGAAGCAATCAGCGCTGGTGATATTGCCGCTGTAGTTGGTTTGAAAGATACATTCACTGGTCATACAATTAGTGACGTGGCACATCCAATTACGCTTGAATCAATTACATTCCCAGAACCTCCTGTATCAATCGCAGTCGAACCAAAGACCAAGGCCGATCAGGAAAAAATGGGTATTGCGTTGCAGCGTTTGGCTGAAGAAGATCCAACATTCCGTGTTCATACAGACGAAGAAACAGGTCAGACAATTATGTCAGGAATGGGTGAGCTGCACCTCGATATCCTGATTGATCGTATGAAGCGCGAATTTAACGTCGAAGCAAATATTGGCGAACCACAGGTTGCGTTCCGTGAAACGATCCGTGGTACATCAGAAGTACAAGGTAAGCATGCCAAACAATCTGGTGGACGTGGACAATACGGTGATGTATGGATTCGTTTTGAAGCAAACGAAACAGGTAAAGGATTCGAATTTACTGATGCAGTTAAGGGTGGTGTTGTTCCAAAAGAATACATCAAACCTGTCGAACAAGGTATCGTCGAAACACTTAACGGCGGTGTGATTGCAGGATTCCCAGTCGTTGATATCAAGGCGACATTGTATGATGGTAGCTACCACGATGTTGACTCTAGTGAGCTTGCCTTTAAATTGGCTGGATCATTGGCAACGCGTGAAGGTATTCGCCAGGCGAAGCCAGTACTACTAGAGCCTGTTATGAAAGTTGAAGTAACGACTCCAGAAGAGTTCATGGGTGACGTTATCGGAGACCTTAATAGTCGTCGTGGCCGTATCGAAGCGATGGAAGACCTGCAGGGTGGCGCGAAATTGGTTCGTGCAATCGTTCCACTTGCTAGCATGTTTGGGTATACAAACGATATCCGTTCAATGTCACAAGGTCGTGCAGCTAGCACGATGGAACTTGCTCAGTACGAGGAAGTCCCACCAAATGTGGCACAGGAAATCATCGAAAAACGCGCAAGCAAATAATCGATACTTCACAAGTAATTACACCGTCATCAATGGCGGTGTAATTGTTTTTTAGTCCAAAGTATGCTATAATATAAATATGCGGTGATATACTTCACTTGCACATTACGAGCACAGGAGATGAGATAAACATGACCGTCACCAAACGTGGATCACGCGTCATCAATTCTCGCACGGATGAATCAGGGTTGCTTCGGAGCTTTCAGCATGGGATCGTCGAAACCGTACTCCCTGGATCGATCGAGTATTCCAAGGATCTTGCGGAATATTTCGATGGCGGCGTCAACCTTACGATTCGTGAAGTTGACGGGGAGTCGTACGCATCAACTTGGTTTCTCAGCGACGCCATCATCAACAGCGGTGGACGCATCACAGAGTTCCTCGTTGCGCAGGAGGCGGATGTCGAATTCGAGGTGTACGACGTATCTTGGTGTGTACGAGGTGTCTACTATCTGAGATTCTTCCCGGGAATGGGAGGTTGGGCTGCAGATCGTCAGTGCGTGTACCAGTGGGAAGGCGGTGATGTCGACCACTTGGAGGACAACCACATCGCGATGAGTCGTCTGCTGTCAGTGGATTCACTGTCGCCGTACTTCTCACGTCTGATCTATCAGCTGGCACAAGGGCGATAGATCGATCCCTCTCCGACAAGTGCCCGCCATATGGCGTCGTACTTGTCACGTGCTCTTATCGTCAACAATTTCAGATTGTTCTGATGAGTCCGATTCATTCGAATCCGTAGGACGAAACGATAACAAACCCTTTACGTCCAGATAAAAAACCTGTATAATTGTCTTCATACGTCGTGGAGCTTCTTTGCGGCTGTGCGCGAAAATTTAAGTAATCAGGAGATATATCCACAATGGCAGATTTCGATCGAACCAAGCCTCACGTCAACGTTGGTACTATGGGCCACGTCGACCACGGTAAAACAACTTTGACAGCAGCTATCACTCACGTCCTAGCGAAGCGTCTTCCAAGTGACACTAACAAACCTCGTAACTACGACGAAATTGACAACGCTCCAGAAGAAAAAGCTCGTGGTATCACGATTGCTTCATCTCACCAGGAATACGAATCAGAAGCTCGTCACTACGCACACGTCGACATGCCAGGTCACGCCGACTACGTCAAAAACATGATCACAGGTGCTGCACAGATCGACGGAGCAATCCTCGTTGTTGCTGCAAACGATGGTCCATTGCCACAGACACGTGAACACGTGCTTCTTGCAAAGCAGGTTGGCGTGCCAAAGATCGTTGTCTTCCTAAACAAGATGGACCTTGCAGATCCAGAACTCGTCGAACTCGTCGAGATGGACATCCAAGAACTTCTTGCCAAGAACGGATTTGACGATGCTGCACCGATCATCAAGGGTTCTGCTACCAAAGCTCTTGACGGTGATCCAGAGAACGAAGATGCTATCATGGAACTTGTCAAAGCACTTGACGAATACGTTCCAGAGCCAACACGTGACCTAGACAAAGACTTTCTTATGCCAATCGAGGACGTATTCTCGATCAAGGGTCGTGGTACAGTTGCGACTGGTCGTATCGAGCAGGGTATCATCAAGATCAACGACCCAGTTGAGATTGTTGGTATCAAAGCTTCACAGAACTCAGTTGTTACCGGTATCGAAGCGTTCAAAAAGAATCTTAACCAAGGTCAAGCTGGCGACAACGCTGGACTACTCCTTCGTGGTATCGAGCGTGAACAAATCGAACGCGGTCAAGTTATCGCAAAACCTGGCTCAATCACTCCTCATACAGAGTTTGAAGCAGAAGTATACATCCTAAAGAAAGAAGAGGGTGGCCGACACACTCCTTTCTCAAAGGGTTACAAACCACAGTTCTACTTCCGTACTACTGATGTTACTGGTGAAGTTGAACTTCCAGCTGACAAAGAAATGGTTATGCCTGGTGATACATTGACATTCAAGGTTACTCTTCAGGCGCCTATCGCTATGGAGCAGGGTCTTAACTTTGCTATCCGCGAAGGTGGCCGTACTGTTGGTGCTGGTGTTGTTACCAAGATCACTAAATAATTAGATCTCTAATTAATAAAATACCTCCGAGCAATCGGAGGTATTTTTGTTATGCGGACTGATATGCTGTGGCGAAATTTGCTGGTGGCCGATGAATGTAATCAAGTGCACTCTGGGTGTATCGAATTGATTGATCGTCTTTGGATATTACAAATGATTGCAGTGCATCGACAAGTGATGTATGCGTGTGATAGATGTTTCCAGTCTGAAAGCTAATGTCCGCCTGCAAAAGGAGGAGTCCTTGCA
>MGCS01000014.1 GCA_001790515.1 Candidatus Saccharibacteria bacterium RIFCSPHIGHO2_12_FULL_44_22
CGGTGGTATTGACGAGGGTGAAGAGCCAAAGATAGCGGCAGTACGAGAACTACTTGAAGAAACTGGATATCAGGCTAGCGAAGCAACCTTTGTTACGTCTGTTATGAAAGACGCATATTCAACAATGAACTGCGAAGTCTTTGTTGCTACCGGTTGTCATAAAGTTTCTGAACCTCAGAATACCGAAACGGAAACTACAGAGGTTGTCTTGTTATCCATCGATGATTTCCGTAATCATCTACGAACAGGCCAGCTATCGGATACGGCCGCAGGCTACCTTGCGCTCGATTCTTTGAAACTACTATAGGTTGAACCTATGTCTCCTTGGTCTGCGTATTTGTGACGCTCTAAATAAAGATATTGCGAGCGGCTAAATAGATTTCTACCTCTGTTCTTGCTATACTAATGGCATATGGCTGATGACTTTACGGCAAAATCAGATTTCTTATTGTATACAAGCCCGGATGGTGACGTTAAGGTTGATGTGTTTTTTGAAGATGAAACGGTATGGTTGACACAAAAGCGCATGGCCGAGCTGTTTGGTGTCGATGTCCGCACAGTGAACGACCATTTATTAAATATCTTTGAAATAAAAGAATTGGATGCGGATCGAACTATCCGGAAAATCCGGATAGTTCAACATGAAGGTACCCGTAAAGTGGAGCGAGAAGTAAATTTTTACAATCTCGACGCTATCATATCAGTTGGCTATCGGGTGAATTCGCAGCAGGCAACACAATTTCGTATTTGGGCTACAAAAACACTGCGTAACTTTATTATTAAAGGCTTTGCACTAGATAGTGATCGTTTAAAGAACGGGTCGCACTTCGGTAAAGACTACTTTGACGAACTGTTGGAGCAAATCCGTGAGATTCGCGCCAGTGAACGACGGTTTTATCAAAAGGTTACCGATATTTATGCAACGGCGATTGACTATGATAGGAACGCACCTGTAACGCGAGACTTTTATGCTACTATGCAAAATAAACTCCATTGGGCGATTCATGGCCAAACTGCCGCTGAGCTTATTGCGTCACGTGCTGATGCAAAAAAACCACACATGGGATTACAGACGTGGCGTGATTCTCCGAAAGGAAAGATCCTTAAGTCGGATGTATCTGTGGGCAAGAACTACCTGGGCGATACACAGCTACAAGAATTGAACCGTGTTGTCACGATGTATTTGGACTACGCCGAAAACCAGGCGCAGCGTCGGTTGCCGATGAAAATGGCCGACTGGGCGTCGAAGTTGGACGCATTTTTGCAGTTCAACGAATATGAAATCCTCAAAGATCCTGGCAAAGTGAGCATGGCAGCTGCCAAAAAGTTAGCAGAGAAAGAATTTGAAACATTTCGGGTGGCGCAAGATAAAGAATTTGAATCTGATTTTGATGAAGCGGTAAAGAATATTAAACCTACGGAGGGATAGTATCGATTAATGCGGTGATCGTATGCGCGCCGATATAGCCAGCATAGAATAGGTATAACCCTGGCATAGCAATAATTTAGGTGTAATAATTATTACACCTCTATGGTAAAAGGCCTAACATATTCTGTTCAAGATACCGGCTATAGTAAAGGTACACCACGACGGCTCACTAATGAATAAAGAGGTGAGAACGCTATGAAACAAATGAGTACCAGTGATCTACAAAATCGAATCGACACATTTATGGCAAGTAAGATGGAAGTATTTCCAGAACTACGACATCAGCCGGAAGTTATTATTGAAGAACCTGCCGAGCGACGATCCATTGCGCAGTGGCTTCGTGATTCTGTGACAATTTCTCGTTCTGCGCGATTGTCGTAAGGGGGTATAAATTATGAGTAAGCAAACAAAACAATTGAATGCGTTTGAACGAAGCTATATCAAGTCAAATCGCACGATAACAATTAAACTTGAAGGTTAGCGCGGAAGTTTATCACCAACGACCTTACGGATCTTGGTGATAAACAATGATGTGTCAAATCGCTTTGCCTTGCGCTGCAATGTCGCGGGCATAAAGTCTATCGATTCAGCCTTTTGTACTGCGAGTGAGACGGAATCAACGGTTTGTTCGGTAAATAATACACCACTAACGCCATTATCAATGATATCGACAGTACCGCCGCGCGCAAACCCAATCACGGGAGCACCAGCTGCCAGCGCCTCTACTTGGACAATGCCAAAATCTTCTTCTGCTGGAAAAATATACCCTTTTGCCGAGTTTAATGCTATTTCAACCGCCGTGTCTGACGCGTCGCCAAAACGATCAGTATGAAACTCGACTGTTGACCCCGCCATTTTTACTAACCGATCATGTTCGCTACCATTACCAAAAACTTTTAATTTCACGCCTAGTCTTGTTGCTGCTGCGACAGCTAAATCGATACGTTTGTAGGGTACTTGCCTGCCTAGTGCGACGTAGTAATCGCCACGAACCTTTGCAGGGTCAAACCGACCAACATCGACCGGCGGGTGAATAATAGTCGATGGCTTGTCGTAGTATTGCCTAATACGCTTTTGAACTTCTGTGCTATTTGCAATAAACATATCGACACCTTGTGCGGCATCGTAGTCTGCTCTTTTTAATGGCGGTACGATAAATGGCATCGCAAGACGAACGAGAATATTCAACTTTCCAAAACCAGGATCTTTTTTGTATTCGTTGTAATGTGACCAAAAATAGCGGATCGGCGTATGGCAATAGCAAATGTGAACTTGGCCTGGTCGAGTTTTGCGGACTTGTTTGGCTTCGGCGCTGCTGCTGCTGAGGATGATGTCAAATTCAGAAAGATCGAGTTGTCGAAAAGCTCTGACGCGTAGCATTGGGAGGAATTTGTGGACTCTTCGGAGTTTTTTGGGTAGGTTTTGGAGGTTCGTCGTGCGAATATCGGCACCCTTTAATGCTTCGGCAAGCTCTGGTTTTGGTTCGTAGACCGATGTATAAATAGGCGCATCAGGAAACGCCTCGTGCATTGCTAGAATTACGCGTTCTGCGCCGCCAAAATCAGTCAGCCAATCAACGACAATTGCGATTTTCGGAGGAGTCATTTATTTCGCTCCACGTTTACGCAGGACGACGCCGATAGTTTTGAAAAGGATCTTGATATCTAGCCAGAATGACCAGTTTTGCGCGTAGAATAATTCTAGTTCAATACGCTCTTCAAACGATAGGTTGCTGCGGCCAGATACCTGCCATAGCCCAGTCACGCCGGATTTGACGCTATGAAGAAGCGCAGTACGGCTGCGAGAAAACTTGGCTTCTTGCGGCAAGATTGGTCGTGGTCCAACAAGGCTAAGGTCGCCACGAAAAACGTTAATCAACTGAGGTAGTTCGTCGAGTGAGGTTTGGCGAAGGAATTTCCCAAGCCTGGTAACGCGAGGATCGTTGACGACTTTGTGGTCACGTGTGTATTCAAGTGCTAAATCTTCACGACCCATTTCACGAAACTCTGCTGCGGCGTCCTGCTTGCCATACTTGGCGCCCATACTGCGAAACTTGATCAGGTTGACGGGTTTGCTGAATTGACTGAGCCGTTTACTGACGTAAAAGACCGGACCTGGATTGAAAATAAGTTGCAGAAGAATTAGCAACAAGAAAATAGGAGATAAAATGATAATTGCGATGAACGATACGATTTGGTCAAAGATTGACTTTGCGATGGCTCCCCAACCAATCAGTGGGGTTTGACTGACTGATATCATTGGATATCCTAGGAACACATCGACAGTGTTTTTGCCCGCGTAAAACTCTGGGTCACCAGGAATAAAACTGTAGCTGATATGGTTTGTCTGAGCGGTGCCAAGCACTCGCTGGTTACGTTCCTCGTTGTCGTACAGGTCAGTCTGGATGATTGTTGTAATGTGCAATTCTTTGACTTGTTTCAATGCGGCTTCGACGGATGTAAAGTGTGTGACATTGAGTCCCAGCGGTACAACACTAGACGGTCCAGCAATAGCAACGATCTTGTAGCCACTTTTTGCCGTGAACGATAAATTGTCGGCGATGTCTTTTGTTGCTGAGCTATTACCAACAACCAACACGCGCTTGATACCATATCCAAAGCGAAATAATATACTTCGAGTGAGTCTGAGAAGTTCGCGCTCAAAGACGATCATAAAGAACGAAATACCGAATGAATAGACGGCAACAAGCCGAGCTGGAAAGATTGTTTTGTCGCTGGCATATTCCCAACCTATGACAATCAAAATACCAATAAACGCACCAATGGCAACCTTGCCCCATTCGACCAGTCGTCGGTTATAGGTGCTGCTATGGTATAGGCCAAGCGTCGCAAAGATAAGAATCCAGAACGGAACGATAGTTAGAAATGCCAAGAAATATTCCCAGGCGTACACATTATCAAGTAGTGGACGGTCATCGTACTGTACCCGGAGAATGTACGCAAGAGAAAATGCTGCGAGCAGCACAATCGTATCGGCAATGACAAGAACGAGGCTGTAAAACTTGGTGTTTTTAGTTGGCATGGTTGTACTGGTTATTATAGCACTGTTACGAAGAGTATTTAACAGCGTAATGCGCTCATGGTATGATAGATATATGAAATCGAAAAAACAAAAAACAAATCAGCTTACCGTAAAGCGACAATGGTTAATTATTAGTGCATTGACGGTTGTATTATTCGGCTTTGCGACGACCGTCTACCTTCTTAACCGAGAGATGGGTGCGCAGACTGTTAAAGGCACGAGTTACATCGAAACAAACTAAATCATTACGTTTTCGTATACTATAATTATATTATATGAACCTTCCACTTCTTGGTCGCATAATTATTGGGATTGAACTGCTGATCTTGGCGGCGGTCGTCGTGCATGCACCTATATCGGTCATGACAACAGTCTATATGCCCGATTATGAATTGGTCGGTAAGGTATGGAAAGAACTATTGATGGGCGTAGCGTTTGCACTGCTGATTGCGTATAGTACGCTGAAAAAGCAGTGGAAACGTCTCTTGAGTGATCGTATTATTCAAGTGTCGGCTGGGTATGCACTTCTGCACTTTTTACTGCTTGTCTGGGACTGGCAAGGTGCTGCAGCGGCTGGTGCGGGATTATTGATCGATCTTCGATACGTTTTGTATTTTATTCTTGTCTATGCAAGTTTGACGTTACTTCCACACTATCGAGACGTGTTTATCAAGGTTGCTATCGGTGGAGCGGTAGTCGTACTTGGCTTTACACTGCTGCAATTTACGGTTTTGCCCTACGATGTTCTGAAGCATATCGGTTACAGCGATGCGACAATAAAACCGTATCTGACAGTAGATCTCAACTACGATTATATTCGTTTGAATGGCACGTTGCGCGGCCCAAATCCGCTTGGCGCCTATGCTGCTGTTTGTCTGGCACTGTGTTTGGCATATGTGTTGCATTATGGGCGATCAGTGTCACGTCGAACAGGTGTTCTGGTTGGTTTTTTAACGACAACAAGTCTGATTGCGTTGTGGGCAAGCTATTCACGTAGTGCTGGAGCCGCAGCGATCTTGATGATTTTCATCGTGGCAGCACTGCTGGGTCGTCGGTATATTACCCGTACTTGGTGGATTGCCGCCGCAGTGGTGATCTGTGCAGGGATTGGTGGGGTAATTGCGACTCACGAGAGTGATTTTGTACAGAACGTGATTCGCCATAGTAATCCCGATGGTGGTAGTGCCCAGAAATCAGACGATGGCCATATTGATTCACTGGAAGACGGTACTGACCGTGCTATTCGACAGCCGCTTGGTGGTGGCGTCGGTAGTACTGGTTCTGCCTCGCTTCAGGGTGATAACCCGCTAATTATCGAAAATCAATATTTGTATATCGCCCACGAAAGTGGCTGGCTTGGGGTTATCTTGTTTGCGGTACTGTTCTTCCTGGTCTATCGGCGACTATGGCAGCTTCGCAGGCAATGGTTTGCTGTGGGTGTTGCTGCAGGAGGGATCGGGCTGGCAGCGATTGGACTGCTGCAGCCTGTTTGGGCAGATGACACAATCAGTATTGTATGGTGGGGGCTGGCAGCGATTGCACTAACCGCCAGCACAACAGCGAACGCGGCAGCAAAGCGAAAGAAATCACATGCAAAAAAGTAAATTACAGTCAAAAGAAGCTCGTGTTTCGAGAAAGCAGCAAGAACTGCTTGCTTTTATCATTTCGTTTATCAAAGGTAATAACTATGGACCAAGTTATCGGGAGATTATGCGAGCATTGGACTATAAATCTGTATCGACCGTAGCAGTGCATGTTGATAGTTTGACCACCAAAGGCTATATTCGAAAAACAGATAATTCAGCTCGCTCGATCGAAATTGTTCCTGCGAGTGAAACGAAGAATGAAACTAGCCAAGTCGCAAAACAAGCTGATGGGCATATGGAATGGTTGCGCGCGATGATTATGGCAAAAATGGATGACGAAACGCTGCCCGATAAAGACAAAGCAATCCTGAGTAGGTCGTTAGAGATTTTAGGCATCAAACAGTCAGGCGAGTAAGGGTGATATAATAGATCCAATGAAGCGCCTGCATACGCAAGGAATCATTGGGTGGGTACGCCAACACTGGCGGCGAGTTGCAATCTACGCTGGTGGCGGGAGTGTTGCTGCTGTACTTGTTATGCAACTTGTCTTTCCGTATGATCGTTTGCCACTTTTTACAAAGATCGATGATCAGTCTGTCGGCGGATGGCGTCAAGTCGATGCAGTTCGTGTTTTGAATGAGCGCTACAAAAACCAAACAATTGGACTGTATTTTGGAGATGCTCAAAAGCCGTATCGGACACCACTTGCATCTGATATCGGGCTGGTGACTGACAACGCTGAGCGAGTGAAGTCTGCTGGATATCCAATTTGGCAGCGTTTTGTACCAACCTCGTTATTTTGGTCGGCGGCAACCCAAAAAGACGAGGCACCATCATATGTGCATAATTCACAAAAAGTGAAAGACTATGTCGCCAAAGAGCTTGGTGGATCGTGTGATGTCGCACCGCAGAATGCCTCGTTGACTGTAAAAGACGAGGGGATTGTCGTGGTGCCGGCGGTAGCTGGAGGAACATGCAATCCAGCGGATGTCGTTAAAGGTTTGACGACTGTATCGCCAAAGCTACCCGATCAGCATCGCGTGACCGTACCGATGGTCAAACGATCGCCGGATATTTCGAATGAAGTCGCGGCGTCATTCGGTGATGCCGTTACCGAACGGATAGGTGAGACGTTGACGGTAAAAACCAATAGCGAGGCAGTCACAATTGCTAAGAAGCAATTATTATCTTGGCTGGATTTCACCGCAACAGACAAGACAATCACTGTGTCAGTCAACAAAGATCGTGCGAATGAATTTTTTACCACTCAAGTGACGCCAAAAGTAGCGAAGCCAGCTGGTGTCAGCAAGGTTGCTACGATGGATTTCGTCGAGACATCGCGCGTGAATGGTGCAAATGGTCAGACATTAAACCTTCAGGCTACTCTTGACCAAGTTGCTGCATATTTGTCAGGCAGCGCCGATGCAATCACCGCTCAAATAACACCTGTTGCTCCTCGTGTTGAATATAGTCGTTCATATAGTCCAACCGATACGGGATTGTCGGCATTACTGAAACAATATGCCGAATCGCATCCTGGAACCTATGGTATTTCGTTGATCGAATTATCTGGTCAGCATCGTCGAGCGAGTTTTCAGGATACAAAACAATTTCGTACAGCTAGTACTTATAAATTATTTGTCGCATATAGTACATTGAAGCGCATCGAATCCGGTGCCTGGAAATGGTCAGACCAAATCAGTGGCGGCCGTGATCTGACGAAATGTTTTGATGACATGATCGTCAAATCAGACAATCCCTGTGGCGAGGCGTTGCTTTCAAAGATTGGCTACACGACAATCACCAATGAACTAAAGTCCATTGGTCTGACGGGTACGTCATTTACAGGAAGTGAACCATTGACGACAGCAGGCGATTTATCAACCTTGAATGCTAGCCTAGAATCAGGTCAGCTACTGTCTGCGGATAGTAAAAACCGCCTTGTTGGCGCTATGAAACGCAATGTATACCGACAGGGTATTCCTGCTGGTACGAGTCATACTGTTGCCAATAAAGTCGGCTTTCTTGACGCGTACTTGCATGATGCGGCTATTATATATACACCATCTGGTTCCGCAGTGCTATCGATTATGACCAGCGGTAGCAGCTGGGCGACAATTGCCGATTTGACCAAGCAAATAGAGCAGCTACGAAGCCGATAGATCGTGTCGCAAAAGAGTGACAAAAGCATAAGCAGCGTGTACTATAAAAACAACGACTATGTATCCAAATAACAGTGATCCGCAACAACCTGGTCAGCCGCAGCAGCCAGCGCAACAGCCACAACCTCAGCCGGGTTGGGGGCAGCAGAATGCGTATCCGCAGCAGCAACCATATATTCAGCCACAAGGTCAGGATAGTACACGCAGCACCAGACAGCAGCAGCCGTGGCAGCCTCAGCCTCAATTCCAAACTCCGCCTACCGCGCAACCTCAGTTTCAGCAGCAGCCACAGCAGTCGATGGCGCCGATTTCACAAATGTCGCGTACGCCAATCGGCAAGCTTCACAAAGGTCCAAGCGCTTTGTTGTTCAATGACTGGATGCAGCGTCACTGGAAACTCGTTTTGTTGGTTGTCATTGGGCTTATTATCCTTGGGGTAACAATATTCCAAATTGTATACCCAAGCGGACGTCTGCTACCCGGTACGCAAATAGATGGCGTGTCTGTTGGAGGTATGCGCAAAGACGATGCCGCCAAGAAATTAAATGAACTTTATGGTACTGCCAAGCTCAATATCTTCTTTGGTAAAAACGAAGCCGCGTTCCAGTCGCCACAGTTGAAAGAAGTCGGCATCAGTGTCCTGAACGAAGAACGACTTGCGGCAATGGAATACCCATTTTATTTTCGTATCATTCCAGGATCGTATTTATGGGTCAATTCTGTCATGAAAACAGGATCACTTGAATATGCCTATGACAAACAGCAAATTCAGTCATACACGCAAAGCAAAGTAGGCGAAGATTGTACGGTACCAGCTCAGGATGCCACACTAAAGCTTGTCGATAGTCAGTTGCAGGTTGTTCCGTCGGTTCCCGGGGGAGTTTGCGAGATCACTAAGTTCCAAGAAAAACTTGCCGAAGTTCGTCCCGAAGCTGGAAAGCAAAATGACGTGCGTATTGATAGCGTCGAGACGCCTGCAAAGGTGGACGAAGACAAAGCTCGTGAACTAGCCGATGTACTAAATACTCGCATGAAAAATCCTATGCCACTATCTCTTGGAAACGATTCGCAGTCTGTGCCTGGACGAGTTGTGTTGAGTTGGCTTGACTTCAAAAGCGATGTACCGCCAGAAGATATCGACAATAGCGGCAAAGACACCGCAAAGCTCGTCTACGAAATCAACAAAGGTCGCATGTCATCCTATATAAATTCGGGGATTGCAGCAAAAGTCATTAAACAGCCGGGTGTGACAAAAATATCCACGACCGATTTCAAGGAAACGGCTCGTACTAATGGTGCGGACGGTACCCAACTCGATATCGATAAGATTATTATATCTGTATCGAATTATATTAATGCCAAGGCAGACCAAGCTGTCGCGGTGACGCACCCGGTAGGTCCAACATTTAGCTACACACGTAGCTACACTCCAACGAGCGTTGGGTTTAACGCCATGCTTGCTCAGTTTGCCAATGACAACCCCGGTACGTATGGGCTTGCGTTTACAGAACTCAGTGGAGTGAAGTATCCTCGATCGGCCGCATTCAACACCGAAGCTCGAATTCCGTCGGCTGGTGTTGAGAGTCTTTATTTGGGCTATGCTGCGCTGATGGGGTTATCTGACGGAACATTACGCGAGGCGGACAAGATTGCTGGTACACGCGTTGTAAGCACGTGCTTGGATGATATGATAATGAAAAACGATGATGCTTGCCGACTTGGATTCTATACGCACTTTGGTTTTGCGACGACAACTGCTCGTGGCAAAGAGCTTGGTTTGAAAAACACCGTGTTTGCCGACAAAGGTGGCGTGACGTCGGCTGGGGATCTGCATGGTGTCATGACAAAACTCTATGCTAGTCAGATCGCTAAAGCGCAAAACGGTCAGTCGCTTCTGATTACTGCTCGTAGATCACAGCTAAGTGAAGGGATACCTGCCGGTGTTCAAACAGGGCAGATTGCTAATTTTGTCGGTGAAAATAACACCGTCCATAACAATACTGCGATTGTCTATTCTGCGAAGGGCACGTATGTTTTGACGGTCGTATCAGACGGATCGAGCTGGGAAAAGGTAGTAGAACTCACAAAGAAAATCCAAGCCCTAAAATTGGTTAAAATTCCAGACAATGCTCGTTAATCAGCTCGCTTGACCTGACAGATAAGATTCGATATAATTACCCCTGTACTCCGGCATAGCTCAGTGGTAGAGCGGATCGCTGTTAACGATTAGGTCGCTGGTTCGAGCCCAGCTGCCGGAGCCAAGCCAAGCAGAGAAAAGCATAGACCCAGTTCTATGACCGACAATAACTTCTCTCCTTGGTCAGTCAAGATAGAGTTGTGCTGACAACAAGGTACAAATGTTGGAACCGTCCGAAAGGGCGGTTCTTTCATATCCACCCCTGTAATTTAGTTCGAACCCAGTCCGTCCCGTCCTGAGCAAGCAAGCAAGCAAAAAGCTGACCCGTTTCCAAGACCTGTCACTTCTTAGTCTCAAAATATAACTATCGTGAGTTATTTGAGCGAAGAAGCGGCTTTACCTAGGTTGGCTAGCTCGCCAATCTCGCCAAGAGTAGTCATTGCTGCACGCATTGCACGTATAGGTTCGATTATCGTTTTCATCATCGTCCTTAAGTCCATCGTCCTCGGCGCTCGTAATTTCTTGTATCTCTCCGTAGTCTATGATGCATCCCTCAAGAATGAACTTATGGCCGTCTGCCTCGAGTTCTTTTATCAGAGTATCGTTAGGGTCCCCGTATATATGTTCAGCAACATCTTTCGATCCGCACTTAGGGCAATTTGGTACGAAATATTTTTTCAGTCATATAGTTAGTGTGGCACAATACTACATAAATTGCCTACCGCTTTGGCGTTATTAGCTACGTCGCTTCATAGAACTCAAGTTCACCGTTCTTTATCTGCATCATCGGTCCCATGTTTGCTGCTAGGACTGTTCTTTCGCTGTCAGTACCGTCGGCAAGCACATATCTAGCGTACTCAACAAATGGGTTATCGAGTTTTTGTTCAATCTTGTAGTGTGCGAGTATCGTTTTGGTCGTATAGAAGTGCTTGTCGACCCTGGCTCGAAGCTTGTCGGTTATTGTGATCTGCTCGTGATGGTTTTCAATAAAGCTCTGCATTAACTCGCAAAGCTTCTCCTCATTCACATATTTCTCTGCACAATTTGGGTCTTTCCGTCTTGTGCAATTGTAGTAGACAAATCTTTTTACATCGCCATTTTTTAGGGTCTTAAATTTGTCTTGAGCAGTAATATCGGCAGTACACCTTCCGCATTTTAGGAGTCCTCGAAAGGCGAATGTTTTTGATCCCCATAGCCCCTTATTTATTCCTCGAGTTTCTTGAACTCGGTCGAATAACTCCTTCGAAATCAGTGGCTCATGTGCACCGTCATACCAAGGCGCATCGGGTGCTTGCGGATATTGGAATCGGCCATAGTAGAAGGGCGTACTCAGTATCACGAGTATTTGGCTAACGCTGACTTGCTTGCCGGATCTGTTAGTGAATCCTTGCTCGTCAAACCAAGCTTTTAGTCGACGACCGCTCCATCTTTCATATCCAGCTTTTTCAAATGCTTCTTTAATGATTGGTGCACGCTCAGGATCTAGGATAATATCATTCACACCACCGAAGGCTCTGTTCATGTAGCCAAGCGGCGCGACCCCAGGTCTCCAGCCCATCTCGCATTTAGTACGTATGCCACGCTTCACATTAATACTCTTATTATCGTTTTCTAGTTTTGCTTGAGAGCAGAGGATCATAAGCAAAAACTTCTCGTTAGGGCTGTTTGTGAAGGTCTGTGAATAGGTGCGGATGTGGAGCAGTTTGTGCTGATCCATCAGATCGACTACTGAACCTAAGTCGCCAGCATTTCGGCTGAGGCGGTCCGGTGCCCAGGTGAGCACAGCGTTATATTCATCATTAGCTATACCCGCTAGCATCTTGTTATATACCGGCCGCCTGCCCGAATCCTTTGCTGAGTGGCTTTCTTGTAGTTCGCAAACAACGTTTAACCCTTCATTAGTGGCTAGTGCGCGCATCTCTGCGAGCTGAGAGTCAATTGACATAGCTTGGCGTTCGTCAGACTCGCTTGATTTGCGAGCATAAAGACAGTATTTGAGCTGAATCGATTTAGTTTCCATTGCAAGGTACAAGGTACCGCCGAACCGATGGTAAGTCTAGGTGTAATAAGATGTAAAAAAGGTTATAATGTTATGCAATATATCTGATAATTTCCGAAATATTTAAAACTATGGATCAAACTAATATACCCAAATTCTTCGACAACGTTACCGACAGGGTTATTGATGATCTAAAGTTAACGATTCGAGCAAACAGCAAGGTGGATATTGCGGCAGCCAGTTTCTCGATATACGCTTACCAGCTACTAAAAAACGAGCTCGAACAAGTAGACGAGCTAAATTTCCTTTTTACCGGGGAAGTTTTTACGAGCGAAAAGGCTGCACGCGAGTCGCGCGAGTTTTATATACCCCGACTGAATGCGGAACGATCACTATATGGCACAGATTTCGAAATCAAGCTCCGTAATGAGCTAAACCAGCAGGCGATCGCCAAGGAGTGCGCTGATTGGATCCGAAAAAAAGTTAAGTTCAAGTCAAATACGTCCGGCGAATACATGATGCCGTTTATGTCCGTCCGCAACGACAACGAAGAACTGGCATATTCGCCACTTATGAACTTTACGACAGCTGACCTAGGAGCTGATCGTGGTCACAATGCTTACTCGACAACAACAAAGGTATATGCACCGCAGGCGAAACACTTTATCGATACATTTGAATCAGTATGGAATGAAGACGGGAAGCTAGCTGACGTCACAGAAGCTGTACTTGAAAATATTACCGCCGCGTATAAAGAAAACTCTCCAGAATTAATCTACTTTATGGCTCTTTACAATATCTTCAGCGAATTTCTCGAAGATTTGAACGCTGATTTTCTTCCAAACGAAGCAACAGGATTTAAGCAGTCTCAGATATGGGGCAAGCTATATGAGTTCCAGAAAGACGCAGTGATTGGATGTATTGCGAAATTGGAAAAGCATAATGGCTGTATTCTTGCCGACTCTGTCGGTCTTGGTAAGACCTTCTCTGCGCTTGGAGTGATTAAGTATTATGAGACTCGCAATAAGAATGTACTTGTTCTCTGCCCAAAGCGTTTGAGCGATAACTGGAATACATTCAAAGGTAACTACAAGAACAATCCAATCGTAGGAGATCGTCTACGTTACGACGTGCTTTATCATACTGACCTAAACCGAGAGAGCGGGGACAGTAACGGAATTGACCTCTTCAAGCTTAACTGGGAAAATTACGATCTAGTTGTTATAGATGAATCACACAACTTTCGCAACGGGGCATCTTCAACCCACAGAAACGAAGATGAGGAGTACGAAAATAGGTATCAGAAACTTTTGAGCAAGGTCATTACGCAGGGTGTAAAAACAAAAGTACTGATGCTCTCGGCAACACCAGTCAATACACGCTTTGCAGATCTACGCAATCAACTCATGCTAGCTGCGGAAGGCGACAGCAACGCCTTCGAAGGCCATCTAAATACCGATAACCCAGTAGATAAGATATTCCGTGATGCCGATGCAGCGTTCAAGGCCTGGGGAGCACTTGACCCTGTAGAACGCACGACACCACGCTTGCTAGAAATGCTGCACTTCGACTTCTTCGAACTTCTAGATGGCGTCACTATCGCACGCTCGCGCAAGCATATTGAGAAGTATTATGCCGATGCCAACCTCGGTAAATTTCCGGAACGGCTTAAGCCCATTAGCCACCGTCCCGATCTTACCGATATAGATGGCATTGACTTCAATGAGATCTTTAGGCGTATTGATTCACTTAACATGGACATCTATACGCCACTAAAGTATGTCCATCCATCGCGCATTGAAAAATATGTAGACATAACTTCCGCTAAGGGTAAGAGTTGGGCAAACCGTGAAGCGGGGCGTAACGTTTTAATGGTAACGAATCTTCTTAAGCGTATTGAGAGTAGCATTTACGCATTCAGACTCACAGCAACTCACATATGGGAGTTGGTCGACTCAACGATCGACAATATTGAACGCTTCGAACACGGTATCTCCCAGGAGCTCGAACTTGAGCAAGCTGACGTTAGCGATCTAGATGCCGAAGATTCTGATGGCGAGTGGTCGGTAGGCAAGAAGTTCAAGGTCTCACTCGAAGATATGGACTATGTGAGCTGGCGCGAAAAACTCTTACAAGATAAAAAAGTTCTCGACGAGTTACTTAGTATGATCGCACCCGTCGTAGATGAACACGACCTCAAGCTCCAAAAGCTGATTGATGTGCTACGCGATAAAATAACTAACCCCATCAATGGTGATAATAAGAAGGTGATTATCTTTACTGCCTTCGCTGATACCGCAGATTATTTGTACGGAGAGCTGTCTGATCGCTTAAAAGATGAGTTCGGCATAAATAGTGCAGTCGTTACTGGTACGCGAAATCCCGCGACCACCCTGCCGGATGTGCGAGCAGACTTCAATGCGATCCTCACACTATTTTCCCCTCGCGCGAAAAACCGGGATGCGCTATTCCCGCAAAATCCGGGCGATATAGACATTCTCATCGGGACTGACTGTATTTCAGAAGGTCAGAACCTGCAGGACTGTGACTATTTGATCAATTATGACATTCACTGGAATCCAGTTCGGATCATTCAGCGCTTCGGTCGTATCGATCGTATTGGTTCGGTGAACGACAAAATCCAGCTAACGAATTTTTGGCCAAATATCTCGCTTGATGAGTACATCAACCTTAAGGCTCGCGTCGAAGGTCGCATGAAGCTCGTTAACCTTACGGCTACGGGCAGCGACAATCCTATCGACCAAGCCGATAATGCTGAACTTGAATACCGCAAGAGACAACTAGAGAAAATTCAAGACGAAGTCGTTGACATAGAAGATATGAATAGCGGTGTTTCGATTATGGATCTTGGTCTCAACGAGTTCCATCTCGACCTACAAGAGCTCCTAAAGAAGTACGGGGAAGCAGATCACTTGCCTTATGGTATCCATGCACTATCACGCACTAGCGAAGACGCACCGCGTGGAGCAATATTTGTCCTCAAGAACGTTAACAGTGGTGTTAATATCGATAAGCAGAACAGGCTGCACCCATTTTACCTTGTTTACATCACTGATGATGGTCAGGTTGCGGTCAATCATTTACAGCCTAAAGAGCTTCTCGACAAACTGCGACTACTCGCTAAAGGTAAAGACCAGCCAGACACTGACTTGGTCGCTAAGTTTAACGCCGAGACGAGCGACGGCAAAGATATGAGCAACTATACCCAGCTTCTAACCAATGCTATCCAATCTATGATTATTACAAAGCAAGATGCAGATATCGATAGCCTCTTTTCAGCAGGTGGTACGACCGCTCTTACGGGAGATATTCAAGGGCTCGATGATTTTGAACTTATTAACTTCTTGGTGGTTAGATAGTGGATTTGCCAAACAGCACTAACTTCAACCGTTTCGTACCAAAAGAAAAGTTTTATAGTAAAACATCGATTAATTCCAAGATTCGACAATCCTTTACTAATGAAATCGAACGCATTACATGGATAAATAAAATCTCGCCTAAAACTCTTAACATAACATCTGGTGAATACGGGGAGCTACAGGTATTCGAGATTTCCTTAAAAACTGAAGATATTAGTAATGCATTGTTAAAGCATATCGACACATTCATTCCGTACCCGATTCTTTTTATCCTAAAAAAGCCAGGCGCTGTTAAAGCGGCAATATCATTCAAAGAACCTAATATGAAAAACGAGAATCTGATGAAGGTAGATAGCTACTACGATACTGGCTGGAAGCAATCACTTCAACTCGAGCTGAAAGGCCGTTCAGTTGATGAGATATACAAGAACTATCTATATCAAATAGCTCCTGGGCTTAAAGCTGTTGGCCAAGCAAATACCAAGGCAGCTATCGAAATAAGCAAAGAGCATCAAGCCATAACTAAAAAAATCGAAGGGCTGCGGCGGATGATGGCAAATGAGCCGTCTATTGCCAAGCGACAGGAGCTTGCTCGCGAGCGGTATCAACTAGAGCAGTACTTAGAAAATTTACAGGGGAATACGTAGTATAATAATAACAACGAAGACAGGGTGGCTAACATTGTAAGCGAGGGGAAACATGGACGAAAACCAAATTGAAAAAATTGATCTGAACAAAATTGACTGGCGTGGCAGCAGGGAATTTTTTGAAAGCCTTGGCGAGGCGCTCGACCGTATAGACGATAAAGACGAGAAGTATGACTTTACCTGGGTCGGCAAACGTAAAGCCATTATCGAGGCGGGTGCTCCGATCAACAAGACTTTTCGTCCAGATGTAGAAGCCAGCAAAAACTGGGATACTACAGAGAATTTATTTATCGAGGGGGATAATCTCGACGCACTGAAGCTATTGCAAGAATCTTACCTTGGCAAGGTGAAGATGATATATATCGATCCTCCATACAACACCGGTAAAGACTTCGTATACCACGACAACTTCAAAGCTGATGTCGAGGAATATGACGAAGCAACAGAATATAAGGATGAAGCAGGCAACATCCAGTTCAAAAAGAATGAAAAGAGTAATGGTCGCTATCATAGCGACTGGCTCAGCATGATGTACCCACGCTTGAAGCTTGCACGGAATCTACTAACTGATGACGGCGCAATTTTTGTAAGCATTGATTATCATGAGCATGCTAACCTCCGTAAATTATTGGATGAGGTGTTTGGAGAAGACAATTTTCAGTGCGATTTTGTATGGCTACGAAAGACATCTCCTAAAGGTGTGCCCCCCGTCAATATGGCAGTAAATAGTCAAGAACATGTTTTATGCTATTCTCGCTCCGATAAATTTAAGTTCTTGGGCGTACCTCGATCTATGGACGGCTTTTCTAACCCCGACAATGACCCGAGGGGCATTTGGCGAAACACCAATATTAAGAGCACCGTTAAGGATAAATCAAAAGCATTTACTATTACGGATCCATCTACAAGCAATACGTTTACTGACGCCTGGGCATTTAGTGAATCTAGTCTTAGCGAAATGATTGAAAAAGGTCAAATTATTTTTCCACGCACTCCCAGCGGTCAGGTGCGCGCAAAAGAGTACTATCATGAATTCAAAAACTCAAACACCCCGTTAATAACCTTTCTGGATAAATATGACGGACAAACCGCGAGCGATCACCTTACACGTTTAATGGGAGGAAAGTATTTTCAGAACCCTAAAAATGTACAGCTTATTAAGACCTTAGTCTCATATCTTACGACCGGGGAAGACATAGTTTTAGACTTTTTCTCAGGATCGGGCACTACGGCTGAAGCTGTTCAGCGGCTTAGTTCAGAAGATGAGACAAAAAGAAAATGGATCATGGTTCAACTACCAGAAACAACAGAAGAAAACTCTGACGCTTACAAGGCTGGTTTTGCTACAATTCCAGAAATCTCTCGCGAACGGATTCGTCGTTCAGGAGATAAAATTGCATCCGAGCATCCAGAAGCTAAGGTAGATTATGGATTTCGTGCTCTAACGATTGCGGATACTAATTACAAAGAGGTGTATCGTGCTGCTGGCGAACTTCAGCAATCAGCCCTGCTCGATGTTGTTGACAATGTAAAAGAGGATCGTTCAGACATCGATCTCTTGTACGGAGTATTAACTCAATCTGCACTAGAGTTAAATCGTCCAATTGAAAAACGTGAGATTGATGGAAGCGACGTTTATCTATATGACCACTTTGGCGAAGTGTCAGGGCTCATTGGCTGCTTCTCGGAGCAAGTATCCGAAGAGACTATTAAAGAAATTGCTAAACTCAAGCCTCTGACTGCCGTATTCCGCGACAGCTCGTTTTCTGACAGTCAGGCGAAGGTGAACCTCTCAGAACATTTCCGTGTTCTTAGCCCAGAGACTAAGGTGAAGGTTATTTAGTAACAATGAAGCTTCGTTTTAAACATCAAAAATTCCAAGAAGATGCGACCAATGCAATTTGTGACGTCTTTTCAGGGCAACCAAATGAAACGCGTAAGTTTCTAGTAGATCAAGGTGAAAGCAGTAATATGACCGCTTCGCTGCTTGAGCGCACTGGATGGGCGAATCCCGAAATCCACCTACGCGAGCAGGACCTTCTAAAAAACCTCCGCGATGTACAGAAGGCGAATGGCATCGTACCAAATAGCAATGTAGAGACTCTCACAAGCAAAGTTGAGTGGGGTGACGGCCGCAAGCAAAACGTTACTAGACCTGTTTTCACCATCGAAATGGAAACTGGTACCGGTAAGACCTATACCTACATCAAGACCATGTATGAGATGAATGCCCGCTATGGATGGAGCAAGTTCATTATCGTAGTGCCAAGCATTGCTATCCGCGAAGGTGTAGCCAAGTCTTTCCAGATTACCGCCGATCACTTCAAAGAAGAATACGGCAAAGCCTGCCGATACTTCATATATAATTCGACGCGGCTTAATGAGCTAGAACAGTTCGCTGACGATCCTGGGATTAATGTGATGATTATTAACAGCCAGGCATTTAATGCCTCGGGTAAAGACGCTCGCCGTATTTACATGAAGCTAGATAGTTTTCGCTCACGACGCCCAATCGACGTTATCGCATCCGTAAACCCTATCGTCATTGTCGATGAGCCGCAGAGCGTGATTGGAGTGACAGGCGGCAAGAACGTCACTCGCGATAGCTTGGGTAAGTTTAATCCGCTCTTCTACGTAAACTACTCAGCTACGCATCGCGAGAACTTTAATATGGTGTACCGCCTGGACGCAGTTGACGCGTATCAGAAACAGCTTGTTAAGAAGATTACCGTTAAGGGAATATCAATCCACGGAACAACCGCGACGAATGGCTATCTATATCTTCAGCGCATCAATGTCTACCCCAATAAGAGCCCATCGGCAACAGTTGTGATCGAACACAATACAAAGTCTGGTTCGGGCCTGGGCAAAAAGGTTAAAACATTCGTACATGGCGATAATATCTATGATCATTCTGGCGAAATAGAGGCATATCGTGACGGCTATACAATCGCCGACATCAATGCCCGCGAGGGATATATCGAATTTACGAATGGCCTGCAAATTCAATTAGGCCAAGTGATCGGTGACAGCAGCGAAGAAGATATTCGTCGCATACAAATCCGCGAGACGATAATGAGCCACCTCGAAAAGGAGCGTGAACTATTTAAGAAGGGTATCAAGGTCCTCTCGCTATTCTTTATTGATGAAGTAGCGAAATATAAGTATTATGACGAATCTGGCGAGCAAAAGGGTATTCATGCTCAGGTCTTTGAAGAAGAATATAAGAATGCCATTGATTTGTTCTTTAGTCAGTTACCATTTGATGAAGATACGGATTATCGCACTTTCCTTGAACGCGATGAGCCACACCGGATTCATGCTGGATACTTCTCGGTAGACAAAAAAGGACGGGCAGTTGATAGTGAAATCAAGCGAGGCGAAAGTGAATCGGCCGATGTCAACGCATATGACCTCATCATGAAAAACAAGGAGCGACTACTCAGTGCAGACGAGCCTGTCCGCTTTATCTTCAGCCACTCGGCGCTCCGTGAAGGTTGGGACAATCCGAATGTTTTCCAGATATGTACGCTGCGTATGAGTAGTGGTGACATAAAGAAACGTCAAGAGATTGGTCGAGGACTGCGCTTGAGTGTAAACAAAGACGGCGAACGCATGGATGCCGAAGTGCTCGGAACTCATAGCGTACATGACGTAAACTCATTGACCGTAATCGCTAATGAAAGCTATGAAGATTTCGCCAGGGCGCTGCAGGATGAATTCTATGAAGTCATCAGGAATCGTCCAAAAGAGGTTGCACCGTCTCTTTTCGAAGGCCAGGTATGGTCGGACAGTGCTGGTAATGAATTGGAAGTGGACAATAGTAAGGCCGCGGATATTTTCGTAGCGCTCAAAATGGCAGGTCTTGTAAAGGAGGGACAATTAACAGATGAATATCACGATCTTTCGGTCGAGCTCCGTACTGAAAAAGTCAGCGAAGTACTAGGTCGTATAGATGAATCACTAACGCCGTACACAGATAACGTACTTCAGCTTGTTGAGTCTGTATACAATCCTAAGGTCAATCCTATAGTCTCTGATGCACGTAATAAAGCAACGCTTAATCTTGATCATGAAAAGTTTGCAAGTAAACAGTTTAAGGAGTTGTGGGAGCGGATCAACAAAAAAACCTATTACACAGTTTCGTTTGATGAGAGCAAGCTCATTGACTCATGCGTCGGTGCGCTTAACCGCAATCTACGCGTATCTCAGACTCTCGTTACTATTACTGAAGGTTATCTGGACTCCACGAAGCAAAATAATCCTGAGATGAAGAAGCTCGTTGGTAAGCAGGTAGCACTCGAAGAAGTGGCGGCAAAGAATGTTACTTTCGACCTCATCGGGGAGATCGCTGAGCCAACTAGACTGACGCGGAAGACAGTCGCTACTGTACTGCAGAAGATTGAGCCTGCCGTGTTCAAGCTGTTCTCAGTCAACCCTGAGGAATTCATACGCGAAGCAGTGAAATTGATAGACGAGCAAAAAGCTTCGACTATCATTGAGCACATTACATACGATACGCTCGATGAAACGTGGAACGCAGAAGAGATATTTGTAGACACTACGATAGGCGGCGAGTATGGTAAGAACGTAGCTGACGCCAAGAAGCATTTGTTTGATAAATTACGCTATGACTCTAGTGTAGAGAAACAGCTGGGTGAAGACCTCGACACTGCCGATACGGTTGAGATGTACGTGAAGCTTCCGAGCGGTTTCTATATCAATACACCGATGGGTAAGTACAACCCCGACTGGGCTATCGCATTCAAGGAAGGTTCAGTCAAACACATCTACTTTGTAGCTGAGACAAAAGGCGATACTAGTGACTTGCAGCTCCGTGAAGTAGAACGTGCGAAGATCGAATGTGCTCGACGACACTTTTCTAAGATCAGCGACGACACCGTCAAATATAGTGCCGTCGCATCGTACTCCGAGCTGCTAAGTAAAGTTAACGCCTAGTCCCATTCACCCGATATCGCTTCGTTCCAATCGTCGAGGCGATTATTCCAGTAGTCACGACCACGCCGACGTGAATTTCTTGCGGTTCTTGAGCGAGTATCACTCCACAGGTTATGGGTTCCGATAACCATGCCTGGTGTATTGAGATCCGTTCTCACAGCCTCAATCACCGCAACTGTAAGTGCATCAACCAGGTCGTCATGTTTCTCTATGCCAAATCCAACGAGCTGTGATAGCAACTCTTTGCTGCCATGTTTCGGAAACAGAATAACGCCTCGTTGGATTTTATCGGCAATCATATTCAGGCGAGTTCGCTTATCCTGATTGGGGTGTACGCCGGTCGCATCGATGACGTCTTTACTCAGCGCCTGTACTAATGCCTCCTGATAAGCTGTCGTCTCCACGAAGAATTTAGGATTGTGCAGGCTCACATTGAGCTCACGAACTAAGTCGATCGTCGTCGGGAAATTCATTCGCTTATTGATCGGATTTGGAAGTACATAGATTTGCATCTTGTCTCCATGACCTCGAATATCGAGCGTCACCATAGCCGTACAATCAGCCGAGTCTTTTTCGGATATGGCTAAGTCAACACCTACTACAAGTGTCCGGCTTTGGCCTCGAAGCAGATCAGGCAGCTTGTCATATTGGTGAATCATGTCTGGAAAGATGATCTGATCATCATCCGGCACGAGGTGCAGCCGATATTCCCGCTCAAACCGCACACGGTCCGCAATGCGCCGCTCTAGCATCAAGAGTGAGTCTTTATTCGGAAAGCGTTCCGGCCAGAGCGACACCCCGTCACGTTCGATCGGATATTCACGGTATGCTCCGTTGCGCTCGCCGCTATCCATGCCAGCCCTGAGTCGCATGAGTAGAGAGTCTTCGTGGAGGAGGTTGCCAACCGTGATGAACTTCGTGTTATCACTACCAAGCGGTAAGAGCTCACCAGTAAACCAGGCGAAGTTGCGATCACGACCTTCGCGGGTCTTAACAGTTCGACTGTCTTCTACGTCATCAGCGATGATGAGATCTGGGCGATGCGGTCCATGGCGAAGTCCACGCACACCTTGCTCTCGCGATACCGCAATTATCCGCACGCCGAGACGGGGAAGCTTAATTGCACTCACGCCCGTTTCGTTTTCTTCGTAGTCATATGGCCAGAAATCCTTACGAATCAAGTCGTTAGTCTCAAGTTCCTGCACAATGTTTGCCAGGTGCTGCTGTGCCTGATTCTGCGTCTGACTGACGATGACGATGTACTTCTTTTGCATCTCACCAATTGCTGCCCATAGCGGCAGGGCAGTCGTGATGATCGTCGACTTGCCGCTTTCACGAAATGCCACGATCACCAGCTGCTCGATATCCGGATTCGTTACGTCTGACATCATCTGCTTTTGAAACTCAGCCGTCGGGTATTTAATGTAATGCCCCATATAAAGGTGGAAGAACCAGTAAAAGCTGTTCCTCGCGATCGATAGTCGAACCGCGCGCTGGCTACGGACCTTTTCCCATTCATATTCTGTTAGTGCGTCATAGTTTACGTTACTCATTGTCTTGCTCCTTTATTGCTTCATTAGGTAGTAGGCCGACCATGGCAAGTGCTCGCGATACAAGCTGCTCTTGTTCATCGGTCAGTGCTTCGGTTTCATGTTTGATACGGCCATCGAGTCTGATTCGGTTCTCGTACACTGGGTGGTGGTGCTTGAGCCAAAAAGTAATGGCCGACAGATTCTTTTCTTTGATGGAAGTGATTAGCTGGCTCTCGGCTAGATCATTAATCTTGCCAGCGCTCTGCTCAATTGCTTCATCGCAAGCTTCGGCGAATACATCGTCATCCTTGCGCCACCGGTAGTAGGTGGCGCGGGGCAGTGAGATAGCGCGGCAAGCCGCTTCGACGATCGGCATTTTATGCAGCTGCTCGATGAGCTTCTTTTTATCCTTATCTTGATTCCGGCTCATGATAGCTTCTCCCGCTTCAAGCCGGTCGCTTTTTCCCAGCGCTTCATAGCAACCTCGGCGTACACCGGACTTTTTTCCATGATGTAGCAGCGGCGCTTCAGCTTGGTGGACGCAATGAGAGTGGATCCTGAACCGCAGAACGGCTCAACCACTAAATCGCCGCGCTTTGTCAGCACCTTGATATACGGAATCAGAATCTCGAGCGGCTTCGTCCCAAAGATGATGCCTTGGCCGGAATGCTTTTCATCACTCGCCTGAAACTCAATGAAGTCAGTCGGCTGGTATTTCTTACCGCCTGCGTAACCCTCCCATTGGGGTTTGCCACTGATGGCATAGAGCGCTGTTTCGTATTCTTCCTGTAATCCATCGGGTTCGGTTCCATGGTTATATGGCACAGTGCCGGAGCCACCGACCATGGCGATATCGTGCTTCGAAAAGAACTTGTACTTCGCGCTGAAGCCCTGATGTCTGTTCGGTAAATGCCAGACGATCATGTTTTTGACTTTCCAGTACTTTTCCATCTCAGCCCAAATGACACGCAGATTCTTCCAGTTCTCGTACACGATGATAGAATAGTCAGGCTTTGCATAACGAGCCACGTTTGCCATCCATAGTTCCGTGAAGTTATCTGGCAGCACATCGGTTTCCAGGTAGCGCCGATTTTTCTTCGCACCAAAACCGGTTGTCGGTTTACCACCACGCTTGGCGTGAAGGTAGTCCAAGATGTACGGAGGATCCGTCATGCACATGTCCGCCTGTTCGCCGTTCATGAGCTTGTCGAAGTCCTCGGCGATGGTGCTATCGCCAACCATCAGGCGTGAGTCACCAAGTTGGTAGACATCGCCCTTCTTTGCCTCAACCTTTTTGATATCCAATTTCTTCAGCTCCTTATCAAGGTCGAAGTTTTCGGTCTCCTCGATATCGATGTCGAAAATGAGATCCATCTCCTCACTACTAAAGCCGACATCAGACAGTAGCGTTTCGTCGAATTCGGATAGCATTTCCCAGTCCCAGTCACCGAGCGCCTTATTGAGGCGCAGATTTAGCTCCTTCTCTTTGGCCTCGTCCGGAATATCCAGATACACAACTGGTACTTCTTTGAGTCCGAGTTCTTTCGCAACCTTGAGGCGGAAATGCCCACCTATCACAATGCCCTTACGCTCGGCCGCACCGTTGACGAGCAGTGGGTCGACCAGACCAAACTGCTGAATACTTTCCGTCAGCTGCTTGGTCGTTTCCTCGTTCCAGGTACGTGGATTATACGTGCTTGGCTTAAGTTCACCGACTTTGACCATGACGATCTTAGGATTGATGGTTGAATTAGAAGCGGTCATAGCTTCACCTCCTTGTAGTTATTGATAACCACAAACCCTTTGAGGTGAAGTTTTGACCAAATAAAAAAGCACCTCAGAAGAATTAATCACAATTGGGCCGTTTCCTACGACTGCGTTACGCAGTGTGAAATACACCTCTTGTCGTATCTATATAGATAAGATTATGACCAATTCCGCGGGGGCGCTCGTAAATCGAGCTTCGGTTAACTCCTCAGAACTGTGTAGTTGAATTGTTAATGTGTACGCATGGTACATTTTTATCGTAGCTCGGTCCGTCTGGGCTGTCAAGCATAAAAACGCTATATGTAGTAGTACTTCCGTTATTTACTCTACTAGCGTATAATAGTACGCATATGGAAATCGAGGGATTAACACCAAAACAAAAAACCGTGTTTGCGGCAGTGCGAGAGTTGCAAACACTAAACGGCCGTACACCGACTCTGGACGAGGTGCGACGGCACCTTAACTATGCAACCGTCAGTTCGGTGCAGCGTCATATGGATGCCTTGAAGCGCAAAGGCTACATTCAAAGTGACAAGCACCAAGGCAGATCAATGCGTCTATCTCACCAGCATACGGTGAGTATTCCGCTCGTTGGTAATGTTGCATGTGGCTCACCACTTCTTGCCGAAGAGAATGTTGAGGCACACGTCGCGTACGATGCCGATCGGCTCAAAGGAAATCCTAGCGACTACTTTTTTCTGCGAGCTGTTGGCGACAGCATGGATAAGGCCGGCATCGATGACGGTGACTTAGTACTTGTGCGGAAATCTGATACTGCGGAAAAAGGTAAGCGAGTCGTGGCGTTAGTAGGAGACGATGCTACCGTTAAAAAACTCATGAACGAAAATGGTCATTGGATACTGAGGCCCGAATCGAAGAACGCAAAACATAAGGACCTGATAATGGTCGATGAGTTTTCCGTGCAAGGTATCGTACACGACGTGATTAAGGCCAGGTCCTGACATGGATGAACATTTCGACGTACTACTTTCGCGGCTAAAGCTAACGACAAAACAAGCTGAAGATGCCAAAACAAAATACAGACGGGTTGCCAAAACTTTGCATAACGCATACTACAGTAATGAGTACGATGGCAGCACTAAACTTCTGATTGGATCTTATGGTAAGCGCACGAACATACGCCCGCCAGCTGATATAGATCTCCTATTCAAAATACCCGCCGAAACATACGACCGCTACTCAAATTATGAAGGTAATGGTCAAGCGGCGCTCTTGCAAGAAATACGCCAAAAGCTAAGCGAGAAGTATACGACGACAGAGAAGATTTCTGCGTGGGGTAAGGTTGTGCTCGTTAAGTTTTCTGAAGGATCTCATGATGTTGAACTGCTGCCGGCTTTTGAAGTCGGTGGCGTTTTTATGATTCCGAATTCCGAAAACAGCGGCAGCTGGGAGTCGTTCGATGCACGAGCGGATATGAAAGCTATCAGTGACTCTGATACAGCAAGCGGCGGGGCTGCGCGACCGCTCATAAAAATGATAAAACGCTGGAGAAACCATACACCTTCTATGAACCTGAAATCGTATGAGATAGAAATGCTTGTCGTAGAGTTTTTAGAAAATAACTCTGTAGCCGGCGACTCGTGGTCCGAAATTGTTTCTTCATTCTTCGGCTGGCTGAACAATAAGTCGACAAGTTTTTCGTCGTATGTTTCATCTGCCAACAACAGGGCAATAAAAGCACGAGAGTATGAGCTCAACGGTAAGTTGAAAGAAGCATGCGATGAGTGGCGAAAAATATTTGGAAACAGATTCCCAGTATATGATGTGAATCTTTCAAAAATTAAGGAGCTTACCAGGAACTATCCTAGCTCCGACGAAGAGTTTATTGAGAACATATTCGACATGCGGCCTGACCCCAATTTGACGCTCAAAATAACTGTTGAAGTAGCGCCACCGAAAACCGGTGGTTGGCAGCAAATAATTCGGACTTTAGAACATTTTATAGAAAAATTTGGCGGGCTTCCAAAAGCATCTTCTCTACAGTTCAGAGCAGTTACTAATTATGAAGGCGACGGACGGTACTATTGGAAGGTCCGTAATTTTGGCACCGAAGCACAGACATCCAATGACTTGAGGGGTAAGATAAAAGAGGGTGCTCCTGACGGAACATGGAGTGAAAACACGAAGTACTTCGGAACACACTATATCGAATGCTATTTGATTCAAGGTGAACGATGTGTGGCATTTAATAGGCGATACGTCCCAATAAATACAGAGGTGAATGATGAGCAATAAAATCCAACTGGCAACATTACGCCAAAACTTTGCACAGTGTGTCTTTACGCATCAAGTTCAGGAAGCTGCGGCGAATCGCAACTTCAAGACTTCCGATAAATATTCCAAAATAAACATCGGGCTAGTGGCTGGGGTACTCGTAATGCTCGTACTCCAATCGGTGTACCAAGATGCTGGGTGGTATACCGCACTTGGGTCGGGGCTAGCGATTGGTGAAATTCTTTTCCTCATAGTTCAGCAAACGTTCAACGTCGACCAAAAAGCAGTTCTTCATAAAAATGCAGCATTGCAGTATATGACCCTACGTGATCAATACCCGTCTCTTATATCTGATGTCTCCTCTGGTCTTCTGGCTGCGGATGAGTACAAATCTCGTCGGGACCACCTATCAACACAATATGAGGTAGTTTCTAAATTATCTCCACAAACGGATTACACTGACTATCTACGAGCTCAAAAAAGCCTTGGATTAACCGGTGACGATGAGCAGTACACTTGGTCGGACACTGAGATCAACCGATTTTTACCGAAAGAACTTCACTCTAATAAGTAAAAGTAATGATGTCGAAGATTACCTGTCCGAACTGCAGCTCCCAAAACACTTGCCAGATTTTGTACGGCTTGGTTGGTCTAGACGACAAGCTGAATGAAGACCTTGGAGCAGGGAGGGTGCATCTTGGCGGTTGCGTTATGTCGGGCGAAGATCCAGATCGGCACTGCAACGAATGCGAAATCGACTTTGACACTAAAGCGCCGAACATCTACTTGGATATTGACGGTGCACTTCTTGCTAATGACCTTACGCCAGCGAACCATGCGAAAGAATTCCTGAAAAAAGTGCTGGAAGAGTACCCGTATACTACCTATTGGTTGACGACGCATTGCCAGGGCGATGCTAATGTTCCCATTCAGCATATTGGTCATCTTTTCGATGCAGAAACAGTTGAGCTGATGAAGAAAATAAAACCTACGACGTGGGACATGGCAAAGACTCGAGCAATCGATTTCTCAAAGCCGTTCTTGTGGTTCGATGACGATATGTTTTATGAAGAAAAGCAGACACTACTTGAACACGGTGTGCTAGATAATCTCATTATGGTTGATCTATCAAAAGACCCTGACCAGCTCGGTAGGTTCATTACGAGCTTTCCCCTGCCAGTCAATACTTAAACGTAGTGCGCTTGGTTGAATAGGTGTGAGTGAGGAGCTTGCATAAATAACTTCAGAGCATCGCCTGAAAAGTGATGGTCAACACCGTCGAGTATAAGAGTACGCATCCTGGCTGATTCATCGACTTTGGATAGTTCTTCCGCATCATTTACGCTGGGGTCTTCGCTTCCAAATATAACTGTAATCTTGCTGCCACCGAATTCAGATAAGCCGTATTTTATCTTGTCGAATCCAAGCTTTGTAGCAGGGTTGATGAGCAGTATCCGCGTAATCTCTGGATATTCCCATGCGATTTGCGACACCGTAGCTGCACCTGCGGAGTGAGCCATAATACGAACTTCAATGTCTTTGTGGCCAGTTATTTCTTCAGTATGTTTCATGATGTAATCGAGCGCTCGCCGTATGTTTGACTCCCAATGATATGAAGTAATGAACGGATTAGCTATTCGAACGATTGCAGCACCGTGCTGTTCTTGGACGTTTTCCGCAATCTTCACATATTTGTTTTCATATCCGTCTACCGATCCGTCAACACCCGGCACAGTAAGCAAAACGACCTTACTATCGGCAGGATGAATAGCAATATCGAGCGAGCAGTCAATCGTGACGCCGTTCATGGTTTCTTGCCATTCTATTTTTGAGTATTTGCCAGACATCTGTAATCAATTGTAACTTAGGTGTTGCGTAAGCTACAATGGAACCAATGAGTGATAATGATGAAGCGAAGTTCAGGGAATTGTTTGAGAACGGCCTATTAACCGCACAGCCGCCAGGGGTTTGGTTGCCACAAAAGTCAAAAGATGGGGAGTGGAAAAATCACTTTATCGGTTCGACTGGTGTGCCTATGCATTTGAGCGGTGGCTGGATGATAAACGAGAGTACGGGCTCGTTAAAACAGGTAGACATCGATGACATTGATTTTTCACCCACAAACATATCGGACTATATAACCGGAGTATCTACAGAAGGCGCGCAGTCACAAGACCCCGGTGAGATCGATTCATCGGCCTCAACGGGTAAAACCAAACTAGTATGGAAGCTTCCTTCGTTAGCTCTACTAGGCGAGCCGGTAGCTGGTCGCGCGGATGCTGGTGACGTTCAGCAGATTGCAAATAATATTATTGAGACTATTTCAGAATTTGGAATTAACGTTGAAGTTATTGAGGCAAATGTCGCACATAAAGTGACGCAATATGTACTGCAGCTTCCAGAAAACGTTCAAGCAGAAAAAATAATGCAGCTTGAGTCAAATATAGCTTTGAATTTGCAAGCAATTTCAATCAGAATCACAAAAACAGCCTCTGATAATGGCTTTGTTGCCATCGAAGTTCCGAATGTGAAGGCTGCGGCCGTGCCACTTGCCAGTATTTTTGATAGTACGGAATGGCGAGATTCAACGAGCGCGCTGAGCATTGCTGTTGGTAAAGATCTATACGGAAAGCCAGTTATTGCTGACCTATCCAAAATTGGACACTTACTATTTGCAGGGCAGACTGGATCTGGTAAATCAGTCATGAGCAATGCGATACTTGCCAGTCTATTATTCCGAAACAATCCAGATGAACTAAAGTTGATGCTTGTTGACCCGAAACAGGTTGAACTGGCGCCTTATCAAGATCTACCTCATCTACTGATGCCAGTAATTGAAAGGCCAGAGCAATGGTCTGATGCTTTGGATTGGTTGAGCAAAGAGGTTGATCGACGGGAAAATATCCTTGCCCACTACCATGTAAGTTCGATAGATGAGCTTAACCGCACAGCCACTGAGCTTCTTCCTCGCGTAGTCGTTCTGACGGATGAACTCTCAGATCTCATGATGGTCGATGGAAGAAAAGTAGAGGAAGTGGTGAGCAAAATATCGACTAAAGCAAAGAATTTTGGAATTCACCTCATCTTTTCAACTAGTCGCCCAAGCGTTGACGTATTTACGGACATATTAAAAGCCAGCATGCCAACGCATTGGTCATTTGTGACGGCCAGTAAATTAGATAGCATGACCACGCTAGATGAGGCTGGTGCGGAGAAACTCCTGGGTCAAGGCGACCTTCTTTTTAGGGAGGATCCCAACAGCTCACTGCAACGAGTTCAAGCGGCCTATATCAGTGATGACGAAGTTGAATCGTTGACAAGTTTCTGGTCACGTCAATCGATGCAGAAAGGTAATGATGTGAAAGACACTGATAACGAAGTCGTTAAGAGTGATCTTATGGAAGACTTCGAATATTTTGTTACTGCTCAGGTCGGGCATCACTACAAAAAAGGCTTTCGCTGGAAGGCAAAGCTGCGTTGGCAACTAGTAAAAGTGTGGCAGTCGCGGATTACGAATATGGGTGTGCCGGGACTTGTGAAGGAAAAACTTGGCGAAGAAGAAGCTCAAAGACTATACGAAGATATTGCGGATAAAATTATGAACGACCCCGAACTGCTTGAAGAAGCGGTCAAAACCGCTCATGAATCAAATCCGTTTTCATAGCCTCACTTGTTCTAGCTAAGCAGCTTTATATCGCTATAGGCGTAAAATAGATGTATGTACACGCATCTCAAAGATCGCCATTATTACGAAGATCTCTACGATAGGCTCACCATCGAAGCTGCTCGTCGTGGCATGGTTCATTACGATAAATTCCTCACTGAATTTGAGAGTAAGCTCCCGAAATGCGAGAAGCTCGATAAGCCGGGCAATGCTTTCGCTGTAAACGTGTTTTACATGCAGACCGTTGGCAATGAACTAATCCACTGCTACGAAAAACGCGAATCAACTATCGGCGAGTGGATGGCTCGTGACGAATCTTTGGACGAGCGGATAGCGAATGCTCGTCTCTTAGAAGAGCCATATTGCCATCACTGCGGCAAGCAAGGCCTGCGAATTACCGACAAATCACTGATGCATCGAGGCGAAAACTACGAAATCGATGACCCGAAAGAAGTATTATTCATGCTTCAATGTCCTCACTGCGAGAAGAACAGTGCGTTTTGGGAAGACGGTACCGCCTGGGAGGTAAAGCCGACACTCTGTCCGAAATGTAACTCGGATGTTACACATAAAACAAGCAAGACCAAAAAAGCGATTACCATCACCTACACATGTACGTCATGTGATCACTGCTTCAAGGACAGAATGGATCTATCTACCAAAGAAGAGGAGCCTGATCCTCATTTTGATGAAGACCGTATCCACTTCTGCCTGGTCGACAAAGAATTCCGCGATCGCCTATTTACTATGAAGCGCGACTTCGAAGGGATGGCTCAGCTGGGCAAAGAGATGCAAGAAAAGCGTGACAACAAGCATATCTATGATGCCGTCAAAGAGATCAAAACGCCAAAGATCGCCGAGCTTATCCCGCTACTGTCCGAACCGCTCGAAAAGGAAGGGTATATTGAATTCCATCTCGACAAACCAGAATTGGGGCGAGATGTATATGTCGGGTTCAGCTGCCTAGACAGTAAGTCTGATCGAAAAGACTACGACAGCAGAAAGACATTGAAAAAGCTAGTCGATAGCGCACTCGAGGACACCAATTGGCGCCTCATGAGCGACGGCATCTCATATCGGCTCGGATACTTGAATGGGCGAGTAAAGGCCTATGAAAGCATAGACGATAGAAGGCGTCTTGCTAAGTGGAGGGGTTAGTTTTTGGCGACTGCCAAGATGTTTCGACAGAGTGTACTAGTCGACTCATCTTTTTGAGGGCCTTCTCAAATGAGAAGTAATAGATTCGTTCTCGCCCTACTTTTCGGTGATCGATGATTCCTGCATCCTGCAGTACTCGCAGATGATGGGAAACGGCCGGGCGGGAAAGGCCTATCTTGGTTGCTATCTGCAGAACATTCAATCCTTTTTCCTCGTTAATCAGAAAGAGGATAGCTTGCCTTGTTTGATCACCGAGTGCATTGAATATTGGTAAACATTCAATGAACTGTTCGCGTGGCTTGGTCATTTTTATTCCCGCCTACTCTTTGCCCTCGATAGAAATACGCGGAATGATACGGCTGAGCCACTTAGGAATGCGCCATGCCTTATCGCCGAGCAGTGACATTACGGCTGGCCCGACGGCCATACGGATAACGAAGGCGTCGATAAGGATACCGAAGGCCAGGCCGAACCCGACCTGTTTGATGATGTCGTCATGACTGAACATGAAGCCACCGAACACTGAAACCATGATAATGGCGGCGGCGGTAACAACTTTCGCGCCGAGTGAGAACCCGTCCTTTACTGATTGTCTGCCGTCTTTGGTTTTTACATAAGCTTCGCGGATGCTAGACGTCATGAAGAACTCATAATCCATCGCCAGGCCAAACAGGATACCGAGTCCGATAATCGGCAGGAAGCTAATGATTGGTGCCGGTTCGAATATGCCGAATATACCCCACTGGAATACCATAACGAGTGCGCCGAACATGGCGCCGACTGACAGTATGAACCCAAGCGTTGCCTTGAGTGGCACCAGGATGGAACGGAAGGCTACAAGGAGAATAATGAATGATAATCCGACGGTTATTCCAAGGTATGGCAATAACGAATTAAGCATCTTTTGATCGATATCAATCTGAATAGCAGTAGTGCCGGTAACTGACAAGTCAATCGCGTCGCCTTGCTGGTTTATCGTTTCATTACGGAGTGTGCGGATTAAATCCACCGTCGCTTCGTCTGATGGCCCAGTTGATGGTATGACTTGTAGCAGAGCTGAGGTACCATCATCCGAAACCGCCGCTGGAGTGACTTCGGTAACTCCGGAAAGCTTTGAGATGCGAGTCGCAATGTCCTGTACATTGCCGTACGCTACTAACGTGGAGCTGAGCTGCATCGGGTCCTGCTGACCGGAGTCTCCCGAGGAGAGCTGTTGAGCAGCTGGCGGAAGCTGCAGCTGACCGGTGGCCAACGCCTGCGCGGTCTGCTGAACCTCCTGCTCGGTCGGTTCCTCAATTCCTTCGGCCAGCACTAGCAGTGGCCCATTGAAGCCTGGACCAAATCCACGGCTCAATATGTCATAGGCTTTTCGTTGTGTCGTATCGGTCGCCGCATATTCGTCGGTTGGTAGACCAAGTCGCAGATCTGTGAGCGGATACGCCAATCCAGCAAGCAACACGACAGCTAGAATGATAACCGTTATCGGCCGGTGAGAAATAAAACGGCCCGTTTTGTACCAAGGTGAGGCGTGATCAACATGGACTTCATGATGACCAGCCGATGAATGGTGAGACAAGCGGCTTTTTTTACTAAGAATACGCCCCCCCAAAAAACCGGTTAATGCAGGCAGGAGAGTGACGGCTGCAATCCCAGCTACAGCAACTGTTCCGGCGGCCGCAAGCCCCATGGTGGTTAGAAGTGGAATCTGTATGACAGATAACGCGGAAAGAGCAATAACGACCGTTATGGCGGCAAAGATGACGGCATTGCCGGCCGTCCCGATCGCAGTCGCGATGGCGGTTTCGGGATCGTCACCTTCAAGTACGTAGCTTCGATAGCGTGAGAGTATAAACAAAGAATAATCTATCCCGACGGCCAGTCCGAGCATCACGGCTAACACGGGTGTTGTCGCGTTGATCTCCACGACGCCACTCAGGGCAAAAATACTCCCGACCCCTACGGCTAACGTAAAGAGGGCAACCATGAGTGGTAGACCAGCCGCGAGTACGGTTTTGAACATGACCATTAACACTACAGCGGCCACGATCACACCTAGTACCTCACCGATTCCCAATATTTGATCTGGTGCAAGGCGTACAATGTCACCCCCTGCCTCAGTTGTAACGCCCGCATTACGGGAAGTGTCGAGAGAGGCTGTTACTTGCTCCGCTGTCGTATCACTTACGTTGTTTCGGCTGACACCAAGCTGCAGTTGAGCATAGGCGATGGTACGATCATCGGATACTGCTTGTGGGAACATGAACGGACTAACAACTTGTTCGACATCTTTTGCCTTGGCTGCCTCGTTCAGTGTCGCTTCGATTGCAGGGCGATAGTCGTCGATCGTCTTGCCTTTGGGAACTTCAAAGACAATTCGACCCGTACCGCCGTTGGCACCGGAGAATAGTTCACCAACTTTGTCGATCGTAGTCTGGGCTTCAGTACCGGGGATGGAAATCTCATCCGAGGCGGGTTGCATATAGGTGAACATCAGAGCGATAACGGCAGCGGCGATGACAAGCCAGCTACTTAATACTATCCACCTATGCTTGAATGAAAATAACCCTAACCGATGCAAAAACTCAGACATTATCTACTCTCCGATGCGTTTATTTTTTTGGACTTATATTCCTTATAATACTATACTTGGGTGTGAAATGAAAAATCCTTTATATGACTTTTCAAGGGCTCAAGTCGCCGAAAATACCCAAACAGCACTCAGTGAAGATGGTATGTTACTGTACCAGATGCTGGAGTATGCAGCACGAAGCAGCGAGGAGCGAAAGAAGACACTGGCTGGCGATGTGTACCATGTCTCAAACATAGGAAAGCTTATCGGGGGAGCATATGAAAAGCTCCGAAATACGACGGAAAATACCGAGCAACACCTTCTGTTGCAGCGGGCGATCAGGCGATATCTCTATCGAAATCTATTTGTCGACGTCCGCAACAATCACGACAATTTAACGGAAGAGATGGTGATTGAGCTTACCCACGGTGGCTATTTGCCTCAAGATGCCGTAACGACCACCCAAATAAAGGAAGCTACGAAAATCATCCGGGCGTATCGTCATATGTATGATGAGATGCGGTATTTGAAACCCTCAGACGGTGAAGCCCGTACATGGATTCTTGATGTCATGTCGGTGGAATGCGAATGGGTCTTTAGCGATCCTTCCTACCTATTCGCGTTTATGCATTATGCTCATTCTCATGTTCTCGGCAAGCTAAAGGAATATAACATCAGTCACGAAAGTCTGCACGTAAATGAAATAGCACTCATGTATTATGCCGCTATTCTCAAAAATATAATCAAAGCCGATAAAGCAATGGCTAGAGCTGTCCTCGTTCGTACGTACAGGGTGAACGATTCGACTGAAGCGTTCATTCGTCTTAATCAAGATTTTGAACGGATTTCCGATGATAAAGAGGCAAAAGTAGCTAATGCATTGGTGAATAAGATCGGAGCGCCTCTACGAATTCTACGCGCGGCTTTCTTTGACGAAGATAAAAATAAGCCCGACGTACTATATAAGAAACAAGCGTTTTTAGCGCATATCGAGAGAACGGCACGCCAGCAATATGAGCTTGCTCAGAGCAAGCTGAACAACGGCATCGTACGCAGTATCGTCTTTCTTATCATTACCAAAGTTCTAATCGGCGTCGCCATAGAAGTACCGTTTGATTTGTGGCTTTACGGCGAGATACTGCTGCTGCCACTCGCCATTAATTTGCTAGCACCGCCATTGTTCATGGTTATTCAACGTTTTACACTTAAGGTTCCGGGGCCACGTAATACCGAGGCACTGCGAGAGTATATTGACATGACTATATATGAGCGTCAAGGTGTCCGGGCCAGTGGAGCAAGTAAAGGCATGAACACATCAAACTCCCGGACGCTCGGCATTCTTTACTCCTTTTTCTCTGTGGCAATATTCATCTGGTTTGCCTGGCGTCTCTCCGGATGGGGATTCAATATAGTTCAGGGAATTATTTTCTTCATTTTCCTTTCGACGGCCACATTCTTAGGGTATCGTTTATCGTTAATCATTAAAGATCTGGAACTAATCCAAACGAACCAGACAATCGCTGGTTTTATTCGGGACTTTATATACACCCCGTTCATTCTGCTTGGCCGCTGGATATCGGGTACTTATTCAAGATTCAACATCATCGCAGTTATATTAGACTTTGCGATAGAGCTGCCCATTAAAACAGTGCTACGCCGAGCTCGACAATGGGTGACATTTCTCGATGAAAAGAAAGACATGCTTAATTAATCAGGATAGAAACGCATAGACCATAATGGAAGACGAAAATGTGAAGACGCTTAGATTCTAAAAATTTAGTCTATTAGATGCAAACTGAAAATATGCCTTCTCGTGTTTCATTTGTCTCGCTTTACCCCCGTTAAAAAGTTCGTGACCAGTATGGGGAGCCAAGATGAATTTACATTACAAAGAACCATCGTTTCGAATGGTTCTTTTAATTTCCACCTTAGTTGATCACCATCTAATGAAAAGTTCGAAAGTACAATTTGGATTAGTGACCGCTTTTGTTCGATATTAGCTTTTTGGAACAGCTTTGGCGCGTTCTTTGCAAGGTTTAACAGATGGAATACTGTACCAAAGTACTCATCATCTACAAGTTCGATATTATCTCTCTGCCTTTGTAGTTTCTTTTGATTTGTACGGTATTCATCAGACTTCCGCTTATAAAGTTCTTCAGTTATCTTATCGTCTAAGTAATCTTCGTACACACGATCTATGCGATTCTGGAACTTAGTGATTTCAGTCTCTATTGATGATAGGGTTTGATCCCTATATCGCTTTTTGTCCTCATGAGTCTGCCTGAGGACTGAACTTACTTCTTGATAAGCTTCCTCTGGTATTCTGATCGATTCGAATACGTGCATGATTTGATCGGTAATGAGATCTTCGGACACGTACTTAAAGTCGTGCTTAAACCTAGATTGGGTGCAGTGACCATAGACATACTTCTGCTTTTTCTTTTCAAAGGTCACTCTACATCCGCACGTTTCGCATCTTATTAAGCCACGATAGACGTAAGGTAATCCGCCCCATCTTGTAGGCTCGACTTTGTAGCCATCCTAAATAGACTTTGCACGTTCAAATAACTCGTAGGACACTAAAGGCTCGTATTTATGGGGATAGAGAACATCCTTAATGCGCATCTCACCGTAGTAGAATGGATTTTTTAAAGTCTGTTCTACCTTGCTCTGACCAATCTTAATTCCAAACTCTTTACGCATTTGATCGGCGATTATTCTATTGGAAGTATTACCCTCTGCGTATCTCTTGAATATCTGTCGAATAATTTCTGCAGAATAAGGTTCAACTTCAATCCACTTCTTACCGTTAGGTAGAATAGAGTTCTTGTAGCCAAGTGGTGCCTTGCCAATCCATTCACCATCTCGAAGCTTCTGCTCGAACCTACGGCGTACATTATCGCTAATGGCATCGGAATAGTATTGAGCAACCACAACGCCCATACCGAGTCTGAGGAGGTCTGTAGCGGGGGAATCTTTATGTATGAAGAGATTATCGGAAGGGAAGTGAAGCTCAATCTTTGCTGACTTACGTAGGTCATCAAGCATCCTCACTTCTTGAGAACTAGAATCACGTGTGTATCGATCGATCTTATCAAAGACAACAATACAGACTTCGCCATGCTTGGTTATCTTCGTGACTAGTTCAGAGAATGCACTTCGATTGCCCTTATATGCACTTTCCCGTAACTCAGTTATCTCGAAATCATAGCCACGGCGTTTAGCGTACTCGGTCAATCTAAAAGTCTGTGCCGGAAGCGCATCTTTTTGATCGTCAGTTGATACTCGTGCTACCAAGAATGCTTTCATTTTCTACTCCTACTTAAATGGACGGTTGTGGCTTATCCAGTCCAGACATCCATACAGATGCTTTTCTAGCACAACCGCCCATTAAAGGCAGAAAACAAAAAATCTGTCTGGATAGTTGTTCGAACTGGATAAGCATTTTAATTATACCCCAATTTCTTTTTTGCTTTCTTGAATTTCTCATACCCACTCATGGTTTCTTTTTCTTTATCTTGCTGTTTATTGGTACCTAATTTTTGGCTAGGGTCTGTGTGAGAAATTTGGGTAGGGACTACTGTACTTTTTTGGGTGGGGGTCTTGCTAGAAATTGCGTATGCCTGAATTTTGGATACCCACCCTGTTATGTCGTAGATATTTGCTTCACCTGTACGATAGATTCGCCGTATCAGTCTCTTCTCCTCCATTCTTAAAAAGGAGGCTCGGACTGTTTTAGGATGAGCACCGATCGATTTTGAGATGGTAGAGATTGCATGATAATCTTCTGGCGGGAAAGTTAAAAGGTAGGTCAGGATAGTAAAATCCATAGGCTTTGTACCGATTTCTTTCATATGTCTGACGGCAATATTAGGAATTTGGGTAAAACCAAAGCTTCGGACAGTAACGCCGAATCTTTCTTCGAATGAAAGCTGTTTATATATCAAAAGAATTACACGCTGAATAACTCGTATTTCAGTATTTCTATCAAGACTTCATGTTCAATAGCATCACCGAATTCGTGATTAATTGGATAGCATACATCTAGGTTCTTTTTTCTTGGATAAACTAGCCTGATTCCACCGCCGAACCTTGTATAGACAGCAACAGAACTTATATATAGTTTTTCAAATAAGACAAAACTAACAAATGCCACATGCCCATTCTTAGGTTTGATTGGGACAATATTAATCTCTGAAACAAAATTAGTCATCAGCGCTCCTTTCTATTTCAGCAAGGAGTTGGAAAAACTTAACCAGAGTATTGATCGCATCTTCATCACTTTTTGCTTCCATGTATATAGGTAAGCAAATTAGGTACTTCGTGACTTTGTGAAACTTATATAAGGGCTATTTTTGAAAAATAAAAGCTTTTGTTTGTCACAATAATTGCTTCGTGAGTATTTAAAAATTCATCAAGCTTCTTCTGAACTCGTTTTGCAGTATCAAAAACATTCTGAGCCGTGTCTATTCCCTCGCCAGCTTTTTTCAACTTTACAGCCTCTTCGCTACATTGAAAAATCTTCTTTTTCGGTTTGCCTGTGCTTTTACTGAACATGAGTGAGATTAGCGTAGCTTCATTTTTCTTGAACTCTAGTTTCCTTCGGGTTTCAGCCCATAAGGTGTTTGTCGCATGATCGTATTCCAACTCAAGAGGGAGGTTGGGTATACGGGTAATATGTGACAGCGCATCCTCTAGACTTGAGATCGTATAAGCTAACTTATTAATCGATCGCTCAATTGATTCAAGTCGCTCGTCTATATTGTTAGCCTCAACTGAGAGGTATTTATTTTCATCGAAATTTCTATTCATCACGTTTTCCTATATCTGATTATAGAGGGTATTTGCTATTATAAGGAGGTCTAGATCAGTACAAGTTTGTTCGCAAACCAATTATTTTCGATTGGTTGTACCCAAAAAGGGGCAACTTCTCGAAAGCCAAGGGTACAACCTTGTGCTGGTCTAGACAACCTAGAGAGGTTGTCCTTTTTTATTCCAGCAAAGGAGGTGTCATATGCTGAAGGGATTATTAATTGGTTTCTGTGTCGTGGTAGTTGCGGTAATTTTATTTATGTTCCCCGGTGATGCTATGAGTTCTGATGATATGCGTCATTACACGCTCAGCAAAGCCTATCTTATGAAGAACACTGAGCAGTACGCTCGATGCTACAACTCTGTAAACTATGGCGCGTCAGGTTTAATTGATATTGAACTTGCTTTTATGAGCGAATACTTTAATGATCCGCGAGTTACCTCAGATGCCATGAAACCAGTTAAAGGGAGCTTCTTGAAAGGTATCAAGCAAGAGTGTGATAAATCTATTTCTGATTACGAGTCTGCGTATAAAACCGCTGAAGAGATTCAGACAAAATCCGAAAGTTTAAGTGTTGGATGGCGTACATTTGTTTTTGGCGGTTCCAACCAATCAATTCCTGCTAGTGAAGTTTCGCAGTACAGTCCTGCAAGAGCGCGTATGTCGTTAGCTTTTAATGACTATATATTCACGGATGATGAAGCAAAGATGTTCTATAAGGAACGGCTTGGATTATGAGTCAAGACGAATCCGTAAAGCTTAGAGAACGAGATGCTTTGGCTCTTGCACAGCTTATATATGATATTTATGTAGAAAAGAAACAGAGTGAAGCAAGTAACAGTTAAAGAAGCTCGCGATATTTTGGGCGATGAAGCAGCGAAAATGTCTGATGATGAAGTACAGAGATTGATTGACGATTTGAGCGTAATGGCAAAGTGGGCGCTAGAGGAGGCTTCTCGTTCCCGCACACAAAACGCCCAATCTGTTACCGAACGTAGTAAAAATGACTCAACGGAGGTATAATCCAAACTAGTTATATAAGAGAAAGACGTGATTTTGAAAAAAGTGAAGTTGTTATTGAAAAATCGTATTGTTCTATTCTTTGGCTTTTTTACTGCAATCCTTCTATTGAATTTTTTTAGCACTGGAATGCTATTTCCAACAACCGAGACTAAAGATCTCTGGTTTTACTCAGGTATATTCATGGTACTCTTTACGATATTGTTTATTGAACCTTACTACAGCTCGCCGAAAAATGTGATAACCAATACTGTACCACTCATCCTTGTTTTTCTCGCAATAAAGAATGATATTGCCGATCAAACTCAATGGTGGGTAATAATTTCGGTTCTGATCACACTGCTTGTCGTGTCTGTGATTGCAATGATGCTTGATGATAAAAATTCCAGTCCTACGGCTTTCAGGAATAAGCTATCTGAGCGTTTAAAGAATATAGCTATCTTCTTTGGAAAAGGCAAACGCCTTTACTCGGCAATTTTTCTGTACTTTTTACTTGTGTATTATGTCGGACAAAACGACTTAAACTGGTATGTATTTTGTTTGCTTGTAATTTGGGCGTTCATACTTCTTATTGATCAAAATGATTTAACTAATGCTTTCGTCGGCAGTAAAAAAGAGAAAGATAAGTCTGCGATCGGCCAGATATTTGGCATTGAATCACAGAAGATGTTCCTCGTTAAACTATTTAACGACAGCAGAAGTCTTAAGAAGTTTGATGTAGTTAAATTCAATTATTCAATGAGGAATACACAGAAAACATATACGGGTGTAGTGTTTGATCATCACCTGCTCAACCAAGAGCAATGGATCAAAGTTCTGTGGCTTGGAGAGTGCAAGACTTACACTAAACATTTAATTGATGATACCGTCTATATAACTTCCGGCGAAGAAAAAAATGATCTTCTGCAGGAGCTTGAGATTGATAATTTTGCAGGCGTTGTGGTCGAAGGTTCTGAAATCGGAAAGATAAAATTCGAGTATTCAAAAAAGGAAGATAATCTTCAAGAAGGTGATCTTTTGGAGCTAAAAGTAGGTGACATGAGACTTTTTTATCAGGTTGTTTCTGGAACCACAAACAAAGAGCATCTTGAGGCACGCAACGAATCAGGGTTCATTATAGGCGAAGCTGTGCAACTAGGTGAATGGCGTGGGAATGAGCTGTCATTTAATAAGTTTGGTTGGGTTCCGCAGATTAATACCCCGATTTTTATGGCGAAGACGGCAGACTTGGACGTGCCAAAGTATAGCCTTCCAGACTACAAGCTTGGCAACATTCCAGGCACGACCCTTCCTTCGATTATTAATCTTGATGAGGCAATAAGCCATCATACCGCCCTTCTTGGTATAACTGGTTCTGGCAAGTCTCATCTTGCTCGTGAGATAGTTCGGGAGCTGTCTAGCAATACGAAGGTCATTATTGTTGATTTCACCGGTGAATGGGCTAGAGAGCTTGATGATCTCAGTATAGAAAATATGGCGGTTGGGGGTGGTAACATTGATGACTTCTTGAAGGATGAGAGTAAGCCAATAGGCATTATTACGGTTCCTGACATGAGCAATACGGAAGATATATTAGATCAAACGCAAAAGTTGTTTGAACGAGTCTTTAATTTTGCAAAACAAAAGTACCAGGATGACGAACCATGTAAAATCGCGCTTGTACTGGAAGAGGCTCATACTATCACCCCCGAAGCTAACTTCCTTGGTGTGGGTGGTGATTTTGGTAAAGCTAAAGCCATCATTAGCAAAATGAGCCAGATTGCCCTACAGGGAAGGAAGTATGGCGTTGGAATGTTGGTTATTGCGCAAAGAACGGCGAATGTATCGAAGACCGTCCTGACACAGTGTAATACAGTGATTTGTTTCCAAGCATATGATGAGACAAGTTTTAACTTCCTTGGCAATTACGTTGGCAAAAGCTTTGTTGAAGCTCTGCCTAATCTAAAACAGTACCATGCAATCGTAACAGGGAAGGCCGTGCGATCGAATATGCCGATGATTATTGATCTGACGAAAGAGCCATGAAAGCCAGAATTAGAATCGAAATACCTATTGAAGCTACAGATCTAAACGAAACGTTGAAGATCAAAGTAAGGGGGCGTTGGTGGAGTGTAGTTATTAGTGAAACGAAAATGTCTGTAACATCTCAAACAGATCATGAAATACCTGGGTCGGAATGGAAAGAGTCTGACATTAAACTAGATAGAAAATTAAACAATTTAATCGATACGGTAATGGGGCACGTTAGGAACGCTACATACTTTGCCTATGGAATATCAATGCAATGGGGCTATGAGGCATTCTATGGCGGTACAAGAGCGTCAGACAGCCTAGATATGTTTCCCTCAATTCACCAAGCAGGGATGTCTACAAAATTTGATCCAGCTATTTTAGGTGCTATGAAAAGTATGTTTGAGGATGTTGGATCATCTAAGTTAAAACCCTTGATTATAATGCTTAACTATTTTCGTAGAGCGAAAGAGCTTGGTGACCTCGGTTTTCATGCCGAGGCATTCTTAAACTACTATAAGATCCTAGAGTGTTTAGAGGAGATGGACGAAAACCAAACAGCAAAAATTGGATTGTTGAATAAATTTGCGCCAGTAAAATTAGTCGGAGGTATTAAGGACAGAGTTCCAATGGTCATACTAACCAAGAAGTTTGGGAAAAGGCGCAATAGAGGAAGTTTGGTTAGTCACATTGAAAAGAGTTCAAAAATGTTAGCAACTGCAAACTTTACTAAAGTAAGTAGTAAATTTATGAGCTATTTTATGGGTCTTACGGACATGAGAAACGGCTACAATGTAGCCCATACTTTAGCGTATTACAATAAATACGATACATATCGTGGTGTTGGTCAGCATAGTGATGAGTTTGAGTATGTCATAGCCGACCTTAGCAATATTGAAGACATTGCTCAATTATTCATGCTGAACTATGCATTTCCAAAAAAATATGACTACGATTTTAAAAACAGAAAATGGTTAATAAATAAGGTATAAGCATGAGTAAAGAAATAATAGATATTATAAATGTGATAGTTCAAATAGCCTTAGCCTTAATTGCTCTTGGAGCATTGATATACGCAATACGACAGTACGGGTTGTCAAGAAAAAGATACATAGAAGATAGCAGACCATACATATTTATCGAACTTGCACGAACAACTCACGGTTTACTAGACCTTGTTATATCAAACGTCGGAAAGTCGGCCGCAAAAAATATTAGGATAGAATTTAAACCCAATATAGCAATATATACTCACAGCAAGAAGAAGATAAATAGCTTTAAATTTTTAAAGAATCTGAAGTTTCTATCCGCGAATAAGAAATTCTCATTTTACTTCGGCTCTATTATTGGCGGAAAAACTACAATATGTAGAGAATTCTCAATAGAGGTCAGTTATCAGGACGTGGAAGGAAATGATTTTTCAAACAGTCAAATCATAGATCCTCGTGATTTTATCGAACTCGTATCGCTCAGTAGAAAAGACATTCATGATGTAGCAAAGTCACTAGATGAGATTAAAAAGGAACTCAAAGCTTCAAACGACAACTCCAAAAAGCTAAATAACCAGGTTGAAAAAGGTTTAACGCACCGCGATGCTGCATATAGCTTGCTCGACCACGATGATCTTATTGTTCTTCTAAAGAATTTGCTTACCGACGGCGTAGAAGGTGTTCATAATACATATCCAATGGAGAGAGATGCAAAAGTTATCGCAAAGCTCGCACGAGATAAGCTTCTGTCAAAAAGTAGCCTGAGCGATGACGACAAGAAGCTAATAAAAGTCCTGAATAGATTTGAAAGTTCTGATTTTGATTTTGATACGCAAGTGATTGTCGATGAATTTCTAGCGGTTGTAAAGTAATGAATGACTTAACTAGAAAACTTATCTTACTTATTGATGAGTTTGATAGTTTCGGAAAACTAGACCGGAATATGCCACTTTTCGCAATCGCGATAGGTACACTACGCAAGGACAGAGAGATAGCTGAGGATATTGTAGTTTTAAATGAAAATAGTCGAAGCGGAATGGGTGCTTTGGGACTGAGCAGAATTCTTACAGAGGATTACTTTAATTTAAGATACTTAAACAATAATCCAGACTTGATAGAAGAAAATTTGGATTTGTTTAACTCACACCCAACCGTTGATCATTATGGCTCTATGAAATCGATGCTTAATTGGGGCTATCCATTTAGCAAGGAGGAAGCGTTAATATTTCCAAGTATTGAGGCGGGTTTTGAGAAGAACAAAGAGAAGTTCTTGAGGCGCGGGAAAAGCCATGAGCCATATAAACAAGATAACTATTATAGAACTTGGACTAGGTTAGGGCTTGAAGATCTGATTTCAAAGTCAGGATTTGAGGATGAAGACCTGAAGACGCTACATTTCTTAAATGAGAATTATAATACTGGATCAACAATAATCCACCATAACGCATTTAATATTTGGTATCTGGCAACTCAGGGAAGAGGTACTGAGTTGGCAGAAGAAGGCTACAGGGATATTTCTGCCAGAGTTACGTTCATAGTTTTAAATCGAATATTGAATCTTGTAATCAATATTTTCAGTAAGGAAACTAAAGACGAAGAAACAGCACTCCATTTCACGCTGAAGCTTGAGAAAATTTTAGATGAATTTAACGCTCAGTAATTTTTTTTGCGCGCGCACTAAGTACAGAGAATAAAAAAGTGAAAGGGAAGGTAGGGGTAACCCTAGATAAAAATTGAGGGGGGGTGGGGACACCCGCGCGTAGAGACTGAGCAAGTGCTGGAGACTCCTACCTCTGTAGCGTGTTTAAAACATACTTCATATCAACTATATCTTTCTGATTATCGAAGTTGCGAATGGCGTCCACTAGTGGGAGCCAAGCATAAGCACTTTCTGAAAGGAAAGTGTTTTTGTTTGGTAAGATATATATATGATTAAGAATTCTCAAAGACAAACCGGAAGTGCGCACGTCGTTATAATTATTATCTTGGTGATAGCGGTCCTGGGGCTGCTTGGATTTGTCTTTTGGCAAAACTTTCTTAACAAGGAGTCTTTAGTAAATAATTCTGGAGATAATACGCCTACCGCTACGCCCGTAGAGTCTAATGATCCTTACAAGGGATGGAAATTATATGAGAGCAATCGTGATGGATACAGTATCAAATACCCATCCAATTGGTTTTTGGCTGCAGAGACAGAAGGTGATGGGCCATATATTAGGAATTTTGATCCTGAAAATAGTTCCAATGGATCACGAGATGGCCAGTATTCGGGCTACCCGCTAGGAGCTAAATATCTCAGAGTGTTAGTGGATAAAAATGAAAACGACAAAAAGAATACTTCAGATATGTCGACTGCAGAATGGTATAACGCTCTGGGTACTGTAGATATCCAAGATATGGATCCTGTAAAGCATTTAGCTAGTGAAGTGAAGTCGCTGACGGTGAATGGACTTGAGGCTAAAAGCGCAAAAGCTGTGTTTACGGAAACGAATGAAGTCATCTACTTACTGGATGGAGCTGATCTTTATAGTATTTGGCTTTACCCGTACGGGTCATCTTCAGATGACGAAATGAAGCTTATTCTTAGTAGCTTCAAGTATCTGTAGGTTAGCCATTATAGAAATGCTACGCTAATTGTTTGCAAATAGTTATAACATCCTCTACTGCGCTGAGCCAAAATGATTATGCTTAAAGATCTTCGAACGTAATCTTTATTATCCTTGTTGTTCCAATTGTGGGTGCACTCGGATTTGTTGTTTGGCAGAACTACATAAAGCAAGATAATGTGATGCAGAGCAGTAAAGCTGACCAGTCTAAAGAACCTAACTCGATTGTAGTAAAAGATTCATATACATTTAATGATGCGGTAACGGATATTAATATGGTACTTTCAAAGCAAGTCTGTGGATCTCAAGGTTCAACTATTGTTCTGAATGAAAGTGACTTCAGCAAGGTTGATGATACTCAAGCTTTCGATTATCAAGGAGGTAAGAGTTTTATTAATGAGGATCTTAATTATGCCTATGTACAATATGGGTGTGATTCACAGGGTAGCGTTGTCTTGCTAAAAAGAACTGATGACGATTGGAAGTTAATAAGCGATGATGTTCGCGTATACCCAATGTGTGAAGTAGTAAGGGGTGAAGGCTTCCCGTTGTCTATAGTTGATAAATGCTATGAAGATGATCGTGCGGCTGAGCCGGTAGCGATCTAGGGTTAGACGAATAGTTGCGAAGTACTTCCACTAGCGAGAGCCAAGCATAAGCACTATGATTTACGTCATGGTGTTTTTGTTTGCTATGATAATGATATGAAGGATATGTATATAAATCAAATTAATGAAATAAAAAAACTTGACTATAGTTTTTATGAAAAGATCGCCGCTTCAGGCGACCCGCTAACGTATACATTTTCTGAGTTAGAAACCTCTAGTGGCGTACAGGTGGAGATAGATGTAAAGAGACATAAGAAAATCGATGCGTTAATCTTAACAATAGATTTTTGCTCAGATGATGGCAAATGGATGCATAAATCTGATGCGAGTGCTACTTACTTAATAGACAAAGACGGCAAGTGGCAAGATAGTTCATACGATGGTTCGGAGCTTTCGGTATAGTGTCGAAGCATATCCACCAACCGGAGCCGAGCCAAGATATTTGAGCAGGAGTTCAGTAAGTATTAACGCTGGACTTTTTGTTATACTTATAACTAATGAAAAAAGTTGCGAAGTTACTCATAATTGATCCGGATGATAAGTACCTACTTATGTATAGAAGTAATCATCCGTCTTTCGGAATCGACCCAGATTTACCCGGCGGAACTCTGGAAGATAACGAAACATTGCTTGAAACGACGCTGCGTGAAGTAAGGGAAGAGGCAGGCATAAACATCGATGCACACAATGTTGACGAGATCTATTCAGGAACCGAATACTCAAAGCATGGTACGCACTACTCACTATTTGTTGCAAAGTTAAACGAGCGACCTGAAGTGGTAATGAGCTGGGAGCATTCGTCATACGAATGGCTAGATTGCAGTGATTTTCTTCAAAAGGCAAAAAGTGCAAAGGATACCTACATGCATATGGTTTCTGATGTAATAAGGCGTGCATAATCCGTGACCTGTAAGCGGAGCCAGAGCATAAACATTGTGACTTAGATCATTGTGCTTTTGTTTGGTAAGATAAATACATGACTAAAAACTCTCAAGGACAAACAGGAAGCGTGTATATAATTATTATTGTTCTCATCCTAGCGATTGTAGGATGCCTAGGTTTTCTTTTTTGGAAAAATTATATAAATATTAGTCAAACCCCTATGGTTTCGACAGAACAACAGGCTGTTAGTCCCGCTCCTAAAGATAGAAGCGATGAGTCAAGCAAAGAAGACGGCTATTTTGATATAAAAGAGTGGGGCGTCAAACTCAAGATGTCTACGAAGGAAGATTTAACTTACAATATCTCGTCACGTACAGGCCTGCGTGAAAATACCGAGTATGACGCATTGGGCCTAAGAATCAAAACGAGTTCGGTTATTAGTCAATCCTGCGTAGAGTTTGGTACAGATCTTTACCGTCAAAAGATTCCAACTGAGTTTAATTCAAAGAAGATTGGCGAATACTACTATTATGTCACGGGTGCTCCAGGGCCGTGCTCTGAGGACGCGGCAGATCTTGAACTGCAAAAGAAAGTTTTATCCGAACTCGAAGTATCGAATGTTTTAGAATCTTGATCGTTGCGAAGTATATCTACTAGTTGGAGTCAAGACAAGGTATTTGAACAGAAGTCCAGTAAGTATACATGCTGGACTTTTTGTTATACTGATAAATAATGAAAACAAATACTCCCGACAATTGTGGTAACTCGCCTCGTTCAGTTCTTGCGATAGAAGTAGCAGTCAATCTGGCTTCTAGTGAATACGATAAACTAGAACCTCTGCTAGCGGAAGATTTTACGTGGAGTGTTGCAGGGAGCGATGAAGAAATACTGAAACCAAAATTAAAGTCATATATGAATAAGGCAAATCAATCAGATGTTCATATTGATAGGTTTGATGTTTTGACTTCAATTTCACACGGCAAATATGCAGCGGTAAGTAGTTGCGCGTATGCGTCTAATGGGTATATATTTAATTCTCACGACCTGTATGAATTTACGGGTGCCGGCGGCTCGGCGAAGCTTTTAAAAGTAACGTCATACATAGTTGATAGTAAACAATAGGCCGTGACTTGTAAGCGGAGCCAGAGCAAGCAGATAAAAACGCAGACCAAGTTCCCTGATAGGAATTAATTCTAGTAGAACAAGTGTAACGTGTAAAAACGTACAACAGGTTAGAACCGCTAGAAATGGCGGTTCTTTCCGTTTACCCTGTAAATTAGTTCTACCCCAGTCTCTCTCCTCCTGAAGGAGTAAGCAGCCCAAAAGCAGACTGGTTTCCTAGAACGGCCTATCTATGTTAAATTTAAATAAATGGCTAAAAGCAATAAAGATATCGTGATAATAAAGGGATTAACCAAGCGGTACGGTTCCAAAACAGTCGTTAATAGCGTGAGTTTTTCGGTCAAAGAGGGTGAGGTGTTCGGCATTCTCGGACCGAATGGCGCTGGCAAAACAACCACACTCGAGATGATCGAGACATTACGTCCTATTGATGCCGGTAAAGTTCATGTCGATGGCATCGATGTCGCCGAAAAACCAAGCCAAGTTAAAAAAATCATCGGTGTGCAAACGCAATCATCGGCGTTTTATGAAAAAGTTTCATTGACAGAGCAGCTGACATTTATGGCATCGATATATAATACGGGCGCCGAACCAGCGAAATTACTTCAGGACGTCAATCTGACTGAAAAAGCCAAAGAATACCCCGAGAATCTATCGGGTGGTCAGAAACAGCGTTTTAGTATAGCGATGGCTTTAGTCAATAACCCAAAAGTCCTCTTCCTTGACGAGCCAACTACCGGACTTGATCCTCAGGCCAGGCATAATATGTGGGATCTGATAGGCGAGCTAAAAAACCGTGATATTACTATCATCATGACGACGCACTACATGGAGGAGGCGCAAAATCTCTGTGATCGAGTTGCCATCATGGATGCTGGTGAAGTCATTGCGCTCGACACGCCGAACAAACTTGTATCTGATCTACTCGATACTGGATTCAAGAAAGATACAGTGGTACAGCAGGCGGATCTTGAGGATGTCTTTATCAATCTAACAGGAAAGGCGCTGAGGGATTAAGGTGAAGACTACCTTACTTTACGCAAAACTACAGCTCATGCGCATTTTGCGCGACCCTGTCACGCTCATTGTTCTATTTGCAATTCCGGTTCTGCTTCTAGTTCTATTCGGTGCTTTCATAGGTAGAGGTGATGCCGGTGGTGTAACGCTCAAAGTTGCCGTGGTGAATAATTCTGACGAGCAGTTCGCTCAAGATTTCGTAGCTCAACTCAAAAAAGTTGAGGTGCTCTCGGTTGACGAAAACACAACCAAATTGAATGATGCCGAAACAAAACTAAAAGACAGCCAGCTCGATGGTATCATTGAGCTCCCATCAGGCTTTGGTAAGCAGGTGGACGAACGGCCGACAGGCACGGTTCGTCTACTGTCTGATGCTGGCGATCGTTCTTCGGTCGATATTTTGATGGGGGTAATGTCCAGTGTTGCAGAGCAGAGCAACGCGGCAATCACAGGCGGCGAAGCACCGATTAAGGTTGAGCAGTCGTCTGTTCAAGGTACAGCTTCCCAGCCTGTTGATGTATTATATCCTATGTTCACTTCTATGGGCATAATGATGGTAGGAATCTTCGCGGTAGCTTCAACCATCCCAAGCGATAAAAAAACTGGAATATTACGCCGTATGCGCGTGACGCCTTTCCGAACAAGTCAACTAATCGGAGGGATCGTCCTAGCTTATTTGGTGATCTCATTTCTGGTTGTTGCCGTCATGACGGGTATCGCTATGATTGCTTTTGGAATGGAGGTGCGAGGAGACTGGCTGAGCCTCGCTACTATTGTTCTCATAGGTTCGATGCTAATGATCGCACTCGGTGTCATGATAGGTGGTTGGGCGAAAAACACGACCCAGTCTGAAATCTACGGACAGATCATTTTCATCGGTTCATTAGCCTTTAGTGGCCTTTGGTTACCTCGGGCGTTAATGCCTGACTGGCTGCGTGATATTACCGCATTCTTACCGCTAACTCCATTGATTGAAGGGATGGAACGAATTGTCGTAGAGGGCCTAGCCATTACAGACATTAGTTTCCAGCTAGCGGTGATAGCAGGGTGGTTTGTCGTAGTATTCCTCGTAGGTATGAAAACATTCCGATGGGAATAATTTTGATAAATACGGAACCTAAGCTAAGATAAAGCGAGCCTATAACTCAGGCGGTAGAAGAATGTGGTTTGAATCCAGCCGCGCCGGAGCCAAGAAAATAGTCAGACGTTCAGTCTGGCTTTTTTCATTGCAAGACTTTGAAGGGATATTATGCAATATAACTTCCAAATACAAGGTTACACCTTGTAGATCAAAAAAATAGTAAATCATCCTAATTACCTGTATGATAACTCTATGAAATCGACAAAAAACAATATAGCTGCTTTGAGTGTTTTTACGAACGTTCAAGAATTTATTGCTCTTACAAACGTTTCGCCGCTGCTGTCAAGTAGCGTGAAAGTAAACAAAGATCAGGTAAATGAGCTCGGTGATGCAGTCGACCAAGAATTTCCGTTTGCGAGTATTGATACGGGATTTGCTGAGTCAAACGACGGTCTCTTGTTTGCGCTTTATTTTTATGAGACTGGCGTGAGCGTTGGGTATAGCGGTGGTGAGAACTCGTGGATTGATTACGGTGAACTTGGGAGCACGAGCAAGAACGTTTCGGCCCAGTTAATAAAACTGTTGACGATTTTTGCCAACGGCCAACTAAAAGTTCTCCTGACGTGCCTCGACGACGAAGAGCATATTCAGGCTATCGAAGTGATCTACCGAAAACCTGGAAGTAGAATCTATGACGCCATCGGGACGACGGAGCATTTTTTACCGAAACGGAAACTAAAAAACGGTGTACTCACAACGTCATTGTTTGCAAACACTGCTCGAATCGACGAAGTTACGATCGATGTTACGAAAACGCTGAAACTACTCTTTCCTGAAACCGATGGAGAGGTAATGAATGCTATCGGTCGCAAAAACATCCTTGATTTAAATGAGCCGCTTACACCTGAATCTCTCGAAGAACGCATCAATGCCTATGCAGAAGAAGTCGGTGCGAGAGCTTATGAAAAGGTAGAAGCGAGTATTAACGAAGCCTTTTCGCCGCTCGATATTGCTGGAATGTCGATGTGGGAACAATTTATCTACTTTGCAAGATGGCGCCATATCGAATTAATTTTTTGGAGCTTTGCGTTGCTGGCCGCGCCGTCAGTTGCTGCATGGGCGCTGGCTGACATTCATCCGGCTGCTTTGCTCATAGGCGCTCTCGTGATACCGCTCTATGTGTTTCGTGGCCGCTACCCATATCCGAAGACTTTGTACCTACTTGCTCCAGTCGCATATGCGGCATTTGTCGTGAGTTCAATCGTATTTTTGCATGACTTCATCGTACACTGGGTGACGATTGTCGTTGCATTTTTCGCTGTCGTCTCGCTCGGCGAAAATATGTTTTTTGATGGCTATTTTACTCGGCAAAAAATCATTACTACTGTGTTTAACTGGGCGAAAAAGTAAAGCGTACCGGTCTCGCCTCGTGCTTTTAGGTATAAAGTATAATTAGCAATCTTGACACGATAATGCTAGCTTTCTCTACTAATTATAGAAGCTTATGTACTTCTCTAGAAACCAGTACAATGAATGACTATCTTGCAAGGTTAAATACGGCAAAGTTTACACAAGGAGCGTTCATACCTTACAAAACTATATTTTCCTAACTCGCTTCTAATTTCTACTAAATTGACTTTTTTATTCAATTCACGTTTTGTGACACTTATTTAAATAGCAAAATCTCGTAAGCTTACGATTAATTCAATCGTCGTACTTTGATGTCATTGATGTATTTCAAACAGTGTTCGAAATATCCAATAAATTACCGCTTTTCTTCTATTGAGGAGACTACGCTTCATGTCTCATTTGTAGCGTTACCGTCTGTTGAATTATTCGAAACTATATATCTCATTTATATAGAGTAGATAGTAGGAATAACTATACTTTGCTCTATGTTCATCATGAGCTGGGTTAGAGTGGGCACAAGATAACTAAAATTTGTCAACCAGTACGCCCACGACGACCTTAGTGATGATGCTGTTCTTTATGGAAGTATCGATCGAGGCTATGCATACGAGTTTCTTCAAAAATTGGCCAAGTATCATCAACTGCCACTTGACGCGATGAATAAGTAGCTACCAACCACAATCGAGCCCGTAATTCGGAACCAGACGGAAGTACTTTGTGAAAGCAAAATGTTTTTGCTTTTTTGAGATACAATTAACTTATGAAAAGTTACCTTGAAAAGCACCATAGAATCTTCGGTCTCTTGTGCGCATTGATCGCATTTGTCATCGCCGTCATTTATCTTGAAGTTGTACCAGAGGAAGCTTCTAACGCTGACTTGATTCAGAAGATTATTCTTGCATACGGACATTCTCTCTGCTGGTTTTTATTGAGCGGGGCAAGTATGGTATGGTCAATAAAGAGGAAAAATCAATGGTCAGTGTATTTGGCGTATGCAGCACTGGCAGTTTACGTTATTTTTATCGGTACATTACTGATCACTAAATTTGCATAAAGTCCCATGAGAGAACAGTTACTGAGTATAAGTACTATCGATAGCTACGATTAGTATCTTGAACACTCTCATTGGTATAATAAGTATTATGAAAAGAATAATTATTGATGTCCGTGAACCACACGAGTATGAGGAGGATCACGTGGAGGGTGCGCTGAATATTCCACCCGCTGAACTTCTTGCGGGTGCTAAGAAACTTGATGATGTCGCGAAAGACGCGGAGCTAATTCTCTACTGTAAATCAGGGAGTCGTTCTAATGTCAGTATCCAAATACTGAAAAGCTTGGGCTTTACAAACCTTGTTAATGGTATCAATGCTGGCCAGGTTCAAAAAAAGTATATGTAATAAGATAATCTTTGGTTTTCGGCCGAAAGATTGATCGTAGGGAGTATAAAGGCAAAGTGTATCAGAACTGCTAATTCGTTCGCAATTTTTAGCTGAACCCTGAGTCAAAATCTTTAGACATATTGACAAAACTTATTAAAATTGATATAATATTAAAATATGAACATCCCGAGTGATAACTTTGAAAGCAACTATGACAATGAAGTCGATCATGAGCATCAAGCTATATTCGAAGCTATTCGATTGCTTGGCAGACTAATGGACGACGCTAAGCGTGAGGCGAATCGAATTGAGGAAGGTGTTGATCCTGACGAGGTATTCTTAGAGTCTATTGAATTTGATGAAGATGGTGAGCTTGAGGATAATCCCTACGAGGCTTTATTCACAGCAGATTATTGTTCGCCAGTCGACACTAGTTATGTGCAGGCAAGGGGTTATGTAGGTATTAATGTAGATCTGGCGACATTTGTCGGTAATGATTTCGTTGATCGCAAAATAGTACCGTCATCTGAAAATATTGATCCAGGTTTCTATTCAGGATCATGGGGAGGGGTTAGGGAGGATTTATCAAGGAATGCATCATCAATTCATACTCTGTTTGTTCCTAGCCCTGAAGTTGCGGGTGAGGACGCTAAGCCTTTTCTGCTTAATAGTCAGATAGTAATGAGACAGCAACAAGAATACAAGTATTCTGGATACGAGAAAAGAAAAACTTGGAATCATGAAGAAGTGTGGAGTAGCATTGTGCGGATGAGTGAGTACCACAGAATCGTAGAATATGTCGATTGGAAAGATGTACAGACGCTTGCAGGTATGGGTGAACAGAAAGCTCGATTCATTATTGGTCGCGCATTAGATAGTCTTTCAGGCGAATAGGATATCGCTTATAATTGTTGCAAATCTAGCTTTAATCGCTTAACTTTTTTTCTAATTTCAAAAACGTATGTATTAGATTAAAAGCTATACCTCACCCTACAAAGAGGGTGAGGTATTGTCTAAAGTATTGCTACTATCTAGTAGATGAAGTTTCCAAAGGCGCCGGGCTGAACGGTTCGTTCATTGTAATTACCGGCTTTGTAGTTCCAGCCCATTTCTGACACGACGTAGCTGCCGTCGCCGTTAACTTTCTCGACGTAGGCAACGTGTCCGTTAGTGACAGCTACCGCACCTGCTTGAGGAGTCGATCCAGTTGACTTACCTGCGGCTTGAGCAGAACTTATCCAGTTGTAGCCTGCATTACCGTAGATGGCTACATCGGGACGCTTCGAGTGCACATAATCAGTACACCACATGCCATTACCGACATAGTAACTGTTTGCGTTGACAGGCGCACTAGTATATTGCTGAGTTGTATACGTAGCTGCTGTTGATGCTGCCGCTGCGACTGGCGCTAGCTGCGAGAAGCGATCTTCAAGCACCTTGTCTTCAGCGGGGATCGTGATGCTGTCGCCAACATCAATGATATCTGGATTTGTTATTGACGGGTTTGCGTTAAACAAACGAACGTAGGTAGTTTTGTGCTCGTTTGCGATAGTTTCGAGAGTGTCGCCACTCTTTACCGCGACAACAATTTCTTTTGCTGCCTCTGGTTTTGTCTCTGTTGTATTGCTTGTTGCTCCTGCGTTTGTACTATTTAAAAGTACAAGCGTAGCCATGACGCTGAGCGCCATAAAAATTGATTTAGTTTTCACTTATCTCCTTATAATCACACCGGGTTTATTAATAATAATTAGTCGTCGATGTGGATTGTGTTTATGCGTATAAGTCTCTCACAACTTTTTAAACACAAATATCAGCTTATGACTATAGGCAAATATGGTCAAGACAGTAGGTGCCTACGCTAGGAAAAAACAGATACAAAAATGTGATGTAAAATTTACTAACTTATTGAATAATCGC
>MGCS01000015.1 GCA_001790515.1 Candidatus Saccharibacteria bacterium RIFCSPHIGHO2_12_FULL_44_22
GCACGTCATAAACAAAACGATGGGATACAGTATGGCGCGATTTATTATCGCAGTTCATCCAACATCCGACATCGACCAAGTAACAGGGATTATTAACCAGCTTGGCGTCAAACTGTCCGAGGAAGAAAAATGGAAATCAAAGATCATTGAACCGCCAGCATTTGTGTCTGTCGGAGAATTTACCGGCAATTCACTCGAGATTATTATCGCCGGCAAGACACAGCCGTCAGATCAATGGTCAGTTATCGCCGAGATGCGTCGCCGCTTACTTGAAGCGCTTGAACGAACAGGTATCGAACTGGCTGTCGTGCCAACCTTCCCACTAAACCGCGCCAACGAAAAGCAAAAAAAGAAAAAATAATTACTGGGTCGCGGTCGGCTGCTCGTCGATACCAAGCGCTTGGTCGCTCAGAACGTCACTCGTAAATACTTCTACCGTGGTTGCATCCTTCAGACGAGCATCATACAGTGCTTTGAATTTATCGAGTTCAGTCGCATTGGTTGAACCCGATGCTGAAAATCCCTTAAAATCATCGTCGGGCTTGATTTGATCGCGAACCGCCTGATAGTCTGGGCGGCTGAGGTCTAGCTGCGCCGTTCCACTGGATGTGTATAACGCTAGACTAACACCGACAAGGATCAACGCGATAGCAATACTACTTACGATCAAGACGATAAAGCGATATTTTGCCCACTTAGGATGTGCGGCGTCTTCGGCTGCATCGCTAAGAATATGCGGATTGTGCTGATCCATTACTGAGATCCTCCGGTTGATGATTGCTCAAATTTACTACGCGACGATACAAATTCTGCTTCGTAGTCAATAATCGATCTGTTCAATGTAAGCGTATTTTGATGCACCAGTTCTCGCGATGCCCGAGCTTTTGCTACCGCATCATAAAACGCCACTGGTTGACGGCGACAATCCATCTGCAGTACGCTGCTCATTTGGTCGTCGTATTTTTTGTAGTTAACACGAAAAGACGCCAACTCTTGATCATAGCTAGCGGTAATCTTTACTAGTGACGATCCATCTAGTTTATTGAGTGCTAATCGGCTGTTCATAGGCGCCATCAGTTTGGTCGACATCGAATCATATGCCTGTCCACGGTTCACACGTACCAATCGATCGTTGGTATGGATTTGCTGCAAAGATCCTATCGCTTCGCTACAGTTTTGTTGAATACGCTGCATATGTGCATCGGTCATCTGCGTCGACTGCTGTTGAGCAGACACAACGGACGCCGCGAATAACGCGCTTATCGTCACGACAGATATCGTTACTACTAGGATTTTTTTCATCTTTGTCTATTATCGCCTGGCGACTCTATTTGGTCAAATGTATACTACCGTTTGATGTCGTCACAACCAAACCATCACGGACTAAACCAGTCAGCGCAGTGTCAAACCGGTCATCAACGGTGATGCTTTTTGTCAATTCATCGTGCGATGTTGTTCCAGCAGTAGCAAGATATTTCAGAATCTGCCCACGTATTTCACGCACACTACCTTTGAGTGCAGATTGCTTTTTGTAGTGTTTACTTTGCTGCAATCGCCCAGCGCCACTACGCTTTAGCCAACTGCCGTAGTCCATCAGCGCCCAATAAAACTCACGTGGGTGTTCGTGGTCAATCGTTTGTTCGAGTAGTGTGACAATCTGCTTGTCGTCAACTATATCGCCATCAGCAAAAAAGTGATGGAAATACACGGTGCGGACATTTGTTTCCACAAAAATTGCCGGTTGGTTGAAGGCGTATGCCCGTATCGCTCCACAGGTGTTTTTGCCTACACCAGACAACGTCAGCAAGTTTATTTCTGTATCAGGAAAGGCGCCGTTGTAGTCATGGACAATCGTTTTGGCAGCTTCGTGCAAAAACTTTGCCCGGCGATTATAGCCTAACCCACTCCAGAGCGTTAACACATCAGCCAGTGATGCGGCGGCGAGTGATCGTTCGTCTGGAAACGCTGAAATAAAAGCCTCAAATTTTGGAATGACACGGTCGACCTGCGTCTGCTGTAGCATTAATTCACTGACCAATACATAGTATGGCCGCGTATCATTCCGCCACGGCATATCCCGGTACAGATCGCGGCCACGGTCAGCTAATAATTCTTGAAACTCACGTATATCCATGCTACTAATGATAGCATTCTGATAGTCGAGGCCTAGATATTGTCTGTGGGTTTCGCGCTTAGCTCGAAGTCTGCTGCCGTCAAAGTATCTGATGCGAGTGTTTTGTGAGCGTCGATAAACATCATTCCAACTGCTCGATCTGCAGTTTTCTTTTTGTATTTCGCGTAGACTACGCTCGGCCACAATAAGTTTATGAACCGCCTCGACGGCGTCCGTATACAATGTATCAAGATTTTGCACAGCGTCAATTACATTAGGATCACGATAAAGATGATCGTGGTGAACTCCGAATATCCAAAGATTTGAATTAGGTAGTTCAGTCTGGTCAGGTACAGCCTGCGGATTAATTGCTGCAATAACAAAGAGTATGACTCGCGCAACAGACAAGAGTATAATAAATATATGACTACATATGTACTAGGTGGCGGGTGTTTTTGGTGTTTAGATGCGGCGTACCGACGAATCCGTGGCGTCACCGAGGTGGTGAGTGGCTACGCAGGTGGTGAGACTGAGAACCCTGACTACTACCAGGTAGGTAGCGGCAGGACTGGCCATGCCGAAGTGATTCAAATCACTTTTGATGAAGCGGTCATTCCAGCAGAAATTATCCTTGATATATTCTTTACACTCCACGATCCGACAACGCTCAATCGTCAAGGTGCCGACCATGGTACGCAATATCGATCTATCATGCTATACGCAGATAATGATCAAAAAGCTGAATTTGAAGCAAGCATCGAACGTGCAAAAGCAATCTGGGATGACCCGATTGTCACTGAAGTGGTACCGCTCGAGACATTTTATGCAGCAGAGCCCGAGCACCAAGATTATTTTAATAACAATCCAACGAATGGCTATTGTTCAATTGTTATTACACCTAAAATCGTAAAAGTACGCAGCCACTACAACGAGTGGTTTATCAACTAAATTATTACAGGTTGTGTGTAATAATTCTTACTTTTCCTAGATACATTTGATTCTATAGTAGAAACATCACTAAACAAAGGAGAAATACATGATTCTAAACATCGTATTATGGATAATTTTCGGAGCATTAGCTGGTTGGATTGCATCTATGATCATGAAAACAAACGCGAGTATGGGAGCAATGGCGAACATCGTCGTTGGTATCCTCGGAGCGTTTATCGGTGGATTCCTTGTTCAGACCCTGACTGGAACAGCCGTTGAAGGATTCAATATCTCAAGCTTCGTTGTCGCAATTCTTGGCGCAGTCATTTTGTTGGCTATCGTCAAAGCCGTTCGCGGCGGCACCCCGCACCACGCATAATTTCGGCACCTACCCACTCTATTTAAAATATCCCCACTCTCAAGAGCCGGCTCCCCACCGGCTCTTGTTTTATGAAGATACCAAGATCAAGAAAGGTATACTAGTACTATGAAGATTACCAAATATGAACACGCGTGCTTCACCGTCGAACATGAGGGCAAGCTACTGATCGTTGACCCAGGCGCCTTTACAACAAGCCTTACAGCACCCGAAAATGTCGTTGCCGTGGTCGTCACGCACGAACATTCGGATCATTTTGATGTGGCCGCATTAGGCGCGATAATTGCACACAACCCTGATGCTATTATTGTCGCGCATTCTGATATTACTCGCCAGTTCGGCGACGCCACTCTTCCCTATCACTCAGTAGCGGCAGGTGACGCCTATGATGTTGCGTCGTTTCATCTAGAATTCTTTGGTGGGAGTCACGCCACCATTCATCCAGCTATGCCCGCCGTATCTAATCTTGGCGTTATGATCAACGATAAGGTGTTTTATCCTGGCGATTCGTTCGTCCTACCAAACAAGCCCGTCGACACATTAGCATTGCCCGTTGCCGCACCATGGCTAAAAATCAGTGAAGCAATTGATTATGTGATGGCGGTCAAACCACGCTTGGCCTTTCCGACGCATGATGCTGTATTGTCAGACATTGGCAAATCAATGCCAGATCGCATGATTCCTAGTTTTAGCGAACAAGAAGGCACGACATATAAACGACTGAGCACATTAGCGTCAATCGAAATTTAGCAATGAATATACAAACTGCACTCGATCATTTGTCCGACAACGACCCTATCATGGCGATATTAATTGACACGTACCCAGCACCGTCCTTTATCGCTCATACAAATTATTATCAGGCACTCGTCGAGAGCATCATCGGACAACAACTAAGTGTCAAAGCAGCCGCAGCTATTCGTGATAGGTTTGTTGGATTGTTTGACGATGTATTTCCTACGCCTGAACAGATTATTACTATCGACGTAGAGGTCTATCGATCTATTGGGTTATCACGACCAAAAGCTCGCTATATCATCGATCTTGCAGAGCACGTGATTGATGGCCGAGTGCGGTTTGATCACCTTGATGCGCTGTCGAACCAAGAAGTTATCGACGAGTTAACGGCAGTCAAAGGTATTGGTGCATGGACCGTCCATATGTTTTTGATGTTTTGTATGGGACGATTGGACGTTCTACCTGTAGGCGATCTAGGGATCCGCAATGCTATCGAGAAAAATTACGAGTTGGATTTTGTAGGCGCAAGTGGCGCCGTCGAAAATGTCGCAAAACACTACAGCTGGCATCCATATGAATCGATTGCAAGCTATTATTTATGGCAATCACTAGAGAATAAACCCGCCGTCTCTTGACACCTTGACGCCCCCGAAAACACACTCGTTCATATTCTCACTATAAAACATGCTACAGAGTATCCTGCAGCATGTTTTATAGCTATAGCTTGAATTATTTTACGTGCTTTTCAGCTTCTTTTTGGATAGTACGGCCAGTCACTTTTGCATCTTCGGTAACGCGTGTCGCGCGCGTTCGGGCTTCGCCACCGAGATCATTTACTTCTGCAGCAATTCGTTCAGCAGTTGTTTTAGCACTTTTACCAAATTCGGCAGCTTCTTTGCTAGCTTTGTCAGCGCCTTTACGCAAAGTCACAGCAGCTTCTTTGCTTGCCGCTTTTACTTCCGCAGCTTTATCGCGAGCAGCAACTTTAGCTTCGTTAGTTTTTACCTTGATATCTTCGCGAGTTTCTTTGCCACTTTTTGGTGCAAGCAAAATTCCTGCAATGAATCCACCAGCTGCGGCTGCGACTACTTTAAGTAATTTTGACATACTATATTCTCCTTTAGTAATTGACTGTTAATTATTTGCGGAACACACCGGCAATGGTACTGAAAACTTTGACAGGTGACAGCCACTCTGTTGCCGACGCGACATTTGTCGTGACTGCATCAATTTTTTTTGCTATGTGGTTCACTTTGATTAGCACCACTGTTACCGTGGCCAATAATGCAAAGATGACAAGTGATAGCAAAATCACCGCTACCGTCAAAAGAGTGACGAGTACGTTAAGATCATCCATGCTTGTATCCTTTCTGTTTATTATTACCCTATTATTGTACGTCAGATTATAAAGATGTATGTAATTTTTCTTACAACGAATATAGTATATAGTTGTTAAATTAACAACTATATACTTAACTGCCAGATCTTATACTAAAGATTCTACGGAATCATCTAATACGAATCTGTGCATTGCTTCTGCAAATCCATCATCAGCCAATGTACTAACGACATAGTCAGCTTGAGATTTGAGTCTATCAGTTGCATTCCCCATCGCAACTTTGACTCTAGCATTCTGAAATAACGAGAGGTCGTTATCACCATCGCCAATCGCCAGCGTCTGGTCTTTCGTCAACCCTACGATGTCATGCAGCGCGGAAACGCCATAAAATTTGTCAGCCTGGAAGTGACAGGTCTGGATTCCGATAGTGCTCGGATCATCCAGCGTTATTGCATGGGCAACCACACCTGCAACCTGTTCAATTTGAGCGAAAATTCCAGGTACATCGTTTATATGAACTTCCGCATAGACGTACGGAGCTGGATCAGTGATCGTGTCGATGTCAATCTGATCTGACCTAGTTTCGTTCCACCCCTCTTTGTAGTCAATAATCTTGGTATGAGGCAACATAATTGCAACGAGGCTTTTAAGCGTATCGACATCGAGCCATTTACGCCAAACGATTTCTCCGGAAGTTGAATGAACTACCGTTGCGCCACCGTCAACAACACATAATCCGTCAATGCCCAAAACCGTAAAAACATTTTTTGCAAATTCATATGGTCGCGCAGTCACGGCTGCAACCTGCACTCCTTTTTCTTCAGCGGCGATGATCGCCGAGCGAACAGCTTCAGATGCGGTATGCTGCTTTGTCGCAACAATCGTGCCATCCATATCCGTAACAACTAGTTTAATCGAATGCATCGTCTATTCTTCGATTTGAAGTGATAAATCTTTTAGTTGTACAGCGTCAACAGTACTTGGCGAGCTCATCATGACATCGACACCCGACCCATTCTTTGGGAAGGCTACAACTTCACGAATGTTTGACTCGTCGCTTAGTACCATAAATATACGGTCGATTCCAAATGCAGCACCGGCATGTGGTGGTGCACCGAATTTAAATGCACTCAACATCGCGCCAAATTTATCCTCGACGTATTCCCGACTATAGCCAAGGACACCGAATGCTTCATACATAACCTCTGGGTTGTGGTTTCGGACTGCGCCCGATGCGATTTCGTAGCCGTTCATAACCATGTCGTATTGATCAGCAACAATAGTAAGCTTCTTTTCATCTGTGTCCGCCGCCGTAAGTACTTCGGCTCCGCCGCGAGGCATACTAAATGGGTTATGACCAAAATCAACTTTTTTCGCTCCTTCATCCCACTCGTAAAAAGGAAAATCGACGATCCATGCAAGCGCAACTTTATTTGGATCTTTGAGGCCGAAATGATCGGCAAATTCTGAACGTAATTTGCCCAGAACTTTGTTTACTGTTTCACGTTTGTCGGTGCCGAAAAACACCGTGTCACCGTCTGACGCGTGCATCTTTGTTTTGATTACATCTAATTCGCTAGCAGACAAAAACTTCGCAATAGGTGATTTTGACTCACCGTTTTCGTAACTAATATACGCCAGTCCGCCGGCACCTTCACGTTTTGCAATATCGGTAAATTTGTCTATTTGCGAGCGACTGAGGCTTGCCCCGCCCTCGACTCGGATCGCTTTGACAACACCGCCACTTGCGAGCGTATTTTTGAACACACCAAACTCAGTGTCTGCAAGTTCTTCTGAAAGATCCGTCAGCTCCATTGCGAATCGAAGATCAGGTTTGTCTGAACCAAATCGATCCATAGCTTCTTGATAAGGAATGCGCGGGGTGTCACTACTTACAAGTTGTTTCCCGCCAAATTCTGTGACAAGTCGTTTGATGAGTGGTTCCATTGTCGAACGAATTACTTCTCCGTCGTCGACGAATGACATCTCAAGATCGAGCTGATAAAAATCACCATACAGGCGATCTGCGCGAGGGTCTTCGTCGCGAAAACACGTCGCAATTTGGTAATAACGATCGAGCCCACCAACCATCAAGAGTTGCTTGAATTGTTGCGGTGCTTGCGGCAATGCATAAAATTTACCGGGATGAACGCGTGATGGTACCAAGAAATCTCGCGCACCTTCTGGGCTGGAGTTGGCTAATATTGGCGTCGTTACCTCTGTAAATGATTGTTCATCCATGTACTGTCGAAGAATCTTGTAATAATCTGACCGGCGTTTCAATGTTTGTTGCATACTTGGACGACGTAGGTCAAGATAGCGATATTTAAGGCGCAGCTCTTCGTTTGACTGCTGTCCATCATCGGACACTGCAACCGGAAGCGGGTCTGATTTGTTCAAAATAGTGATAGTTTCGGCAACGATCTCGATCGTACCTGTCGCGAGGTTTGGGTTTTTGAGGTTTTCGTCACGTTCAGTCACGACACCTGTAATTGCTAAAACGTACTCGTCACGAATTGTTTCTGCAAGCGAAAAAGCATCATGCGCTTCTGGATTGACAACGATCTGTACGACACCCGTGTGATCACGTACATCAATAAAGATAAGTCCGCCATGGTCACGGCGACTGTTCACCCAACCACTGACACTAATAGTTTCATCAATATGTTCAATGGTTGCCGTTGCTAAGATTCTGGTCATTGCATTATTCCCTGTGTTAAGTGATTTAATGGCTGATCTTGGGGTCGATTACAAATAGAGCGCCAGCTATTTGCCGACCCGCAAATTATTATCGTACGTTGCATGCCATGTCATAATATGATCTATAATAGCACTTTACCTCTGTGGATACTAGTGTCTTGAAGGAATGAACTCGTCATCAAGCCGTCGACCAAACAACGCTTCAATGACATCTTCGATCGTCAACAGACCAACTGTTTCACCTTTTTTGTCAACAACAATCAACAGATGATGGTGATGGTGTAAAAACGCACCAAGTGCCTGACGAAGTGTATCTGACGCATGAATATACTCGACTCTCACGTCCATTGCTTTCTCTGCAGTTGACGTCTTTTTGCCCGAGTCGAGCGTTAGCAGATCACGAAGATGCAATATACCGATAATCGAATCAAGGTCACGATCAATCACCGGAAACCGGTTGTGACCCGTTTTGTGAAGGTCATCAAGAACGAGCGGACCAAGCAATTCATTCTTTGGGACTGTCGCGATGCTTTCGCGCGGAACCATAAGCTCGCTTACCGTTCGTTCGTTAAATCGAAGGCTATGCATGAGCATATCGCGCTCCGTGACAGACAGTGCCGCTCCACTATGCTCAACAACATGAAGTAATTCATCACGAGAATGAATCTTGGATTCAGACGAGACAGCTATCCGAGGAGCACTCAGTATGGCACGCACAACAGACGAACGAGCAATCGCATCAATTAATACCGGGCTATGTTTTTCAAAGTAACGCTGCGGCAGAGTTGTCACGAAACGAAGTCGAGCAATGGGCATATACACCAACGCGACGATCAATAGTATCGCTAAACCTGCACCCGTTCCAAAATAAACAAGACTCGTGACTACCGCACCCAGAAGTAATAATAGCGAAAGCAAACGAAGAAATGCTGACAGTTCATTCCGATATGTCTCTTGATACTGCTCCTTTAGCGCCCGGGTATCACCGTTATTCGCTAAGCGTTTTAGTTCGTATTTACTCAGACGCGTAGAGCGAACATTCACTCCAGCCACTGCAGCGGCACATAGTGTCAGCAGCACAACAACTAAACTAATGATAAGCGTCATAATACCACCATTGTACCACCTTGCCGACCAGTTGCGTTTCTACTACAATAAGTATAGTAAACAAAGGAGTTTTAGGTGAATACAAAATCATGGGTTATCTTTGGCGCAATATGTGTGCTACTTTTCGGTGGACTGATTTACTTTTCAAGGCAGAACAAGGTAAGCGTCGATCTTAATGGTGTTGATATCAATAAGGCAATTGCAGCATCAGATCAAAACGGCAACATCGCAGATCACACACTTGGTGATCCGAATGCCAATGTCGTACTGATTGAATACGGCGATATTCAATGTCCTAGTTGCGGTGGCGCGCATCCTGGCATCAAGCAAATCACCGAAGACTATGGTGACAAAATCGGATTTATCTTCCGTAACTTCCCACTCACGTCAGCACACCCGAATGCATTTGCCGCGGCAACTGCAGCCGAAGCAGCAGGCCTACAGGGTAAATACTGGGAGATGCACAACATTTTGTTCGAAGATCAGAATACATGGAGTAGCCTGTCAGCCGAACAGCGCACATCCAAATTCATCGATTACGCTCGACAATCTGGCGTAACAGACCAAGCAAAGTTTGAGTCAGACTTATCTGCAGGTTCAATTAGTACCAAAATCGGTTTTGACCAGGCAGTTGCGCGACAAAAAGAAGTTTCAGCAACACCAACATTCTTCTTAAACGGAGAGAAGGTCGACTCTGATACATCAGGCAAACTCGTACAAGGTGATGCGTCTGCAATTCGCGCATTGATCGACCGCAAGCTGAAAGAAAATAATATCGAGCCACCGGCATCAACAGCAGCAACGACCGGAACTAATTAACTAGTCAAAAATGAATAAACCACCTCGGTGCCTTGAGGTGGTTCTTTTTTTGATTTTGAAGTTCCTTCTATTACAGGATCATTACTTCGATTCATTCACTAATGAGCGATATACAGTTGCCATTCGGCAGGCACCACATCCACTGCTATCTTTTTGGCCCGTGAGGACACAAACGAGATGGCTATAGGCATGGGTTATTGTACTCCTTGTACTATATGCAGCCCCGCGCACTTCGACCTTTAAAAATGTAATTTTTCGTGTTATTTGGCGCGGAACACATATATGATCATACCAATTCATCATTGGTACGTCAAGACATGAATAATAGGCATCGCGCTTTTGCTTTATACTATATTAGAACACTCGAAAGCGCTTCGCAAGAGCATAAACGGAAAACACAACAAAAACAGAGAATCCAACAATTAGAAGATACGCCCAAGGCTGATGCTGGAACGGCAAATCGACATTCATACCAAACATTCCGTAGAACACGTTCGGTAGCGCAATAAGTACGGTCAACATTGTTAGCGCTTTCATACGCTGGTTCAATGTATTGTTTGCAATCGTACTATAAGCATTCCTAATGCTATTCACCGTCTGGTTGTGGCTTGCGACTGCATTCAGCAGCTGTTTGACGTACAACCGAGTGTCATCGAGTACTTCTACTTCTTTTGGCTTGAACAGCCCATGTGCGTTTTCTTTTAACCGATCAACAACTGCAAGCGTGTCTTGCAGGCAGAATTGATATTCGTTAAGATTATCTTCGATAGTAACAAAATGAATAAAATCTTTGTTGCCGACTTCGTGGTTTTGCAATTTTCGCCGAACGCCTTTTATATATGTACCTGTATGTTGAACAAGTGTTTCATAGCCGGCCGTTACTGTCATGAGCGTTAGGAGGAGCATGCCAGCCGTATCGCTTGTGCGGATATCCTTTTCGGCACAAACATCAATAATCGTGCCTGCCGTCACAGTACTGGTTGAGGCGATCGTAATAAATGTCGTCGGTGTGACAATCGCAAGCAATGGCGATGTCGATACTTCTCCGTGAGATGTTCGCGTCGCTGGGCGCATAAATACATAGAGATTGCCTGCACTATATTCACTTCGCGGCAGCTCACCCTTGTCGAGAACATCACGAACAATATTCGCATCAAGACCATACTTTTCAACGATCGAGTCAAGTTCGGCTGTCGACGGCTGATCAGCATGCGTCCATGATCCCTCAACCGGCGTACGAATACTCTGGAATGGTTCATGGAGTGTGTGTTTTTTATAGTGATGTAACATTCATAAGCAGTATAGCGCTCTTGGGGCAAAATAAAAAGATAGACCCCTGTGAAATGAGGTCTACCTTTAGATAGTATCGGATTACGCGACACCAGGGGTTTTGTCTGGATCTGACGCTTTGAGCGGTTTTTCTTTGAGCATAAACACAAGAACCGTCGCAATCAGCATCAAAATCGATGAGACAACAAAGATATGCTGCAAACTATCACTGAACGCATGCGTCACTTTACTTCCAAATGCATCTTGATTCGTCTTGAAATCATTACTCACTTGATCTTTGGTAGATTCTGGCAATTTCGCAACCCCTTCCTCAAATCCACTTGTGATCGCACTTTTCGTATCAGGCATATTCAAATTCAAAAGCGTATTTGAATCGCCCAGATCACCAACCTTACTCGTCGCAGGATTTTGTTCAAGTGTTTTAATATATGCGCTATCTTGCACACCAGTCAGTCCATTCGTTAATCCTGCTGTCAACATTGCACCAAACACCGCGACACCAACTGTTGATCCAAGGCTTCGGAATAGCTGACTTGAACTGGTAGCTGCGCCAAGCTCATGTTGCTTAAACTCGTTCTGCACAGCAAGGTTCATGACTGGCATAACAACACCAAGCCCCGCACCGAGGAATCCCATAATGATCGCTTCGTACAAATAGCTACTTTCTGGTGTCAAAGTTGCGAGCAGCGCCACCATTGATGTTGCCAGAACGATACCGCATTGCATGAATATTTTGTAGCGACCAGTTCGCGAAATGATCTGACCTGACGTAATTGATGTCAGCATCAGACCACCGATCATCGGTAGCAGCATCAAGCCAGACTCTGTTGGCGTTGCGCCAAAGACCTGCTGATTAAACTGCGTGAGGTACAAAATTGAACCAAGGAATGCTGCACCAAATAACGTCGCAATACCCATAATTAGTACATAATTGCGGTTTCTGAAAAATGCTGGCGGGAGGATTGGCTCGCGAGCTCGACGTTCAACCCAGACAAACGTAGCCGTCGCAACTGCAACAATAGAGAACATGATAACGCGTAGAGCCATTAAGCTCATGCCCGTCGCTTCAAGCAGATCTTTGAAGATCATTTCTGTATTATCGACGGCGAGAATAAGTGTGCCGAGCGCAATCGTAAGCAGCACCGCACCTTTGTAGTCAATGATAGGTTTTTTATCATGCCGGAGTGCTGGGCAGAATATGGCGATTAACGCAAACGCGGCGATGGCAATAGGTACATTGATAAAGAACGTCCAACGCCAATCGGTCGTCAGTCCAAATAAATTATGTGCATCGGTAAGCCAGCCGCCAAGAAGCGGCCCAACGATTGAGCTCAATCCAAACACGGCGCCAAATAATCCCTGCCATTTTCCTCGTTCACGCGCTTCGAACAAGTCGCCTATTATCGTAAAAGCATTCGCTGTAATAATACCGCCGCCAATACCTTGAATCGCACGCCAAGCAATGAGTTCAGTGACAGTGCCCGACGTTCCACTAAGGAGTGATGCGATACCAAATATCGCGACACCGATCAGCAGAATCATACGTCGACCAAAAAGATCCGACAACTTACCAGCGATCGGAACAGTGATCGTTGTTGTTAATAAATACGCAGTGACGATCCAACTCAGCGAACTGAAGGCATTGAATTCCTCAACAATTTTGCCAAGCGCCGTAGCAATGATTGTTTGGTCGAGCGCAACCAAAAAAAGACTGGCCATGACCGACAACATAATAATCAGTTTGCTACGGAGCGTCATATGATGATGCATAAGACTTACTCCTTTGTTTTATTTTGTAATGCTCGGAAGTCCTCTACTTGGGCTGTTAAACTTGCTACCATCGATTCAAGCATTTCTTCTTTCAGACATACAATACCAGAACCATTCATCGCGTTGAGTATATACAGGCGATCGCCTGGTTGTATGTTTAACTCTTCACGAGCATCTGACGGAATAACAATTTGGCCTTTCGTGCCGACCGTTGCTGTCCCATATAGTTTTTTAGTGATTAACGGTGATCCCATAGTAAAATCCTCTCTTGATTACTATTGTATCAAAAGTATGAAAAGTATGTCAAGTCATACAAAATTTATTTACCGCTGTCGTATAAAGTAAAGGCTAAGTCCTAGCGCAGACATTGCACTGAGCACAACAACACCCCAGAAAACAAATGGGGATTGATCGTCTATCGGCAGTGGCACATTCATACCGAATAATCCTGCAAGCATCGTGGGTATTGTTAGCGCCAACGTAATGACAGTTAGCAAACGAACCGTTTCGTTGACGCGCGTATCAATTACCGCCCGATACGAATCACGCACATTTGTAATCGTACGGAGCAAACTTTTACAACGTGAAATAATCTGCTCTAGATCAATCGATACATCTTCGACAAGATCCTTATCGTCGTCGTATAGCTTCAGCACCTTTCCGCTCAATAGTTTTTCAACCGCCGAGTTAGTTGCCTGCAGTGCATCCAGATAGTCGTTCAATTTTCGTTCAAAGTTAGCAAGCACCGCGATGTCGTTTGAACGAAGCTTACGGACGTCACCTGTCGTTGCTCGCATCTGCCGATTGATCGTAGCCACCCGCGTTTGATATTGACGAACAATCGCATCCAGCATCAACAAAAAAAACTTAGACTGTTGCGTGGTAGGTGCTTCTGTTTTATCGATGAATGGTTGCCACATTCGCCCTAACGAATCACGGCTGACCGTCACCAGTGATTCTTGTCCAAGTGCAAACAAAATTGGCGTCGTATAATCGTTGAAATCATCATCAGTGTCAGGAAGGCGCGTAATAAAATACGTCCATCCATCGTCAAGTTCTACACGCGGAACTTCATGAGGGTCAAGTGCGTCTGTCAGGATGTCTGCATCAATACCACTTTTTACAAGCTGCTCTAGTTCGTCTTCGTTTGGGCGCTCGCAACGTACCCAACTGCCGGGCTGCAACGTGTCACGTTGCTTGATCTCTGGTCGATAATGCGTCGATCGAAGATAGTTAATCATATCCCTATAGTAACACTCTTTAAATAACCGACTATTCTGGTAGCTTGATGATGCCAAGCGAGGCTTCGACGGATAATGCTGCAGTGTGGGTTTGGAGCCACTGATCTACTGCTTTAGCTGCACCTGGTAATGCTTCGTTGGCATAATCATCAACAACGACAATTGCTCCAGGAGAAAGTCGCGGCCAAATAAGTCGTAGCGGATCCATAATTGATTCGTAATAATCACCATCCAAAAAAGCATACGATATCACAACAGGAATATCAGTTTGTGTTAATTCAGAAAACCAGCCCTTCTTTATGCGTGGCATGGGCGTATTCATTTGTCTAAGATTTTTAATGAGTTGCTTTTTTGCTGCCTTTAGCTCACCTGTTTTGAATTGCATCCCGGCCGGACTTTCATCAAACGCCGTTTTGTCCGGCAACCCTTCAAACGAATCATACAAATACAGATGTTTGTCTGTCGCTTGCAAAAAGTATGCTAAATGAACGCTTGTCGTACCTTCGTAGCAACCAAACTCCACGACATCACCAACGACATGCCTATCAAGCGTTTTTGTCAGTTCACGCAAAATAATCTCTACTTCGCGTTTACTGACTTGATCGGAAAGAAGTGTCAATCCAGAAACATACGTTGCAATATTCATGTCTACTAGTGTACGCCATCTCGACCACTCACAGTTAATCAGCTATCGTAATCAGAGGATCGTATCGTATTTTATAACTGTATACCCATAAGTTTTTACTAAATTCTTTGGCACTCGTCCGTTCGTAGTGACCATCCATGTACTTACGAATAGTTTCATTATATCCCTGATCGTAGCTCAGCATTACCCAGGCATTCTGATATGATTGAGTCGTACTTTTTATATCTTCGGGCAATTTCGCTTCATCAAACGCCGGAACACTACCTTGACTAAATCGATCCCACATCGGTTCAGTGACAATCTTCGTATCACCTTTGTAATAATATTCCGTCGGATAAATAGTAAATGGCGCGGATAGAATAATCACATCGCGATTAGATGCCTTCTCGCTTAAATACCCCACCGCATCACGATAGTCTTCTTTAACCGGCGTATTTGGATTGACTACTTGAACCGTGAAGAGTGTTGCAATAATAAACACGAGTAGCGATTTTAATACGAGTGATATTCGACGTGGATATTGTGACAGTGTCCATGCGACAAATATCATGAGCGCCGGCAACGCAACGATCAGATAGCGACTTTGGAAAAACGGAGTAATTGTAATACTGACGATAAATGCCCCTAAAACAGGAACAATTGCAGCGGCCACAAAGAATATTGCTTCGCGAGGTGTACTTTTGTTCTTTTGCAGACCGAAAAAAGCAAGCAACACAACAATTGGCCACATCGAAACGATAATAGTATTCAATGAATCTACTTGAAACCCAAAGATAAATTGAGCATACGTATTGAAAAGATCGACACTCGTTGGTTCGTTCAAACTTGGCTGTGTATTACTTGCAAACCCCAGACTATTCACATACAGCAACCATGGTGTAATCGATGCAACGACAAGAATACCAGCTATCAAAAATTTACGGAATGCTTTCGGTGCAGCAAAGTCATTTCGTGCAAACAAATAAAACACAACTTCCGTAAGTAGCACGAAAGCAAAGAAATAATGAGTGTACATTCCGGCAATTGCCGTTAGTGTATACCATACCCAGTGAACCGATTTACCTTCTTTGAATAACTTTAGGAACGCAAGTTGGTGAATGACCGTAAAGAACGCCAGCATAACGTACATCCGTGCTTCTGACCCATACCAGTCCATAAATGGCGATATGGTTATTAGGGCGGCTGCAAACAATCCTACTCGTCGGTTAAATGCATACGATGCAAGCGCATAGACAGCTGGTATCAGTACCACAAAGAACACGAGTGACATGTACCTCGCGGTTTGAATATCATTTCCAAAAATAAGTTGCCAGTAGTGAAGTAAAATATGATATCCAGGAACATGGACATCTTGCGCCACAAGGTTCAAAACGCCGCCAATATCTCGGTTTGTTTGGAACAGACTCTGCGCCTCATCAAGCCTCAAACTGGTTTTTGTAAATACTGTAACGCTGAAATATACAGCAAACGTGATTAATAGTCCGAGAACTAGTCCAACGACCCACCAACGAGGTTCTTTATGAAGATCACGCGCTTTTCTAATCCACATCATAATGCAACCTTCTTTTCAGGCACGATCTTTATTTCGTCATCATCAGGCGATGTTTTTTCAAATGCGGCCATAATGAACGGCGTGAATATTGCTATATAAATTACCGCCCATGCTGTATTTGTGATGATGGCAGCCGACAGTCCTTCACGGACTAACCCAACGATAATCCCCAAAATAACCAAGCCTATGTACACAAGGTGTGGTGTCACGAGGTACCTAAAATTACCACTCACTTTCTTTTTTGACGTCACAACAAAACCGCTTTTTTTGCCTGTCAGAATTTGCCAGACTGCTTTGCAATGAATTGGGAAGGAACTCAGGCTGAATGACAACGCGCGGAATGTGTAACTGAAGTTACTCGTTAGTTGAATTGTATAGAGTACGACAAATATATATGGAAGGAATATCAATGCAAGTGACATTGTGTTGATTTGCAGTGGTTCAAGTGCTGCGTAAAAGTAGAGTAATGGCAATAACGCGTTTACGACAACGATCAGACCTGACAAATAGAAGCTTGCTGACGACAAATACTGGATTCGCTGTCCTATCGTAAGTCCTCGACGGAATAACGGATTGTACTTAAATACAACCTCAAGGCTCCCACGAGCCCAGCGAAATTGCTGTTTATAATATGACAAGAAATCTTCCGGCGCTAGTCCTTCTGCAAGTACTTCATCTACATAGACGGATTTCCATTTTTTTTCGTGGATTAGCAGCGATGTCAAGAAATCTTCTGCGATACTTGTTTCACACATACCGCCGGCTTCCATGAGTGCCGTTCGACGAAGCACCATGTTGGTTCCGCACATGAATGCCGTATCCGCAGTATCTTTGCCTTTGAGAATCGCACCAAAAAAAAGCGCTTGCTGCTCCCAAGCGCCGCCAGTTACCATGTTTTCATCATGGTTTTTGTAGTACTGTGGTGATTGCACAAAGGCCACACGTTCATCGCTGAAATACCCCATCATCGCTCGTAGGAAGTGTGTTTTTGGTACATGATCTGCATCGAATATTACCGTAAATTCTTCTTTTGTTTGTGCAAGTGCGTGATTGATATTACCAGCTTTTGCTCCACCTGGAGTTGTCCTGGTGATGCACTGTATCTTGTGTTTTTTTGCCAAGATTTCTGCTTCTTTCCAGTTATCACGATTTGCGACTTTCCCGTCATTCAAAATATAGATTGAAAAGTTGGGATAATCCATCGCCTTCGCTGCAACGACCGTTTCTTCGACAATATCGTTTGGCTCACCACAAACCGTGATAAATACTCCGACGGGTGGCGTAAACGTAGCATCAAACTGCCGAACTCTTTTTCGTGGCCACACACTATGCAGATATCCAAGCACTTGCCATAAATGGAATAGTCCAGCGGCAACCAATATGCCAAACATAACAGGGTTTCCTATTGGTGAAAATGCTGCTATGAATACAAAATAGGCAACAGAGAGTAGTAAGTTTATAGTCAGTAGTATTGGGCTAGCTCGGATAGTTTTCAGAAATTCCACGGTCGAATCCTTTCGGGATGATGGTTATGGTTTGTTACAAATCTGCGGCCAAATTCTCTAGTTTATTATCATGCAGTGCGATAGAAAACCACGTCCAGTTGTCTCCGTAATAGGTCATCTCACCTGCCCAGGAATTGGTATTCTGGTCATAAAGCGTTCTGAGTTTTTTGTCGAATACTTCGGATGCTATTTCGGGATCAGTTATCGTAAAGTACGATAACGCCGTCGCATAACTTTCTGCTACTTCGTCAGTTTTCACCGTTTTACCGTCATGCGAATAGGTAGAATATAGCTTACCGTTCTCTTGCCACTGGTTTTTGAGGAAACTCATTTTATTTAGCGTCGACTTTGCTCGCTCATCTTTGTTCCATTTGTAATCGAGCGCCAGTCGCCATGGCGTTCGCATTGCGTCATAGCCATAGTTTGTCGTCAACGTATCGCTACCTTGAATTGCGCTGATGGCACCAGTGTCTTTATTTAATGAAATCCAATCAGGAGGTAAACCAACTGACTTCGTCTTATCAATCGGCTCGTCTATCGACTTGTTGATAAGTTCGTATGAACTATCGATTAATCCGTTCCAATCATGCCGAGTATCAATCTTTGCAAAGTAGCGATACGCATATGGAGCAAAATACGATACATTCATAACAGCATCTTGCTTTGAAGCTTTTTCTAAACTATTGCTTGCGAGATACGGCTTGCCTGCCGCCGTAATAACCTCTTCTTCCCAAATTGCCGGAATGATGTCACGAGCCGAATCAAGATAGTCTTTATTTTGCCAGCGACTTGCTGCCATAACAAGCGCGAGCGCGATATCACTATCAGCATCAGATGCTGTATTTTCACCGCCCTGTTCTGTCAGCAAACCGTACGTTCCATCTGGTTTTTGCCCCCATTTCCACGAAAACAGTTTGTCCTCACGCTGCAATTGTACTTTTGTGAATTCCCATGTTTTATCAAACGTAGCTTGGTCGCTTTCCCATACTGCGCGAAGCATCGTATAGCTCTGACCTTCGGAAGTCGTTATGTCGTTCTGTTGCTTATCGAGTGTTCGACCAGATCCCGACTCCCAGTATATCTTTTTGTAGTTATCCCATAGTCCTGATAATAGCGTTCTGTCGGCGAATACAAGGTTTTTGTCGACGTTATCACTACTACGGAATGCAGCGTACCCAGCGAGTGACACTCCTACAATTACAAGCAATACAGCAAAAAAGCGAATAAGAAATTTTTTAGTCATGGAAAAAGTTACGGCCTTTCGGAAGAATTATTTTATATATAATGGACGTCTTGATGCAACGACGTTTCTTTGCGAGAGTCGCATGAGTGTCATTCCATACAGCGATGATCCAACGATTACAACCGACGTTGCAATGGCATACAATTGATCGCGTTTGTCGTTATCGATACGCAGCGACGGATAGGTGACGACAGTAGATGCCTGTCTTGTTTGAGCAGACGCTAATTGCCTTACGATAGGCGCCGTATCGGTAGTTGCTGACTCAACTGGAGTAATCGTAGCCGTCTCGGCCGGAGCGGACTGAACCTTCACCTGAGCTAGCCTCGCTGGAGTTGACGATGAGTCATTTGTCGAACGCGCAGTTTGTGCTGCAGTCGGTGGTTGGCTTGAGCTAGCTTGCTGGGCTGAAGATGTCCGAAGCATCGCAGCTGATGGCATAATGTTGAATGCAATAACTGATACACCAACTGCGAAAATGAATAGAGGCACTGACTGAATTTTTTTCACGAACTTGTTCCTTACTATGCAGTTGATGGCATAATTACTTTAGTATGTTAACCAATTGTGAGCACGCTGTTTGTAATATTTATTACAAACAAGAACGGAATATGCTTTACCCCGCCTAAAGTTTCAAGTAGCTATTGAACTACAGTTCTACTAAATGACTACGCATTTTACTTCGCTGATAAGGCTCTAATCGTTTTGTTCGACGTCGTTTTGACTGCATACGAAACGAATGTGACATAGTTACTTTTTACTCCCGCTTGGCACAACTGGCATAGCTAGCGGTTCATAATAGATTCCGGATATAGCAGATTCACGTTTATAAGATGCTCCAGCCGTATCGCCCATTGTTGCCAACTTTCGGTGAATAAAATTGCTGATCTTTGCGTCTATATAACGATAGCTGCTCATAGTATTCCTCCTCTATTATTAACTCTATATACAGTATAGAAAATGCTCGCATGTCACTATGTAAACTATCTTACAAACAGATGGTTAAAATATTCATAAGACAGATTAAGTGATATTATAGTAAGAGGTTATGGAAAGTCTGAATACACTCCCACTCACCAGGTCAACGAAGCGTACAATCAAAAAACGCACTATTTTGCTGTATCAGGGTGAAGTGCCGCGTCAGGCGTATCTTGTGCAAAAAGGCACCGTCAAAGTATATCGACTTGGCCGAAATGGAGATGAGCAGATCATTGGGTTTCGAATGCCGGGTGATATGTTTCCGGAGACATGGCTATTCAACAAGACTTCTAGTGCACTGTATTATTACGAAGCAATGGATGACTGCGAGATTGTTACGGTTGAACGCACCGTCCTGCGCGAACATATTGAAAATACACCGGGACTTGAACGCGAACTGCTCGATTACTTCATCAATAGCCATGCCAGTCAGTTACTACAGATAACTGCACTTGAACAATCACGTGCAGCCGATAAGTTATTGTTGATTCTTTATTACCTTCTTTTCCGTTATTCACGCAAATTAAATGACAACGACTTTGAATTGAAGTTTCATCTTACCCATACGACACTTGGCAACCTTACTGGTTTAACTCGAGAAACAACGAGTGTTGAGCTAGGTAAGTTACGACGTAAAAAAATTGTGACCTACAGTGGCACACAATTTATTATTCATCGTTCTGCGCTTGAACAGTACCTAGCTAAAGAAAGCTTTAGTGACGTCCAGTTGGACTGAGTCCATCGTCTTTGGTTTCCAATGCGTCATGAACCAAATTAAGAATTTCTCGTGGCGATGCCCATGCCTTTAAAATGTACCGATCTGCACCCAGTCGATATGCTTCATCGATTTCATCTTGCATGTCATAATTACTAAATACAATCACTTTTACATTCGGATGTTTGTGAGATAGATCGTATTCTTTCAAAAATCCTACGCCGTCAAGCACGGGCATACGTAGGTCAAGAAGAATAAGTTCAGGATCAAACTCTTTTACTTTTTCAAGTGCATCACGCCCATCTTGAGCAACGACAACATCATACTTCGCCTGTTTTAACAGCATATGATAGGCTTCAGACAAAGAGACTTCGTCTTCGACAATGAGGATCTTATGAGCCATGGTTTTTTCTCCGAATCTTATTACCTATTATTGTACTACATATTTTTCACGTTTATTAGTGAATTTTTTCACAGCTTTTCGTCTGAGTGAGGCAAATATATTGAAAACGTCGATCCTTTGCCCAATTGAGATTCGACCGATATGTCACCACCATGCAACCTGATGAGATGTTGCGCCAAATACAGCCCGACTCCTGTACCAGTAACAAGGTGACTACGCTTGTTCATTAAACGAGAGAACTGCTTGAATAGCTTTGGTGTGTCTTCAAAGGCAATACCAACTCCTGTGTCTTGTATAGACAGATTATAGCCTGTTTCGTCTGTTTTTAGCTGAACGGTTATTCTGCCCCTTGCATCGGTGTATTTGATAGCATTGCTCATGATATTTTCAACCGCCATACGAACCATATGCTTGTCGGCGTATAGCGTTGCATGTTTTGGTAATTTGGTAGTCAGTTTCAGCTTGGCAGATTTTAGCTCTTGGTTCTGCTCGTCAAGAACGTCTTTTACTAGTTCGCTCAAATTAAATCTACTCTTCGCAAGAACGATCCGTCCTAGATCTAGTTTAGCTAAATGGAGAATATCATTTATCACTCGAAGTTGTCGTTCGTTACTTTTATATGCTTTCGTCAGCAGTTCAATTTGCGTATCTGAGACAGGTCCTGCAAATCCCTGCAGTATCATGCCGACATACTGCTTGACTCCTGTCGCTGGTGTTCGTAATTGATGCGACGCGAGTGACAGCAGCTCGTCTTTTGCCCTCGTTACATCGCGCTCCTTATCAAGCAGTAGGCGATGATGACGACCGCGCAGAAAGAAAAATGTTATTGTTCCTATCAAAATTGCAACAATAATACCAAATGATACTGTATAAATCGGCGAGCGTAGCTGCGTGTCTGATACCAAGAAATTACTATCGAAATCATATTTGATAGTAAATGTCTGTCCATAAAAATTCAGTGTCTGTATTCTTGTGATTTGCGGTCCGCTTGCTTTTGTCGCCGCTGCTTTATACACCTGCGATTGCCCATCACCAATACCCATAAAGACTGTCATTCCGACATGTGTTCTGTCAATGCTGCTAAATATCTGATCAAAGACACGCTCAGTTCTAAACGATGCGCCGACATGACCCATCACGGCAGCTCGTCGCTCTTCAACCGTCGCTATTGGCGCACCCGGCGTGTAGTAAGGCGCATACATCAAGAACGCTGCTCCGTCGGATGTTTGCTCCTGGCGAGCGTCGGCGATTAATTCTAATTGATCCGACATAACAATCTCGTTTTTATCTGTAGCTTGTTGAGCTGCTCGCTGTCGAGTTGAATCACTATAGATGTTGAATCCAATGTTTCTTATTGTCGTTGCACGCTCAGGGCTAGCATAGCTCAACACATTCATGTCGGTCTGGTCGTTTGCCATACCCGTTGCCTCCACTGATTGTCCATACTGATCAGACAATTGCTGCATGTACGTTTCATACTCCCCTGGTCGAACAACATGCGTCAGGATCATGCTGGAAATCGCCGGGATCGATGAGCTCAGTTCATAGGTGCCAATAAATTGCCCCCACGATGTTCGATCTACTGCGCCAGAGTTTACTCGACCAACTCCACTTCGCACAACCTGAGCATACGACGTAAAGCTACTTTGCAGTAACAATTCGTTTTCTTTTAACTGCTTGTCAACTGCCTGCACCTGCACTGCCAACAAATTACGCTGAATAATTCCACCAATGATGATCGTTGCCGCCATAATCGAAACAGTCACTAGCACTGATGTTACTTTTATATACGTGACGCGTCGAACGTATAATTGTTTAAGTGTTTGCGTAAAAGGCTTACTCACGTTGCATAACTTTAGTTAAATTTCAGTCGATCAGTAACATCAATGACGATGCCCGCGATTTTTAATGTGTCGCCGTCTTTATAGACAATCTTGCCGCGATCATAGAATGTAATGTAATGACCTTTTTTGTGCTTGATCCTGTAGCGCGTTTCGTAGTGAGGCACTTTTCCTTCTAGGTGATCCTTCATCGCTTTCATCGCGGATTCATAGTCATCTGGATGAATCAGGTCAGTGAAATGCGTATAATGCGTAAAATCACCAGCCTTCCGACCAATCATATTTGTTTTATTCTCACTAAAAAAGACGACACCGGAAGGAATTTCCATTTCCCACCAAGCTATACCGCCAGCTTCGAGTGCGATTTCAAGCCGCGTAAAGATGTCATCAAGACCAATCATACGTTCACTATAGAGGTATTTAAATACGAGGTCAAATACGCACGGCTGTTTGCGACTTCATGCTGTCAGCACTCATGCGAGCATTAAATAATCGTGTATCTGGCTGCAAAAGCGCACCATTTTTTAATACTCCTAGATCAACACCGTCGAACCCGAGTGCTTCCACGTATGCCATAGCTGTCAGCTTGGCATCTCTATCATCACCAGCAATTCCTATGGCACGATAACCCTTACTTTGAAGTGGTAGCGCATGCTCTTCGATTTCGTTATATGCAATGTGATTTAATGTCTTTATGACATGCGCATCATGTAGGTACTGCTGCACCATTTCACTTGATGTGATGGTTGCATCGGCAAATTCGGCAATGTCCCCCTCGACAGGTGCCCAATAATTCATCGCATCAATCACAATTTTGCCTATGAATAGCTGAGGGGTTAGCGATTTATAGTAGCGAAGAGGGAAGGCTAAAATGACAATATCACTCTTACTGATCGTCTCGTCGATAGTTGCAGCAATAGCACCAGGTAACAACACACTCAAAAGTAACTCTAAACTTTCCGGCCCACGCGAATTACTAATACGTACTTCGTATCCAACGCTCAGCGACTGTTTTGCCAGTGCCGTCCCAAGTCTACCGGCGCCAATGACACCAATCCGTGGAAGATTATTTTTTACCACTCGCCAGCGCCTTCCTTACTTTTGGCGCAACGACTGTTCCCAGCAGTTCAATTGAATGCAAGAATTTGTCATGCGGCAACTGTCCGACGTCCATCTGAAAAATGTGGCGAGAATGACCAATCCGTTTATGAAGTTCGATGATTCGATCAGCGATTTCGTCGGCACTGCCAGCAAATAGTGCACCGTCGTGATTTGACTCAGCGTCATAATGAGCACGATCGGGTGCTGCAAACCCGCGTACTTTTCCAAGTTCAGTCATCGTCCATCCCCACGCCTTCCAAAATGTCTCTTTTGCATCTTGCGCGCTATCGGCGATATAGCCAGGGCTTGCAATTGACACCTGAAGAGCGTCCGATTCAGTGCCGTACTGCTTTGCGGCTGCATGATATAAATCAACAAGTGGCGCAAACCGAGAAATTCTTCCGCCAATAACAGCATACGCGATTGGCAACCCGAGCGCTGCTGCTCGAATTGACGAATCTGGATTGCCTCCCGTAGCTAGCCAGATTTTCAGTGGATCATCCGATTGTGGTACGATCTGTGCGTCTTGCAATGGTGCACGATGAATACCCTCCCATGTAATACGTTCATTCTTGTCAAGGTTGTTTAATTGTAAAAGCAAATCAAGCTTTTCAGTATACAATGCATCGTAATCTTTTAATTCATACCCGAATAGTGGAAACGACTCCGTCGACGAACCACGGCCTGCAATCACCTCTACGCGACCACCTGAAATAATATTAGCCGTCGCAAATTGTTGATATATACGAACAGGATCATCAGTGCTTAGTACTGATACGGCACTACCTAGTTTTATCTGTTTTGTTGTTGCCGCAGCTGCCGCAAGTATCGTGCCCGGCGATGAGGCAGGAAAATAACTCGTATGATGCTCTCCGACCCCAAAGAAATCGAGTCCAACTTTGTCGGCAATTTGCATCGCTTCAAGAAGATTAGTAATCCCCTCACTCGTTGATCCGAGCTTTTTACCATTCCGCTGTACATCGCCGAAACTATAGACACCGAGTTCCATATGATACTTTCTATATTACCTTTTACTATATTTAGTATAGCATATATTTTGCACCCCTTGATTGCAGAATGAAAAGGATCAAAACAAGCTATAATAAGATGTAATGAACACCTCAGATGCGACGATAGACACACAAACAGCCGAGGTTAACCGTGTCATTGACCAATACTTTGAGCAATCAATCATCGACGCCAGCACGATAAGTCAGTCTTATGAACTACTTTGGAAACACCTTCAAACACTCCTTCGATCTGGCGGCAAACGAGTTCGTCCACAGATGACACTTCTTGCCTATGATGCCTTTGGTGGTAAAAATCACACGACGCTCCTTCCTATTGCCGCCGCTCAAGAACTGCTTCACTTTAGCCTATTGATTCACGACGACATCATCGACCGCGACTACATTCGCTACGGAGTTCCAAATATCGCTGGACAATACGACACGCAGTATCATCCATATGTTCATGATAAAGTTGAACGTATCCATTATGCCAACAGTGCGGCGATTCTTGGTGGCGATTTGATGCTGTCTGGTGCGTATCAAATGATCGCAGGCTCACATTTGTCTAGCAGCGATAAGATCATTGCTCAATCACTCCTTGGCCAAAGTATTTTTGAAGTTGCTGGCGGCGAACTACTCGACACCGAAGCCGCATTCATGCCCGTCAAACCGGGTGATGCCGTGCAGATTGCACGGTATAAAACGGCTAGTTATTCCTTTGTCATCCCACTTTTGACGGGTGCTCGACTGGCTGGCGCAAGCGAATCGCAACAGCAAGTACTACGCACGTTTGCAATAAAACTTGGTATCGCCTATCAACTCGTCGACGACCTTTTGGGTGTTTTTGGTATCGAAGAGAAAACTGGTAAATCGACATCTGGCGATATTCGTGAAGGCAAACACACATTCATGGTTGAACAATGCTTAGAGCGACTTGATACAGAGCAGCGTATGCTGTTTGATATATCTTTTGGAGACCCCGACGCGACGACCGCAACAATTGCAAAAGTAAAAGAATTGTTTGTCACGTCAGGTGCAAAAGAAGTGACTGAGCGAACGATTTCGCAATATGCAACCGATGCACGTGTTGCACTTCAAGACCTGACAATTGATCCTAAGCATTTAGCGTCATTCGAGCAGTTTATTACAAAAGTCACGGATAGAACTTCCTAATGGATTTGTACACTTCCGTTGCCTATGCGTCAAGTAAACAACTGACACTTCGTTATTCCAGTTCGTTTGGCACCAGTAGTCGTTTGTTCGATCGCGCCATTCAACCTCATATTTTTGCAATCTACGGGCTAGTACGAATCGCCGATGAAGTTGTAGACACCTATCGCGGCAACGATACAAGGACGATTCTTGATCAACTTGAAAATGACACCTACTCGGCTATTGAGTCAGGCTATAGTACAAATCCAATCATCCATTCATTCGCACTGACTGCACAGAAATTCGGTATTTCCCAAGATCTCATTGCACCGTTCTTTTCTAGCATGCGCACGGATATTCCGCCCAGTAGCTACACTTCGGATAAGTACCACTCGTATATTCATGGATCTGCGGAAGTAGTTGGACTCATGTGTCTTCGCGTGTTTTGTAGTGGCGATCAATCCTACTATGATCAACTACAGCCCGGTGCAATCGCGCTCGGTGCCGCATATCAAAAAGTAAATTTCCTTCGTGACCTAGCGGCTGATTACACTGAACTTGGACGAGTGTATTTTCCGGGAGTAGCGTTCGAAACGTTTGACGATACTGCCAAACAAGCGATCATAGACGACATCCAAGCAGATTTCAAATCTGCAAATATCGCTATTTCCGCACTTCCTCGCTCTAGCCGTATTGCCGTGCGTGTCAGTTATCGCTATTATACTCAGCTACTCCGCCAACTAGAGCACACGCCAGCAAGCATCATCAAACAAACTCGCGTCCGGATATCGAAACCCCATAAATTATGGCTGCTTGCACAAACCCTTGTTACTGAAGGAGTTCATTCATGAAACATATCGTCATCATCGGTGCAGGAATTGGCGGGATAGCAACAGCGAACCTCCTGGCCAAAGCCGGTTACAAGGTGACTATTTACGAAAAAAATAGCACACCTGGCGGCCGAGCCGGGCTCCTTGAAATTGATGGTTTTCGATTTGATACTGGCCCATCGTGGTATCTAATGCCCGACGTATTTAAACATTATTTTGAACTTCTTGATCGCGACGTTTCATCAGAACTCGATTTAGTTCGGCTGTCGCCTGCCTATAAAGTGTTTTTTGAATCGCAACCACCACTCACTGTTACTAGCAATATCGATACTGACGCGGCAACATTTGAATCTATCGAACCTGGCGCTGGACTGCAACTTCGTAAGTATATTGACGACGGTGACATCATCTATCAATTATCACTTCGTCATTTTTTATATAGCAACTTTTCATCACTGTCAGATTTTCTAAAACGTGACATCTTAGTCCGATCCGTTTCGTTACTAAAGCGCGCCTTTACTCCAATTGACCGTTACGTCAGTGGATTTGTTCATGACCAGCGACTCAAACAAATTCTTGAATACCCTATGGTATTTCTAGGGACGTCACCATTTGCGGCTCCAGCTATCTATAGTCTGATGAGTGCACTTGATTTTCGTGAGAGCGTGTTTTATCCACGCGGCGGCATGTATACAATCATCGAACGATTAGTTGCTATCGGCAGCGACCTAGGCGTAACATACCATTTTGATACACCAGTGGATCGCATCATGACGACGAATGGCACCGCTACGGGTATTCGACTTTCGAACGGCAAAGAATTGACTGCTGACATCGTTATTTCGAATGCTGATCTTCATTTCACCGAAACAAAGTTATTAGACGAACCTGACAGGTCATATCCACAAACATATTGGCAAAAACAGCAAGCGGGGCCAAGCGCATTGTTGATGTATCTGGGTATAAAAGGAAGTTTGCCAACAATGGAACATCATAACTTGCTATTCGTTGATAATTGGGAACAAAATTTCAAAGACATCTACATCGATAAACGCAATCCTAGCCCGGCATCAATCTACGTCTGCAAACCAAGCGCCTCTGACGATACCGTTGCACCGAACGGTCATGAGAATGTGTTTATTCTTGTACCGCTTCCTCCTGATGCGACAGTAGACGATACCGATATTGAATCTCTTGCCGATCAATATATCATACAATTTTCACAGATGACGGGCATTGCTGATTTTGCCGAACGTATCGTCAGTAGAGAGTTATTTGGGCCTAACGATTTTCGAACGAAGTTTCATGCCTGGCAAGCAACCGCACTTGGGCCATCGCATATCCTGAAACAAAGCGCATTATTCAGAACTTCAAACAAGAGCAAGAAAGTTAAAAATCTTTACTATGTCGGCGGCTCAACGACACCAGGTATTGGCCTGCCGATGTGCTTGATTGGTGCCGAATTAATCTACAAGCGATTATCAGGTGATACGCGTGGTGGAGCGGTCGTAAAAATCGAACATATAGAGGAATCGTCATGATAGAAAATTGGTATTACTTATTCGCGCTCGTTTTTTCGATCAGCGGGTTAACAGTACTAGACTGGCGATATAAACTTGCATTTTGGGTTGATCAAAAACGGGCGACAATGACCATTGCCATCACGATGCTTGTATTCGTTATTTGGGATTTACTTGGCATTCGTTTGGGTATATTTTTTCACGGAGGAAGCGATTACACATTACCGTTACGCATCTTGCCTGAATTTCCTATCGAAGAGCTCTTCTTTTTGTTTCTGCTCTGCTATGTCACACTACTGCTCTATACAGGAGGTCACCGATTATGGTCACGTATTTAATACTTAATTTGGCAGTGCTTGCTGTCGTAGCGACTGTTTTTTACAAGCACCTCCACAAACCGTCACGCGCCTGGGTAAGTATGCTTATTATCCTTCTTGTCATGACGGCGATATTTGACTCGTTAATAATCATGATGGAAATCGTTGGATATGACACTACGAAAATTCTTGGCATTTATATTGGCCGAGCCCCTATCGAAGATTTCTTCTATGCGATCCTTGCGGCAGTATTAGTTCCACTTTTATGGCAGAATGGAAAGTCGCATCATGCTGAATAGCCTCAAAAAACTTTTTGTTATCTCTCGACCTATATCATGGCCAAATACCGCCTATCCATTTGCTGCGGGCTATTTGGTTTCGGGTGGGTCTATCGATGCGGTATTTATTGTCGCAACGCTGTACTTTTTGATTCCCTACAATTTATTAATGTACGGAGTAAATGATGTCTTCGACTACGAATCTGATATACGCAACCCCCGAAAAGGCGGCATCGAAGGCGCTCGCGAACAAAAAGCATTCCACCCCATCATCATGTGGTCGGCATTGCTCACCAATATACCGTTTGTCGGCTATTTATTAGTAGCAGGCACGCTCCTTTCTGCAGCGACACTACTCATCGTTATTTTCTTTGTCGTTGCCTATTCCATTGCCAAACTTCGATTCAAAGAAATACCCGTACTCGATTCAATCACAAGCAGCATTCACTTTGTTGGACCACTCGTCTATGCGCTGTCCGTAACTGGATTCTCAGCCGAGCAATTCCCTTACGTTGTTGCGTTCTTCTTATGGGGAATCGCCAGTCATGCTTTTGGTGCAGTCCAAGATATCATCCCTGATCGAGAAGGTAACCTTGCGTCTATCGCAACCGTTTTTGGCGCACGTTGGACTGTACGAGTTGTCTTTGTCTTTTATCTCATCAGTGCGGGTCTTATTGCAAGCCAAGGTATACCTGGATTAATTGTTGGCATAGCAGGACTACTCTATGCCGCTAATATCGTCCCGTATTTACACATTACCGACAAAACTTCAGGCATAGCCAATATAGCTTGGAGACGATTCATCTGGCTGAATTTAGTTACAGGGTTTGTTATTACGATGGTTCTTATCGCTACTGAAAGCTCTATTCTTGGCTAGAGAATTTACAGAGCACTCATAACCAAACCGGCATTGCGATTTTGTATTGCCAACCAGTGTGCAGTACACCGTTCATTCGATAGATACGTACCATTATAAATAGCTACGTCACTGAGGCAGCCATTAAATCGACTTGCGATTGAACTATTAGACGCACCGATCTTGAAGTCAGTACCAGCAGCTTCTGCCGTCGTTGGGAGTTGAGTAGCACCACTCACCCTTCTGCCATCAATCCACAGTTCGCGCCTTGCGTCTGATCCGCGGTGTCTTACGATAACGTGATGCCAGTCCGTATCTTGAATGCTATACCCAGTCGTCCATCTTGACCCGGTGCCTCCAATGTCAAATAAGATACTCGAGCCGCCTAAAAAGAAAAGTGAGTATTGTCGACCATCTGTCGTGCTATTGCGATAGGATAGAATTGCCTTTGTTTCGGTGTCTAATGAGTTTCGTCTGAGACAAAATTCAATCGTCAAACTCGTATCGATCAGCCAAGCAAAACTTGCTGGTATGGACTGAACGCGAAACTCGCCCTGCGTATCAATATTAATACCTTGATTGGCATAATTTTTAACACCGTATTTCAATACACCCACTGGCGTAGCTACAACTGAACCCATAGAATCAATAATGTCACCACTCGGCTCATTCATCTTCCAGTACGCAGTCGGCTGATCTGCAATCACCTCATCAGAATAGCTCATTATTACACCTCCTGTGCGGCAGAGACTAAATCCCATTTAGTATCGTCGGCATTGTAAATGAACATACAATAGAGTGTTTTGCCTGCAAATGTAGTTAGTGGCAGTGGCGTGCCCATAGCCCGATAAATAGCATCCCACGTTACTGCTCGTGCTATGCCATTATCTTTAATGCGAATAATCAACTTCTGAGCAGGTGATGGCGTACCAGTAGGCACAGCAAAGCTCGCATTCGCAGCCAATGCCGTAACCTTATACATATCATCGGTGGCCACGTTTGGTGTTATTGTAGCGGACGAAGCAACGCCCGTAACGCGTGGATCAATTCGTTTATTTGTAAGTGTCTGGGTTGCATTATTACTTGTCGCGTTCGCATCAAGCGGCTGACGAGTTGCTACCTGCGCATCAACATATGTTTTGACCGCACTTTGCGTAGGGTATAACGTATTAGATACACCTAGGGCTGCTGAGGTGCTTTTATTACTACTTAATTCATGCAGTGTATCGTTTGCGAAAATAACTGTTGGGTTTGTGGCAGTCCCGCCCAGATCACCAGCTAATTGAACAATGCCTTTAGTCGAATTTGATGCATCGGTAATCGCGGGAATAGCTGGTTTGTTCGTCAAATCAACGTACGAGCCAGAAGTCGCAACCGCCGATAGCGCGCTTGCATTCGCTTTTAGATCAAGCGATTGCTGCACAAGTGTCGAAACAGGCTTCGCAGCATCACTTGTGTTATCGACATCGCCCAGACCAATACTACTTTTATCAATCACAACTGCTCCGGTTTGCGTATTGACAGAAATGACTGGCGCGGACTGTAGTGCAGTGTCTGCCTTGTCAAGGGATGTGCGGACACTCGCTACCAATTTTGTTGCAGTAATGCTATCGTCCGCTATTACGGAGGGTGTATTCAGCTTAGTCTGGACGCTTGTATCAAGAAGCGTTTCGGTTATAGTACCGTCAGCAATTGTAGATGCGTTGACAGAATTACTGGCAAGTGAAGCATTCGTGACCGAATTTGGCGCTAATGCAGTCGCAGTTACTGCGTTATCTTGCAGTTGTGGTGCTCCGACAGCATCATCTTTGATGGCACCGGCGGCAGTATGTGACTGCATTAAATAGTCATTGAGTATGTTCCCCCAATTTCCATTATCTGCACCAGGTTGCGGTAGACGTGCCATGTTGTATTGCTTTTGCTTTCTTGTATACGTTAATAAGCACCTTTGAGAGGTGTACTAATAGTAGTATACACCATACTTATGCTTAGAATGTACCGCCAGTGTAGGCTACTCACTAGCCTAGAGCTAGACTATCTAATAGCGCTCGATTTTTATTGACGATGCACCAACGTCGGATATGATCGTTATCTTCTTTGCCGCTTGGTTATAGTCTTTCGATTCGTAAACGCCATTTGATACTTCGTAAATATCTTCAAAGTTTTTGCTTGATAACCCACCTTCACTCTCAACACGAACGCCGCTATCTTTCGGCACTCGTAGTGTAATTGAGCTTGCGCCAGCGTCAATCGACACTTTTACGGTATCCTCTTTGTTTCCGATAGTTGCCTTTAGACTGCTGGCGCCAGCATCGACAGTGAATTCCTTGATTCGTATATCGGCCAAGTTTGCATCCAGTGAAGCTGCGCCTGCATCCATACGCAGCATAACTGGAATATCTTTTGTTATTTGTACGTTCAATTTGTTATTCGACAGTCCTGTCCAACCGAAACCAGATCCTTTTGTCGAAATTGTCGTTTGCTGAGTAGTATTTGATACCGTTGTATCAGCTTTTAGTTCAAAGCGCCTATTGCCGTCTAGCATTGCCTTGGCAATCTGACTACCATTGAGCGGATCGATCACGACTTTCATCGCACCCGTTTCAATTTTCAGATCTAGTGAATCAACACTGTTCGCCTTTTTACCGACAGCTACTTCTGACTGCTTTCTGTTTTCATCTTTACTGCCAACGAGTCGACCGCCCTCTTCGTTCGTAATTGTTACATACAACAACCCTAGACTTGCCACAATAAATAGCCCTACGACGCTATTTTTCCATGCACCTTTCAGATGAAGAAATGATATGCCGACACCGACAATAACCAGTGGCCAAAGTTGCCAAATGTTTCCTAGGTAAATATCAACGATATTCAATGTACCAAGCAAAAATACTATGCCGGCCGTGATCAACCCAACGCCCAGTAAGACTGTTCCCGTATCCCATCCCTTGTCGTCGGTAGGCTTCGCTTTATCTACTGAAGTCTTTTCTTTCACTTCTGGTTTATGTTTAGATTCATGATTAGATTTTGCCATGGATATACCTTCCCTTGTTGCAATTACTACGTATTACTATATACATTTATGCGACATTATGAAATGTATAATCAATCATATACTCGTATTGCAGCTACTCTCCATACGTCCTATACTTTTTAATGAGATATCATGAAAAACCTACGCATTATAACAAGCAATACCCCTGATGGTGATTTTCACATGGTCGTCGATGGCGACGATGTGGTACGGGCATCTGGTTACGGGTCGACGGGCGATCTCATTAAAAGATACGACTCATTACTAGACGTTACTACCGTCACGCACACCGACAACCACCCATATCTAGACGACGTATCAGCATATTACAACGGGGACACGACTGCGCTTGACAAGATTCCACGACTACAAGACGGCACCGAGTTTCAAAAGCGCGTATGGCAAGCAATGTCAGACATACCCTACGGCCATACACTGTCGTACAAACAATTAGCCGAAGCATCCGGTAATCCAGCGGCTATACGCGCAGCGGGAACGATATGCGGACTCAACAGGCTAATACTGCTCGTTCCATGCCACCGCATACTCAAAAGTAACGGAAGTATTGGTAATTACTTGTATGGTCAAGCGATTAAAGAATCACTCCTTCGCCATGAAGGCGCGATCAACTAACTTCGTTGCAGCACTCTGATTTGTATGTTTTAATGTAGAGCAATGAAACATATTAGCCATTTACACCTCATGTCATTCAAGAAGCTATATCAAAACAAGAGCTATCTCATTATCACTGTTGTAGCTGTGCTAATTTTAGGTACTGGCAGTGTGGTACTTGCGCTATCAAATAGCAAGAACTCGAACAGAGATTCAAAAATAAGCTCGTTGAGTCAATCCAAGTCGGCGTCACCCGCAGACAAGACAATCGTAGATAAAGATCAACCAGTAGCTGATACGAGTGAAGCTACCGATACTGAATCGAATGGGACGTCGAGCAGCACAGACACGGACAAACAACAGCAAGCAACCAAGTCATCTGAAAAATCTGGCACATCAAATAATTCTAATAAAAGTACATCAGCACCGCAGTCAAGCATTGCCCCGCCAGAACCATACATACCCGTTGCCCCGAATCCGTATTGCCCAGCGCCAAATTTCATTTTTTCGGTTCAGCGCGAGGTAAATTCATATAATACGAGACTCAACGTCTCGTCTTCGCCTAGCGATCCAAGTAATACCCCGGCCTGTGGTGGTGGAATTAATTATTCCTATCCAACAGTTACTCGACCCTCTAATGGTCCAATCTGTGATGGGATAGTGTACCCGATCGACAACTATAATTGGGGCGTCTCTTGTTCAATCTATGGCAATGCAGTGTATGGGAACTACACATTTACTTTCACTACGACTGGTACTAATGGATATGGTCAGAAAACTACTCGCACCATCAATCATACGATAAACTATCAGCCGCAATAGTAATTCAGCATGGAATAAAACTAGAGTTTTCGCATGCCACCGTTGCCACGACCGTGACTACGAAGCACCCCACCTTTTTTGCGGTGACGAATCAGTAGAATGATCCCAACGATCAGCGCAATCAAGATCAAGATACCAATAACACCAAGAATAATCAGCAATTGCGGGACAACCCAGAATGACTTTGTTACTTCGACAGACTGGTTAGTCGTACCGTACGTAAAAGTGGCACTAACGGTATAATTACCAAAACTACCAATGTTCTTTAGCGGAACATCCCAACGACGAGCACTATCAGTGAGTACGACATCACGTTGATCTTTGTTATTGAAGTCGACGTCATAGACAACTTTGTCTCCCTGTTTAACAGAGATTTTACCGATTGGCCCTAATTGAATACCACCAGAGTTTTTGAAACGGAATGCAGCCTGGAGATCATTTGAACTGGTGAAGTATTCTGACGTTTTACCGCCCTGTTGAATATTAAATTCAGTCAGATCAAGCTTTTCGACGACATCGCCAGGGACTGTCAGTAGCATTAGCGAAGCAACGCTCGCACTGAGGTTTACTTGTCCACCACCATCTGGTGTTGTTGGTGCAAAACGTACCGCACCGTAATACCCACCTGGCTGTGCACTTGCCGGAACATTAATCACAACATCGATAGCCTTAGACTTATTGGCAGGAATAGTCGTATCCGCTACGGGTGCCATAAATCGTTTCAAACTATGTGTTGGTGCAAATTTATCAGCATCTAGAATAAGTGCGGGCGTACCGCGTTCGTCACCTGCGACAAAGTCATTCTGGATAGGACGGACGGAGATTGCAGAATTCGTCGTATTCGTCACTACTACTTGAATCTTTTTACTCTCGCCTGGTTCTACTGAAAAGTCACTGCGAACAGGGGCAACCTTTAGTGTGTTTGCCGTAGTTTGGGCGGATGCCGTTTGGTGCAATCCCATAAATAGCGTGCCGATCGTTGCAAATGCAACAATAACGACGATCGCGCGAACGTTTACTATGACGCGTTGTTTCACCAACATACCTAATTTCCCCTTTACGTAATTACTTTCAATCATACCAGATTCGCTTATGTTTTCATAGCAAAACGACACCCCTTTGCGAGATGTCGTTTCATTAGCTTGATGTAGTTTAGAACTTACCGGTTGCAATTAAGCTAAGGTCTGTGGAGTAGAGACCAGCGGGAGTATTCTGATTGATACTAGCCCCAAATATTAGTGGCATATTCTGATCATTTGCAGGTTCTTCGTCGGTATCCAAGATTGGATCTCCGTATGTACTTGTAATACCTGACGTATTATTAGAGAGGTAATTCAATGCATATGTAGAGGCATTATACCCCGAGCCGAGAACTGGTTGTAGTGTTCCGATTGCATTAGTCGCAGTGGACGTAACCGTACCTGTTCGTACGCCGAATTTTGCGTCACCATCAGCAATACCTCCTGTTAGCGCTGGTAAGATATCGCACGTTGTCGTACCGACACGTTTGAGTCCACCACATGCTGTAGCGCTTTTTAGGTTAATAATCGCTCCGTTCGCAGCATTTGTAGTGAGTTGCGTGTAGATAGTCCCTGTGCTCGTAGCACCTGGAGAGAGCGCGATGATATCACCCGTACCTTCACCCAATTTTAGAACTGGTGGCTGGTTGGCTTGAACCGCACAACCTTCGCCAATTGTTGCGTTTGAAATACAAAATGAAAGCGTTTCAAGTACAGCACCAGATACGCTAGCAGTGTCTGTGATCGAAAGAACTACGCCACCTTCATCAATTTTTGCACCGGGAGTTTCAGACGTATACGCAGTTGCGGCAGTATTGTCTGCAAAGGTGACAATACGCGCATACAGTACACCGGCAGCATCTGGGTTGGTAATATTATCTAGAGACAAAGTCGTAGGTATTCCTTGTGTGATAGAACCGGTTGCCACAACTTTATTTGCTGTCTTCGTCACCGTAAATCCAGACGTCGAAGTCGTCGCTGCTGCCGCATCAAATCCTACAGGTGGTGTACATTCTTCGCCAACTAAAGGACTGTTACTACAAAAGTCTACGACGACTGCACCAGCAGCTGCCGCAGCGGTGAATGTAACCAAATAGGTCACACCCGGAGCCTCTTTAGATGCGCTACTCAATTGAATTGAGCGTTCCGTTACCTGTGCAGCTGATGCAAACGACGTGATGACAAACGCCAGCAAAAGCGCCAGTGCCATAGCAAACGCGCCATATCTACGATCTAATACTCTAAAAGAATTCATATTCCCTTTTCCTCACACTCATTTTTAAATTATTTGTTTTTTCCTCGTAACGAGTCCAGTGTAGCACGATAGCCCTTATGGTTGTCAAGTACTTTTTTACTACTTGCTAGAAAGTTGTGATCCTACGCATCTTTATAGGCATCACGCTCTTTCATCATCTTGTGTCGTAACGAAACGATCTGACTACGACGCCCCAAAAAGAACGCAGGAATTAAAAGCGCAGTTGATATAGCAGCAGGTATCCATAGCACTTTTGTTTGTGCGGGTGCTTGCGCACCATTGTCTGCGTTGGCAGCCGCTGCGGCTGCGCCGTCTACTTTGCCGTTCGCGAGAGCGATCACCTGCAAGAATGCACTGACGCCATTGACGTCTGACACTTTAATATTTACCTGATAAATGCCTGCTTGTTTGTACGTGTGGTTGATCGTTACCACACCCGAAAGTGCTTGGCTTTTTAGTTCTGCCGGCGATCCATCACCCCAGTCAATACTAAACGCATATGGCCCTGTACCTCCAGATAGTTGTAATGGCCAACTGAGTGGCGTTCCCGCTGCGGCAGATCGTCGTCCATACGAACTAGTCAGAGTTACTAACGCGCCGAACGCGGTGAAGCGAGTGTCAGTGTAGTTAACCGTGACAATATTTGATGTTGGACCAGCCTGATCGAGGTCATCGTAGACAATTGCACTCAGTTCATTCGTTCCGGCGAATAAACTTACCTGTAATGTAAAGCTGCCATTCGCGCACATCACCGACCCTACCATCACACCATTATTAAGTACCTGCACCAACAAACCTGCGGGACATATACCATTTACTGTAATCGGCGATGCAGAAAATCCTGCTCCGTTTCCCGGGGTCGTAATCGTCGCACCCTGGGTTGGTGCTGGTTGTTTCTTTGTCGCCTCCAGACCTATAGATCCTGGTTTTGGCGCCGGTGTTGGTAGGGGCGTCAGGGCGGATGCTGGTCGTGTAAATACAAACAGCGCCAGCAGACATACACCGATCGTAACCGGTAGTATCCACTGTGCGCTGAAGTGTTTCATATGTACCATGCTACTGCTTATTGTACCGCGGCGATGCACGATACAAAAGTTTATTTATTTTCGGCGTAATAGTTTTTTACGTTTAGTCGTATGGTGTTTACCGCGGAACTTACGAACGAGTAGCGTAATTCCGATTGCGATTGCACCGAATAGTACTAGAACAGTTATCACGAACCACCACGGTAGATACCAGAACCCTGCAATGCTTGTTGCTTCTTTGGTTGCATTACCATTCTGGCCATAGACAAGGTTTAGCGTCGCTTTATAATAACCTGGCCAAAGACCTGGATCAGCGCATTGTTTTGATTCCGTTTTTGTACCGTTGAAGTCAACATCCTGCGATTTTAACTTTATACATGTTACAAATGTACGAGTCTGTTCAATCAAGGCCAATGATTCGTTCGGATTTATATTCGCGATCGTCTGCTCTTTACTGAATGTACCCTTCAATGTAATAGTACCGGTTGGAGCCTCTGTAACATTACCGTTGTTCTTTAGTGTATACGCAATATTCTGAGGCTGGGTAGTTGTCAATGAAGTATAGGCTGCAGGTTTGTCGCCATTTGCTAAATTATACGCGCCAAATTTTTCAATTTTCAGATCTTGATTTACCTGCCCCGGAATGTTCGCAAATACCAACGTCACACCTGATGCGCTCAGACCGACATTTCCACCGTCTGATGCACCAGTTGAGTACACAATCGCGCTATACAGGCTACCCGCACCGCGATTTGAAGGTATTTTGACACTCATGTCAATCGTTTTGCTTTTACCTGGTTCAACTTTGACTGTCTTCGGAATAGTTAAGTACTGCTTCAAAGACCATTTTGTCTGCTGAGCATCTGGATCTAACAGCAACTTTGGGGTACCGCCGTCATCGGTAAATGTAAAGTCAATAACGCGCAAGTTTAATTCAAGGGGAATATCTGAGTCAATGTTTCGAATTGTAAGTTTATCATTGACAGTTTTACCTGACTCAATCTGATACGTCTTTTTTGGTACAATACTAAGCGCCGCTGAAGACTGAGCGGATGCCGTTTGCGCAGGCGCGATTGACGCAGTAACAGTCAAAACCGCAAACGCGGCCATAAATGTGCTGATTAAGCGTTTCATTATTTCTATTTTCCCTCACCTATTTTTACTATTATAAGTATAAGCCGTATTGTACCACTAAAAGCGTCCACTGACTATGTAGGTAATCGTTGTACTATATACACCAGCTTTCAGATCTTTACTAGAATTTACGATATAACTCACGGTAAATTTCTTCATCAGACTGACATTTGGAGAATACGCCACGACATCACCAGACACGTATTTATACCTGTTTGCAAGAGCATAGTCCGGTGACGGAATCGCGTTTGCCCATTCTCCTTCTGGGTTACTACCGACAATAGGCGCATCGTTAGCAACCAGATTAAGTCCGAATTGGTTAGTACCCTGTATACTTTCCGTCGGCAATGTCGGTGAATCGATCACATTCATACCTGCACTCATTGGCGTACCGTTCGCCGTAATAGCAAAGCCACCCGATGCATTTGTACCGACTGCCATTTGCGACTGAGCTAAAAGTGTTGAACGTTCACTCAGTTCACCCATGTCTTTGTAATTGTTATCATTCGTTGATGTGCAGTTCTCAGACACTTCTTCGGCAACACAAAATATCAACATCGGCGGCACCTGAGTAGCGATCTGAACCCCACTGGACACCTGCCCTTTGACGGATCCAAAGTCAGTCTGCTCTCCTGTTGCATTGGTTGTTATATGACTGCGCAGACGTATAGAAAACGACTGACTAGTGTCCGTTGGATTGACAATGTTATCAAACTTATACGAAGATCCGCTCGATTGGATCATGCTCGGAGCGCGCGTCAGAACTATATGGTTGGTTGATTTTGATAATATTGAATATCCAGTTTCACCCGTCTGTTCGCTCAATACAGCATTGGAGGCGTTCAGCCCTGGTGGTGTTACGCACTCATGATGTGGAATAGGGTCTACACAGAACAATAGATCAACAGAACCAACAACAACGGGGCTCATATATCGAAACGCAACTGTATATGACGAAGTGGCGCCAGGTTCATTATTTGCGATGAATAGACTGCGTTCCTGAAACCTCATAGCAGCAGATGCGGGCACCACCAGTATGAATGTCGCGATAAATATAGCCAAGAAAGATTCGGACCAAAAAGAATGCCACATAGCAGTGACTGCATGGAATCGAAACAACTTATGCTGCATAGCTGTAATTGTATCAAATTATAGGTATAAAACGTAGCCGTGCACAACTAAATACCGACCCTATGACTGGGTCGGTATTTGATCTGTTCCAGATTTAGCGCTATGGCTTAGTACTGAGGAGCTGCAAGATAGTTAATCTTGGTTGTATAGACACCAGCTGGTGTGTCTGCAGCGATGTTACCTACGTAACGCATCTTTGCAGTAGCACAGCTAATGACTTGATCGTTTTGCTGCGCGATTGGCTCAGGAACAGTAGAGCTAGTCTTGCTGAACTTGAATGCTGCATCAGCAGGAACGGTAGCTGTGTCGCTTGTTCCGGTTCCTGTAGCATCACCGTAGTCGACAGTATGTGTCTGTGCAGGCAATGTACTTGTATCAAACTTGCCAGAAGTTTGAGTTGTCAATGTCCTGAACGGGAAGCTATCGATATCTTGCAATCCCGTAGGAGCTGCGGTTCGGTCAGCTACGAATTCAGCCGATCCTGCCTCTGGAGCAACGAACCCAAGACCAAATTGTTCTGAACCTGGATTGCTTGTCGCTTTAGTCGGCATGTCAGCAATCTCGTCACCTACAGTATTTGCTAATGTATTACCCGAGTAATAGACAGTTGCACCACCTGATGAGTTAGAGCTCAGACGCCAGTAAGAGTAGACGCTCCATGCTTTCCCTGTTTCAAGTGAATACTCTGCATTCGGGTCACCGAGGTTTAGTCGGTTATTATTTATATTCTGAACGGCATCACATGGACCATGAGTATAACTACCACCCGAAACACCTAAACAACCATCGGCAATTTGCTGTGGCGTACCAGTATATCCGGCACAGTTAAGTGTTACTGTATCTCGGTTACGTGTACCGACTGAGAAGGCCATCGTTTCCAACACCTTCGTAGTGATATGGATTGAGTCTGTCATGACATTCGCCACAGTCACACCACCATCGATATTCGCTGAACCACCAGGAATATGGTCCAAGGTATCTTCACTATTGTAAGTATTCAACTTCACGAAGAATGCATCCGCACCAGGGTTAGTGATGTACACTGACTCCGAAGCTTTAAACGTCACTTCTACCTGCGTACCACCGGTAGTTGGCGTAGCAGCAGTATCGTTCGTTAGCGTGATATAGTTGTTTTTTCCTGATTTAGCTTCAGTATGATCTTGATCTTCTTTGTTGCTTGCTGCGAATTCCCAACCAGTCTGGGCTACTCCGCCAATTGTCACCTGAAATTGACCAGCGCTCGCGCCTTCAACAAATCCAGGAGTAACATTTAAGTCACTTCTTTGATTTGGCCAAGCATCGGCATTAGATTCACGTGTTGATGGTCCTGCAGCAGCATCACCAGTATTATTACCAGGGCCGCGGCACTTACCAGCTGCAGTAGTACAGTACTGGAAAGTTAATCCTTTGATCGTACCGTCGCTGCTTACCTTAAAGGTAAAGGTTTCACCGGATTTTTTACCGTTCGGCCCCGAACCAGCAGGAGCGTATGTTCCTGGTGTAGTACCGCCAGCCGCAGGGTTTCCGACAGTGGTTGAGTAGCCTGAACCGTCTGTATCGACGAATCCTGGAGCAGACGAGCTAAGTAGTAGCGAACGCTCTGTTAATGGGTTCAACTCCGCAGCGAATGCAGGTGCAGCCGGAAGAATAATTGACACCACAAGGGCGCCAACAGCTCCAAACAGCGTGCTACGCTGAGCAATTGATTTGAGTGTATACATACTCATGTATCTCCTATTATGTGTTTGTTTTATATTTTGAGCCTTAAAATATAAGGGGTTCAACGCGAATTTTACCATTAGTAGTATAGCCAGCGCAATAGTTTTGACAACATTTTACATATTAATCCCGAGTTATACACAGTTTGTCCACAGGTGGCTAATATATAGGCGTAACGACTGCCGAAAATTCGCCAATATAATGTCCGGCGGGCGTATTGTTCGAAATATTTACAATCATGCTCACTGTATAGTCAGTCCGTCCTGATTCGGTCAGACTTTTCGCAACAATGTCGCCGTTCACGTACTTGAACATATTTGGCACGCTATACGCCGTTTCAGCTTCACCAAAGCTGGTTTGATCAGATGGTACCTGAACAGGAATAGCCCCAACGTCCGGTATTGTGTTCTTAGCGAGATTAATACCGAATTGTTCGGTTCCTGGCTGTGACGACGCAGCGGTCGACGATGTATTCAATTTATGAGTACCATACTTTGGTGCATCACCAACAATTTGCAGTGTATAGCCACCACTTAGATACGTACGAACCTGGACGGTCATTGTTTTTGACGCTGTCGTCTCTGAATTCAACACACCTAGGTTGGATTGTCCCGGACCAACGATGACTTCTAGTAGTGGGTCAGCCTCAATAATTGGGCCAAATGTTGCCGTAGGTCCAGTGCCGTTGCTACTTTTGGCGCGTCCAGCCGACATATCACCGATAGACGCTTGCGCGCAATACGCTTCCGAACAGCTCTTTAACGTGTCTGACCCGAACTGCGTTTCGGATACCTGGTAATTGTTAGAACTTGACGTCTGCGCATAGACAGTCGCACTACCAGCACCAGCAAATACTACCGCAATAAACAGCAGTAGTCGTGAATAGTGCCACAATCTCCCTCTTCGCATAAGCTTTATGTTCGTATTATCCTCTACCACTGGTAAAAATACAACTAGCGCCACGTCGGTAAGTATAGTAAGCTAGACGTAAGCATAATCGAAAAATAAAACAAACTATAGACAACTATGGAGCCCGACAAAAACTCATCCCCATCAACAGACAGCCAATCAGGCAACGACGATCAGCAAGCTCCTGTTGATGCGTTGAGTCGTACGCCAGACGAATTAGACGAAGAACAGGCGGCAAAAGAAGCAGCCAATCCACTGCCAAAGCCTGAAGAAGGTACCGAAAAAAAAGTTTCCCCGATCAAGAAATTCTTTCGAAAAGTGAACTTATACTTTTTGATTTTTATCCTTATCGTCGTCGTTGCCGGTGTATTTACTATCGTCAACTATCTGAACAGTCAAAAAATTGAACCAACACCAGAGATTGCTAGTCAAGGTCTTACCGAAGAAGCACTGAAAGACTTGGCAAATACTGACGCGTCAGTTGGCAACACGTCACAGACACTGACTATTCAAGGTAACGCTATTATTGCGGGCCAAACGCTGCTTCGTGGCAATCTGAACGTCGCTGGCAACATACAAAGCGGCGGTAGTATCCAAGGACCAAGCCTTACCATATCTGGCGCATCAAATCTTGGTGAAGCACAGATAAATAGCCTGCAGGTAGCGACAAATACTGCCGTGCAAGGAAGCACAACACTCCGTGATTTGAGCGTTTCTGGCACCTCGACATTTAGCGGCGCAATGACTGCTTCGCAAATCACAACATCACGGCTTGTCCTAAGTGGCAATGCAGTACTGCAAATACCAAACCATATCAGTTTTACCGGTCCAACGCCTAGTCGCACGATCAATAACGCAGTGCTAGGCAGCGGCGGATCTGCATCCATCAGCGGGTCTGACACAACTGGAACGATCAATATCAACACCGGCAGCAATACAACACCTGGCTGCTTTGCGCGTATCAACTTCCAGCAGGTATTTACCACACAGCCACATGTCATTGTTAGTCCAATCGGCGCAGGCGCAGGACAAACCCAATATTACGTCGACCGAAACAATACCGGATTTAGTATTTGTACCGCCAACCCCGCTCCAGCGAACCAAGTGTTTGCGTTCGATTATTTTGTCACTGGATAGTGTCAACTTTCTACCCCTGTCATTAAAAACTAGAGCTCTATCTAACCAGCAAGGCTGAAATAGTCCCACGGAACATGGATAACAGTTCTATCTTTAGATAATGTTAAGGCGTCATCACAAATAACAAGCCCATACTTACATTCTATTCTCTTCATAGTTTCACGAACCTGACGACTTGATTTACTCCCTCTTCCAATCTCGATAGCTATCCTTGAATTGGGAAGTTTGACTATAAAGTCCGCTGAACCTTCGGAGCTGTCATAGGAGACATTTCCATATTTCAAGGCATCAAAGCTTCGATAGTAATGTAAGCCAGCAATATCTTCGTATAGGCGGCCTTCTCTCGTCGCAACAGTAGCCGAAGACCCTGCCATGTGAAAGAATGCGGCTCTGACAACGGAACTCATAAATAAATATTTCGATGGCTTTTTGACTGCAGACGCCTGTGAACCATACGGAGGGATGCGCACGAGTAATTCTGCCTTAACCAACACGTCCAGAATTTCTGCCACCGTTACCGGAGTTACTCCCAATATATCACTCAATTTGTTATTACTTATAACATCGCTCTCCGCAAGAACATATAAAAGCCGCTTGATCACTGGCGTTGTCTCAGGCTTAAACCTGCCAAGTTGTTGAATATCACGCGATATTACTTTATCCACAGAAGACAAAACTGCATCGTATACATCTGCTAATGTTTTTTCCTTTAGTGCAAACGGCAGACTACCGGCGTATACATAGAACCTCCAACTACTACGGTCTATTTTTGCCCAATACTTATCGACTGTATTCTTTAAGTCCAACAAGCGCTCGTAGCACTGAGCAGCATCATTGCTGTAATATAGTGCATTCTTAAGCTCATCTTTTAGTCCGCGTTCTGGGTACTTATCATGGTGAACCATTTCAAACTCAGTAAGGTTCATAGGGTACAGCCTCTCTACTGCGGCACGCCTGCCAGGTATATCCGCATCATCTTGGAGATGTACTGCCGATGAACCACTACATACAAGAAAAACTTGAGATGCCCTTTCGTGTAATGCCTTTAACACCGGCGCCCACTTAGGATCACTCTGCACTTCATCAATCATGATAACTGTCGGCTTCGAAAGTACCTCATAGCTTTCACCAATTAGCCGTTCATATTCAGCAAGTACGGACGTCAGATCGGTACCTAGCGTATCCACCGCTTCATTGAGGGAAAAATACAGTAAATTTATTCGATCGCCATATTTCGCAGTAAGCTCATAGAATGTTTGTGCCAGAATTGTTGTCTTTCCGGTACCTCGGAGGCCCGGAATAATCACCCAGCGCTTCACATCTTCAGCACCCGACAAAAAGTCGTCTACATATTTCCATGTTTTAATGTAAATATTCCTCTTTGCGTACGTCTTCCCTCCTGAGGTTGCGACATATTTTCGTAGACGAGCCTTACCAAGTGCCATTTGTCTTTGCAGATATTCAGTTTCATTTCGATCCATATTACTAATATAGTGTAGTTACATAGAAAAGTCAATTACTAGTATAGTGTAACCATTTAGTAATATTTAGCCTCTTGAGTAAAACGATACTCACACAGAACTTAATATTGAACTACACAAAAGTAAGGGTACCTAACATAAAATGCTTATGTTAGGTACCCTTAAGACTTGATAATAGTGTCGTAGTTGAATTCGAATAAAAATACAGTGATGCATTTCATAAAACATTCAGGACAAAATACAAAAAAGCAAACTGCGCAGGCTTAGACGTCGACAAAGACAGTCACGCTATCAGCCTTAACATGCATCAGTGCACGGTGAATCTTGATGACTTTTTCACCATCGGGTGTCTGCACCTTTATTTCACATGGCACTAACATACACAAAAAATTATGATGATGGGGCAAGATATCAAACGGCCCCGTAGCATTTACTGCACTCAAACTATACCCCTCGCCTTCGTAGTAGATCTTGAATGGCGCATAGATCTTGATAGCCATCGTTAGTTTGCCGTTAGATCTTGGCGTTGTCTGTGCTGGTTCAGTTATCTCTGGTTGAGGTTTTTCGTCCGCCATTACTTGCTAGCCTCTGCGTTCTCGGGCTCGACTGTTTCTGGCGTAGCTTTGGCTGGTTCGGCGGGGACTTGAGGATCTTGGCCAGCTGACGCATCTGTTTTCTCTTCGACAGGCTCATCTGCCTCCTCTGCCGCCTTGCCAATGATTTCTTCGACGCCGTTCAACGTCATTTCGCGGGTCATATGTTCGCCTGGGACACCGGTGACTTTTTCCATCACATTAAATCGCTGCTTAAAGAACTCGATCAGCTGTTTCGCTTTGTTGTAGTCATCACGGTCTTCAGACGAAAGTTCGGATTCACCGATAATAGCGATGATACCTTTGAGCGATTCATATTTTTGTAAAATCGCCGTTGCTCTGGTCGCAAGGTCGTAATGGCGTTCACCCACTACTTCTGGCGTCAGGAGGCTTGATTTGGATGCAAGGATATCAACCGCCGGACGAATACCCTGAGCGGCGACGGCACGCGACAGCACAATCGTACTGTCCAGTTCGTGCTGGATCATTTGCACGGCTGGATCAGATAAGTCGTCCGCCGGCACGTAAATTGTCTGCAGGGCAGTGATTGAGCCGTTAGCATTTGTTGACAGGCGATCCTGGAATGTCTTGATGTCAGAGAATACCGTCGGCTGATAGCCACCCTCAGCAGGTGTTTGGTCGATGATTGTCGAGACTTCGTTTTTTGCTTGGATATAGCGGTACATATTGTCTGCAAACAGCAGCACGTCTTTTTTCATATCATCGCGGAAATATTCCGCCAACGTAATAGCCGCAAGACCAATCAAACTACGTTGCACTGGGTTTTCATTCATCTGGCCAAAGAACATGGCCGTCGTTTTCAGCAGATCATTGTCGCCAAGCGTCTTGTAAAGTTCGTGACCCTCGCGAATACGCTCACCGATACCGGCAAACATACTAATCGCACCAGAACCTTCGGCAACATTGTTGATGATTTCCATCGTCAGCACTGTCTTGCCGACACCTGCTCCACCGACGACGCCGATCTTGCGGCCTTTGACAAATGGCGTAAAGAAATCGAGAACTTTCAAGCCCGTTTCCAGCACATCATCAGAGCGGTTTTCGAGGCTTGTCTCTTGAAATGCTGGTGCAAAAATCGGCCGTTTAACCATCTTATCGAGCACTGCTTGATCAAGCTGCGGCTTGCCATCAATCGGTCGCCCCATCGTATCCCATACACGGCCGATCATCTCGACACCTACTGGAATCTCAAGACTATGACCACTCCGCGTCACCGTGTCACCTTTTTGAATGCTATAATCACCACCAATATTCAGACATACTGCCATATCGCCGTTCGTCATACTGCTCACGAGTAATGGTGACTTTTTTTCATTGTCGACATACAGCATCTCGTTCAGATCGGGCATATCTTCGTCAAACTGAACTTTGATAACCAGGCCTTTCAGTGTACGGACTACCCCTTTTTTATAGACAGTTTGTTGCGGCTCATTCATTATTCTGCTCCTCCGGCACGTAGTTTTTTCAGGCCGGCCATGGATTCTTTGAGTCGTGTGTCGACTTGGCTACGTTTTGAACGGTTATATTCGGTGTGTAGTTCGGATGCATTCGTGATTGAACGTTCTTTGGCAGCAGACATTGCCTTGAATCGACTCGCAACCTGTGCCAGACGACTATCATAAATAAATTGCGAGATCGTTAAACGCAGAATCGAATTTTCTAGATATGACGCGACGGCATACGATCCGGGTTCAAAGATATAGGTCTTTTCAGACACCATATCCTCACTCAACGTCGATAGATCCGCAACACGACCCTTGCTTGAAACCACATCACTCAGATCAACATCTTTGATTTCCTGCTGAGAAAGCGAGATGTAGTTCTGATAATAAATACGGCTTTTTGCATATTTCCTGGTGATATCCATAAGTGGATCAACGTTAACATAATCATGCTCTGGTAGGTCGAAATAGTAAGTATGGTCAATGTGCGACTGTTTCAGTTTGAGTGCGCCGTGATGACCAATGACCAATATATCATTCTTTGTTTCGTCATAATGTTCGACAACTTTACGGATCAAGCGATTATCAATATCACCACTCAACCCACCCTTTGCAGTAATCAGGATTAACAGCTCCTTGTCGATTGGTGTTTCGTCAACGGAACGCCCATAGTTGAACATCACGTCAACGCGAATTTGTTTGTAAATATTCCAGACTTCGTCGAAAAATTGATTCGATATCAAAACCTTGTTTTTTGTCTTGGCAATCTGCATACTACTAAGCGTTTCAAGCGCGGAGGTCAAACTCACGACGGATCGAACCGATGCTTCCTCTGCCTTGATTTCAAGTGGACGACGCATTAATTGCATCTCCGGACTATGAGACAAACATGGCTACTCTTTTCCCTTGAATGCATCATCATTTCTTATCCTTTTTGTCATCTGGTTTTGCGGATTCAGCCGCCGCACTTGCTTCGGCTGCGGCTGCGTTTTCCGCTTCTTCAGTTTGGTGTCGTTTCTCGATCTCGATCTTTGCAGCTTTTTCGATTGCTATCTTTTTCGCTTCATCAATTGTCGTCACATCTGCTTTCAGTGCGGCTTCAAGTTCGTCAAAATTACCATTCATATCTTTGTCTTCTTGCAATTTTGTCGCATAGTCGTGCACTTTTTCTTTGAGCAATTTGACGTTAATGATCTCTTCGGGGCTACTTCCAAGTACAATACTCATGATAAATTGCTGCTCGGCAAAACTATAAATTTCACCAATTGCTTGATTCATGAGCTTAAACAACACTTTACCTTTGTCGTACATCGCCTGCGAATCAGCACTCAGTTCGGTACCAAAGTGCGCATATTCTTCGGCTGTTCGATAGCCAGCCAATGTCAGGTTGAGTTTGTCAGCAAATCCTTTTTGCCGTTTGTTTTGACCGACACCACCGACACGCGTGACCGATAGCGCAGTACTGACTGCGGGGCGCATCGTGTCTTTGAATATCTTCTCATCTAATATCCATTGTCCGTCTGTGATCGACATGATATTCGTCGGCAGATACGCCGTAATGTCGCCGCCAGGTGCGTAGACGATCGGAATCAGCGTCTGGCTGGCATGATTTGATTCTGTCTTGCCGCCACGCTCAAGCAAACTTGAGTGCGTATAGAACATGTCACCAGGGTACGAGTCGCGCCCTGGTGAGACACCGGCGATGAGTGATATTTCGCGGTAGGCTTGGGCGTGCGCCGTTAGGTCGTCATAGATTACCAGCGTATCCATATTGAGTTGGTGCCAGAAATATTCACCGTGAGCCGCACCGACGTATGGCACGAGGTACGTCAAAATGAGTGATTCAAATGAATTACTGACGACAACGATAGCTTTTCGGAGCGCATCATTTTTTTCAAGGTTACTGACAAGTTCTGCTACATCGTGCTGACGTTTGGCAATAAGCACGTAAATCACCGTAATGTCAGTGTTTTTCTGATTAATAGCCACCTGCGCCGCAAGTGCAGTCTTGCCGACCTTGCTATCACCAAGCATCGCCATACGTTGTCCACGCGCAAGCGAATATTCAAGATCAAGGATTGTTACGCCCGTCTCGACCGGAGTATCGAGAAGTTCACGTTCGTAGAGCATCGGTGCACTATGAAACACATCCCATTCTTGGTCGGCGACGATGTCACCCTTGCCGTCAAGCGGCTCGCCAAATACATTGACGACTCGCCCAATGAAATTTTTACCAACAGGAACCATAATGTCACGCGCTTCGATGACGCAAACAGCACCAATGTGGAGCGGTGACGGATCAAGCTTCATCACGACAACATGATCTTCAAGAACCTGGTGAACATAGCCACGAGTATCGTCATCAAATCGCACCGTTGCGTGCACATTCGTGGGCTGCAAACCGCGCACACTCACCATGAACGAATCAATACCAATAATTTCGCCGACTGGGTTTCCTGCAGTCACTAATTTTTCAAATATTTTACTTGCTTCCACGATACGACTCCAATTCTGCGACAAGCGCATCGTGTTGACCGTTCAACGCACCACGCAAACTAAAATCATGAACGTGATTTGGTGTTCGTAAATAGACACCCGCAACAAGCCCAGGTTGTAGTCCAGGTACTATCACCGCCTGTGGATGAACGGTGGTTCGTACCCACTGCGCAAGCTGCTGCAAACTCGTCGCGTCCGCTGGTACCGCAAATGTCATATGAAGTACTGGCACTTTGTCTTTGAGCAGCCGCACTTGTTTGATCAATTCTGCACGCTCTTGATTGTTATCAAGCCTCAATTTGTTTTGGTGTAAAAACTCTGTTAATTGTTCTGACAAAACCGGCATTGTTCGATCTGGAGATCCAGCTTTTACGCGAATCATCAGGGCAGCAATCTCGGTGTCGACTCGCTCCAATTCTGTGACAAGCCGCGATACATCGACCTTCGTCACGATGCTTGACGGCAGTACAAAGTCGACATATGTTTTTATCGGTGCGTCGGTCATAATTTCATATCTTCCACGATAGCTTGTTTGTTTGCTTCCATCTGTTTGATAATCGAAGGCAACTGCGCTTTCATATCGTATTGATCACCCAGCGCACCTAGCAAATAGTGCTCTATAATTCGTGCCATATTCTGTTCGAATGCACCAGTCAACATCGCCTCTTGTGCTACGACATTTTTTTGCAATGTGGTGCCAAGCTGCTGATATTGTTCTTGGAGCGCTAGAACACTCTGGTTGAGCGACTGGATTGCGGCATCCTGCGCCTTTTCCGTCGCTTCAACCCGAGCGGTGTCTTGTTCAAGCATCTTTGTTAACACCGACTCGTGATGAGCAACGTTCTTTTGCAACACTTCACTTAGCTGCTGGTGTTTTTCTTGCACCGCTTGCGCACTGTCATTGAGCGATTTCAACGCTACGTCTTGCGCGTCTTTCATAGCTTTGCCGTATTGCAGTGATTGCGCCTCAAGCTGTTTGGCGACATCCGCATTGATCTGATCGATCGTCCTTCCAAGCTGCGTTGTAATGTGTTCTTTTAGCTCACTGTGAACTTGGACGATCGTTGCGTCCAGATCTTTTTTAAAGACAGCGGCATTCTCATCAATGACTTTTTCAAAATACTCACGGCCGCGCGTACGGAGCTCTTCGCGGAAATAATCATCAAAGAAATGTAGGGCGCCGTCAGGTTCATCGGCAGCTTTTGGCTGCTTTTTTGACGATTGTTTATTTTGAAATAGTCCCATGTTCATCCACCCTATTTACGCATCATAGCTTCAGTAGTAAATATACCGCAAATAGGCCAATAATTAAAGTAAGGATACTGGTTAAGATAATTTCAAGAAGCGCTCTAAAGATTGACTTTTTTGACATTGGATTGCGCCCAATCGAAATGATTGCACTACGAATACCTGAATACAAAATCGCGATCGATGCGATAATACTGATGACCGTAATGGCCATACTGATATAAATACGTATCGCACTGACTTCTTTTTCGGCAATCGCTTGGCCGATGCGCTCTAGCGCCTCTGGAACCTGTACCTTCGTGCTCTTTTCGTTCGGGTTGTTTTTTATGTCAATTGTCACGGGAATCGACCCAAGCGTTACTGTTTTATTCTCTTTACCGGTCGTGTCTTTTAATTTCGTTGTCCCAAGCGTGACACCTTTGCCGTCAAATGACCCGTTTGCTCGCCCAAAGATCGTCTTTTCTTCGGTTCCAGCTTTCATCGCGACACCGTTTACTGCCGATAATGTCACGTAGTCGCCAGTATTAATCGCACCACCTTGTGTACTGACGAGAACATTATACGTTCCGGATGCTGCGACAAATGTCTCGTTCTGTAGCGCTTCGTTGGTGATTGTCATCGACAACTGATTGCGATCAACAACAACACCAAACATATTTTGTAGTTCTGACTGCATGGCAATTTTGACACGGTTAGCGTCTTTGCCAGCAAGCTGAACGATTGTACCTGTGTCGAGCGGTGCGTCAGCCGAATAACCTTGCACACTTCCGCCGCCGTACGTAACGGCGTGTACAGGCAAGGCAAACAACGCGACTACCCCGGTAGTCACTGCGACACCAACGACACTTCGTATAACCCCAATCTTCACTGTTTGTTTCCACTCCCTGCGCCACATTGTGCGCGTATGGGATCATTATACCATAATCGGTATACGTACGACGCCAGCATTGGCGGCTATAAAGTCACGGAATCAATACATCAACAATCATCATTCGTAACAACCATAAAATCCTGTATAGCATCACCTTAAAAACATTGCCATAGATACGTGCTAATGCTACAATAAATCCAAGCTTTTTGATGGCACCACACATCTAAGTGAAATAAACATATTGCTCACATCTCACAGATGTAGAAACAAAAAATATAAATGTGGTGCCACCTTTCCACTGGTCTTGGACGTCTTCGTTCGTTACGTTTTGTAGCGATGATATTGACGACAGTAGCGTTATTCACAACGTTATTTTTCGCCCATAGCGTGTCCGCAGTCCAGAGCACAAACAAAACAGTCAGCTTCCAGGGGCGACTGCAAACCGCTTCAGGGGCGGTTGTTGCTGATGGTCACTACAATATGCAGTTCAAGATCTACCAGGACGGCTCAGGCGCAAGCGTGGGAAATCCTGGCGGTTCATTGAAATGGACCGAATCATACATCAACAACGGCGGTACTAATGGAGTCGAGGTGAGGGGCGGGTATTTCTCGGTCAACCTCGGCTCTCTCAACTCTTTCGGCACTTCTGTCGATTGGGATCAGGACACATTGTGGCTATCGATGAACGTAGCAGGCACGTCAGCTGCCTGTACGACATTCGGTAGCGCACCATGTGCTGCGGACGGCGAAATGCTGCCGATGAAGCGGATTACTGCAACACCATATGCAATCAATGCAGGGGCTGTTGGCGGTAAAACAGCAGATAACTTTGTTCAAATGGCGCAGGGCGTACAAACGGATGCGAGCTTAAATACCAGTAGCATCCATATCAACAAAACCGGCACAGGAAATCTTATTCAACTACAAAATACTGGCAATACTGTTTTCACCGTCACCAATTCCGGAGATTTAGAGTTCGGCAGCGGAGGGACGCGTGCTCTATACGTCGGCAATGCAGCGGCCGGTACGTCTGGAGACAACCTTGTCGTTCATGCAGGCTACGGTGGAAGTGGCAGTGGTAGCATAGGTGGCGGCCTTTTCCTTCAGGGTGGAAGCGCAGGTGGAGACAACGGTGAAGGCGGAAGCGTTGCAATAACTGGTGGAGTTGGGACGGGTACTGGCAAAAACGGAAGCATTTACATCGGAGCAAGCGATACCGATGCAGTACAGATTGGTAGTAATTCGCTTGCAAGTGGCTCTCAGACAATTAATATCGGTAATAGCGATACAGCTGGCGGATCAACACATGTCACTATCGGTAACGGTGGCAATGCGGCGACCGGCACAACAACAGTACAAGCGAAAAATTCGGTAACTATCAAAACAAACGGCACGACACGTGCAACGTTCTCTGACACGGCTAACACCGTGTACTTTGGTAATGGCGTTAGCTCGGCAACACCAAACGACTTCACTATCCAAGGCACAAATAGCTCAGCAACCGCCGTCGCAGGTGGCTCACTTACCGTCCAGGGCGGTAATGCGACAGCTGGAAATGCCAACGGAGGCAATGTCACGATATCGGGCGGTGCGGGCAACGGCACTGGTGCGAGTGGACTTGTCGTTATGACCACTCCAACCTTCCAAACAGTCACAAATGACGCAAATTGCTACACAAGCGGCGCTTCAGTTGCGGCAAACTGTACAATTGCCCTCGTCAATGTAAATAATTCGTCGGCCGTTATCGTCGGGTTCAGTACGACAGATCGAACAGCAACACTCCCCGACCCAACAAACACAACGGCCGGACGAGCTTTCTATGTTTCTGCCGCCAATGGATCGCAGCCGTTTACTCTCCGGGCGAATGTCGGCGCCGGAACCGGAATCGAACAAGCCATTCCAATGAAAGCAAACACAACGACAAGCCTGTTCTGGAATGGCACCGACTGGACGCCAGCGGGTGGATCAAGCTCCGCAACCCTTCAAGATGCCTACGATAACATAGCACAAACACAAGGCGGGGCTGACATTCTCTTAAATAGTAGTGAGTCAAATAGCGGACTGACGATTCGAGACGGCAATACAACGCCAACCACCAGCACGCTTTTGGAAGTACAGAGTGGTTCAGCATCTACACTCTTCTCTATCAATAGCGGCACGAACGAGTACGCAGCAAACGGTGGAGCAGAAATCGCTGGCACAACAGCAACAACATTCCCCGCTAATAGCTGGGGAATCGCCGGCGTCGCAACGGTTGACCGTAATACAACTCAATCTAGCTTTATCGCATCAGGTAAAGCGTCGGTTGAAGTCTCGTCTGGTGCCGCTTACTCAGGTGGTTTCAATAGGCTCAAAAGCACCCTTGCTGTAAACAAAACGTACAATGTCTCGATGTCAGTCAAATTAGAAAGCGGAACATTCAATGACTTTGCTATATTTTATGTCAATGATGGCAATAACCTGTCGTCCATGTGTCAAGACAATATTACACTATCGACAACCGACTGGACCCGTATTGACTGCTCGTTTACCACGCCTGCAAGTGGTATCACCAGTGATAATGCTGTAGCTTTCGGTCAGATTGGAGCTGGCAACCATAATTATTACATCGACAACCTAAGCGTCACGGCAAGCGACGAAACAGCCGGAGGAACCACGAATAGTACACCAAATGTCAAAATCGGTGGCGGCGCCAACGGAGGATCAACAACACTCTTCACGATCGACAAAGCAGCATCTGCACCGACAGCTGCAAATAATGATGCGCTCTTGGGAAGCATGTATTATGACACCACCATCGGAAAAGTGCAGTGCTACGAAGCAGAAGGCTGGGGATCTTGCGGCGCAAGCCCGGATACTTTTGTCACTCTGTCTCCTGAATTCCCAAATGCCGTCACAAACGGAGCTGGTACGGGTACCATGACATCTGACATCTGTTCTGATGCGCTTAACATCAACGATAGTGGCGCTGGAACAACGGTCTGTGGCACCAACGAAACATATAATTTCTACAAGTGGGCGGCAACTAGTGGCACGGATCAGACAAAGAGTATTTATGTTACCTACAAATTACCATCATCATTCAAACAGTTCGCCGAAGGAACAACATCACTGATGGCACGTACCGACAACGTCAATTCGACTGTCAACTACCAGGTGTACCGCAATACAAATGCTGGACTTACGGCGTGTGGCTCGGCAACAACTGCATCGACAGGTGTCCAAACGACATGGCAGAAAGCAACCGCCACCACAACAGCTGATCCTGCAAACTGCAGTTTTGCTGCGGGCGATGATGTCGTCATCAGGATAAATATGACAGGCCGAAATGCAACCAGCGCTTATGTTAGCAACCTTTCCTTTACATTCAACAACAAATAGTCCCTCATAGGTTCAGAGTACTTGTTATGCTAGAATAACAGCAGTAGATAAGTCAACTTATCATACGGTTGTCGTATGATAAACATCGAACGTAGGATAGATAGAGCGTGGAATTCAAAAAGACAAATAGACGACCTCAGGGGCGACCAATACCTCGCCCTGCTGAGCGTCGCACCGTCCCGTCCATTGGCGCTCGCCCTGAACTTCAACCGAAGTTATCAGACACCGATCACTATAGCACCAAAAAAACACCAACCAAAGAATCAAATCCTTCATCACAGAAGACAATTAACATTCATATTGATTTTGGTGTGTTCACAAAGATTAAATGGCCAACAAAAGCAGGCCTGGTAGCAAAAACAAAGGCGCTCTTTTCTTCGCGAAAAAGAATTGGCGTTGCTGTATTTGCATTTGTCATCATGGGCACAATTGGTATCACGTCGGCTGTGGCGCGCGAACAACGGGTTGCAGAAATCGAAAATACACAGAATACTACAGACGAGATCATTGAGAACCTTGAATACCAAACCGTCCTACCAGAATCAAAATCGATCAGTCAATTAGGCGGCTGGAAACGTGTCAGTCCACCAGACAGCGAACCGGTCTATGCGTATTCAGATAAAATTGGCGACACACCTATCAGTGTCAGTCAGCAACCGCTCCCTGAATCGTTCAAGAAAGGTGGCATTGATAATCAAGTGGCCGATCTAGCAAAAAAATTTAATGCAACAACAACGTTCGATGCAGACACAACAACTGCCTATATTGGTACTTCGGCCAAAGGACCTCAGTCTGTTATCTTTACCAAAAACAGCCTCTTAATTTTAATTAAATCCCAAGCAAAAATCGACGATACGGCTTGGGTTCGATATGTAAAATCACTTAATTAAATAGAGTATTTCTAACGACGCTATGTTTGGCCTGAGAGTAGTGTTTTCAGGCGTTACAGTCTAGATTACTTCGTTTGTTTGTATTGATCGATTGATTTTGCAACTTTGCCGTCAGATTTGAGATTTTCATAAAACAGCATTTGATTCTTCGATACTATCATCTCATCCTCTGGCCCATGAATCTCGTCACCGAGTTTGATCAACTGCACATCACTCTGATCAGTTGATGTCTCCTGAGGGTTTTTTGAATCCGTCGCCTCACCAGATTGCTGTGACTGAAGATAATAAATATCTGTCAGTTTCATGTATTCGCTATTAAATGATGCCAGTTTGCCAAAATAGACTTGACCGTTCGTAAAGAACACTGCTTGGTACTTGCCGCCATCAATAGCCGTTGCTGTCGCCTGCATCTTAGACCATGCAAACAATCCGCCAGCAATAACAATAATTGCGATAAGCAGTGCAATAATCGGCAAGACGAATCGCTTCTTAGATTTGTCTTGCTTTGTAGTGTGATGTGGAGTCACTGTTCTATGCACAGTTTTAGGCTCCTCTGTTGTTATTTGCGGCTGTTCAGGCTGACGCTGCTGCACCGGTTCCTGTCGAGTGACAGTACGTCTAGTATCTGTTGGTCGTGACCCACGAAACGGTCCCCCATCCATGTCTGCTTCTCCCTGATTCCCTATTATTACTGGCTCTATCATACCATAAGAGATATCGAGCTATCAATGGAGTCGATAGTCGCTACCTAGCAAGCTTTTGCCGGTGTCGTGGCACTAGTCGTTTGGTTGCATCAACCGGCCGCTTCGCGACAAATCCGGGTCGGTACAAGCAGCCAGATTAAAGCAGCACGGTCGCCGTTTACCAGAGTTCATCTTCGAAATCGACACTTTGACCCGCCGATCACGCGTTGACTGCTCTCTCGTAGCATTCACCCATCGGATCCATTCCCAGCGTGCCATTGGAGTAATATCATGCCACATTGCCTGGACATTGTCTGGCGCCGATGCGAGAGCAACAACAAAGTCGTCAGGCACTGTTGGCTCTGGCCAGTCGGATCGCTGTGTGATCACCACGGTGACCGTATCACCAGACTTGACACCAGCAGTAGCCCGCATCTCTGGAGTCACTTTGCACCAATGGCTCCATCTGCCATCTGGTTCTAAAACAATCTGGAACGAATGGCCGCGTATCGTCACGTCTGTACTCACCTGCCCACGAGATGACAACTTCACGCTCTCGTCTTCTGGAACTTGCAAAATAGTCCAGTCACTTATCGTGACGAGCGTTGCCTTGAACTGAATGGTAGCGTTTTCAGTAGATAGCTTTGCGTTCATATAGCTCTACTATACCAAACTTGCCTTTTGATTCGATAGCCGCCGGTTCAGCGTGAACAAATTTACTATACGAACCACTTCTTTATATCAATTACTGTTTTTCTGCTAATTCTTTGACTTTGTCGAGTGCCTTTGGATAATTACGCATGAAATACTCTTCCATCTTTAGGGGCACATCAAACGTAACCGATACGGTCGTAATGTCGTCCTTCTCTGTCAATGAGTACACTTCCACACCGCCAGTCCATTCCTTTTCGCGCTCATGGCCTCCTTCATCTTGAGTATCGGCGCTATGACGAAGCACTAGGTATTCGTTGTCGATCAATGTTTCGACAATGCTCGTTACACCATACCCACCATCCGCGGAGATAAACTGCACTTCGTTTCCCTGCTTTAATTCGCCGACCATATACGTTTCGGGGTCAATGACGCTCGCCCACTGCCGAAATGTCTCATCGCGCCACAGCGTATTCCAGACAACTGCTTTGTTTGCTTTTATAGAAACCGAGAACTGCATCTCTTTCATATACTTATTATAACTTATATTGAAATAGTGGTATTATTCGACCAAATAAATTGCGTATATTCTCGTCATATTTAGCTAGCCTGCACTACATTTTTGTACTAATATTTTGACCAAATATCATACCGCTTACTATGCGATTATTCAATAAGT
>MGCS01000016.1 GCA_001790515.1 Candidatus Saccharibacteria bacterium RIFCSPHIGHO2_12_FULL_44_22
ATATTTGTACGGTTCGAGTGCTTTGAGCAGCCGCTCACTTGGCTTCGAGGTGCTGTGTCCCCCGTTTGGCTGTTTCCATGCTTCCGACTGAGTCCATCCGAGTTGTGTCGCTATTTCTGTCGCTGCTTTGTACGACATGACATAGACGACAGTTTCTTCGGTATTGTAGATGTTCCATATGTATACCATGTAGACATTCTGTATACTCTCAAGCGTGCGAAATACGCCGAATACTTGGTTGGCAGATACGCTCAATTTGAGGTTGATCGTTCCACCTTTGGTATGTACGGGAATAAGCTTTAATTTAGGAGAAAGGTCAGACTCGCCAAACGAGATACCTTCCTTTGTTAAATACTCTGCGATGAGTGCTTCGCCTTTTTGCGGGAGTGAGGGTTGAGGTGTGTCCATATCTCTTTAGTGTATGGTGTTACGCGATATATAGCTAGACGGTAGATCGGTGTTCCGTTCGTAGTTATATAATTAGTGCGGTAATGTTGTTACGATAATCTAATCAAATTTACATGTGTTAGTGAGGTTTATAAGAGCGGCTTGTTAGGATGATAGTTCACTAGTAAGTGATCCATCATCTGGACTCTCGAACAGCAAGAGAAATCTTCGAAGTAATTTCGGTTTTATTCATCTCTTTTACGCTGCAATGTTTGCCATTGCTTTCCAAGTACCAGGATATCCAGCTGTTATGCATACCCAGCCAGGTGCACCAGCTGCCGTAGGTGCTGTATTGAGACATTGGTCACCTACTCCGTATGTACCTACTGTTGGAGGTGCTGTTGCATAAATGCGCCTGCGAAATCCTCCAAATGGTCGACGGAGCAACTCACATTCAACGGTTTCATTGTTGTTATGCACAGCAGGCACGGAAACAGCTGACCAGGCAGAGCCTCCAATGTACGTACCCTGGTCCATGAGTGTAAGAGATTCGCGAGTTACCCATACACGCGCCCAGTGTGAGTATGTATCTGGCGAAGTGCCGCGCCAGACAGTCACTGCAACAGGAGCTGTATATGTATCAATAGTAATTTGAGGTACTTCACCTACTCCTAATATCAAGGTACGCTCGGGTGATTTCTGTGACGAGAATCCTGCCAAGTTTATGGCCTCAAGGCGATAGTAATAAGTGCCTGGTGCTAAGCCTGTCGATGCGTTATATGCAGAGTGAGTGACTGTAGAAACGGTTGCTAAAACTGAAGAGGAGGCGACTATGGCCGGAACTCCAATAATAGCCTGCCGTTGCTCATAAGGCTGAACTTCCCACTGATTATTTGTCCAACGAATCGTACAATCCATGCCAAGTAAGATTCTAGCCGCAGTACTGCTTAGTGCTGTTGTGATAGCAGCAGAGCCGGTAGCAGTTACCAATGGGGCAACGAGTGCTCGTACTGCATCGGAAGCCCCTGTATCACCTCTTTGTGCGAAAAGTGCCGTACGAACATTATGTAAATGAATTGTTGTCTGTATGCCTGCCGCTGCGATATTGATAAAAGGGTCTGCCTGTGCACCCTCAGCCGACCCAGGTGAATCCATTCGCGCCGCTGAATGTACCTGAGAATCTACGGTAAGTACAGATCCGTAAAGGGCTGTCGAATCATCAATTGAGAATGCAGGCTTGTTAGGTCTAGCCTGATAATAACCTGACCTTACATGAACACGACTGCCTTTTATGTTAATAGTAGGGATTGCGTTAACCGCTCCATCTCCCTCCATGTGATTGTCAATGAGGCTAACATCCGAGTCGATAAATTCCCACCATCCCGAAAGACTACGCGACAGGGTGCCGCCACGCATAAGTCTCACTTTTACTCCACCTGTTCCATAGGCAATTAGGTGGTCAAATTCCCAGCCGTCGCCACCAGTAGAGTTTTCTGCGTCTAGGATGAATGAACCACTTGCCATATCATGTGCATATACATGTGAAAGTTTTAAAAGATCAGTGTAGCCATCAACTCGAAACGGATTTCTGCATCCGGTTGTTTCGACTCGTTCGACAATAAATGATCTTTGGTGTGATAGCAGAAATCCTCCATTCGTAGGAGTATCAACCGTAGGCAGATCACACCCTGCAATCGCTATATCACGTATGATTACTTTCGGGTGGGTATGGAAGTCATTTGCATTAGTAGAGTTGGCAATAAATATACAATCTCCAGAACCAATCGAGCTAGGAAATAAAATGCGAGATGTTTTACCTGCTCCAAAAAACAAGTATGTAAAACGGTGCTTCGGACTGTTGTATGGGTCACCAGTATTTGAGTCGAGGGGTGTGTTTACTGTGTTCGGTCGCCAATCACCAGGTGGTATATAACATGAACCGTTACTTGCCTCCATCGCGGCTACTACGGCAAGCACATTAAATGTATATACAGGATCTCGATTCGTCCGAGCTGTTTGCGAGACAATATAGTCGCGAAGATCTACTAGCGAGGGTCGGTTTACTCTGGTGGCATTTACTGTTCCTACAGGATAGAGCGGTGCATCAGCAGCGGCGAGGGCGTTATCTGCTTTCGTAAGACTAGCTTGAATTGATGTGTTGAGTTTAGCCGAAGAAATGGAACTGTCGGCGATAGACGTATCTGTTATAATACTATCTTTTATCGTCCCGTCTGCTTTGTGAGATGCGCTCAAATAATCATTGAGAATACTCCCCCAATTACCTGCATCTCCTCCTGGTTGTGGTAAGCGTGCCATTAACCCTTGAACCCTCTCTTGGTCATGCAGTTAGTGTAGAATCATGCATGAATTTATTATCAGTATACTACATTACGGTTACGCCTAGCGCTAAATAGTTGCGCAACCGTTTTCTTTTCGCCGATACTGTGTCGCTTGCAACTCACTTCTTCATCTATTTATTAATAATATTGATATCTTTTGTGATATTTATGGAGCGCCTGACTATTCGGAGCTAGGAAGATGATCAAGAATCTAAATTGCACTGAAATTATACCTGTACTGCAATAACTATCGGAGAACCAGTAGCAAACTGAACACAAAGTTCGGATTTACTTGAACCGTTTACTCGAGAAAACATGCGAACGCCTGATGCGGGTAGTGCTGGAGTAGCAGTCTGAGAAGATAAACCTATAAAGCCTGCACCTGCCGTACCGGTAACGTTGAGGGCTGTAACGTCTTGAATCGAAGACGAATGTGATATAAGAGTCATATTATTCGCAGCTTTGTCGTATACAAATATCAATCGCGAACCGATATCAAAAGTTTTCTGTGTAGTTGGCTGACCTGATGCAAATCGAATATTTCCACCCGTACCGACAATGTTCAAAGCTGAAAGTGCCCGAACGCACAGAATCTGTCCATGCTCTAAAGTTGCAGTAATCGAGTTAATTGATGCAGATCCAGTGATGCCAACATAACGATTTGACCCAATAAGGACATTGCCCGTAGCAGCAAGATTCTTTGGGAAGCCGGACAAGACGGAGTTCACGCTATCGACACCCCCGATTACATCAAGATTGCAAATACTGGATGCATTTTGCTTCCAGAGTGTGTCGATCGCACCTATGACCATGGGAGCGACGACCGTAGCGCTAGACGTGTCAGTTACTTGACCGACATAACCCCCTCCGGCCCCATCTGAACCTGTATCTGCGAAAACGCACGATGTGAAGGTAACTCCCTTTGCATTGTTTGATATAAGAAAGCCACTATGATTATCCTCAATCCAGCAGGAATTAAATGCAACACCTTGGGCCCTGTCAACCTGTACCCCGACATTCGTACCTTGGAAAGTACAGGCGTTAAATGTGAGCGCATAACCCCAACGGTCAGATATATTATTCATAGCATCGTCTATTTCACGAGCAATCAACAGTGAACGTGACCCGTAGCCTGACCCGCGATATGAACTTTCAACTTGGTTGAATATCACTTGACCGACTTGACCAGACAGGAGTAGCCCGATCCAGTTCGGCGCACTGCCAGAAGTAATCTGAATGGAAACATTGTCAAAATTAAGGAATTGCATAGGTCCCAGAGAGTTCACGCCACCTCCAAATAACCAGATACCTCCACCAAGAGTGTTGGTCACGCGGACATTCTTAAGAGTTGAGTACCATATGCCAGAATCGAATGGAGATACTGGTCGTGGCGGTGTTTTGGCGTAAAGACCCCATTGGTTTGGGTTTGCTGAGCTACCGACAATAGCAACATCTTCAATACAGAACCTTGTAATAGGTCCACCAGCCTGAGACATCATTACGACGCCTTTATTTGTCGACCCGGGTACCGCTTTGATGACGCTAAGACCCTGAGATGATCCTCTGATACGTACATTTGATGGAATAATGATTTCTGCCATGATTGTCTGCGCTGGCCAACGTACTATAGGTTCACTATCTCCTGTGTTCGCGGCTGCCTCATTAATGACCTGTTGAACATACACAGAGACGTCGGTCGTCGTAGGATTAATTCCTGCTGGAACGTAACGTAATACAGAATATGAGCGAGTGTAGTTATTGTCGGCAATGGTCTTTGTGAGCTTGCTATCTAGCTCGGTTCGAAGATCGGACTTCAATTGGTCGCGACCAATAGCGTCTGTGTCAATTTTTACGCTCGTGATACTGCCATCGACGATTGACGTCGCATTGACTGAATCTGAGGCAAGGGCGCTACTCGTGACGGAGCTCGGAGCGAGTACGTTCGCAGTAACAGCATTATCTTTTAAAGTTCCGTCAGATTTGTGAGCCTGCGAAAGATAGTCATTGAGGATACTCCCCCAATTTCCACCATCTCCTCCTGGTTGTGGTAAGCGTGCCATTCCCTATTGCCCTTAGCCCCTTCTTTGTATGCCTATTGATTATTTAATAAACATTAACTTAAGTTCAGTATACTATATATTTCGCTTGTGCCTAGTGACTGGGGATTATGTTTTGATACACAAAACCCGCCGCTAGGCGGAGCCGAAGCCCCCATGAATGTTTCCAAACATGACCAGTAAAGATAGCCTGAACGACGGGTTCAAGATTCTTTACTGGTTTTTCAACCATGCCTTTCGCCTAGGGCTACTCAGGTTAGGTTGTGTTTGCCGAATTGTATGAACGCATATTTAGAATATGCTTATGACGATTGTATCATATTGGTAACTAGGCGAAAATAATCGAACCTTTATATTTGACGTTGGTAAAAAATGTATATATACTGTTAAACAGTATAACAATGGTTAACACTTATATAGGGGTAGATTATGGCTCAATTGACTATTACATTGCCGGATGAATTAGAAAACGAAGTACGCAGCGCGGTGCGCGATGGAAGCTATGGCAGCATCAGTGACTTTATTCGTGATGCCATAAGACTGGAGCTATCGCAAAAGCCACGATATTGGGAACGGGCTAACCTTGTATTGGCGCTCGAAAATAATTTGATGTTAAAAGAATTGGTCGACGAGAATACACTCGAAAAGAACGAGCTACTGGATGCACTTCGTAAAGGCTACGCAACGAACTATTACGATATCGAATACATTGCTTCTCATGGCGAACTGAGCCCGGAGGGCGCTGATTTCGTGATGAATGTTTTGGATATGCACGCGGCGCTTCAGCATGCAGCAGAAGTACATGGAATGAGTGATGAAATTAAGGATGAGGTGATGTTCCGTGGTTTTGATGGCAATGCCGGTGACGGATATCTGGGCTACACGAACTTTTTAGTCGACAACGGTCGTTACGCATACGTAAAACCATTAGATAAGATAGCTCACCTGAACTCTCATTCAATGGTCAACGATACGTATGAACGTATGTTAAGTGTGTATCTCCCTATTCGCAAGGCGAAAGCACGAAATGGCTCACCGCGTGGGCAGGTGCTGACGGCGGATGAGGTGCAGCAAATCGTCGGCGAGCAGGTGCATCCAGAGAATCGATGATAGTTTAGATAGGTCTTCTTCTCTCCATTCCATCAATATGTGTTTATGCTGATGAGTCCAAAAGGACGAAAACGGAACTATATAGAAGCATTGCTCTACTGGCCGATAGGTAGTAGAGAAAATTATCGAAAGTATAATAGGCTTTCGTCTGAATATGATGACGTTGCATGTCTAGGCAATAGTGATGTTAGTTGATTGCGTATTGCCATGTATGATTTCTTTGATTAGTGATCGAATTGAACTGGCGGCTATGCGTGGATCGTATCTAAATCAACGCCTGCTTTGTCGGCAAGTACGTGAACGTACTTCTCTAAGCGATCGATTTTGTGGTGAGGGCGGCCATTTCTTGAGCATAAGTGTCTAGATGGCTCGCATAGCCATCGATGAGGGTTGTTAGGTCATCAAAACGTTTGTCGTGTTCGTCAAAGCGAGCATCAACGGCGTCAAATCGCTTCTCTAAGTATTTAAATAATCGAGTAAATTGATCTTCGCTCATAGCTATAATATATATCATCTCTTTGTCGTTTTTGAAGTTTAGCGTGCAGATTACTATATTACTCATAAGATTTCGAGCGGCCGTGAAAGTGTTATGGATGGAAATGTTCACAAGAATGACACTTTATCTAAGGCAAATCAGATGTCAAACAACGGAACTAATTTCGGAACATCTGGAACATATGGCGCTTCGATGGTCTCTGTAACTACCTCACCAATCGGATCGACGGCTTCAAGATTATCATCATTCACGCCACTGATCATGGCAGCGGCAGCTATTCCCATGTAGTATCCAAGGTTTACTGGCACTGCATTGCCGATCTGTTTGTATTGCGCCGATACCGATCCCGCGAATTGCCACTCGTCTGGAAATGTCTGAATGCGTGCGTACTCGCGGACGTTGAGTGGCCGTGTTTCATCGGGGTGGCAGCGCTCAGTTTGTTTTTGTGCAGGGTTGCATGTCAGCGTCAGGCTTGGTTCGTCCCAGGCCAAGCGTCGTGCCATGCCGGTCTTGCCGCCAGTGTGAAAATAGCTTGCTTTCATGTACTCACGCTGCAACTCATCGCTCAGGTCTCGCCAGTAGCCGCCTTGAGGGACTTGTTTCATGATTTCAAATTTTCGCTCCGAATATTGCTGGCCGTCACTTTTGGGGTTGTCGCCGATCGCTTCTCGCATAGAAATAGTGTAATCGCGTTCCTTTGGAAACAATAATTGCGAGTCAACATCTTTGCGAACGGCAACTATGACAAGTCGTTCGCGTTTTTGCGGTACGTCAAGGTACTGTGACCGCATTACTTTGTACGCGACCTTATATCCAAGGTCTTGTAATATAGTCACCATTGTTTCGAGCGTTCGTCCGCCGTCGTGGGTCAAAAGACCTCTGACGTTTTCGCCAATTGCAACTTTTGGTTCGACTTCTTTGACTGCACGTGCAAATTCGTGAAACAGCGTGCCACGAGTGTCTTCAAATCCACGTCCTTTCCCTGCATAGCTAAACGACTGACAAGGAAATCCGCCTTCAACCAGATCGACCTTGCCTTTGTATTTGGTGAAATCAACATTGTGAATATCTTCGCCATTCACATTCCAGTCTGGTTTGTTCTGGCGTAATGTTGCGACGGCATGTTTGTCAAATTCGTTTAATAACAAGTGTTTAAAGCCGGCATGCTCTAGGCCAAGCGCTGTGCCGCCAGCGCCTGCAAACAAGTCGATAGCGGTGAATCCGTTTCTTTTTTTGGTTTTTAGAATTTTATAATTGTTTTCGTGATCACTTGGGTTTGACGTCTTTTCATGAATCCGCTTAATCTCTGCAATCGAGAAAAGTCGATGATTGAGTTCATTTCGTATCGACTTGATCAGTCCCTTTTTTTCCCAGCGCCGAATTGTATCGACTGATACGCCTATTTCTTCTGCAGCTTTTGATATAGATAATAACCCACTTATGCTTTTCATACTATCAATTATTGCAGTACCCATTGCATAATGCAAGGGTTATTTTACTAAATCAGGATACTTCTGTTCAATGTCTTTTGCGAGTTCGGATATAGTATCGTCTACTATGCTTTTCATGTCGAATTGATTGGCGATTTGTCCGACAGAACTTATCAGATCTTCATAGAAATTATCGTCGCCCGTAAAGTGATACCAAAATTCTTTTCCAACGTATACGACATGATCTTTTTCGATCTGTTTTACAAAGCTATTCTTTTGCCACGGTTCGCCGTATAGCAGGCAAAATACATAGTCGGCAACGTTAACATCAAGATGATTCGTCCGTGCCAGTCGACTGGCTGCGCTGAAATCGTTTTTGACCGACGTCACGTCGCCTTTGTTGACAATATTTGGTCCAGATTTGAGTTGGCAGTATTTCTTTCGACCGTCAAGTTTGTCTATGAATTCGATATCTATTCCCGAGGTCGATGACCCAAATGTGTCGATAAAATATTTTGTTACAAAATCTTGAAACCGTGTTCCGAATATCGTATTAATCGAGGTACCTAGCGCGCGCGGATACAGAAGTACTTCGGCAAGTGAATGAGAATCTGCTTTGCCATTGAGAAAGTATGCTAGGTAGCTCCAAAGAAAAGGATTGATGGTGAATTCGCTACTGTCAGTGAGCTTGACGGTATTGTTTTTATGAGAAACAGCGAGTTCGTCCCGCCACCATGCTTTGAAATCCTCGAGGATCTTCTGTTTGTCTACTTCGTTCATATGTGTCATTATAGCACTCTTTAGTCTTCGTAAAATTGATATTACTCTAGCGATACTTTATTGCAAAAGTTCGTGTTTTGGGGCGTACTTCATTCACCTCTCGCAGCTAACTCATTTCTGACGATTGTTGCTAACCAGTTTTCAATTATTGCATGATACTTCTCGGGATATTGCATCGTCTTTGGTGTATGTTCGCAATCCGGAATATGAATATAGTTGCCTGCTGTCATGTGTGCAAAATAAGCTTTGGGTATGTTTGCTGGAATGATCTCATCACGATCATGTTCAATGACATAGGTATGGCCACTAAATTTTTCTACTGCATGAAGTGCTTTAGTGTCAGTATCTTTTGTGACATTCTGGCGCCATAGTTTACGACTAGTAAGTTTATCGTCACCTTCTTTGTCGCGTTGCGGGACGTCCAGTTCATCGTCTGGGTACAATGCCGGTGCGCGCAAAACGATGCACTCTGCTGGTCGCAGTTCTGATAGCATTGCCGTTAGGTATGAACCTAAACTATTACCAAGGACGATACATTTACTATAACCTAGCGCCTTAAGTCGGTCGTAAAGTGCGCAGACTTCGTCTATTTGCATTTGGCGCGTAGAATCTGCCAGTGGAATGGTTGACCTGCCTTGGCCAGCGTAATCGACCATTGCGTATGGCAATCTAGTCAACTCTGCCAATCGAGAGACTCGTTCTGTATGATCTGCGATAGAACTACCAAATCCTTGAATCCAAATAACACACCAGGTATCTACTGCGATACTATCGGGTGTAATAATACGGTATGGTGCTTCGTGAATTTGAAGTGTGCTGTCTGTAATACTCATAATCAAAGTGCCGTGTCTTTTTTGTAGTTCTGCTTTGCTTTTAGCTGTGCTTTTGCGCGTTCGTCATCATCTTCGATATGAAAGATTTCTATTGGATACTTTTGCTCCATCTTTTGCAGCTTGGCCTGAATAGCCGATGGAATGTCGATATCACAATTGTTCGCAAACTGAATAGCATAGATAAATATGTCGGCAAGCTCACTTTCTAAGTCCTGTTTTGTACCAAGCGGTTCTTCTGACCATTGAAAATATTCGAGTAGTTCGTTCGCTTCTAACGATAGGGATATCGCTAGTCCCCTTGCAGTGCTATTTTTGTCGAATTTGCGAGCACGAGCATACTCTGTGACTGTGGTTATTGTGTCTTCGAGTGATGATGGCTTGGCTGTCATTTATTTTGCTCCTTTTTATCCGACAGGGCGGTTTTGGCTATAAATTTCACAAGCTTATCCGGCGATGCCTTTGCCCAATCTTTGGAATATTGTTTATCAGTCATGAATGTTCGGCTGATCATCGTGTCTATATAGAGATCTCCGTTCAGATGGTCTACCTCATGCTGCAATATGCGTGCGAACCAGCCGTCCGCAGTGACGGTTAATGGCTTACCGTGCCTATCCCAGCCTGTGACTTTTACCGCACGAGCGCGAGGTACGACCGCAGCATAGCCGTCCACACTTAGACAGCCCTCGAAATAGAGTTCGCTCTTGTCTGCTGGACTAATGATTGTCAGTACAGGATTAACGATTACTTTTAGTGGAACAGGCTTTCGCGACTGCGCAATTAACATTTCGTCAGACACTTTTTCGTGGTATTCGGTCTTGTCCTCGATGATAATAATCCGCAACGACTCACCTACTTGCGGTGCAGCCAATCCTACACCTGGACGATCACGAAGCGTCGCGATCATCAGATCAATCAATTGCTGGGTTTCGGGCTTGGCTAATTGTGCGCGTGTTAGCTGCTTCGCTTTTTTGCGTAGCGCAGTATCGCCTGCTTGGACAATTTTGAGGATCATATAGCTAGTATACAGTAGAAGGCAAATGGCTCTTATTCGATGAGTTATGAATGCGGGAATATGTTCGAGTATTGCTATGGGTGTAGAATATGACGAATCTTTTAATTATGATCGAAAATTCTGAAATAAAAAGACCTCTGTGAGGTCATGTGGGTGGTGTGTGGTGGTTGACTGAGTAAAAACAGTCAACCACCACACCTGTCACCAGGTCACTAGCGGCAAGTGCTCAACTTGACGCCGAGCGTCGCGGCGATGTCCCCGACTCCAGCCTGGAATCCGGGATCGTTCCGATAGCGGCTGGCGCAGACTGCGCTGTTCAGCGACACGCTGTCGGTCGCGCTCTCGCGCAAATCAGCGATCTCATCGGCGATGTTCAGTTCCATCAGTTCAGGATTGTAGTAATCCCAACCGTAGACGGCTTGTTCCGCGTCGTTCTTGGCTTCGAGCATCGTTCGGTGTCCGTCGAAGCCGTTGGAGGCGAGCGAGATGAAAGCCGTTCCGGCGAGAGCGAAGATCAGAACCGCCACTCCGAAGAGGATGTTGCGTACTGCGTTGGACTTGGTGATCAGGTTCAGGTTCGACATTTTGTTGCCTTTCGTTGAAAAACGGTCGGGTGTAACAGAATGATAATTACATTATAGCAGATATATAAGTATTTGTCAACTAATCATAAGCATTTTGTGTGGTGTATCAATTTCTATGGGTGTTAACAATCGGAATCTTGACGGATTGTCATTTACTTCATTAATGATCTACATTTCTCGAAGTGTCGCAATACTCGAAAACATCTCGTCTGTGCTTAATCGTGCTTTATTTAGTCCATCACCTGCATAGTAGCTTTGTTGAGGATCATCGCCGATTACTCGTGGTAACGCTGCCCATTCTTTGGACAAATTATGCGCGAACTCTTCTCTACTGATCTGTTTATCGATATATTCACGCAATCCGCGACGTTCGAGTAACGCCGTTGCGAGTGTATCTTGCAATGTTTCGTCAAACACTGCGTTTTGGTCTATCTGTAATTGCGTCACGAGTCCTCGCAAGGTTGAATCTATGAACTGATACCGCCCGACTGCACTACTTGCATTTCCTTGTGCGACGAAGTTTTGTTGCCACGCCAACACATCCTTGACAGGCATAGATGTAAAAATGACCTCTGAATTGGCGGCATTTCCAAAATACGCATTGTAATTGCTGTTGCTTTCAACCTTTGCGATGGTATTGAG